>NZ_JACOPV010000009.1 GCF_016881005.1 Pseudomonas arcuscaelestis | reverse complement strand
GCGGGGTCTAGCCGCCGGCTCTCATCGAAGAAGGAGTCCTCGGTGAGATTCAGAATGCCGAACACCGTCACCCTGCTGCGTAACATCGTTGCTGCTCCATAACATCAAACATCGACCCACGGCGTAACGCGCTTGCTGCTTGGATGCCCGAGGCATAGACTGTACAAAAAAACAGTCATAACAAGCCATGAAAACCGCCACTGCGCCGTTACCACCGCTGCGTTCGGTCAAGGTTCTGGACCAGTTGCGTGAGCGCATACGCTACTTGCATTACAGCTTACCAACCGAACAGGCTTATGTCCACTGGGTTCGTGCCTTCATCCGTTTCCACGGTGTGCGTCACCCGGCAACCTTGGGCAGCAGCGAAGTCGAGGCATTTCTGTCCTGGCTGGCGAACGAGCGCAAGGTTTCGGTCTCCACGCATCGTCAGGCATTGGCGGCCTTGCTGTTCTTCTACGGCAAGGTGCTGTGCACGGATCTGCCCTGGCTTCAGGAGATCGGAAGACCTCGGCCGTCGCGGCGCTTGCCGGTGGTGCTGACCCCGGATGAAGTGGTTCGCATCCTCGGTTTTCTGGAAGGCGAGCATCGTTTGTTCGCCCAGCTTCTGTATGGAACGGGCATGCGGATCAGTGAGGGTTTGCAACTGCGGGTCAAGGATCTGGATTTCGATCACGGCACGATCATCGTGCGGGAGGGCAAGGGCTCCAAGGATCGGGCCTTGATGTTACCCGAGAGCTTGGCACCCAGCCTGCGCGAGCAGCTGTCGCGTGCACGGGCATGGTGGCTGAAGGACCAGGCCGAGGGCCGCAGCGGCGTTGCGCTTCCCGACGCCCTTGAGCGGAAGTATCCGCGCGCCGGGCATTCCTGGCCGTGGTTCTGGGTTTTTGCGCAGCACACGCATTCGACCGATCCACGGAGCGGTGTCGTGCGTCGCCATCACATGTATGACCAGACCTTTCAGCGCGCCTTCAAACGTGCCGTAGAACAAGCAGGCATCACGAAGCCCGCCACACCGCACACCCTCCGCCACTCGTTCGCGACGGCCTTGCTCCGCAGCGGTTACGACATTCGAACCGTGCAGGATCTGCTCGGCCATTCCGACGTCTCTACGACGATGATTTACACGCATGTGCTGAAAGTTGGCGGTGCCGGAGTGCGCTCACCGCTTGATGCGCTGCCGCCCCTCACTAGTGAGAGGTAGGGCAGCGCAAGTCAATCCTGGCGGATTCACTACCCCTGCGCGAAGGCCATCGGTGCCGCATCGAACGGCCGGTTGCGGAAAGTCCTCCCTGCGTCCGCTGATGGCCGGCAGCAGCCCGTCGTTGCCTGATGGATCCAACCCCTCCGCTGCTATAGTGCAGTCGGCTTCTGACGTTCAGTGCAGCCGTCTTCTGAAAACGACAAACTGGATGTCAGGCAAGGCGCATCACGCCGTCAGAATAGAGTCCGCTTTCACATTCTTTGACACATGCTTGCCAAGGTCATAGATTTCAGCCTGACAAATTCAAGGCTTCGGGCGCAATGGAACCAAAAACCAACGCAAGCCCTGCCGCCCATCCAGCCCATGGAGGCATCTTGCAGGGACAACGCATCGGTTACGTCCGGGTCAGCAGCTTCGACCAGAACCCGGAACGCCAACTTGAACAGGTCGAGGTCGGCAAGCTGTTCACCGACAAAGCCTCGGGCAAGGACACCCAGCGTCCCCAGCTGGAGGCCATGCTCGGTTTCGTTCGCGAAGGCGACACCGTGGTGGTGCACAGCATGGATCGCCTGGCACGAAACCTCGATGATTTGCGCCGCCTGGTGCAGAAGCTGACCCAGCGCGGTGTGCGCATCGAGTTCTTGAAGGAAGGCCTGGTGTTCACCGGCGAGGACTCGCCGATGGCCAACCTGATGCTGTCGGTCATGGGGGCCTTTGCCGAGTTTGAGCGCGCCCTGATTCGCGAGCGGCAGCGCGAGGGCATCGCCCTGGCCAAGCAGCGCGGTGCCTACCGGGGCCGCAAGAAAGCCCTCTCCGACGAGCAAGCCATCACGCTGCGGCAGCGGGCCGCTGCGGGCGAGCCGAAGGCGCAGCTCGCCCGCGAGTTCGGCATCAGCCGAGAAACCCTCTATCAGTACCTTCGCAAGGACGACTGAACCATGCCGCGTCGCTCGATTCTCTCGGCTACGGAGCGCGACACCTTGCTTGCGTTGCCGGAAAGCCAGGATGACCTGATCCGCTACTACACCTTCAACGACTCCGACCTGTCGCTGATCCGCCAGCGGCGCGGCGACGCCAACCGCCTGGGCTTCGCGGTGCAGCTCAGCCTGCTGCGCTACCCCGGCTATGCGTTGGGCACCGACAGCGAGCCGCCCGAGCCGGTCATCCAGTGGGTGGCCAAGCAAGTTCAGGCCGACCCGGCGAGTTGGTTGAAGTACGGCGAACGCGACGTGACTCGCCGCGAGCACGCCCAGGAACTGCGCACCTACCTACAACTGGCCCCGTTCGGCCTGTCCGACTTCCGCGCCCTGGTGCGCGAGCTGACCGAGTTGGCCCAGCAGACCGACAAGGGCTTACTGCTGGCCGGTCAGGCCCTGGAGAGCCTGCGACAGAAGCGGCGCATTCTGCCGGCGTTGAGCGTAATTGATCGAGCTTGTTCGGAGGCCATTGCGCGGGCCAATCGCCGAGTCTACCGCGCCCTGGTCGAACCACTCACGGACTCGCATCGGGCCAAGCTGGACGAGCTGTTGAAGCTCAAGGCCGGCAGCAGCATCACCTGGTTGACCTGGCTGCGACAGGCACCGCTGAAACCGAACTCCCGCCACATGCTCGAACACATCGAGCGGCTGAAGACATTTCAGCTGGTGGACTTGCCCGAAGGCCTGGGCCGACACATCCACCAGAACCGCCTGCTCAAGCTGGCCCGCGAGGGTGGGCAGATGACGCCCAAAGACCTCGGCAAGTTCGAGCCGCAGCGACGCTACGCGACCCTGGCCGCCGTGGTGCTGGAGAGCACCGCGACGGTGATTGATGAGTTGGTCGATCTGCACGACCGTATCCTGGTCAAGCTGTTCAGCAGCGCGAAGCACAAGCATCAGCAGCAGTTCCAGAAGCAGGGCAAGGCGATCAACGACAAGGTGCGCCTGTACTCGAAGATCGGCCAGGCTCTGCTGGAAGCCAAGGAAAGCGGTAGCGATCCCTATGCCGCCATTGAGGCGGTGATTCCCTGGGACGAGTTCACCGAGAGCGTCAGCGAGGCCGAGCTGCTGGCCCGGCCGGAAGGCTTCGACCATCTGCACCTGGTCGGCGAGAACTTCGCCACTCTGCGCCGTTACACGCCGGCCTTGCTGGAGGTGCTGGAACTGCGCGCTGCCCCGGCTGCGCAAGGCGTGCTGGCAGCCGTGCAGACCCTGAGCGAGATGAACGCCTACAACCTGCGCAAGGTGCCGGCCGATGCGCCCACCGCCTTCATCAAGCCGCGCTGGAAGCCGCTAGTGATAACCCCGGAAGGCCTCGACCGGCGCTTCTACGAAATCTGCGCCCTGTCCGAGCTGAAGAACGCGCTGCGCTCCGGTGACATCTGGGTCAAGGGCTCGCGGCAGTTCCGCGACTTCGACGACTACCTGCTGCCGGCAGAGAGGTTCGCCGCGCTCAAGCATGCGCAGGCTCTGCCCCTGGCGATCAACCCGAACAGCAACCAGTACCTGGAAGAGCGCTTGCAGCTGCTGGACGAGCAGCTGGCCACCGTCACCCGCCTGGCCAAGGACAACGAGCTGCCCGATGCCATCCTCACCGAGTCCGGGCTGAAGATCACCCCGCTGGATTCCGCGGTGCCCAATACCGCGCAGGCGCTGATCGACCAGACCAGCCATTTGCTGCCGCGCATCAAGATCACCGAACTGCTGATGGACGTGGACGACTGGACGGGCTTCAGCCGCCACTTCACACACCTGAAGGACGGTGCCGAGGCCAAAGACCGGACATTGCTGCTGTCAGCGATCCTGGGCGATGCAATCAACCTCGGGCTGACCAAGATGGCCGAGTCGAGCCCCGGCCTGACCTACGCCAAGCTGTCCTGGCTGCAAGCCTGGCACATCCGAGACGAAACCTACTCGGCGGCCCTGGCCGAGCTGGTCAACCACCAGTACCGTCATACCTTCGCCGCTCACTGGGGCGACGGCACGACCTCTTCTTCCGATGGCCAGCGCTTCCGGGCGGGTGGTCGAGGCGAAAGCACCGGCCACGTCAACCCGAAGTACGGCAGCGAGCCGGGGCGGCTGTTCTACACCCACATCTCCGACCAGTACGCACCGTTCAGCACCCGCGTGGTGAATGTCGGCGTGCGCGACTCTACCTATGTGCTCGACGGTCTGCTGTACCACGAGTCCGACTTGCGGATCGAGGAGCACTACACTGACACGGCTGGCTTCACCGATCATGTCTTCGCCCTGATGCACCTGCTGGGCTTCCGCTTCGCACCGCGCATCCGCGACCTCGGAGAAACCAAGCTGTATGTTCCGAATAGCGTCCAGGACTACCCGACATTGCGCCCAATGGTTGGCGGCACCCTGAACATCAAGCACGTCCGCGCCCATTGGGACGACATCCTGCGCCTGGCCAGCTCGATCAAGCAGGGCACGGTCACCGCCTCGCTGATGCTGCGCAAGCTCGGCAGCTATCCGCGCCAGAACGGCCTGGCCGTGGCCCTGCGCGAGCTGGGCCGGATCGAGCGCACGCTTTTCATCCTCGATTGGTTGCAAAGCGTCGAGCTGCGCCGGCGCGTGCATGCTGGACTGAACAAGGGCGAAGCCCGCAACTCCCTGGCCAGGGCGGTGTTCTTCAACCGCCTCGGCGAGATCAGGGATCGGAGCTTCGAGCAGCAGCGCTACCGGGCCAGTGGCCTCAACCTGGTGACGGCCGCCATCGTGTTGTGGAACACGGTGTACTTGGAGCGCGCCACCCAGGCGATGGGCGATGCGGGGAAGTCGGTGGATGGTGAGCTGCTGCAATACCTGTCGCCGCTGGGGTGGGAGCACATCAATCTGACCGGCGATTATGTCTGGCGGCAGAGCCGCAGGCTGGAGGACGGGAAGTTTCGGCCGCTAAGGCTGCCCGGAAAACCTTAGCGTACGATTTTTTCCGTTTTCTCTATTCGCCCCCAGTAGGACGGTACTCCACATGGTCCGGGTCCACCGGCTGTTGGCCGGTTGGCTGGGTACCGGTGACGGGCGTCGACCCACCCCAGGAGCGTGGCGGGTTTGTTGACACCGGCACCCACCAGGAGCCGTTGTGTAGTGCCAGTACTTCATAGTGCTGATGAGGTTGGTTCGACCAGCTCCACTGGGCGGTGATGTCGCCATACTGCCCGTGATTGCGTTGCCAGACTTGAACTTGTGGCCAGCTGCGGATTGTTGTTCCAGAAACGTAGAGGGTACGAGGCATGATGAACTCCTTGTCGATCAATGGTTCGTTGAGTACGCACCTGCCAAATGTTCTGTTCGATCGGGTAGCGAAGGGACAGGGAGAGCAGGCCAGCGCAGCATCGTACGGCGGTGCCAGTCCTACAACGGCACCGATGCCGTATTGACAGCGGCGCTTTCACTATCGGCTGCGCGGCCAAATGCACCCTCCTGTAACCCCCGCTCAATCAACAGCCAGCACACGGCAAGCTGGGCCGTGTCGCACAGCTCCACTTTCCTTAGGACGTTTTCGCGGTGTTTTCGGACGGTCAAGTCGCTAATGCCCAATTCGCGGGCGATACGCTTACTGCTCAAGCCTTTTGCGGCGAGCCTGGCGACGGTGAGCTCGCGGCCCGTTAGCCGAGCCACCAGCGCCAATAGACCGGGTCCGATGCGGAGGGAACCATATGCGGTGTGGCCGCCAGTACGAGCGCAACCAGTTCAACGGCATTGCTTGCACCATACTTTCGCAGCAGGTTGCCCCGGTGTTTGCGAACCGTATGCTCTCCGATGCCGAGCTGTCGCGCGGTTTGCTTGCAGCCCAGGGCTTGCAACATGCAAGCGAGGACATCTTGCTCGCGAGATGTGAGGAGCAGTCCTTGAACTGACGATAGGTTGCATTGTTCGATGGCCTCGGTTCCTTCCGACGACGTGACGCTTCCTAAGAGGGTGTTCATGCGCGGTAAAAGGAGCTGATTGCTGCGAGGTCTCCTGCCGGCGACCAAGAATGAAACTTTCTCTGAGCGATACCGAGCATGAGCTGCTGTTGTGCGCTAACTCTCCAGGTGAAGCTGAAAGAGTGTAGTCAGAGATACAAATATAAGTGTGCAGCCAGCCCTGCGGGAGCGAGACCGTCATTGACGTTTCCCAGGTTTGCGCAACCGTTGCCGCTCGAGCAGAAACACGGCGGGCGCCCAAGGCACAGACTGCCGGCGCAGGCATAACCGGCGAGAGGGAGGGCCAACTTCCCAGCGCATCAAAGGGAGCGTGCACGGCAGTGTGCCCCCGTTCGCTACCCTTGAGAAAGCAAACCCACGCGGATCTCTGCTGCTTTGAATCTGGAGTGCCCCTGGGGCAGGTGGGAGACAGAGCTTACACTAGGCCTTTATCCCCGGCCGCGCATCTGATGCCGCGGCGAAAGCTCCCACTACCGGTGCCGCCCTGGATTTAAAGAATTAAAACTGTCGGTACTTAAATGCCCCATTCGATGCATTCAGGCTACGGCGTACAACGCTGTCTTTTGCGGGGGTATCACCATTTGAAATGGGGATACTCAGACCATTCAGTAAATGGCTCGAACACCATAGAACGAAGGGGGTTGTTGAGAGAATTGAATTGGCAAAGCGTATCCAATATTGCGCCGAGTTCCTTTTTTCTCTTGGCAGGAGTCAGTGTCAGAAAGTAGCTCGTCCTACTATGAATTTTTTCATTGACGCTATTACCACCACCTTGAGCAACCATGAGCGCAGATTGGTAAATATGCTCGCTTGATCCAGAGAGCATGGCACCAAGGCCGTCTAGTACGGTATGTTCCAGCTGATACATAACCGCTTGATCATTTCTCGTTACGGTTGACATGAAAGCCAAGCCAGCTCTCAATAAACCCATCTGCATTAGTATGTTCGGCCAAATACAGTCGAATCCATAGATCGGTGTCGGGTCGTCGCCGTACCACGTCCTGGTGTCTCTGTGTCTCATGCCATCGTGTGCGTGACGAACCTCATAGGCTAACCCTGACAGTAGTGGGTCTTCAATTTTGAGTAGGGCGCTTTCGTCGATGACACGGTGGATGAAAGTCCAGAGTGCTTTGAGTTCGTAAATATCTCCCCAGAGCACAAGCCCGGCGTTACTTTTCCGTATGGCGTGCTGCATCTTGATTACCCCGTGTTGAATGGCATTGGAACAGAATAGACGCACATAGGATGACGGTCCCGTTACCAGATCCAGGCCGGTTGGCCTGCAGCATGTCTAAGCGCGGCGTAGGATCCGCCGATACCGTTGCACCGATCCAATTCGCCGCCGCGGTTGATGCCTTAGCCAAAATACTGTCGCGGATGCGCGGCGCTTCGGGGCCTGGACTGGCCATAGGCAGTTTCGTCCGCCGCGGCTGCCGGCAGTCGCAAGTGAATGCTAACGCATCGATGACCCCGGCTTGGAACAGTGCGTGACCAACGTGCACACCATCACCTTGATGGAAGGTACAGCTGTCGCACGCAATGCGAGAATGATTTGTCATCAACAAACCATAACGGAGGCTGCGAACCCAGGAGCGTTACTCGAACCCCCATCTCGGGCCGACTGATGCGTTTCTCCTGCGCGAGTAGCACCCAAATAGAGCAGAGAATTGGCTACCAACGCCAAGCCGCGCCGGAGAACAGGCAGCTGCGATTCCAACTGACTAACTTGAGTTGGTACGGAGACGACCGGTTTTCCATGCAGAGCCTCCGTGCGCTTAATTACTTCCGCAATTTGAGCCTCCATTACTTTATTATGTTCAACGATTTCATGTACTGATCGTTCGAGGGCGTCTTTTACGCTTACATCAGGTCGAGAAGTATCGATTGAACAGCCAAAGCACGGTTCACCTTCCTCGATGCGCCAGAAGTCAAAACGCCCAAACTGCGCCTTCTTCACAAAGTCTAAAATAAGTCTCTGCGGTTCATCTTTGCCCTGGAACCACGTAACAAACACGCCTTCGATAGAAACATTTTCCTGCTCTAGACCATCATTACGCCCAAAATGAATGTAGAAGCTTTCAGCTATAGTTGGTATGGCCCACAGCGGTACAGTGCTTACGTCTGTAGACAGGAGTGTCGAAACGTGATCGCTCAAATCGAATATAAGTGCTCCCCCTTTCATGAAGGAACCGAAGGTCTGAACATTGGTGATTTCTGCCTGTGCAGGACCTGGACCGATAGGATCGCCGAGCTGTGCAATGAAGGACTGAACCGACGAATGCAGAATTTCAGTGATGAATTTAAACCTTTCAGTTTTCCCTATTGCAGCTTGGAAGTTAAATTCCGTTCCCAATCGCTGGGCGAAAGGTCGTGTTGCCGCATAACGCAGCGGCCCGTAAATTGAGTTCGTCCTCATTTTCTGTAATTTAGGCATTATCTACTCATCGGCTAGTAAAATACTTGAAACCTGTCATCAAGCTTAGTATGGATCTTCGATCCTGGGTAGCAAATGATTAGGGGCAAACGGCACTAAGGGGACACTCCCGCTCAACCCCCTCAGCCGTACCACACACCGAAAGACACACCGGTGAACCTGGCTGAATTGCTCGAGTAAAAATCTGCACCCACAAGCCCGCCGCTCAGCACTCTATTCTCCATCGTTGTAGTCGATCACAGCTATTTGCAGAATCTCCCATTAGTATCGGGTACCCACACAGGGAGGGACCGCCCGTTACTGGCAGCGGTTGCGACAGTTTTAAATCTCCAGAAACAGCCAACTGAATTTAGACAATAAATGCTGTCGCAGATCTGCGCGGCGTCCGGGCACCAGGTGTTCTTCACTGGGTCGTGGCCATCGCACCAGTTGCCATAGGCAGGTACGCCCAGCGCCGCGACTGCCGACCATGAGTCCTAACCGCTGATCAGCTGTTGCGGCGTCGGCAGGTACCGGTGGGAAAATGAGGAGGCCCCAGGTCAGTAACCCTGCCGCGCATGTCGTCGCCGAGGCGGAAGCATCCACTGCCGGCGTGAGGATGCCCAACCGCTGATCAGCTTGATCAGCGTGACCAGGTACAGGTGGGATAATTATAGAGCACCTCATCTTCAGCCCGGTTGCGCACGTAGTAATCGAGGTCTCCCGCGACAGATTTGAATAACCTGCGACAGTTTTTATTCTCCCAAAGCACAAAATCGCCCGCACACCCAAAGCCTACCTGCCAATTTAATAACATCATGACAGGGGTAGATCTGGACTGCTACGGTGCCTCCCTCTACACCCCCTAAACGCTGAAACCCTTACACGGCGGGGCCTGCACCCACCCACCATCCTGTCCAACCGCTTTTCCTTCCTTTCCTTTGCCAGGCTTTCGCCTGGCATTTTTCTTTCTGCTTTTCCCCAGCTTTTCCTACGCGGCGTGCACCTCGACCCGGCGGGGCAGGCCGCTTTTAAAGGAAAGGTGGACAGTGGAGATGTATCTGGAGGAATGCGGTGTGACCCAGGGAAGCACGGCGCATGTCATGATGTTATTAATTGCGGGAGATCTGAGGGATGAGCGGGGGAGATGTTGTGGTTTTAGAGAATAAAAACTGTCGCAGGTTATTCAAACCTGTCCCTGCGGACGCCGCGCGAGCTGATCAGCGGCTTGGCATGCTCACGACGGCGCTACTTGGCCGGGGGGGTTTGTGACAACCTTTATTAAATAGAAACCACCTGAGCGGTCTGGCCCCGGCCGTGCACCGGCATCCAAGTGGCTTTCTGCCAGGCCAAATGCGCGGTAATAAAGATTGTCACAAGCGAAAACGAGGGCGCCTTTGCAAAGAATAAAGGTTGTCACAACACTGGCACCGGGTACCCAGTCGTGTAGGTGCCGCCGGTAGACAAGCCGGTACCGGCGCTACCGGGTGGCAGCAACTGATCGAGCCGTATGTTGCGACAGTTTTTATTGTCTAGAACATGAGCCGTCAGCGTCGATTTGCGGTGTTGCGACAGTTTTGCGGTTCCTTCAACGCTGGCTGGAAGCTGCCTAGATCCAGTAGTGGTTGCGACAGTTTTTATTCTCTAAATCGTTTGTGCTTTTGGAGAATAAAAACTGTCGCAGGTTATTCAACCCTGTCACGGGAGGCCTCGGTCAAGGTATGCGCAACCGGGCTGAAGTTGAGGTACTTGCTCATTATCCCACCAGCACCTGGTGACGCTGCAGCGGCTGATCAGCGGTTGGGGTTGGGGTTCACGGCCGGCAGCCGCGGCGCCGGGCGTGGCCACCGGTGCTATAGCGACGTCGCAGTGAACAACGCCTGGTACCCGGCCACCCCAACGCCGCGCAGATCTGCGACAGTTTTTATTGTCTAGATCTTCGCATCCAGCTGGCATTTCGAGTGAGTGCGACAGTTTTGCGAATTTGTCTTTTTGCGCTGCCTGGCCGTTGTGACAACCTTTAATAGTTGGCAACAGCCTTAGCGGTCTGGCCCCGGCCGTGCGCCGGCATCCAAGTGGCTTTCTGCTCGGCCAAATGCGCGGTAATAAAGGTTGTCACAAGCGAAAACGAGGGCGTCTTTGCAAAGAATAAAGGTAGTCACAAGCGAACGAGGCGGGGTACGCGAGGAATAAAGGTTGTCACAACAGCGGCACCGGGTAGCCAGTCGCGTAGGTGCCGCCGCAAGCCGACAACTCCAGATAGGAGGCGCGTCCGGGTGGCAGCAATTGATCGAGTCGTATGTTGCGACAGTTTTTATTCTCTAAGTCCAGTTGGTGTTTTTAGAGAATAAAAACTGTCGCAGATTGATTGAACCTGTCGCGGGAGAGCTCGGTCACGGCATGCGCAACTGGGCTGAAGTTGAGGTGCTTGCTCATTATCCCACCAGCACCTGGTGACGCAGCAGCGGTTGGGTTCACGACCGGTGGCCGCGGCGCCGGCCGTGGCCACCGGTGCGATAGCCACGTCGCAGTGAACAACACCTGGTACCCGGCCACCCCAACGCCGCGCAGATCTGCGACAGTTTTTATTGTCTAGATCTTCGCATCCAGATGGCATTCCAAGTGGTTGCGACAGTTTTGCGAGTTTGTCTTTTTGCGCTGCAGCCCGCATGACGCAGGGCCTGGCTGCGACAGCTTTTATTCACTAAATGCATTGGTGGCTTGGGAGAATTAAAACTGTCGCTGGTGATTAAAGCCTGTCGCGCTGAACTGTCCTTGCTGGCGAAGTCTTAGCTTTGGCGCAAGAAGCGGCCGTTATAAACTCCAGCATCACTTTGAGGGTTTGTTACGAATGCGCGGCGAACATGTGGTGAAATTGTCGCCACAAAATCATCGGTTGAGATTTGGGGTGACTAGGTTATGAAACGGCAGAAAAAGGATCTGCGTGAGGCGGATATGTCTACGTATGGGCAATTTGCCTGGCAAGACGCACTGTCCTTAGCCAAATTGCTTAAAAGGTCATTTGACCTGGAGGCCCTTCGAGAGAACTACGAGTCCTTTTCAGTTGAGGACAACCACGAATTTGAAAAAAATAATGCTGAAATTATCCAGGAGCTGATATCCAAAACCGAGGGTCAGCGCCCAGCCTACCTGCGCCGTGTCTGCAAAAATGCAAGCAACCTTTCGCAAGGGGTGCTGATTGTTTTGGCGATCATTGCACAGGTGCGTGTTACGCAAGTGATTGAGCTGCGTGACAGGTTCCGTTATTCACTTTATCCAGGCGGGGGCAACCGTAACACCTGCGCCGGTATCTACGCATTCAACAATGCGATGATGGATGTAAGCTTCATGGCATGGCCAACAGCGGTGTTCGAGGCCTTATCAGCGAGGGAATCTGAGCGAGAGGCCGAATGGGCGCTCATCAAACCCTATGTAGACGAATGGGCGAAAGCGTACGACAGTTACAAGGATGATGCCTGATTTGAATGCTGCATCCATCGATGCTTTCTTGCAGACGATGCTGGCGAGAGCAAGGTTCGTGGAAACATTCAGAGGGTATTCAAACCAGTCGCGGGAGACCTCGATGACGACGTGCGCAACCGGGCTGAACATGGCGTGCACATTCATTATCCCACCTGCAACTGCCGACGCTGCAGCGGTTGGACATGCTCTCGCCGGCGCTGCCTCTCCGGTCTTTTGACAACCTGTTAAATTTGAAACAGCCTTGAAGCCTTACAGGTAGCAAAGAAGCGTCAGCAACAATTCGGTTAAAACACCACACCAAAAGACGCTCAGGGAATTGCGAATTCGGTTTACCATGCCGCATTGCCAACAGTACAACCGAACGAAGGACCTCCACATGCAAAGCCTGTTGAAGCAACGCATCGCTAAGCTCAAACGACTGAGAGCCTGGCTTTATCTGTCTGTCACGGTCGGCTGGGTCGGGCTAGTTGCATACCTTCCGCTCGAGCCCGGGGAGACCCTGACCTCGTTGTCCTGGAAGTGCGCCCTGGTTGTGACCCTCGTGGCGGTTGGGCTATTCCCGGCCAAGTCAAAACCCTGGATGCAAAGTCTGTGCTTATATGCGGCTTTCATCCTCACTCTCTTTGTGAGTCCGATCGATCCGGTTGCCACAGAAAAAGCAGCGGACTTGATATGGCCTTTGCTCGGCGCTTTCATAGTACTCGGCTTGTTCCTCGAAACTCGGCTGAATCAGCTGACTCGCCACTCGAATCTGCACTTCAGCTGATTCTGCGGTAGTGCCGCCGGACAATTGTCTGGCGGTCGACTGGTCAACTTCGCCAGCCTCAGTGCAATCGACATCAACTACATGCCGGGACGGCCCCTGCAGATGACTAGGCTGCAATCCCAGACCTCACTGCCGGCAATTGCCCGGGCCTCAACGGTTGTTTCTATGGCCTCAGTTTGGGTTTGAATAGTCAGCCAGCCACATTAGAGTGAGATCTCCACACTGGTGAGAATTTTCCCTTGAAAAGACAGAATCCTCCGCTCTCAAAGACTGAGTTCCGCTTGCTGAGGTCGCTCTCCAAGCAGTCATGGCAAACGAACGGTAAGGTGCTTTGGAGACAAGGCTCAACCTGGCTCGAGATTCATCCGAGTCAACTCATCAGGGAGGCAGCGATTGTCCTTGAGCGCAAAGGCCTTATTGTAGGCACTCAGTTGCAAGGAATTGACCTGACCACGCCTCGACGCACGATCAAGCGCTACAGGATCTCCGATCGGGGCAGCCGCTTACTTCAGAGCGCCAACAGTACTCAACCAAAACCTAACCCACGCAGACTTTCGGGATTCATCCAGGGCATCACCTCTCTATGGCTCCCCGCCAAACTCCTCCGCCTGTTCCGTGCACGCAAGGTATGAGCCAAACGGACATGGCCTCACTAGGGAATGTCCGTTTGACTGGCAAGCCTTCAGCCCGCCGGCCACATGACCCTCAGTGATCAAAATCCTACTCGGGGGCTCACCTTGAGTCCGAGCAACGATGCCCGAACTTGTGAATTTCAAGCACCCGCTTTGGCGTGAACTTCTTCACAGAGTCGTTATATTGGGACATCACCTGGGGCCAGCCGGCCCATCAAAAAAGGATCTTCTGGAATGTCTCAAGCCATCAATTATCTCGAGCGCGCAGTCACCGCCCTGGCCCAGCTGGGCATCAACGTGAATGGCCAGGTGGAAGCAACGCCAGTTCTGAAACTGCTGGAGAAGATCAGGCACTACGACGAAGTGAAGGTGGTGGCAATCGCCTCCACACTCCAGCAATCATCAGCTTTCCATCAGACAGTACGTGAGCAGTTGCGGGGTCTCGATGTCAGTCCAATCTACCAGTCGATCACTGACGACTTCACCTCGATTCGCCAAGACTCGGTGCGGATGACCGAGTGGGTTGCGGACGGCAAGCTGGACATGATGGAGCGCGTGAAGCTGATGTTCATGAAGCTATCCCGCGGCAGCATTCCTGACCGTTTCGAGAACATTCGTACCAACTTCATTACCGCTACCACCAAGGTGAACAAGGAAATAGAGCGGGAGGAGGCCATCCGCTCGGCCTATCAGGACTACCAAATGGCAGTGCTGCAGGTGAAGGTCATGGCCGAGCAAGTGCTGGTTATTGCTACCAATGCTCTTGAAGAAAAGCGAGTGGCGCTGGAGTCGGTTAACGCCAAGCTCGATGCCGCGCGCAACGGTGCAGATGAGGTGGCCATCGCTGAGCTTGAGCTAATTGCTCAGGCGGCCTTGCGGGCATATCAGCTTGAAGACAAGGCCTACCAAATCGCGAAAGACATTGCGGAAGACCAAAAGACGGGCCACAGCACCACCAAAGTACTCATGGCCCATCTTGAGCAGGTTGCTGTCACCAAGGAACGTGTCCACTCGCGCATGGTTTCGTTCTTCTCAGCCCAGGAGGGAGTGATAACCGCACTGTCTGCAGCCTTCACAGCTTCGAACGGCCTTGCCGCCGCAACCAACGTTATGCGCGCTCAGAAGCAGGGCACCGAGGCAGCAATCGAAGCGTTGGCCAAGACAGGGAACATTCAGATACGTGATGCCATCGAGGTTGGTTACGGCCCGTCTCTGAATGCGCACCCTGTCAAGTTGCTCGGGGAAGCGTTGGTCCATCTCCAGAAGGACATGAACAGTTTGATCGCTGAAAACCGGGCGAAAGCGACAAGTGCTGTCAACGAGATGGAGGCGGCTACCTTACAGAACGAGCGTGCCTTTGCAGCACTCGTGGCCAAGGCAGGGTAAGAAATGCGAGAGATAACACTTACAGACCAAATGGGGGCCATGGCGATCATTGATGATCTTCGCCATCGGCAGCTACTGGTCAATGATCACCTGGACCTACATCAACGCCGTGATGAGTTGTCGCTACGCCTACGCCTTTTTTACACAGGGCAGGGGATTGAGGCCACCGATGAGCTCATCGAGCGAGGGGTTCGTGAGCACTTCTCGAAACGCCTGGCCTATGAAGCCCCTAAACTGGGATTGACCGGCCGGCTCGTTTTCAAGCTGGTGTCGAATCGAAAGGTCGTTCTTCGCCGCATAGGTCTGGGCGTCTTCGTTTGCGTCGTGGCGGGTACAGTTTGGACGGGGCTCAAAGCTGGGTACCTCCATCTACAAGTAGCGTCAGTTGAATCGCTAGCCGATGAAGCTGCGCTTGGTGTAACTGGACTTCGGACCGAGGCCGCGCGCCAGCGGGAAATGGTCAGTTCACTCACATCAACCCACACTCCAGGCGATGTACCAGCAGTTGGTCCTTTACTGGCTGATGTGCAGCAGCGACTTGAAGAGGTTGCGAAGCTTCTGACCTTCAGGCTCCCAGATCAGATAGACCAGTCTAACTATGTGGAGACAGAAGCAACTATCAATGGATACAACGCCAATTTCCGTTATGCGAAAAACCTGCTGTGGCGAAATCGCGAGGCGTTGGTGGCAGCCAGTGGCATCTTTGAAGCTACCCAGTCATTCCGTCAACTGATCGCTTCGCAATCGTACAAGGATGGGGTTTCACGTTATCCATCCCTGGCCGCCAAGGCCTCTGAAGCAGAGCAGGCACTTCTAAATGCGGAAGCAGATGGCGGGAAAGAGGCCTTGATCAAGATCGATCAGCTGCGCTCCTTTCTGAACAATTTGCTGGATATGGATGTTCTCGGCAACAAGATCACTGCGCTGGATGCCGCATACAAGCGCATGGGACTGAGCCGAAACGATCAGATGATCATCGCATCGATGGTCAACAGCACCCGCAATGCAATCAAGGATATGGATCTTGATAAGGCCAAAGAAACTGTCGACATGCTTGCCGGCATGGTTCCTTACGCTGAGCAGGAACTCTCGATCGACATCGTAAGCACAGGTAATTCAGGAATCCAACGCACCTATCACGCCGGCAGAGGCCAAGTTGGAAATGGTGAGGTAGGCACAAGCACTTACGCGATCGTTCAAGCCACGGATGCAGGTGGGAACGTAGTCCGGGTCCCTGTAAACGACGCTTTCACACAGGGCCGTAAGCTGGCCAGCCAGTTCGGGGTGCGTATCAGTGGTGAAGAGTTTCAGCGTTTGACGAAGGACAAAGCGGACGGTCAAGTCGATGACGGCCACATCGGCGATAAGCCGAGGAACTCACTTACCATCGACTGGAGTCCGCGCACGCAGTCAAGCCATCCTTCCATGATCTACAACTGGTAAGCCACATGAATCCGTCGTCAATCACCTCCACCCTGGAGGAAAACAGCCGGAAGCAGGAGCTTGAGCTGCGCCAGGCTGAACAATCTCTTTCCGTCGCCCACGAGCACACGCTTAAGCTCGAGCACTCGATCCTTGAAGGATTGCGCGAGGTTTCAAGCGCACGGTCAAACAGTCCAACGGTAGACACGCAAGGTGTCGTACGGGAGTTGGACGAGCGCCGCGCTGCAGAAGCAAAGCTGCGTCGTGATTTGCAAGGTGTCGAGATCTCAATCGGCAGCCTCAATGCGATGGGCATTGAGCTATCCCAGCGCATCGAGTCTGTTAAGTCGGCTGTGAGCCAGGCTCTCGCTGTAGACCGCAACTATCTCGTCCTCTTACAGCAACACGAGTCGGCTCGACGCTCTCTGGCCGCGTACCAGGAACATAAAGACGAAATTGCCAATGAGTGTAACCACAAGCTTGCAGTGTTCAATAGACAGCCCGTTTTCTCCTACCTGCTTAAAGCTGGATACGGCACAGAGAGGTACAAGGGGCGCCTTCTTGTAAAGGCTCTTGACGGCTGGCTCGCGGGGGAAATTGATTTCCATGCGAATGCCAAAAACTACCGCATGTTGTTGGCTATGCAAACTGGCAACGAGGACCGGATCGCGACACTCAGTAGTGAGGCCAGGGTTGCATTGGAAATGGTCGAACAGGCTGCACAACGTTCCTATGCCTCTGCGGGGCTCGGAGAGCTAACAAGTCGTCTTCGATCAGTAAGCGAAAAAATAGCTGTGCACAAGAAGGAAGCGAACTGGTTTCACAGCTCGCTAGGTAAATTCGCTCACCGAACGGATGACCACACCAAGCGTGCTGAAGAACTCATTCTGAACAGTCTGCCCACACGCTCGTTTGATGAGATCCAGGCCCTTGTAAAGCAGAGCACTGCCGCCGCAGGTGACCAAGAGACGGCCAGAGTTACCGTCCTTCAGCGTGAGCTGGCTGAGCACCACAAGACCCTCCCAGCGCTTGAGAAGGCGCGCGAGCAAGCTGAGGCTCGATACAACAAAGCAAAGACTCTTGAGCGCGTTCTTCGAACGGACAGCTACACCCGAGCTGAATACTACTACCAGGAGAGCTTGAATCTGGACAGTTTGATCAGCCGGTACATGGCCGGGAACATCACAGCTTCAACCGTTTCAGCGGAAGTTGATCGCCACCGTAAGGAGTACGCTGCCACCTCTAGCGGTAGCGACTCTGGTGGTTACTTCAGCTTCGCTGATAGTGGGAGTGATAGCTGTGGCGGGGGCGATGGTGGAGGTGGGGGCGGCGGCGACTGAAATCCTGCTTCAATGTCGCCTCGATAAAGTCCTGAACAATCCGACCAGAGATCAACTGATGAAACAGCTGTTCGACAAAGTGAAATCGGCTACGGACGCCGCCGGCAGCCTGGCCAGCGACGGTGTGGATGCACTGTGCAACAGCGCTCGAGCCACTGCTACAGTGACCATGGGCTCTGTGGGTGATGCCGTGTGCGTCGTTAGCCAATCCGGGCGGGCTGCTGTGCAGGCTGGGCGGGCTGCTGTTGCTTCCGTAGATGAGAATTACACGGCCACTCGCGACGCTCTCCTTGACGCCAAGGACCGGATCCCAGGAGCGGTTAGCAAAACCACATCATTGGTGCGAGGGGTTGCTGGGCTAGGAATCGTGATTGGCGTGTTCGCGGCACCGGTGCCGACTCTACTAGGCCTGGTCATTATCGAGGTGGTGAGCGGTGTCATCTCTGATTCCACAGCGCACGAAGGCACGCGTGGCCTTTCTCGTATCAAACGTCGGCGCTTTGAGCGCGAGGTCGGCCTGCTGAGGAAACACGGAACGATTCCCCAAACTTCCGTGCTGGCCACCAGCGAGGTTGAGCTTCGCATCAATCTCCAGGCCGGGGAAATCACCGGCTCCATCCTTATCGGGGATCATGCTGGCAGTGCGGTTCAGGACCTATCTGACGAAGAGTTGCAGTCGCTCATTCAGGGGGCGAAGAAGCCGGACACCGCCGAAATCTTGAAGGGGTACTTGGGGTATCGAGAGTCAATACGCCGGGCTCAATCAAGCAGGCCACACGCAGCACTTGAGTCGGCCGACGATCGTTCGTTAATTTGATTGCAGGGCAAGGTCAGGCGGGCGACAGTCGCCGCTTCAAGGAACTGCCAGAAGACCTAACGCGCGGAGTCCCGGGCGGGAACGTTGGAGCATTGTGAAGGGAGCTTTTCGGTCGCCCCTGGCTTTGGCCAGCCAGGGTGCATGCCTTCATGGTTAAAGCAGCCCGGGAAGAATCAGATCGGTGGCGACAATAATTCCATAAGCCGCGCCTACGAACCCACCACAGAATAGAAGGTTGATGGCAAAGGCCCTGAGGCCATATCTGGCTATCGATGCGCCCATGCTGCCCGATACAACCCCACCAACAGTGCCAAATAACGGACCTGTTATTGTGCTGAACGGCATCTCGAACAACCAGGCCACCCCAATATAGACGGTAAAGAGAACTCCGATCAGCAGGAGCGTTGCTCTACGCTCTCTGCTAGTAGGCCAGTGGAGGGGAACTCCCAACAGATTCATTCCGATTACCTTGCCAGAGTAGAAAGCGCAGCCCATTGGCCGCGCTCTATAGGGTACAAAATTACAGGATCGATGCCGGCGTCACATTGTCCGCACCAGGTGCTGCAGCGGAAACAGGAGCTTTAACGCACTGGCGAAGGGCGCCAATGACTTCCGCGGAGGATCCATCTCTAACAAACGCCTTCACGAGTGCATCGCAAAGTGCATCCATGCCAGCCGGGGTCATGTATTCGCTGAGTTGGAGCCCAGGTTTGGCAACTTCCGTGGTCTCTGCCTGGGGCGCAGGCTTAACAGCTGTTACGGGCACGGGTACTTGCTGGCTTGCGAGCAGGGCCGTTGCAGCCTCAACACTCGCACTGATCGACGATGCGAGAACAACTGGCTGAACCAGCGCTCCGATTACTGACGTGAACATTGGCATTCCTTTAAGCCGGGCTGAAAGCCCCGAATCGTATAAGCCGTAGCTCTGCCACAGCTGGTTTGATGAGCCCGTTGAGGATAACTTGGCTGCATTTGACAGCAAGCCAAAACCCTTAGTTGAAAATCGACTCTAGGGTTTGGCTTGCAGCAAACTGATCCAGGTGGAGAATCATCCCAGACCGGCGCGCTGTCCTAGGCCACTCCTTGTGAGAATAAGACGACAATGATCATTGAATTTCAGCCATACCTTGACCGCCGTCGAGCGCTCGCTTCATCTGCAGATGTTGCTCCCTCAGCCATCAAGAACCCATTCGCCACACCCTTTGATGATGCGCCGGAGGCCTACCGGGCATCATTCAAACACTTGTGGCCATTGGTGCATGCTGCAATAAGCAAGCGTGACTTGTCGCCTACCGTTACCGAGCGCCGGCTTGGTGTGATCTCGAACCTGGCCCTGTACCTTGTCGAAGGATGGCCAGAAAAGCTCACGTCATTCCTTTGGCGAAAATGCGGGGAAGGGTGCCTGGAAGAAAGGGTTCTGAGAGAACTTTTGCCGTTAATTGACAGAACGGCCGCGGCTGCCAAACTCAAACCCATTGAGCAGGTGAAAGCTG
Source organism: Pseudomonas arcuscaelestis (assembly GCF_016881005.1). GTDB lineage: Bacteria > Pseudomonadota > Gammaproteobacteria > Pseudomonadales > Pseudomonadaceae > Aquipseudomonas > Aquipseudomonas arcuscaelestis. The sequence goes on along the minus strand of NZ_JACOPV010000009.1, from coordinate 245,203 downwards.
AACAAGAAAATCGTGATCCCTGAACTGTCGTTTCCTGTATGGCGCACTTTTGTACGGAATTTCCTACACGATATGGGTATATTGACCGACAAATAACAGCCCAAAGGGACAACGCTATGCCAGTCCGAAACACCCCCACCTTTTTCCAAGGGTCCTCGCGGCCACTCTGAGCTTGTACTAACCGGTGAAATTTTTTCCATAATTGTTGGAATTTCAGACAGATAGCCGCGTCAAAAGCTGGATGCGCACTGTTATGCCATCACTTTCGCCCGTAGAATGTGTGCATTAGCGTTCAACAACATGTACTTGAGCCATGTCCCACGAACACAGCGACCAGGACGGCCGCATGACGAATGAACAACCTGACCGGCCCATACCGCAGTATGACCGTTCGACCAACGAGCAGGACCGTTTCCTCGACCATTGCCAGCGGAACCAGATCCTAATCACGGTCTACCTTGATTCGGGTAGGGCTCTACAGGGAAAGATCGTGGACCACGATCGGAAATGCATTCTTCTTGGCGCAACACGCCAGGAGAAGATTCCGAAATTGATCCCGAAGTCATACGTGTCTCTCGTTCGCGCCGAAGAAATCCTGCCACTTTTCCTTGAGTACAAAGGGAGAGGAAATTACATCACCCGGAAAAAAGCTCGCAAAGCGAAGCAGAAGGCAGCTAAAGCGACGCAACCGAAGGAGCGCAAAACGCGGCAGGTGAATGAGCCAATGATCTTGAAATCGCCGAAGGCTCCTGGGAAACCTCAAACGCCTGTTGAAGTGGTAATGAAGAAGGCCCCTAGATCACGAAGCACTGTCCCAAAGACCAAGCCGTCGCCACCCTCTGATTCTTAAGGCGACGGCAGGCATTCACTTCATACGTCAGTTGCTGGTCGAACACTCGAGGTGTGGTCCTGCGTAAGCGATCACTACCTTTGTGTCGATGATATCGAAGTGGATACGCATACCTTCCAGGCCGTGACCGTTACCGGCCTTCAGGTGACGCTCGAAGAAATGGGTCTTGCCCTGGTATTCGAACTCCCGAAGCCCGCGCAGCCGTCGGTGCGAACTCACAGTCTCAGACTCGTTAGCCGAGTAGGCATTCCCCAAGATCATCTTGGCAGTTGCATCTGGGTTACCTGCCATCAACGATTCGTAGTAAGGGAACACCATCGTGTTGATGACATCCAGCATGCGGCCCGTCTGTTGAAACGCCACCGACTCCTTCGCCGACTTCCACGCCGAGTCCAATACGACAACGCGACCATCTGCAATCACCTCGATGAACAACAACACATCAGTAGGGGTGATCGAATCACGGACAGCGATGCGACGCATCAGGTCCAAGCTAACGGCAAGCGGGTCTGGACGGTGCACAGGTAAGGCCAGGTTTTCCTTGAAGGTTCGCAGCGAGAACAGTTCAGAACGCATATCGCTGGCCTCTGCATCCTTCACCTTCAACGCGTCCTGCAGTTCCGAAACCCGAGCCTGTAGCTCATCGATTGCCGGACCTACCACCGCAGCGACGGCGACCGGGCGCTTCTCCACGACGGAAAGGGCCGCAGGCTGTTTATTGGAGCCAGCTGGACCTTTCCGCAACAGTCGATCCCATTCTTCATAGAAACGCTGCCAGCCGCGAATCAGAGGCATGAAACTGTCGAGCTCTGTCTTGAACCAGTCGCGGTTCGCCATGATCTCGGCGCTGCCGGCCTGTGCAAGAGAAGCGATCTTTTGCATAGCGCTGGCGGTGAGATTGGCACCTAGCCCGGTTATTTGGGCCTCCAACTCGCGGGCTTTGGCCAGTTGCTTGTCTGCACGCTGGACAAATGCCTCGGTGTCTAGGTGCACATTGCTCAGTGCGATCAAACCGCGCAGCAGTTTGATCGCTTCGTTTGTATTGCCACGTGGCTGCTCGATGCTTCGACCGATTAGATCTCGAGAGAACGCCTTATGGTCGAATGGCAACTCCATCGACTCGGCGTGCTTGATCAGCGTTTCGATCAACGACTTCCACAATGGCACTGCATAGTCGTCACAGAACTGGTCGTAGACGATTGAGAGCACATTCGGGCCAGGACGGAGGGACAGAGCGTTAGCCTCGGCCATGTCCAGCAGCCGCGGCATCGTGTGCTTGGCCTGGGGCGGAAGATCTGCGTGATAAGCCGTGATGGCCTGCACGATGGTGGCAAAGCCGTCTTCAGACATCTGAGCCGAAAGCGGAATAGAGGGATCGAGAGGGCCACGGGTGGCCACCATCTCCGCCTCCTTCATCACGTGATCTGGGAACAGCTTGAGAATGTGCTCGCAGGTACCGAAGATCAGACCGGAAATGTAAGGCGGGACATCCATGAACAAGACAGTAATCGCCATCTCGATCCGAACCCGCTCAGCCTGCGAGGGCTTTGCCGAAACGTCAGACAGCCGTTCACTGAGAGCGCCAAGGTAAAGTAACGGCAGCGCGAACTGTCGAAAGAACGCTCCGGCCTGGAAGAGGCTACCCAGAATGGGGAAACTGTTCTGTATGCTTTGGACAAGCTCCACTGCCGGCGCTGTTTGCGCCTGACTCCGCAGTTTGTCGCGATATTCATTACCCAGGATCTGACCCAGGTTGAAATCCAGCTTGGATGGCAGATCTACCCGATCGAAGGCCTCGCCCATCACCTCAGCAACAATGGCGCGGTGCTCAGCAATACCGAGGAAACTCAGCAAAATGATGTTCGAGGGCACACTCCTGCCTTTAGGAACATTCAACGTGGCCATTGCCCTGACTGGCTGAAGCTTTGGGCTCCGCAGCCGCATAAGGGTCTCTGTTACGTCGCTGATTGCCTTCGCGGAGCCATACCAACTGGTCCAAGCAACCTGGCTCATCATGCTCTGGCGATAGGCTGCAGGCACGATGAATTGGAACCCAGGTCTTCTACTGTCACCGCCATGAGGGCGGCTATCTCGATCATCGCCGCCCCAGGCATCATGCACGGCCACGCAAACCTCAGAGTCGCATTGTGCAACTGTATCTACCGCTACTTCCATGACAGGTCCTTAGATAGGGAAGGGAGGAGCTCAACCTAACGGCGAGCTCCAAGATTCCAAGGCTTATAGGCCATTAGAAAAGCGCGTACTGAGTGCCATAGCGGGGTACCGCTTGGGGCGGAAACGCGGACGGCGGGAACATTTGATTTTTGTTCTCGATGCGAACCAGGGTGACCGGGGACCGAGACCGTACTGGTGGTCGAGATCGCATTGGAGCACGAGCCAGAAATGGAACATGGGATTGAATGGTTGGAACTTGAACCCCCGGAAGATCCGCGGACTGCAGGTCGAGCTCAGGCTTGTCTTCAACATGTTCAGGATTTGCCGCGACTGCGGCCGGCGCCGGTGCTTCAACTGTGCTGGTGCTGGTGCTGGGGCTGGGGCTGGTGGCAGTAGCTGCCACATCTTCAATAACTTCGTCGAAGCACATGTCGGCGATGAAAGAGTGGTCGCCTTCAGCATCGTCTTCTTCGTCCAGCGAGGCCGCCACTTCGGTCAAGGCGAAAGAGAGACTCCAATGCTTCGCGTAGCCTGTGAGGTATCGGGTCGTAACATTCAGCTCTTTAGCTGCTTCCTGGATAGGGGTATTCACACCCGCGAGCTGTTCAGCTCGCTCGTAGAACTCGTTCTGGACGTCCAAGGAAGGGCCACCAACGAAGGTCAGTTGTTCGTTGTAGGCATAGGTTTTGAGGAATCGGTGGGTGACGCCAAGAATATCGGCCGCTTCGGCAACGGTGAAAAGCTCAGCGAGCTCGATGCAGCGGGCTAGGAAGCCATTTTGTCCCTTGACCCACGCTTGGCGGCTCTTGAGCTCGAGGCCTGGATTGATCTCCAGTTCCCCAGGTTGTACAGGGGCGGCTGGGGCCTCGACTTGACGAAGCTCGTAGTGAATCAGGTAATGATCCCAGAGCTTTTTGAGTTGGCGCTTTTGTTCGGGGGTGCGGTTGTCGCGATCAGCGTAAGTGATGCCGCGCTGACCTGAGTATGTTCTCAGATATCCGGTGCTGACGCGAAGGAGACGGGCTGCTTCCTTAATAGAGAACTTATCAGAGAGCTCTATGACCTTCGTGTGGAATGCACTCAAAGCAGCGTTGTCCGCCGCCTTCGCTTGCTCAGCTATTTTCGGATCAAGATCCAGCATCATCACTACTCACCCCCTACGTTTGTTTGCGAGGGGGCTGTCCGTGACTGGACTCGGGCCTTGCAGCAGGCAAGTCTTGGGATGGGGGCCGACCCAAATTTCGGGTGCGACCTTTCCCTAGCGAATAGCGGGGGCAATTCCCAGCCTTCGGTGCCATCAACTACAGGCAGAGAGACCAAGTCTCCCCCTCTACACGTGTGTCTGGCGGCGGGATAATTCCCAGCACGTCAAACTTTATGAGCCAATTTGTTGGCTTCGGTGTGCGATAGTACATTGCCACCTTCGTCTGTGAAAGCCTTCACAGAAAATTTCGGATCCAGACTGAGGATTTGAAATATAAAATTCATTCCCGAAGCTAGGGAATACAAGGGCTAGAGCGATTCTGAAAAAGTTCCCTTTGTCAGACGAACGGCATTTGTGCTACCTAAGCACCCGGCTTTTAGAGGTCACAGAGCTTCAAAAGCCATTCTGCAGATTTTGCATTTAATGACTCCCTTTTGACTGGTCGAATGGATTTCGGTCGTTATGCTCTTTCTCGCAGCCGACATCCGGGGCAATTTGGAAAACCCACGGAAGCCGGAAAACCCATTAATGCAAGGATTCGAGACGTGACCCGACACACCCTGAGCAAGACCATCCTGGCCGTAGCCATCACTGCTGCATCCGCCAGCGCATTCGCAGTATCCGGCGACCTGAACAAGGACGTGAGCGGCCCCACTGAAGTGGCCTATTCTCGTGCAGACTTCAACAACGTAACCCTATCGGGTAACGCAGAACGAGATACTGGTCAGGACGGCACTGGCTTTGAAGGTGTGAACATCGCCGGTGACCTGACCAACAACGCAAACGTTAGTGGTCAAGGCGAATTCATCGACGGACTGGATCTGGATTCGTCCGACGACGCTGACAACACTCCTACTACCGTAGGCGGCAACGTCACCAACAACGGCAACATGAAGCTCAGCGGCATTGCGCCCGTAGGCATCATCACTGACGGCGCCAAGATCGGCGGCAACCTGACCAACAACGGCAATATCTCTGTGGTTGGCGAAACCAACAACATCGACGCCGACACCCCGCGTGGCATCGAGCTGGGCAATACTCAGCTGGGCGGCGACCTGGTCAACGCCGGCACCTTGTCCGTCGACGGCACTGGCGCTAAAGGCATTTATGCCTTTACCTCCAAGGGCACCCAAGACCTGGGCACTATCGGCAAGGACGTCATCAACAAAGGCGCAATCTTCGTTTCCGGTAATGACTCCTCGGGCGTCAACCTCGAGAACATCAACTTCGGCCGCGACGTCGTCAACCAAGGCATTATCGCCGCCAGCGGCAACGGTACCTCGGGCGTTGTAATCAATGACATGAACTACAACGCGGTCGTCAACACCGGCACTATTCAAGCCTCGGGCGACGATGCCGTAGGCGTCCGCCTTGTTGACGCTGTGGGCCCGGAAGTGAAGACCGCCACCAATGGCATCGTCAACACCGGCAGCATCATGTCGACCGGTACTGCGATCAGCGTCGAGAGTATTGACTACGACACGAGCGTAGGTGGATCTGACAACGCCAACAACCTGTACGTGATCAACCAGAAGGACGGCCTGATCCTGGGTAAAGAGAAGTCCATCAACGGTAACTTCCAGACCCAGCTGAACTGGACCGGCGGCACGATCACCGGCGACATGGAAGGCATGAAGCTGGTACAGGTCGAAGGCTCCGGCACCTTCAACGGCAAAGAAATCGAAGCGTTCCTGGTAGATGTTAAATCGGGCACTCTTTACCTGGCCTCGACCGACACCAGCTTCACCGGTGATCTGAACGTTGCTTCTGGCAGCACTCTGCAGCTGCTCGTGAGCGATCAGACCAATCCAACCAATCCAATCCTGAACGTTGCTGGTGATGCCTCCTTCGCAAGCGGCAGCAAGATCGGCGTTACTGCTAATCCTGGTGACTTCACTGGCAACCGCGCAGGCACCACCTACACGCTGGTGAAAGCGGGCACCCTGACTGACGATGGTCTTACTGTCGTAAGCAACTCCGCACTGCTGAACATCATCGACTTCAAAGTAAACGGCGACTCTGTAACCGCCATCGTGGCTGGTAAGTCTGGTTCCTCGGTAGCTGATGATCTCGCCAAAATGGGCGCTTCTCGCAACGCCTCGAACGCCATCCGACCGTTTGCCGACAGCGTACTGGGCCAGCTTGATGCAAATGACGCTGTGTTCAAAGCCTTTGCCAACGCCGACGATGCTGAACTGGCCCGCCTGGCCGAACAACTTTCGCCGAACGTAAACGGCGGTTCTACTCAGGCAGCCCTGGGTGGTCAAACCCTCGTGTCCAGCGCCTTGAACGGCCGTAACGCTGAAGTACGCGGCCTGTCCTCGGGTGACGTCCTGCAAGAAACCGGTGTCTGGGTCAAAACCCTGTACTCGAACGCTGACCAAGGTACTCGCGACGGCGTGTCCGGCTTCAACGCCTACAGCAGCGGTATCGTGGTTGGTGCTGACGGCAAGGTGAACCCTGACCTGACTCTGGGTGTTGCTTACAGCTACATCAACTCGAAAGTGAACGGCCAGTCGAACGAAACCGACGTCGATGCACACGCTCTGACCGCATACGGCAGCTGGACTCAAGGCCCAGCTTTCGTAGACGCCAGCGTCACCGTCGGCAAGAACGAAAACTCCAGTAAGCGCGACATCGCGACCACCGTTGCCAAAGGCGACTATGACTCGGACCTATTCGGCGTGAACGTTCTGGGTGGCTATGGCTTTAACTTCGACAACGGCTTCCTGGTTGAGCCTCGCGCCGCGCTGCGCTACAGCAACCTGAAGATCGATGGCTACACCGAGAAAGGTTCCAGTGCAGCTTTGAGCGTCGGTGGCCAGCGCGTTGAGGTTGGTGAGATCGGTGGCGGTGTCCGTGTTGAGAAAGACTTCAACTTCATGAACGGCACCCTGAAACCAACCGCTACTGCAATGGTTTACCACGACTTCATCGGCGACAAGTCGAACACCACCAGCACCTACACCCTGGGTGGCACTCCGTTCGTAAGCTCGGGCGCATCCTCCGCCCGCGACAGCTTCGAGCTTGGCCTGGGTGCTGAATACTCGATCGGTGCGGTAACCGTGGGCGCGTCCTACAGCTACCTCAAGAAAACCGACTTCAATGCCGATACCTTCACTGTGTCGGGCCGCTGGGACTTCTGAGTCGTAGCAGCAGGTTAGGAAAGCGGCCAGCATTGCTGGCCGTCTTTCTTTCAAGGATGCAATTGCCGATAGCTACCCTGTGGTGGCTATCGAGAGCTGCATATGCAAAGGATATCGAATGTTCAAATCATTGATCGCAGCTGGGTTAGCAGCAGGACTCTCGGTCCTGTCCGGGTGCGCATCGCGGGTCGACCTTGCAAGCTACTCCAGCAGCAAGCTACAAGCAGCTGTACTTACGACGGATGGCTTCCTGATTCAGGGCATGGTCCCAGCAGCGGGCAGCTACAAGCACATGCGTGTGTACATCGAAAGTGACGGCTACGCCTGGGCGACCTCCTCTCAACCCAGTACCGATCCTACCCCTCGTACATCCATCATGCTGCGCTTCGCTGCAGATGATGTGAACCCCTCCGCCTACCTGGCCAGGCCATGCCAGTTTGTTCAGTCCAACGCGTGTAATACCGACGTCTGGACACACTCCCGATTCGGCAAGGCCGAGATTGACTCGATGAGTTCAGCGCTGACCGCCCTGAAGAGCCGGTTCGGTGTCCAATCGTTCGAGTTAATAGGCCACTCAGGAGGGGGAGAGGTCGCACTTGTCTTAGCCGGCATGCGTGAGGATGTTGACCTAGTGCAAACGATTGCCGGGAATGTCGACCCGATATTCTGGACCAAGCTGCACAATCTGACCCCGCTCAAAACCCCTATCACACCGCTTCTGTACAAGGATCGGCTGCGAACCATTCCCCAGCGCCACATTGTCGGCATGCGAGACCGCGTTGTCCCTGCGTCCGTCGCGCAGGCATACAGCGCCCAGCTAGAAGGGCAATGCCTTGAGATTGTATCGGTCGATGCTACACACAACGACGGCTACGACAGTGTCTGGAAGCGATTTTCTACCCACCCGTTGCTCTGCGAGGAGCTGTAGCAGAACCGGCGGGAGCCGGTAGCAAGGAAAGCTTTTATGAATGGAATGTCCCTTGATCAGCACCAGCTGGAGCTCACAGGACAGATTGAGAAACTGCGTTCGCATCTCTGGTCGGACCAGCACTACAACGAAACGCCAACGCTTGCATACGGCACCCACGACCCCCTTGAGGTTGAGCTGTCACAATGCGATTCCTGTTCGGGCGAAGGAGTTCTTGATCAAAGCCAGGCTGGGAGATCAAAGACACGGTGGCAGGTTCGATGTAGTTGCTGCTCGAAAATCAGTGGCGCGCCAACACGCAACCCCTGGACAGCCTCCCTTATGTGGAATGGGGTTAATCTAAAGAGCATGCAGTACTTCGATCTGCCGCTCTTCGGGCTTGCCGACCTGAACCCACGCGAAGCACACGACCGAATCAAACGGATCCGCGCAAACCTGGAACTCAGGATTTCCTTGAGCGACGCTCAGCTGCAGCTACACAACGCTGGCGGTTGCAAACGGAAACCAGGGACAAAATATGCAGTAAAACTTGATGCCTATCTGAAGTGGGCAATGCTCGCGCATAGGCTCATCAAGTTAGCAATGCGGCGACCTTGTTCCCGGGCCAAGGTACCGGGACCTGATTTTCCCTGAAACGTTTTGGTTTGCACGCCGGGAAACCGAACCCTAGGATTGGGACTCAATTTCCCTTTCAATCTCCTGCCGCAATCATGCTGACTGATCTGATGTCAGCGGTACCGGGTACGGCTGCAAACCAAGGAACTCAAAATGCTCAACTCACCCAAAATCCGCGCAGCCAAGAACTGTGTGGACGGGCAGGGTGTACTAGCGGCGTCCGTGTTTACAGTCGCATGGATCGGAGCCGTTATTACTTTGCCGGCATACAGCTGGTCACCCTCCGGTTTAATCGTCATTGGAGGCTTCGCAATAGTTTCCGGAGGCCTGCTCTTCACGCGACAAGAAAGTCGCTTGCCGATGAAGCTGAGACAGATCCTGGGCACGTTCCTGATGGTTTACGGGGTTAGCTCTGTCGGTGGGGGCATGGCTGGCCACAATACGCCCACAGCTCCTTTACGGCCGCCTCAGATAGGGGAGGACATCGTAGGGGCCCACTGGAAGACCGCCACGTCGCTTGCAGCGGGCCAGGGCCTCATCGATGCAGCTATTGCTTCGAACCAGCGGACCTTGATCTTGTGGGGCAAGCCCGCATGCGGCCCATGCACCGCCGCCATGCAGTTAGGTGCACTGAATCCGTCCATAAACCCGAACCTAGCAGGGTACAGGTTGATCAGTATTCAGAGTCCAGAGCCGGGATCAAAGAACCTGATGCAGCAGTTCGGTGCATCAGGGCTGCCATCGCTAACGTTGATGAACGGCGACGGCACAGTCCCTGAGTATGGCCGGATCAACGAGGTGATCGATGCGTTGAAGGTGATGGATATGCTTGAGTTGAACGCTCAGGCCGAGGCGGCGGCAAGATGAAGTCCCGCTATCGCTCCGGAATTGCCAAATAGGTTTGGCCAACAGTCGATGAATGACTGCCTTCGATGCGATCGGCCGGGCTGTTGAGGCTAAGCGACCCGAAATCATGGTTATCGCGGATGTACCCTGCGGCATTCCGATGCGACGCCCACCCTACAAATGACATTATCGACGGCAGGCTCCAATTTTCCTTGGCGGCCCAGTTTGCAAAACCATGTCTCATGGAGTGGGTCGATATGCTCTCCGAGTCGATCCCGGCGCTTTCACACATATCCCGAAGGACGGGGCCAATGCTCTTAGAGGCTATTCCATCCTCTGCTACAGCCCCCCAGTGATGGATTTTGCGGAAGACTGGCCCTTCACAAATTCCAGACTCCTCGATCCAGTCCAGGTACGCAGATACTGGGCAAAGCTCTCTCAACGCAACCATATGGTAGGCCTTACCCTTGGCGGCTCGATCTGTCTTCGAGTGCGTCAGGTAGAGCTCAATGTCCTGCCCGCGAACCGCGGTGATGTTCTGGACCACCAGCCTGGATAACTCGTCACTACGGAACGCACGCCAAAAACCCACCAATAGGAGCGCCTTATCTCGCAATGCCTTCAATTGGCGGCGACGCGCCTTGCGGTATTGAACAGTCTCGCGGGATTCCCCGTGTTGGATCTCACATAGGGCCTGCAGCGCCTCAGCGTCGAGGTGGGCAACAATCTTTCTGATCACCTCGATCTTGAACGGTTTTGCCTTCTTCGGAGGGGACATGAATTTCTTCCTGACCCCCTTCATCACGTGCTTCACATCCACAGTTCGGGTTGGGTCAGGGAGCCCCTGTACCTGATGCCACTTGGAGAGAGCCGCCAGGCGCACCTCAAGAGTACGAACTGAAAGTAAGTGCGCATGATCAGCCAGGTACTGACAGATCTCATCAGGTTGTGCCGGCAGCAAGCGTCCACACGTGATCTGGTAATGGCGAATAGCTGACTTGTAAGCATCCGCCGTGTTGCTCGATACAGCTGCTTCACGCAACTCCTCAACGGTGAGACGCTGGCGAGGCGCATCGATCTCCGTTCCAGGCGTGGCTCTCATGGGTTAGCCTCGGTGGGGATCCGCCTCCAAATGTCATGCGCGAAGTGAACGAAGCCTGCCAACTCATCTTCTTTGATCTCTTGAACAATCTGCTCGTAGCCGCTTGTTGAGTCGATAAGCCGTTCAAGGGGAGTACGCAGGTCCACACCCACACTGGTACCGCGTAGCCGGTTGTACTCGGCTACCAGCTCGGCATCGCTGGCACACGCCATCAGGCATTCGTAAAAGGTCACAGACATGATTAACTCCTCCAATACCACAAGGATAACGGTTTGGTGATCGAGCGGCAGCTAACCACAGGCGAAAAAAAACCGGCCCAGGGCCGGCTATTCATCCACAGCAGGACTCAACCCGAAAGGTCTTCCGGACTGAAGCGTACGCGCCGCTCCTTGTAGAGCTGCTTGTACGTACTGTCGCTGACCTGGGTCATTTCTGGCACCTTCTTCACTGCCTTGATAGCTGTAGTAGCCGATTTGTCGAAGGCCTTGTCGCCGCTTGATGTCACAACCGTCGCAGAGCGCACACCGCCATCCCGGGCCATCTTAATGTCGATCACAACCGACATTCCGTTACGAGCGCTTGCCGGGCGCTTCCAGTTGGCGATGATCCTTTCCACCAGGATTCCGTCCACGTTTTCAAGTCGCTTGGTTGGACTAGGCGTCTTGACGATTGCAGGGGCTTTGACCTGTTCAAGTACCGGGTGAGTCTTCATACCCATGGTGGGGGTTTGTAGTGCAGCCAGGATGGTTTCGTCTTGATGAGCGGTACTCGCTTGAGGCGCACCGGTTTCTAAAGCAGGTGGTGGAGCAACCAGGCGAGAGTCTGCGGCCGGGAACACTTTAACGCCTGGTGGAGTTGGGGCCGCCGGCCGGGTAGAGACCGAAGGCTTAGCGATGGTTGCCGGAATCACCTGGGGAGGTCTGGCTACACGCTGCGCAGTTGGCTTGGTTGAACTAACAGCCGAGGCCGGAGGAGGGGTGGGCACCACATTTGCCTGCTCAGGAGGTGTGAGCACGGGGGGCGCTGCAGGTGCAGGTGCAGGTGCAGGTGCAGCCGCAGGAGCATCACCCTCTACAGTTTCCGCACCCGCATCGGGGCCAGACAGGAGCCGCTCGGGATCAAGAAGGGGAAGCATAGCGAGTTGGTTGCTTTTCAATTGGGCTACAACCGACTGCAGCTGGCCGATTTGCTGGCTTTGGGCTTCCAGCATCTGCGTCTGTTTTTGGCTGGTTTCAAGGTACGCATCACGCTGTGCATGCAAATCAGAACGCACAGAATTGACCATGATCAGGGCCGTTGCGGACATAGTTGCTAGAACCAATGAAACTGTCGACGCCAGAAGCGCCAGATGCTTTTCGGACACCACTCATACCTCGTAATTGGTAGGTACAGGGTACCGACTTCTACCGGAACTCAAAGTCAAAACAGGGCACTCAAATTCAACCGGGTGCCTGTGGTTTGAATGAAGGGTTCGAAGTGGCAGGGTGACGAACTGTCGTTATATTGAATGGACACCCACAGGACCAGGAACGGAAATGGTCAAGATTTTTGTCGATGCGCGGGAGTTACCATCGCGCATCCCAGATGTGCTGCGCGAGCTCGGCGCAGAGATAGAAACCGGCAACCTCGAAACAGGCGATTATGTACTCAGCGCTGACCTGGTGATCGAGCGTAAGACCGCCGTGGACTTCGTCGCTTCAGTGCTCGACTCTCGGTTCATCAATCAAGCCAATAAGATGGGGATGAACTTCCGGCGAGTCATCTGGCTGATCGAAGGTGACATCTTCTCGACGCGGTCACAGATCCACCCCGACGCCCTCGATGGCGCGCTTAGCTATCTGGCAGTTGTGCTCGGGCAGACCGTAATCTGGTACAAGGCGCCTAAGCGTGCTGCCTCAATCATCTATAGGATGGCGAAGCACGAGACTGAAGGTCTTGGTTACATACCGCCTATGCGCAAGGGAAAAGTCCCCGCCGGTGCCGGCCAGGCCTTGTTTACCATTGAGGGCTTGAGTGGGTGTGGCCCTGTAGCTGCACGGAAGCTGCTTGAGCATTTCCGCTCAGTATTCAAGGTCATGAATGCGACGACAGCGGGAATGTGCGAAGTGAAGGGGATTGGCCCGAAAAAAGCCCAGGCCATGTACGACGTCATTCATTATGAACTGCCAGAAGGGGAGTCGATTGCCGACCAGCCAACCCTTCTCGCTGACCCTCCAGCAAAAGAGCCACTTGCCTAATCAGCAACCCCTGGCTCAAGGGCCAGGGGTATTGCACTGCAGTCAGATTTGGAACTTGACCGTACGCTGCTGAAGGTACTTCATGTAGATCGGCCGACTTACCGTCGACATTTCAGGGATCTTCGCCAGATCAGCGGCAGCCTTAACAATTGAATCATCTAGCGCTTGCGAACCTGACGACGTCGGCAGCAGGGCATTTGTGATGGTTCCATCAGCGGCAAACTGAACAACGACATCTACAGTGGCCCCTGCGGCCGCGGAATCCGGGCGGACCCAGTGGCTATGCAAGCGCGCCAGCAATAGTCGATCGAAATTCTCGACGCCTTTCTGTTCAGATGCTTCTACAGCCTTCTGGGCATCAGCTTTGATCGCATCTGCCTTCGCCTGTTCAGCAGCTTTCTCGGCATCAATCGAAGCCATCGTCGAGCGGTAGGACGTTGCCTGTTCGACCGATTGCTTCAAGGACGTGAGACGCTTGTTGGCGTCAAGCAAGCCTTGCTGAATCGCCGCTTGACCCAGTTTCACCTCCTGGGCGTCAGTGCTGGCCTGAACCGACTTGGCTTCGATGTTCAGGATGCGTTCACGCTGGGTCTGCCAGGCGTCGTCGACAGCGCTTGCTGCGTTCAATGCCTTGAAAGATGCGTAAAAGGCGAGCAGCACCATCGCTGCGAATACCACCAGCACGATGACGCCGACAGTGACTACCGTCGTGCGTTTGACGTTAATTGTCGATTCATCACCTTCTTGCTGACTCAAGTTTTTCAATATGGTTAGCATTGCGCTCCATCACCTCTAGATGTACCGCCCCGGACTTTCCAAGGCGACCAGGCGATTGCCCAGTCCCGCACATTCTCTACATGAATGGGATAAGACTCCATCCAAAACGGTGACTCAGAATCCCTGTTAAGCTGATCCTATGCGTCAGCGAGCACCACGAAAAACGCACACTGAAATTTTACCTACCCATTTTGAATTGCGTTCTTTGGAGACCAGTGCCAGTGTCGAATCATTATGACCAGGTACAATGGATTTCGTGATGCATCAAGCATGCTGCAACAATAATCCGCGACAGCTTCAGCGGAAAGTAGGCTCGCTCGCCCTTGCGGCCCTCGCATGTGCGCTTATCGCCTGGCCCGCTATCGCTGACGCAAAGTCGTCATGGGAGCGAATCAGAATTTCAGGTTCCGGTGCGAACGGGTGGCAACCTGTTGTATGTGCCCACGGAGCAGGCTGGCAGTCATGCGAGATGCCGATTACCATTACCCTCTCCGCGGCGCCGCCTTCCATTCCCGCTAACGGGTCGAGTACAACAATTACCGCAACCGTCACCGACTACTATGGTGTCAGCATCGGGGCCGGTACCCAGGTTAATTGGACTACCAACCTCGGAACCCTATCTGTCCCGACCTCCGAAACCGACGAGAACGGGGTCGCAGAGGTAAACCTTCAATCGGTTCCCGTAGTCGGGTCAGCGACTGTTACCGCGACAAGCTCAGAGGGAGGGGTAGCGTCAATACTCATCCCGTTCTCTGACTACTGGATCGCGATCAGTTCTCTGTACACGGCTTGGGCTAACAACGGTGCGCCTTACAACTGCTCTGCTTGGTCCCCGGCGGCCAGTACTGTCAATGCTGGTACAACGTTTACCCAGAGTGCCAACTGCAACCAAGCCCAGCTGGCTTACCGTCAGGATCGTCAGCAAAGCCCAATTACAGGGGTCATTCGAAACGTAGGGGGTCCTGTCCCGTTATCCCAGGTGGTCAATGTCACCGCCCAGCAAACAGCCACAGGAACGAAGGAGCAACCAAAGCCGCCGGAACCAACGCATCCATGGACACAGTGCAGATACAGCATCAGTTACAATGGATCTGAAGGTGGTAGCGGCTACTACGTCTGGGCAATGGCCGCGGACGGTAAAAACGGTGCGCTTACCTGGAACACTTTCTTGATTACCACCTGGTTCCCAGGCAACCCAACGCAGTACACCTTCGAAGGTGTGACCTACTACCGTGGCGCTTATCGCGCCACAGTAGACGGATCGCCTAACTATGAGATCTGCCGCTGACCCTCTCTGGAATTAAACTGCTGACACGCACAAAGCCCAGCCTATGCTGGGCTTTGTAGCTACAACCTGGAGCATTCTAATTGACAGACAACAGTCCCAAGTCCAGATACTGACTACTGTAGGGCTGCTTGATACAGCGGCATGACTTTAGGTATCGCAGCAACTAGCACCTTCATGCGCTCTTCATCGGTCGGGTGTGTGCTCAAGAAAGCAGGGATCGAGGCCCCCTTGTTAAGCGCTGCCATTTTCTGCCAGAGGGTAATAGCAGCCCTAGGGTCAAAACCAGCGCGCGCAGCCAGCTCGAGGCCGATCAGGTCAGCTTCTTCCTCATCACGTCGACTGAAGGGCAGGCCCACCCCTGCACTCAGCACCTTCGTGATAGCACTCTTGCCTAACGATCCTGCTTTCAAGACATTCGCGCCAACCCCGCCAGCCAGCTCAAAGACTGCGTTTGCTGAAGCTTGTTCACGGCCATGCTGCCTCAGCGCATGAGCAATTTCATGGCCGAGCACCATGGCCAACTCGTCGTCCGTCAAGTTGAGGCGCTTGACCAGGCCCGTGTAGACCACGATCTTTCCGCCAGGACCACAGTTGGCGTTTACGACATCCTCGTCGATCACATTAACGAACCAGCCCCAATTTTCGGCGTTCGGGCGGAACACATGCGTCTGCATCACCAGCTTCACCGTCAGTGACTGAACGTGCTTGCCGAGCGGCGTATCCGTAACAAGCAGCCCAGCCGCTTCTGCCTTTTTGACGCCCACCTTGTAGGTGTGGGCGTAGGATCTATCCACATCAGCCTCTGAATAGCCAGAAAACATGTACTGGGTGCGATCAACGCCCACCACGCCGGGTTTGGTTGTTTGAATGCCCGTGCATCCGACCAGGAGCGCCAGCGTGCCAGCCATCCCCACCATCAAAAATTTGTTCAATTCTCACTCCGTATTTAGAGCTGACCATCCCGACGAAACCGTGAGGCGTAGCCGATAGTATGTGGCCATGTAGCCATCGCTTGGTCTTAGGCCATGAAGACAACCTAACGGCATTTTTAGGCGCGGCGAACAATTGAGGTCGACTTGATATCCCAGATTCGGAGGGGGCGCGAGCTGAATTGGGCTGACACGCGAAGGCCGCTCCTGGGTTGATGGTGCAGCTGACACGCTAGGATTTTTGGAGGGGCCTATGACGGATCAACCGATTGATCAGCAGTGCGCACAAAGCCTCTTGCTATGGCCTCGCATCAGGCATCTTGGAGGAGATCTCCGGGTTCATCCTTTCTTTCTGCTGCTCATAGAAGAACTGCAGCTGGTCTGGTGGCATTGGCGTGCTGGTACCGATGAGGAAGGCGCGGATTTCGTAGCCTCCCTCAACAGGCCAGTCCAGGGTGATGATGTTCAGCGCCGGCGAGTGCCCTAGGATGGGCCAGGCGGGGAGGGTTCTCACGTAGTGAACAATCATCACCTCGAGTGGAACACGGTCTTTCAGGTCGGGGCTCGGCGCATTGTCCATCGCCCAGAAGCCGAACTCCAAACGCCGCTTTGGGTCAGGTTGCTTTGTCAGTCCAGTCAGCTGGGCGTCAGTGGCGCGGAACGTCGCATTACGCTCATCAGCATCCTGCAGGAGGATCATGGGCACTCCCTTGGCACGACGAACTCCGGCGATAGGGCTGTAGCTCAGGATCGATATGGCTGAATACGCTGGCACGGCCATCTACTACTCCAAATGAATTTTCCAATGCCCATAGGGTAACAGTGCATGCCGGTGGACGAACCCAAAACGATGCTTCAAAACCGTTAAAAATGACAGCTTTATGGCGTCCGCCCCGTACTGCGACGATGAATTACCGAGCCTCTATATCTGCCAATCTATAGCGGAAATGGCATATTACGGATGTAAATGTTATCCATCATGTACTCAAAAATGGCGGGCATGGACAGAGCGAATTTAGACTGTATGTTTTGGGTTGTGCTTTGCCTGAGTTGTGCAATGATCCCGCGATCGAGCCTCTACAGTAGGAGACCATTGTCCAATGATGCGCTCACATCGCCAGTCCGGATTTTCATTACTTGAGCTAGCCATTTCGATAGCCATCATGGCGATGATGACTGCTGCGACCGTCCCCAATTTCATGGAGGAGATCAACGAAAGACGGGCAGTTCTGACAGCCCAGGAAACTCAGTCCATCCTCGATGCAGCCCGTGCCTACCGTGCAGATAAGGGGAGCTGGCCAGGAACCCCGCTTTGCGCCTCAGCGTTGACGGTACTTCAGAGCACGTCGCCCCCATTCATCGGTGGAATTACAGCACTGAACAAGTACAAATCGCCGGTCACAACCTCCTGCACCGTGAACACGTTCAGCGTCGACCAGAACATCATCAAGGACTGGGAAGGGGTGGTAGCCAATTTACTGCCGGGAACGACGGTCGTATCACCCACTACCTCCCTGATCCGAAGTACAGTTTCTGCCCCAGGTAGCGAGGTAGGGCTCAACGACAAGCTCTCGCGCACAGCGCAAGCCAACGCCGAGTTGAATCGGATGCGCACTACACTGCTAATGGGCAACAACAACATCAACGAGGTCAATAACCTCAGCACCGTATCCGTCACTGCAAGTGGCCCGATCTCCGCGCAAACCCTGACCTCAAGTGGCCGCGCCTCTGTAGGTGACCTGGCCATCCTCGGGTCTAACACCGAATCAGCAACCTGCTCTCCGAACGGCCTGGTCAGTAAAACCGCGGCCGGCACTCCGCTCAACTGCACCAACGGTCGATGGGTGAAGCAGGTCGCCTACAACCCGGGGACGGTTACCACGGGGCAAGGGTGTGGCGACTTCGCCAAAGGATCCATTGCGTTCGACTCCTCTGGAAAGATGTTCATCTGCAAATGACCATTGGACTCACCAGGTAGGAACTTAATCATGATTCACCGCTTGTTTCGCATGTTTGCTCGGAAGAACCCTCTTCCGGATCGGGATATGCCGTCCATGTTTCAGGTAATAGAGAACGATGCTCCAGTCGCAGGACAGCCACCGCTCCCCAAGGAGGAGCCCGTCCAAGAGGCGCAGGAGCAGGGCGGGCCAAGCCTAAACTGGATACAGCACGCCTATCCTCTCAAGCAAGCTGTAATCACGATCAACTCAGACGCTCCGCTCGAGGCGGACTGCCTTATTGCAGACTTGCGATCAGTGCTCCTCAAGCTGGAGAAAGGTGAAGATCTGGGACAGGGCGACCATGACGGTCGTGAATTTTCCTTCCGGTATTGTAATCGCGTGCCAGGGCCCTCGTTCTTTGATACACCAACAGGCCTCCCTGCTGTAGACACTGCACCCGGTAGCGCGCATAAACTCGTAGTTAATCTACAGGCTATACGCAACTGCAATCGTGAGCGCGTGCTCAGCCATCTCGCCGGGGTGATTGAAGACCTGGCAGAGGGCATTACCTCAATTAGCATGTCCGATGATGATGTTGGTTACGCCTTCACACTGGTCTAGCTGTCAGTGGCCCCCAAGCTCTCGTCACGGAACAGTTGAAAACGAACACCCCGTTTGGGACTCCTGCCCGCATCATCTGAATTACCATGGCCGCACACTCCAATTGTGCGGCACCGTCAAATGAATCCACGCTTCATAACGGCAATCATTGCTCTAGCAGCTCTCAGTATCGCAACCCTCGCCTGGGGAACAGGATTCAAAGAAAATCCTGACTTCCTCCCGGTTCACGAGGCGTTCAAGGTGTCAGCAACCGGCACGCCTGATTCCATCCAAGTCCGAATAGTCGCTGCTCCGGGGTACTACCTCTACAAGTCAAAGTTAAGCTTCAGCGTATCTGGCAGCGGGGTTACCGCCGGTACAGCAGTACTCCCCGCCGGCGAGCAAAGGTCTGATCCATACTTCGGCGATGTCCTCGTCTACAACAGCACTCTCTCTGCTCGCATCCCGGTACAGAACCATGGGGATGGTGGATTCTCCCTGCGAGTGGGCTTCCAAGGCTGTGCGGAGAAAGGACTTTGCTACCCACCTGACTCACAAACAATTCAGATAGGCAGCAGCGCCGGCACCGCGGCCACAACCGAATGGACCTGGTGGAGCATTGCACTAGCGTTTTCAGCGGGACTGGGCCTGGTGCTAAAGCCGTGCCTGTTGGCTGTAGCCCCCATTCTCAGCTCCATCCTGTTAAGGGGAGAGCAAACCGCGCGCCGCGGCCTTATATTGGGCCTGGCGTTTGCACTGCCTTTGGCGATTGGCTACACGTTCATCAACGCGGCGATCGCCTGGCTGGGGCCTCAGTACGACATACAGGGCAGCCTCCAGTCTCCCGTTGTTCTAATTCCAGCTGCTGCGCTGCTGCTTTTTCTTGCAGCAATCCTGACCGGCCTTGCCGCGCTCCCGGTACCGGCCGCTTTCAACCGCCAACCAATCCGATGCACTAGCCAGGCATCGATGGGCGACGTTGCAGCTTCGGCAGCCTTAGGGGTGCTGGCCAGCGTCGTGGTAGCTCCATTCGTCCCTGCTCCAGTTGCAGGCTTGATGATGTATCTGAGCGCCGGTGGCGAGCCTGGCGGGGCGCTTCAACTCTTCGCTCTGGCACTGGGTATGGTTGTCCCGCTAGTACTTCTAGGGATTCTCTCCTCCAAACTACTAGGTCAGATTGGAAACTGGGTACCTGCGGCAAGGACAATTAATGCGGTACTGCTGGCTGTCGTTGCGATATGGCTTGCCGACCGGGTTCTGCCTGGTCAGTTGACGCTCGCGCTTTATGGCCTGCTCGCTGTTAGCGTGGCGGTATACCTCGGGGTGTTTGATTCTCAAATGAGATGGCTCGCCAGGGTCCCAGCGGCCCTTGTACTGGTATGGGGTGTGACGGCGTGGGCGGGGATGCTGAAGGGTGAGGCTGATGCTACTGATCCTCTGGGGCTCTTGTCAGAACGAACCCTTTCCTGGACGGTTGTTTCGACTCCTGAACGTCTCGCCGTTGCGATTGCCGAAGCAAAGACTGCCGGCATACCAGCGGTGGTGGACTGGTACGCAGATTGGTCCATCGGTGGTGCACGGGTGCATGACGCGGCTTCTGTTTCGCCTGAGCTCCGATCTGCGCTTAAGGAGTTCAAACTCATTCGTGTTGACATCACCGCCGGCGGCCCAGCAAGGCGCAAGCTACTTGAACTGAACGGCCTCCTCGGGCCGGACGCGGTCCAGTTCATCCGCACCAATGGCATTGAGTCGACAAGATCCCGCTTGATCGGCGAAGTGACCATAGCGAAAATTCTGGACTCAATACGCACAGTCGCAGGTAACGCGTCGGAACTGGCGGCCCAGTCACCATCCATTTAAAGCCGATAATTAATTCCTGGGCCTGCTGCCGCAGGCGATCTGCTTTGTTAAAATCAATTGCATGACTTCCACGTCCAATACAGATCAAATGACCCCTGATAGCCGCAAACTAGATGAGATCCCCGAAGCTGTGATCCAGCAACTCGGCAAGCGTTCGGATCGCAATCTGTCGGCAGAATTTGGTATTTCGGCTTACTTTTTGAAGCAGAAGCGTCTTGCCTTGGGTATCGAGCAATTCAAGCGTGGTACATACCCAGAAGAAATGCTTGAGCTGCTCGGGAAGGTTACTGACCGGGAAGTTGGTGTGCGGTTTGGCTATTCCATCGCAAACGTCTGTGCTCTACGAAAAAAACTTGGGGTCGCCTCCACGGTTAAGCCTGCAACCACGCCAACGGCAAAGCCAATCAAGAAACAGCGCGAGATTGTTACCTTGCCGCAAGAGTTGATCAGTCAACTCGGAATACGATCTGATCAGGACCTGTCTACAGAATTCGGTATCCCCACCTACTACCTGAAGAAGGAGAGGAAATCCCGGGGTATCCTTAGCGTGAATGTGCCTGAGTACCCCGAGGAGATGTTGTCCTTGCTGGGGAAGGTTGCCGACCGTGATCTGGTGGCCAGGTTTGGCTACTCATCAACCACCCTTTCTGTGCTTCGTAAGAAGTTGGGGATTAAGCGACACCGTAAGGTCTGGACGCCCGAACGCATTGCATTACTCGGCAAAATTAAAGACTCGGAAGTCGCGGCCTTGCTCGGTGGGTCATTTTCAAAAGAATCGGTCAGCCAATGTCGACGCGCCCTTGGAATACCCATCTGCCGAGGCCCAAGAAATGGCGCCCCAACGAACACTTTCCTCCTTCTCAGCCGAGGCCTAACCACGGGGAAAAAGGAACCGTAGCCAAGTACGCAACTTGGCGGGGCCTGACAGTTACCACCACTGCCGCCATTGCCCAATTCATGAGCCAATTCACCTCAAGCCTTACCCAGGAAATAAAAAAGCCCCGGCTCGAGCTGGGGCTTTTTGTTTGAGCAGCTAACGCTTAGAAGCGATAGGTCAGGCCGAGGCCAAGACCGTGTGCGCTGTTTTCATACTTGGCGTTGTAGGACGTGTTCACACCCGGGACAAGCGGCTTCGAATGGCTGACTTTGACGTCTTCCTCCATCAGGTAGGAGTAGGCCATGTCGACAGTGAGGTCTTCGGTTGGGCTCCAGCCAGCACCCAGGCTGAGCGCCCTGCGGTCTCCGGTCGGGATCCGTGGCGAACGGTCTTCGTTGTTGGTTGGAGACTGATCGACGGAGAGGCCGGCACGGAGTGTCCATGCCTTGTTGACCTTGTAGCTCGCACCGATGGCGTGAGCCCAAGTGTCGTGCCAGTTCTGTGGCTCACTGATAGTGCCGATTGCGCCAGCGCTGCCGCCCAACTGCGGTGGCACGCCACTATTGCTAACTGTGATGTCCTCCAGTCGGCTCCAGCGGGTCCAGGTGCTGCCTGCGTAAAGGGTCCAGTTCTCGTCCAGCTCGTGGGTTACCGAAAAATCTACGGACTCAGGAGTCTTGATTTTCAGTGAGGCATCAAACTTGCTGCCACTGAAGACACTGAACGGAGCACCACTGATCCTTGTTTTACCCTCGAGCTTGTAATCAACCATCGAGTGGTAGGTCAGGCCGACGCGCGTGCTGTCAGTCGCCTGGACCATGACACCAATGTTGTAGCCAACGGCAGTGTCGTCGCCGCTGATTTTCACTTCACCGTCGTTCGTGCCAGCAAAGTTGCCGCGAACATCGGACTTCAAGGTGCCTTCAATACGGTTGAAGGTCGGACCGAAACCGATCGAAACCTTGTCATTGAAAGCGTAGCTGACGGTCGGCTGCAGGGTCACAACCGAGACTTTGCTGTAGCTACCGAAGTAACGGCCAGCAAATCCGTTTTCATAGTCGGTGACCAGGCCGAAAGGTGCGTAAACACCGAATCCAACTGCCCATTGTTCGTCAATTGGCTTGACGTAATAGCCCATCGGTACGCCTACCTTAGGAACCATGTCGCCATCGAAGCTGCCGCCTGGAGTATTGCTGCCAGAGCTGCTGATGTCGGACTTGGCGATAATGGCAGCGGCGCCAACGGTCACTTGTTCACGCTTAAGGCGGGCCATGCCGGCTGGGTTGCCAAATACAGTGCTGGCATCCTCGGCAGAAGAAGAGCGCCCGGCAAAACCGGTGCCCATCCCACTGATGCTTTGTTCGTTAAGAGCAAATCCACTGGCGAAGATTTGAGTGGATGCCATGGCAACTGCGAAAGCGACGGTGTTCTTGAGAAGCACTTTTTTCATTATTATAAATCCTTGGTAATCAGCGTCGAAGAAATTACCAATAAATTGCTCGCAGCGCCATAGCCTGTATTGTCTGTATTGCAGGAGATAGAGCGGTTTTGTAGGACAATCCAACCAGGATTGTAAGATCCAGGGATTTTCCGTGAACAATGCAGCGGGCTTGCCTGTAAGCTATTCAGGAGGCCCGCTGGCCACTCTCTACAGATTCATCGCGATTACCGCGCAATCCTGACAGAGAGCCCGCATGACTCCCCGCCGAGCCGCTTCGTTACGCCCTGGACAATTCAAGCACCTGATCCGCGTTGCATCCGTCACTGGGCGCATGCCTGAACGTGACGTGCTTCTGCTTTGGGTAACCCACACACACTGAACTTGCCCAGGTTGAAATAGCCGATGTCCTATACCCGAGCGGCGCCGTTCGCCCGGAGGTGTACTTGTCATCGGCTATCACAAAGGGATCCCGTGCCCGGAACATATACCTCACGCACCCGAAGTGCCTTGAGGCGCTAGAGTGCTGGTTTCAGGTGCGGTTGCGCCGTCGCTGGGGTTGTACCGGCGCCGTCGAATACCGAGGCCTGCGCCCAGGCTCAAAGCTCATTACCACGCACAAAGGGCAGGCCTTTGAACTGGCGTTCAAGCATCGCGAGTTGGAGAGCGGGCCGAAGGTGTACAGGGCTTGTGATTCGCTCCAGCAGACCATCAGCAGGCTCTACCGGCAGGCCGGTATCAAGCAGGGATCGTCGCACAGCGGCAGACGCTCACTTGCGGCAAAGGTGCTGGCAGCTACTGGTGACGTTGAGACGGTGCAAATGATTCTTGGGCACTCCGACGCTGGACCATTCCCGTACCTGTCAGTTGATCAAGCCACTATTCGGCGCTCTTTTGAGCTGGCATTGTAGATACTATGTTTATACATAGCGCTTGCACTTGGCACGTCTCGTATCTACAATGTTTAAACGTTCAGGAGGTGTTTATGGAAGTCAAAATTCAGCAATGGGGCAACAGTGCGGCCATCCGCCTGCCGTCTACCGTACTCAAGCAAATGAGTCTGGCCAGCGGCGACGTGCTGCTGCTCAATGTCGATGCGGCTGCCGAAGCCATGACGCTCAAGCCCGCGAAGGTTAAACCGCGTTACCAATTGGCCGACCTGATGGCGCAGTGCGATTTGAACGCGGCGGAGCCTGCCGAATTGGCCGCGTGGAACTCAATGCCAGCAGTTGGGCGTGAAGTGTGAGGCGGACCAAATTCAACCGAGGCGACATTGTTCGCCTGAACTTGAACCCTACCGCTGGCCGTGAGCAGCAGGGCGATTTTCGTCCGGCGCTGATCATTTCGCCTGCGGCCTTCAATGTTTCAGGCTTGGTCCTGATTGCGCCCATCACCCAAGGCGGCGACTTTGCCCGCTATGCCGGGTTTGCCGTGCCGCTGAGCGGTTCAGGCACCGAGACGCAGGGCGTTGTGCTGTGTAATCAGATCCGCACCGTTGACCTTGAGGCCCGAGGCGCCAAGCGCGTGGAGTCTGTCCCCGAGGTGGTGATGGACGATGTACTGGCCCGCATCCAAGTGCTGATTGAGTAAGGGAAAATCACATGAGTGAAAATCAACGCGACCTCCTTGTGCGTGGTGGAATCTACCTTTTGGCTGGCCTGCTTTGCGCCGCCATCTTTTATGGGTGCTGGCACTACGTTGGGTCGCGCATCAGTTTGGACTTCCCTGCCAACACCTTGGGCGGCTCACTGGAGTTTCCAATCCAATTGGCTTGTACCGTGCTGCTTTCGATGTTGGTAGGCATGATGTTTATGGGGCTAACGCTGATTCTGCCGCGCCATATCCGCCGTAAACGGTTCTGGCGTCGGAAGCATGCTGAAAGCGCCAATTAATCAAGGAAAGCTCCCCGCAATGCCCAAGCCCCGCACCTGTGGGGCTGAGGCCGTAGAGGACACCGCGTTGGCGAAGATAAGGACAGATAAACATGATTCCCGTAGGCGTAATCAGCGGTCTGCGATTCACCCAGGAACATCCATACGTGACCGGCGTTGTCATAGCTGTACTGCTTGCCCTGGCCATTCTCGCTGCCAGCCGTAGCCGCCGTAGCCCACAGCGCAAAAACGCCTTGCGTGCCGTGTCTCTCGCTTTGGTGATCGGCGCAGCAGGGTTCTTTTCTTGGGCCTACAACACTCGTAGCCCAGGCTTGGCCGAACAGGTAACGAAACTTGCCGAGCAGGTATCTGCTCAGCAGGCTGCAAAGTCCGATGCGGTTGAACCAGGGGCCAAGTAGTTCAGGGAAAACGCCCAGGTACACCACAAGCCCAGCCGTCAAACCGCTGGGCCGATGACGTAAGAGAGGCGCGCTTTCGCGTCCAGGATCGAGCAGGAAAGAAGGACACAGACATGCCACCAGTGACAAACGAAATGGTTTACGCGGGGATGAAAGAAGCCGTCCAGCGAGGTTTGCTGCCCAAGGGCGGTAGCCAAGAAGAAAGCATCAAGAACTTCGAAGCTATGAAAGCAATTTTGCAGGCCGCGCTAAACGCTGCCGCGTGATAGGAAATCGCCCTGCCCCACCAGCCCGCCCAGTCGCGGGCTTTGGCAGTACCAGGGCGCGCTTTTCGCGTCCGCGAAACGTAAAGGTCCCAAGCTATGACTACCCGTACTTGCACTGTCGAGTCCCCAGTCGAGATCACAATTAGTGGTGATTCGACGTATCCGTCTGAGCATGTATTGCGTGAGGCCATGCGGCGCTCGCCGGAACGTGTTGTTTTCATCGGGGAAAATGCGGACAGCCCCGAAAGCAAAGCCGAATTCATTGCCTCGATTGAGGCTCAGGTGAACAAGCCTGAGTAGCACGGAAAACGCCAGGTACGCCCAAGCCCAGCCATGCGCTGGGCCGAGGCCGTAGAGGACACCGCATCGGCGTCCGCCCAATTAAGGAAGGAGCCCTGGCCTCGCTGAGGGGCCTACTGAGGCAGAAGTGTAATTCGGAATGGTGACCCCATCCCCAATTACATTTCAACAAGGTCGCCCACAGCCTGTCGTCCTCACCGGAAACGGTACGGTGAATGTGGGAAGTGACGAAGCTCGTTGGCAACCCGTTGCCGGGCATCGAGAACGAGGACTCCGAAACACATTATGTGCCTGGCTCAAATGGAAATAAGTGCCAATGACTACTGATACTCTCAAGCCTCGTGCAAAGCGCCTTCGGGCAGCTGTAGCCCATATGTTTAATGTACCGGTCACCCACTCACAGGCCTTAGAACTGGTGGCCAAGGAAGAGAATTATCCAAACTGGGACGCCGCCTGTGCCTGCATAGGTCATTCATCGCTCAACAGCCCCTCTACGTTGGAGTTCAGTATTAAGGTGACAGCCCAGCGCGATCAAAAGCCCGAAGTGGCTTCGATTTTTGGGCAATCCGAAGCTGTTTCCCGTGAATTGGTCCGCTTGCTGGATCTGACTGATAGCCGTGGGGCTCTGCTGTTAATTGCCGGAGCCACATGGCAAGGCAAAACGACAACTGCCAATGTGGTTATGAATGAAATGTCGCGTGCTGAAGACCCGTTTCAGCTGATTGACGACTTAAGGGATGGAGCGGATGTGTTCCAGGCAGTCGCCTTGGCACTGGCCGGTGTGAAGGTAGTAGCCACTATTAACGCAACGAGCATAGAGCGCCTTCGTGTTTTGTTGCGCTATCACGGCGTTGGCGAGGTGCTTCTTGATCGGCTCTTAGCCGAAGGCCGGGCTCTCTTCGTACTGCAGGAGCTGGTTTGGGCCGACGCAACCTGGCGGCAGAATTCACTACGGATCAGGCAAAGTGAGGTACAAGCCGCCATTCAAGCAGGTTCGCACCAGTAGTACATCTCAGCCCGGCGTTAGCCGGGCACTCTCAAGATTGAGGAAAAACAACGGCCATGGACACCTTTGAACGTGAAATGACAGCAGATTTTGATCGTCTTGATGCGCTGTTCAATGAAGATTCATCAATGGTGCAGGGAAGCGCTGTCAGCGCCCTGACGCTTGAGTATCCGGGTTTAGCTGTCGTGGCCTCTAGATCGCCTGCAACACGCAGACCGGTATTGGCATCAATCATTGAGAAGGCGCTAACCGCTACTGATGATGCAGCGAAAGAAAGCGTCATTGTCTTTGCGAATGCTACCAAGCAACTTTTGATGCGGGAGGTCATTGCAGTGGCAAGTGGTGTGGCGTTCACCGCACTCGACAATGCCAACTTGGCCGATGAAGATTGGCCTAAGCTTTCCCACGGCGCAAACCTCCTTTGCCGGTTGGCCGGAATCGAAGAACAACCAAGTGAGAGCGACGACGCTGGGCACCTTAAAGCGAAGTCGCGCATTCAGTGGAGTGGCAACCCTGTTGCAGTCGCTGACGTGCTAAGAGCGCTTTCAGAATGCGGGGACGGCTCTACAGTCATCATCGAAAATGCTCATCTTTTGCATGGAGCAGATCGTGTAAGCGCGGCGCTTTCTGACTTACGTAATTGCGCCGCTGCAACCGGCAATTTTTTGTATCTAGGCGTCGGCTTGTCTCATTGGCCGGATGTTCGTAAGTCAAATAATCGAGAGCTTTTTCTGACGGACTTGCCCGAGGCTTACGCTGATATGGTCAATATTGCTGACAAAATATTACTGCTTGCGCCTAGCTCTGAAGGAGCCGAGGTGACGATTTTCGACCCTCGTTATGTTGAGGCATGGCGCGGCCCATTGGAATTCTGAAAGCTTGTAGGAAATCGAAACATGAGCGCGAATGGCAGCAACGATGGTAAAGCGGCACTCCTGATCGAGGCGCTGGAAGCGATCATCAAGCAGTACCAGAATCCCAACATTTCGCATGTGGACTATCGAGTTCACGCATGTAGGAGCGCTGAGCAGGCCCTGGCTGATTACAGGTCTGTGAACCCTGTTCAAACCGCAAGCACTGCTGAGTAGGAAAAATCGGCTCCAGCAGTTATCGGTGCCCAGAATTGGAGGATAAGAAATGACATCTGTGTCGTTAGAAAGCTATGTGTTCGATCTAGTCCAAAAGCGTGCAGTTTCTAAATTGGTTCACTTCAACGTAAAGAGTGAGCTGCACACAGCTGCCCGGATGATGTCGGCTGCCGGAAGATGGACAGACGACCTTCGCGTTCTTGTCCAAACAGCGAAACCGTGCAAAACAAAACGTAGCTACGTTCGGATGGTTCACGGTGTCCCATCGCCGCGAATGTTTGCCGGACGCGCAATTCACCACCCTGAAATCCCAGCAAAAGATTTGATCTATTTCTTTGCCGGGCGCGGACTCGATTCCCTGCTGGTAGATGCGATGCCTGATCTAAGTTCACGTGATGACCTCGCTACATGGTTAACGTCGTTCAGCACGACCCGATTCGAAAGCCAGTTAGTCAACGCTTTAGTCGCGCTGTTTGATACGCCGATGTATCAAAGAAATGCTGAAAGCGTTGGAGCCCACCTAATGCTGAAACAGATCGCGCTGATTGGTGCAAAGATTGATAGGTTGGCATGGATGACTGGCCAGCACTCAATGACACTCGCAAACGCGGCACCTGTGTGGCGTCCCCAGGTGTGAACCAGTAAGCCCAGATAGAACGGAAAACACCGATGAGCATCGTTACCACTGACCCAATGGGTCGCCTGCTGCGAGTAACTGCGGCGCTGTGCTTTATCTTTGGCGGCATCGCACTGACTGAGTATTTCAGCCTATTCCGGGCATTTGGCGTCATGTGTGCCGCTCTGTCACCAGTCGTTTTCGCCTACGGCTATTTCTTCCGTAACCCGTGGGGTATTCGGGTCGGAACGAGCCTACTCATCACTGGCGTTATCTTCTGGTTCATCAACGCAGACATGGGCTGGCAGGATCGTTACTGCATTCTGTCCCCGCTTGGCTGCTGAACAGTTCAAAGAAAGCGCTCTTGCAGAACAATGATTCCAACGCTGCTATCGCCCCTGTGACGCATGCGGCTTCATCGCATCGCTCCTTTTTAGCGCTGTCGTTTGGGCGTGGATGTTCGGATTTTTCGAATTGTCCCCCAGCGACCTTGTTGGATCACCTTTCATGGTTGGTACGCTGGTGAAGTGGAGTCGGCCTGGAATTCTGGCCATTCCCGCATTACTGAGCGTTCTAGTCCCGATTTATGCAGCGCTTC
Organism: Pseudomonas arcuscaelestis; assembly: GCF_016881005.1. Classification (GTDB taxonomy): domain Bacteria; phylum Pseudomonadota; class Gammaproteobacteria; order Pseudomonadales; family Pseudomonadaceae; genus Aquipseudomonas; species Aquipseudomonas arcuscaelestis. The sequence continues at coordinate 216,227 of NZ_JACOPV010000009.1, read as the reverse complement.
GCATGCAGGGTAAGGGGCTTCCGTGGGAAACCACGAAGCGATAGGAAAAGTCGCTCAGCTGCACCTCAAGCCCTGGCCTAAGAAACCGGGGCCGAGCACGTAGAAGGGACGCCATTTTGCGTCCGCGAAAATAGGACGGCGACAATGAAGTCGAAAGTTGAAAAACAAGTGTGGTGCATCGCCATTACCTTCGTAGACGAAGAGAACAACGGTTTTGTGACCCTTGGCGGCGCTGGCTGGGAGTCTCAGGTCGAATGGGAGGCGCAATGGTCAGCTATGCCGGTGGCCGAGCTGGGCAATGCAGATCCGGCAATGTTGATCGCTGACAAGCTCGATGTGGGCGGGGACTTGATCGATGAGAAGCGCATTTCTGCCGACACTGCCGAGCGTCTGCTCGGTCGTCCGCTTGATGAGCTGATTGCTGAAGGCCGAGCGAAAACACCGTTCACCATGGGCCAGTTGCTCGACCGCGACCCGGAGTTGGCAGCGAAATTTCGTAGCCACCGGAAACCAGCGGCAAGTTGAGGGAAAACGCCGCCATGGCCTGCAAGAAGCGCAAAGCCCCGTGGATCGACCGCCGTTGCTGCGACTGGGATACCTTTCTGTGCAGCCTGACGGCCGCTGCGGAGCGGCAGCAGTTTCCTTTACTGCTGGTGAACTGGTGCGAGGCTCGCCGGTTCTGGCGGCAGTACAGTTGCACTGGCGCAGAGGTGATCCGCATGCAGCGGGCTCGGGAAATGAACGATGCGCTGTCCAACGGATATGGCGATCCGCCCGCGAGCCGCCGTAGCCAGGGCGGCGGCGGTGGGCCTGTGAGCCCCGTAAAGCCGTCGCCAATCAAGCCAGTGATCTTGGCGTAACTGTTCAAGGAAAGGATGATGTCCAGACTAATCGCGTTCTCCACCGCCGAACTTTTAGAGATCGAGCAGGCGTTGGAACCAGCAGTCAGCGATAGCCCAGAATTCCAGGCTGCGATTGACAGCGCATTCTTCAAAGTCGGTCTTGCTTTGGAGCGCCCTTGGGCTCTCCAGCAGGAACAGGCGGCTATCAAAACCGTAGCTGGCCGTCTTAATAAAAAACTGAACGATGTTCGCCACAGAATCGACTCCATGAGCTTGGATCAATGGCTGGGTTGGGTGGATGAACTTGACGCTGAAGAGCGGGTCGAGTTTTCGCGGAAGTACCACAGCAAAACCGCGCTCTACCACTTGTTCAGGCTGCGTCCCGATTCTGGTCGCGATAAGTAGGAATACGAACATGCGATATGTGCTCAGCGTTGCCCGCCATTACCTGACTGGAAAACTCACGGGAAAACACGCGGCCTATGCCCTTCGCGAACGCCCGGTGGCCGTGGCCAGCAAGGGCAAAACTTGGGTCATCGACCCTGACTTCAAAGGTTGAGGAAAACGACGATGGCCACGCATTTTGATCCCTACCCGGATGACGATGAAGCCGAGCAGGCGCCTTGCGGCACTTGGCTCGGGGAAGCCAGCAAAGGCACCAGCAACTGGGCGCACGTCGATTGCGGCTTGTGCCAAAAAATGAAAGCCAAGATCAACGCCGCGCACGAAGCAAGCGAAGCCGCCATCGTCGATCAAATGGGCGATATGGCGGCGTATATGCGCGCCTCAGCGACGTAGGAAACGTGATGGCCAACAAGCTCAGTGAACCGATGCAGGAAGTGTTGCGTAAGCTCGGCAAGGGCTGGGGTTGGGATGACTTTGGCGTCCATGGTCCGTTGTCCCACGCCTCACGGGTTCGCACCTGTGAGGCGCTGTTGAAGCGCGGGCTAGTGGCTTACGCGTGCGGTGACTATGACCTGACCCAGGCCGGTGAGGCCCTGGCAAAACAGCTCAACGACCAGGCCGCAGCTGCCAGCCTGGCTACTTAGGAAATCGACAATGAGACTGCCAATTGGGCTGTTAATGCTGGCTATATCGTCTTCTGCCATTGCGGCAGGTCAAGACGCACCGGGGACCATCTTCCACAGCGCCTTGCAGGTGGTACTGGTGCTCTTTGGCTTAGCAGCTGCTTTAGTTGCGGCGCGCTGGATGTATAGCTGGAACCATTGTCGCAAAACCACTCGTGCCGCCACCAAAGCGGTCAAGGAGCGTGTTGCCCGTGGTCAGAAGCCCTATTGCTGATGCAAAGAAAATCGCACCTGTTACACCCAAGCCCCGGCATAAAACCGGGGCCGAGGCCGTAGAGGCGGGTGCGATTTTCGCTCCCCAGGATCGAGCAGGAAAATTCCAGGTGATGCCCAAGCCCAGCCATCGAGCTGGGCAGCGGTAGTAGACGGGCGCCCATTTTCGCGCCCACGAATTCAGGGGTTGGGATGAAGCAGTTAAAAGCAGACATCACCGCTTTGCGTGTTGACTTCGATGTTGATGTTTTCAAGGTAGATTCGGGTGTGTATGTATTGGCCCAGGATCGACCACACCAACGAGGCTTTCTGAATTTCGTCAGTCCCGCGTACTCGACAAGACGCGCCTTGCTGGACTACTGCATAACCAATTGTGACGATGTTCTGCGCTCCCTCTATCCAGACTATCCGGTCGATCAGCCGGGTGAGTAAAGCCTTAGACCTCAGCCAATTAAGCCACTTCGAGACGATCACGTTTGGTCAGCCGCCGGCATATCAGAGGCCCGCCAAACCCACTGCAAAATTTCGACCGGGCAATCATCAGCCCGGTCGGCACTGCGGCAAGTGGCCAATACAGTTCGCTAGGTGATTCCTGGTCAACTAGTCAGGCGGTTGAAAGCATCCTTAACAGCCTCGGTGGTGAACTTGTAACGTTGACCCGATTCCAAGGTCACAGTCCATGGGTACTTTGGGCGTCGCGCATAGTAACCAGACAGAGTGAAGTGGCCGTAATGCTCCGAGAACAGTTTAGCGGCCGGATCGAAGCCATTTACACGGCACATCTCCTCGAGTAGTACCCGCTCAGGGCTCTTTCCACCCGGGATTCGCACCTTCAGCTGAACCGTGAGTTCACTTCCTGAGAAGCTACCGCTCCCGACCTCAAGGTCGTATCCAATGTTGAGATCAGCAAGGGCCGCCCTAAGGGTTGCCCCAGCAGCATTTGCAGTAGTGCGATCGAAGGTTGGGGTAGGGGTCGACATGGTGAGGCTCCGTAATGATTGAGGAGCCATTACACTTGGCTGTGACACGTGCCAGAACCATCCTGGCCACTTGATGTAGTCGAAGGTTAGGCCTGGCTGCGAAATTTTCGGAAGCTTTTGAGGGCTGCGAGCACGCGCTCGGATACTGAAGGCCCACGAATGGCTCTATTGCAGAGCTCCTCCACAAAAGCGACATAAGCAATTTGCGCCGCTGCCTGTTTGGACTGTCCATCAGCTAGGACTTCAATAGGCCGGCTCAACTTTCCGCCGCGACCTACCATCCCTATTGTTGCCTTGTTTGACGTCAGCGTTGTAGTCAGGGAAAACACAAAAGCGGGGGTCTGGAGCATGCTGAGCTGGTTGACTAGATGCGCACATTGTTCGGCGTGGTTGGCCAAGCGTGGCAGCGCCCATTTGAGGTATTCCTTAGCCTCGGGCGTCCCTGCTAGGAGGGCTGCTTTCATGGATATTGTCGTGACTGCTTTACATTCCGATGCCTGGTCACCTACGCAACTCAGATCTGCAGGATCCTGGTTTTGATGCGGGGCGCCACTCCCTCTTGAACCTCGGCGCGTCCTACCTTTCCCAGCTACAGTGCCTGGAACGGTTTCAGCGCCGACCTCATACATTGAAGCGGCAGGGGATGGGGCTTCTGACATTTTGCTGATCCTTGAAGGAGACTTTGCACCGGCCGTGAACAGCCTTTGCGATCCCCGCCCAGCTGACACCTTGTCGACCAGGAGAGGACGGGGTTTAATTTTCTGGCCGGGCCCTAAGGCTACGCGCAGTGCATGGACACACGCTCGGCCGGAGCACGCTCAGCACTGAATCGGCGAATTCGCGACAGACTCGTTGTCGATAACACCGTGCAGCGAATAGAAGTCATGGTCCGCCCACGCATCGCACAGCGTCGACGCTAAACCGGTAATGGCCACCATGAATGCGGTGCAGTCTTCTTCACTGAAAGCGTTCTGGCTCCCGGGCTCTCTTGCATAATGCCGGAAGGCATCGCGATCACTTGCAGCTACCTCTGCAGTAACCACACCAGACACGCTGCCAATAAGCGTCATGTATCTCCAGTGTGCATGCTCAAGTGCATGCAGTTCAGCTGGGGTTGCGGCGCCAAGAACCGCACGTAGTTCTTCCGGATTCATCATTGCCTCTTGTTCCACTTCCCGCACCCCGGGGCCTATAGCCTCGCGGGATGCAACATTCATCGGACCAGCCGACAGGAGAGAGGCTAATCTGATAGGTTTGAAATGCAACCCAAACCCGGTCTCCGAATTCCGATGAGCGGTGTATGCCCGCGGAGGCCTGGCGCGTCAAAAATTGTCATGGCTTCCAGGGGCAGCATTAAGGGGCCAATTGGTCATATGGAAACGATAACTCCTGGCCTTCATAGCTAAACGTTGGCGAATCTTGCTGGCTCCTCATGCGCATGATCCCGGGAATGGTCTGCAGACGGATCCCGGCCCGGGGAATCTGATCCTCATTCTGAAGAACGAGAAGCAGCGTCTTTCCGCCCTGGAAGGCACGCCACTCCAAATCAGCGATGTTGTTTTGCAGGCTAATTGCTGACCATTGGCCCACTTCATCGATTGCAACACAGTCCGTGCTCTCCCATTGGATGCTTGCGGAGAGATGCTCGCCATACAGCCTTGGGGACGCCACTACCATCCGATCACCAAGCTGATGAGCGATTTCTGCTACCAGAGTAGTTTTGCCAATCCCGGTTGGGCCAACCAACAGCAGTACAGTCGGCCTCGCTGCATTGCGATGAGGAGTAGGCCGGGTATCTTTGAAGCTTTCCTCCAGGCGGTGATTGACCTCTGCAGTCACGCTCCGCGAATGGCTCCGAGCAGATCTCTCCAGCTTAACCTTCAAGCTATGCGTGATCCGGTGGTTTACCTGGGGGTCAGAACGGCCCATGTTAAGCGCTTCCTATTCAGCTGACATTCTGTCGAATCGGGGATCGTCAGTGCGGCGTCCGTAGGTGCCGTGACATCGTAACTGGGGTCCGCTAAGACTCAGCCTCTCCCTATAGCGCGGAATCTATCATGCTACGACTAGATCAACGGCTAGGCCGCACTTTTCAACGTCGACTATTGTTATACGGTCATTGGCCGCGACTGGACTTCCTGCCCGGGTGCCGGCTCTCCACTCCACCCAGAACCGTATCGTGATACAGCCAATACGCCACGGCTGAATCCACGGGCACTGACCCGGATTCGGCTCGTTACCTGCCTGAAATTTCGAACTTTACCTCCGAGAACAGCTGAATAGCGGTTTTCCGGGGTTCCCCACGCCTTTTTAAATAACACACAGAATAATGTGCCCTTATTGCGTGTGTCTTTTCCGTCTATTTGGAACGTTATATCGATGCTGAATATCACTGTTACGCATACCGTAACGGTGCTACGATAACTCACCCAAAACGCAACCTTCAAATGCACTAATTTGGGGTGTTGTCAATAGCCTAAGTGAGCCTTTATGAGCCGTGACGTTGCCACCAAAGAGACTGTCCGAAACGCCCGTCGCGTCCTGCTAGATAGCGGCAAAACCCCAACCCAACGCAGCGTCCAGGCCATTACTGGTGGGTCCATGACAACTGTCGGTGCGCTGATGCGGGAGTTGGACCAGGAGGAGATGGCCCTGGGAGGGCCTGGCGGGAAGATCCAGGAAAAGCTTGGGGCTCTGGTAATGGAGCTGCACCGCGAGCTGCAGCAGCAGGCTGAGGAGACCGTGGCAAAAGGCAATGCGGCAGCCCAACTCAAAATCGGTACCGCGGAAGCGAACCTAGAAGCCGTCCAGCAAGACTACGAGAAGCTACGGGATCAACTGGTTGAGGCCGAGCGACAGATTTCCCAGCTGACGGCTGCGCACGCCGAGGCTGTAACAAAGCTGAACGAGGCGCAGCTGGAAATGGCTATTCAGGCGTCCACACTCCTCGCCGCAAACAAAGCAAGTGCGCTACAAGACCGAAGAATGGAAGCGCTTGAGCATAAAGCGGCCACTGCAGAGCGGGCGCTCACCGCATACCAAGGTGTCACGGCAGATGCACGGCGCAGGGACCAGGAGTCGTTCAATAATGCTCTTGACCGGCTTGGTACCGAACTGGCCCAGGCCAAAGCCCAGCTGTCGACCGCAACTTCAGAGCGCGCCGAAACGACTGCACTCAATTTGGTACTGAATCGCGACGCAGAACGACTGTCAGCAGAGGTGCGCCAGCTCAGCAATGAAACCCACGAACTCAAGGCAGACCTACGGAATGCTGAGTCGCAGCTTGAATTGTCCCGCGGCGCAGAAACCACACAGAAGCTTGCAACGGCGGCAGCCGAGGGGCAGATTAGCCTACTAAATTCACAGCTTGAAGAATGCACCATTGCACGTACGGCAGCTGGCACTAAAATAAGAGAGCTCGATATTCAAAACCTTGCATTGAAAAACGAAGTGCAGGGGCTTGTAGCCCAAAACGATGCTCTCAAAAAGGGGGCGAACGGAGATAAGCAGGCATGAAGGTACAGTGGTCTCCCGAAGATCTGATTACATTGGAGCAGTGCGTCCCCCTGCAGGGGATCCAGGGCGCGGCTCTGCGCACGAGACATACGCTGAGGGAGACTTACGCCCAGGCCATCGCCACCGGCGTCTACACGCCACCAAACGGCGTTGGCCCATGGCCGCGTAGAAGTGCCAAGGGAGCAGCCTGGCCCGCCGCCGATGAACGGATATTGAGGCAAGAGTTCACAGGACCTGACTCAGTACCTTACATAGCGAGCCTGCTTGATAGATCCCCTCACGACGTTGAGGCGATGACCATAACCCTTGGCCTTTCACAGCAGGCCGGCGCGTTAAGATCAACCACCAAGGCTCAACAAAAGGTGCCGCCTTTAACGCCACTGCCTGTCGCCAGATCAGCGAGTGCCAGAGCCCCGGCACGACCTACTAACGCCATCACCAAGGCGGCGTCTGCACCTACACCTGCACCTGCTAATGCGCCCAGTAGAGTTGCCCAAGACGACGTGCTCACACTTGAGCCTTTCATATCGCCAGACAAAACGACGACGATCGAGCTTGGGAAATCAGCTGCCAGTTTCAACCAGGAAGCGGATTCACTCTACCTAACGCCAATAGAGGAACTCCTGACGCCGCTGCCTACGCCGACGCCGTCGCGCCGCGTGAAATGGACCCCAAGCAAAGATGCGTATCTCAAAAAGCACTACCACACGAAGCCGGTAGCTGAGATCGCCGAAGCTGTGGGCATGAGCTACTACCAGACTACCAGCCGAGCACGCCGCCTCAAGATTTCGAACACCCTCAGCAGCTGGTCGAGAGAGGAAACGATATTCCTCCTCGAGCACATCCAGACTGACCCATTGCCATGGGTGGCGAAGCAACTGGGGAGAACAATGGCGGCTGTGAGCCTAAGGCCAAAGCAACTGGGTATCTTCCCGGGCTGGACCGGCCATGACGACCAGGTGCTCCTGCAGAACATTGACAAGCTGTCCCATCAAGAAATCGGCAAGCTGATCTCACGGCCGGCGTACGCCGTCGACAAGCGCATCCGATTCCTAACCAATCATGACTTTGAGTTCTCAAGATCGGGGCTGAGCAGGTTGTTCGCAGCCAAAGGCAAAGAATGGGTTGATGGCTTGATCTACCTACCAGTGCGCCCGGCCGAGGTCGGCAAGCGCAAGTGGTCGAAGTCTGAGATCGAGTTTCTCAAGGCAAACTACCCTAAAAAAGGCTCTATCTGGTGCGCGGCCCAGCTTGGCATGACAGCCGAGCGAATCCGCCACAAGGCCCAAACACTGGGTGTCAAATCGGCGAAAATTACCAAGACATGGACAGCCGAGGAAGACCAGTGGTTGCTGGACAATGTCCACATACTCGACAGGATGAAGTGCGCCAGGCATCTCAAGCGGACCAAGAGTGCAGTTTCGGTGCGGGCTTCGGTTCTCGGGGCCTTCAAGAACCGGTGATGAACGATCGGGGGCAGATCACCTGAGTGCTCAGGCACTCGGGTAATTGCCTATCGTCATACAGGTAGGCAAGCTACCGCGCAGTCTGTGCCTGGTACCGTAGCCAAAACCCTATTCCCAAAGCCCAATCCGAGTCGACTATGAACCTCGTAGAACCCACCATACCTCTCGCTCTCACTCCGTTACTTGGCGTTGTACTGTTGGCCACTTGCTTCTGCCTGGCGCTCAGGTCCGCCTACCGCCTTTGGGTTTTCAGAATGATCGACCGGGAGGGCTATCACACCCCTGAGCTGCAAGAATTTCACCTGCAGGAAAGGGCACGTGAAAGGGGTAAGGTGTTCACCCAAACCCGAACTCAGGGGGTGTGGTGCGCAACATGGCTACTCGCAGCGGGTAGCATCGGCTGGCTACTTCTTCCACTTCTGAGCACAGGGTCCTAAATCAGTGCAGCGCACACTTGGTAATTTGTTCAAAGGCACCACGTTGCTTGTTTTACTATGGGGCGGTCTAGCCACCGCGGAGCGCGTGTATTGGGTAAAGAGCTCGACATACCCGACGGTGCTTTCCCGCAGCGTCACGGTCACAGAAGAAATGGGGACCAGCGACAGAGGGTACGCAGGACTTTGCCCGGGCACGTATGCGACTCTTGAGGATAAGAGCAACGGCCATTTCGTGAGATGCGGCTTCGCTTGGATGCCTGGGTCTGTCTACCTGATCGAAAACTATGACCAACTGAGTGACTGGATGTGGGAAGAGGTCAAGGCAGGTCGCTGAATAGCTGGCCTGCCTTCGTAGGTGAGAGGGCAATCGATTGAGATGCCCCATCCATTTATCACCGGCCGCGAATACTTCCTCTGTTGCTCGCAGCACGCTCCTCATTGATCACGTTGTAGTAGATGTCCTGGGTGGTCGATAAGCTCTCGTGACCCAGGTCCATCTGCAAATGCTTTGAATCCCGATGCTTGGCGTCGAAGGTGGCACCTGTATGCCGCAACCAGTGCAGGGTGACCTCCATCAGTTCCTGACATTCCTCCTCCTTGCGACCTTCAGCCTTCATCCGTGCTCGAGCACGATCGAACACGGGCTGCACAATGTTCCGGATCTGACGCGCGGTGATACCGCTCCGGCCATGAACTGTGGCTAGCAGAGGCGTGTCCTCACCCTTATACGGCAATGGGGACAGGTTCAAGCTTTCACGGTAACGCTTGAGGTAAGGAATGAAGTCATCTTTAACGGTGATGTCCCGCTCCTTGTTTCCCTTGCCAACGACGTCAAACCACCAGGAGTCACCGCGCCTTTCGAAGGAGCCCATGGTCGGCTGCCAGTTGTCTCTGCCTGCAAGGTCACTAACCCGAAGGTACATCGCAAAAAGGGCTACAACGATGAAGAGCGTACGCTCGTGCTTCGGATCCTCGTCGGCCATGGCTTCTGCCTCACCAACGAGATAGTCCCACTGCAGCGTGGTAAGAGCTTTGGGGCGGCGCTTGAGCCTGGTCTCTTTAATCCGTTTGATGGACTTGAATGGGTTAGCGATGTCGACCCCATCCTGGAGCAGGAAATCGTAGAACGAGCAGCAAACGGAGTAGATGAGCTGCTCACTCCCCGCGGAAGGCTTCTTGCTCACAACTGGCTTGGTGTCATGCTCAGTCGCCCGCTTTCGATCAGCCTTGGTCACCTTGACTCCGAAAGGCCTCCACCGTTCGTTGAACGCCAGGCGGCCTTCCTTTTGGGTAAACCGGCGCATTGCGGCCGCACCGACCCAGTCGGCCGGCGGCGATTTGTTGAATGCGAGGAATGCCTCAGCATCGGTACGTACCAGATCAAGCACCGACTTCCCCTGGAAGATCCAACTCCAAAGTATCAAACGCTCCAGATAACCACGGTAGTTCTTGAAGGTGGAAGGCGACGCACTGTAAGACTTCAAGAAGCGCCGGGCATGACGCAGGTCAGCTTCGACATTGATCTCACCAGAGAAGGATGCCAAGTAATCCACTAGGTCTGGGCGTTCGGCACGGTAGACCGACAGCTCCTCAAGCATTGCTTCAGCAGAGTCAAATAAAGGGCGAGGAGGGGTTTTCTGGGTTCGAGTGCTCATTAGAAAATTGCTCCAATGTTGACGCCGGATACATGACTGTAAAGCGCGTAGAGTTCATCTTCGTAAAACAAGGCCATCAGGCCGCCGACTATGATGAATGGGCCGAATGGGTAGGGCGTACCGCGCGCTCGCACGGCTATTGTGCCGATGATAGCCCCTGAGACTGCTGAAAGCAGAAGGATTATTGGCAAAGCTTGCCAGCCTAGCCATGCACCAAAGAGTGCCATCAACTTAAAGTCGCCATTTCCCATGCCTTGGCGGCCTCTTAAGAGTGCGAATACCCCTGCCGGCAGTGCCAACAGCAGGTATCCGGCCACAGCCCCGATGAAACCATCCTGAAGGGACGTGAAGACACCGAGGTAAGCCGCCGTCAGCCCGATCCAGATACCCGGCATCACAATGGCATCAGGCAGCAGCATTTCATCCAGGTCGATGAGGAACAGTGCAATCGCCCCCCAGATCATGACAATTGCAAACGCTGCCTGCAGGCCGAATCCGAAGTGCCAGGCAGTGGCAAAGGTCAGCGCGGCTGCTGACAACTCCACAAGGGGATAACGTATTGAGATGCGCGAGTAGCAACCAGAGCATTTGGCCCGTAGCACCAGCCAACTGATCACAGGAATGTTCTCCCAGGGCCTGATTGCGTGACCACAGCATGGGCACCGGGAATTTGGAACTGCAAGATTGAACGTCGACTCATCATTGAGCGGCAGTTCCAAGGCTTCCCGCGCATCCTGGAGCCACGCTCGCTTCATCATCTCAGGCAGCCGATAAACCACCACGTTGAGAAAGCTCCCAACCAACAGGCCAACAATGCCGGCGATGGTGGCGAAAGCCACAGGGTAATACTTGAGCAGTTCCAGAGTAGCCAACAAGGGTCACCATTCATAGCTAAAGGAGGGCAGGGGTCGCTACCGTTTGATAGACCGATTTTACCCCCGTACGCCCACAGTGACCCGCCAAAACACTAGCTCCAAATTCTCACAGGTATACCCGCTATGTTCAGGCATGAGGAGCAGCCCAAAGCATGCTGCTTCGGCAAAAACTCAGCGGGGGAGGTGTGAGCAAAATTTGGGAAGGGGCCGCGTGTTGGCCTCGGGCGCTGGCCAAGGAGAAGCGCTTAATCCTGGCAGGCCTTTGCGGCAAAGTAACGCCAGCACCCTGACAGCAGGGTGCTGGCGTGCTTGGTTAGGCCGAAGGGGTGCCTTAGGCGGGCGGAGGAGTAAAACCTGGGATCAGAAGCGCACAAGCCTCAGCCAGCGCTTCCGTGGTGATGGGCTTGACGATGTACGCTGAAGCACCAGCGTTGGCTGCGATCAGCTTGTCGGCCGGCATGGAACGGCCGGAGCATACGATGATCGGAACAGTGCTTGATTCATCATCACGCTCACGAATCTCGGCGATCAAGGAGATACCGTTTTTCGTGTCGTCCAGCATCAAGTCCATGACTACAACTGAGGGTTTGAAGGCCAGCAGCTCCTGGAACACACCATCAACGTCATGAACGGCCTGTACCTCCGCAAATAGGTTTGCGGCGCACTTCTTGGCTAGGTAACTGTCGGTGGGCGAATCGTCCACGATTAGAATTCGGCTCATCTGTTTCGCCTGTAATATGAGGGCGGTAAGGCCCAGCTTCCCGGGCCGGCCCGGCTCAGTACGCGGAGTACTTTGCTTCGATGGTGCGTTGCTCGCGCAGGTGCTGTTCGTAGCTCAGCTCCTTATCCTCGAGCCGGTGGTCCAACTCGCGGAGAGCACGCGCCTTGGACTTTTCAACGTGGGCGCGGGTTGCATAGTAATTACGGACCTCAGCCTGGCCGGCGGCGTCTACTGGCATCCATAGCGGGCCGACCGAAATAACCCATAGCGGGATACTGCAAACAGCTTTGAGTGCGTGACCGGTGTAGAAATAGCCAGCGGCTGGCAGCACACCCAACGCAGCAGCCAGTCCAACCGACTTCTCCTCAACGAGCAGACCCTTGCTTTCGTAGACCGCAAGTTCTTGCTTTTGGCCGTCCATCAAGTGAGTAGAGCAGCCAGTTGCGCTGATGACCAGGGAGATTGCTAGTGCGATTCCTGCGATGCGTTTCATGCTTGTTCCTGCTGGGTATTTTGAGCTGACTGGTATAACGGCGAGCCCATGACATTCAAGGGCGCGAGGATAGCCCAAGGCGATTCACAGGCGATAGCCAAAAAGGGATCACCTTTTTCCTAAGTACCTGATCATTGGTTGAGGTTGAGCATGACTATCGGGGAAGGAGGGCGCCCGCGCCAGCAGCCGGCGAGCACCAGTGCCGACAGAGGAGGCGAAGGTAAGTTTGCGCGTGAGCTTACGGAATAATGCCCAGGAGCTCTCGTCAGAGCTCATGAGCCAGAAACTGCTCCAGCAGGCGAGACTCAATACCGTGCTGTTCTTCGAGCGAGGCATCAAGCTCATCGTTGATGTGCTCAAGCCTCTTTGCACGGTTCACTCCAAACACGTCCGCCTTATCCACCAGGTAGACGGCCAGCGTCGAGGTGATGGCGGTAGCCGTACCGACGATCACTGCTGTTGTGATGTCAGCAATGGGTGCTATGAATGGAATCGCCTGAAGGGCCTTGCTGACAGCTTCCTCAAGAAGAATGCCGCCGACAATGACCCCACCCCCAACCAGAACCTTCGAGGCCTCATGCAAGCCTTCGTCGATCGTCATCCCTTCAGGACGGAGCAGTAGGGTTTTGCAGGCGCTAACAAGCGATCCCGCACCTTCCCGTATCATTCGTACAGTCCGCTTAGCCGTCGTCAGGAAGGCATTGATAAGAACTGTGACCAGGTTGGATAGAAGACCGGTGATCATTCCGCCGGCGGCAGCGGCAAGCACGGCTTTCCACTGCTTCGCTACACGGACGCCAACACGCTTCAGCCTGCGCTTTAGTTCAGAGCCGATAGTCGACTCTGCAGCAGCGCCGTTCCGGTACCAGTCTTTGACTTCATCGAAGATACCCGCGAACAATTCCACCAAGATCGCGCCCATCGCGGCTTGAAATGCCGCACGGCCACCGGCTACGACACTGGTATGCAGGCAGTCTTTACGGAACTCAGCACTCAAGTAGTACGCATTGACTGCTTTGTCGTATTCGGCCCTGGCCTTGCGGTCAGCCTCCAGCAGAGGTTCTGGATTCGCTGTGATTTTCTCCTGCTCTACAAGCTTGGCGATTTCTTCTTTGGCCTTAGCACTCAGGTGCTCACCCGCGGCCTCCTTTGCCCGAAGCGTCTCAAGACGTTTCGCACGCTTGTCCTTTGTCTTCTCGAGCCAGGCGACATACTCAGTGGCCGTTTTTTTCCCCATCGCCGAGTTTGTGGTCTTCGACGTAGGCTTGAGATTGGAGTCCGTGTTGCCAGCTTGAACACCATCGACACCGGCCAACACGCGACCGCGATCGTTGTGGATTTCCTCGGCAGGGATAACATGATCGATGCTGTGACTGTCACTGCGGCGAGAACTCATCTGCTCGCCAGTGTAGGCATCCTTCAGATCGCCCTGAGTTCGGGCCTCAAGAGTGTCAGTTGCCACTTTTCGATAGGCCGGGTCCTTCTGGTGGTACTCAGCCTTTACAGCCTCAGTGTATTTACCCTCGCGCTCATAGGCCTGAGCCGCGGCATCAGTCGCATATGTCCCTTGGCGGGCGTTGTGTATCGTATCGACGCTTCCGCCAGTCTTGTCGTAGGCGCTCAGCATTTTCCCAACGCCGAATGTGCCCGCTATCGACTGCAGGGAGGATGTGCGCATGTCTCCAAATAAACGGTCCACGCGGTGAGCGTTGAACGCTGTGGCCAACTCTGAAATTCGTGCGCTGATCACCGCGTCTGGGACCTGCGCCTGAATAACCATTACTGAATCTTCCAGTCCCACCATATCCACGAAGGACTGGTCGACAGGCGTGTTTGCTAGCCGGTCAACATCGGCAGAAGACGGTAGCGCAACAAGACGAGTGCGCTCACTGGACTGCGCACGTAACGACTGGCGCAAGGCAAAACGATCGACACTTGCACTCATCCGGATATCCTCAGGCTACTGCGCGGAGATAATGCCACTCCGATCCGAACGAGGTTGGCCTCATTCCCTGTACCTGGATCTTCAACGAGACGACCAGGTCGACCATTTCATCAAAAAGCTTCCAGTGGTCAGGGGCTAGGTCTTTAGACGCAACGGCGTAAGCGGTCTTCACGTCTATTGGAGTGGACATCACCTTTTCCATCCTGGAGCGGACATGCCCTGGAAGAGCGGCCCGAGACACCCCTAGGGTAAACTCCTCGATGTTTGCTTTGTCATCGGGGGAGAGCGGGCCAAAGCTGGCTGCACATGCTGCTCCAACTGAGGCTAGCGCTAACGCAAGACGGTACATCTTCTGGCTTTCGGCATACTTGGCCAGGACGGCAGCGGTAGCAGCGTTGGAACGCTGACGGGATTCTTCCTGCCTAGCCTTTTCCTGCGCAGCACCTTCTCGATTGCCGGCTTCTTTTGCTTTCCGGACGTTGTCGCGATTGAAGTAGTGCATGGTGGTACCGGTGGCGCAAGCCGAGGCAATCACTGCCCCGACCACCCAAACAGCTTTTCCAATTGCATCAGCGGACATACCCAGATCCATTGTGTGATGAGGCGTGTACTATCCCACCTAATATTGATAGTTAATAGCCATCATAGCTATCCGGGTGTAGCCCAGTCACACGGAGATCAGGCGCTTAGGCTCCCGATGTCTTGAAGGAGCACGCTTCGCCTGATCATTCCTGCAAGCATGTTTGACACTTTCTACTGTGGCATTACCTGAGCCTTCGTCTTGATTGTCGCCTGCCCAATGAGCACTGAGTCGACAGCCTGCGTTTGGTCGGGGTCTACGAACCTCATCCGTGGGGCGCACCAAGGGTCAGGGTTAAGCTGGATTGTCGCGAATCCCCCGCGCTTTAACAGTTCGGTTGCCAGTTGGTCACGCTCAGCCGAACGGCCCTGTTCCTTGGCGTCATTGATCAACCTCTGCATCTCGGCTTTTGAGTAGAGCCCAAAGGTTTTCCGAACAGCATTGGAGATAGTCTTAATCATTCTGTATTTCCGTGACTTCAATTTCTTCCAGCAACCGACTTTGCCCAGCGAGCTCATCGGTTCCTGCCAAACTAGGCCTGGTTAGCCATGCCAAATGAGTAGGCCGTATGGCCTGCGCCTCACTACGCGCAGAGCAACATAACGACCAATTTCCGCAGTGACAGCCGTCAATTGCTGCCGAGAAGGAGCAGCGCAGCACTACCAAGCACACAGAGAACTCCAAGGGTCGCCCAAACAGCGCGCCTTGCCGAAAGTCCAAGTTCAATAACCATCGTGGAGTTTGAAGGAGCGGCCATCGGCACCGGCACCGGCCCTGGCGCTAGCTGTGGCTGTGGCTGTGGCTGTGGCTGATGCGAGGATGCGCCTCGCTGCAATGCACCCTCGAGATCTTGGATGGTGGTTTTCAGTGTCTGGATTTCATTATTGAACTCCGCTTCTCGGGCCTGAAATGCCTGGACTTCGCTTGTGTGAAATCCAACTGTCTCATCCAGATTTGATTGAGCTGCAGCTAGCGCGCCAGCTAAACGATCCGTCTCACCCTGTAGTTCGCTGAGTTTGGTTGCGAGCAAAAGGCCTTTGGACTCAGCGGCACTACTGGACATAACCGCGCCAGCAGCTAAATCAATCAGCTGGCCTGGATTTAGGAATCGCACCTTCTCCCCATTCCAACTTGCGCGAAGGTCGCTGACACGACGGGCACCGACTACCCGGGTTCCAGCAGCAGAGGAGAGGTAAAAGCCAGAACGGGCAAGCACACGCTCAAGGCGTCGTTCATTCTCTGTCACTTCCTCAGGTGGAAGGCTAGCAATGGCAGCTTCCGGAACCACCGAGGTGATCACCTTGTATGTGCCATTAATCTGGCCGCCGAGGAGTGGCCGAATAAGTTGCCCGAGAATGTAAGAGCCGATCCCCAACCCGCGTTGCCGCACCAGCAGACCGCCCTCAGGGCCAAACTGAACAACACCCCGTCTATGGTCGACAATTAGCCATGCGACATCATGTGTGGGTGAGTAGGAGTTCGGCAGGTCAGAATCCGCGCCGGCGAAACGGAAGGCAACTCGACAGAAGAGGGCGCCTGCATACTCGCCACCGTGGTGTACATAGTGCACGCACTGGGTCAAACCGAGACGGGTTGATCCGTCAGGTAGGGTCACCTGGCAGGAGCGTTCCGTTGTAGGGGTAGGGGACTTGTCGATTTTGCACGCCAGCTCGTGAAGCGCGTTGTCTCGGTATTGCTGCGTGGACATCTACATTCCCCGTTTCGAAGGGCACATGCCCAAAAAAGTGCATTCTACCAGCCACATCTTCGGGCTTTGCGTTTTCGAGTACTCCCAAAGACCAACCTCTTCACTGAGGTAACCAAGGAAGGCCTGGGGATGGTAGAGCGCAGGCACTATGGCGAGACGTTAAGATCAATCGCTAAGTGCGAACCAGTGGACTCGGCTCTTAGCTGTTTTCGCCTCTTCCGCGCAGTTTCCTCGGCGACGCCCAGTTTTCGCGCTACCTGGACAGCAGAGAAATGGTCAAACAGGCGGTCATCCTCTTCTGACCAAGCACGTGATGGGCGGCCCGCTCTTTTCGCCGGGGCAATGCCAAGCCTTAGGCGTGTATGAGTAATTACTGTGCGGTCAATTCCAGTCCTAGCTGAGAGTTCATAGTCAGAAATGGTGCCCATGAGCGCTACAATTTCTGGGGCTTCTGCTTTGCTTTGCTTGTCGTATTGCCTTTTAACTGGGCACACTGGAATGCCAAGCATGTACCTTTTCTTACGAACCCCTTTGACGCTTAGGGCCCCGCTTGAACGGTCTGCCAGCTCCTGGTCAGTGATTTGCCCAAGAAGGGAGATCAACTCAGGCGTCCACTTTGCCGGTTTGGCATTTCGGCGGTTAGCTCGGCCATCTCGCCTTCTTTTCACTACTCTCAAACTAATACCAAGTTTTCGAGCCACTTCTGCATCTGCAAGAGTATCTAACAACGAATCCGCCGATGGGGTCCATTTGAAACGCTTTCGACCGTAGGACAGAATAGTTGTGTCAACATTTCCGTCTGTTTTCCCTTGTTCGGCGGCTTGCTCCTCAGGCGCGTGCTTACTTAGAAGGATCCCTAATGCATATCTCTTCCTGCGCACAACGCCAACCTCGAGTAGGCCATTAGAACTTTCAACGATTTCACTATCTGGGACAGTGCCTAACAGGGCAAGCAGTTCAGGAGTCCATTTCGATGACGGACTGGGGACGGGCGCGATCCCAAGGCGCTTACGATGGTGGCCGACTGTTGTATGGCTTAGCCCTAATTGGGCTGCAATTTGATGGTCACTGACTTTACCAAGCATGGCCTCAGCAGCGGCAGGAAGAGACTTCCAATGTCCACGTTCCTTCTTTAAGGCTTTAGTAAGTTTGATTCCCAGTTCGTATCTCTTTGCTCGGACGGCATTAACGTCTAACACACCCTGAGATCGCTTAATGATTTCGCTGTCCGGTACCTTTCCTAAAAGAGGGAGTAGTTCCAGGGGCCATTTTATTACACGAGGTGCAGCGGCGATCCCGAGTTTTATGCGTTCATAACGCACCTTAAAACGATCTAACCCGAACTGCTTTGCAATTTGGCAATCGCTTATTTTCCCCAGTAATGCCGCCGCATGCTCATCTAATACTTTCTTTTCGACTCTGACGCGTGTTGCGGTGGTGTCAGCTCCCTCCGGTTCGTCCGCTGAGCTCTTGCGATACCGCGGGATAGCACGTACCTCTCGCATCCTGTACAAGGTGGCTAAGGACACACCAAAACGTTTCGCCAGCTCGACGTCCTTTACCTTACCTAGCAAATCGATTAAGCCCTCCGGTAGCTCACGCTCTCGTGATATGGCCGGAATGCCAAGCGCCTGCCTGGCACACTTGATGTAGTAGGCAGAGGTACCGAACTGTTTTGCTAACTCGCGATCAGACGTCACACCGAGCAGGGGGATAGCTTCTGACGGTAACTCACGTAAGGTGATGGACTTGGCTAGTTGAGACATGACGATCAGTCGTTGCTTGTGTGACGACAGCATAACCATACATTGATGATTGTCACGCCAAAACAGCCCTATGAAATTCAGACTATACTAAAGTTGTGTTACATGAGCGCACGCGTTATCTCAGTAGTCCGTGGTGGTGTTGATTCGCATCCAAGAGGTTAGTATCGCTGAAGAGGGCGCTGCGCATTAGTTACGTGGAAGCCCCCAGGATTAGGAGCTTAACGGGCAGGTTTGGCCTGAAATTTCGCAATATTACCGCCTCACGTTTTAGGCGGAAATCCACCATAAAACAGGTGGTTACGACGAACTTAGAGAACTGAGATTAGCTAGGGTGACTAAGTGAAACTTCTTTCTGAAAACCCCCTAAATCCCAATAATGCTCACAAGCTCTTTGGGGTGATTCCGTTATTCCAAATCGCCAGTATCTATGGTGTACCCTATGAAATACTCGCCAACGAGCGAGAGCGCCTACATGCGCCCCCGGCAGAAGGGCGGGCATACACAGTCAACTCAGCGACGATCAGTGCTCTTGGGGTTATTCCCGATGCAGTCGTTGCTTTTGAGTTTAACATCCCCCAAGCATTAGCCTGCAAGCTGAGGGAGCATCTTGGCATACCTCCTACTGCAATGTCTCGTATCGAAGCCAAGCGAGCGTTATCAGATGCTCAGACTCGGAAATATTGGAGCAAGAAAGAGCCACTGCTGGGTACGGATACAGATACCCGCATTGCTAAACTCTTGGACCTCCCCGTGAAGTGGATTCGAAATCGTAGGAGAGTACTAGGAATACCTGAATTTTCACTACCAATTAAGCCAATCCTTCCTCCGTATTCTTGGAGTGATTCTGAGATCCGAATGCTGGGTACCATCCCTGACTGTGATTTAGCTGACGCCCTCGGCTTACCGCGCCTCACAGTTCGTCGACACCGGCAGTCCTTGGGCATTCCAAATTTCAAAAAAATAACCAAGCCGCAGGTTTGTCCGCTGTGGCACTCATTAGTGGGATCAATGCCAGATGCAGAGCTTGCGCAACAAACTGGTTATTCCCGGACGCGTATCGTTCAACTCCGGCACAAATACAGAATCCCTGACTATCGAACCGTTCAACGACTCTCGGATCCTAGGGACCTGGTGTTGGCATTAATCAATGTTCCCAGTTCCGGAAACCTAGCTGAGAAACTGCTAGCAAATAGCACAAGGCTGATTGAATTAATGACTGATCAGAGATTCTGATTGACTACCCGTGATAAAAGGTGAAGAGCTGATAGCTAACGTGCGCGATGCCATAAAGCTAAAAAATCAGACACGTATTATTACCTAATTTCGCATCTATGAGGGGCCGGTACACCGTCACATCCCCTTCAAATCAATATTTGGCAAATTTCCGCCTATGAGAGTTGGCGGAAATTCAAACGGTCGTTTGACCAACCAAAACCCCTACTCATTTTTTATGCGATACCACCCGAGGAAATCCCTATCGTCACCTTGAATTTCCAGGGCCGGTCTTGAAATGGCACTGCACGTAGACACCTCTCAACCGAATACACGCGAACGTCTGTGACACTCAATGCAGCTTCGTTGGCTCTGGCGCCTCGAAGAAGGATGCTCCGGGTTCAATCGAGACCATCGTCGACAACGTGATGCAGACGCGCGTCGAAATGTGCTGCCTAAGGCTATCAGCTAGTCCTGGTATCGAAAGCATTCGTTTCATGAGGAACCGCAGGTCACCACTATTTCCCGACGTGAGCGCTTTACTGGTGAACATGATCAAGAACGACATGTCGTTCCACATACCTGAGGCTGACGCTTCGCTGATAGCTTTCTCAAACGTCCTCACCATGCTGAACATCACAATACCCAACCACCGAATGTCCAAGGGCTTCTTCAGAAGCTCGATCCTGAACTGCCCGAGTACTTGAGCCGCTTTTGCCGAGCTGGCCATTTCACAAAGCCGCATCCCTGAAGGACTCTCAACCGGGTCATCCGCTTCGAGAACGACTACCGAAGCCGCAGCACAGCTGATCATAAATTCCGAGAACGCCGGCGAGGTCGCGAATGCTGATGAAATCCCCTCAGCCCAAGCTTCAGGTTCTGGCACAACATTACCGGCCGGCGCGTCAAGCCCTTGTGGCAGTTGAGGCAAATCGGTTGGCACCGCCATTACAGAAGCGTGGAAGATAAACGCTGCCGCGTCCCTCAGAGTGGCGAGTGGATCACCCTGAGCAATCATTGGGGTATCGGATCTCATTGGTACCTCATTGCATTCATCGGCCCCTTGGCGCCGCTTTCCTTAGATTTAAACCGTCAACGGATGGAAAAAAGCTGCGCAATCATCACGTTAGCTTGGTCCGAATTAGCTTCGTACAACGCATTCAATCCAGTTTGGTCCGCCATTGCGTGTAACTTGAAGTGGTTGTAAAAGGCCTGGCCAAGCCGCTGCTGACCGAAGCTGCCATTAGCCCAGAGCCCTTGAAATTCCTTGTAGCGCGCCGCCTCGATCTCGTACATCCACGTCCCCTATTGCTATTTCTGCCCGGCAACAGTCGCCAGGCGGCCTGACATTCACTACAGCAGCACGGCACTGTCCTCCACTACTCGAGCGCCCTACCTCCAATGCGCCAGAACCTAACGCTACCGGGCCCTGGCGTCCAACCGAATCACCTTCGAGTTGAAAAATCCGAAATGCTGATATTTGAAGCTGCCGGTTGAGCTGGCGAGTTGAGCCGACATTATCCCGCGAGCAATGTCCGTTTGCCTAATCCAGGAGGCAGCGAACTGTATGCAGCACCGTCCCGAAAGCCCGTTGATGCCCGGAACCTAGCCTTCCACACTCCTGCTCAATCCCCTATAGTTCGCTCGCCGCCCGGCTTACTTGTGCGTGAGTAGAAACAGGCGAAGCACCACCACCAATTTCGATCAACCCTCTCGCTTGTCGACAGGATTTAAACGCGCACTCTCATATAGTCGGCGAGCCCTGAGGATTGACTCATGCAGCTCAAAAACCTTGTATACGCCCTGCGCCAGCACCTGGCCGACCAACTGGGCACCAAACCATCTGTTGGTCACACCTACGAGCTTCTCGCCTCTCTCATGGGGTATGACTCATATGCTTCCTTGAACAGCCAAGCCTTCCTGGCCTTGCTCAGCGGGAGCCACTGGAACGTTATCGAGAATGTTCGCCTGCTGATTGCTGGCCATCCGGATCGAGATCGAGCGGCCCAACGCCATGCCGAGCTTAAATCAGCTGGCGACTCGTGGGATGTGGCCACAGCCCTGCAAACCTATGCCCAACAACAGGAGTTGGTAGCAATTCCATTTGACACCTTGATTGAGAATTTCGGCCGGGAGATCCCCGTCGATCAGTGGTCGCGTTTTGCCCTGGATGAGCTGATGGCCGGGCTAAATAGCATTCAGCAGTCACAGCTAGAATTGACTCTTGGCATGCTGGAGGCTGCCTGTGCCAACAATGGGAAACTGCACCGCCCTCTCCTTCAGCTATACCAGCGACTCCTTGAGAGCTTTGCAAATGATCACATCCTGGCGCAGCCTGTAAGGGAACGAGTCGAATTCCACAAGCGCAGTATCTCCGTTGCCGGCAATGGAGACGTCCTGGAAAGCGAGCCCTTAGAATTTGTAGATGCTGCTGCGACTCCATCGATCGACCTATGGGATACGTCCTATCGAAGTCCAAGCGCCGCGATTGCCTATACCTCTGAGGAGCACCGATCTTTCGCGGTCACACAAGTATTGAAGATCATCTCGCCGCAATCCCCTCACACCATTTGGGCTACTCACGATGGGACTCTGGACCACCTAGTAGAGGTGGGTTTCACCAATGTGAGTCTCTCCCTCCATCCCAATTCACGAATCGGCCGCACCTGCCTGAACCCCTTTGGCAACTACCCTGGCAGTAACGCCGACCAAGAACATCACTCAGGGGTCGCCCGCATTCTTCACCTGATGATGTGTGTTGTAGACCCTGACTTCAGCATTAGAGACCAACAATTACTACGCATCATCCAAGAGGCAGTGTCGGATTTTTACCGGGACCGTGAACGCTATGCAGTATCGGATGAGCCTACCTTGAGAGACTTCATTAGGTCCCTCGAAATGTTCGTTTGGAAGGGCTTTGAGGGAGGTGTGATCGCCGAGGCACTTGCACCTTTCTACGGTGGCGGGCGTTATGCTGCCCTGTTCAACGGACCTTTCTCACTGGGAACGGAATCTGATCTGGTCCTCTTCGACATGAAAGCGCTTGAAGGATCGCCAGCACTTGCACCAGCCATGTTGTGCCTGGCTATTCGTCTGGAGGAGAAATGCCGCACCAGCATCAAACACGCTGACAAAAAGGTACTGCTCCTTGCCCATCGATGGATGGAGCATTCGGACATAGGATTCACCGGCCCTTTCTCCCAGCTATACAAATCCTACAGGCGTTACAACCTGTGCGTCTTGGCGTTGTGTGAGAGCTTTTCCAAATATCTAAGCCTGCAGGATGGGCACCCCGACATTGAACTGGATGATGGGCTACTCATGAATACTGGCCATAGCTTCGTTGTGAACACCAATGAGCAGGGCCCGGTCCTGGAGCATGCCTCGTTTGAGTACTCGAGGCATCTTTGAGATTTCGCCCATAACTCAGCCAAGCCGGGTTTGGAGGGGATGACCGCGCTCGGCGCAGTTGACCCAATTTGCAGTGGTTACCTATCGGCTCCGACGCCCCACATCAATCCATACCTGGTTGTTGCCTGAAGAGATACCCACCTCGACAGGGAGAAACTGCTCTATGACTGCTGCGTTTGTCCTGATGTGATTTGACAGGCGCGCAGTAGTCAGCCTACCCGCCCCGGCAAGAGCCATGGGCAGCATCAGTTGATCCGCTAGCTGGTTTCCGAATGAGGCATTGGATTGTGCCCAGTCCCTGAACTCGCCTACCGCCGCGTCTGCAACTTGCTCAGCACGCATGCGCTCTTTCCCGATGCTGGTAAAGACGTTGGTTACCCCACCTCGGGTGGCAGTGATTGAAACAGCGTTACCTGGCCCAGCCTGATCGCCCAAGTCGGTAACCGTGAGGTACCGCCTTTCCAGTGATAGCCTTGAAGCAACCCAGTCAAGCTCACGACTCCCCACTGAAACTGGTATTGCAGATACCAATGCACCGGCCGTGACAATCTCGGCAGGTCCATCACTCCCGCTGACCAGCTCTAGCGGTTTGAATGCTGATGACTGAATTGTCGCCTCGACCAGGCCTCCCCCAGCAGGTACAAACCCATGCTTGAGTAATGCCACCTCCACCTTCGCCCCCATCTTGCGGATCAAAGGCAGCCAGGCATTTTGAATGAATTCGAAAGGCGGAGCCGAGGGATTGTGTGTCCCCCCGGCAATCCGAACTGTGCTCTGCCCATCAGCCCGGAGAAGCGCCGGCAGTAAAGTCTGCAACACCAGCAGCGTGCTTCCAGCGGTTCCGATCGCGAACGAATACGCACCCGCTTTCACTCTCCCAGGCCGGAACTCAATCTCCATCGAGTTGAGCTCCGCACCCAGAGTCTCTGCGCTGCAGATCTCAGCCGCGGCACGGACAGCGGTTAAGTGCTGCCGAAGTAAACCCGGGCGAGATCGCTGTGCCCGAACCCCTTTCATGCGAAATGCCCTGCCGGTGATCATCGACAAGCTGAGGGCCGTACGAAGTACCTGGCCACCTCCGTTGGAGCCGTCGATCAGAAGGAGATCCTTGCTCATCCGCATCACCCCTTCACGCATACGACTTGCCGCAGAGTGTGAACCACCTCAACCAGGTCACGCTGAGCTGCCATCACTGCATCGATATCCTTGTAAGCCATAGGGATCTCGTCGATGACAGCCTCATCTTTGCGACACTCAACGTGCGCGGTTGCTCTCACCTGGTCTTCGACAGTGAATACCGCCTTTGCCTTAGTGCGGCTCATCACGCGGCCGGCACCGTGCGAGCAGCTGCAGAAGGCCTCCTCATTGCCCAGCCCGCGCACGATGAAGCTCTTGGCTCCCATCGACCCGGGGATGATCCCCATCTGCCCTTTCTGAGCCGATACGGCCCCTTTGCGGGTGAGAAGGATGTCTTCCCCGAAGTAAGTGCCGCGCTCCACGTAATTGTGGTGACAGTCGACAGCGATCAGTCGAGCATCAAAAGGCTTTGTGATGATCGAACGTACTGCATCCAGCACCGCCAGCATCATCACAGCACGGTTCTGCTTGGCGAAGTCCTGGGCCCACTCTACAGCCTGAACATAATCGTCGAAGCTGGTAGTCCCTTCCTGCAGGTATGCCAGGTCCCGGTCTGGCAGGTTCACCATGTGCTCGCGCATTTCCTCACGAGCCTTCTCGATGAAGTACGAACCAATCATATTGCCTACGCCACGAGAGCCGGTATGTAGCATCACCCAAACGTGCTCGGTCTCGTCCAGGCACACCTCAACAAAGTGATTGCCGCCACCCAATGTTCCCAGGTGCTTACGGTTGTTGGACTTCTCAATACTTGGGTGCTTGTCGGTGATCTGGCTGAAGCGCCCCGCAAGGGCAGCCCAGGCCTGATCCACGATAGCAGGGGGAGTTTCCCAAGACCCTTTATCACGCCCATTGCGTCCCGAGGTGCGCCCATGCGGGACAGCCTTCTCAATTGCAGTACGCAGGCCGAACAAATTGTCGGGCAAATCGCTTGCGCGCAGCGAGGTGCGGACAGCCGACATTCCGCAGCCGAGGTCAACCCCGACCGCAGCGGGAATAACCGCGCCTTTCGTAGGGATCACACTTCCAATGGTTGAGCCCTTACCCAGGTGGACGTCCGGCATTACAGCCATATGCTTGAACACAAACGGCATTTGCGCAGTGTTCATCAACTGCTGCTTGGCTTCAGCTTCTACTGGGACACCTTGGGTCCACATTTTGATCGGCTTGCCGTTTTCGACTTCCAGCAGTTGGTAGTTTTGAGTGCTCATGATTTCGCTCCTGTGAGTTCCTGTTGGGAAACTACTTTTGCGAGATGCGTGCCAAGCGAATACCCACTGCACAGGAAAATTCCTAACCTCTTGTTTGTAGAGGTTATTTCTTTACTGGTAGGGCTTGAGGCACTCAATAGGTGTGCGATGATTACTGAATAATCTATATTTCTTTATCGCAACATATCTTTGTGGATAGCCAATGAACGATAAGAAGACAGTAGCCATCGGCATTCTTGGGTCAAAGCTCGACCGCGTCGGCAAGGGTGAACAGCGTTGGAACAAGTGGCGGCCAACCATCTCACTATGTCAGCAGCCTGACCTGATGATTGATCGCCTTGAGTTGATTCATGGGGATGGGCGCTGGGACACTGATCTCGCCTTGAAGGTGAAGGAAGACATCGCGCAGGTGTCCCCCGAAACCGAGGTTTGCCTCCACTCCATGAAGATGACGAACGCCTGGGATTTCGAGGAGGTCTATGCCTCTCTGCATGATTTTGCCGCTGGGTATCCATTTGACCCTGACAATGAGAACTACCTGACCCACATCACCACGGGGACGCATGTTCAGCAGATAGTCTGGTTCTTGCTTGCCGAATCTCGCCATGTTCCGGCGAAGCTAGTCCAAACCCAACCTAGTGGTTTCCGGGACGATGAGCCGTCGCCGGCAGGAAAGCATGTGGTAACTGATCTCGACCTTGAGCGATATGACCAAATAGCCAAGCGATTTCAGGCTGAGCGATTGCAGGGAACCGAGCTACTGAAGTCCGGGATTGCAACCCGAAACGCGGCATTCAACCGCACGATCGATCAAATCGAGCGAGTATCCGTGCGCTCCAATGCGCCCATCCTGATCTGTGGGCCGACAGGCGCGGGGAAATCGTTCCTGGCGCGCCGAATTTTTGAACTAAAGCGAGGACGTCATCAGTTAGACGGCACGTTCGTTGAGGTGAACTGCGCCACTCTCCGTGGCGACTCTGCCATGTCGACACTATTCGGGCACACCCGCGGGGCATTCACCGGAGCGCAGCAGGCACGCGAAGGGCTTCTTCGGTCCGCCCACAAGGGCACACTCTTTCTCGACGAAATCGGGGAACTGCCACTGGATGAACAAGCGATGCTGCTCAAGGCGATCGAGGAGAAAAAGTTTCTACCGATGGGCTCTGATAAGGAGGTTGAGTCAGACTTCATCCTGATTGCCGGCACCAACAAGGATCTGCGAGCCCAGGTAGCTCAGGGCCTGTTTCGTGAGGATCTACTTGCTCGCATCAACACCTGGACCTTCGAACTGCCTGGGCTCGCCCAGCGGACTGAAGACATCGAGCCTAACATCGACTATGAACTGCAGCGCCACGCAAAGGAGCAGGGTCATATGGTTCGTTTTAATGCAAAGGCTCGCCGGCGGTACCTGGAATTTGCGACCGCGAAAGATGCTGCATGGACTGGTAACTTTCGGGAGCTCTCAGCGTCCATTACACGGATGGGTACTTTGGCTGATGGCGGGAGGATTGACCTCGATCTAGTCGAGGGAGAGATGAACCGCCTGAACCGTGACTGGAATGTGCAATCCAGCCAGGACAGGCTTTCCCAACACCTTGAACAAGTAGGCCTCGAGATTGACCTGTTTGACCGACTGCAGTTGGAAGCTGTCTTGAAAGTGTGCTGCACTGCGGCCAGCCAGGCTGAAGCCGGTCGCAAGCTCTTCTTTCATACCAGGCTGGCTAAGTCATCAGCAAACGACTCTGACCGAATCCGGAAATTTCTGGCCCGTTTTCAAATATCCTGGTCGGAAATTCAGTCACTCATACCTAGGCAATGAAGCAATTGGATTTCCTACCAATGAACGCAAGAGGTTACCCTCAACCAAAAACGAGCATTAACAGAATCAAGATGCCTACGATCATCTGGTGACTCATCATGAATATTGCCTTAGGCGTAAGCTTGATCGGACATTCGAATTCCTGGAGAGCGTGATTCGGGGATCCGATATGTTTGCTGTCTGACATGACCAGTTCGAATGCAGCCTGACCAGGGGAACCTAGAAGGGAAAACGGTATTACGACCTGGACATCAGACTCAGCCGCTGGGCGCCTCACCCTACTACAGAGCAACAGAGCAACAGACCTTCAGGCACTTTCCGGCAGGCTGCCGTCATTTCCTTCGACCCACGGCCTGTACCGGATTTTGAGGGGTTCCTGGTTGCCTCGACGACCTACCAACATAGAGCGAGCCCCGCGCGCGGGGCTACCATTGCCTCAGTAGTGATACCGGCAGGCGATAACCGTAAGCGTACCTGCACCGAAGTAGTACACGAACCGGTGCTCTTTAGTAATTCTGCGTGACCAGTAGCCAGATAGGTCTCCTCTGAGTGGTTCTGGCTTACCCAGGCCCTCAAAAGGAGTACGCATGCATTCACCTATCAGGCGGCAAATTTCAGCGTGAATCTTCTGATCGTTCGTGCGCCAGTGCTCGAAGTCCTCCCAACCTAGTGGGGTAAACGAGACCTGAGCGTTTTCGGCTGCGGCCTTCTTATTCTGCTGCTTTGTCTTCTGTGACATTAACGGGGATATCCTTCGAAAAGGCCTCTCCGGCTTTGTGCTGAGCAATGGATTCCCGAAGTCTCGAGGCATTTGTCGCAGTACCCAGGAGGTACATGGTCTCGTTCATCGAATTGAAATCCTCCAGCGACATCAGAACTACGTGCTCTCCGCGCTGGCGGGTGATGACGGTGGGTTCATGATCCCTGCACACGTCGTCCATTGCTTGCTTCAGGCCGGCTCTGGCTTCGCTAAAAGTGAGAACTTGCATGGTCTTGATTCCTCCCACCTATTCAGTGGATGGCAGTTACCTCACCTTTGCGGGATGGGGTCTGCGGATGCTTGTTGGCTTTGAAATTGGTCAGGTTTCAAAGCATCCAGACAGGATATGCTTGGCCCTCACGGCAGGCCCCTGTCATAGCTCACATAGTACGACATCTGGTACAACTGTCAATGTCAGCAAAGACCAATTGGTTTAGCCAACGCCGTCCTGGAACGACTTTCCCATGTACTCCCGGTCGACCGGTACCAATTGTTGGCCGGATTTTTGAGGTGAGAAAAATTCCCACAATCCGTGGCGACTCTGGAAAATCAATGCCCCGGCTGAAGTCGACGGGGCTGCGTTTAGCCAAGAACGAGCATAACCCACGACAACGGTGCCGGAAGATCACGAACCTGGATTGCTTGTGCATTCTCCTGAAACTGTGGGTAGAGCCTTTACAGATCTCCAGACTATTCCTGAGCAATCTGCTTTTTGGCCAGCTCCATATACTGCTTTGCTGTTTGGCGGGATATTCCCATTTGCCGCATCAATGTTTCCAAAATCATGTTTTCATCTATTGGCTTCGGACCTCCTGGGCTAGAAATAGCCTTATCCAAACCATCCAACAAGGGTCTTGTTATCTGATAAGGATGAACACCAGCTTGCAGACCACGGACAACTGCAATCAACACCATAATAGCTGTTACACCGAAGGCGCTAATTCCTTTTCCTAGGGCGCTATCATACGCAGACATAATTATGGCATTCACTTCTCCAAGTTGATCTTCATGTTCAAAATCGAGATCCTTAATCGATTTAACATGCGATGCAGGATTGTAATCAATAGCGATTCGGGCATGGGTCAATG
The DNA here is from genome assembly GCF_016881005.1 of Pseudomonas arcuscaelestis. Taxonomy (GTDB): domain Bacteria; phylum Pseudomonadota; class Gammaproteobacteria; order Pseudomonadales; family Pseudomonadaceae; genus Aquipseudomonas; species Aquipseudomonas arcuscaelestis. The sequence continues at coordinate 187,304 of NZ_JACOPV010000009.1, read as the reverse complement.
CAGCGAACACGCTCATAACCACCCCCGTATCTGTCATTGATCTTTTCGACATAAGTTCGACTGTAGCTTGCGGATAGTTCTCTTTTATCCGTTGTTTATCCTCTCCAGTCAGCTTCGCCGGATGATTCCTAGCTAGTAGCTGCATGCCAGCATGAATTAGAGCAATAGCAGTATCATCAGGGGTGGACACCCACAAATCTTCAATGCGCGAGATTATCTCAGTAGCAAGTGGATCACGCTCTTCGAGATTCTTTGACATTTCATACCCCTTCAATAGATTAGTTATTCAAAACACCGGAATGTACCTTAACTGAAGACGAAGATCACCCATAACAACGGGGGCGGCAGATCATGAACCTGCCCCGCTTGTGCAGCTGACACCGCTTGGAACCACGACACAACCAGTAGCGCTAGACCACGAAGGTAACCCCGCACGAGCCCCCCCGAAACTGCGTGAATCGTCGTGAGACACGTCGTTCTCGATGACGGATCTCAAGATCCATCTCTTCTCCACTGAGTGTGAATTGCCCCTCCATAATCGCCCCCCTGGCTCTCGATAGACTACTGCCTGTTTACCCGTATTGGAAAGATCAGGCAGCCTGCTCCATGACCTCAATGATTGGGTCAATGAACTCCTCCTCCATCGCCGCCTGTAGTGCCCCCATTTCAAGGTCCGTAATGGTCATAGACCCAGGCCAGACACGTACATGAGCAGCTTTGCGCAGCCCTACACTCTGATTTGGTTTGAAAAGGGCTTCCGTCGCCGCAGCATGAATGTCATGGGCAAGCTGTCCCTGGCTGGTGATGAAATGGTCCGCCGACGAAAACGAACACTCGAAGCTGGTCCCGCTGAGGGTCACCAGATTCGGTTTCAAGTCGACGATCACTCGATTATTCAGGGTATTTCTCGTGCCCCATTCAAATCCCCAGGCCAGCACACAACCACCGAGAAAAATTGAAAAGGGATAAATCCATGTGGACAGATCTACAGTCCCTTCAGCCACAGTCGTCAGCGAAATCGCGTGGAATGCTGCAGGGACCAATGACAGGCCAATAAACATCTTGGATATTTGATGCATTTCAACTCACTTCTTGATGACCACCAGGTGGCTGGCGCGCTATACCCGTCGCGCCAGCTCGCACTTCAAACGTATTGCTTCTTGCCGCTCCGCTCGATCGGCCGGCCTTTGAACACCTGTGGGCCGTCAACGGTGAGCTCCAGCTTGTCCCCTTTCCGAGTTAGCCAAGGCGTAGCCTCAGAACTAGCCTTGGATGTCACACCGCTCGGACTGATAGTAATGGCGTCACCATCAATTTCGATCGTGCCCAGCACGTACGTGTACACCAAGCTGCTGAAGAACCCGCTTTTGAATTCAAAAGCGCACTCGACAACCTGGTCGCCATATTCCATGCGCATCTTCGGCTTCAGCGAAGCTACCGACACCGCTCCATTGTCGACGGCTGAATAGACGCTGCAGACCAGCGCCACCCTGCCCCCCATGAGGTGCGAAATTGCAGGGTTGATCTCAACCGTTTCGATCCCCGGTGCGGACGCGCTCGCGCTCACCACATCGCCGGTGTGGAATACATACGGATCCGCGCCGAGGGCTCCACGCTTGTCTGGGGCCTGGATGATAGACATGCGACCGTCCGGCCTTAGGATGCCAATCCGAAGGTCCAGATCGTCGTTATCCTGGCCATCCCCATTGTCCACCCAGGTAGCGCTGACCTTGATGGTCTTTGGAGCTGCCGCGCCCTTCTCCAGCGAGACCTTGTGTACAGCGCCTGCTTTTTCGAGGGTGACAACAGATTTTGTGATGTTCACTGGCTTGGGCTGGGCAGGCTCCGGCGCGGTTACCGCCGGTTCTTCATCCACCTCGATGCCATACATATTGCAGAGCCCGGCGAGACCGGAAGCGAACCCCTGCCAGACTGCACGGGCCTTCCACTGTCCATTCCGGACGTACAACTCAAGTACAGTGATACCAGTCTCACCCTCGAACGACCCTGGGGTGAGTTCCAGGACCTGGTCACCAGTGACTACCTTCGCCCTGAGATCCTTCACCTGTGCGAAACCGCCACCACTGCCGTCCTGCGTCAGCGTGATCGCGATCTTACTGATGGTTTCTGGTATCCGACTCAGATCAAAGCTGATGCTATGGCTTACCACGCCTGCCTGGTTGATGGGTGGCGAGAATGCCGCGGATCCCGATATATGCTCCGGGGCGTTGAAAAAGACCATGTCGCTGTCGTCGCGTACCGTTCCGGAGTCAGTCACCAGAAAGGCCGTTAGGTTCACGTCAAGGTTCGCACCGGCCGCGTGAGTAACCAGCACCTGGCCATTGGCAACGCTGAGGCCAGTGTTCTCACCCGGTTTGAGAGATTGAGTCACAGTTGAGTTCCTATTCCATTGGAATGCACCAGCGAAGACCGCCGTGCAGTTTTTGGCGTCATGCCCTCAGTGAGGGTATGACAACTAGGAGCCCAGTGTAACTAGCCCGCCGCCGGAGGAAAGCCATAACAGTGCTTCGGAAAGTATCTTGGCTCGCTACCTGACGTGGAGCGGGGAGCGGCGCCGATAGCTGGGTATGCGAGCTACAAACTGGCGAAGATGCAAGATGGGTTCTCATACTTGGGAACAGAAGGCCTAATCGGATGATGACTCGCTCAATCCCGACCAGGCCTGCTTCATCGATGTGCTCTGTACAGCTGGTCCTTACGCGTTGGCGCGGCCCATCCCCCACACGCTCATTACGTCAAACGCGCGATCACGTAGGAGCTCAGCTGCGTTGAGGCATGCGTGCTCGAGCGACATTGGCCCAGAGGTGATTGAGAAAGCAGCATAGATGCCGATCTCACGAAGCTGCTGATAGCCCTGGCCAAGGGTGCCGGCGATGGCGATTGTTGGGACGCCCGCCGCCGACGCCACAGCGGCAACACCGGCTGGCGTTTTACCAAAAAGGGTCTGCTGATCCAATTTTCCTTCGCCGGTGATCACAAGGTCTGCGCCCTGCACTGCCGCGGCCAGGCCTGCGAGCTCTGCGACCAACTGCACGCCAGGCCGGAAGCTCGCATTGAGGAAAGCTTTTGCCGCGAATCCGATGCCACCCGCTGCGCCAGCGCCCGGGAAGTTGCGTTCATCCTTGCCCAGCAGCTCGGCCGTGATGTCTGCATAAGCCCCCAGTGCCGAATCAAGCTCCAGGACCTGAGTAGGCGAAGCGCCTTTCTGAGGGCCGAACACGTGGGATGCCCCTTTCTCGCCGGTGAGGGTGTTGTCGACATCGCAAGCCACTTCAAAGTGGACCTCTTGCAACCGTCGGTCCAGGCCAGCAAGATCGATGGCTTCTAAACGCTGGAGCGCCAGGCCGCCATCCGGCAGTTCCTTCCCTTGGCCACAAAGGAATCGGGCACCCAGTGCGCGGAGCATGCCTACCCCACCATCGTTTGTTGCGCTCCCGCCAAAACCCATGATAATCCGTTGAGCCCCGGCCTGAAGAGCCGCTTGGACCAGCTGGCCGGTGCCGTAAGTAGAGGCCTGGGTGGCATCCCGCTTGGTTGCCGGCACTAGATGAAGGCCACTCGCTTCTGCCATTTCGATTACTGCAGTGCGGGTCTCAGCAAGCCACCCCCACGTCGCGGTGACCTCACTACCTAGCGGACCCTGGACCTGATTGGATCTGAGCTCACCACCAGTCGCAGCCAAGACGGCGGCAACCGTACCCTCCCCGCCATCAGCCATAGGTACGCATACCACTTCCGCATCAGGGAAAGCTTGGCGGACACCCTCAGCCAGAGCCTGGGCAACGCACTCGGCAGACAGACTTTCCTTGAATGAATCGGGGGCAATCACGACTTTCATCTAGTGCTCCTTGACCGATCGGTCAGTTTTTGTTTTGTTGAGCATGGCCGCATCCGACCCTCAATGCTTTGTTCGGATCTACAAGAGCAGGAGAGTTATTTTGTGCAACCTGACAAAGACCACAGTACCGGTACTTCTGCGGGGACGGTGTGCCTGCAATGACCCAATTCTGCGACTGTCGTAAGGTCGGCATGGCCTACAGGTGCTCACTCGCTGGCCGCACCTGGGTAATCACGACGGGGATGGGGCTAGATGCCCTTAGCTGAATGAGGCCGAGGGAAATTTGAACGCGCCTATGCTCAGCGCTAGAACTTATGCTCGGCCAATTGCGCATCGTCAGAGCATTGATGGAGGGCCATTACCGATCCCGGGGTAAACTTCACCTCCAGCATTTCCCCCATCGTTACCAAGTAGTCGTCATGAGATTTCCAGGTAAAGAACTGCGTAACTTTGAAATCGACCCCAGAAAGGTTTGTGAAAATAGCCCGGATAGATTCTTCGTCGGCATGGAACAGGATTTTTCCATTCAGCTTGATGGTGTGAGTGAAACTAGGATTGCCGTTCGAGTTTGCCATTTGAAGGCTCCTTAATCATCTTCGCCCAGTTTACTAAAAGTCAGGGGTGCCACCATCCCCTGACTCAGGGCAGTGCCTGGACGCCATCTAGACGATCTACTCAAGGGCGACCGGGACTCCAGGGGCGCAAACCACCATAGGCTTCTCCTGGGTTGGAGCTTCCTGTCCTACCTTTGGAGCGGTGATCGCGGCGGAACTTTTAGGCACCCCGCCTTCCGGCGCTGATGTGGGCGGATATATGAATGTGAAGACACCGAAAGTAATGCCCGCGATACCAAACATGAACCCCCCAAACGTGTAAAACCGCTGCCGACGGTTGATTGGCTCATTGATTTTGAGCATCTCACGAATCTGGCTGGCTAGCGGATTCAACTCAGCAGCGTGGTTACCAAGCAAGGTCTGCACTCGCCCCATCAAAGTCCTGGTGTCGTTAGGTAGCCCCTCAAATGGCAGTTGTTTCTGATGCTCCTCAAGGTAGCCTTCAAGCACTTGAACATTGTCGCTATGTAGGCCATTCAGATTGCCTGCCAAAATGTCCCGGATAAGGGTCTTGAAGATGAACACTGAGTGCCTCATCTCTAAATGATCCGTCTCTGCAATACAACAGACCTGACTCCAGGACGGCGGCCCTTTCTTTAGGGCTTGGATTATGTTTTTCCTGAACTTCCGGCGACTCCAGATTAAGAAGGCAAGATCTACTACCGTCATGGTAAACAAGACTATAGCTCCTGCTCCGATGACAATGACTGGTCCCCAGCCACTCATGATCAAGTTTGTGTTCATAGCTTTCCCATTTGTCATTTAGCAGACGCAACGAAGGTGCCCATCTTCGGCGACGGGTTGTTCAGTAGATTTTTCACTCGAGCAGCGACGTAGCTGAAGCCCGGCATCAGCCGGGCAGCCTTTCACTACGCTGTCAGTTGAAGTTCAACTTATAACTGGTACTGACGAACAGAGAAGCAAACAGGGTCTTCTCTGGCTGGAAGGTGTAGCTTTCCTTGAAGGAGCCACTCTTAACCAGCTTGGACACGATCTCACACTCCGAGTCGCTGTGACCCTTACCCTTGGCACCGAAGTTACTCTGCCAGCCCGACATACCAGTCTGATCACAGAATGCGGGCAGTTGGAGCTTCCGGTTAGCGTCCTCAAACTCGCTGTACTGCTTTTTGAGCGAGCCGAACCCTTCGTACATCAAGTCGTAAGACTCAACCTTGGTCTTGCGCGCAAAACCACTCACGGCATCAGCCAAAATGGCCTGGCCAGTGGACGTGTTGTAGGCACCAACGATGAAGGCGGTCAGAGAGGTCTTCAGCATGTCCTGCAATGCATCCAGTTCAGGCAGCGCAGCGAACTGTGCTTCGCGAACGATACGCCCTACCTCACTCCCGTCATTGCGGTGTGTGACGACGAACTTCATGAAGCCTTCTCCGTCGTCAGAACGGCTGATGGTCAGATCCAGATCGACCTTGGTACCGAAGGCTCCAGTAGCGGCGATCAGGAACGAGCCAGTCGCCGGGGAGCGGACGGCCATGTTTGCACCCCACGAGTAGTTCGACTTAGCGACCTCGTTGTTCGGGCCAATTTCCGCCCGCGGCTGAATCTCATCGATGACATCAGATGCAAGGACCAACTCCGCGCCTTTGTGGGACAGGTATTGATTGGCTTGGTCCATTCCCAGCAGCTGGACCCGAATCTCACCGCTTTTGCTGTCACCGTCGTGACTCAGCTTCAGAGCATCAGCATGGATGTAGGCGCCAGCAGCGCCACGGCCCGTTGTTGAGCCAACCTGGTATTTCACCCAGCCAGCCAAACCCTCTTCAGTTGTGCCGGCCTGTGATGAGGCAAATAGCCCATAAATGCCGCGCAGGAATTGCTCAGCTCCGTTGGTCTGGGCAGCCACCAGGCGGATCTCAGGGTTCTCTACTGTCAGGTTGCCGGAGAACACGCTGTAGGAGATGTCGCCTTCAGAGAGGACATCCTGGAGGAAGAATCGCTCTTTGAAGTCTTCGTAGTAGGCTTGTGCTTTCTTCTCACTGTTGCTGGAGATCATGACGATCGATGCGCCGGCAACCAACAGCATCGAGAAGGCACAGAGCCATTGGGTCTTTCGGGACTTTAAAATGTTCATCGAGATGCCTTACTGGATTTGAGCGGAAGCGTTGTTCCAGGTGTTCAGGCGCTGCTGAGACACCTCAGGGGTCCAGCTGGAGTCTATGCCCGCATCTGGGAACTCCCGGCCGAGGACGGCCCCAAATGAAACACGGTCCGCGCAACTTGCTTGTTTGCAGGCCTCGGGCTCACCGGCCGAATAGACCTTGAATGTCGGAATGGCCTTGCCATTAACGAGGGGGGCAACCGGAGTCATGTTGGCGGCTGGGAGGATGTACCACTCCTTCCCGAGCTCATGATCGGACTGCAGGCGACCCTTAGCCGGGAAGTCGATCTCATAGAACTCGCCGTCCTTACCGGTCACATGAACCATCATCGGGCTGGCTCGCATCGAGCTGCTCGGGTCCATCATGGAAAGCGGGGTGGTAAAGCGCGCGCGGATGCCTGCGAGCTGGGCAAGCGCCTCACTCTCGTGACCTTCGTAATCCTTCAGGCTCGTCTTGAGCTGCTCATACCGCGCCAGCACGCGGCTATGCAGGGATGCCATCCGCTCCATCTGGCGGCGCTCTTCTTGTACCCGCTCCTTTTCGCGCCCAAGAGCCCAGTTCCTGCCGTTGAGTGCGTCGAAGTGGAACTGCCCGCGCTCCTCACCCATCCGGTTGCGGATAATCGTTTTCTGGTCGTCACCCCAGCCGCTTACTGGATACAGAGCGTCCAGATTATGCGAAACGAAGAAGTTGGCCAGGCCCACCGTGGTCGGTGAGGTGGTCTTAATGAGCTGGAAGACCTCGAGCGCGGCTTGCTTGTACTGGACAGGATCCAGTGCAAAAGACTCGTCGGAGGTGGTCACCACGTAGTACGGCGCACCTTTGAACGGCCCGAGGACCTGGTAGGTCGCGCGCTGGTACGCCAAGTAAACCTTCATCTGACGTTCGGGAAGCTCACCCAGCAAAAACAGGGCCTGGGCGGCATCGGGGGAGAAGAAAGATACAGCCTTCCCCTTCACAGCTTCTTCCAGGGACTTGCTGAACATCAGCCCGCTCGGATGGACGTAGACCTTGCCCCAAGTATCACTACGGTAGGTGTTCTGGATTTTCCACGAGAGCTTATCGAACCCACCCTCGCTGAAGCCTGACGACTGGCATGGCATTGCTGGAGTGGCGCTGAACGACAGGCTGTCAGCACCCCGCTCGAGGAGGCTCTTGCTGACGACCCATTTGCACCCTGCGCCGTCTGTGATCTGGGTAAGCAGGGGGTTACTGATCACCAAGGACCGGCCGAAGTCCGAGGTCGGCGCGGCCACCACAGCTGCTGGAGCGGCCGGGGCTGGGGCTGGGGCCGAGACAGGTAGCGACTCAGCTGCCACTGCCGGCACCGGGGCAGAAACTGAAGTTTCAGCCGGTGTCGCAACGGTCTGTGCTGGAGCCGCTACTTCAGGAACCTCTGCAGGTGCAGTTTGCTCTGTAACAGCAGGCGCGGTTGCGGGCGTCTCGGCAGTTGGCTTCTCAACTGGCGACGATGTCTGAGTTGGATCGGCGACCGCCGTCACGGGTGGTGTTGCTGCGGGAGCAGGAGCAGGAGCAGGCGGCTCCGCCAGCGTCACGATTCCGAGGTTCGCCGCATGACCAGACCCGCTTGCGTACAGCTTGCCTGCTGCATCCACAGCATTCCAAGTAACCTTGGCTGCCGGGCAGTCTTTCCCGAGAACAAACGGGAGAACGGAAACGAGCCCGGTCAACATCTGTTGATTGTCCCAGGTCGGGCGGGTAATTGTGAGTTCAATGTCCGGCTTGCACCAGGTGGTGGCGGTACCAGGGACTTCAACCATGATCTGATCTTTCTTCGAAAATGCCAGCTCGTGTGCGAGAGCATTCGGCACAAAGCCCAATGCTCCAATCACAGCCAGCGCGAGTGCGCACTGTTTCATGAGGTTCCTTAGATCAGTTCCCAGGTGCCGTTGCTTTGCTTGCAGAAGGTGTTCTGCTCTTGTTCAGGCTGGCCGCTTGCGGATTTGAGGCTCACAGTGACCGGCCGGCAGGCCGTTTCGGCCGCGATCTGTTGAGTTGGGAGCGACTGAATGGAATCGAGGTCGAATGCCTGTGTTTCTTTCCTCGCGGTGACATCCATCTCGTCGAGGTTCACTGCCGGTGCGGCGCGCTTGGCCACGGCCTGTGCTTTCGGCTGAACATAGGACTTGTGGACGTAGCCAACAGTGACACCCTTACGCCCAACCAGAACCCAGTTGCCGGTCGAACCAACAGCCGTGAACTCCGTGTTGGCCGGGAGTCCACCCACCTTGTCCGCTTTCTGATCCGGGGCCGCGCGTACATTGAGGCTCGACTTAGTGACATAGGGCTCGTTGATCAAACGCATCGACGGCACCGCCTGGATCTTAGGCGCATGTTTAACTTCAACCATCTTGGTTTTGGTGAACTCCTTGCCCTGGCTGATTTGTGCCGTCGCGCCGGAGTGATCAGAGGCCCAGCTAATAGGGCTGCCGGTGACCGCCGGCTGGCTCAGCAACTCCTGAGTACGCAGTACCAGGGCCTGCTGGTCCTTCTCGTCCAGATTGCGGCCGATACGGTTACCGAGGTAGCTACCAATGCCACCCGCAATGAGGACGGCAACAATCTTTCCGCTGCCCTTGCCCATGGTGGCTCCGACCGCAGCGCCAGCGAGACCGCCGATGATGGTACCGGCCTGCTGTTTGTTGATTCCCAGCTGCGCACAGCCAGTAGTGGTGGCAATTGCAATCGCCAGGATCGAGGCAACAAACTTTTTACGCACGTTGAAACTCCATTTTATGAACAGTCACTCTGTCTTCAGCAGAGGCTTGGTGAGGTTGTAAAGCATTGCTTCGGCGGTCATCGCCCAATGGAAAACACCCGCCAATACAGTCGGGCCCCGCTCAATGCTGCGGAACGCGGTCTTGTAGCCGGTGGAGTGAACAAGGCCGTTCCCGGCCACCAGCGGGACCGCAATGATCGTTACGATGGCAACGGTACGAACAAGCCAGCGGCGACCTCGAATCAACCCCCTCCGCTCGCCAGCGGAGAGAATCAGCCCGACCACATTGAGTGCGCCCAGGAAGAGGCCGCTGAGCAGCGACCAAGGAACGAACCACATGTTTTTGAGCACATTCACGCCTTGCTCGCCGCGAATGTCGGTGTGAGACACGTCGTACGCCATGTTGCTGGCGATGTGTGGAAGGTATTTTTCGAACTCCTTGCGGCCGGCAAGGACGTCCATCCCATTCACATAGATTGGGCCCAATGCTTCGCTGGCCATGTGCTGAACCTCAGTGGTTCTAGCGACCTCGGAGCGACTGCGCAGACCGGGCTTGATGGATTGGGCGTACTCAGCGACCGTTGGTTTGAACCCAAGGTCTTCACTGGCCTTGGGCCACGGAATGGGCTTCCACTCGCTACCCGCCAACCCGGTAGCCCGTAGCGCCTCGAGCTGGCCATATGCACGGATGATGTCGACGGCTGCCGGCACCACCTCAGACTGCAGCCGCTCATAGAGCGCGTCTCCGTTGCGCCGCGTATAGCCCTTGAACACGGCGGCAGCGAAGGCTGGGAAGTTTCCGTCAATCTTCTCGACGTATGACCCCTGCACACTCATCAGTACCCCAAGATTGGCAATGAATGCCTTTCCTTCGCCTTGGTCGCGGTACTCCTGATATGGGAGGCCTGGTATCTGAACCGAGTCGTATAGCAGTCCCTTCTTGGCAACATAAGCGTAGAGGCTGTAGACCCGGAGGCTGGTGGGAAACTTCTCAGCAATGAGGTCGGGCACTTCGCCCTGTACCCACCAGGTGGCTGGTGCAGCCATTGCCGATGTTAGGGCGACGCTGAGCCAAATGTAGCGGGCCCCACCCCATTTACGGTGTGCCCATATGCAAACCCTCCAGCCAAAAAGGCACACGCTGGCGGATGCTAGGAGTTGGCTGTACACCTCAAGCGCCTGCAGCTGCTTTAGCGGAATATCCGCACCAGCCAAGTTGAGCAGCTCGGCGTTGAAGAGCAGCCCCCCAACTAGGCATGCAGCGTTGAGGGCGACGAGCAGTGTGAGGAGCATCCTACGGATCCTTGTAAGCGGTTGGATTTCTGGTGCGATACCTGAAACAGCATGCGCCGGAATGGATCAGTGCCCACTTAGGTGCGAGCTCGTCAACTTAACTTCCGGGGTTGGGATTCCAAGGCAATAGGGTGAATTAAGTTTGCCGCTAAGGGTCAGGGAGCTGGGGGTAACAAAACTCGATCCCGGTTACAGCAGCTGCGGTTTTCCTGCTGTGCATGGTCAACAGGTACCCAGTCTCCGGGACCCACGCCGCTAACCGCTTCTGAGCGAAAAGGCCTCGACTGTGCCCAAATGGATGAGTAGCACCAAGACGACAAGCACACCCAACGTGCGGCCGGCAGCCCCCTTTTCGGCACGCGACAAATCCCCTCTTAGAACCAAGGGCACCCACGCACGGAGCAGGATACCTGCCTACTGAGTAATGTCATCTCAAAATGTGGGTGCGAAAATTAGAATCGATGCCCAGGGCGGGCTATGTAGAGGGTGGACCTGCGCGGTGTAGCCACGGCGCAAAATGGCCCGACGGTATGACCGCCAGGAGTAATGCACTACTTAGAGTCCGGGTCATCGATACTTGCTAAACGGACATCTGTAGCCGCTCAGTGTCCGTTTCACGCGTGAATCCGGCGAGCTCGGGCTGACGCCGTGCAGCGTCAGGACCGATCACCTCTACTACCTACTCGTGCACGGCAGCAGGCAACGCAGCTTTCTGCTTCTCGGTCCCGTGCTTGCGGACGAATGCCTGCATCGCCTCTGATAGCGGGTGCTCGATATCAAAGTCGCCATAAAGCTTGAGAAATTCTGCCCACCGGGCATCGAGGAAGCCTGACCGTCGGAACTTAGGTGCTAACCACACCCACTGTAAGGACCAATCAGGGACGGCCGCAGCAGCATCACGATTCATAAATGCGCATGCACCAGCAATCGTGCCCTTCGCATCTGCAGCAAACAGCCAGCCTACCCACTCCTCCCCAGCACGCGTAACTGACGATCCAGGCCACTGCACGAAATCGTAGCGGAACTCGCGCTTGAACTCGAAGGCACGCTCAAGTACAGCACCATGCATCCATAGCGGCGACTTGTGATCGACACGCTCCCCACCTACATCTGTAGCCAGGTGGCTTGCGAATCGCTGCTCCGGCTCAGGGTCAAACATTTCCTGCCTTCGGGTGTGAACGTCCTGGTGAATGCGTGCTTCCGCCGTGTTGTTCGTCAAGTATTCATGACCGCAGTAATCGCACTTCACGTGCTCCTGAGGTTTCGGCACCTCGTAAAGCGACCCCAGGACTTCAAGCTTAACGACCGAATCCCCCTCCCACTGCATAGCGAACCGGAAACCTGCCTCGTCCTCATGGGTTGTTTCGCGCTTGGCCCCACCACTCTCCGTTGGCCTGGCCTTCAGCACGACCCGTCGACGATTCACATAGTTGCCATACAGCACTATCTCCAATTCATTGCCCGTCAGTGAGTGCCTGTCCTTCAGAGCATCTGACAGCTTTTCCACGAGCCTTGAAGGGTCGACTTGGAGCCCCAAGCCTTGCAAGCCAATGAGGAAAGCAGTTGCATCCACAGCGCTGAGACCTTGCGTCCCATGTACCTCATCGAGGGGGTCAACAGGGCGCCGGAAGATGAACTGCTGCGCAATCTCTAGTGGCGCGAATAGTTCCTCAAAGAAGTACTCGATCGATGAATAGGCGCGAAATTCGCTCGTTATCAGGTAATCGCCGATGTCCGAGTTTGTGGCCACACCGTCTGCTAGGAGAGCGAGCTCAAATCGTGTCAGCTCCACCCTCGGAGCGGTAGGTTTACGCGCCTCTGTAAGGATATTGCATACTCTGGTGAGGGCATCGCTGGATATGGTGGTTTTCATGGGGTCACCTGGCTTTAGTAAACCGATCTTCCCAAGAGCACCGCCAGAATACAACGGAGATACACCCTCACCCCGCTAGTCCCACTATCCAAAAAACTGGTTGTAGGCTAAAAACCCGTCGGGCTTCACGCAGAAGTCTCCACCCCGGTTAAAAGCAGGACAGCGCACTTAACCTAAATGCCCTACTGCCGATACATGCAGCATCAGGAACGGATGTTTTTAAGGAGAGCGGAATGTTGATTAAGGGCGCACTTGCGCTTCTACTTGGCCTGGCTGCCGGCAGCGCAACTGCAGCAAGCTTCGACTGCAACAAAGCATCGGGTTTTGCAGAGCTCGAGATCTGCAGCGATGGGTATCTGTCTAGCGTGGACAATGTCCTCAGCCGTACCTACCAGCGCGCCTTAGCGGCTTCTTCAGAGTCCGATGCCCTTAAACAGTCGCAACGACAATGGTTGATAACTCGGGATCAATGCCAAGATCAGAAATGCCTGCGCCTCGCCATGGGGGATCGAATTCAGGTTCTTGAAGGAGTCATCCATACCGAACAGTCGAAGGCCCTCCAGGCTCGAGAACAAAGTGCAGCTGCTCAGCGACAGGCCGAACGCGACAGGCAAGCAGCCGTACTGGCTCAACAAAAACAGCAGTCATCTCAATCCGCGCAGCATACGTCCCCTCAGACAATGCCAAGCGCTCCGGTGGGCAAGCCGCAGGGTGCCAGCACGCAGCGCCAGCCTCAAAATCCGGTTCTTGCGTGGTTCATCAACGGTCCCGGCTGGAAGTACACGCTGGTTCTGGGCTTGCTGCTCTCCGCATGGGCAGTTGTACGCCATCATCGTGGGTCTGCAACGATCTACAGCGACTATACCGATGCGCTCATCACAAACCTGCTACCTGCTCTTGGGATTGTGGTTGGGGTGGTATGTCGCTGGCTTGAAATGCCTGGTGTGGTCTCCAGCATTTCGGTGGTTACTGGTTTCGTCTTGGCCATTGCCTACGCCGTCTACTCAACCGTGAAAAACAACCGCGGCGGCCTGAGCATCTTCTTGACCATCATGGCCAAGCTGACACTCATCTCTGTCTTCTATGCAGTCATCGGGCTGCTGATTGCATCGCTCTTCAACGGCGGTACACGCCGTAAGGGCGAATCTCAGGCCAGAGCCGATGCGCGGAATCGTCGTGAACGAAAAGCGACCATGGCGCTAATCACAGCGCTATCTGCGGCCTACAGCGCTCTGACAGTGTGGATCTGTCGTAATCCGAAATTCACCTCTTTGGGTGAATGCCTTGAATTTAACCGGGTGCCCGAGCTTTCCTAAGCCCTGCCCTGCAATGCATCGATCTGCGTGCGCCGGCCTGGCGCACGCACACTCCCCTCACAACCCGCTCTAGCGCCTACGCTAATGCGTCTCGCCAACACCGGATCTCCAAGTTCGCCACGACGGTGCAGCTCTGGACCAGGTTTGACAAGTACGTGGCCAACTACTATCACCAAATAGAACAACAGACCCGATCAGCCTGACTCAAGCGAAGGATCGCCCTAGCGAACTTCATTGGGGTCGATTATGCGAATCGTGATCAGACCACTTCTATGGCTTAAAGGAATAACTCTTGCCCTGAGCACACTCTTGGTGGCGTCTCCTGCCTACTCCTGCGGCGGCATCTTGGATGTCAAATGCAACCTGGAAAGCGGCGGCATGAGCCCAAAGAATATAGAGAAGCAAACCGGCAAGGTCCTTAAGGATGGTACAGACACCGCCACAAAGGCGGTCCAAGATGTCGCGAACGCAGTGAATGAGTTACAGGCGAACCTTTTGACTGGCCCTGTTCTTGAGCAAGCAATTCGGGCGTCGCGCGACACAGCGAAGAACGGCGCTATGCCAATACCCCCTGAAATTCGTCGGCAGCTCACGGGTTACGCCAGTGAGGAGTCGATGAACCTGGTTCTTTACAAGGTCGGGGACAACGGGTTCTTGAATTTAGCGCGCCTGCTCGAGCAAGGGGGCACAGCGGCAGCAGTTACCTTGATCGATGTTGTTGTCTTCCGAGGACAGTCTGACGCAGATGATGTCGCTCTCTGGGCTCACGAGCTAACTCACGTCGACCAGTACCGAGACTGGGGGCTTCGTAGCTTTGCGGTTCGATATACTCGTAACGCCAATAGCGTTGAGGACGAAGCCTATGCAAAAGGCGACGGATATTACGCATGGGCGCAGAGATCAGGCCCCAGTACGACCATACCTACGCCAGTACCCCCGCCTCCACCGCCTCCCCCAATATTTGTTAGTAACCCTCCAGTGATGCGCTCAGGGACTATGGTAAGCGGGTGTGGTTGCTGGGGGGCGACCACTGGATTTATCAGCGATTTACGATGTGCCAGTGGCAGGTCTATGGCGGTCGCCTGTCAGGGCTTTTGTCCTGGGGGTGGGGCGCCATATGGATGGATGTGCCAATGACCTGAGACCAGCGCGCCGATAGCTCAATTACAAATTGACCGGTACGGATCGCCCTTTGCGAAAAGAGCAATCCTCGAAGCCGCGCCTTCAGACGCAACTCGCATCTCCAATACACACTCCCTTGCTACCACGCCCACACCCCTCAAGCGCTACTCGATCACAGTTCCCGGCCCAGTGAACCAGGTGCTGGCAATAGAGTGTTCGGAGACCACCGAATCGCTAGGCCCAATTGTTTTGTTATGGCAGCATCTCCGGCCGACTGGGACTGAAGTAGCCTGCAACAACTTTGCAGCGCAGCTGGATCAATTTCCCTGCATATTTGCCAATTTCAAAAAGAGAGTCACTTGATGCCCTGGGTAAAACGTTCGATTGGTATCCTCAGCTTGGCGCTGATAGCCGTAGCCGCTGTGTGCTTCCATCACTACTTGCCGCGCCATGACGTTGTTCACGTCACCGGCGTCGAGGTGAAACGGATGGATGCGGATGGTGTGATCAGCGCAGAGAACCCGGCAGACGGCCCGACTCGGGACGTGTATTTCATCAACACCGTCTCCACAGATTCAAAGCGTGAAGTAGTGGTCTATCGCAATGAGGACACTGGGTGGGGGTTCCCCTGGTACTTCAAATTCGATAGCGCTGACCTGCAAGCGAAAGCCCAAGACTACTCGCGCGACCCAAATCAACTCGTATTGATTCGCTATTACGGTTGGCGCTTCCAGATTTTCTCGATGTTCCCCAACATCACCGAGATCAAAGCAACCACGAGCCGTGCCGAGCCGTTCCCTCTCTTCAACACAATCTTCTTCAGCGTGCTGTTCGTTCTTCTGGTGGTAATCGGCCTCCTGGTTCGCCGGGCAATCCGTCGCCGAAGCGCGCCAATGGTTCCGGTCATCTCACCATCGAAATAACCAGGACGGCCGTTAAGCTGAACAGGGCTCTGCCAGGGCACTAGTCCTGGCAGCATCGACCTGAACCTTCAAGGACGCATTATGCAAATCACACAAGGTCAGCGACTGCCGCTGGCCAGCATCGGAATCTCTGATCGCCTGACCATGGCGGTCAACATTCAATCCCAGCAGGTGATCGATATTGCCTGCTTTGGCTTGGACGCACAGTCGAAGCTATCTGACGATCGATTCATGATCTTCTTCAACCAGACTTCCTCTCCGGCCGACGCGATCAAGCTCTTGGCCCCGGGCGAGTTTGAGATCAGCCTCTCTGCGCTGCCGGCCACCATCGATCGCTTGGTATTCACTGCAGCGATTGACGGTGCTGGCGCGATGAAAGACATCGGTACCAGTCGTTTCACCATCAGCAGTAAGGGTAGCGCCCCCGCAGCGGCCTGCGAATTCTCCGGTGGCACCTTTACCGTAGAGAAAGCAATCATGGTGGCTGACATCTACCGCAAGGGCGGCGAATGGCGCCTGCAGGTTAACCTTCAAGGTTTCAGTGAGGGAATGGGCGCACTGGTCCGCCATTTCGGTGGAGAGGTCAATGATGATCCTGCTCCTGCCTCTCCGGTACCGGCCGCGCCGCCTCCAGTCCAAGCAACGTTCTCTCTCGAGAAGAAGATTGCGGCTCAAGCACCGGCATTGATCAGCCTGGCGAAAAAGGCTCAGATCAGCCTCGAGAAGAACAACCTAACAGCAGTGAAGGCCAAACTTGGCTTCGTGCTCGACGCCTCTGGTTCTATGAATGGCCAATACAGCCGGGGCCGCGTTCAGGAGGTGCTGAATCGTCTGATTCCTCTTGCCGCGGCGTTTGATGATGACGCTGAGATCGACGTGTTCGCCTTTGGTGCAAAACCAACGCAGCTATCCCCGGCTACCCTGTCCAACTATACGAACTACATCGACACTGATCACGGTGGATGGCGTAAGTGGGACGTTGGCCAACGCATCAACGATGAACCCAAAGCGATGCGTATGGTGATGGACTATTACAGTCAGTCCGACGACAAAACGCCTGTCTACATCATCTTCATCAGCGATGGCGGCGTGCACCAGAATCGCGAAATCACGAAGCTGATGATAGAAGCATCGAGCCGTCCTTTCTTCTGGCAGCTAGTTGGCCTGGGCGGACACGGTTACGGGATCCTGGAGCGACTCGACGACATGGCCGGCAGGGTTGTCGACAACTGCAGCTTCTTCGCCATGGATGACCTCCATGACCTGACTGAAGAAGCTCTATACGACAAGTTGATGGAAGAGTTCCCGGCATGGCTTAAAGAAGCCAAGTCAAAAGGGATCATCGGTTAACAATCGCAAGAGACCGCGGCATCTAGATGCCGCGGTTACCTTCACCCTAACTGCTCAATCTCGAAAGGCTGGATCTCCCGGAATTGCGCAGCGCGATCCAGATCCACTCTCGCCCCAAAGCGATTCATCGTGTCTGCTGGGTCAATGTGCTCGATTCGGTCGAAGTCCAAGAGATCCCAGTCCTCCCGTCGTACCACTACAGACAAGATGTACGGTTCCTCAAGGCGTCCTGTCGCTGGATCGTTCCGTTGGACGTATCCTGAGACCAGGCAGCGATTGATTGGTGGAAGTACCGCGAACACTTCCCCTACAACCCTGAACAACGATCCGTAGCACATGCCGACGAAGTCGCGCCGGACCTGGGCATCGCTTCGATTTTTGAACGTGAGCTTCCCATTGCCCTTGGCCTCAGCTGTGCGTCGTGGTGTATCCGCGAGGTCTGGTAAATCTACGTCCAGCGCGATGCCCGCAGCGTCCTGGGTGAACTGATAGCCCACTGTTGTCTCTTTGGGCCAGGTAATGCCGCTCAGCACATAATCGAGTGCCTTTTCCATATGCGCGCTGAAGCCCTTCGCTGCCAGACGAAAGGTCTTTTCCACCTCAGAGCGTTCACCCTCTTGAGCGTCCCGGGCTGCGGTCCATTCAGCCAGGTCCTCCTGGTACTGCTGGTCCAGAGCTACGCGGTCAGCCTCAAGTTTGCCGGCGCTGAACAGCCGATCCATCAAGCCTGGCTTCTGTGGAGTTGGTTCAGTAGGCATCGGCATAGCAAAGGGGGGTGGTAGCGCAGGCGAGTCACCGGGACGAGGTGTACCTACATGTACACTGAGGCAATCTGTAAGGTCCTGATTGGCCCTCTGAGCGGCTTTGTTGAGCAGCTCCTCAATTGCTACAGCCTGGTCACTCTTCGCACGCTTGGCGAGCGCTGGGGGAAGCGGGTTCCCTGACTCATCGGTGATGGACAGCGTGCCATCGTCCTCCACCTTAACTTTGATAGACCCGGTGTAGGCATCTGGATCGAATGCCGGTGCTGCGCCCGACTGCCGGCCACCATCCAAACGTTGTCTGTAGGACAGTCCAGTGCCAGGCAGCCCAGCATTGAGGTATGTGCCATTGCGGCCCATAGTCATGCTCAGCCCCCTGGGCCCAATTGATGTGCTTACACCCCGAGTGCTGATGTTGAGTCTCACACCAGGAACAATCGTAATCCGTTTACTGAACCGAAAGCCCATACTTCCTTTCCCCTCTCCCTCGAATACCTTCCTTATTTTTCAGCGAGAACCGAACGAATTTCAAGTTTTCCGAATTCTCGCACCAAATAAGCGCATGAAATGAAAAAAGCCACCTTAGCCGCAAGGCCAAAGGTGGCATTTTTGCATATAGGCGTTTGTGATCCGGGTAGAGGATTACCCGCCCCTCCGCCTACAGCTCAAAGCCGACACCTTTCAGTCACACCGGATCGCAGCCTTGGCCGCCGGCGCAGAGCGCGCTGTTAAGCTCTCGGGAGCTCGATGAACCCATCTCCGCTCCACTGGAAGCGTTGAGGGAATGGCTGAGTCGGGCAGCAGCGCGGATCCTCGTCGCCTTGGATTACCGCATCGACAAAGATGGTGCGGCTACCTTCTACTCGTACCTCACGAACGCTACCGCTGATCGCAGCATCCCCACCTAGGGACTGCCAACCATTGGGTGCATGATAGAACGCGGAAAGGGTCTGGTAGGCCATCTGTGAACCGCCAGCCCCTTCAATGGTGAAGAGTACCGCTGCGTCGAGCTCACCATCTCCGTTCAGGTCAACTTGAACGATCTGACGGCCTTCGGGGTACTCCACGCCACCGTCAGTATCGAGGTCGGCAATGTACGCGCTGATCGCTGCATTGAGTTCAGGGAATGCTGGGGCCGCGGCGTTGTGAGCCTCCGGGCCAACTGCTGTGGTGTCGACTGTAGCGTTCAACTGCGGCTCACCCCCACCTGCTGCACTCGTCTCAACTCCAGCGTTCAACTCTGGCTCCCCGGCAGCGGCAGAGCTATCGCCACTTCCGTTTATGGCTGCTTCTACCTGCGCGTAAGCACGGAGAGCTTTCTCGTCTGGTTTCAGGCCTTCCTTCTTAGCCCGAACAGAAAACTCTCTCTGCACCTCGGCCAATGCCCCAGCCATGTCTTCAGGAGTGAAAGTTATCACCCGGCCCTTTGGGGAAACCGGTTGTGAGTCGCCCATGAATATGCGGGCAAAGATGTTCGGGCGCATGTCTTCGAGCGTGTCGATCCCTTCCTCGACAAACTCATTAGCGACATCCTGATACAGGGACCAGCCCTCATCGCCGAAGAGCTTGGTAATGCTCTCCTTCGCGCTGTCGCTCTTAAAGTCTGTCAGTTCCAGGACTTTCTGGTTGAAATCGACAGTCTGGCTACGGCAGTCGTACGTATCGTTGCCAAAGCAGTTCTGTCGCAGCTCGTTAAGCGCTAGCGACAAACGAGCATCATTTGCTGCCTGGCCACACCCGGCCAGCATGGTAACTACAGCACTTGAAACCAACAACTTCTTAACCATCAAAAGCTCCGCATTCCATGCGCATCGAATGTGCGCGCAAAGTTAGGTAGGTTCGGAACTGAACCACCTGGCAAAAAAAAACCCCTGCCGCATTAGCAGGGGCTTTTTGAACAAGCCTGGGTTAGCCGATGCTAACACCATGCGCTTCGGCCAACGGCTTCAGACCACCGGCGAAACCTTGACCGATCGCCTTGAACTTGAACTCGTCGTTGTGACGATACAGCTCACCGAAGATCATCGCGGTTTCGGTCGAAGCGTCTTCGCTCAGGTCGTAGCGAGCCAGTTCCTTGCCATCGGCCTTGTTGATGACGCGGATGTAGGCGTTGCCTACCTGACCGAAGCTCTGCTTACGCGCTTCAGCATCGTGAATGGTGACCGAGAAGACCAGCTTTTTGACTGCTGCAGCCAGGTTGGACAGCTTGACATTGACCTGCTCGTCGTCGCCTTCGCCTTGTCCGGAGCGGTTGTCGCCCAGGTGCTCAACAGAACCATCTTTCGAGGTTTTGTTGTTGTAGAAAATGAAGCTGGCGTCGTCCAGGACTTTGCCGTCTTCGCCGGTGATGAAGATCGATGCATCGAGGTCGAACTCGGTGCCATCAGTTTTACGTGGGTCCCAGCCCAGGCCAACGATTACTTCAGTAAGGCCTGGAGCTTCTTTAGACAGGCTCACGTTGGATCCTTTGGTCAAAGATACTGCCATTTGTAACTCCTTAAAAATATATAGTTTTTGTCGTTAGCAGCAACGTTGCTGCTAACGAATTACGACGGGTTTAGTACCCGCTAGAAATTCATGCCATACGAGTTGGCGACAGCCTTCAGACCACCGGCATAACCCTGGCCAACGGCGCGGAATTTCCACTCACCGTTATTACGGTACAGCTCAGCGAAGATCATCGCGGTTTCGGTCGATGCGTCTTCTGCCAAGTCGTAGCGTACGACTTCTGCACCGGTCACTTCGTTGGCGATACGGATGAACGAACCGCCCACCTGACCGAAGTTCTGCTTGCGAACATCTGCGTCATGGATGGTAACGGTGAAGACGATTTTATCAACGTCGGCTGGCACGCGGCTCAGATCGACTTTCAGCGCTTCGTCATCGCCATCGCCAGCGCCAGTACGGTTGTCACCAGTGTGTTCAATCGAACCGTCTGGGCTTTTCGGTTGGTTGTAGAAAATGAAGTCGGCTTCACTGCGAACTTTGCCGTTTGCGCCGAGCAGGAATGCACTTGCATCGAGATCGAACTCGGTTCCGTCTGTAGAACGTGGGTCCCAGCCCAGGCCGACCAACACTTTGGTCAGCGTTGGGTCAGTTTTGGTCAGGGACAGGTTGCCGCCTTTTTGAAGTGACAAAGCCATTACTCAAACTCCTTGTTGGGATACCAGTGATTCAGTTGGATTCTGCCTGAGCGTCTTCCTTTTCCGGGAAGACCACGCTGGCAAGGACACCGATGACCAACACCACCATGACGATGAGCAGGCTGGTGTTTGGCTCAATGTTATAGCCGTGGTGGAACATGTGGTCTGTAGCATTAAGACCCAGTTTTACCGCGATGAAGAACAGCAGCGCAATGACAGCTTTCTCCAGATGCACCAGGTAGCGTTTCAGCGCTTCGAGCACGAAGTACATGGTACGCAGACCCAGAATGGCGAACAGCATTGCCGAGTAAACGATCAGTGGCTCGCGGCTCACTGCAATAACAGCTGGCACCGAGTCAAACGCGAACAGTACATCAGAAACTTCAGCGACGACCAGGCAAAGGAACAATGGGGTAGCAAACAAGCCACCTTTAGCGGCCAGGGTCATGCCCTTGTTCTCAGGCTTCTTCAGTTCAGCTTCGAGCACCTTACGGCTGACAAAGAAGTTGTTGCCGTGCAGCTTTGGCCATACAGGGAACAGCTTTTTGGCAAAACGGTAGGCGATGTGCTTGGAGTAGTCTTCCTCCTCCTCATCATCCCCGCCGCTACGGAGCATCATGACAGCAGTCCAGGCAACGATCAGTGCAAACACAATCTCGACCCAAGGCCCGAATGCCAGCAGACCGGTACCGATAGCCACGAAGACCCCGCGGAACACGATCGCGCCGATGATGCCCCAATAGAGCACGCGGTGACGCAGGCCATCAGGCACTTTGAACCAGGCAAAGATCGCCATGAACACGAAGAGGTTGTCGACGCTGAGGACCTTCTCGAGGGCGTAGCCGGTAACGAACAGGCTAGCGACCTCTGGGCCGTGCTGCACGTACAGGAACCCTGCAAACGCAAGCGATATAGCGATCCAGAACACCGACCATACAGACGCCTTCATCAGCGAAATCGGCTTATTGCCACGATGCGTTACCATGTCGAGCAGCAGTGCGCCTACGGCGATGCTGACGAAAACCGCCATGGTTAGCGGGGGAAAACCGATATGAGTTGCTTCCACAGGTCAGTACCTTAAAGTTCGAATTCAGCTGGGGAAAGACCCAGCTCCAGGCAGATCAGGCGGCAAGCCGCTTTTTCTTTGTCATCAAAATCACCGTCGGACGCGCCGACAGCACAGGTAACGCGAACGAGCAAGCGGCTAGCCCCGTCGTTGTCCTTGATACGGCCGATCACCTTCAACGCCTCGGCCTGACCGATTTGTGGGTCAAACTCGAACTTGCCCATCGAGTCGTTAAAGACGGCGAGGACGTCGCTCAGGCTGAAAACCTTCAGCTCCGGTGAGTTCTGGATGAAACCGACCATTTTCTGCTTTTCTTCTGGCCCAGCACCGTTGCTCGCAACAGCGACCATTGCGCAACCGTTGGCAAGCGCCTCCATGAACTTGCGGTTCTTGTGCTTTCCTACCTCGGCACTGAGAGCCTCGCGTGCTTGCGCACCTTTCGTTTTCAACCAACTGAACATTGTTCGTACCTCAAATTGCGGGGCCTAGGCCCCGCGGGAAATTGGGTTACTTGGAACCTGCGCTCCAGCGCATACCCCAGTTGTAGGCTTGATCCATCGGCCCTTGGGACCGATGGAAATCTACCCTGCGAGTCACCTTAACGGCGCCGTTGTCATTTTCAAGGAGAGCAATAGCACAGCAACCCAGACGACCGCCCTCCTCGTTCAAACGGACTTCGATTTCTGGCTGGCCGGGAATAAAGATGGTGACTACACCATCGGTTTGAGCCCAGTTTGGCGCTCCTTCATAGATGAAGGCGTAAACCAGGATCCGCCGGATTTCACCCCACTTCTTCCCGTTGATGTGAATCCACTCACCGCCAGCAACGGAGCCAGTGCGGTCGTCACCCATGAGTTTGATGTAGGGCTCGTAATCGAGATCTCCGAAGGCATTGCCTAGGGCCTGGACAACACCCTTATGGCCATCTTGGAGTTCGTACAGGCAACCGACGTCCAAGTCGATGGACTTACCACCTCCGAAGAATCCAGATTTGCCTTTGTTCCAGTTGAGGTTCACACGGATCTCACCGAAGCCACCTGCAGTCTTCTCCAGGCTGATCGATGACCTGGTTTTATCCAGGGTCACCTTGCTCAGGCTGATCGACGACTTCGGCGTAGCCGGCGGAACAGGGGCTGGAGTGGGCACTGGAACAGGCGAAGCGCTCGGGGTCGGCGATGGAGCCGGAGCTGAAATGTCGACCCCAAAGTGAGTGGCTAGCGGCGCAAGACCACCTGCGAACCCCTGCGCAACGCAACGGAACTTCCAGGCACCTTGACGGCGGTAGAATTCGCCGAGAATCAACGCGGTTTCATTCATACCCGCAGTCGGGATCTGAGCCTCGATCCCGCCTGTAACTGTAACTGCGAGCGTGGACACGCGGGCAAAACTCGCTTTGTTCTCGTAGATGGTCGCCGTCAGTGCGACCTTCTCGACCGCAGCGTCCAGTCGACTGAGATCAACCGTGAACGCTGCGCGGCCAGCTGCCGAGTCAACCATCTGCACCGAGCCGCCGAGGATATTCGGCTGCCCATAGAAGCACATATCGTTGTCACCCCGGACCTTACCCGCCGCTGTCAAAGCGAAGGCCGATACATCGATATCAGCACCTGGGATCGGCGAATAGCTGACCTCCACGCGAAGGTTGCCGGCCGCTACCGGTGCGTTACCACCAGGGACCAGAGTTGTCATGCGCGCACCGCCTGAACTGCCAGGCTTACCAATTCATTGGCAGTGCGGCCATTGGTGGTCTTACCAATCGCTTTGAACTCCCAACCAGCAGCACCGCGGGATAGGTTAGCCATGACCACACCGGTGTGTTGACCCTGCTCCGTCAGATTGAAACGTGCCAGTTCATCGTTCTTGGTAGCATTGATGATTCGGCAGTACGCATTCTGAATGCGCTCGAAATTCTGGTTGGTGAAGGAGTTCACGGTGAAAACGAGGTGAGCCACCGAGGCTGGTAGCGCAGTCAGATCTACATAGATGGACTCATCGTCACCTTCGCCCTCGCCGGTACGGTTGTCGCCAGAATGCTTGATCGAGCCGTCACGGGACTCGAGCTGCTTGAACCATACCAGATCAATGGGGTTCAGATCGGCATCAAACATGATGCAGGACGCGTCCAGGTCAATTTGCTGGTTCCCAAACAACTTGCCGAGCAGACCGGCTTTCACTGGATCCCAACCTAGGCCCAGTGTGACCTTGGTCAGGGCCGAACCCGCAGTTTTCTCCAGGGAAATGGACTGGTTTTTCGTAAGGGTGAGTGCCATTTTTACGCTCCTTGTTGGTCATCGTGTGCCCGGGTGTCAGTACTGACCCCCGTGACTGAATTCTGAGCCGCGCCGTTGTTCTTGACACGCGCCCCTATTTTCTCGATCTTCAAACGTCCACGCTGCCAGCGGGGATGAAAGTGCCGCCAGTGGGGTTCCTGGGCTGCAGCAAGCAACTCATGATCACCACGAGTGTCACCCCACGCTCGGAGCCTGAACTTATCCAGCGGCCCATAAACAGCTTCCAGCCGCAGGACTTTCATCTCGCACCTGCAATTGCTCCCGCTAATTGCCCCTGTGAGCTTGCCGTCTACGACTTCAAGCTCGGTCGCAATCAACTTGATGCCCAGCTTCTCTGCGAAGGGCATGAGCACTATCCGCGGGGAAGCTGAACAAATTGTTACCTGCGCGCCGCTGGCCACCTCGGCCGCGACGGATTGTAACCCTGAGGGACGCATGAGCCGTACCCAAAACACCCTTCGAAATTCCGCTGCCTTGCACTTAACCCACGCTTCCTCAACGCCGGTCAGGAAGGTCGCGATAAGGACTGCCTTCAACTCGTCGCGGCTCATCCCCTTGCCCAGGTATCGGATGCATGAAGGCATCATTCGGATGACCCGCGCCGCGAATTGCTTCTTGCCAAAAGCGAACAACAGAAACGGGACAAAGCTGTCACGGCGAGTGAGCGTTCCATCGAAGTCAAACACCGACAGTACTTTGCCGCCGACCGGGCCAGCCTCTATCATTTCTTGGGTCATCCAGACCTCTCAGCCAGGCGCACAGGCTCGGTGATCCCAGCTTCTGCTGGTTTCACACCGTGCCATTTGCCGCGCTCGATGATATTGACTGCCCAGTTGTAATGAGTCGCCGGCTCAACCATCGCATCGTTATGCTTGAAAACAGCAGGCGCTGAGCCATCCACGATCAGCTTGGCGCAGTTGTAATCCTCAAGCGGCACTCGGAAGCCATCGTGGATCAGCGCGATTTGGCTCGGGTGAATTGCTGTCTTGCCTACCAGACCGTGGGCGATGTCCAGCTCTAGCTCCTCCTTGAACAGCTGAGGCGTTGCAAGCTGTTCAAACACCGGTGCGGTAAGTGCAAAGCCTTGTGCACCCAGCACCCCAGCCAGCATTGGGATGACGTACGCCATTGGAGTTTGGTACAGAGTGGTTGCCGGATTGCGGCGCAGGCCCAAACAGCTCATCAGGTCGTTACCGCCGATGCGCAAAGCCAGAATCCGATCCCCCAGCTCAGAGCGCAGAGCACTGCCCAATTCAACCATTGAGCCCGGGCTGTACACGTCACTGGTCTCAAGAGTCGGCATCAGCAGCAGTTCAGGATTGGTAACCGCGCGCACCCAGTGCCCCAACGAGGACAGCGACAATTTCGGAACAACAAACCCATGCGCAGCTGTGATTTCAGGCCAACCATTCAGAACTGCCGCCATATCAGAATCTCGGGGGCGAACGAACACAAGCGGGCTTCTTTGAGGGCGGTTGTCTCGCGAACCGATAGCGGTCAAGACTGCACGTAGCGATTGCAGTGCGTGGTCAACGTCAGTGGCTGCTACAGAATCCTCCAAGCAGATGACCAACGAACGAAGGCCTGGTACCTTTTCGCCGCGAATCACCTCGACAATGTCAAGACGGGTTGCAGGCAGATAGAGCGTGGCGCCGAGCGCCCACGGGGAAACGCGTTCCATTAGTTAACCCCCCGGATGATGGTGACGGCACGATACGGGCCCAGATCACTGGACTCCTGAACCTCGATACCCGCACGATCCGTCAAATGGATCAGCAACTGCACGTCGGCGTCATTTCGATCACGCACGAGAACCTGGTCAGGAACACGTCGTAGCACAGCACGGGTCGCCTCAGCGATGCCGGGCTTGATCCGATTCCAGTTGGAGATGTCGTACTGCTCGGCCAGGCCACGGACCACGCTGAGCGCCTGGTGCTGAAGCTGTGCGGCTTCATCAGTAGTCCACGGGCAGGCTGGACTGACTTCAACAGATGCTCGAGCCGCTTCGATGCGCTCGATGAACGACCGAGTCACGTCATGCTGCTGAAGGTGGTCATAGACGACGCAACCATGCAGCCCGCCATCAGTAGGCCAGATCGAACGAGAAACGAGACCAGACACAGTTGCCCCAAGGATCCCCGACGGAATGATCCAGTCTTCGGACGATGCCGCCAACCAGGCGCGCCCACAAGGATCTGCGAGAACGACCAGTCGAGGCTCCTCAGGGAAGCGACGGTCACCACCCAGGCAACGCTTAATCTCGCCAGAGATCGCGCCCTTACCAGTCCACCCATCGACGAAGACGATGTTTTCAGCACCGTGAGCAGCGATGATTGCTTCGAGTGCAACCATGTCAATGCCGCGATCACGAACGATGCTGATCCCATAATGGTGCGCGTCTCGTCCCAGACCGATCAGCGCTCGACGCAGCAGAACACCAAGCGGCAGGCCGGCGCGGACGAAGGATACGAGTGCAATGGTCGGACCTTGATAACGCTCCTCCAGGGCCAAGGCCAGGGACTGAACATCAGCAGCCATGCGCGATCCGTTCTGAGCCATGGCGCGCTCGAAGAGCTCCATGTGCGTCGAAGACGGAGCGTCTTCCTGACTGATCATTTCCGAATAGTGCTTCTGATTGGACTGGATGAGCCGCTCTTTTTCCAGCACATCCGTCGTACCGATGTTCACGGGGCGCAACAGGAAGTGAACATCCTCGGGCAAGTAGCTCCCGCTGCCGACGGTCATCGAGGTCACAGTAGGGTTAAGCATTGACGTGACCCTCCACCAGTGCTGCCAGCTGGCTGCGAGCGGGTGTCGACCAGAAATCGCAGAGGTTCATGAAACCGAGATCGGTAATGCTATCGCCAAAGCCCAGTACAGGCCGCTCACCGTTCAGCTCACGATCGAGCTTGAGGTAATGCTCAACAGCCACTCGCTTGGACAGACCGGTAGGCAGCAAGGCAAGGTTGTTACCGTTGGAATGCGTATGCATGCCATCGATCAGTCCAGCGTCACGGAGCTTGTTGAGTACAAGAATCAGGTCAGAGTCCGAACCGTCGTTGTGCTTAACCACCACGTAATGACGCAGATTCTCTTCTTCTACGACCCAGCCACGCAGCGACACACCGTGCTGGTCGCCGATGCGCAGCGCCGTTTCACAGAGGTCGGGCAAGCGTTCCTGGTAGTCAGCAAGGATGCCCGTCATCACGCCATTCCAGTCCATGTTGACTGTGCGATCCGGATTCAGGATCAGGCCACCATGAGAGCAGATTGCCGAACCGGTAAAGCCAAGCTTCACGCGATTGAAGGCTTCGGCGCTGCGCGCGGTTACCGGGACAACATCCGTCGTGCTCAGAAGCCATTCAAGTAACGACTTCTGCATATCGGTCTGGTAACCACTCCCTTCGCCATTGACGTCGAAGGAAGCTGGGTGGCGCGGGGTACCCTGGGGCATTTTCCGTGCTGTTTGGAAGAGCGTGTCGTCTAAGTCGACCAGCACCAGCGGGCGATTATTTGCCATCGACGATTACCTCCGCGTTCAAAGCTTCAATCAACGCTGGCGGCACTGCCTGGGCGTCTGTTTCACTGCAGATCAGCACACGGTCGAACTGACCGGGCGCAACGTTATAAAGAAAGTTGACGATGCCCAGGCCGTAGTTGTCCGAGAAATTCAGTGCGTGACCGATCGAATGGCCAAGTGCGATCGGTGAGCGGGTCGTGGAACTGAAATGCACCTCAGCCCCTGCGAGTTCCAAGCGCTCGGCCAGCAGGAATGGTTTCCAGACGAACTCACCAGTACCAAGGACGATGACCCGTTCACCGGGCTTTACTTCGATGTTGCGACCCAGGGTATCGGCGACTTCGCGGGTTCCCAGGCGGCCCCAGTCGTTTTCAGGGTTCACAGTCCATTCGCCGACAGCCACAGTGCCTGTGTCCGGCATCTCAGGAAGCGGAGCATCAGGGTTTTCAGTGAAGTGGTAGGCTCCGCTCAGAAGGGAAACCTGGTCAGCAGCCTTGCCGATACTTTTCGAAACCGCGCCAGCGGACCAGTCAGTCAGAACGCAGGTCACTACGCGCTCGACCTGATTGAGGCCTGCCTCGACAAGCGCTCGGTGTAGATTGATGAACGTACGTCCGGTCGATGCCTCGTCGTCTACGAGCACCAGCGACTTGGCGCTGCGCATCATTTCCGACAACTGCGGGTCCTTCGGCTCGTGAATCAGGTGAGCGCTAGCGTGGCTATGCTCCTCTTCAAAGCGAGCGAAAATCTGGTCACCCACAGGGTGACGGGTGCTGACAATGTACATGCTGTCAGGGCGGGTTTCGCTGTACGCACGATGCACTCCGGCGCCGAGGCCTACAGCGGTCTCTGCCATACCGATAACCAGCACAGGACCTGGCAGGTCCGCGGGGATTTGAGCCGCCAGTGCTTTGTAGGAGTGCTGCATCACCGAGGGTTTTACCGGTATATGCTTACCCAGCACCCGCGAAACAAACAAGAATGCTCGTTTGGGGTTGCGGCGCTCAGCAAAGCCAAACAATGACTCAGGTGAGACAGAAGTCCGATGAACATCAACTTCGAGGACGCCGCGCTTAAGATGAGCGCTGAGTTTTGCAGAATCTTGATTCACTACACTATTTTCCATGTTTGAGTTCCCGTGGACGATAGTAGTGAACCTAACGTGCGCACTTGTATTTTCAATGGCATGCTGCAATTAAATGCGGGCTTCAATTCTCCAAAGTGAGGACTGCACGCCCCTTGCAATATCGGCAGGTGACAACGTTGCATTAGACTGATTGCGCCCGATTGAGATGTTACATGCCTCTAAGAAAGCCCCGAGTAGCTGGGACTTCACTGCAAAGTTCATGTTCTGTGCATCAGGTACCGTTGATGTGACCATGCCAACCACATTCCCTCTAGAGTCGAAAAGCGGACTTCCGCTCGACCCAGGCTGAATAGCCGCTGTGAACTGCAACAGACTTGCATCGTTTCGCAGGCCGAAGAGAGCCGATACACCGCCCTGGGTGACATGAGCACCGCCGCCAGCAAACCCAGACATCGGGAAACCAACCGCTGTGACAAAGTCACCCAAGGCGCAACCTCCCGTGGCCGCGAATTGCACAGGCTGCAGGGAGGCACCTTCTACCCGCAGCAGAGCGATGTCATTAGAAGAGTCGACCATGACCGGCTCAGCACGGTACCGGCCATTGAAAGAGTTGATCTCAATAGAGTTCATCCCCTCAATGACGTGCGCACAGGTAAGCAGAACATTGCTCGCCACAGCGAAACCAGTACCAGTGGCGCCACCAGAGCGCGGGTTTCCGCTCCCAGCGTCCGGGTGATCAGGGTTGGTTTCATCAATATCTATCCCGATGCGGCGACCAAAAGCTGCAAGCCCATAGGCCGAGCCCTCTGCCAGCGCTCGAAACTTCCATTGCCCAGATCGGGAATAGAATTCGCCCAATATCAACGCACTCTCACCATAGGCGGAGGTGTCGAGGTCGTAGGTGATCGTCTCATCGACCTTGAGGTGGAGCGCCCCCAGAGAACTGACTGGGCCGAGGTTGGAGTACCTGTAAACGATCAGAAGAACCCGTTCGCTCCCAGCTGGCAGACTGCCCAACTGCAGCGTGCAGCCTACCTTTGCTGGATTACCGCTCCAGGACATCCAGGGGGTCTGTTCAATGTGGAAAAGCGCGGCTGCGCCTTTTGGCGATCTCTTGTCATCTACAGGGATCAGCGCGACAGCAGCCGTCGAGCCAAAAGCACTCTGGTGTGTGGACTCCAGCGTCCAAGATGCTTTAGCTGAAGAAAGTGCAACGTTCGAACCCGGTGTCAACATGTCTCGTTCCCTGAGTGACAAGAATCTCTAGCTGGAAATTGGGTACATGATGTACCAAAATGATGGCCAGTCTATCATTCGCCCGGTATCGAAACCGGAATTGTGATCGCCCGAATTCGCACGCCGTCTTTCCAGCAACTCTCAGGTTCTGCGAAACCAAGTCGGCGGGCGGCGAAGACTCCTGCCAAGTTGACCCCTACCATGCGGGTGTAGCCAATGCCACCCGAATAGCGGGGGTTAATTTCGAGGAGCAGTGGCTTTCCTTCTGCATCATCGCGTGTCTGGACGTTGATGATGCCGTCGCAGCCGAAGTGCTCAGCCGCGGCGATCGCAAGATCGGTTGCCGGGGTACCGCGCTCGAAGGTTTGATGTGAACCAGCCTTCCTGCGACCTACGTATTCCACTACCTTGCCGGCTTCGCAAACCATGTCTACAGAGCATTCGGCGCCTGGCAAGTAAGGCATCACCAACATTGCCTCCCGCTCTGGGCCTGCCGCATAGATCCGATGGTAGGTTTCAAAGTCCACCTCTCGAGCATCGGGATTCGCAAAGCAGCGGAACGGGTCAACCCCTACCTTGAACCGCCAGAAGCCCTGGCCATAGATACCAACGACAGGCTTGATGCAGACTTCCGAACTCGGACTCAGGGTTTCATACGCAGCGCGAAGTTGATCTGCATTTTGTACCGTGATCGCCGGGATGCACGCGAGACCGGCACGCTCAGCTTCGGCGGTGAAGTTCGCTTTATCATCGACCAACTCAAAGGTGCGGGAGCTCACCCCACCGGTGACCAAGGTGATGCCGGCACGATCAAACTCGGCACGCCGTGCCTCATACGCACCACCAACACGCCCTGCCAGAATGACCTTGATCGAGTGCTGCACAGCAGTGCGGATAACCCAGTCGATACGCTCATCGCGGTTCTCGGGTTCTTTGAAGCTTGCGTGTGCCATACCTGTGATCTCAGGACGGTCGCCACCGTGAGATGCAAACACGCGAACGTTATCGGGGAGAGCCTCTCGCGCGCCGAGGATAATATCGCGCTGTGAAGCCTGACCCTGGAGAAACCAGATCATTAAAACCGCCTTGAACTAGGGGGATGGACTTTTGGATCAGCTTTGATCCGAACCTTGTGCGAGATAGTAACGGCGAAATCGGCTGCTTCAAGGGGGCGATAGTATGATCTGTAGCCTTTTCCTACGCAGCCGCTTAGCCATAGACATGTGTCAATAAGTGTTGCTATTTATGACTAGTGTGGGGCCTGGCTGTCAAAGGTTCGGTACCGCCATCGTTCCCAGTGTTGCCCCACGCTTCGGGGTCATGTCCTTAATGCGCTCCTCAGTTACCATCTTTAGGACTGCCGGGCAGCAATACTGCGAACCAAACCGACTTTCCTACCGAGCTAGATGTCCGTTTTACTTAAATACGATCGTCAAATCCTAGCCGGCCAGCAGACACATCGGAAGTGGAGGCAGCGCGTACTTTAGGGATGGCTGCTGCTCCTCCATAGAGCGGGCCAATGCAGCCATGCCTTTCGTTGAAGTGGAGTCTGTACAGCGCCTCATTAGTGACTGTTGATAGAAAGCTTATGACCGCAATGTCGCGTGCCACTAGCGGCTGCAACCGTTATCCTATGAAATTGAACAGTGCTCCATCCATTAGAGAGAACAAGTGAGTACCAAATGACGAAGTTGCGTGTCCTGGCCGCTATGGGCCTACTTTTATGTGGTGCTGCCCAGGCTGGCCAAAACATCTCGATCCCTGTTGAAGTCATAGACGTTAAACGCGAGCAAACCAAACCCGCTGAGTGGGTAAGGTTCGAGGGCCTGTCTAGCGGCAAGGCGTCAAAAGTTGTTTCCGACGCGAAAGCCCAAGGGGCTGATTGTCACGAATTTTCTGGGAAAGTCCTTGTCTGCCGCTTCCCCGAGGTTGAGCCAAAACAGGCTGGGGTCGATTTCTCAAGCGTCAAAGATGCATTGGACGGTCTCTGAGTGAACACCCAACAACTTCCACAGGTACTGAATTCCGCACCCCTAGAACGGGTTTGGCATTTTTGAATCCGTTGTTACCCTAGATGCCATAGAGCCAGGAACTTTCAAGGTTCGCGACTCTGATGGACCCTGGCGTCGGCCAGAATTCCGATACACATCTCATCGCCCAGCCCTCATTGAGGCAACCAGTAATTACTGGGGCTCAAATTAAGGGCCTGAGCATGAAACACACCACCCTGGAGCATTTCATGACTAGCCTGATCACCGAATACCGTTCGACCGAAGAATCCATCCGCGAACTGCAAGCCCGCCTGGATTCGCTCAAGGACAATCCAAAACTGAAAGCTGAGATCGAGTTCGAATCCAAGCTGAAAGAACTGATGGCCACCTACGACAAGAGCTTGCGCGACGTCGTAGCTATCCTGGACCCGGCCAGCTCCGCCATCAAAGCCGCAAAATCGGCAGGTGCCCCTAAAGGTTCTCGAAAGGAGCGTCAGGTCAAGATTTACAAAAACCCTCATAACGGTGAAACCGTTGAGACAAAGGGCGGCAACCATAGAACCCTGAAAGCATGGAAAACTGAACACGGCGCAGCAGCCGTGGAAGGCTGGCTCCAGAAGTAGTACCAGCGACGCATTACAAAGCCAGCCGAGGGCTGGCTTTTTTTGGGGCGGCCAGGAATACCCGCAATGGCCTGCGCGGAAATCCCTAAGGGTTGCGTTGCGCTGCTGCGGTGTCCGCCCATGCGAAGAGTGCCATTTCCACATCGGCCACCCGCCAGCCAGCCGGCTCCGGCCCTAACTCGAGCATACAACCTGGGCGCTGAATCCCCTCTGCCTCTAACTGGGCACACAGGCGCGCGCAGAAGGACTGGAACTCCACATATCCATCGACCATCGAGCTGGCATAGCTATCGTGGATCTTGGACAGTAAGCCGGCCTTAAGCATACTGACACGGATACGCCTATCCAGGCTCGCATGCGTTTCCGGCCTCAGAAACCGAAGCAACTTAGAGGCATAGGTCAAACCAAAACCAGGGATTTGAAGTGCCGTACTGATTGCCTGGCGCGGGTCGTCAATTACCGCTATCACCTGCCGAATTATCTCGATCAGAGCTACGTTCCCAAGGCCGGCTTCGAATTTCATACTGGGATCGTTCTTGCCTGCGCCCCACGACAAAATCTCGCGGATATAGTCCGTGGGGGCGACCGCTAAGATCTGTTGACCGGCCATCCTTGCGCCGCGGTCCTCCAGAGACTTGATCCAGGGAAACCCTGGGAAGGCATCTCCTGGATAACCACGTGAGGCATGATTCGCATTGGACCACTTGTACGCACGAAAGTAGGCTGGGAACTCGTTGATGTTAATGGCTGCCAATCTCTGTCCTTAACGCTGGCCAGCGCCAGCAAATGCTTGCTCAAGTTGTGCGTTTAGATAAAAACCCGGGCGATCGCGAAAGAGCTCTGCGCCGCCTCGCACATATTGAAGGGCCCGCTCTCCGGTGATCCATAGCCGACCAAGCATTTCTGCCGCCAAGGAGGTCATAAGGCGTCCACCGAACGGATCCGCGACAGTGTCACCCTCCTCTGTCAGCCATTTGATCAAAAACTCCGGTACCGAGTATGGCTGCCCTGCACCATGAACTGGTAGTCCTAGCGCTTCAGCGGCCTTCTTGTACCTGTTCCCGTGAGCGCAACGGATCCCGCGCTGAAGTATGTTCTTGGGAATTCGCCCATCGGTAGCCTGACCGAAACTGCCCACGCGGAGCCTGTACGCTCCGTCGCCATGGCAGGTAGCACGCTTTTCACCGCCTTTTTCGATCAGCGCGAGGTGGCGTTCCGAGTGCTGCTCCAGCACCCGTCGGTTGTCACCCTTAAACTTGAGTGGGTTTTTGGCCATGACAATTATGGGCTCATAGGCAACGTTAAGCTGCTGTCGAGTTTTCGATGCCCACTGCATAGGCCCGGGTGCCTTGTTGGATTGCCAAATCAGCCTTTCCATCAAGCTAAGTCCGGCATCCTCCAACGCTATTACAAGACGCTCTACATAGGTTGACCGCGCCGGCGAGCCCGGCATGAAAATATCCTGGCTAATATTCAGCGCGAGGGAGCCACGCTCATCCAGTCGCTCGATGATTGGCTCAAGCGTGTCCATGATGAATTTCACGATCTCTTTTTGGTCCGGATTTCCGTATCGGCGTGAGTGGGCCAATGGGTACGGAGGCGACGTGACAATCGCCATTATCGGGATATCCAGGTTCTTGAATATGTCCCCGCTCGGTCCAAACACGGCTACGCCGAGGTCAGTTCGGAACGCGATGACCTTCACCCCTGGCTTAGCCATGTTCAGGTCTCGTTTGGCATCCTCGGTAAGTCGCCAGATTCCGCGCGCTCCTGGTACACGCTCGAGAATGCCGGCGCGCCTGAGATCCTGCTGACTCCAACGAATGGCACGTCGTTCCAGGCTGTGACGTTGACCGGAGCGGCCAACCGGGACTCGCTCCTCCATAACCTCCTTCGGTAGCCCACCACGTTTCGCTACCATGCTATAGAGTGTGGCGTTGTCGATCGGTGCATCAGGACGCGACTTGTAAATCGCAGCAATCTGTTCTGCTCCGAACAGATCTCCCTGTGTCGAAGGTACCGCTTTGGCTTTGAAAGTCTTCATTAATCTGTACCAGCTGTATGATGCACAAACTATCCCAGTAGAAGCGGCGTGCCAGAACCATGCGCGAGTTGCTGGTGGCACGAGCAGGTCACTCATACAGTGCGCGCTCACCATGGAGACCAAGTGATGACCCGCGACCAGCTAAGACAATTGTTCGACCCGATACAGCACGCGGAATTGGAGTGCGACGGTTTTTCACGAGTTGTTGCATCTATGTTGATTGAGATTGGCCAGACGCCATCTCTGATGGCCGGCAGCTTGACCATACGGGACAAGGTAGTGCGGCCGCATTTATGGGTAACCATTGGCGGTTGGACCATCGATTACCAGATCCGCAGGTGGCTGGGTAATGAACCGTGGCTACCGCACGGGGTGTTCCGAGCATCCGATACCGAGGCTGTTTATGACGGCGCTGAAATCATTAAGCACGTCATACCCGCTGGTTTGCGCGCAATTATGCTCATGTCGACGAAGGACCTCATCTCGGTGGTCCAGGCTTAGGGTGCTTCCTCAATAGCCCCCTGGCGACTCGCCGCCCGGCCGAGCCTTGCTCATCAGCTAGCTGGCAGTACAGGCAAGCCAGCAAGGTTTCTTGGCTGCTTCCAGCCATTGTCGCAATGACCCCACGCACTTCTCTGGCTCGTCAGGTTTCGCCCAGCCTTGATCGAGTTCTTCATCACTACTGAGCACGACGGCGTAAGCTATCTGGTCTTCCTCACCCTCTAGCTGATGCATCACCAACAGCGCTTCCTCTGGGGAGGTTGCCGCGACCCAGTCGGAATCACCGACCTGGTAACACCGCAAGACCAGTTTCTCGGTTACCTTGACGATCTCCCGGGCTTTGCCAAGACGTTCAAACGCACCTAGCTCTTCCTTCCGCCACTTGTTTTCACCAACCACAGTTGGCCTGTCCCAGCGCTGGGTTCTGACCCCATCCTCAACGATGCACACCATGTAGCTTGCATGGGTTCTGAGCTGCTTGGCGATCTTATTGGCATTCGTTAAATCTGTGGCTGGAACAGTCTTGTTCTCGCCCTCATTTGTCCGAACGGTCACTTCAATTTTTGTCGAATGCGGCGTCATAGCCTGTCTCTTTGACTGCGTTTCCATTTAATCCGCTCCTAACGGGCAGCACTGCTGAACCTGCTGTGCTTGTCCAAGTCAGCGCCTATCCTCGAACAGTCCTGGAAGAAGTCCGCCGAGGACGCTCGCCGTGCGGCCGGCATCAACCCCTCTGTTAGGGAACCAGTAACAACGCAGTCGCGCCCGGGTGACCGCTACGTGTGCGAGGCGCAGAGCCTCCCCATGGGAGACCGTGTCCCCGGGCATCGCATCACCACCAATGCTAAAACCGGCAAGCTTGTAGAGTTGGTTGCGATACCAGGAGGACACCCCAGCTGATGGGTCCCCCACCATAACTACGACATCTGCCTCTAGAGCTTTGGCTTTATGAAACTCTCTAACGCGGATGCCCTTTCCCCCTTGTGCCCTGTCGTTACGGATTCGGTCCCCAACCGCGGCTCCCACCCATGCTTTGTCAATCTCACTGTCGATCAGGATTAGCACCTTGTGCCCCTTTGCTGCTGCGGCATCACATACCGATTGCAACTCATGGGGCTCATCGCCAATCATCTGGACTCGCTGGCTGTCTTGGGCCAATCTTGCGACTGCTTTAGGCGCTCGGACAGATCCCGTCCCGAGGCTCTGAACCAGGTTGTATCCTGCCTCGATGATTGGTTGAGCTGACCGGAAGGATTCACTCAGGACTGATCTAGTTGGGGGCACGGGACAAGGGAAGAGGTCGTCAAAGTCGGTTATCAGCCGCGGCGATGCACCATAGCTGCCAAACACCCATTGGCTGGCATCACCCGCGATCGTGAGCGATGAGCACAATCCACGGTTAACAGGTCGCTGCATTTCCCGGCGTCGGATCTCGCTGATGACGGCTCTGACCCACGAAGCGACCGGCACCGTCTGATCCTCGGCTCCATCTATGAGGAGGTGTCTGCATTGTCCAATCACCTCATTCGGGATATGACGTATCCCCGTTGAGTGACTACCGCCGAACATGGCAAATAGCCGACCATACGGAATAACGGGTGATGAGAGCCCAAGCAGGTGGCGCTCCAGGGCCTGCCAATACACGCCCAGAAGTTCTACATAGAGGGCATCGGAGTCCCCGGGTAAGAAGTTGGTTTTGCTCGCCACACTCGCGACCTCGAGCCCCAACGAATCCAACAATGCTGCAGTTGTGTTGAAAGAGTCGAGCAGCGGTACCGGTGAGGTATCGCCCTTCAGGGCATACGAAAACACTGGTGCTGCTTTGGCCAGATTGCGTAAGGCCTCAGCCAGGTGAATAGCGTCCTGGTAGGAGTCAAGGTGTATCAGCGTCTCCGGGAAATAGGCCTGGAGTAGCGTACGCTTAACAGCAACCTCCTTGTAGAGCTCCATCTGTGCCATGGGGCCTCGCTTCAGGCTTGGCCCCTCACTCCGGTCAAACCCCAGGACAACGTGCATCCGTAGCTGAGGAATGTAACCGTGGGTGTTGTAACTGCGGCCGCGAAGCATGAATGACTTCCGCTGAGCTGTAATCCCATCAAGAGGCCAGGCCTTTGCTGAGCACCATAAGCGCTCAACTGCATCGCTTAACTCTTCATCAAACTCGCTGAGCTTCCAACCCATTGGTGCTCGCTTAACCACTTCCTCGTCATCAACCTCAAGATGCGGGAGTTTCAACGACGCCGACCAAAGCGCGATGTAAAGTTCCGAGAAACGCTTGTTGCCCCTGTAAAGGTGGTTCAAGCACCTGGCCATCTCATCACGCTGCTGTGTGCCAAGCGCAGCTTCGAATGGCCGGCCATCCGATAGGGACACGTTATCCGCCGGAGAGCAGCCGAAGACTTCGAAAGGAATGACTGATGCAAGTTCTGGCAGTGCTTGAACCTGTGAGAGCAGACAGGACCGCGGTGTTTTCACAATCCTCAGGCAAGCATCGTTCGTGAGGACGACTCCAAATAGGCCAAACAACTCCTGCAGCTCTGCGGCTAGATCCATCCTAGCCTCACGACTGAAAGTTAAGATCTGGATTTGGTCGAGCGGGATACCCAGGTACCGGTGAAGCATCAAAGCCCTGAACAATAGGGTTCTGGTTTTCCCTGTCCCGGCTCCACCCGTCATGAGGGTTGCCGGCGACATAGATAAAATGACTTTCCATTGCTCGCCAGTAGGCTGGGCGTTTCTGCCCAGGACTTTCTCACAGTCGGCTCGCATAGAAGCGCGAGCTTCGCCGGTGACCGGAATTCGCTCGTGGCCGAACAGCGACTCCTCTTTCCCTGGGCGATGGTGTACGGCATCAGGGTGCCCAAGGATCAACTTCACCTGCTGCAACTGCGGCTCAACCTTCGCTGTGCCCGTTAACGCCTCCTTGAGCCCACTGCGCCTGCCCGCCTCCCATGATCCATCGTGACGCGCCTGAAGGAAGTCCAATCCTGCGCCCAGCGCCTGGGCGGCCAGGCGCAGGTGAAATGGCAGTTCGTCCAACTCGAAGGGGGCCTCAGGCGGTTGATTCACTTCATGCAGTCCTGTCGGAACAATAAGGTCGCCCAATATTGTCCCTCAACCCTTCATAGCGCCACTCAAAACAGGTGTACGGAATTTGGAGACCCTGTTTTGGCTAACGCTAATCGGACAACTATAGGTATCGTCGTTGTACTCCCTAACCGCGCCTCCGCGGCCCGGACGAAGACCAATTGCAGACGGAGCGATTAATGACACACCCCGGCCACAGCGGGTCCCTCCAAAGAGCCCGCGTTGAGGCGCACTTTGAAGAGTCAGGGAACTTGCGAAAGTACGAACGTGGTACGACCATGCTTCGGTTCGAATCAAAAGAGCCATCAGTCTTTTTGCTCCTGCAAGGTACAGCAGCACTGCACGTGGCAGATCAAAGCCGATCGAATGAACTCAATGTTACCCACCTCGTTCCAGGCGATGTTTTCGGCAGCATCGAAGCCGAACCCAGCAATCAAATTCAGATGCACGTTCTCGCTAAAACCGAATGCATCGCCTACGTCTTGACTGCCAAGAAACTGCTGGCAGTGTGCGCAGCGGACCCGCTGGGTATGTTCGGCATCTGCAGCGAGCTGACCCAAACAAGCCTGAGGGCCTTACGCAAGGTCGGCCAGTTCGCATTCTTCGACGTTCGAGGGCGAGTCTCCAGTGCGCTAGTTGAACTCTGTGGCCTGCCTGAGGCAAAAGCTCATCCAGAAGGCTATATGCTCAACACCACGCGGGTTGAAATCGCAACGATGGTTGGCTGCACTCGCGAAATGGTGGGAAAGGTCATGAGGGATCTTTCAGAAGCAGGTCTGATCAGCATTCATGGGCGTCAAACCTTGGTCCATGCCAGTGTTACCCGGTAACCGCCAAATTAGCGTTTTGTGGTAAGCGCCCGGACTTATCACTTGTTCAACTGCCTAGGGAGTGAATGCCGGCGCACACTCCTCCCAATGCTCAGCACACTTCTATCGACAAAGCCCCGCGGTGACGGCGGGGCACGTGGTGTCGTGGAGAGGTTTTCCGTTGTCTGTCGATGCGCTTATCTGAGGGACTTGAGGCACACACTCGCGATGTTATCGCGATGAACCTTCACTTCGCACCCTAAAGGCTTGCCGGTGTGTCCATCAATTGAGAGCGCCTTACCGTCGAAATTTCCATACACGACAACGGAGGCCGCGTGAAACTCGTTGATAGCCTTTACCTGGTATTCCTGCCCGTCCTTAAGGGTGACTACGTAATCCTTCCACATGGCCTGGTTGTAGACTAAACCACACCCCCAGCAGCAAACATTGCCAGGTTGTCCATCAGGGCCGTTCCTCGGTCCATGCAAGCCTACCCGGCAGAAGAATTCGCGCCGAAGCAATGCGTAGGCTCGTATGCCGAACATCCGCTGAAATAGATTCATATCACCCTACCTTGATCGCCCCGACGAACCGGGACTGGGTTGAACCCAACAGACCAGTCCACTAGGCCATAACCCTTTAGCAGCTGTTCAAGGGCCAGAAGTCAGCGACAGTTGCCGGCTTTCCGGTAGCTGTTAGCGAGAGCCTCGGATTCAGTTTTGAATACCACCAGGTTCTTTGGCGACACTTTGTCGTACGACGGGCAGCCACTGGAAAGGTGATAGATGAGGGAGTTCTTGTTCCCGTGCACGGGGCCCGACTGATTGGCTGATGCTGTAGACACAGTTGCCGCCCGAGCTTTGGAAGAGAACGGGCTATCATTTTGAGCAGGCGCGGTGCCAGCTCGGCTCATCTGTTGGCCAGGGCCTTGAGGGTAAGCCATTTGCACCGATGAGCTAAGTTTGGCGCGACCGAGTTGAAAAAAAATCGGGCTGTGGTCCGAAACGTGAGAGCGCGCTTTCAAATGATCGATGCCAAGCATCGCTGGGAAGTTTACGATCCCAACCCCGGTCATCATGGAGCGCGCAGAGGCATTCGCCCACACCCCATCATAGAGGTTCGCGAATTTTCCAGTCTTGTTAGACAGTGTGCTCGCGCCGGCAGTAACCATCGGGATTGCCTGGCTACGCAAACTCGTGAACGCCGCATCCCCCGGGTGCATGTTGAAATCACCCATCAACATAATCGGTTCGTTGGGGTACACCTGCTCCAACCAGGCCCAGTAGTTACCCAACTCCTGCAATTCCGGTGTTCTGTCCGCTGCTGATTTTCCATACACGATATGAACGGTGGCCAGAGTGAAGGTCTTACCGTCACGGAGGGACTTAAAGCGCGCACTGAAAGGCTCGCGCATGAAGATGTTCTTCCGATCCAGATAGCTGACGGCGCCATCCTCATACTGGACCACTGAGTCGCGGGACAAGAAGCAGTACTGCTCCTTGTAGCTCTTAGACCCAACTGGGCTTGAGCACAGCGTGCTCCAGCCTTCACGCGTCCGCTGCTCTAATGCTGACTTCAGCGTCTGTATGCCCTCGTCATTCATGACTTCCTGGACCGCAAGCACATCGACGTGCGCCGCAACTGCCGCCAGCGCCTGATAACTCTTCTGCTCTCCATTACCGAGTCTCATGGTGTTCCAGGTGCCCACGCGAGCTTCGGCGGCGGCTGCCAAACCAGATGCTGCAGTAGTCAGCACCAGGACTGCAGACAGCAATAGCATTTTTTTCAACTTTTCAACTCCGGCCTGTATCAAACAGGTGCTGTGGGTAGGGGTTTCAACAGAGAAGTTAACGGGCAGCCCGGGCGTGAGCAGTGCCTGGGGCGAACTGCCTACTGAACACTGGGGTTCAAAATCGCCCCTTGGGTTGCCCCGTGATGGGTCCGCGCATCTAAGTCCTTGTCATACGCAGATATTCGCTCTATCAGGGTCTGTGTCGCTTGTTCAGCAATCAGCTTGGCCCGGGAGCACGGCACATCGGTTCGCTTTCCACTGATCTTTGCGAGCAACGTTGTGGCGGCTCGGTGGGCGTTCTGTCCATGCAGCGCCTCGTGAGCATTGAGTGAATTGAAGAATCGACGCCATTCACGCTCTAGGGCAGCAGAACGAGGCTTCTGCGCCAAGACAGGTAGATGGATTCGGAGTGTGAGGTAAACCTCAGCGTTATCAAGCAGACAGCCTTGATGGGTGGGTATCAGGTCGTATGTGGCAGCCAGGTTCCATTTTGTTAAGCCGGCGTAATACGAATTGCCGTTGCGGCTTGGTGCATTGTCCGCAATTGATCGCTTGATCTCCTCGACTGTCTCCCCATATACGGGATATGTCACAACCCTGGAATCTACGATAGGTGCTGAAGCCCCTTGGGCTAAGCATGACGCCCCCGCCAGCAGGGCAATGATGGTAAGCCTCGTCACCACCCTTCCCTGCGTCACGCGCCGTACCACTCTAGGCAGCATTGGCTGCAAGGCGCCGATCGAGCTTCTTCTGATATGCCGCAATTTCCTTCGCTTCCCTCTTGACCAGAGAGCGCTTCCCAATGCCCTGCTCGAGCATGTACTGCACAACCTGGGCAGCTAGGGCGGCGGCTTCCGCGTGGCCATAAGTCCAAGCGTGCCGAAGATGCTCCAGTGCCGCTTGGAGCTCTCCCTCCTTAGCTGATACCTCACCCAACTCGTAGTTTGCCTCCACGTCCTTCAACGCGGCCGCATCGGCTAACAGATTCAGCCCCTCGTCGCTTCTGTCACTGCTGCAAAGAAGCTTCCCGAGATCTGCCATAGCTACCGGATAGCCAAATGCTGCAGCTGCTCGGAGGTGATGTTCGGCTGCAGTGAAGTCTTCATCATCAAGAGCCTTGTAGGCCAGGCTATAGGCACTCAACGGGTGCCGATCACCAACCTTTCGGTGCCACTGCTCTGCTTTGACGCTGCTTCCTTCGGCCTTAGAGGTCTCGTAGCACCGAGCAAGTGCTACCCCGGCGGCAACAACGCCGGCCTCATAGCCTTCTTCGAGCGATTCCACTGCCTCTTTACGGCGAGCGTCCTCCTTCGGCAATTCTGTTTGAAAGGCCAGCTTAATCCCGCAGGCCCATAACAAAAGATCACGCTTCGAGGTCGGAATGACGGTCAAGGAATCCTGCCAGAGGTGGCCAATGAGGCGCAGCTCCTTTGAATCCTCGTCCTGCTGGAAAACATGCCCAACCTGTGGATCGATCGCCATGTTACCCAGCAAACCGAGGGGAATGATTCGGTTGAACGCCACGCCATTGATTCGCTGGCCAAGCGTCCAGGAGCTGTGAAGAGCCCCTTCCGCACAGACCAGTCTCATGGCAGTACGTACAAGGGCGATTTCCTCAGCGTTAGTAGTGGGCGTAGTGAATTCGAGCTTGCTCAGAATTGCCGCCCAGCCGCCTTCAACACCCAAGTCTGATGTTGAAATCGCGAATTTATTGACCGATTTGGCACCACGCTCAATAGCACCACCTAGTGGTACCAACTGCCAGGCCTTCCCATGGATCAGAAAGTTCTGCGCATGAAGGTCGACTTCGTTGAACGACACAGCAAAGGTCGGCACCCCGCGCTCACTCGCCATAGCGATGGCAGTGGTCGCGTTAAGCGCTTCCGCAGCGTCCGAAGACTCACCTGCTGGGTGAACCCAGATAGCTAGGTCAACCTGAGGCCCACCACCCGAAATGGCATCGTCATGGGTAAGCAGCCCGCAGGGCTTAAGCCCCAAAGCAGTTGCCAGCTTCGAGAATTCGGAGTCAGCTTCCTCGTCTACAGTAAGCAGAATCTCCACTGCACCGGGCGCACCCAGCATGTCACCCGCCAAACTTGCCCACTTCGACTTGTCGAATCTGATCAGAGGGTCTGAACCAATCAGGAGGACACGGACGGGCTCTTGCCGCAGCGAGATACCTGAGTGCCGGACAACAGACGCCACGAGTGCTGCGGGGGCGACTACAGACGCCGCGCTGTCCAGCTGAAGCTTGACGCCGATGTCCACTGGATTTGCCTTCAGGACCGCTTTCACGTGACTCAGCCAGGCTTTGGTTAATACACCCAGGTTATTCGCAGTTTCGAAGGTAGTGGCCAGTGACAAGATTTGGATACCTCATTTTGGTTATGCACCAGAGTGTACCCGCGCAATAATGAATGCCAAACCCATAAGGCATTGCCGGAATTCGCCCGCCCGTTAAAGTGATGGGCAAGCTCACAACGTGAAAATATCAATGGAACTCCACCTCAGCGCAATCAGCGAAGCGATA
Source organism: Pseudomonas arcuscaelestis (assembly GCF_016881005.1). Taxonomy (GTDB): domain Bacteria; phylum Pseudomonadota; class Gammaproteobacteria; order Pseudomonadales; family Pseudomonadaceae; genus Aquipseudomonas; species Aquipseudomonas arcuscaelestis. The sequence continues at coordinate 143,616 of NZ_JACOPV010000009.1, read as the reverse complement.
GCTCTAGTCAATCGGCTGAAAACCGAACTAGAGGTTCTTTATTCCGTGCTTCAGGCGTCGGTCGATCACGTGGAGGTTCACGCGATCTATGGCATGGAGTTCCGACATGATAATGCCGTGCATGACGCGGACCCTATCGTGGTACGACAACTAGAGGGCGCAGAAGCTGTCGAGGCTGCGTTTGAAGCGCTGACGTGCATCACCCTGAAGATAGGGCAAAGTCCCAAAGAGACATTGCGCGTACCTGGTGCCATTGCGCTACCCAGGCTCGCGATCGACAAGATCGTCCAAACCAACGCGCTGCGTAACGAATTGGCAACGCTGATCGGCACTATCAAAAAGACAAACGATCGCCGCCTGGTTTGGAAAAAATTCCAGGACATCTCCCCTAAACAGGCAATGCGTAGCACGCATGTCCTGGACGACCCTCAGAACATCAATTTCTACTGGGATGACACAGGATCCTCTGGTACCAGGCATTCCGCCGGAGAGCTGATCGAAGATTGGGAAGAGCTGCTCAACCAGAACCATGACCGCCGGCCAACCATGGACGGAGCGCCAGAAGGGTCAATTGAGCGAACCCTTCTTGTTGCGATTGATCTGCTTAGCAAGCTCGACCCGAATGAGCAAGTTGCCATTCGCCGCCCTGTCAAACCCCACATCCGGGCTCGGGTCAGAGACGGTGACGACAAGGTCAAACCGATCATTTGCCCTGTTCCCTTCGTATATGAGATCGGTTGCCCAAGGCCAAAAATCAAACCACTACTCACTTACGAACCGTGCAACTCTAGTAAGAAAGCAACCGGGCGCGCGCTTCTTGAACTCGAACCTCATATTGAAAGCATGAATCTCTACCGATACGAGGAGAAATACCGTGAATACGGCCCTCTGAGGAATAAAAAAGCTGGCCCCCAGTCGACTCATGCTGACACTGAAGAATAAGGCAACCATCAAAATGCAGACTATCGAATCAACCTGCGCGCTGCGCCTGGCAAGCCTCACCCGTGACCTACTCTCCAACGACGAACGCAGCCGGGCAAATGCGTATCGCGACATGCTGGAGCTTGCCGAGAACGGTGACGGCAAGGCTATGTTTCAGGTTGCCCGCTGCCTGAACCAAGGAATTGGCGTTGAACCGGACTCCACGCGCGCAGACCACTGGCTGCGCCTGGCATGTGTCGCAAAACCGGCCTCGAGTGATGCGCTCTTCACGTATGGCATGTCGCATGTACTGAAGCAGCGCGCCGGTGCTGACACTGCCAAAGGCATCAAATTCATCGAACGGGCCGCGTCAGCAGGCTATGTCAAGGCCACTATTGAGCTGGTGAAAATCGTCGAGCATGGCCTGACCGACATCAAACCTGACCTACGCCGCGCTTACCGGCTGCTGGCCAACTCCCTCAACGAACAGTCTGATCAGGAGCTGTACACCGCATACCTGGGCTTCGTTGAGCGTCACCAACCAATCACAAACCTTCTGGATTCCTGAGTATGTACAAAGAACAGTGGGAACGGCTCGTCGAGCAAAGGGCTCTAGGCCTGAGCGACTCTCAGGCGAACGCTATCGTAGCCCGCGCATACGGCCACAGCCGTCTGGACATGAGTACCGGGAATCTGGTCGACCCCATCAACGGCCTTCAGAAAATCAAGTCGCCTAAAGAGATCAAGGCAATTCCAGACCGTACTCTCCAGATGATGGAGTTCATTCGGATGGCTACCAACATGGATCCTCTTAAGACCACGCTTGAGGATGTCCGGCAGGGTCATCCACAGGGCACGCTGATTGCCACAATGTGGGGCTTCTCAAGTTTTGATGCACTCAAGACCTATGCTGCCCAAGACAGGATTGATCCGGCTTCACAGGATCCAGAGCAAATGGCCAGGTTCAAAGCACGTATGGGGTTCATGCCTCCGTCGCAGTACCTGCTGGGCCGGGACTATGCCGGCCATACACTCGTCATTCACACCGATCCACAACTGATTTCCCGGTGGATCGACCAGGTGATTTGCATGAACCGCCTGGATGACCTGCTCGTCGCCGTCGTGCGCTCAACGCCGGACGGTGACAACTACCTGAACCACTACAGCCGCACCCATGATGTTTTCAGAAAGCCACTGTCTGAAGACCACAGTTCCTTCATCCTGGGTGCTCGGCGACAGAACCCAAGCCATCATTTGGCTGTGACAATACTTCCTGACCGCACCTACACCCTTGAGCAACTGGTGTCGGCTCACTACTCGGCGCTCAGCGAGGGTGCCGATCGGGGGAGTGCACTGATTATCGACCGTGTACCCTTGGCAAGAGACGAGGAGTCAATCGACGCGGGCCTTAAACTCGCGAAGAGCGCTAATATCAACGTGGTGCTGACCATTGATCACCCTGACCCGGATCTTTGGGACAAATTCGCCTCCCGCGCAATCTTTGGGTTCGACCGCAGCATGCTTGCCACGGGCAATCTGCAGATGGATCAATCACTGGCAGCGTCCTCGCCTTTCATAGGCCAGAAAGAGTCCAACCTGCAGCTGGCATATCACTCAAACGAAACCGGGGTCAGGTTCAGTGTGGTGCAGCTAGCGCCCGAAACGAAGGTTCAGGGAGCGACTATCTTCAAGCGGATCTTTGGCAAGCCGATCGCAGGCTGATTGAGTAACTGCTGCATGCGCCCAATAGCTCTGATGCGGGCGCATCGAGCGTTGTGTTGAGGGGTTGGGAGTGGGCGCAGGTCAGATGTAGCTACCCTCGGATTTGCCGGCCGAGGAAAATTTACCAACTGATTGAACTGATTAGTGGTCTGGTTGTCTGACAACTGTGCGCTGAGTGTGTCGAGCTTCTCAGTATTGTTTTGTTACTGAGATCCAACATGAAAAGGTTGACCATATAAGGTAAATTTGGTCCCTGTCATCTTCACAATTCATGATTGATCGTCCAGAATGTGCGCAATGGGGTTCACTACCCCCGCCGAGATTTCGGCAAGCTTTTGAGGAAAGCATAGGCTTTAGACCTCCTAACTCCTAAGTCACCCCCTTCTACATCCAAACGCCTATGGGTGCCGTTGCTCTTCCTCGTCCTATACAAGGCCCGTCCATGAAAATGGATGGGCCTTGTCACATCTGGCCGCTCAAACTGGCCAGGCCAGCCCCCCCTTAGCGGGCCTCGGGAAAGACTTCTGCCAGCTTGTGTAGAAACACGTGCTCCTGGGAGTTCGGTAACTGCTCAGAAAGCGAAATCCCCAAGGTGTACTTGCCGCTTCGATGGTCTGTGCCGCAGTTGACGACTTTCCCTTCGAACTCAAGCTCTTCCCCTCTGGCTCGGGTCAGCCTCATGCATATCGAATCCCCGATACCCATCTTCTTGTCGGTGAGGATCAGAGCGCCCGCAATCGACAAATCTCTTACCCTGCATTCGGCCCACCCCAGGATCCCCGCTAAGAGCCCCTTACCCTTGATCTTCTGAGAGAGAAGCGCTCCCTCAGGGATCACATACCGCGTGTGTCGCCGGCTGGATGCAGTCATGCAGTCTTTCCTAATAGCTGATTATGCGGATCTGTATTGCGGAGAAGCGTGACAGAATTCCGAGGACCCGTTTTGGCTGGAATCCAATCGGGAAGTGAATACTATCGTCAGTTCCTTACAACGGCTAACCAAAACCAGCCTATGAAATTCATTGCCGGCATACCTTCATCTGTAACCCGGGGAGCCTCCATTCTTGAATCACGGATACCCTGGCAGCTTCATGTACCGCTGTTCCTAATTGTCTACCTTTTGGCTTGCCTGACTTTGACTTACGCCACCCCCGACGGCGAAACGATCACCTTCCTGAAGCTTCTTGAGGACTTTGGCGTTTATGTGCTGTTCCTCGGTTTGTGGATCGGGGTGTTCGCACACTTCCGTCGAACCATGACATTTGGCTGGCTGGTTGCCATAGCAGCATTCTCGCTATTTCAGGAGGAGGTCAATTTTCTTAACCTGGGCTTCAAGTGGTTCTCCTCACTGGTGGGGCACACTGTTCTCCCCGCCGAGCGCCAGCGGGGTGACGTGTTCACCCTGGGGATTGTTTTCACGACTCTCATCGGCCGTTTTATCTTCCAACGTGGGTTCCGAAGTTTCATGCGGATTCACATCACCTTCTTCTTGGTTGCCTACACCACTTTTCTGTGCTGTATCCACTACCTGTTCGCCTACTACATCCAAGGTGAATTGCTTGAACAGCGGATGCTCTACCAAAAGGAGTTGACCGCTAGCTACCCTGGCCGATTCAAGTACCAGTGCGACCAGTTGCCCATCAAGTGCTTTGAGTGGGTCGGAAATGAAATCCCAGCTGAGGTTTTGGCTGCGCCATCTACTGGGAGTATCATTGAGTCCATCAAGGCTGTACGGATGAGTGTCACAGGCTGGCTTGACGTCTTTCCTCTACCTGTCGACGAAACCGATACTGTATTGAGAGGGGTAGAGGCTAGTCAGAAAGTCATCGTCACCGCATACAAGAACGACCAGCTTTATCGAGTTGTTTTCGATGAACAGTACCCAGCGCAGTCGCTAAAGGTTGCCAAGGTGGGCGTCCTCTCCTTCTCTACCACATTCATAGTGGTGTGGTTCTTTGGCGGGATGTTTCTGGTCTTCATGCACCAGGCCCGCAGCAGAAAACGTACTTCCGGAGGAATGCAGCAGTGATCCACAAATACAGACTCTGGAAGCAGAAGGTCATTGAAGCAGCCGTGAAGGCACACGAGGAATCGCTGCCGCGTGTTACTGAACTGAACTGCCCGCAGATGCTGGGACTCTATGACAAGATCCTAGGGGCCCTCACTGGGCCACGTACGATTCGACTACGCCGTGCGCCAGGCCTACTCGACACACTCCGACTTCGGAAAGCTCAACGTTCTTTCGCTCGCGCCCTTCACCATCAGACAAAATTTGCCCAGCTGAGCAAATAATCTTTCGCAAAGTCGCTGAAATGGGGCTGTCTCTTTCCACTATTAGGTGCAAGAGATACCTCAAGGGCCTTGACCTATGTTCAGCGAAGCGAAGTCCCCCCAGGCCTGGGATCTAGCCGATCCCAGAACCATGCGCTCAAATTTTTCCTCCGGCAGCTTCTACATCGTGATTGATGGGTTGGCGCATCCTGTCGTCCAACAAACCGCCAAAACGATAAGGGCTGCATTGTCCCGTAGCGAAGGTGTAAAGGTGCGTGGCCCCTTGGCCCTACCAACGGTGCGCCGCCGTCACATCATCCTCAGGGAAGCACCCTCAAACGGCTCACGCGGCCTTTACTGCTCGCAGGCGAAGCGGATCAGGAACCTCTTACTGGTGGTCTCCCCGACCGCTGAATCCATCATGGCGCTCGTCGCCCTACCACTGCCGGCGACAGTAAACATCAAGATCGAGTCGTACCAGGGCCAATACGACTTGAAGGAAGGCAACTGATGGCCAATGGTTACTCACACGCAATGAAACAACCCAGCATCGCGGTTTTCGATACACCAGAACCGGAGTGGTTTAAAACCAGCCCTCAGAAAGGAACCTGGACAAGTTGGCTGATTAACGGGAACCACTATGGAAACCTCATTGAGATGCCACCAAAGACGACGCTCGATACAGACCAGGGCGACTTCTACATCGTCCTAAAAGGGTGTGTTGTGGCATTCGCGCTGACACTCGATGGGCGGAGCAAGGCGGTTTTCGTAGACGCCCTGCGGCAGGGCGACATGATTTGGCCGCTCCAACCCAAGCAAGTTCGGTTTGGCTATGAGACGCGCAGTCTGACGTACCTACTGCAGGTACCAAGAGCCCGGTATGAAGAGTTCATGAAGTCCAACGGCTACAGCGAGACTGTGCTGATGGCTGCAGAGTTGAACCTGATGACGAAGCACTCACAATCGGCCCAGTATCTTTTCGCCAAAGACCTGGACCGGATCAAGCGTGTGATCGACAAGCTTGTTGCCCACCCAGACGCACGGCCAACGGACCGCGGAATCGAGGTGCTGGCCAGCAAGGATGAGATACGCACCCTCGCGGGCGTAGAGCGCCGATCTGCCAGCCGGGCTTTCAAAATTCTTGAAGATGAGGGGGCATTAAAATTCAATGGGTACAAAACGTTCCTCTTTCAGCACCCCACTGTGGAGTCGGCATGAAGCGCGAATCTAACGTGGCCGTGAGCAAGATTGCTGCCTACGCCGAGGATCCGGGAAAATTCGTTAGTTCAGCCGGTGGCGCCTACAACCCGAAACTGGCCCGAATGGGTACTGCCGCGCACAGTCGTATCGGCAGCGGGCCAAACAAGGCTGCCTTTGTTGTTGCCGTCCTGGTGATCGTCTCCACCCTCCTCTACTTCAAAATCATCGAGATCTGACATGCAGACGATCATCGCGATTATTGTCGTAGCCGGGATCCTGTACCTGGCGCTTAAAGCTAAGGCGCCGCGCGACATCTACAAGCAATTTTCGCTACCGGCGAATCAATGGACTATCGTCGGTACCGATCTTGGGAAGGGCCACCCACGCAAGCGACTGAGCGCATTGGGGGTCGGGGGAGAACCTGACGCCATCTTTAAAGGGAATCGCACCGGTCAAATCGTGGTGGGAGAATTTAAGAACCGTAAATACAAGGGTTACGTCCGACGCCGCGAGTATTACCAGGTGATTCTCTATATTGGCCTGGCGCGTGAGGTGTTCAGAGCGTCGAATGTGAGAGGGGTTCTGAGCTTCAAGGATCAATGCGTGCAAGTACCGTTTGATGAAGCCTTGTTTCAGGCTCTCATTGGCATCCGCGCTGAGGTTCCCATCTCTCTCAAAAACAGGAAGCCTAAAGACTCCCGACCGCTGCACAAACGCATGAAAATATCACCGGGGAACCAGAAAATCCGGTTCCCCAGGTAATGGTCAGGCGACCTCAGCCAGCCGGTCGAAAGCTGGGAAGTACAGTACCTTTTTGACCGGCAGTGTGACCCCAGCATCCTGAACCGCCACCCCGTACTCTTCCATCTTGTGGCGATAGCGCTCCACCTCCCGCGCAACGAAAGCATCCTCGGACATGCCTTCTGGACAATCAGGCGTTTTGTAGTCGCTGATCCAGTAGACCCCATCCTCTTCGAACGGCCGATCCAGGAAGCGGTGCACCCAACGGCCATTTCGGTATGCGCTAACCTGAACCTCATGGCCGCTGCCTGGCCGCTTCTTCAGAATCCACTGACCATGGACGCTGTTAACAGTGTTCACCAGCAGTCGGATGATGCGTGCTACAGCTGCAGGGACCTCTGCTGCTGGATACCCTTCTCGACGCAACACCGATGCGATGGCCTGGGCCTTAGTGCGTACCCGCTCCTCACTCCATTGCTCTACGCCCTGCTTGCCGATTTGTTCCACAAACCAGTGGTAAACGATGCCGATGGTTTTTGCCCTGTAGTCGTTCCCCTCTTCCTCGCGCAGCTCGTCATCAAGCTCGTTCTCGGTAGGAATCTGGTCATTACTGGCCGCAGGGATGAAGACCGATTTCGGCAGTGCGACTGTGAAGTCTGGGGCCAGACGCGCCTTAGATGGGACGCCTGATACCTTATCAGCAACGATAGGGAATGCTGGTTCGACGGCTTGCACCTCGGCACCGATTGCTGGCCATAAACACTCTGCCAAGGATCCGGAAGTGGGCTTGATCCCTTTGTCCTTCTGCTCCTCACCCTCCGCTGCTGGGAACCGGTCAACGCACACGAACAAATGGCAATCCTCCCGTGCTCGTGTCGTTCCTACGTATGCGGCGCGGCATACCTCATCCGCCATGTCCTTCCGTACCATCCGCCCCACGAACTTGAACAGACGGCTCTCGGGGGTTGTAGGATCCAGGTCGCCGAGGTTAGGAACTACCGAGAAAACACCATCCATCTGCCGGAAGTAAAATAGGGGTGCATCATCTTTTGCGCCGCCCTTGTTTAGGCCAGGGATCAGCACGATATCGAACTCAAGACCCTTCGAGCCGTGAAGAGTCATCACAGTGACGGCCCCGGCTTTAGGGCTGGCGTATGCCTTGTCGATGGCGCGGAAGAACGCTTGCGGATCTACAAGATCTCCTGACTCTGTATGTGCAGTCAGCAGCTTGAAAATGGTTTCTACGTCATCCATTTGGCCCCGATCGACAGTAGCCGGGCCTCCTAAGGCAATCCAGGCGGATTTAACAGCCCAGGCCAACTCAGAGCCGCGGCTGGAGCGTTTTACGCCATCAAGCACAGCGACAAGACGCTGAATTCGAGAGCGACCCTCAAAAGACGCCTGATCCTGTACAGCCTCCTCGCGGAGTGCATGCCCGATGACCTTGTGTCCTTGGGAGACTTTGAGGCAATCATCCCAGCTCAGCCCCACGAAGGATGCTCGCAATAGCGTACTCCACGCCGCGCGGTCCGCAGAGTGCCAAAGCGCTCGGATCAGAGCGATCACCTCGGATACAGGTGCCGCCTCACCGATTGGATCGATGTCCTTGCCACGGACTTCAATACCGGCCTCTTTCAGCATCGGCAGGATTCGCTTTAGGTGGGATCGACCTCGAACCAGAATCGCAATCGACTTGGTCGGATCTTTGGCCAACGCTGAAGTAATCACCTCAGTTACAGCCTCAGCCTCACCCAGTGCGCCGGTGGCAATTGGATGAACCTCGACGCCTCCATCACCCTTTCGGAAAGGCACAGAGGGAACGAACTCATAGGCTGAGTCCTTGAAGACCTGAGCGTAGGTTTCGTTGTTCCAGTTAACAACGCCCGGCAGGGATCGGAAGTTGACCGTCAGACGCAAAACCTGCATTTCCTTAGGTCCAAAGGCCTTTGCCGCAACAACTGAGGTAAAGAGCTTCAGGTCCGCGCCCCGGAAGAGATAGATACTCTGGAATCCATCACCAACAAACGCAACGGAGCGGTTATCACCGATCTCCCAGTTCTCAACGAGCAGCTTCAGCAGATCGTACTGGGCCTGGTTGGTATCCTGAAATTCATCGACCATGATGTGCAGAATACGGTCTTCTTCGAGCAGTGCATCACCGACCGATTCACCAGCGCCAAGCGCTTGGATTGCCCGCTGGGCAATCTCAGGGAAGTCCAGGGAGTTGGTCCCTTCCATTGCCAGCGTGAGGTTTGCAAGCAGGTATCGCAGGATGACGGTGAAGTGCTCAACCATCTTGGCGGCGCGCGCTGGGTACTCAAGGTCTGGCAGGTTTGCGAGGACACCCAGTGCCTGGGCGAAAGCATCGGTGCATCCACCTGATTTAATATCAGCCAGGATTTCGTTCATTTCAACGGTGCAAACATGCTTCGCCGGGAATCCGTTTGAAACATTGACCTTCGCACGAACCGTGCCGGTGCCGGTCAGCATGTACGATGCGAAGTTACCGAAATAGGGCATTGTCTCGGCGCTGGCCACAAACTGGGGTTTGTTAGCAGCCCATTCAAAGCCTTCCAGCGCGCCAGAAGCCATTTGGAGGCAGTTCATGGCTCGCTCAAGGTCAGACCCGGGGATGAGCTGGATCGCCTGTTCTGCGGACTGCAGTACAGCTGTGCTGACGGCCTCCTGCATAGCTACAGGATCAAGGGACATGATGCGCCCAGCCCACTGATCCCGCTTGGTCAAAAGGCTTTCGAACAGTGGGACCAGGGTTTCAAAGCGGTTTTTGGCGAACGTCAACACAGCTTCCAAGGCTTCTGCAAGCGCCTCAGGGATGTCGTTGTCGTTCACCGACTTCAGGGTTTCAATGATTGCCAGGCGGTAGATCAGAGACGCGTCGTCCGTGGTTTTGCCACCACCCAAGCCCGACATGATCGGCGTTTTGCTCGCCAATGACGCGCAGAAGCTGTCGAAGGTCATGATCCGAAGACGACTTGGGTTCAGGAGCAGGTTCCACCCCATTTCCTTGTCACGCTCAAGAACCAGCCTAGCGAGACGATACTGCGGAAGTTCATGCTCCAGAGTAGGTTCAACACCGGTGGCGGCCTGCTGGAGAGCACCCAGCACGCGCTCCACAATTTCGGCAGCAGCCATGTTCGTGAAGGTGATAGCCAGAACCTCTTCAGGGCGCTCTACGACCGTAAGGCAAGACAGCAGACGCATCTGCAGGGTAGAGGTCTTGCCGGAGCCGGCTGGGGCCAACAGCAGGAGAGAGCGTCGCGGATCGATTGCCAGCGCGCGAGCTTCGGCGTCGTCAATATCCAGCCCACGGATCCCAGCAAAGATTGGGTCCAGGTGTGGAAGAGCGGTGAAGGGTTCGTAAGCGGTCATGGGCCGAGCTCCTAATCAGTTGGACCCAGAGTAACGGCTGGCCCGTGTGCCACCAGCGGCAACCTCGATCAAACTTGGTACCTGAGAATCGCAGGCCAAAAACTGCATCTCAGGCGCATAAAGTTTTCGCATGCGGAATGTTTTGGTGCGCGGCCTACAGGGCACAAGTGCCTGCAGGCCGTGAGGAGCAACCCTATCGGGTCAGCGGCGCGATGTACTCATACCCAATTGGAAAAGCCTTCCCATCAAGGTCAAGGGTTCCGTTCCCGCCAACAAAGCCAGCGCTCATTGCATCCAACTGCCGGTTCCAGGCGTCCTTCTGTTCTTCCCACTTTTCCGAAGTGTCTACGTCCTCAGCTCGGGGTTTCTTCCCCGCAACAAGGGAGGCCGAGAAGTTAGAACGGGCGTGGTACCCCAGTGATTTCTGGTTAACCTGCGCCAGCACAATCCCATCGATCTGCGCGACATCATCGGCCTGCTCAATCTTCGTTGCGTAGATAGGGAGCTGAGGTTCGGTCAGGCTGGAAGCATTCAGGCTGTTCATGCGCATTTCCTGGCCAGTTTTATAGTCCTGCACCACGATCCGGGTCTCAATCTGCTCGTCATCAAGGAAGATCCGCTCGCGCCGATCGAGGCTCACGGTCAAAGGAACATCACCGACCATAATGTCGTGCTTTTCCTCGAACCCGATCACTTCGAACTCATGCTCACGTTTCTTCTCCAGCTCCAACCAATCAATGACCAGGTCAACGATACGGCGCTGTTCCAGCATGATCAGCTTCATCCCGTAGCGCCAGATCAGCTTGTACAGCAGCTGTTCGGATGCTTGCTGTGTATACCTCTCAACCTCGGTCTTGAGGGCCTCGTCGGAAAAAGCCTTCAAAGCTTTGGAGGTACGGATTACCTTCCAGAACAGTTCCAAAACCAGGTGGACCATTGTCCCTTGGATCCGCGGGTCAAGACCGATAATGGGCTCTGGAAACTTTTCTACTCGCAGGCGATTGCGAACGAAGGAAAAGAACGGCGATTCGGCGTAGTCCTTGAAAATTCGTACGCCTCCCTTGAGATCTGTCAGCTCCAATGGGGTCACCGGCGGAATGGTCTCGATATGAAAGACCGTTCTGTCCAATTTTCCCATCAGGTCGTCGAGAAAGTCGCCTTTCGTTTCCAAGGTTGGAGCGACAACAGGCCACGAGCCAAACAGTTCACTGGCTCCGATTGAAGCCCCTTTTTCGTTGTGGCTTGGGCATGAAACCGTTACGTCTTCACTGGTACTGAGCAAAGCACCGACAACCGATTGCGCATAAGTGAGCATACCCTCGCTGGATGCTTCGGCGATCCCGGCATTGATCTGCAGATCAGTTGGAATGAATGGGGAGGGTTCCGCGCGCCCCGGCAGCACTGTGTTCGAGGCGCCGATGATCCACAGGGCATCAAAGCTCAGTCCAATGGCATCTTCATACCCAAGGATCGAAACTGGGGCAAGGTGGCTGATGCGCGGCTGGAATTGCCTTGTATCAACGATTTCCCGCAGCCACATAAACGCTCGCTCATACTGAACAGTCCCTAGCTGGGCATCGAGAGTGCGGAATAGTGCCAAGGCCTCGGCCCATGCATTCAGGGTCTGGAAGTTCGCACTGTCCAGCTCGCTTTGCCCTGGCCAGCCGATGTCGTTCAGCGCTTCACTGACGTGATCCGCCCACTCCGATGGATAGCGACTCTGCTCACCGCTGATGAGCTTCTCAAGCAACCCCCCAAAACGTTTCCGGAAGTCCGGTACCGCGTCACCCTTGTAGGAACCGATGGCGCGAAGGAAGTCCTTGCCGCCCATGTTCAAGCCCATGTTGTCACGGAACCAGACATCAAGCAGAGCGCGGGTCGCAGACTCGCCTACATGCCCGCCGATCCACTGAGACCGCAATACACGACTGAAGGTCTCAGGATCAGCTTTGTCTGGAGTGATAGAGAGCAGATCCATGGCTGCCCGGATCATTGGGCGGCTGCCCAACGTCGCCCCACTGGAAATATCCCAAGGTGCGCGTGTCTCACCATCAGGCCCAGCAGGCAACAGGGAGCCGGGGCTTGTGTGCAGGCTCAAAGCATCAAGAAGGGGACCTTTGTAGGCACGGATGTCTGGCACCACAATCGCAAGGGACGGAGCTGCCTGAGGGGTGTCAACGAAAGGCTCCAGTTGCTTAGCGACCCACTGGGCCACCTCAAGCATTTCGCTGGCATTATTGTGGCTGCGAACCAGTCGCGGAGTGGCCTTGTCCCCTTCCGGCGGCACGATGATAACTTCGGTACCGGCGGATTTCAGAGCCTCAAACACTGCCTTCTCAGCTGGGTTGAGGTCCAGCATGCCGACGATGATGATCCGCTCAGGGACGTCGACCTGACCTGACTGCAATGCTTGCAGCAGCAGGGCCGGAAGGTGAGCCCGGAACACATACTGCTTTGCCTGGCAATGTGCATCCAGATGCTCCTTCCATTGAAAGAAGGCCTCGAACTCCTCCTTAAACCGGAATCGATCGAGATCCATATCGACGCGGTATTTGTAAGCATCCGAGTAGGCAACGCCAACGCGGCGCGCCGCATTGGTTGAGGAGATCATGTTTGCCGGCAGCAGGCCTGATTGATCGATGACCGATTTTACGGTTGCCAACTCCTGTACCGGGTACAGAAGCTGCTCATCCGGCATCAGCTCAAGCCAGGTGGACTCAATCCACTTGGTGATTGTCATGATCTGCCCTTTTGCGAACCAAGCCTTTTTGCCACCTACGGCCTGCAGCAGAGCTGCTTGCAGTTTGATGTGGCGAGCGACACGTTCAGTCGAGGCCAGCACTACAGTGCCGTCAGTCAGGTTTGCCAGGTGGCTCAAGAATTTCATTCGGGCAGATCTCCGTATGCGATACAGCCAGAATAACGACAGTCAGCGGTGCCACCACCCCAAAACACTGTCACCAAATTCTTTAGACAAATACCACAAAATGGGGCTGTTGCTGCCCACTATTAGGGTATCCGCTCTTTGCATGGTCACAAGAAATGTCGCAGCCGAGTTTTTCAAATGCATCAGCTTGGTCACATGAGGGGCTATCGCCATCGAGCTTTAGCCTCGCATATCAACCCGTCTTCAGCATCAAGGCGGAGAACCAATTCGTTGTTGCCTTTGAGGCCCTGCTCAGAATTACAAACCGGGGAGTCACCCAAGGGCCGGCCGAACTTGTAACTCGCGCTGAAGCGGATGGGACCATTATTGAGATCGACCGTTGGGTACTGGACCAAGTTATCGCACTGTTGAGATCCAGACCGCGGCTTTCTGTATGGATCAACACGAGCCAACTCTCGATTGCCCACCCCACGTTCGTCGAAGACGCAATACGATCTCTTACCTCGAACCAGGTGATAGGCAGGGTTTCGTTCGAGGTAACAGAAACTGCAGATGTGGACGCTCAAATCCTAACAAAGCGTTTGGAAGTACTCCGGCTTCAGGCATTGACCGTAATGGTTGATGACGTAAGGGATGGGTACGCAAAGCGCTCATTGATTTTCAGCGACGCGGTGGCCGGCTGTAAGCTGTCACGAGAATCAACCAGGGAACTGATGGTGTCAGAGAGAACCCGGGCCGAGGTCGAGAGCTTGGTCAAGCTGTGCCGCCGCCTGGGCAAGCAAGTCGTTCTGGAAGGGATAGAAACGACTGATGAACTGTCGCTTGCCAGGCAACTGGGCATTTCCCTCTGCCAGGGATATTTCCTGGGCATGCCGGCAAACCCTGCCGATTTACAGCACTTTACCGAGATGCGCCCCCACGATTAGTGACGCATTCGGTGCAAACAACTTACCGAGTCAGGTCAAGCTGCGCATCGTTAATGCGGCCGCGAGTCAGTAGCCACTGTTTCATTTCCTCACGGGATGCCATGCCTTTACCGACCCAAGTTAACGCAGATTGAGCCATCGACACCCGCTTCTGATTCACCATTTCATTCATTAACTGAGGCAATTTGTCAGGCCCATCGGAAATGATCTGGCGTACCGCGTTGGTGACATACAGCGACTCATAGATTGGCAGAGGCTTGCTCTTGTCACCACGACGATAGACGTGCTGCCACCACATGCCCCGTAGGACCGAAGGAAGAATCCGCGCCAACTTCGGATCGAGCAGCGAGTTCATACGGGTTGGAATATCGATAGCGCTATCCGCATGGAGCGTACCTACGACACTATGACCAAGGGAAGCTGCTAGAACAGCCGCATCGGCTGTTTCAGGATCGCGGATTTCACCGACCATGATCGTCTTCCGGTACTGGCGAACGAAGTCTCGAATCGCCTCAGAGAACGAGTCTACGTGTGTGCCAACCTCCCGCTGTATGACCGCGCCACCTGTGAACTCAACCTCGATCGGGTCTTCAACGGTGCCCAAGTTTCCACGCATCGCGCGACCCAGCCGCTCAATAGCCGCGATCATGGTTGTCGACTTACCAGAACCCATTTGACCAGCAAAGATGGTCAGGCCTGAGCCTTCAAGCAAACCACGGATGGCATTCCAATCCAATCCAAGATCCTGCTCAAGCCGGGGAATGGTCTTCATCAGACGGCGCATGGTGATGATTTGCCCCGCGGCTGAGTCCGCTAGGATGCAACGATAGCGCTCACCGTTGAACGGGGTTGTAAAGTTGGCTGCCTTACGTTTGTTTCCTTTCCCCTTCTCGGAAAGCATCCGATCATAGAAGTCTCGCCACGCCCCTGGCGGCTTCATGATTTCGAACCGGCCAAGGTTATCCTCTGCCTCAAGACTATCTTGAGTCAGGGTGATGTTCGTCGCTTCATCAAGCTTCAGAGGAGTCTGATCGCTACGGTTGCTCGTAAGCACAGTCACCGGTTATCTCCTAATACAGTTGAACGGGGCCGCTGAGGCGGGGGTCGATACCATTTCGATAAATGGCGTGCGCAACGAAGCGCTTAGCACCGAAGCACTCATCGTCTGGCTTATTGGGTTTTGCGAACTCAAGTAGGCAGGCGTTGCGGAATTCACAAGTCGTACATTCCGGATTGTCGTTCCGTCGCATTTGCCGGCGCAGATAGACCAATCGCTCCCGAGAACAGAGGATGTCCCGAAAGGTGACGCCTGGTTCTAAGATGTTCCCGAACGAGTGCAGGTACTCCTTCCATCCGTCCCGATAGTTGGGAAGCACCAGATCTCCGTTGGGTAGCAGGAATAGGGTTTGACCGGCCATGTTGCCCATGGCGTGCCCTTTGATCTTGTCGACAGCGAAGTGGGCCTCTCCTATCGCCGGTGCGCGTATTCCTCGCTCCTGAAGGTCATACCAGTAGTCAAGCATCTCGATCATGAAGTCATTGAAGGCTCTCATGGTCGGGGCTAGGGAGTCGTACTTGCCAGGCACATCGTTTTGTTCGTTGAGCATGAACGGTAGCCAGCCCGACTCTTGGACACCCAGTGTGCGAAGCTTGTCCAATGTAGCGCGAGGACCCTGTGCTAGAAGATCCGAGTTGACCACGCTGATCGTGCCGACCTTCAGGCCGCGCCGAATTGCTTCTGTGACCTTGAGCTCCCACTTACGCACATAGTTGCCTGAACGCATGTCGCCGTCGTAGGAGGTCTGAACGTACCCGTTGCAGTACTTCTTCCAAAGTGGCTCCCACACGTCCAGGTCGACACCGAGCATTGAGGTGAGCATCACATGGCGGACGTGGTACCCAGCAGATGCAGGGAACTCGTCGGCCATCACCTGCACATAGTCCTCAAAGTACTGAGGCCCAGCTGCAGTGGGCTCACCGCCGTAGTTATAGGCAATGATCGTACGCTGCGCGAGCTGTTGCTCTTCGAAGAAAGCGTGGACCTTGCGGCAAACCGTGCGCAGGTCATCGAGGCTCATCACGCTTTTGTCGGCGCGCTGCTCCTTACTTAAGTAGCAGTGCTTGCAGTTGTATGGGCAATGCAGAGTGGGCATCAGAGTGAAGACGAAATAGCCATTTTCGATGGTGTCCGCCCTTCGGTTCTCGTCCAGGAGGGTGAATCTATCGTTTACGGACTGCACGCAGCACCTCTTCATTGATCACGAAACGGCCTTGGCCTACCTCATTGGCATCCTCAAGCAGGGATTCAGCTTTGCGAAAATATGGGGAAGTCGCTTCTTCAACGAATACCGGGGTAGATTCGAGGTGATTTTCGAAATCTACTTCTTCGGGTGTCTTCTCTCCGCTGCCCTGCCCCTGCTTCTTTTCAAGCGCAACGATGGTGTCTACGCTCAGTAGCTTCTTTGTTGCGCGATACAGCATCCGCGCGAGCAATGGGAAAATAGAGAGGAAGGTAGGGGGCTTTTTTGCAGTCATGATCACCCAACCGCAATCAGGTGGTTGCCCATCGAACGTTCGCGCTCAAGGACCGATTTTGGTAGGACCCCTTTGTCCTCCACCAGATGCCGGACGTACTTGATGAAGGTCTTGAATCCTGGGCATTCGTCCTTCTGGTTCCACTGCTCATGCAATACACCGCAATTGGCCTGGCAGAGTGTTCGCTCGTCGCAACTACGACAGATTTCAGGTAGCCGGCGAGCCTTCACGACCTCCCTTAGATAGCTTGCGGAGGTCAACACTTCATGAATAGTCGTGGTGAACTGGACCTCTGTTACACCACCCTCTCCTGCCACCTCACGGGTTTCAAATACGTTCCCGTGGGACACGTAATCATTGGTGCCACCCTTTTCAATGCAGCTGATCGTGCGGCCATCAGAATCAATATCGAGTGCACCAGCGACAATTGGGCAAACCACGTCGTCCGAAGGTGCGTTTCGATACACCGCATCCAGCCAGGACTCACAAGGGTTGATCCAAAGGTCGTCGATGTGGTCGCGATTTGCGAGGTACCAGTCCATCAGTTCAATGTAAAACTGGGAGGTGGCTGCGTGTTTCGGCTGGATCAACTTGGAGTTGAGATCACCGTCCCCTGAAGGGATGAAGAAGCCAAAATGGACTTTTGTGAACCCTAGTTCGTAGAGTTCCTCCATCATCGCCGCAGCACCCGCTTCGACTACTGGCTTGACCAAAGCCGTTGTCACCGCAAAGTCCTTAGGGCCATACAACTCCGGGTGGCGTGACTCTTCCATCAGGGTGGCCACGTTGCTCCGCCACATCTCCTCGTGTCTGCGCTTCTTGAATCTGGTGGACCGCTCATAGGACGTAGACACCTTGTCGAAAAGCCTTGCGACGTCGAGTGCCTCCTTCTGCAACAGATTCGTCACGATTGAGAACGAAACCGCCTGCGGGATCATTGCCAGGAGGACCTTTGCCTTAGGCAGCACGCTTTCGAAGAATGGGACACCAAGCATGGAGGGCTCGCCCCCGATGACATGAATATCGACGTGGTTGTAGCGCTGCGCGAAGTTGTGGTCTGCCTGCATATGCTCAACGATCCCCTGCACGACATGCAGAAACTCTGCCTCGCTCATGTCAGGGCTCTTGTCCTTTTTGTCGGACAGGATGTAGCAGTGGGAGCAACGCATATCACAACGTCGGGTGACGTTAATCTGGAACAGAAACGTATGCCGCCCCGTTTCTCCGATGGAGGTCAAGCCTGGCTGCATTGGGTCATACCTTCTGGAAATGCTGAACGTAGATCGTCGACGCGGGCTGAGGCATCAACAACCTCGGGCTTTTCGACTCTGGCCTGGCCCACGCGGGTGTATGCAGTACCGCTGGAGTCGACAAAGGAAGATGGGTGGCTTGTGAGCACCACCGCGCCAGCACTAACAAACTCGAGCTCTCGGTGATTGAAGAGGGTTCGATTCAGTCGTCGAGAAAGGAATTTCCAGGCTGGGTTTAGACCGGCTGTGTCGCGCTGACCTGGGCGAAGAGGAAACAGAACCTCACGATTCCGGTCGCCGCGAATGTACCCGTGGCTTGTCTGGAAGGTGGTGCCATCAATCAGTGTTACACGGCCGGTCGCCATACATGCCTTGCTCAACGCGGTCAGGCACTCCGGCAACGATGCAACCAAAGGCAGTGATGGGAATTGCTTGGCGACTTCTCGTGCCATGGCTTCGTCCCAGCAATTGAAGATGGCTAGCGCATTCTGCGCATAGTCAGGTTTGGGCCACGATCCTGTGTCGAGTGTGTCAGGCGCTATCGCTACCCGCTCTCCTCGCATAGCGCGCTCAAGTGCGATACAGAGGGCGACCAGAGGATCGTTACCCATGACCAAGGTATCCGGGCGCATAGAGCCATAGATCCCATCGACAAAGGCATCCAGCACACGCAGTACTACGCCAGTGCGGCCTAGCGATACTGGAGCAGTAATCAATGCATCTCGGAACTGTAGCCGCCTGAGCGGTAGGTGGGCACTAGTCAACGCCAATCGTTCCCATATCTCTTGCGCGGGTTGGCGCGCATTACGTTTTCTCGATAGCCGAATTGGCCTATCAGCGTGTAGCGGGCCTTATCACAAAGTATTTCGGACACGCTATGAACCCACCGGGGGTTTGTATTGATCAACCAAACTGCAGTACCGTGATTTGGAGATACGGCTTCCTTGACGGTCACACGTGACTCATCAACCAGTTGCCCCATGCTGTTGATGTCGCCCTCCCCGAGCAGAAGCTGCCCACCGTCTTCAGGCGTCCAGATTTCATCGGACAAATAGATGATGACGACTATGTGCATCGGGTCGTACGCATCGTGATGCCACCCCATGGAGTCGCCGCGCTTACCTCGCTGAAGCATCACGTTGGTTCGACTCCAGTCCCCCATGTGGGCCCTGAAGTGCTCAGTCTCTTTCCCAAGCCCTATGAGCTCCATCGGCCCCAGGTAATGCAGGGGAACCGTGAAGCTTTTGGATGGGTCGTCTTCCTCCCAAGCAACAACATCTGGGCTACCTGGCTTATCCGGATGAAACACGTCGGCTTTGGCATGACGCAAAAAAGCATCTGCAAGGTCATTGGGAATAGAGCTTACAGCGAAGCCATCCCTGTAAATCGAATTCAGGTCGTTCAAAATTCCGCCTCCCACATTGCGGCTGTTTTGGCCCGATCGAGACCGGCCGATTTGGTATTAGCGTGGCGAGTTTCGATTCGGTGCAACCACCCTGAAACGTCTTGAAGTCCGTGCTCAGCTACCCCTGCATCGATGAGAGCGAATAGCGTCATCCAACTGGTGCAGTGCTGGCTTTTTCCATACATGCCGCGCCCCTGGGCTGCCGCTTCAAACATACAACCACCTTGGCATTCAGCAATGTATGGGCAAGAACGGCAGGAATCGTCGAGGCGGCCGGGCCGCTCACTCAACATTGCCACCATGCCGGCATCCCATTGACCGTTGAGGGAGTTACCCAACTTACCTATTCCTCCGTCTGCCATGTCCTGACAGACATAGAGGTCGCCATTCGGCTCGACCGACAGGGAACGCTTAGTACAGTCAGCCTGGAACGCGCAGCCCGCGCCGGCGAGCTGCTTCGATCCACTGAGAGTTCGTAGCCGAGCTTGGGTTAGGTAAAAGTACGGCTCAACGATAATTGGAAGGCGCATAAACCATTGCTTGAAGCCTGTTACGAATGCGTCACGGGTTGCTTCTGAGCCCTGCAGGACCTGGCCAGGCGTCCCGCCCTGAAAGAGAGGGCGAAGGGTAAGCATTCGTTGATCGCGAGCGCACAGCATCATTTGCCTGTCCACGCCCGAGAGGCCTGCTTGATCGAGCACATAGACAGCGCCCGGCACACTCCTCTCACGACGCAACGAGGTGTCAGCCTCCCGCCAGATGAGCCTGTACTTCTCGGCAGAGCCGTTTACTGTCCTGACATCGCTCATGTCATCGACAGAAGTACCGAGGCGCCCCTCAAACAGGTCGTAGAGCCTCTTAGCACGGGCAGGTGAGCCAATCAGGTTGCTCTGTACACCATCAACGAAAGCGATACCGTACTTGGCCGCTTTGTCGCGTAGATACGAAACAGACTCCAGCAGATCGGCATGTGGAACCGTAAGGATCTCTCCACCAATGTACTGGGCAGTAATGTGCGTGGGAGAGATACCTAGCCGTTGAAATCCCTCATCGAACACAAAGTCAATTGAACGCTTGAAGTCCTCTGGCGACATACGAGTCGACTGGGATTCCTGCCAGCTACTGCAATAGCCGCAGTCAGCGTTGCATGCCTTTGTCAGCCTGATGTGGAGGGTGAGAGGCGCAATGTTCATGCCGCCTTCTCCCGCGCTTCAACGACCCTGACACAGAAGGCGATCAGCTCTTCATGGCTCCCGCCTATGCTGGAGGCCGCCAGCGTACGCCCCTGAGTGAGGTCCTGAATTGTCAGGGTAACCAGCTTTGACAGTTCCCATTCCGACCTGTAGAGGATTTCATCAAGTACTGCAATTGGATCGAATGCCAGGAACTGGAAGTTCCCATAGACGATGTGGCGGAAGAGCTCTTCCCCCCCCTCGTCACCGGCTTCTGCGTACCAGCCGGTGTAGTCGTCAACCTGTGCACCGATGGCATCATAGAAAAAGAGACGTTCGACCCAGCTCTTAGCGAATAGCGGCCCCGGCTTCATGGCAACCAGTCGCACTCGGTCGAATTCGTTGAAGAAACCTTCGTAGTTGCCCGCCACGCTGTCCTCGATCAGAGGGACGTCCTTTCCTTGTGCGATCGCAGACTTGGCCTGGCGTTTAAGCATCCCCCCCTGCCGGCCCCTTGCATGGGTTCGATTCAGATAACTCGTTCGGTCAAGCACACCTGGTGTGGTTTCATCCGCATACTCCCATACGCGTTTCAGGCCCGCGCAGTCGCCGGCTGCGATCAGCGATGACATGTTCTGGTCGAGCTGTTTATGCCAGGCCCACCCACCCGCGCAGGTCAATGCGTAGGTACAAGTCGCACAGCCGCCATAAGGCATGCGATGTCGCAACACGTATTCCGGGGTGTTATTGAAAATCGCTTTCTCTGCGAAGCGCGGGTCGTGCACAGAAAGAACCTGCGTCGGGAAGATCGACTCAGCCCCTGTGTAGCTCGAGTTGAAGGTTACCTCCCCGTTAGGCTCCACCTCGATGTCGTAGGTGTCATTGCCCGGGTAATGGAAATGCTGGCCGGCGCGCGCAGCTGTCCGCATCTCTACAAGCGGACTGATGGTCACACCCTTAGGTACCAGGGCATTAAGCTCCAGTAGGTAGTCAGACACATCGCCATACGTGCAGGTCTTCAGAAAATAGGCCTTACCACTGCCGGCTGGGTAGAGCATGTCGCAACTGATGTCTGTAATGCCGCGGCTCACGAACTCGTCGACAATGAACTGCGCGCCCCGATCGATCACGCCGCGGCTCATGGTGATGCACAGGGTTTTCCGCTTTATGCCGGTGATCGATTCAAGTGTCTTGAAGTATCGAGGCAGCAGCTTGTCGTTCTTCAGAAACCTGTTGGTATCCGGCTCCCACGGGACAAAGATATCTATTCCATGCCCGAACTCTTCACCCACCGTATTTAACAGGTCGACGTAGCCCGGGTCTTTGAAGATGAGGTTTGTGCACCAAATCAGTGAAGCCTCAGCGTCGTAAAGTGCCTCCCACGTCCGCATGGTCTTGAGTGTCCATGGCAGATTCCGCTCCCAGAACTCGAGAGGCATCATGGTCAACTCTCCACCGAGCAACTCCACGTTGATCTTGGTGACCTTCTTGTCGCGACGGAACAGCTCGTCGATCCTTTGGTAGGTCACCCGGTAGGTGCGTTCATCCATCATGCTTTTGTCACGCAGCAAGTCCGGATCGACATAACAGTGGGTGCAGCTCAGATTGCAGAGCCTCGTCGGGGCTATGCATACGTTCAGCATGTCCAGGGCGTTATGCACGGAGCACCTCGCCAGTCTCTTGAATTCGAACAGGTCCGCCTATGAGATCCGCCACATCATTGACACCCACTACATACGGGACGTTGAGCCGGCGCGCATGCTGGAGAAGGTGGGACAAGGATGAACCCGACCGCACGAGTAGTGCGCCGGCACCTTGCACAAGCGCCAACTGGCTCATGTCGGTCGTCTCGAGGTATACCGCGGAACCCGGCGTGTAGTTGTCTGGCGAGTTAAGGGTGAGTTCAAGTCCTCGGCGAGGAACGCCCCAAGCGAAAACGCTAGGAGCCTGACGGCTTGCGGAGCAAGCTCCATCAAGCAACTCGCGCACCGACCGCGGTCCCCCTGCCACATCGAAGCCCGCAGGAAGTTCTCCCAGGTAGGCCGGCAGAAGGGACAGCAAGCTTTCCCCCGCACCACGCTGGCACAGCTCATTAATGGCCGGACGTAGTCGTCCCAGCTCAATCATCATCATTACCGCGCATTTGTCCTTTATCCAAGCAAGGGGGGAATCCACCTCTTGTATAACGGGCGAAACCAATTCTGGGTCGATGCTGGGATCCTGACCTGGCGAGAAACAGGTCACCGCGGCATAACCTACGGCGGATATGCTCTCTGCTGCAGCTGCTGGATGAAGTTGACTCAGCTCGCTACCGATAACGGTGGAGATGAGTTGTCGCTTAAATCCCGGTACCGGGGATTCGATCTTGAGTTCAAGGGCTGTAGTAGCAATGCGCCCAAACCGGCCATAAAGCTTGGAAACCTGGGCCAATTCACTGGCAATCGCCTGTGCAAGTGCCTTTTCTGGTGCCGATAAAGCGATTTGTACTGTGCGCCGTAGGTCATCGCGAGTCCGGTCAGCTGACTCAAATGCCTCAAGCAGGAGCTGGCCTGGTACGCGCGAGAATGCTGTACGGGGAAGACTACCCAGCACAGTCACGATGTCCACCAGTTGCAGCGAACGGGCAGCAACGAATGAACGGGAACGGGCAACGCGCAAGCCACCCAAAGAGTATTGGTCGCCTGGTGCCGCCATGGTCGCAACAACCGCCGCGCCTACGGCCGAGCGATGCTCAAGTGGGAGGCACTGATAGCGGTGGAAGGCCTGCCGCCCGGTACCAGTGTGCTTCAACAGCCTTTCCAAAGCGGGCCGACGCAATGTATCTGTGCTCACCTGCAGGATTGTCAGCTTCCCTCTTGCGCACATTGCCCACTCAATGGTGGTCGCCCCCAGGTCACGATTTAGATTGATCAGTGCCCGCCGAACCTTCCGGGTCGTATTGGACAACCCTGCAGTCCGCCAAAGAGGTACGGCCACCCTCTCCGTGCAACCGGTACCGCCTGTTGCAGCGCCACCCATGCCTGCTTCGCATATGAACAAATGGCCATCCGATGCGGTACCGAACATAGCCACCCCGAACACCTGATGCGTGAGTAGCGGCTGGATCAGACAGAAAGGGGTTTCCCCTGCTTCAGCGATCTGGAGTCGCACGTTAGCAATAGCCAAACGAACAGCCTGCTCTCCGACAGCACTAATGGACTCGTAAATTCCAACTGTATGGGCTGATGAGCTTTCGGAGAGTGCGGCAGACCTGACGATAACCGGCCCTGCTACCACCCAGCTTGGTAGCAGGCCAACTTGTTCGGACGTGACGACAAACCCCTTCTCAACCCGATGCCCCAAGCTGGCTGCTCGCTCAAGCAAATCGATCTTGGCGGGGAGCACACTGATTTCGGACTGTCTGCCAAACCGGTGACTTCTACGATGAAAGCGAACTATCCACCAGCCCAGGATGGCACCCATGATCTGCGTGATGGAGATGAAGTCTTCGCTGACCCATACAACCGTCGTTTCGAGGTAAGCAATCCAGAGTCCGTAGGTAACAAGTGCAAAGGCAGTGAGAACGAAGATTCGGCCAGCGAAGTTGCGGCATTGCATCGCCAGCAATGCGCCTACGAAGCACACGGCGAAGTTAATGCAAAGCACCCATGCCGCGGACCCAGGAAAGGCACTATAGACGCCACCCAGGGCACTCACTGCCGATTGCTGCAGTCGTGCCTGCACCGTAGCGGCGGGATCAATTAGATCCTGATCCACTAGAACAGCACGATTGAAGAGCCCCGGCTGGGTATTGGTACCAAGCCATTTAACGCCTGAAGAGGTAAGCAATTCACCTGCGAGGATTGAGTGGTAGAAGGTCCTCCGATCGTAGGCCAACCCCACATACGCGCCAGTCTTGTCCAGCTTTGACAGTGCTTTATCCAGACCACCTTTGGCCACTAACTCCATGTCTATGTGGACGGTGCGTGGAAGCCGATTTTTCGTCCTCGCCCAGTCCGCTGAGGGCTGAAAGTCGAGGAACTGTACTGATGGGTTGCCCACAACGTAGGTGAATGTCTGATCAGCTCCGATGTACCGGTCTGCGTTCTTATAGGGCTTGAAGTATGCCGGCTTTTCCAACAACTCATCGCGGGTGGGCTGCATGAAGTACGGATCAATTCCCCGCGCCCTAAGCATGTCTAGCAATATCCATGTGTCACCGGAAAAATGACTCTCAGCGGCGGTAATGAGCACAGTCTTGCCTTGAAGCTGCGCAGCAATCGAATCCGCTCCAGACAAAAACACCGGCAATGACAGAGTCAGTCCATGAATCCATCCATAATCGAGGAATTCATCAGGATTGGTTGTGCTCAGGATGACCGGCGCTCTGGAGGCTTTGAATGCAGGGATTTCTGATGGCAGAACAGCGCGCGGGTCACCAGTCCTATCCAGGTGCTCCCAGGCGTAGTTGCTCAATGCGTTAGCTCCGCCCTGCAAGAAGCGAATTTGCGTGCCGAACTGGGCATTTAGAGCATCGGCAATTGCTGCTGCGGTCGTACCGCGCTCGTCAACGAGGACAACCCCCTGCCCCGGGCGCTTTGCCAGCTCGACGATAGGGGCCGGATTGTCGTGAATTTGAGAAGCTGTCGCACCAAAGCCAAAGTCGGTGAACAGTTGAGCCCCAAAATCGACCCGAATGACACGTATTGAACGCTTGCCAATCAATCCATAGAAGTCAGCCGGTGCCATACGGCTGGTTGAAATCGCTTGGTCAGCATCACTGACATATGGGTATGGGATGTCGGTTGTGCGCTCGGCGGGCGCGCCAAGGCTCTGAGTGGTAGCAAGGATCTCTTCACGATTCGACTCAGACCACTTGACCGAAACCAGAGCGAAGGCCGCGAACCCGGCAAGAGCACTTGCCACTAATGCGGCCCTGGGCAATCGCCAAAGCTTCACTCCAAGAAACAGGGCCAAGGCAACAGCGAGTAGTGGCACAAATGCAGAGCCGAAAACCAAGGTCCCAGCGCCAGCAAGTACCACCGGAAATGCTTGGGCTTGGACCGCCACCAGCACAAGTAGGAACAGCCAAAGCCGACTCATGACAAAGCCTCATGCAGGGGGGCAATATGGGAGATTGCAGGCTCACGCCCACCGATGGTTCTTGAGACCGGAGTGATCCGGCGAAGATACTCGGCTGATTGCTCAGTTAAGGCCCCCGGGCGCACGGCATCGGCCACAGCCTGGATATCGGCCGGCGGCTGACGGAAAAGGGCCCACATGATCAGGTCCTCAAACTTGAGCGAGACCTCGAGCCCGGATTTCAGCTTGGTATAGCCACTCGTTACTGAGATAGGCACATCCCGCCAGGCAGTAAGGGCTAGCGCTTCAATGACATACCGAGCAAGCGGTGTGGTGGGTGCCTCTCTCAAAGCACTCCACACAAGCTCATCGCTGAATGCGAGGGTGTGATAGTTGCCGGCAAGAGAGTGAGCCAGTATCGAATGGCGCTCTTCGAAGCCCGCGAACGAGCCATGGGGTAAAAGCACCTGTTTCTGAAGACGGTCGTAGAACCACAACCGCTGGCGCGGTGTGCATCCGAAAAGCAGGCCTGGTTCAAGCAGCACTCGGGTCGTAGTTTTGACTGCTTCGAAGTAGCCTTCATAGTCACAGATGAAGTCAGATTCTCGCAGCGGCTCGGAGTGATCCAAGACCGCCAGCTTGCGCGCCTGTGCACGCTTTATGCGACGGACGTTCGCATACCGGCTTACCCCGATCTCATCGAAGTTATCTGCAGCCTGGGCTTCCCACAGTTGGTAGAACCCCGGGCAACTGAATTCACCCTCAGGTGACACCATGAACGATTGAACAGTTTCGGGCGCTAAAGCCTTATGGGGGTACCAACCCGAATTGCATGCCTGAAGATATCGACAGTCGCGACAGAAATCGTGCTCATAGCTCAGCTTGTTGTCGAGCTCGCTGTTGTTACCCCATACGATCTTTAGTGCGGCGTTCGCATCATGCGCATTCAGGTTGATGTATGGCTTAACGGCCTCAGTGCCGGTCTGATTGGGATTCAGCGACAGTTCCCCACGTTGATCCCAGTGGAACTCGTACGCGTCGTTGAGGGTGTTCTGAGAGCGCGAGAGTGTGCGTAAAGACTTCTTCATGTCGTCGAGGTGGTCGACAGTCAGTCCGTACGGTTTCCCAAGCTGGGCAAGTGTTGCGATGTAATCCGCCACATCCCGGTATTGTGGCTGAGCCCTGTCAAAGTAAGCCTTGCCAGATCCCCATGGAAAAATCATGTCGCAAGTGGCATCGGTCACACCGCGCTTCACGAACGTATCGATGATGTACTGGGGGCCAAGGTCGATTAAGCCCTGCCCCATCACCAACACCAGATTTAGCATGTTGCAGTCACCCAGCGCCTCAATGCGCTTCAGGTACTTAGGCAAGATTGCCATTCCCCTACCGAACCGCCCGCTTTCTGGGCCTTCGAATGGAATCGCTATATCCATCGCCGGGTGCCCCTTGAACTCACGCAGAAGATCGAGATACCGATCGTCCTTCCACATCAGATTCGAGCAAAAGGTGAACTCGGTTTGGATACCTACCCGGTTCAGCTCGTCAACTTGACCCAAGACCCACGGAAGGTTGCGCTGCCAGAACTCAAATGGCATGAGGGTGGCCTCCCCGCCTAGCACATCCAGGTGCAGGTAGGTCACCGACCGGTCTAGATGAAAGGCCTCAATGATGACCTCCACAGCACGCCTGAAGGTGGCTTCGTCGATGTACTCCTTCCTGCGCAGCAACTCAGGCTGGATGTAGCAGTGCTTGCACGACAGGTTGCAATTGAGGTTCGTCGAGATAGTGGTCGACATCATCTCAATTGAGCGATTGCGCGGAAGGGCGTAGGGATGAATATTCATACCCTAATAGTGGAAAGCTACTGCCCCATTTTTAGGGGTTTGCAAAAAAAAACTGCGACATCGATGCAGCTTTCATCTTCGGGGTTACCTACCCGCTCGCCTTAGCTCAAATCGTCCCCGGGCGCGGGCCTCAAGCTCGATATGACGGGAAAGCTGTCCAACGACGGGATGAGCTGCAGCTTCATCAATTTGAACTGCTGAGCGCCGGCAGTGGCGCAAGACCCAACGTACAAGCTCTGTGTTGTGGCCCGCCACCAAAATATCGGTATGGGTCAGGCTGGTAGAGTGAAGATCGACCTCAGCCCTGGCCATGAGGTCTGCAAGTGGATCGCCGCGGCTAGCATCAACCCAAGCCCATATGGCCTGGGGGTCAACTGATACAGAGGGCAGGTCCTGATAAACCAGGTGCTCTACAAGCACTCGTTGCTCCTCCACACTCAGCGACAATACCGTTTGGCTGGAGAGTGAAGTGAAAGCCCCCACGGCCTGATAGGCCCAAAGGCGCTGTATCAAAGGCTTGTCGAAGGCACCGTGTGCTGTCACTTCAACCAAACCACCCTGAGTCTCCTTCAGCCACTCGGCGAATGCCGGGCCGTCCTCAGCAGGTTCGTGGTGGTTGGTAATAGCATGGCTGTCTGCCTTGGCCAACGACACCAATGCCTTCATCTCTGCGTTGTGTCGCGCCTGCACAGGATCAAAGGAGCCGTGCCGAGCCTTAACCTTTCTCCACAACTGCTTGTAGCCTGGACAATCATCACTATCCCATGCACGTACGTCGGCCGGCTCAGCAATCCGATAGTGATACCAGCCGCCGGCACAGGCCGAGTGGAACTCACACTGAAAGCAATAGCTGTGGTACCTGGAGAGCTTGTTGTCCAGCTCCTGGGTATTGTCCGCAAGTACTCGGTAGGCCCAGTCGCTGTCACCAACGTAGATTTTGCGGTCGCCGAGCGCTGCCTCCCCGGTTGTCTGATTGGCATTAAAGGTCGTGAGGCCGTCGGGCTCTACTGCAAGGTCGTAGCGGAAGTTGCCGATGCACTGATAACTGGTCCCGCGAAACACCGCACCTGACATTTCATCCGCCGGTGTGAATGTGATTCCTGGCGGCGCTATGTCGAATAGCCGACACAGGTAGTCACTCATCTCCTTAAAGGCAACCATGTTGGGCTGCCAGAATGTTCTCCCGGACCCATACGGGCTGATCATCTTGATGCTGAAGTCAGTGATCCCCAGCGGAAGGAAAGTCTCTAGCAAGTAGTCCGGGCCCATCGCGACGGTGGTCTTCGTCAGGATGACATCAAGGATCTTTTGCTTGGCTTTGATCGACCTTACCGTTTCGGCCCAAGGCCCCATCAGCTTCAGGTTCTTACCGAATCGGTTAGTGTCAGGCTCCCAGGACGTATAGATGGCCATCTCGGGCCAGTCACCATACTTGTTGAACAAGTCGACATAGTCACCGCGGTGCTTGTCATTCGCGAAAATTAGATTGGTGAGTACGTTGATTGAACCTGGCGTCTTGAAGCCAGTGTTGAACTCACGGCATCGTGTCAGAGCATATGGCAGGTTCCGCTCCCAGTACTCGACCGGCAGCTTGGTGATCTCCCCTCCTATCAGTTCCCACTCCACTTCCTCGAGGCCGGTGTCCAGTGCAACCAACGAGGCTACGCTGTCGAAGACGGATCGGAACACCGTCTCGTCCATCTGAGTCGGATTAGCAAGCTCGGCAGGGTCGATGTAACAGTGCGTGCAACGCCTGTTACACCAACGGGTTGCTGTGATGCTGATGTTGGCTTGGTTCACACGTGAAGCTTTATGCACTTTTCAACCTCAAAGAGTCCCACAGGCTTAGACCACCGGCGCATTCTCCTGATCCGTCAAAGACAGGTACGTGAGCAGGTCCTCCACCGCAATAGCTAACGTGCTGGCATTCCCGGCAAGCTCTCACACGCTTGCGCTCGTACGCCACACGACTAAGGCGATTGCGAGATGTAATCATCTCGTTCAAGTCGCTTACACATAGATTGCCGAGAAAGGTCTCCACCAGGTCGGAGTAGAGTGGGTTCGTGGTGACCGTCCCGTCTGGATTTAATGTCAAGAACCGGTCCTCGGATAGCACGTTGAACTGCATGTTGGCAGCAGCGATGCTCTGCTCAAACACACCAATCCGAATCCCAGATGCATGAAGCCGTGGGTAAAGACGATCCCTCAGTTCGGAGAGGAAGGCCCACGCTTGTTGATAGGGAACTGTTAACGGTAGTGCGGGGGTGCTGGCCGGATGGTAAATGGGTGAGCGTAGAAACCTAGCGAAGTCGACGGAAATGTCGAACTCCCAGACCTTGCATTGGCTCTGCAGCATGACATCGGCCAGGACATCGGGCCCCCTTCGAACAGTCTCTGCATTTAGTTCGACGTTCACGACGCAGGGGATGCCCTCGATCCAGAATTTGTTAAGGCCGGCCAGAAACCTCTCCTGGTAAGCAGTCTCCGATCCGGCCAAGTTGAACTTGTTTCCCAGGGCGTAGGTGGTTTCAACAAGGCCATCGAATTCGCGCCGAACCATTGAGACCAACCAGTCTGGCACCGAGAAGCAGTTGGTCACCATCGTCTGCCTGGCGCGCGGCAGGGCCCTCCGGGCTGTATCGATGAGTAATTGCATTGCCTGTGAGCCAATAACAGAAGGCTCACCCCCTTCCCAGATCAGCGTGCAATCCCGCTCAAGCCAAAACGAGGAGTCCAGGAATCTCTCAAGGATCGATACTGGCAGTCTCTCCTTCGCTGCCCGGTGCTCCTCGGTGAGGTAGCACCGTTTACAGTCGACGTTGCACTGCCGGGTCACATTGATGAAGCCTACAGCCTCAGATCGCATAGATGCCCCATGGTGCTGACAGCCGGAACTGCCAGCATGCGCTTAGCCGACGGCTATCAAACCACTCGGAGGAATGGGCTTGGGTGGCGGCGGCGGCGGCGGCTCAATCGCCCCGCCTGCTTCAAGGATTACCTCTGCAAGTGTTGCCATCTCTCCCGCAGCCAGGGCAGCAACCTTAGGCGCTACACCCACTGCTTCAGCAACTCTGACCGCAGCAGGACTCGGCTGGGTAGTTTCCCGATCAAGATTAATTCGCTCATTGAGTTGAGTAGCATCCTCGATCGAGGCCCAAACTGCCTTTAGTGCTTCTGGGCCACCTGCGACGGAACTGGCCATGAGACAAAGAGCCTTCGCCAGCGCTGCCTGTTGGGAGTTGGGCCGGCGCACACGCTTTCCGTGAGAGCTGTCTCCAGAAGCTGACGGATCAACCTGCTGGACGGTCTCAGAACCCTTGGTGTCAGCGCCCTCTTCCGCTGCTGCATCTGGATCTGGCTCGGCCGGCTCTGGTAAAGGGTCTGGCGGAAGGTATTTGTCGAGAACCGTGTGAATGGAGTTTTTCAGCTCGAACAATAGACCTGCGGCATCTGCCGGGCGGAGCCCGGTCACATGGGCAAGGATACGGATCATGTTCGGAAACGGAGTTCGTGTGTCCAGCTCGGCTTCCAGAATGTTTGCACGGGCTTCCATGAACTGTAGATTCTTCAGGTGCAATGCTTTAACGGTTTGCTCAAGCAAGACCTTCTTGAAGTCTGGACCGAGGACTTCGTATACCACCTCCTCGATGCAGGCCTTCACATGATCCATGACAGGCTCGGACATAGCCTCTGTATAGAGCAGGTTCATCAAGTCATCGGTAGAAATAACCGCTGGCTTGTAGCCCAACTCTGCATACAGCAGATATTCCATGTAACCATCGATTGGAGAAACACGGATGTT
Organism: Pseudomonas arcuscaelestis; assembly: GCF_016881005.1. Taxonomy (GTDB): domain Bacteria; phylum Pseudomonadota; class Gammaproteobacteria; order Pseudomonadales; family Pseudomonadaceae; genus Aquipseudomonas; species Aquipseudomonas arcuscaelestis. The sequence continues at coordinate 112,487 of NZ_JACOPV010000009.1, read as the reverse complement.
GCTGTTCGCGCTTCGCAGGGAAATGCTGCCGTATTCACGGATCAGTTTGCAGTAGGCCTCAATTTGATCATCGACAACCGTGGCGTTAGCCGGGGGTAACAGGTTAATGCCGTAACCGGCCGACTCTGCCAAGAAGATCACTTCCTGAGCATCAACGGTCGTATCGTACGGGACATCAATAGTGCCGACCGTGACTGTGCCCGTGGCGAGAATCAGGCTGAACTCAAAGCACTCGCTTGGTCTTGAAGGGTCGTTGTCCGCCGCTTGCAGAAGGAGCCCGATGGAACGGGCGTCCAAAGGGACCTGGTTCAGTTGCTCATCGCAGATGACCGCCTGGTAGGCCACGTTCCGCTGAGGTTTCTCACCGCCCTCCTCCGAGATCCGACGATGCAGCTCAGTGAACTCAGCCCTTAGCTCCGATACTCGCTTATTGAAAACATACGTGAATCGGTACTCTGCGGGGATCGACTCGTCGTCTTGATCGGCTGGTGCGGAAAATGGAGCTCTCTCGACCGGGCACGGCTGGGTGTCAGACGCAGTATCAACAAGCTCCGCGCTAGGGGAGTGATTGGATTCGGTCCCGAAGAACCGCTTGAGGACGGAAAGAAGTTTCTTCATAAGGGTTAGCGCCAGCCTCGCGCACCATGACAAGCACCATGGCAAGCACCGTGACAGGCACTATGACAGTAACCCCAGTCACCGACATTCGTCGAGTCCATGTCCTTAGCAGTCGCTGTGGCCGCCAAGAGCATATTGTTGATACGTGGTACAGCATCGTACTGCACAACGCTATTCAGGGTATCCGCGTGCCGCTCAACCATCGGCTTAATCGGGTTCATCTCAAGCAGTTGGCGCATTTTCGCAACTTGAGGATCATTCTCCAGCTCTGCCTGGGACTCGTTGACTGTGAATCTGGTGTCAACGTTGTGGAACGCTGAAATTGCTATAGCGCTCACAGCCATAGCAGCTAGCACCCGATTGGGTGTGAATTTGATCATTTTTGCCTTCTCTCCAGATGTTCAACGCGGCCCACAGGGAACCGACTACTCACCCATTGCCGAAACGCAGGTCTTGGATGTAGCAATACCTCACCACCTCGGCCGATCACTTGACTGAGTACGCTGGTGCCGCTGCAACGCCAAACGCGAGGCAAACGGATGTACAGCGTGATAGTACATAGACGTTGCAAAAAGGCGAAACCAAAATGGCGTCGCGAAATTCTGTGATCTGTGGCCTCGGCTAACCGGCTATTGCGATGAGCGACGGCTGATCCGATAAGGCCATTTGCTGGCTGATAAGCTTGAAAGCCGTGTACCCGCCGGCACACTCTCCGCTTTCATCAGTCTTTGGAGTAGCCATGCAGCCAGAGCTGCAGATCGGCTTGAACTGGCACGTTAGGCAGTCCTGCTGCCGCTCCTCTCTCATCTCGGTGAGATGGCCAGGCTGTGCAACTGAAACACCAACCGCATTGCGGTTGTTAGATTCCGAGGTCAGAGCAGTGCAGGCCTTGTAGTACCCACCATCATCGAACGTGTGAAAGCGGGTATCGCAAGCGCCGGAGAGGCAACCATACCCGCCACGCTCGCCACGGCGGAGGCGCCTGACACTTTCCAGAAGACCGTCTAGTGGTGATATGTGAAGGTCCTGAAAGTGGTCGCGAGGAGTGGCGACATATTGTGAATACGCCATCGCGAATCGTGCAATCCAGAGACTGTATTGCCGGTTGGTAACCCCAATCCGATCCCAGTTATTGATGGCATACCCTGTGCGAGTTAGCCGCTCAAAATGGACATGGCGAATACCCTTCGCACGAAGGAACTCAATCAGATCCGCTGGGTTCCTGAACTGCTCCATCAAAATCCTGGTGGCTGTAATCACAATATAGGGCTCAAGGCCCTCAGCCTGTAGCGCCTGGAGATTGCTCCAGAACCTTTCTTCAAAATCCAGGTTTGGGTCAGTCTTGTTTGAGCGAGTGCGGCGAATAACTGGGTCCCATGACACGCCGACAACACCATCAAAGAACTCGCGGTACAGCTCAGCCCATCGCTGATCGAAATTCATCAGGTTCGTCTGCAGGGAAAAGACAACCTTGTAGTCGTGTAGCTCAGCCCGCAGAAAGACCACTACCTTACGCATGAACTCGACACCAACAAGCGTCGGCTCTCCACCATGCATCTGAAACAAGATCGTACTGCCCGGGGTAGCGAAGGTCCGCACTTTGGCGGGTATCGCTTCGATGTGGGGCATCTCCATTCGCTTCGGATTATTGGGAATGAAGCAATGCTCGCAGTGAAGGTTGCAGGCCTCAATTAGGCGGACGTAGACCATATGGTCAAAGTCTGGGGCTCCGATACTCACTGGATTCGCTCTATGCCGTAGGTGTATGGGTCGTATCGGTAGATGCCGGAGGCCGCCAAGTAGGCCGATGCTAGACGCAGCCCGTCAGGACCGCTCAGGAAATCCTTCACGTGCATCAAGTGTGATCGGTAGCCCGCACACTCGCCTGAACCGGTGTGCACCTGGTGTGCAGTGATGGGGCAACCAGACTTACACCAGGACCGGAATTCGCACTTCCGGCAATGGTTTTCGATGTGCTCGATGTACTGAACTTTGATCCAACCAAGCCGGGCCGGGCTGGACTGAAACGCGTCTATCCCATCTTGCGCTTTAGGCCATGCATCAGATTCGTATTCCATGCGATCTGGACAGGAATTGAGAGAGCCGTCTGGGTTGATGACAAGAAAATCTCGCTGACATGAGCCGCCCCACCGCTCACCTGGCTGAGCACTCATGACGCCTGCGATCGATGCTCCAACGGCGTTGTTAGTAACGCAGGTCGCCGTTTCTCGCAGATCCGCAATGGATAAATCGAAGAGCTCCCGCAGGAAGTTTGCGTGCTCACGATTATCCGGCCGGTTCGCATCCCCACCCTGGCTGTTGTAGCGCTCAATGTTGAAGTGCCGAAAGCCATTGTCCTTGAACCATGAATAGATTTCGGGGGCTCTATGCAGCTCGCCGCGGGTTGGGACCATCACTGGTCCGACTTCAAGCCCATTACTGCGCGCCAGGTTGACCTTCTCCATCCAGAGATCGACGTACCGGTCGCTTGAGCCATTGATGGTTCTCCCGGAAAAGTCGATCGAGGAACCTACAAAGGAACCACAGCGCTCATGGAGAAAGCTCATATGGCTCGGCCGCAGTGGGATTAGAGATGTCTGGATCGACTCCTGAATCTCAAGCCCTTTAAGTCCGCTCCGCACTGCGTCAGAGAACTCAAAGAGGGTTTCTGATGACAAGGTGAGCGGCTCACCGCCGTGATACAGGATGGACACTCGCTCATGGCCTTCGCGCGCGGCGAGGTCGCGGATCAGTTGGAGGGATTGCTCAAGGGTTTCTGGCGACATTCTATTTTTTGTCGCCCTGACATCCTCTGGCAGATAGCAAAAGTCGCACCCTACGTTGCAATAGTTCGTCGGCTTGAGATAGACCTGAAGCATCAGGACACCATGGCCAGGGCCGCGACCCGGGCTCGTGCATCAGCCGGGGTGATGCCCAGCTTCAGTAGTAGTCGGTCGGCCTCACCACTGGCAACCGATTGTTTAAGCCTGGTGAAAACCATTTTCCAACTCTCGCAATATCCGAACTTGCCACCCATTCCACGCTCGAACAGTACCGAGTCTCTGGCGCAGCCTCCTTCGCATTCGGTGAAGTGATCACACGACCTGCAGTCGACTGGGAACTTGAATTGCCGGCTCATGATTTCCCTGGAAGCAGGTGAAGCTGACAAGGCTGAAACGATCTCTGCCGGAGGGTAGAACTTGACCTCAATAGGAGTCGGCCCCTGGACCTCTCCCGTTAGGATGTTGCCGAAGCGGTAGCGATCGTCACCGAGGTCGCTGAACTCGCTGCAATTGAACACTGAACCATCAGGATCAATCGTCAGGAATTTCCCACCGCATGACTTTGTCCAAGGGCACAGAGTGCTGCGGTATCCAGCGACCTTCTGGAGCATCTGATCCAGGGGCGTAATGTTGAATGTTGGTAGGTCGGCTACCCACCGGTCATAAAGGTCAACCAGCATCTGTCCATAGGTCCTGGGCTCGATGAGCATTCCAGAGTCACGAACACGGCCTGCCGGATAGGCATAGTTGAGACGAATGTCGAACCCATAGACTCCATACGACCTCGCTTTGTCGTACATCTCAGACGCGGATGAGGCAGCTCCCTCGTCGTACACACCGATCACCAAAGGACGAAAGCCATCTCCAATCACGGCATCCATTGCCTTCCAGAACAGCCTGTCGTAGGTCTCAGCTGAGCCCTTCACTGTGCGATAGCGTTTGTACGGATCAAAACTGGTGGAGATGCGGCCCTCAAATACATCTTCGAAGACGTCTTTCCAACGTGAAGTCTTGTAGGCCAGTAAATTAGTTTGAATGGCGAATTTGACGCCTGGATGCCGTTGCCGAGCGTACTCAGCACACTGCCGATAAAACTCAGGCTTCATCAGCATCGGCTCACCGCCATGCCAGATCCACTGCACGTTCGGAGTGAACGAATCTACCAGACGATCAAACATCATCTGGAAATCGCCAAACGTCCAGCCCGGGTTGCCGTCCGGCGGTGCAGAGCAGTAGGTGCAATCTGCATTGCAGTCCTTGGTAGGCTTGGCAATGATGACGGAGTACGGCACTAATCAGTTAACCTTCTGTGGCTGACGCCCCTTTCGGAGCGTTAGGGGTAGTAGCAATACACATCTACCAGGGAATCAAGCTTGTTGCGCTCTTCTGCGGTACCCCAGATGTCGGTCTGAACAATCCACATTTTGCCGTTGTCGATCAACCGATAAACAAAACCAAAAATGCCGCTGCCTGTAACGCCAGGGTTGTAACCACCGGACATCATGCCTGGCCGTAACGATGCTTTAGGGATCCCGCCATTTGAGCATGTAGGCTTTATAACGCCCCAGCCGTGCCTGACAAGATAGGTACCCTTCTGCACGTAGTTCGGCAGCAGATCTGACAACAAAGCGTTGTTTCGTGTCCGAATCCTGATGTCATCGGCAGTTAGCATGTTGCCAGCAGCGATGCTTACGTCCTGTGATGCTGACGAAAGGTTCAACGAACCGTTCTGCGCACTAATTGTTGGGTTCACCTTTGAGAGCTGGATGTCACCACCTTCAGCGATGGACTGCCCACCAAGTAAAAGGGTTGCGCGCATCCTGTTGTCTTCAGGGTTACCAGTGGAAACACGACTTAGCTTGGTGCTCAGCGCCGGCTCGGTACCTGGCACCCCAATGGTCGACCTGATCGTGTGATTGGCTTTATCGGTGATGGTTGTCGCAGGCAATCCGTTTGCTACGTCGCCATCCCAGTCCTTGATGATGTTCTGAGTCACGCTGAACGTATACGTTGTGCATTGAGTCGAGATCGCGGAGTTAAATTTGTTCTTGTTGTTCACACCGGCCAGCATCGGTGGGTTTGTGCCCTCAAGCACAGACTTAGCGTTAGAGCAGGTTGAGTCACCTGGCCAGGCACCATTTTTCATGCGGTACGTTCGGGCGGCATCCAGGACCGCTTGAGTCTCTTGGATGGTAAGACCAGAGCGTTTCTCGTTGATCGATTCCATAAACTTGGGAACGGAAAACATAGCCATGAGGGTAAGTACCGCCAGAACTACCGAAAGCTCGATGAGCGTAAAGCCGGACTGGCCTTTGCTACTGCGGAGGTCAGCGCGTTTCTTCATCGTGAAGCATCCGTTTTTGGTTAACGACCCAAGATGGGTATGCAGCATTCCTTGGGCGTGTAGACAGGATTAGTCTGGTCTTGCCACCAACTGTCTCAGTGACCAAACCTCCATAATTGTCCTGGAGAAAAGGTAGGTCGACCGCAACGTAGCAACGAGCAGCATCGAATTTGACCAGGATTTTGGAGCCCAAAGCGTTGTCTGCCGGCAAGTTGTAATCGTTAGCTAGCTTTGTCTGCAGCATGGCTGTCGTAGACCAGTTGGGCATGCTGGCGTAGGTGTGACTGTACCTACCTGAACCATCCACCGACGTAGTCAGCACTTTCGTGCGAGCAATGTCACATACTTGAAGGATCGACTGGGCTTGACCAATCGACGCTTCAATCTTGGACTCTGTGACCCGCTCAAAGGAAGGCGGCAACAGCGCGACTGAGAGCAACGCAATAATCGCTAACGCGACAATAATCTCAATGAGTGTGAAGCCCGCCTGGGCACGCCGAGTACTCACATCTGCTTCAACGCGGAATTGAGATTCACGATCGGCATGTAGAACCCGACCGCGAACATCATGATGGTTAGAATCATCATAGAGAATCCAACAATCGATGCCACCCGGCTAACACGAGCAGAATATTCGAGGTAATAGGCTTTTAGCGCTTCGTTCAGATTGGCGAGAACCATATCTCGGCCTTGCGGCCCCTGATCTTCAAAGCCCTGAAGGTTCTGATGCACAATTGGCGGCCACTCAGGGTTATCGAAAACATCAGATAGCTGTCGTCCCTCGTTCAGCCGCTCAGATGCCTGAAGGTATAGTCGATGGGTTAGGCCCTTAGACCGCGCCGCCAGGAATCGGAAGCTCTGCAGGTTGTTGAAACCACTCGATAGAAGCAGCTGATAGGACGTTACAAAGTCCAGTCCACGCGAAACTTTCATCCGCTCATTAATGAATGAGAAGACTGGGAGAGTCCTTATGTTTTCCCAGATTCTCTCCCGGAAAACGTAGATACCCGCAACGCCAGCAATCAGAAATACGAAGTACTGCGTATAGAGCATGAACAGAAACATGATCATATTGCTGAGTGCGTTGAGCTTCAGCGGAATACGCTGCACCTCAATGAAGTCGTTAATGGTGCTACCAGCCCATAGCGGAATGCCAACCATAAAAAGTGCACCAAGAGTGGTATAGAGCAACCCTTGCTGCATTGCCTTCCCAAACTCCTTCTTGGCATTAATGCGTTCCTGAATCGCCTTTGAGGCACGGTACAAAGATTCAGAAAGCTTGCCCGCTTTATCACCAGCATCTGCGATGAGAATCGCTGTCTCATCAAAGCGGAGCTTGGTTAAATACTCCTTCGGAGTTTCACAACGATCGATTTCACCGAAGGTCAGGCCCAGGCGACCGAAGTCGACTGACTCCTTAATCGCCTTGCCAATGGTTTTCCCCGAAGCAAGCTTCGATGCAATAGCAGACAGAATCAAAACCTGTTCGATTGGGGGGAATTTCTTTTCAAATGCTGCCTTCACCGCCCCCAGGTGATCGACCTTCACCTGCTGGATGAACTTAGGGGGCCGACCAAAGAGAAGAATGGCTTGCTCACGAGTCTCAGCCTTGATGGAAGAAGAGGTCTCAATGCTGCCGGACTCTCCAATGAAACTGATCTGCCAGTAAGCCATTCTCTCAACCCCCGATCAGTTGCAGCGATATGCGACGGTGATAGAGGTGTTGCCAGACGCAACGGCCGACTGGACGTTGTTGGTACTGGTCAAAGCTGTTGCCAAGTCGGCAGCGGTTTTGGTATCGGTGGAATCAATGGGGTAATTGATCGTGACCAGGTTCGAGGTTACAGACGCGACGGTCCACGGAGAGTTCCACACCGTATTGGTCGGCAGACCACGCTCAAGCAACAAGGCCTTGGTGATGTTCGTAGCGCTGCAGGTCTGCGTGCGGGACACCTGGCGAGTGATCGCCGAAGGGAAGTCCTTCTCGAGTTGGGTTAAGGCAGTGCTGTATTTGGCGTCTTCCTTGTTCTGGATCAGGCCAGGCAAGATAAAGGCAGCGAGCATAGCAACGATCGCAATCGCGACCACGATTTCGAGGAGTGTGAAGCCCTTTTGCATCTTGAGGGCTGCGGCGGTGGATACTCGATTCTTGCGGTTCATCTCTGAGTTGCCTCGGTGATTTTGCTTTAGTTTGTGTACAGGTCTGCCGAAGCGGACACTGAAATTCCATGCATCTTTCCGTCACCGCCGAGGCGGTCATTCATGACAGAAGAGAGGCCGTGACTAGGTCCAAGGGATAGTGAGAACACGATATCGCCTCTAGCCTCGACCCCTTCCGCCCTGCTCGTCAGGGCGGGTGGTATCTGTTGTGTAGATTGTCTTGGATGCGCTCATAGAACGCTATCCAAAACACTACATCCAAATTCATGCTGGTAATCGAACCCTACTCCAAGGCTTGTATGGTCAAAGCTGAGGTTGGTGACGAAGTCCCGGTGCGGAGGCATGGCCCGTTGCTTGAATCGCAGCCCCACTTCCTGGCCTGGTTCCGACCACGCGATCGGTCATGTACGGGCGAAGGCGAGCCTCAAGTTCCTGAAAGCTTGTGATGCCGGCTTTGACCAGACGCAGGCCGTCGTCCCACAAGTCGAGGAAGGTCCCATTGGCAATTGACTCGCGTCGAAGGATGGCCGGGCTTACGCCAGCGAGGATTGCTTCCTGAATGTCGGGGGTGAACTCAAGGATTTCCACAATGCCGGCACGGCCGCGCATGCCTCCAGACTCGTGTCCACAGGTCGAGCAACCTTTAGGGTTAGCCTTGTACAAAACGACTTCTGTGGTTCCACCAAAAATCTGGTTTGAACCATAGAGCGCTGCATGTTTATGGTCATCCTTGAGCCGATAGGAGACCTTGCAATCGCTGCACAGCCGCCGGACAAGCCGCTGCGCGGCGAAAGCAGCGGTGTTAGCCGCAATGATGTCCGCTGGGATATCCATACGCTCCAGCCGGCCGATCGACTCGTGAGCATTGTTCGTATGGATGGTCGTGAGCACGAGGTGACCGGTCATTGCAGCACTGTAGCCAAGGTCTGCAGTTGCTTTGTCACGCATCTCCCCTACGTAAATAACGTCAGGGTCCTGTCGCAGTAAGGCACGCAAAGCATCAGCGAAGGACAAATGCTTACTGCATTCAGTATGCGTCATCCCCTCATGCTGGATTTCTACTGGCTCTTCAATTGTGTGGTAATTACGATCGGGGTTGTTCCGATAAGCATCGAGCAGAATTGCACTTTGAGTAGTCGTTTTTCCGGAGCCGGTTGGTCCAGTCAAAGCGATTAGTCCGTTTGGCAGATTGCCCAGGCGTCGGAAAATTTCCTTATTTCGATCTGACAGGTCTAGATGGTCCAGGTTTGCCAGTTTTGTGTTATTCCCGAGCAGACGCAGAACCAGTTTCAGCGTTTTATCGGACCCGCGCTGAACCGGTATAGAGCTCAAGCGGATGTTTATCTTCTTGTTGCCAGATAGATCAAATCCGAATTTGCCATCCTGTGGGGTGCCGGTCTCAAGCGACAAGTTGCAGAGGGTTTCGATTGCCACCCGACACACCGAATCGTGCATGCTTATAGGGTAGGTTCTTTGAGTCCTGAGATCTCCATCAATGCGGAATCGCACCTGGATACGATCTCCCTGAGAAGGCTGAAGGTGGATGTCAGTGGCATCCTTAGAAGCAGCTTCTCGGATCATATCGTCGATGCGCTTACCCGCTCGCTGCTTCGCAGCCTCGACGTCCCCGGATATCTCATCCTCGTCATCGATATCGGTATTGCGTAGCCCATCGAGTTTGGCTGCACCGATGACGCCAATACGCAAATCACCATCCTGCTTAAGCAGGCCTTCGCTCTTTTTTTGCCGTGCCCAACTAAGGGCTCGTGCAATGGAACGTTGATCCAAGGGGTTGGTCAGAAAAACGATGCCATCGTAAACACAGAAGTTCTCCGAGATATCAGGCAGCAGCGCCTTACGGCCTTCTTCAATCTCGGTGAAAGCCGGGCGGCCGAGTGCATTAGCAACAGCGGAAACCAAAGCGTCTTCGTTACTCGCCATCCGCGCGATATCAGGAATTATCGACTCCATGGTTTCAGAAGTCGGTAGCGACTGTGCCTGGGATAGCGTGATCTTTGAATCGGCCACGAGTAGCTTCAGAATCTTCTTCTGTTGAATCTCTACGCCGCCTTTAACTCGTTCATCACTCATGATCAGTCGTCCGCATATCGTTTGGAGGTAGTCCAGTCAATGGAAACAACCTGAGTACCTTTCGGCCCTTTCAGGTACGCTTTATCGACGGTGAAGCGGGTAAGCGTCAGGTCATAAACCTTCTCGCCAACTCGAAGAACACGATCACCATCGTTGGTGCGCAGGGTTACCGAGTCGCCGCGGACTTGCTGTAGAGCAAGAACCTTCTTTTCGTCGTCATCAGAAGCCGGCTGCTCCTGAGGTTCAGGCTTGCTCAAACCAGGTGGGCCCGGCATCGGCGAACGCTGCTGACTGAACGGAGAGTTTGGTGGCGCCGGGGTAGCTCCACTCATGGTGGGTTGTTCAAGCATGAAGGGCATAGCGTTGGGAACAATCGGGGAGCCTGCGTTCTGGAACGGATTGACTTCAGGGCTACTACCCTGCTTTCTCACCGCCACACCCAGTTTCTGGAGGCTTTCAACGCCCAAAGGATTACCATCGGCATCAACGATGAAACCAGCATCAGACATCTTCTTGTATGCATCAGCCATATCGGCCTGAAGCTTCAACTGATCGCGTTTGTATTCCATGTTCGTCATGGTCTTTTGGCGATCGAGGATCTGGTCGGAATCATCGGCAAAACATGCCGATGAAAGGGCCACTAATGCAGACAATGCAACGTTCGGAAAGACCTTCATCTCAGGTTCCTACAACTGTGATGTTTAACTTCATGATTCCGCCTGAGATTGTGTAGTCATACAAAAACGTCGGAACCTCAGATTGAATCTTTTTAGCTACCCCAAGTACCGCGCGAGGCTCACCGCTAAGCTGAGCTGTCCAATTCCGCAGCGGACCTGAATATGAGTTTGTTTGTTCGCCCTTTGTCATCTCGTCCAGTGCTTTAAATGCCACCCCGTAGATAGCAGATGTAGCACTTGCAATCCGCCAAGAGCTTTCAAGCTTAGGTAGAACTGGAAGTTTGTTGATCGCGTCAATGTCGTTTTGAAGCGCGCTATTTACTCGATCAACCTGGCTGTAATCGTTCGGTAACTGACGCCCTTCGCCAAAGGTCATGGTGACCTTGAACCCAATAACGATTGCTGCCAGTACCGCGATATACATGGCCCCAGTGAACAAAGGTTCCCCGCGCGGACCTTTAGCCTGCTGGCCAATTGGCTTCTTAAGGAATGAGAGATTAATGTGGCACCCCCTCAGCGTCTGGTGAGACGGTCAACAGATAGCCCATTTGAGGTGTTAGCTCTGCTGTTACTCCCGGGATCTTTGCAGTCAAATCAACCGGGAAATGATTGCGCGTAAGGAAGACATGCTCTGCTGTAAAACCTGTTACCAGCCCTGTCTCAGGCGTAGTAATTTTCGAGTCAAAAGCGAGGACCTTGTTGATACGGTCAATGACCAAAGAGTGATTTGGTCTTTCCGGCAGTCGCTCTTTTAACAATCCAGCAGCGCGAGCATCCAAATCATTGCTCAGCTGTTTCTTGGTAGTGTATTCGGCCATGTTCATTCGATAGACGGTGTGCATGGTGTAATTGAATGCAATAACAGCGACTGCAATTACCAGACAGATCGATATCGTCAAATACCAGCGTTTTGTACGTTCATGCTGTTTCTTCGAAAATAGCTCTACCCGGGTAAACGCCGGGGTTGATGGCAGCTTAAGGTCAGATAGATCTACCTTGATGCGCGGCGCTGAATACAGATCCGCGTCATAGAGGTCCGCAGAGTAGTTGTCGATATACTCAGAAGATCGCTTGATGTTGGCAGGATTATCATAATCACTGCCATGCTCCATCTGTAGGTAGACACCGCCAGCCTCGCTGGTTGGGAATACCACAACCTCGTGCCCCAAAGGCACAAGGTTGTTCGCGAATAGTAATTGCCAAAGCCCGTAGACATTCGTGCCCGGGAAGTTTTCACGGAGCGTGCCTAGTTCATTCTCATCGATATAGATCGGCGGACGACCGTCCGCCGCAACCTGCTCAATGACCGTGAACACTTCAGATTCACGGCCTGTTGCCAGAGCATCGGTACCGATTGCATCACGAAAGATGATGACCTCTTCACCATCAATCGTAATCGGTATCCCAAGCTGGAGTTCGGCCATTACAACGCCCCTTCAACCAAGGTTGGGGTGACCACAAGCACCAGCTCGCGACGCTCCAGATTGTTGTTCACGCTCTGAGTCAGCGGATTCAGGACCGCCTTGGTAACCAGGTTCTGCCACGGGAGTCGGCGAAGTGCTTCGTTCATTCGCTTCGTGATCAGACCGCCCAGATGCACCGACTGACCAGAAGAAGTGATCAGTTGGGTGCTGAATTCCTTCAGGTTCACTCGTGGTGTGTTGAAAGAGAAATCACCGATTTGGATGGTGTCTGGTTCATTCAGGTTCGAGATCACTGGCCACACGTCTACCAGCAGACGGTCATTCTCGAGCACGCGAACAGTCACACTCAGCGTCACACCAACCTTCAGGCGGCCCAGCTTCGGAGTGACAGTAACGTTCCCGCTTTCGTCTTGAGACTGCTCAACGTCCACGATGTAGGTCAGTTCTTCACCTGCATAGATCTGGGCAGGAACTCCGTTACGAACAGTGATGTTCGGCTGGTCCTTCAACTCAACCCGCCCGTACTGCTCCAGGAACTTCACCAGCGCCGAAGCAGTAACATTCGACGACTCATAGGTGCCCTGGATGTTCCAGAACGGGTCGTCGCTGGCTGGAGAGGTGTTGAAGATGTTCAGACCCAGAGGATTGCCGTTAACTGTCCCCTTGATCAGCAGGTTCCAGTCGACACCCTTTTGCTTTCCATCAGTCAGCAGTACGTCGTATGCCTCTACCTGGACGTTGACTACTTTGGTCGATTCAGCGATCGCACGCTGGAAGTAGCGGTCCAGCACCTTCATTTTCGAAGGTCGACCACCAGCAGTCACAATACCAACAGAGCGGATCCCCTCAATGTACGGTGGGGTTTCGTCCGAGTCGCCCAGACCTGGGATCGCAACGGGGGCTTGCACATCGAAGTTGAGCCCGGAACTCTGCATGTTGGACGATCCGCCGCTGCGACCACCAACTGAAGTGCTATCGGCCCCACCGGCTGTACGGATTCCGCCCGCCTTATCGGCTTCCGCGCCGATGATCGTCCGAGCCCCCGACATGATCTTGGTCCATTCATCTTCTGACAAAGAGAAGCCAATCACGTTACCAGTCGATGTTCCGGTTTCGCGGTTGTCATCGTCACTATCACCCGCTTTTGCACCACGAGTTTGGGTTGAGGCGATGACGTTGTTTACGTTCCGTGTCGAGGCAAAAGCGGCGAGATTCCACTCACGGGTTTCGAAGTTGCTGACGAGGATCCGATTGCCTTCAATCTTGATGTCAAGATCCCGGGTACCCTCGATGTACTCGATGAAGTCGGACATTTGCATGCCGCTTGCAGCAACATCGATAGTGTCATTCAGGTTTACTTGGCCACGCGGAATGATCGAGTAACCAGGCAACGTCTCGGAAAGTACCTCACGCAGGGAAATACCTTTCTGGGTGAGGAACACAGGCTTCCGTTTTGCCGCATCCTCGGTTCTGATCTCGCGGACATAGGTGTTACCGCGAAGAGCCTGCATCTTTTCTTGGGCGTCAGGTCGCAGCGGCGAGTGCTCTACTTCAGGGGAAATGTCGAACTGGTTCTGGCACCCGAGCAGTCCAGTGGCCAGTGTCAGTGCAATAGCGATTTGCTTGAGCTTCATTAGCTGGCCTTCGGTTATGGGCGATCGGTAAGCAGGATCATTGGCGACGGATTACCTTCAGGGTCCTTCAGATCCCAGAAGTATTGGTAGCGGACTTTTGCATCGCGGACAGATGCAGTTAGGTGGCGTAGAGCCAGATCCCGCGCATCTGTGGAAACGAATTGATAGCGGCGGATTTCGAGCTCAGGTTTTCTGTTGAAGTCCGTCTGAACCCGCCAGCCGCTCGGCATGATTCCGCTGACGATTTCCTTGATGGTTGCTGCCTGGTACTCGGCAGTCACCGGCTCGTTCATCACGACGGTCGGATCAATGCGCTCGAGGATCACGCGCTTGTGTGCGGCGGACTCGATGACTTCGGCATTGTTCTCCGCGAGCATCAGGAGTTGATCGCTCTGAGCCTTGATGTTGGCGATATCTGCGACCTGCTCGTACTTCACACGCTCGGCTTGGTGTTGTGCCTGGCGATTGAGTTCTAGCGCATGCTGAATCTCCGCTTGCTGGGCCACCAAATCAGCTCGGCGTTTGGCCGCGGTCGCCTCGGCTGTAGCCCTGGCAGCTTCGAGTTGGCGCTCAGTTTCTTTACGCGCACTCACCAACGACTGCTGGTTCGCTTCCAGGTCGGCCAATGTCTGGCGGTACTTGCGCTCGGTTTCAGTCTCCTGAACCGAGATCACAGGATCATCAACCGACAGATCAAGCTGGAGGCCCTTGACGGGCTTAGTCTGTTGGTAATCCACAGGTTGGTTGATGTTTTGCGCCCGGCCGGCCTCATAGGACCGATCGAACGGGGACAAGGCTTGATTGCGGGCGAGGGCGCTATCGTTGAAAGCGCTATTCGACGCGTAAGCCGCTTGGCAGCCGATCATCAGTGCCAGAATGGACAGGGCATGCTTCACAACAAAATCCTTTGGAGGTGACTGTTATCCGTAATAGTGGAAAGCCACTGCTCCAAAAAAGCGGTTTTGGTTGGAACTTTTTGAAAAAAACCGGCACCCTTTTTGAGTCACCCCTTTTGGTAATGCCAAAAATGAGTTCTTCATCTGCTTCGAATGCCAAGACCGCCGTGTTCCCAATGCTGGTCATGTTGTCGATCGTTATCGGTGGGTACGCTGCATACCTTGTGGACAAGGGCGAGGAGCTGAACTACCAGGCTGCCGCCCTAGCTCCCGTTTGGTACATGTTCAAACCTCGGTTCCTTACCCAGTTCATCTCAGACGGCGGGTACGTCGGAACGCTGGTGGCAGTCGGATTGAACATTGCTCACGCCCTTCTCTACGTAGCACTTGCCTACACGGCAGTCACAATTGGGTTTGCCCGGTTTTTCAAGCCTCGCAATGGCCAGGCTGAGGATGTGGCTGTAGAGGTAGTAGACCCTGCTGTCTCAGGTATCTACCCTTGCGAGATTCCGGGGTCGTCCATGATGATCATGATCCCGGATAGCCGGGATCCCAGCACCGGTGCCACCATTGAAGGGGTGAAAGACAAAGACCCTTTTGAACAGTTCTTTGTGAGGTGCGACCGCAAGCCAGTAGCGACAGCACGACCTCCTATAACGCCAGTCGAAAAACTCCAGGTAGCGGTGCTGGAACTACTTGCAGCGCATCCATCAGTGCCCGCAAGTGTTGGGCATCATCACGCTGACGCCACCCTCGCTGATCACTCCAAGGCCATTTCTAGAGCAATTGCTGAGTACATGCACCACAAGGGATGGGAGGAGCCACTCGCGCGCGTAGCAGGGCTCGCTCATGACGTTGATAAGTTACTGGCTTATCAGGAAAAGGAACCTGGTCAATGGGTCAAGCGAAAGGACGCTACACACCACAACACCTTCAGTGCCTACCTAATCCGCCAGCAACCTGAATTCAAAGCTTTACCTGAAGAGGACCAATTCACGCTCACGATGGCGCTACGGTACTACCATCACCCAGGCTCTCTCCCAACCAACGCAGGGGAGCGAGTTGAGCGCCTAATCAGCGCAATCCGACATGCTGACGGGAAGACCATTCAGTCAGAAAAAGCTGCAGGGATTGCCAACGCCCAAGCGGCGTCGAACACCATCGCTCTAGTTGCTCTGGCCATCGAGAAGTTTCTGACCGCAGCAGACATCAATGGTTACCGTGGAGGCCAGGCGGCCGGCTGGACCAAGGACGCCTACGAATACGTGATCATTCCTATGTCTGGCGTGATTGAGTCTATTGGTGAGTTCCTCCCCAACGAGCTATTGAGGCAGTTGCAACTCGGTGTTGACTCACGCAATTTCAAGCACCCATCCGTTCCTGTCATTAGGGATGCACTGAACTCACTCGGCCTTCTGATGAGCAAGGTCAAAGATTTGGAAAGTCCAACGGGTATGTTTGACGTGAAGGTAGGGGTAAAGGTCTGGAGGGCGTGCGTACTTCTCGATAAGGATCGAATTTCTGAATTACTGCCCACAACCGTTCCAAAATGGGGTACCACAATGTACGGGATGGTCAAGATTCAGAAGCCAACCCTGGATAAAAGTCACGCTGAAGACGAAGAGCCAGCAGCAAGCGCTTCCGGCTAAAAGATTCCGCATGCGAAAACATTTCCCCGGCGCAATGCCGGGGAATTAACCCCTCAGGGGGTGCCCAGAATCCGTAAAGCAGACTCTGTGCGAATGACCCTTTCGGCCCTGTCCACCTCCCCCATATCATTCCAGCAGTGGTACGCCTCCTCGTACTGTGCCTGGCGCTCAGCAATACGGCATACAGTGGTTTCGTACTCAGCCCCTTCCAAGTAGTCACAGGCGAACTGCTTCAGCGTATCGTCCCGGCCGGTCTCCCACAGGAGTGACACAACAATATCGATAGCATGCTTCCTGTTTTCGCCACTAACCCCGAAGTACTTAACCTTGAGGTTGCCCTTACTGTTGCGGTAGACGAATGGAGAAAGCCTCTGTTCCGCCTGGCTGTACTGTCCCATCTGAACAGCCTGGCTAGCACCCGACAGTTGGCTCTGATCCTGTAGATCGTCCATTGATGTCGCGCACCCCGAAAGCACGACGACCGCTAAGGCAATACTGCTGAAGCGCCTGACCATAATCAGCCCCTGAAGTGGTTAACGAGGGTATATCCGCCGCCGGTACCGAACAGCAGGTTCTCCCTAGGCTGCAGTGATTTGAGTAGCGTAGGCCTCACGCCGAAGAGCTTGGTGATCTCCTGATAGGACGCATCAGGTGTCTTCAGCAGGAAGAACGTCGCGAAGTTCTTAAGAAGGTCCTTCGTGACCTGGTCCGGCTGCTGTACGCCGCACCACACGCCAACACCATATCCGCGACCCTCGGTACCAATTCGGTTGAACGGGCTGATTGGTGAAGCGGAAATTTCCTTGATGTGTTTACCCTCATCCGCGATGAGGATGTGAGAAGGGTATTTCGGGTTGAAGGAATTGTTCCGCTTGGTCTCCATGACCCCCATCGCGAACACCTGGCTCGCGATGATTCGCATGATGACCTGCTGGTGCGCCGGACTGAGTGCAGTAAGGTCGTATCGGTTGATCTTGCCAGCCCGGGGCTTGGATGGATTGCCCGTGAAGAGACGGCTATCAACCATCCCCTGAATGATTGCTTTGAGACTGAACAAGGTCTCTTTGGACCAGTGCTCCCAGTCTTCACGCTGGCCTTGTCGATTGGTCAGTGCGCCGTAGTTGATCAGCTTCGCCACATGCCCCTTGAGGGTAACCTCGAGGGTGTCCCGGATTTCTTGTACACGCTCTTCAATGGCAGAGTTTGGCTCCTCCTCCATTTTCATCTTGCGGATGTCTTTATCAGCCTGAGAGCGTGCCTGGCCGAACGCTTTAAAGATGTCCGCAACCGTGGTTGTGTCCATACCACCGGTGAGGGCACTGAAGATCAGATCGATTTCATCCAGCACGTCTTTGAGTGTTGGGGAAGGCCGGCCCCATGATTCGGTATCATCGTGGTCAATACCTGCCTTCAAGTAGACCGTCTTGAGAATGGAGATCAGGTAATTAAGTTGCTTCTGACCGGCTTGTGGGTTGAAGACCTTAACCAGCTCCTTGACGTACTCGATCGTACGGACTACGCCGCCACCCTCCTCCGTCCGCGGCACCTGCAGCGGGTTTAGCGAGCACCCATCTGCGTAGTAGTTGAATTTGATTTCATTGAAGTCCTCTGGGTGGAGCATGTGAGCCAGGCCCGTAGCTTCAAAGTTCGAGTGCGCGAAGTCACCCTTGATGTCGATCACATGCAAGGTTGTGCCGCGCACATAAACGTTCGCAGCCATGTGGTGAATCGAGTGGGTTTTACCTGCACCCGATCCGCCCAGGAATATGATGTTGAAGTTGGATACAGACGGGTAAGACCATACTTTTGGCTCACCGTTTTTGGCATCAACGCCAATGTGGATTTCATCGAAGTGGGTAAGCCCGGTAGCGCGCCCCACGCCCTGAGCTACCTCTGTAGGGGCGAATGTTGAAGCTTGATGCATTTGATTTTCTCTAAAAATTGCTGATCAGCGGCGATGCGCTTGGGGAGGGTGTCGCCGGTGAACCGGACGTAAGGGAACTTGCACGACGTGCACTCGAGTTCTTCATTGCGCAGCTTGGCCGAATTGCCCGGCGTATCAGCGAGCACCTCAAGAGACTCGTCATCGCCGCACTCGCACTCAACGAGGATGCCGCTTTTGCTCAACCGGATTGCCCGATCGTCAAACTCTCCGCGGACCTTTGCCGACGGTTCAATGTCGTGGTTGACACCACCAATCAGGTTTATGAAGAGTTCCGCCCACTCCTCGTCGTGAGGCTTCTGAATCTCATACCCACCAACCTTCGCTTTCACACCGTGAAGAATGTGCGCAATCTCATGCGGGATGACCTGCTGAATCATCACCTCGAAGTCCTGCATGAGGTAAAGCCCCTGCAGGTTTAGCTTCACGATGCCGTGAGGCTGCCCGCGTATGAGCATGACGTCGAGGCTGGAGGTGGAATGGTCGGACAGCGCATAATCGAACCTGAGATCGATCCACACGTCGTCGCCAGGGAAGTCGACCTTTTGCAAAAGTCGACTCACCTCCTTGGCCGCGTGAATCTCCCGGGCGAACTCCGCGTTGTGCTGGTAGATCAATGGGAACTTCAGATTTTCAGTATTCATACCCCAAATAGTGGGTATGGACTGCCCCAAATTCGCTAAATCACCTGCTACCGGGGTTAAGTAGATTGTAAATTCGATCCCACTCAGTGAAGTCTCCTGCGTTACCAGCCTTCACAAAACGGTCCATAGCCTCTACCGGGCCCTGTTGAATATGCTCAATGGTTGCAATGTCTTTGCGTGGCCATCTGGTCTTCCCTACAGCAAAGACAGCCCTCTTGGATCGCTCAGGGTCGACGTGCGACGCTGGAGAGCCTACCGATGCATCAGAGATGTATCGCTGCTCTGGCGCGACCTCAGGAGCTTGTGGGGGCTCATCGTTCGCGCTGGGTGGTTGCAAAGGTGCGTGGATCTGCTGCTTCGCACTAACCCGCGGCTTGAGGTGTGCGAGGAGTGCGGTGTCGCTAAGCGAGGGATAGAGCAGTTTCGCCAGGCCAAGACAGTGGAGCTGCAGATGGAAAATGTCCGCGTCAGCCAAGCCCACAGTGATCGAGCGCCCGGTTCCGAAGGCATCGGACTCGCTCGCTCGGATACTCAAGGGAAACGCGAGGTCAGTTTCAAAGCCGGTGATCTGCTTCTTGGGCGCGTCTGGGCGCACAATCTCGTAGGTAAACGCAGGGGTCTCGCCTGCTAACCATGCATACAGAGCGCGTACGCCGCCCATATCCAGCGTCAACGATATTTTCTGATCATCCTTCTGCAGCAGGAAAGATTCCCTTACCTTCCTGCTGAAGATCAGCTTGAGCCCTACATGTACCTTGGTTGCTAGCTCTCCCTCGAAGTCATTTCGTAGGTACAGTGCCACCCCAAGCCCAGCGTTGCTGAAAACCTGGTAGGAGCTCAGGTGTTTGCCGGCGCGGGGGCTTCTTGGGTTTACCGGCTCGTACTGCCAGACACCATCGGTATTTGATCCTACAAGGTACCTTTGGTGAACCGACTCGAAGTCAATCAGCAATCGCCTTTCTCCTGGTGAAGCGACGTTTATGGAACCACATCAGGCTCAACGCACCGAAAAGCCAAACCGAGTGAGCAATGCCACACAGGATGTAGAACGATCGTAGGATAACGGTATGGGCCCGTACACCGTAGCGACTGTCCCCAATGACCCAAAAATGATCATTTCGCTTGTACACCAGTACCGCCATCGTCCCGTCAGTGACCAAGTCATTGGCTGAGCCGAAGGTGGTTCCCAGCTCTGGGGTTGGATCTGATCGCAACATCTCAATCCGACCAGCAATTTGGTGCCGAATGTAGCGATTGAAAACCTCAGGATCGAAGGTGTCACCCTGCCAACACGTCAAACGATTTTCACGGCAGACCTTGGCCATTTCATCCGGCGGGGCGACAGCTGCGACATTCCCCCAAGCGATGCTGAAATTCCAGCCAGGCAGGACGGCCTGGACCAGGAGCATATGAAACAGCAGGGTCGTAAGAACAACGGCACTCTGGGCACCGAACAGCAAGATTCT
Organism: Pseudomonas arcuscaelestis; assembly: GCF_016881005.1. Lineage (GTDB taxonomy): Bacteria > Pseudomonadota > Gammaproteobacteria > Pseudomonadales > Pseudomonadaceae > Aquipseudomonas > Aquipseudomonas arcuscaelestis. The sequence goes on along the minus strand of NZ_JACOPV010000009.1, from coordinate 92,159 downwards.
ATCGAGTGTTCGCCAGCGCTTTAACATGACCGTAGAGCCAACCCCTGCGAGCGATATGGCGGCGAGGATTAGGTTCAGGAACTGGGGATTCACTGCTGGGCCGAAGATCGTCCTAGCAAGGAGGTAATCCAAGTCCTGGCTCAAGAAAATAAGGACGACAAAAAGCGCACCGAGTCCGCTTTTGGCGGTCAGTGTCCGTCTGAAAATCAAAGTGATCGATAGTGCAAAGGATAGGTACAGCAGGAGGTGTGAGTAATCAACAATCCAGTTGAATATGTTTGCAGTCACCCAATCGCGGGCATAGGCGTACGACAGAGTGAAATGGTCGAGATCAAGGCCTCGATCGGAGGCGTCCTCTGACCACATAGTCTTGAAAAACTCTCTCTGAGACATTGGCTAGCTGCTTCTGATGAAAACGACCTCCTATGCTGCCGGTGGCCTCACCATAGTGCTAGTCAAAATGGGGTGGGGAAATGCAAGGGATGGCAGAAGGGCCGATTGCTCGGCCCTCGAAGCGTGTCCAGGTACACGCACGTCGGATGAGGATGGATCAGAGATGGCAAACAAGGAATTAGCCTCGCTTGCTGAAATACTGACGCATCGAACCGCCTAAACTCGGCGGCAGAGTCTCGTTCACGACGTTGCCCATGAATGAGCTGCAGAAGCTTCCGTCCGCAAAGAGCACCAACACGTGGTACCCAGGGTTGGCCATCTCCTCCTCCTGGCTAAATGCGTAGTAGCCCGCGCCTGGATAGTACCCTTTCAGCGCCACATTCCACGTCTCTATGGTATCGCGAACGAATTCAAGCGGCATGGAGTCGGGGAAGTAGAGCTTGGGTGCCTCAGGCCGAGCGAGAATGCACTCAGCGCCGTAGCGGAAATGGCTTTCGAACGAAAAGCCTTGGTCTGCAACAAAATTGGGGGACAGTTTGCTTAAGTGACTGTACATCGTGACACCTCTTTGTCTGATTTCCGGGGCGGGCGCCACCTCCAAAAACCCTCGAAATTAAGGTGCTTGGAGGTAACGCCCGCCTCTTCCGTCAGCCGGAAGAAGCGAGGTCACCAATCACTTAGAACATCATTGAAATGGCGCCTTCCAGAAGGCCCAAGGCCATCTGAAACAAACCAAATACAACGCCCCCGATTGCCAGGTACCAACCGAGCGCCCGAGCCGTACGGCTAGATGCGTCAGGGTCCTGGTACATCGAGTAGTACTCCTGGTCACCGACGTTTGCAGGGCCGATGAACAGCTGGAGTCCTTCCTCTTGGTTTTTGGGAATCCCGAGTGCCTTTTTCGCGTCATAGTTCAACGCGATGCCGTCACGAGGGATTTGCTTTTCACCTGGCTGAGTAGGTACACCCTGCGCGCGAATCATCACGAACTTACCGTTTTCAGCGTTGTAGACCTTGATCAACCCTTTACGGAGGATCAAACCCTGCCGGCCGCGTCCGGTACTCGAACCAATGTGCATGTTCGCAATCCGAGCAATGTTCTGCTCGGCGTCCGTTTTGTTCAGTGAAAAGCACTTACTGATCGCAACGTTCTTCACCGATGGACGGGCCGCATAGTGTTCCTGGATAGGGCGAGGGTCGAAGACCTTCATCACCTTCCAGAGCATCTTTGCAGCACCGAGTACCAGGTTGTCGAACTTTGGAACCAGCTGAGTTTTGATATTTTCTTTCATGTGTTTTCTCCTACTGAGGGCCGGACCTCAGCTCGCTCACCTTAAGGTGGCTATAGAATTTTGGAGGGGACGCCGGCTGCGCCCCTCGAACATCAGTTAGTAGAACTCGTAGCTGAAGTCATCGGACTCGAAGGCATCCATAAGATCCCTAGAGATCGGTTTCCTTCTACCGCCTTTTTTAGCAATGACCTCCTCACTTTCGTCGTCAAACTCAGAGAGGTCTGCATTCAACTCAGGCTCAGGCTCGAAATCATCTTCGACCGGTTCCTGAGGCAGCACGTCATCAACCACTACTTTGGAGCTCTCCTGAGCAATCGCAGGAGCTGGGGCCTTTTCAGGCTCAGCAACCTTGACCGCTTTTGGTGCAGCTTCAATCGGTGGAAGTCCCATTGCAGCTCTTTTCGCAGCACGTTGTTCACGCATCTGATCCCGCTTGGTGAGTGACCGAATGGTCTCCCCCGTACGGGTGTTGTCGATGAAATCGTGCTGAGCAAGAACTTGCAGGAACGCCTTAAGGCAATATTGGTGATCCTCGTCGGCGTCCATCATCTTCAATCGAACATCAAGGACGATGATTGAGTTGATAACCAACCAGGAGCAAGGATCGTGGAACAGCGGCTCGATTGCGTCCCTCGCAGAGGTCAGCGTGAGTTGCTTGTTCAGATCCCGGAACATGCTGCCACGTTCCCCAAAACGTCTTGCACCTTTGAACGGTTTCCCAACACGCCGGTATTCAAACCCAAACGTATTGCTGACCCACTGCCCATTTCTAACGAGAGGTTCAAGCCCGAGAGCTCGTTCCAGTCGTTCGATAGTGGCGTTGTCTGAACGGGTATCGCTGGTGGCCATGACTTGCGCCACGTCCCCCTTCTCTACCTCAACAGCGCCTGGCAGATATCCAGAGGTTGACCACAGCGCCTTGCGGTCGAAAACCAGCTTGGTGCTGGCCGTCTTACGCACGGGCTGAGTTCTAACGGATGTTGTGCGAATTACTTCGCCGAAAAGATCAGTTTGCATAGCGCGCTCCAGTTGGGCGCACCACTCCCCTGACGGGGTTGTGGTGGCCCGTCAGGGGTGGGAAGGTTAGGAGTTACAGATAGAAGTCGAAGGCGCCGGTGGTACCGACAGCCTTAGCAGGTACGCTCGATTCAACGGCCGGGACCGCTTCCTCTTGCTTCTCCTCAACAGCCTGGGCAACTACGACCGGAGTCGCAGCCTCTTCAACCGGTGTAGCCGCGTTAGCGACATCTGCCGATTTCGAGTCAACCGCGGGGGCGGTTGATACGGTTTGCTGTTGGGCTACGTTGCTTTGAACAGTAGTGTTTGCTGCTACGCCCAGCGGTGCCGAAGCACTGCTCTGCGCAGACTGAGGTGGGGTAACAACCGCAACCAGGAGGGTCCCGTTCTTCAGATGGTCAACGACTTTGCGTTGGTCCTTCAGAGCGAGCAGGCAGTTCTCCAGGTTCGAGTATTCCCCGGCACTCAGATGACCCGATTCAGGCAGCTTGTCCAAAATCCCTTTCAGGATGTCGTGAAGCGGTCGAATCAGCGGGTGAATGAAGGCCAGCGGAGCCAGCTTTTCAGTCATCGCTTGTGCACGGCGAACCGTGCGCGGGTTCAACTTGATCTGACCAGTGCTAGTGGTTCGATCCTTACTGTCAATCAGCTTCCAGATGGCAAGCGCTTCAGCACATACGTGCTGTACACAAGCCCCCATTACTCCCTCACGCAAGGCAACCACGCTGTCGCGCTGTGCCTTGTAGAGCTTCGCGTTAAAGTTCTGATCATCCAGCTGGATAATGTGAACGCTATACGCAAACGAGAGGTTTCGCTCCACTTCTTCCCACGTCGGCTGACGCTTCAGCAAGGCCGTCGTAATTTTCGTGACAGTCATTGCATCCGCACCACCCTTCATCGCTTTAGCTGCGATGGCCAGCAAATGCGCTTCGCACATTGCCGTATACCGAGCCTTATCCTTCTCTTTTTGCTCGTTCCACTTAACCTCAAGGGCATCAAGTTCCTCAGTCTTCTCCACTGCCGAAGCGATGGTGTTAACACCGCCCAGGTCAGTTTTGATAGATCCACATTTGTCCATCACCTCTTCCGCTTGTTCGCGAATACGGTGATATGCGCGGAGGAAATCCTTTGGAAAGATTTTCTCACAGAGCAACTTGCGCGCTTCCTTAGGAAGCTCCCCAACGACAACGTCAATGTCTTTCATGTCGATCTGACGATCTTCAGAAATGCATTTAATTTGATGGTTGAGTACAGCCACTTCGGTTTCTGCAGTTTGAGCAACGACTTGAACAGAGTTGTTTACGTTTGCGTCGGTCATGATGTTTCTCTCGCACCCGCCGGACCACGGGGCAAACTTAATTAACACCCGGGGCCGGAGCCGGGTGTGTTTCGAGCAGTGAACTCGAGCAAACACCCGGCGTGAGCCGGATGTTTGATCCAGCTCACTAGGAGGAGATAGGGCCCGATATCGGGCCCCACAGACTTACCGGCCGGAGCCGGAGTTGCCTGGTCTTACGGGATGACAGAAGCCAACTTGTGCACGCAGTCCGATCGTGTACCACTCAGCGAGGAGTGGGATATCTTCGAACTGTGCCGGCATCTCAGCACCTTTAGGAGCGTTGAAACCAACAGTACACGCTGCATCGATTGCAGCCTTTTCAGCATGCGAACCAGGTGCAGGAACTTTGTTCTTAAATGCGTTTGCAGCACGGTCAATAAGATCCATGATTTATCTCGCGCCCGCCGTGTCGGGGCATTAGAAAAACAACACCTGGTCACGGGGCCAGGTGGATTCGAGCACGATGTCTCGATACACACCCAGCAAGGATGTCCCGAAGGGACTACCTGGTTGAGATATGGCTACAAAGAGCCAACAGCATCACTCCGCGGACTTCTCAGCGGCACGCTTTGCTGCTTCAGATTGACGATCGCGCTCATACGCGGCCTTCCATCCTTCATTCCAGCCTTTCAGCAGAACAGGGGTAGTTTTGACCACATCTGGAGCTTTCCATGGATAACCATGGAACCCCGCGCTGAACGCATGCCCCTCTACTGTTTCCAGAGAGATGACATCGGGTTCAAGAACGTGATCATTGAAAGCCGCGATTGCTACCTCGAGGTAGTCGTAGTTGGTTAGGCCTGACATAACATCCTCGCACCCTAACAGGGGCATTAGTGAAAACGCCCGGTGTTACCCGGGCGTTCTGAGGTTCAAAACCTCGGAATACCCAGGTGGGTACATGGTTAGCTACATCAACAGTCGTTTTGCTTCAGCCAGCAAAGCTGGGGTTACCTCAGCACTCGATTCAGCAACCGCGAATGGGATCCGTGCCTCGGTTAGCCAGTCAGTTTTGACTGTTTTACCGATGACCAGATACACCACCCGAACGCCTCCGCTCTCACAGAAACGAGTCATCTCAACCGCCTTGTCGACATTCCCAGGAGCACCATCGGTGAGGACAAACATCACCTTCCGATTAGCTTCGTGTGTCAGCAGTCTGCGCCCTGCATGGAATACAGCTTCTCCAATAGGGGTATGACCGCCGCCGGCGACTTTCCGGAGGCCGCCAATTCGGTTGATTGCGGTTTGCGTGTTATCGCCAAAGCAGCGAGCCATAGACATCAGCTCACCACCTTTAGGTGCAAATCCAAGAACCTCACGTGGGCAACCGATCTGGTCGAAGACCTTTTCAAGCAGCACAACAGATTCCAAGATTGAGCGGAGTGTGCTCGGTGCCTTAGCGGCTTCGAACTGCTCCTTCTCACCTTTAGCGAACGCTTTGTCAGCCGCATCCTGCGTGGAGCTGGATAGGTCGACAACAATCGATACAGCTGTGGTTGGACGTTCGATCTCCTCACTCTGGGTGAAGAGACGTACGTCGCCCAGGCCCAAGCGGTAAAGATGGTTTTGCCCCAGTTGTCCGCGGCTGGTCGTGAACGACTCCGCTTCTTCCTGTTGCATAAGCAAACCCTGAAGCTTGCTTGCAAGCACCTGGGCCTTACGACCCATACGCTTCTCCATTTCACGGGCTTCAGAAACGTCAACGGGGCATACAGTCATCCCGTCGACCTTCTCCTTGTTGCCCGCCCCACCGCCGAGGCCTTTCCCTTCTTTGCCAGGTGGTTGATCCAGCTTGCCGTCAATGACGCAATCTGGAGCCAACGACTGACCTTTGTAATCAGGGTTGGTACCGCTTTTGACAGACTTAGAAACGGTGCCGACAGACTCGCCGCCGTCAAACACCTCTTTGTCTCCAAGCCCAGTAGCATTGAGAATCTCATCAACAATTTCCTTCAGGCTACGGCCATTAGCCGCATCTGAACTGCCGGTTTGATCTTCTTTGCCGCCTTCAGCTGCACCACCTTGCGCCCCTGGAGCATCTCCAGGACCGGCATCATCACTACCCGCAGACTTCGGTTCACCCTGGCAATTACGGTCGCCAGTTTCACCACCGCCCTGAGGCTGTGAATCACCTTGACTACCGTCCTTGCCTGGTTCCACTCCATCCTGAGGCTTTGAATTGCCGGCAGCTCCACTGCCCTGCTCTTCACCAGGCTTTTGGCCATCGGTGTTACCCGATTGTGGCTTATCACCTTGGTCACCTTGCCCAGAGTCCGAATCACCGTTCGACGATGGTTGCCCATCACCTTGTGGATCGTCTTTCTTGGGCTCGTCCTTCTTCTCTTCTTCATCACCCAGCGCCTTGAGCATCGCGATGATCCGCAGCGTTAAGCTACCGGCATCTTGAGTCGAGTTAACACTGGGGAATTCGTTGATCAGAATGTCGTTGAGGTTGCCACGCACATGATCAGCATGAGCACCGAAGTGCTTGTTGAAGTTTGCCTCAATAACCGCGAACGGATCTCGATATTCACTCCAACGATCAATACGCAGGTAGCAAAGGGCATAGCAGGCAACCGCTTCAGCAACTGACTCGCTGCCGTCACGGAACTGCTTGCGCTCGTAAAGGATGCGCGCCTTACGCCGGAAGTAGATCTCGGCTTCACGGGTCGCACCTGTTTGTTTGTACTCCATGTAAACGTCGTCCAGAGCGTTAAGCAGGAAGCGGGCGAAATCACCATGCTTCGCTGCAAAGGCTTGGAAGAACACCACATCAGAGTATTGGATATGGCCAACCTCGTGAAAGCCGAAGGCTTTGATGAGGTCGAGATCATCCACGGTCAAAGTGACCGGAAGGCTTGGAAGGTAAACACGCTTCCCATCCGTCCGTGGCTGCTCATTAGCACCAAAGACGAACTGAATGCCCGTGTTTGATGCGAGCACTCGGAAGAACGAGATCCAGCCTTGTGTAATCGCATTTTTACTGAAGGTCATCAATGCAGTCATGGTCATTCTCCGATTCGAATTGCTTTAGCTTTCTGATCGTGCTGCCCCGCTACACCCCGTAGCTTCGCGATCGAAGCAGTGGGTACACGGTGCTGCGTGTGAATGACTACGTCTGCGTAATGAGCAGCAAATTTCCGGTAAACAGACGCCATGCGGCGGTGGTACCGAACCATCACGAACTTTGAAACAGCTTGCGCTACGGATTTGAACAGTTTCATGGTGTTGCCTCGCACCCGCCGGACCTCGGGGCTAAATGAATTAACACCCGGGGCCGGAGCCGGGTGACGTTGAGTTCTAAGAACTCGACAAACACCCAGCCTGAGCTGGATTTTTGTTCCAACTCTCAGAGCAAGAAGCTGCCCCTAGGGGCAGCCCTCAAAACGGTTAAACCTTGCCTTGCAGAAGATCAGCTTCCAGACGGTGACGCTGAGCCTGGTGGCTCGCCCGTGGACGCTGAACTGCTGCTTGGGCCATTCGCTCAGCCATGCGGCTGAAACGTGCGGCTTGCGCTTCGTGATAGCTAAGCAGTACGAAGCCGATCCAGAACTGGTCCAGAGCTGCATCGATACGTGCAAATGCCTTTTTCAGTACGTTCATCTGTATTGCCTCTCGCCTGCCGTGCACAGGGAAAAATCGAATTTGAACCCGGGCACGGTGCCGGGTTGTGAGTTCAGTGAACTCGAACAAAAACCCGGCGTGAGCTGGGTTTTTGGTCCAGATCACTAAAGAGGAGCGGCCCGAGTAGGGCCGCTTTTTAACAGTAGAAATCCACAGCACTTACGACTTGCGTCACAGGTACTGGGATGGTTTGGTCAAGCTTGAGAATGCTGCTGAGCAGCCCTGGCGTCTCTTGATACCACTGAAGGTTTTCCACTTCAGCAGCATTGAAGGGTGTTGCGACGCTAAAGGACCACGCGTGATCAGATGAAAGCTCGATCACAGCGCCTGCCTTCATCGCTCCCTGCAAGAATGCACGGACATAAAGGTCAAGCGCTGACTCGCGGGTTTGCAGATGAAACAGGCCTCTTCCGTCAGGAAGAAGCAGGTTGTCACCCAACATTCCTCGGGCTTCACATAATTCCCTTGCCTTCGTGGTCATGTTTTCCCACAACCTATCAGGCACGAAGCCAAAAGTGATGGTGACTGCGCCGAGACGCAGCTCCACATATTTGTCATCGCCAACGACCTCGACACCAGCACAAGTGACTTCGTGAACGGCCTTCAATCGGGCAACCCCGGCTGAGAACTGATCTGATGTCATTGCCTTTACACGTGCGTAAACACCTCTCAGAGCCAAGGGGAATTCCTCCTGGTACAGATCAGCAGGCACCTGCAATTTGCTGGTATCAATCGGCATATCTCGATAGCCATCAGCTCGCGCCTCAGTAACCATCAAGCACAGATATTCCCAGGCCTCGTGAGAAGTGCGATCAGCACTCTCCAATCGCCTGGTTATCTTTGGTTCGCCTTGAATCAACTGCCCCTCGAACATGATGCTTTCACGCTCCCCTGACTGTAGATAACCAGCAAGGAAACTCCCTTTGGGGTTCACAACATAGAACATTGGAAACTCCTCCAGATTAAGCAGCGTTGACTAATGCGGCTTTTGCCGCATCAACATTTTGCTGGATGAATTTGTCTGCAACATCACCCACCGAATAAGCGTGCTCTTCCGGCAGAATCAGTTTGCGAGAGAACACTGACTCGAAAGTTTCAAGAGCCAGTACTCGGTCAGTCTCTTCCAGGTTCGTGTAGATGGCATCCACAAAGGACTCATCTGCATCGCTGTACATCATCCACTTGTAAGCCCAACGTTGAATCTCGCGGAACGAGATGTTGTCGCAGGCTTCTTCCATGGCGAACGCCTTCCGGAAACGGAAAGCGAACTCTACGAGTTGCTGAATGAACAGGTTATCCATTGGGGTAACCTGACGTTTAGCGGCGTAAACATCTGCAGCTCCTTTCAGAGCCTTCATTTCCTCTTCTGGTGTCATAAAGCCCACCTTGAAGCTGGTCATACGACTGCGAACAGCAGAGTTTTGTGCGTTGACGCCGACGAACCGGGCATCACGCTGCTGCTTACCACCAGTGTTATCGGTCGCGAACAACCGGAACAACGGGTGCTTAACGATAGTCATCCCGCCATCAACGTTGAGAAGCTCTCGTGGGTCGAGGGTTGGATCAATACCGTGGTGCTTCAAGTTGATTACGCCGTCACCCTGAAGGATGTCGTTGATACCAACCAGTACACCTGGACGCAGTGTGCAGAGTTCGTCGATGAGGCAAGACAGGCCATGGCGATATGCATAGCTCAGTACCCCGTCAACCTCCTGTACGTCACCGCCTTTAATGGTTTTGCAACCAAGCAAATGGGTGTCGTCGACGCCGTTACTGCCGGTGATGTTGATCATCGGCTTGTTCAAGCGATTATGAAGCTGAGTAACCAGGGAGGATTTACCAGTCCCTTTGTCACCTTCCAGCAAAAAGCTAGTGTCGCCGCCTTTCATGCTCAGCAAGATCCGGCGGACCAGGCTCTTGTTGAACACGTGTGCGTCGTTTGCTTTAGGTACCAGCGGATGATCACCAACGAAGATAGGCAATTTGCCGACCCCTTTGAGCTCCTCCGAGAAACCAAACAGCTCGTGAGCCATAACAAGTTCAACCTTTTGAGAAGCCAAGGTTGAACGATGCATAGCTTCGATTTCAGCAACGGTACGTGCAGCGACTACGGTGGTGGTTTCAGCGTTGATTACGTTAGTCATGATGTTGCCTCTCTCCCGCCGGACCACGGGGAAATTTAGGTATGCACCCGGGGCCGGAGCCGGGTGTGTATCGAGCAATGAACTCGAGCAAACACCCAGCGTGAGCTGGAGGTTTGGTCCAGGTCACTAGGAGAAAGGATGCCCTGTTGAGGGCATCCGAATTACAGAAGGATTAGTTGTGTACCCACACCCAGTTGGACCGGGCATGTGTAGAAGCCACCTTCGATCTCAGTGAGATCGTAGGAGTGCCAGGCACCTAACCATTTCAGCTTCAATGTCAGAACGTTTCCGTTCCGGCTCAGCTGCGTGCTTGCGTACATCCCTACCTCGTACAGATATTCCTGTAACTCCGACTCGGAGACCCAGCATCCATATGAGGTGCGACGTACATTCAGCAGCGTTTCAGTAGCAACACCAGAGAAACCTGGCGTCCATTCGGCAGTCATCGACATAGTGGTTCCTCGCCGGCATGCGCCGGGAATTGAATTCCAGGCACAAAGCCAACGTGCTAACTACCCGAGAAGCACTCAGGCTGGTTGAGCAGACCAGATATAACTTGGTGGTGAATGGCGGAGGTGAAGGGTGACCTCGTCGTAAGTACCACGTCTGTGGTACGAATTAGTTGAATACCCATCCCACACTTTGATCAGCCACATATTTGAAATCCTTATCCATACAAGGCACTGCCTATAGGCGAGTGCGCGGTCGAAATTGGAAACATCCGACCGAGGCCGGATGATTAGTCCAGCCCAGGGGCAAGGTTCGATTTAGCTCGCTTCACGAATCCCTAAAGGAATGCCATCGGCGTCCCAGAAGTGATGGCGGACCATACCAGCTCGAAGCTCATCCTCAGTAATACCCATATGAACTGCAAGAGTGCAGTCCGGGACACCATAGGTTTGCTGAAACCGGTTTGCTTCTGCCCAGAATGGACGCTCCGATATGCATTTAGCCTCCATCACCGGAAACGGTGTTACCACCAAACCGGCCATACAAGCTGCAGCCACCGAAGAGCCGTCCTTGATCCCGTAAGTAAATCCCCGCGCCCATTCATCATGGTCACGAGTATCCGGCTTGAAGGGATTGTCGGCGAAAGCCCCCTGTTGAGTAGCAGCCAAACGGCCAGCTTCCCAAGCAGTGATCAGGTCATTAGCGAGAGCGACGAACAGTACTACGTCGCCGCGGAAATTTTGAATACTCATAGCAAAGCGCTCCTACCCGCTGCAGACGGGAGATAGATAAAAAACGCCCGTCTGCAGACCGGGCGTGGATTTGCCGACGCCCGGCAACAGCTACGCTGTGCCGGCCGTTTTCACGACCTGTCAGCGTTAGCTGTTTAGGTACCCGTAATGCTTCATTTCCATTTCAGCCGCTGCAATAGCGATTGAAAGCACTTCCCCTGTCATGAGACTGGCGGCGGTCAGCCACAAAGGTGACTGAATACCATGGAAGAAATAGAGATAAAGCGAAAAGCCAGTAATTCCCCATTTGACATATTTAGCGAGCAAAACCGCCCGGTAGGTCGGTTTCACAAGCCAATGTTTCATAGGTCGCTCCGCAGTGATGGTCGTAGCAAGAAACACGAACACCAACACGAGGCGGAAGTCATTAACTGGCTTCATCAACCTCTCCTTCAAACATCCGAGAGTAGAGAAGGCCGAATTGCGAGTTTGGAGCATGTTGCGGAATTGATTAAGCACGATAGTCACCATATTATTATTAGATTTTGTTTTTATAGAGTGCCGCGACCCTCCCAAAACCTAACAACCCAAAAGGGGATGTTAGGCCCCCTGGGCGGTGAATCCTTGCAGCTCCCTCAGTCAAGAGGGGGGGTGTGTCTGACCGGAAATAACCGCTTCCCGTTCGTTTCCCAGTGATCACAAAGTATCCAGACCAAAAAGGCCAGGGCTAATACAATCATGACTTCTGCGAATGACATAGTCGAATCCCTAAAAGAATTAAAATTGAGGTTCTCACCACAACCAAAATCTAGGGACCATGACCTCTACTTTTTTTGCCGCGTAGAAGTTTGCGTTTCTGCGCCCTTCTCTGCTGCACTTTCTTCATTTTTCTCTTTCTTCTTGAGGAAGGTGAGGACTTGGTCAGCATGAAAGCGACCATTAATACAGAAACAAAGAAGACAATCCTTTGTTCCTGCGGTGTCCAACCTTCAAACAAGGAGGCAGAGACAGTACCCATGATTGCTGAGACAATTACCAGCATCAGGTTTTTGATGTATGACATCGGTACCTCCAGGTTACGCCGTCGCGTGTTAGGTTAATAACACTCCCGTGGCGTCCCGCCGGAAGTATTAACTTCCGGCCCGAGGGCTGGATTTAGCCCATCGACTGATGGATTTTCTTTTTAACTCGCTTGAACCTGATTAAAGTTCATTACGAGTTGATTTTTTTGGTGCTGACGTTGAGCAACCCTAACTTCTAGCCTTTGGCGCAAACTTGCTCGAAGTGCATCATACTGATGAGGACCAACTCTACGCACCCATGAGCTCAGATAGTGCTTCCCTTCGAACTCTTTCCGCATTTCACTGGAAAGAAGTCGATGGGTCATTACCTGAGAGTTCGGGCACCAAACCACATTGATTCCCTCTGCACCGTCTGAGCTTTCGATCAGCTCGGTGTGTTTGGAAATGTACATTTGCCGCTCCATCTGGCTCATCTTTTTCAAAGCCTCACAAAGAAATTCACCTTGCGCGTGATACTGGACCAATAGAAACGATCCGATCTTGCGGTTGGCATCTTCTTCTTTACGACGCTTCTCGATGGCACGCTGGGCGTGCCGCTCCATCAGAACTGACTCACGCATTTGTCACTCCGAAGGGCAGCATTCCCCTAATGGGGTGTGTATGCCCCACTAGGTAGTAATTATTAAACCAGGTCTGCAATTGTTAGCACCCCTGGAATTCTGTAGCCGCGTTTGGAACCTTCAAGGCACAAACCTGCATAGTCGCAACGAGTTTGACTTTCACAAGGTGAGTTGTAGGCTGCGCCAGACGTACGGTGGAATTCACCACGCCTGATGCGACCGGCAACAACGCGTGCATAGTCGAAAGCCTCTTCGACGTCGCTGCGTGTACGCTTGGTCCATTGCACCGGCTGCCACATGGCTTTCATAAGCGAGTCGGAATCGGTCTTCGACATGTTTGGCTTCAACCCTGAGGCGAACCCACATGCCGATGGCTCTTTGATACCGAGAGACTGACAGGCCAACCTTACTGCTTCCCAGTAAAACGTCAGTTGCAAAGCAATGCCTGCAAAAAGAGCGCCTTCTTTGGTTGCAGCCGTTTTCCAGTCAAGGATTACGGTGTCACCCTTTTTCGCGATCACGACACCATCAAAAATGATGTCCCTCTCAGCAACACCGACAAAGTCGATTACAAGGTTGATATAGGTGTTAGGCCCAATCTTTAACTTGAACGCCCCCTCGATAATCACTGGCCTAAGGCCGAGATTGTCGTAAAACGCAGGGAACTGTTCGGCTAATCGCTTCCCAATCACTTCGTTAACTTCGCGCGTTTTTGACTTTGCCATGCTTATTAGGCCTGACATTGACAGACGGAAGAACTCTTCGGAGAAGTGTCTTGCCATCTCGTCGCGATCGATATAACCCTTGATGAACCCCTCTATCACCCAATGCAAGGCAGAGCCAAACACAAGGTTCAGAGGTGTCGCCATGGGTTTAACGCGTGCTCGGTAGTAGCCAAGTGAGCGATTACAGACCTGAGATTTCAGGATCTGCGTTGGAGACAATTCAACAATAGTGTCGTCTGACACTGGATTGAAGATATAGCTCGGATTGAAATATGCAGTCATGCTCTCACCTGTATATGGCGCGCACGACATACCCAAGGGCAGTGTGAGTGCCCTTGAGGGATATTTAATATTTAGTTAGAAGGGTGACTCGTCAGAATCATCCTTTTCATTCCTCAGTTCTGAAGAATCATCGTGCTCGTGCGACAAGAAGCGAGCTGTAGCTTGCTCTAAAGCGTCACCGGTTAGTTGCACCCAAAGAGGTGGAACATTCACGAGTTCAACTTGGTAGGACATGAAGAACCTCCTATATCCTTGACTGCACCAAGGATAAGCTCATCGAGATTACCCGTGCAGGGGATTGGCATGAAGCCGGAGGAGCCATAGTCAGGACTGAATCAGTACTGAATTGGCGGAGATACGCGATCCTGGGACAAATCTACTGAAGCGCGAACGCAACAGGAAATGCCTGGTATCTCAAAATGCGGAAGCGTCAGAAGACGGTTCCAAAATGGTTCCAACATTGTCTGTGCTCAACAAACCAAGAATTAGCAAGATTTGTATCACACCCTGGAAAACCTCATAGAAATGCTATGACGTAGTACAGGTTAGCGCTCAAAAGAGGGCTAGTAGGACACGTCAATGCTGCCGCAGGTGAAGGCGCTCGTCAAGCCAAAATGGCACCACAAAAAAACCCCCTGGCAGCAATAGCTGTCCAGGGGGTTCTCTTTGCTTTCACGCCACCATCGCTTCAGTCGCATAGCTCTCGTGTGAGTGCTTCTTGACGTGGCCTGTAGGTGTGAACACACCGCCCTCCTGGGCATGGGTACGCAGATAGTCGAAACGTTCCGCCAGAGGCATTTCCAGCACCTTGTTGGCGACCACGATGTCTTCCCAGTCAGGACCTTTCGCTTCCGTCGTTGGGTTTGTATCGGGGATCATCAGACAAACGCGGAACCCTGCACGCATCAGCTCGACAAAGAGCTTGAACATGTAGGTTTGCCCGTCACCGTGGCGCTCACGTTTTTCGTTGTAAGGGTCATGATCGGCCCAAAGAACAACGTCGTCGTAATCGTCGCGGTTAACGTATAGACCTGGGAGAGACGTACAGCTATTAGCAGCCCGAACGCTCTCACCAGTTACCAGATGAAGTGCCCACCCCTTCTCGACACCTTCGCAGATGTGCAGTGTTCTGCACTCTGGGACGGTAGCGACAGCGATGGGAGTCTTCGACCAGTTATCTAGACCTGAACAGACCTTCTTAGGATTTTTAACCTGAGGGTGATCGAGTTTTTTTCCGTCCTGGGTCAGGAAGATGCGATGAAGATTCATCACCCTGCCCTGCCCATTTCGAAATGCCGACACGATCGCGGGGAAATTGCCTACAAGTTCCTTAACCCGCTCTCCGTTCACAACACGAGTGTTGTAGTACGGCAGAGCTGGGTGGAACTTAACATCGCCAATGGCTTTGTTGAGTGGGATTCCACGACGACGGAAATACATCCGACCGATCGCAGCATCTGGATGACCAAGAGGAAGCAGATCCTTGACTATCTGCTTCAACGCGGCTGCCTTCCACTTGTTTTCATCAGCGGTGGAGCGAGGGCGCTGGCGTTGGGGAGCCGGAGCTTCCTTTGCCTTAAACGCCGAGCTACCGCCGCCATATGCCCGCTTAATCTCATGGCATACCTCGACAAAGTTACTGCCGACACCTACCTGTTCCAACAGATCAAACGGGCCCCATCCGTCCTGGTTGCAAGAACAAATGGCCCGTCCCTCATGTTTCGTCTTCTCAGAAAACCTGAATGAGTCGCGACCGCCCCCTTCCCTATGACGCTCAGGAAAAGGGCAATCAACTCCGAAACCGTGTTTGCTAACTGCGGGCGCGAGGATCGGGGCTACACGTTTTATGACGTTTAGCCAACCACCAGCGTGCTTCACAATGTCGCTAACCTCGTCCTTCAAAGGAGGTCGTTTTTTACTATCTGACATGGCTGTATCTCCTAGAAAAAAGAGGCAGCCATGTCCCAAAGGGCAATTGGCATGCCCTAAAGGGTTGTGTGTTACGTGAATGCGGATTTTTAAAGAGCCCATGGACAGCAGTAGCCGTACAAGGAACCTTCGACAGAATCCGAATGCGAAATAGCGCATGCGAAAACTGGCAAAAAGAACACCTATGACGCTACTGCCGCCGGGCTCTGGATTCAAGAACACGATGTACCAGAAACGCAAAAGACCCTGGCGCTAGGCGACAGGGTCTTTTGTGAAGATTTGCGCCTGGGCACCTCTCCTGCAGCTTCGAGAAAAGCTGCACGAGGGGTGCCCAGACATAGTCATAGGCGTGAAGAAAGCATTTCGAGACCAGCAACACAATGTGTTGAAGGTGAAGCATCCGAACGGTGAACTGCGCATCAAGAGCTGAGGATCAGCAAAGAGCAGCGGCGAACACACAGATGGGTGCAACAAATGGGATCAACATCGAACCTGGTTAAAGGGACGATACGCACCTCTCAACGGGAAAGTGGATTTCCAGCTGAGGTCTTAGGTTTCGTAATCGAGATGGCAAACTGCGACAAACTAGTGACGAATGATGAGTGCGAAAGGGCTCACACAAACGCCAAAAGCCAAG
Organism: Pseudomonas arcuscaelestis; assembly: GCF_016881005.1. GTDB lineage: Bacteria > Pseudomonadota > Gammaproteobacteria > Pseudomonadales > Pseudomonadaceae > Aquipseudomonas > Aquipseudomonas arcuscaelestis. Next base: position 75,951 of record NZ_JACOPV010000009.1, on the reverse strand, counting down.
CAGACAGGCCACGTGCAAACAACAGCAGAGATGACAAGTGCGCGAGGTGGCGGATGATGTGAAAACACCAAACGGCAAGTCGCAGGTAGCAATCTTGAGAGAAGACAACCTAAGACGATGACTTTTTAAAGAGCGGTGTAGCAATGAAGCAAAGCAGCAGGATCGTAGATCAAGGTGCAAAGCAGAACAGCAGAAGGTCAGATTCGGAGAAGAATTAACAACTCAGACAGACCACCTAAACAAACCAAACGAAATTACGCAGGTCGGTGAAGGCTGTGATCAGTGCTAGAGAAATATCTCAAAGCACGGGAGCGATCACTAGAAAACACCTTCAGCCTATGATTCCTAGCTGCGGGAATCAAGGCCCTGATGGCGCAGAATTGGAACAAAAAAGGGGCCAAAGGCCCCTGAATTGTTTTCGCATGCGAAATGTTTTAGTCGTCTTGAGAAAGCTGGGCCAGCGTGATGATCTCGATGCAATCAAGGTCAAACAGGCTTTTCACTTGCTTGCTACCGTCAAGGTACGAAACCATGCCTTTCTTCGGGTTGCCGCACACCTGGGTCAAAAGCAGCTCGCCAATGAACTGCTTTTTATCAGTGGACACTCGAACCTGCATTACCATCTGCTCAGCTGGGATCTCTAAAACGTCACTCTTCCCGAGCTTCCGCGGTGGTTCCTTTGGTTGCGGCTTTCCACCAGGCTCTACCGGAGCTTGCAGATTTTGCTGGTTGTTAGTCCCATCAAAAGATTTCGCATGCGAAACCTTTTCAGCGTCAGTGCCGCCCGCATTGTTCAGGTTTTGATCGGTAGCGCCGTTGAGGTGGCTGGGCGCGGGCGGTGGATTGTCATCAACCTGCCCTCCCCCGTTCATTGCCTGGTTCTCAGGATTGTTCGGCTGTTGTCCGCCAGGATTCATTGGCAGGACGTTACCCGCAGGGCTGGCTGGCGGGGTCTGTACGGTTGGTTGCGGCTGGTCAGCTCCACGAGCCAGCTTTAGCTGCTCCCGTGCTTCAGAGCGGCTCAGGCCGACATCGCTTCGAGCTTGCTCAATCAGTTTGAGATACAAGCTAGGTTTCAGCTCACAAATCTTCGCAAGCGATTGAATCAACTCCGCGTCTGACGTGATGTCGTCCTCGATAAGAGCCGTGAGCTCGTCAGGAAGTTTCGCCAGGGCAAGGTGTTTTGAAACCCAGGACTCAGGCTTTTTGAGAGTTTCAGCCAAGTCGCGTCCAGTACCTTTCTTGCCCTCCTCCTTAAGCTGCTCACGCAGCTCCACCAGAGCCTCGGCGATCTCGATCGGAGTCAGGTCATCCCGGTGGATGTTTTCAGTGAGCTGCGACGAAGTCGCCCTTGCTTTGGTGCGAACTGTTGAGTCCACAATAGCTTTGATTTTGAAACCGTTTCCGATGAGCACGGCAGCACGCAGCCGGCGCTCGCCCTTTTGTAACGGGTACTTGCCGGTATTCTTGTCGAGCGGTCCAACAACGATAGGTTGTTGCTGGCCTTCATCAAGCATCGTCTCGGCCATTTCCTCGATGTTTCGGAACTTCCTGCGTACTTGCTTCGTGACACTAACCTGGCTCGGGTCGAGCATAAGCACAGTGCCAACCTGGGCGTCCTGGGACATGGTATGAATGTCTGCCAGGCTAGAAAACCTGGATAGATCACGCATGAGTCGATACTCCTTTCGGCTTGGCCGTTACCCGCGCGGGGGCTTTAAGAGGCTTAGCACCAATTAGGGAAGCGATTTCCTCCATAAGAGTAATCATCATCTTCCCAGACTCGCGCTGCGCGCCAGTTGCCCGATTTTTCCACACAGGCACCCCGTCACGTAGCGCGTCATCGATAGCACCATTGGTTGCTACCTTGGTGGTTAGAATTTTGAGATTGCCCGCAGCCGCCTGCAGTTCTGCAAGTGCTTCAGCGTGGGCTTTTACTTTCCGCATCCGATTGCAAATTACACCAGTGATCTTGATGGGATCGTCAACCAGGTTTTGCATTTCGGCCAGAGTCTCGAGGACGCTCTCGACACCGGTGACTGCGAAAGCAGCGAGCTCTACCGGTACAAACATGAAATTGCTTGAAACGCTTGCAGCAGTCATTTTGTTACCGTGGGCCGGAGGTGTATCAATCACGATGTAATCGTACTCTTCCAACAGCCCGCCCAGATTCTGGCAGAAATTGATCACCGCTTCGCCAAGCGGCATACGCTCGACGTTTGCCAGCTCGACGTCACGGTCAAGGGCATAGATCAGATCAACGCCAATTGGGGTAGAAAGAGGTTCATATGCAATTGGTTGATTGCCGAACATATGGACTGAGCGGTAGCCATTCGTACGCAGAGCACGACTCAAGAATCGGCTAGACAGGTTCCCTTGTGGGTCGAGATCCACCGCCAAAACCCGATATCCTTGCTCAACTAGGTAGCAGGGGATGTGGTAACAAAAGGTGGTTTTGCCGACACCTCCCTTCTGGTTTTCCACAACGGTAACCTTTGCCGGCCCTTTGTTACGACGCTTCTGCTGTGACATGAATTGCTCCTTTTTCAGATGCAGTTCAATGTAACCGCATCGCGGGTATTTTCAAGGAAGAAACCCCGCATGCGCAAATTTATTTTCACTTTAGTCCGCATTGCAGGATTAGCAATCCGTCAAAAGATTCTGCATGCGAAAACTTTTGGTCAGATTGGAACCTGGGTGCTACGCACCTGAACGTTTGAAGTCGCAGTGGTTTGGTTCAAATAACTGACACGCGTTGCTGCTTCGTCCCGATCATAGTAGCGGCCGCAGTAGATGAAGTACTCCCCCGCCCTAGTGCTCCGTGATGGTTCAAAGTCAGTAATACCGTATGCCTTGAGGTATTCCTGGAACTTAACCCAGCTACCTTCGTCCTTGTAGACATAGAAGACATCGAACACCGTACGGGTTTTTGGAGCCACAACCAGAGGTGCAACAGAGGATGACGATGATGGGGCCCCGACGCCAGAACCACCGGCTAGCACGGCACCGCCAATATCATCGTTGCTGACGGTAGAGGGCGTGGCGTCAACCTTTGGCTCGAATCGACTGATTGTGAGTACCGGCGCAGCTTTTGAAGGGACCTGACCGGGCTTGCTAGGGGCCGCCTGCCTAACCGGTGATGGGTCAGAGGCCGGCGCTGGGGAGGCCGGGCCTACTCCGCTATAAACAGAACGACCAGTCACAACCGGTGCAACTACACTTGCCTTGGCCATTTCGGTGTTAGCTGAGAGTGACGCAAGTTCTGTGCGGGCGCGCGCCACAATGTCGTTCTTCTCGCGAGCAGCAAGTGCGTTGATGTCGGCGATACGCTGGGCCTTTCTGACATCAGAATCGGCACGAGCGCGGCTCAACTCACTGTTTTTAGCCTGCACATAGTCCGTACCCGACTGAGTTAACCCGCTCTGCACACCAGAGGAGGTGGTCTTCAAATCCTGGCTAATCCTAGCCAGCCTATCAACCTCGCCTTGGGCGAAGGTTACTTTGGACTGTTGAGCCTGTAGGGCCAAGTCATCGTCATTGCGAGTTTTGGCGACCTGTGTTTCGAGCTGCACAATTTGTCGATTCAACTCCGCTATTTGCGCCTGGAGTGCGCTAACTCGGCTACCAGCCTCAGATCGCACCCTGGCTAAGGCATCCGCCTCTTGATCAAGCCGCAGCTTTGCTTGTCGCTCAGCCTCAGCATTAGCAAGGGCTAAAGTGAATCGCTGTTCATCGAAGCGTTTGGACTCCTCAAGACGCGCTGCACTGTCGAAGCTACGGCGACCCTCAATGTCCTGGCTGATACGGTCCTCGACCGTCGAGAGTTCTTTCGCAGTTGAGATCTCGATATCAGCTATAAGCTTCGCTGCTTTGCTGTCCGCCTCTAGCAGATCCTTATCACGGCGGTTCTCGATCAAGGATTGCTGAATTGCGAGCCTTGAGGTGGCTTCAGCAACCCTGGACTGGGACGCCCGGGATGCCTCCTGATACTCGTGGATTCTTCCGGCCTCTGACGTAGAAGCCGGTGCGTCACTGACACCGGCCTCGTAGGCACGGGCATTCAGACGGGCATCAAGCTCACGACGCTTCTTCTCAAGGTCGTCAATTTGATTCTGGTAGTCATTGAATCGCCGCTGATACAGCATCTGTGCTTCAGTGTACTTCTGCGATCCCAGCGCATCTTGCAGGCGGTCATCATACTGGCTTTGCGGCTCGACGGTCGTGAGCTCTGCCGGCTTAGATGCAAAGGAACCGCAACCTCCAAGACTCAGTGCCGCAGCCAATACGGTCAGTTTGAAAACATTTCGCATGCGAAAAGGTCCTGAAGCAAAGAAACCCTCAGCCCGACGACCACGCCCGCTCGAGGACGGAGAATTAAGAATTGATCGTGGGCAGGAGGAGGGCATCAACAACGAATCCAAATGGTATTTATCTAATAGTGGATCGCAGGTGGCCCAAATCGACCATCTCTAAAATCATTTTTCGAAATCCGCATCCGTGTGAATGCCCAAGCGCTCGAGAAGGCCGGAAAAACTCTCGCTTTCTGGAGCATTGAAGCCCAACTGCCAACGGCCTGTGGCGTGCCTCTTCACGATGCAGTCCAGGCCTGTAACCTCAGAGATCTCGCGCTCGAGGCGCCTGATATCAGCATCTGTGTCGGATAGCTTTATAGGGTCTGGGGTCTTCTTGGTGATGCTGTTGACAGCTTGTTGAATCTGAACGACCGACCATTTCAACCGGATTGCTTTTTCTGCAATTCTACGCTGATCCACCTTATGGGGGAGGGCGCAGAGCGGACGGGCCTGCCCATAGGTGAGCCGCAGCTGAATTAGTGCATCTCTCACGCGGATATCCAGCTGCAAGAGCCGGAGGTAGTTTGAGATGTGCCCGCGGCTCTTACCAAGCTGACGGCCGATTTCATCGTGAGAGAGCGCAAACTCATTGCCCAGGTCTTGATATGAGGTTGCCTCCTCAATGGGGTTGAGGTCGGCTCGCTGGAGGTTCTCGATTGCGCAGATGAACAAAGCCTGCTGGAAGCTGTAATTGCCAACCTCGCACTTTAAGGTTGCCAATCCAATCCGCTGCGCAGCTCTCCAACGTCGTTCACCAGCAACGATGTTATAACCGCCCCCCCGTTGCCGCGGGACAACGATTAGAGGTACGACGTTGGTCCCAGCTGATTTCATCGAGTCTCCGAGCTCGTCCAATGACGCATCATCGAAGAATTTACGCTTCTGCCACTTACCCGGAAAAAGCTGGTCCAGGCCAATATCCATCAGGGTTGTGGGCACTTGCTCGATACCAAGGGTAGCTAGCTTTTTGGGGTCTAATTGATCCACGTGTATCCACTCAAATTTTCGTGTAACGGATACACAGGTATACCGGACAGCGTTATTTTTTCAAGGTCATACATCCACGGGCCAGCTCCATCGTAGTGTCGTCGATGAGCCCCCAGGGCTTCTGTGTCGGCAGGAACCTTATAAGTAAGCCCGAATCTGCCCCCCTCTCTGTGTACGCTAAGGGTTGCGCAATGTATCGCCCATTGTCATCGGGCAAAAAGCCATTGACCACAAATGCGTCGAGAATTGGTTTGCAAGCTGCAGCTACGGCTTCATGGTCTAGCAGATTCGACTCGGGAGTGATGTAGACCTCCTCAACGAGAACAGGAAACGAAGCATTCGCTATCCAGTCGCTAAAGGTCCCACGCCCCTCCAGCCTCAGCGCCTCAATTCGCTTCAACCAGGTTGACTTCAATGAGGTGCTTTTGGCGTCATGCATCCGGAGCATGACATTGAGGCTAAGCAGTAGGGCTCCTGGGAGGAAAGCGGTCAGTGAATTCGAAGCTTGGTCATACACGAGCCGATCTGACCGACCATCCATATTGGCCTCTTGAACTTTACGCATGCGCTTAGTTGCCTGGCTTTCCTTACGAGGGTGTTCGACTTGAGCGCTCAGCCCCTGGACTGTGGCTGGGGAAGCCGCCCGTCCCTCGTCAAAAGTAATTCCCTGCCTTGCTAATCGCTCCAGAAATTTTGGGTCATTGTTGTAGGCGCTGCGGTGACTTTTCTTGGCCATAGGTTCCTCCTAAAGCCAGGCAGCATAACGATCTACAAAAAAATTCCCTTCCAAGCCAAGCGATTGCCAGAAATGGTGCACCTGCCCAGCACTATTAGGACATACGAGAGGATTCTATATGTCCAAAATACGGTCCGTGTGCATCGTCGATGATGCAAGCGGCATGCGCAAACTTGGTGTCGCGCTTCTTGAAAAGCTCGGATACGACGTACATGTCGCAGAAAACGGCTACACAGCCCTCCAAGTGATTCGCGATCAGAGACCTGATGCGTGTTTCATTGACCGCGAAATGCCGGAGCTCGATGGTCTCCGGCTGATTGAGCTGCTACGTGGCTGGCGTGAATGGGGAGGCAAGCCCATTGCGATGCTTTCTAGTGCAAGCAGCGTATTTGACCAGCAGACCGGGCTCATCAGCGGTGCTGACCTCTATCTGACCAAACCATTCACGCGGGCGAAGCTGCAAGACGCCCTCCTCGAGATGGATGAACTTCTTGAATAACCAAGACCCCAGGGGAGGAATGCATTTTGCCGGGTACCGAATCGGTGAAACATTCTGTTTAAGCCCTTCGAGCTCAATCATCGCGGTCGACGAGGTACCCAAAGAACTGAATCAGATCCCGGGTACAAAACCGTGGCTGATGGGCGCTGGCCGTCTGGACCGCCAGTTGCTGCCCTTCGTCAACATATCGCGCTTCTTGAACATATCCCTACCACACCTCGCTGTGGGTAGCTCCGCACTATTCGTGAAGGGAGGGGAGGGCATAGGCAACGTTGCACTTGTCGTGGATGAGATATGCGGATTCGTCTTGGCCAGTGAGCTCAGGGATTGCGAACAAAGCAATTTCATGATCCCGCCAGGATTGGGAAAAAGCATGCGCAAAGCAGTTACTGCGAGAGGGCAGACTTGGGCCCTCATAGACCTACCGGCGCTGATAGCAGACGACAAGCTGCAGAACGTTGACCTTACTTGAACCAACCCGAGATAGGACAGAATGAGCAATAACTCTTCCCTAGTTTCAATCGCAACCGTTTTGGTACTCATCACGGGTGGCGCCGCTGCTTATACCGGCTATCAGCATCTGAAAGACAATGCGCAGCAAGAGTTCCTGCTCAAAGCTAGCTATCAGGCCCACACCAATGCCATGCAGGCAATCTACCTGGCTGAACGGGTCGCGACGGACAGCAGCTACTCCACAGACATGGACCAGCTTGAAAGTGCGGTGGAAAGGGCATTCTCGGCCCTCCGCAACGGCGATCCAGTTCGCGGCATTGAACCCGCTCCTCCAGTTGTCCAAGCCAATCTCAAAACACTGGAAAGGGTGTGGGAGGAGATCTCACCTTCGATCTCGAAACTCATCAGCCAGCGCAACGTAACTGACCAGTACAGCAGGAGCCTTGCTGACACCCAGCGCGTGGCTTTGGAAGCTCTGAAAGCAGCTAAGGAGGCGCGAGCACAGCTCGATGCGTCGTCGGCAAGCCCACAGGTGAAAAGCCAGTTGAAAGCGGCTGTAGGAGCGCTGGAGGAAGGGCAACAAGCGCTTGGGTCTGATGTTTCACTTAACAGCGATACACTCCGGGCAGCTGCAGGTGCGTTCTCTCAGTACTTAACGACGCTCGGCCGTATTGGCCAAGCACTACCTAAGGACCAGCAAGAGATAATGGTCCCGCTGGTGAAGAGTTACCGCGATTCGGAATCTGTTGTCAGGCTCGTCCAAAAGACTATCGACAGTTCTACGGGTGTTAGTGAAAACATTCCGCATGCGAAAACTATTTGGGCCGTCCGAGACCGCATTTCTTCATCAGCTTCAAGCTTGATCACCTCCGTAGAAGCGCTACCGGATAGCCGCCCAATCGGTATCTCTATCGTCGCTGGGCTTGGCGGCCTGACACTTATGCTTTCAATCATTTCGATGCTGCTGATGCGCTCCATCACAAGCAGCCGGACTGAATCCATCGCGAACCTAGGTCGCAACCAGGAGGTGTCAATCAGTACACGCTCCAAGCACCTGAAAACACTGCTGGATGAAATCGAGCAGGTGGGTCAAGGCAGACTTAACACCCGACTCACAGAAGACAATGAATCGACCCGCGATATTGCGACCGCCCTCAACAAAACGTTCGGCAAGGTCGCCACAATTCTGGATGAAGCGAAGGAAACGATCATCGGCCTGTCTGCAGCGACAGAGCAGACGCTGATCACCGAACAGAACGTTGCCCAAAACAGGGCCGAGCAAGACAAGGCAATTGAGCACATCAGCCAATTGTTCGGCGACCTGTCTCAATTCATCAACCAGATTGAGGACATGACCCTCGGTACCCAGCGAATCTCGGAAAACATGGGTCGTAAGGTCGCATCGGGGGAAGTTGCGGTATCCCAGGTACACGACAACATCCTGGAGCTACAACAACAAACCTTGTTAATCCAAAACCGCTCCAAGCACATGATCGAGAGCTTTCAGGTGCTCGAGAACATCTCCGCTGTGGTTGCTGTTGTAGCAGCCCGAGCAGGACTCCTCTCGTACAACGCAAGCCTCCTAGCGGATGAGTTGCAGGACAAGGGACAATCGATTCGTATTGCGAGCGCCGCGAAAGCTATGGCTCGATTGAGTGAAGAAACAAAGGATGCGGTCGTACAAATCAAAGTCCAACTCCAGACGATGAACGATGCAGCACGTGAAAACCAGTCAGCTGTGGACCGTGCTCAGCGCGAAACAGACAAGCTTCGCGAACGATCGAATGTTGCCCAGGAGGCATTGAAAGATATCAATGTCCTCGCTGGTGACCTGACTGAGGGCGCACAACAAGCAATCGAAGAAACCAAGCAGCTGAAAGCTAAATCGAGCGACGTAAGCGATCTGGTAGATAGCGTTAATCAATACAGCGCAGACAACAGTGCTGCAAGCGAGCAAACAGCTGTCGCCATCAAAGGGGTTAACCGCCAGGCGCAAGATCTGCAGGCCACAATCGCACAGTTCAGCAAGGAATGACGATGGAGAGCCTCGATGCCCCGGCTGAGCTGGACATTTTTAAACGATGGCTGGAGATCATCGAGGCACGGTTTTCGATCCAGATTGACGAAAGCCGGCAGGACGCATTCCGAAGTGCACTGCTGCGCTACGTAGAAAGCCAAGGGATGGATCTTTGGTCATTCAATGAAAGGCGAAAAGCCGGTCAAGTTTGCGGTGATACCTGGTCAATGGTGTTGCACCTGGCAACTAACCATGAGACACGATTTTTCAGGTCCTTGCCGGCCACACAGCGCATCGTAGAACTCTGTAAGCAGATCACTGCCCCGAAGATCCTATCCGTCGGTTGTTCGACTGGAGAGGAGCCATACAGCATTGCATCGGCGTTACTGGACGCAGGCCATCCTACATTCCGTGTGCATGGCACGGATGTGTCTTCAATGTGCATCAGCACCGCTAGGGAGGGTCTGTACCCTCGCCACCCAAATGTAGGAACGCTTGCAGCTGCCCCAACGCGTGATGACAAGATGAGGTTCCACCTATTTGTTCGTGAGATGGTGACGTTCGAGGAGCACAACATCCTGCAGGATAGACCTGTGCAGCTGCCGAACCCTCACATTGTCATCACTCAGAACATGCTCATCTATTACCGGACCGAAACTCGGTACGAAATTCTGGATCGACTTGCATCAATGCTAACCCCGGGCGGGCACCTAATCACCGGCCCAGGAGAGACCCTTAACTGGTCAAACCTCAGCATGAAGCGAATCCCACACAGCAACCCGAACGTATTTCAAAGGTCTGTCGATGTCTAACAAACTGCGTATCGCCCAACTGACTTGGCTGCGGGCTCCTATACAGAAGAGCGTCGACACGACCAAGCTTCAACTCGATGTTTTCCACAAAAAAAGCATGGCCTTACTAAATCCCCCCGCGGATGCCGAAAGCATCTGGTATGACAACCAGAAGAAGCACCGGGATGAAGCATTCGGTACCGTAGAAAAAGAAGTGATGCAAATCCACGCCGCGCTTGATGTAGCGGAGTGTGTGGGCGGTAGCGCCCTCGCGCTTGAAGTGAAGATCATCATCAACAACATTGCCGACGGTCGCCTGGCCCCTGAAAAGGTGGAGCAGGCGCTGATCTCTATCCTAAACAGCTTGCTTACAATCCCTAAGTACCTGGGAATGGTGGTCGACGGTGCACCTGATAGCGCCGGCATCCTTGCCAAGCAAATCAACGAACTGCGTGAGCTGCGTGGAGTTGATTTGCTTGAGGAGGGCAACCTCTTACCACCCGAAGTCGAATTCGTGTACGTCGCACCTCCACTACGGCAGCGAGACGTTACAGATGAGCAGCGACTAGAAGTCTTCGGTCGTTCGCCAAAGCGCTTCCAAACAGCGTTTAGCACCTACATGACCAACCAAAGCAAAGCCTCGATCACAGAGCTTGGAGCAATCCTACGCGAGCTCCAAAGCGTGACCTACGATTTGGAGGTCGGATGCTTTTGGTGGGTTGGTGAATGTCTGACGGAAGCATTGGCATGCGGAGCGATCCGCTCGGCGGGCGACACCCTATCCAAAATCAGGATGTTGTCAGTAGCAATCCAGAAGGCCGAGACAGATGGGGAAGAGGGTGCTAAGGCAACCCTGGGTGTAGCCCGCTTCAAATCGCTTCTGTCGGTCCTGAGCATGTCTACAAAACTGCCGGCCAGCATTGAAGATGTTCTTGCTGTGTTCAACGTGAGAAAGTCGGTCGATGCAGCGTCGCTGGCAGAGTTGCAAGCCAGGATTGAGACCGCAAGCGCGGACTCAATCAAAGACGTTGTGAGTGAGCTTAAACCTCTGCTTGAGACCTCAATAGTCTCACTCGGCCGGGCAATCACCAGCAAATCTCCACAGACCTTTGAAGCTCAAATCTCGACCTTCCGTACCTCCATTCGACAGGTGACCAGCGTTTTCTACATGGTCAATGAGAGTGAAATGGCAGCGGTAGCAGCCAACTCCCTGGCCCGTGTAGCCAAGATTGACGCTATCAGTGGATTTACGTCTGAGATCATTGAGAGCTTGAAGGGCGACTTCATGTTCTTGGACGAACATATCCGTAGGTTAGATTCGAACGAGTCGATCCAGTCACTCCGCATCCCGGGGGTGAAACCCGACGTCATTGCGAATGTCGTTGAACAAGCCATCATTGAACTTGCCAAAACACGCCGCTCGATCACGGATCACCTGGACAGCGGCACTGGTATCGACGACCTGAAAACTGGGCTTCAACGCTTGATTGGTGCCGGGGCTGCCTTGAGCTTTACCGGTCTAACCCGTGCAGGGTTATTGCTCAATGGCTCGTGCCAGGGCTTCCTCAGCGAGATGACTGAGCAAGGAATCAAGCAGTCGCCCCCTGTAGAAATGTCAGCACGAGTTTTGGTTGCAGTTGAGGGGTACCTTACCGCCATCCTTGCCGGTATCGAACCGTCCCCAACTCTTTTGAATAGGGCAGAGGATGCCCTGGTTGAGCTCGGCATCGAAGTGAATCACGTCGATGTTGTGTCTTCGACTGAGCTGATGAAAAAATTTGAAGCTGCCATAGCATCGGACGATCAGCAGGACGGCGAAGAAAACCATTTCCTGTCTGAGATTTTCGAACTGCGGAAAGTCTTTGAACCAATTCTGCAGAAGCCTAACGTCACCGACCGCCGTTCGATGGAGCACCTCTACAAGGCTGCAGAGCGCCTTGCCATGGGTGCCAAACTATATGGCTTCGACTCGTTCCATCGACTTGCAAGAGCACTGGGCACGTATAGCCAAACCGTGCACAACATGTCACGGGATGAAGGCTTCAATCGTGAAGCAGCTGATGCACTTCTAGTGAGCGCGCTTGAGATGACGTTCCGTTGCATGGACGAATACTCTGCTCGCGGTAAGGTTTCGATTTTCATCCGAGACATGGAACAAGTACTCCTCTCGAAGTCTGACCCCGGGATTGTTCAAGCACTGACCGCCGGCGTATCGAACGAACCGACACCAGAGGTACTAACTGTTCCTGGCGGACCACAGATAGTCCTGGAAGGCGAGTTGGTCGATAACGACCCCCCAACAGAAGGGCGCGAGTACCCTGACGATGTCGATGGCGGCCATATCGACATGTACCGGGAAGAGTACGTCATCTACCACAAAATTCTGCTCGCATTTAGCAATGCAGATTCGCCCTTGCTCACCCGTGACATGTGCAGGGCGGCCCACACCCTTTACGGGATATGCGGCTCTGTCAGCTGCGAAGTATTGCACGAGGTGTTCGGGGTCCTTGAGTCACGTTTCGAGGTTCTTCTCACAGCTGGCCAGGCGCTAACCGAAGACGATACGGACCAGCTCCGACAACTGCTGGAGGATACCCATGCGTTCATGCTTGAGTTCCCCTGGACCACTGAGTCTCCACGACTTGGTCACTGGGTGTCCCTGGCAAACACCATCGGGGTAGAAATTGAGGAAGCCGAATTTACAGAAATGGCTCCCTTTGTGAGTGTTCAGCAAGTCGAACACTTCATCGAAGCAGCCTCATCTACGCCTTCCTCTCAAGCCTCCGATGTCACACAAGAGCAGCGTGTCCCGGGCGAAATGTTTTCGCATGCGGAATCTTTTGCCGAGCCCGAAGCAATAGTAGCTACTCAACCACAGCCTGTAGTGATGGATGACAGCGACGCCTCCATCGACTGCGCTCCGGAATACAACGAGGACTATCAGTTCTACCTCGATGAAGCCGAGGACGTTTTCCCTGACTTGCTGACGAATGTCGCCGCCTGGCTAGAAGACATGGCTGATAAGGAGTTAGTCGTCACCATCAAGCGCAACATGCACACCCTTAAGGGTGCAGCGATGATGGCTGAGGCAAACGCGATCGCTGCTATCACGCATTCAATGGAAAGCCTGTTCGAAAGCCTGTCCATCAAGTTGATCAACCCTGGTAGCGAGTGCGCTCAGTTGGTGTCGCACGTCATGGACGCTATCACCTCCATGACGGAGCAGATCAAATTAGGCCGTGCTTATCCGATTCCAACTGCTCTTATCCAATGCCTTGAGGTATGCGTTAGCACCAACAGCATTGATCTCTCGCTGCTCCATACCGAGAAATCGATCCCTCAACCAGCTACAGGCATACCGTCGAACGAAGATCCTGAAATCACGCCCGACGGTGATGGTTACGCTGCTAGCAGTGACACACACACTGAAGTGTCTGCTCGTGAAGCAGTGGATCAAGCAACGCTTGGACAGCCTGAAGTACAGGGCGACGGCGATATTCAAGCAACGAAACCACCACGTAAAAAACGTGGGGGCCGTGGGAAGGGTGGTAAATCCCACGCTGCTGCGAGCTTGCCAGTCGATCAACAGCAACGGACCATCGAGTCAGCAGGTGAACAAAAACCACTTGTAAACATTGATACTGAAGCGCCCTCTCAGCAGCCGCGGATTGAGGTCACTCCACGCGTCGAGATGACCCCGGCCGAGGCTGTTGAAAACCCTGCTGTCAGCGAAGAACCAGTAATAGCCAACGTAACCGTTGGCCTTGACGAAGCGCTTAGTGAAGCATCAGCAACAGTACCGGAAGAGGACGTAATCCAGTCTCCAGCTGAGGAAAGCCACGAGGCACAAGCAAATGTCCTGGCCGAAGTAGACGCCGCTGACTGCTCCGGATCTGCAGAGAAGTTTTCGCATGCGAAAACTTTTACCAGCGATCCAATGCGCGACACCTATGCCAAACAAGCCGCTGATGACTTTGACAAGCTGCATGCCATCTCAATGGACGAACCGCAGGGAACGGATGCGCCCATCGTATCCACTGCGGTGCTCGAAATGCTGGCACGTGAACAGGCGTCCCTCGGTGAGCAGAACAAGAAATCAAATGGGGGGACCTCTGAAAAGATCCGCGTTGAACTGCGCCACTTGGAAGCTGCTGCTGAGAAAGCCTCTGAGTTGATTGCGTCCCGCTACCGTCTTAACTCCTTGAACGAAGAGGCACACCTGCGGCTGACTGGTGCTCGCGAACTATTGGATGTGAACAGCCTGCAACACGGGCAACTGACAACCGCGCTCCGTAGCTATTCCAACAACCAACCACATACCCGAAAGGTTGAGGACGCCAACGAGGCAGATCTGGAGCGCTTCAACGATCTGTCAGCGATACATGTCGCGATGGGGGCCCAAATTGATGAAGTGCGTGAGCAACTCAATGAGGTCTTCTCGTTTATCCGCCAGATGCGAACCACGCTGTATGAGTTGGACCCGGCGCTAATCGGCCTCCAACGTGACCTGCTGCATTCCCGCTTGGTACCGTTCCTCAACTCGCGCCAGAAACTATTTGGTGCAGTTACAACGGCGTGCAAGGCCACGAACAAAGATGTGATTCCTAGCCTTGAAGGCGAAGACGTCATCATGGACAAAATGATGCTCGACGCAATCAATGACCCGCTGACCCACATTCTCAGAAATGCCATTGATCACGGTATTGAAACCCCTGCCGAGAGATCGAAGCTAGGGAAGCCTGCTACAGGCGCCCTGAAGATCAAAGCATATCGTCGTGCGAAGCACATCGTCATCGAGGTCAGTGATGATGGCCGTGGTATTGATGTTGATGCCGTCCGTAGAAAAGCCATACAGATGAACATCATCTCCGAGTCGGATCGACTGACTCCACAAGAAACAATGCGGCTCATCACACGTAGTGGCTTCTCGACGGCTGCGAAGGTTACGCAGGTGTCGGGCAGGGGGGTCGGCATGGATATCGTTGCAACAACCGTAGAGAGCTTGGGCGGCCGATTGAACATCGATAGTGAGCAGGGCAAGGGGACACGGTTCATCATCGAGCTGCCATTCACGATTGGGTCAAACAAAGCAATGATGGTGAGCTCCGGTAGTCAGTGGTTTGCCATCCAGAGCTACTCGATGTGCCAGGTAGTGATGGTGGCCCGAGAGTCCCTCGCTGAGCAATGTTCAACATACGGACACGCCACTGTTACCTACGAAGATCGTTCTTTCGATGTGGTGCATTTGGCTGACCTTGTGGCTATGCCGGAATCTCGGGGACCCGAGGTGAAGGGCGGAGAGGTCACGCTCATTCTTTGCGAACAAGGTGAGGACCGGATCGCGATTGAGGTGGCTAAGGTTGATTCGATGCCTGAGATTCACATACGCAAGCTGGAAGGAATGCTTGCGAACGTACGCGGGCTCGTCGGTGAGACCGAAATGCGAGATGGCAGTCCTGTCTTTGTTTTGGACGTAATGGAAATGGCACGCTTGAACCTTAAACGAGGGGCAAAGGGGTATCAGGTTCGCCAGAATCGAGTCCGTTCTATGAAGGTCGAAACAAAACCTACAGTGCTTGTAGTTGACGATTCACGACCTTATCGCGCCCAGCTGGAGCGCATTTTCACAGGCTTTGGTTACACAGTAGTCACCGCGGTGGATGGTCAAAACGCACTACACAAACTGACCCTGGTAGATAAGCCAGACCTGATGTTGGTCGACGTTGAAATGCCCAATATGAATGGTTTCGAGTTTACCGAGGCCGTAAGGAAGATTCCGGTCTACGACGACACGCCCATCATCATGATTACAACGCGCACAGGGTTGGAAGAAAAAGCAATGAGAGCCGGCGTCACAAAGTACCTGCTGAAACCATGTGACGCCGCGTCGTTGCAACAGGCTGTAAGTCAAATTAACGCTCAAAAGGCTGCACAGGGGGCGGCAGCATGAGAATCGGCATCGTAAGTACCAACGAAATTCAGAAGGCTCTCTTCAGTGAGTTGCTCTCCCCATTGGTGGGGGAGCTCATCATGTATGACATTTCGCATGCGGAATCCGGCGACCTTGCGATCAGTAACGCCCATATCCTTCTGCTGGATATGCATGACCAAAATGTGGTCGATTGCGATGAGGTAATGGAGGCACTGGGAAGGGAAGAGCCGATATGCCTGGTGCACGACAAGGATCTCTATTCCATGCAGCCGCGTGAACGGATCTCGTGGCGAAACCGTACCATCGAGGAGATCAAGAAGGCCATCCCGGATCTAGCTAATGAGTTGGACGAAAAGAAGGAGGTCGCCGACAACAAGAACGTCCCTGACGTCTGGATCATTGGTGCAAGCTCCGGTGGACCGCAGGCCTTACGCCAGTTCTTTGCAGACTTGCCTCGAATGCCAATATCTATCTTTGTTGCCCAACACATGACCGAAGTGGGATACGGTCAGATGCTCGCCCGGTTGAAAGACGTAGCGCCTGGTTGGAACGTCCAATCGGCAGAGACAGGGATGAAAATCAAGCCGAATTCTGTCTACCTGGTGCCTAGGGACAACACAATCCACATTGCTGCCGGGGCCATCACCCTGCAGGCATACAGTGCACAATCAGTCTCGTTCAACCCGTGCATTGATGCGGTCATTCGTACGCTTCATGAGTGCCACCCACAGATTGGGGTGATCATCATGTCTGGGATGGGTATGGATGGTTCTGGTGGAATCAGGACGATCAAGGGGAAGGCCAAGATGATCATGGCGCAAGACGCTGAATCATCTGGAGCGAAGAGTATGCCCGACTCCGCTCGCAATACTGGAGCAGTGCAATTTTCATCAAACCCGGAGGGGCTTGCCAGAAAGCTTGCCCAGATATACGGGCAGCGCACGTTCTAAACAAAAGGCCACCCTTCGAGGTGGCCTTCTTTTTGTCTGATCAGGCTGGGGTCTCTTCTGCTTCCCGCTCAGAGCCGGAGACAGGCTCATTCTCTTGCACTGAAACGGCTGGTTGTGCCTGCTCTCGTAAGAGCCGCTCCAGCTCATCGGCGATTACTGGGTTGTCTTCAAGGTACTTAGCAGCATTGCCCTTGCCCTGGCCGATCTTGTTTCCATTGAAGCTGTACCATGCGCCGGCCTTCTCGACGAACCCCTTATCGACACCGAGTTCGATCAGCTCGCCATGCTTGTAGATACCTTTACCGTATAGGATCTGGAATTCAGCCTGGCGGAACGGGGCCGCCACCTTGTTTTTTACGACCTTGACGCGGGTCTCGCTGCCGATCACAGCATCGCCATCTTTAACCCCGCCGGTGCGTCGAATGTCGAGACGCACAGAAGCATAGAACTTGAGTGCGTTTCCGCCGGTGGTGGTTTCAGGGCTGCCGAACATCACCCCGATTTTCATACGGATCTGGTTGATGAAAATCACCAAACAGTTGGCGTTCTTAATGTTGCCAGTGATCTTGCGCAGTGCCTGGGACATCAGCCTGGCCTGCAGGCCGACGTGCATGTCGCCCATCTCACCCTCGATCTCGGCCTTTGGTACCAAAGCCGCTACGGAGTCAACGACGATGACGTCAACAGCATTCGACCGCACCAGCATGTCTGTGATCTCCAGCGCCTGCTCACCGGTGTCCGGCTGGGATACCAGGAGATCATCAACATTGACTCCGAGCTTTCCAGCGTATTCAGGGTCGAGAGCATGCTCAGCATCGACAAAGGCACAGGTCGCGCCGATCTTTTGGGCCTGGGCGATCACGGACAGCGTCAGCGTAGTCTTGCCTGACGACTCAGGACCGTAGATCTCGATGATGCGACCCCGCGGCAGTCCACCGATGCCCAAGGCAAGATCCAAACCCATAGAGCCTGTCGATATTGAAGGGATGGCTTGACGATCCTGGTCGCCCATACGCATAACGGCGCCCTTGCCGAACTGCTTTTCAATTTGCCCCATAGCGGCTGCTAAAGCTTTCTTCTTTCCGTCGTCCATTGTCTGATCCATATGTGTGGTTGCGCTGAATTGCGTAGGGACAGCTTCAGGCAGTTTGAGGTGTGGCAGAACCACTACCCATTAGGTTGGCGATTGCCTTCCGCTGATCATCAATGCAACGCTCGGCCACATCCTTAAGCAGGTCCAGCGCGCCCGGGTTAGTCCTAGCGATCAACTCACTGAGGAACATGAGTTGCTGGTCAGCGTTGTCGGGATACGTCGAAGGGGAGAATTCAGCCCGAAGCACAGTTTGACTACCCAGCTTGGTACTGACCTGGATACTGGTGGTAGTGATCAGAGTCGCGAAGTTGCGGAGAAGAGGGGAGGTGTTGATTTGGGAGCTTCGCATAGAGTGGTCCTCAGTAGTGGGATCACTCTATGCAGATGTCGCCGTGCCAGAAGCCCTAGACGCCGCACATCTGGGGCTCACAGAACCCCATGATTTCGTCGATAGATTTGCAGCAGACCACCGGCACCCACCAAACGAATGTATAGATCTCCTCGAGCGAGACCGGATACAAACGCATCTGAGTATCCAGTAGCAAGCTTCCAGCACCGAAGCCCACAGTGATCCCGGGTGAGGTTTGCTGCAGCTTCCCCACAGAGATCGCAGCGTTGAATGGGAATGAACCTACTGCGAAACCACTGACGTGAATGGCGCGGTATGCAGCAATACCTGCAGCAATTGCTGCGTTGTCATTGTGGCTCGCCATTTGTCGAGGATAGAGTGGCCCCCAATTGGTACCTACACACAATTCGGCCCCCCAAACGGAGACACTTGAGGTCAGGGGATTGCTACAAGCCACCGCGCCGAGCATCGCCGCAACACTGAGGTCACGACACCCTGTATTCCAGGTAGGGTCGAATTCAGTATCGTAAATCAGCTTGGGAAAGCACGCTGGGAGTGCACTGTTGAATGCTTTTAGTGCATTGCCCGTGAGAGCGTTAGCAGCAGCTCCGCAGAGGTCAAGCGGGTTTGAAGTAGGAATGTTAATGGTCTTCCCGGCATTCACCCCGCAGAGCTTGCAGCTCTGGAATGCCATAGCAATATCGATTGCCCAATCTGGCAACTCCCACAACCGGACATGCATCGAGGTGTAGTCGTTATTGTCGGTACCGACGCTAAGTGGACCGCCAATTGGCTGGCCAAGTGCTGTGTCACCGCCACCCTTGATCACTTCACAGAGCGCGACAGGCTGGTAGTGAGAAACGATGAGGTGGTCAGGGCACAAGTAGCAGCATGGCCCATAGACCATGTAGCTAAGCGTCAGTGGATCGATAACAAGTAGCGTGGCTAGGGACGCATTCAGCGCCTGTGCATCTTCAGGCTTGAGGCTAAGTCCTGTGGCTGCCGCCAGGCTTGTGACTACAGATAGCTTGCTGAAATCGCGTCGGGTGACGGCCATGCTCATCTCCAAATTGGGTCCTTTGACTAATAGTGGCCAAGGGGTGCCCCAAAAACTGGCTATTGGAGATTTCGAACAGGTATGAGCCTTTGCCAGCTGGCAGATTCTGCAGTGTCTTGCGCGTCGCAGCCTTGACCGACGCCAAGGGCTGCAGCGAATTGTACGGATAGCTGGTAGCCCTCCTGGAGCTCTGCCGGCGGCCCCAGGACATCAACAACAGCATTTGGGTTTGCCGCTTTGAATAAGTACCCCAAAGGGTTGCGCACGAGTCCACACTGGCTTCTTCCATCCGACGACTCTAGGGCAGTGCAGGGTCCTGTCATAGAGTGCAGAAACTCTTTCGCAAGCATGCAGGGTTCCACGCTGCAGCAGTAGCCACATCCATTGCAGGCTTCACCGAGTTTGGGTTTTGAAATACTGGTGTGTTTACGCATGCGCAAATGATATCCCGGCTGATTCCTGGTTGGTCAATTCAACGCAATCGACATTCCTCGGAAGGGAACACTCACCAAAGGGACTTGCCCTTCAAGGTCCATGTCTTCATGGAAGGATGGGTTCATTACATGAACTGTCGGGTCCGAGCCGTCCATGCGAATACTGACCAAGACCCTTTCAGCATCTGTCTGAGAACAACGACCAGTTACGTAGACATCATGTTCCGAAACATAAGCGCAGATTCGACTACGATAGCGATCGGCCCCGAACTCGCCTTGGCGGGGCTTCAGAGCAACAAGGGCGCCGGAAACGTTCATGGCGAGATCGTGCTGGACCTCGAACATGAGGTCGCCAACCTGTGCCTGGCCCTCTGTACTCCAGACATCGCCGTCGAATGAGAATGTAGCCTCACCGGACTCGCCCATACCCGTCTCGAGTTCAATCATACGCTTGAACTGTTCCAGCGCCCGGGCACAGAACTCATCGGCATTGACATGGGCTGGGAGGGTGACATTAAGCATGCCGTTGAGGTTGACTGGGATCGAGATGCTTTGGGATTGATTGGTAGCAGTCTGGTTCATGGTGATACTCCTGAAAGAATGCACCGAGTATCCCTTCTATCGACCGTGCCACCAGCGCAAACCCTATAAATGGGGCAGTAGCCATCCACTATTACAGCATTAGCCACGGGAGAGTTGTCGTGATTGAAATTCCATCGAATTTGATTTGGATCATCGGCCTTGTGCTGCTTGTGGTGGCATTGGCGTTTCTATGGAACCTGAAGCTGAGCACCCACGCTGCACAGTCCTTGAGTCTCGAGAAGGAGCCTGAGACCGCAGTGCCAGAAAGTGATGTCGAGATGCCCAGGTACAAGGGCATGCCAGTGCTTGCGCCGGCACCACCACCTGTTGTGATCGTGGTCGAAGAGACCGAACCAGAAATGGAGAAAGTTGAAGAGGCCCGTGTGGAGGTCAAAGCTTCAGTCAACGAAGCAATTGTAGACTGCGATGATGCCGAGAGAATGCTCTCTCTGGCATGGAAGCTCGAGGTTCATGGTGATTTTGAAGGCCGGGACGAATTCGCGAAGATAGTGCTCGAAAAGCCAGAAGCGTCCCCTCGTCAACGCGATCGCGCCCAAGCCATGTTGCGCAATGAAAGCATTTCTTGAAAAGCCTGGGCGTCTACTGACGCCTTGTGGTCACTCAGCGTGTTGCCGAGCATGGTTTGTGCCTCCTCGTCATAAAACCCGCCGGCCGGGCTATGACGCCAGAGGCAAGCGCTCGAGCGCACAGATACGAAATTGTCATTGATCTTCTGCAGTCCGTCTTGATGCGCCCGACAGCGAGTCTCCATCAGCTTTACGTTGGATGCCGCTGCACGAATCGTGAAGTTAACCTCACCGTTGGTCATGACATCTGCGCCGACGTACACGCCCACAACGCCACGGACTTCAATCTCTGCGCCTTGTTTTGGCAGTCGCATACTCACATGTCCCCCCACATTTCAAAAAGGCTTTCAGCGAACGCCGAGTCGCGGATTTTTCCGATAGCCTGCATTTCGATCTGACGCACACGCTCTTTTGAAAGGCTCATGATTGCGGCCAATTCGGCCAGGGTCATTTCCTGGCTATCGCCCATACCGTAGCGGTTCATCATTACGAAGATCTCACGCTCATTGAGAACCTGACCCAGGGTTTCGTTCACAAAATTGCGAGTACTTTCTTCTTCGATTTCCGACATGAAATCGTTGTTGGTGTCAGCCAGCATTTCATGCAGGCCATCAGTATCAGCGGATCCACTCTCCTGGAAGGTGGAGTCGATCGACGTCCGACTGCCAACTAGGTGCACAAGATCTCGTACGAGATCCTCATCCAGCTTGGTAGCCTTAGCCAGGGACTGGATAGACTCATTCGGGTTGAGCTGAAGCTTGTCTTTGATCAAGCGCAGCTGCTTGTGCATACCTTCCGGAAGCCGGATTGATTCCTGGTCGACCAGGTCACGATTGATCGAAACTTGAATCCATTGGATTGCAATGGTCGAGAAGCGGAACCCCATCTCTGGGGCGAAGCGGTACACAGCACGCGTCAAACCCATGTTGGCTGCAGAGCGGACAATCTGCGAGTCGGAGAAACGGAACCGACCAACCTGCTGCTCTACGAGTCGTACGTTAGCTTTGGTGAAGATGTCCGCACACTTTTCAATATCCCGATCCACGCGCATGAAGACGGACCAGGCGGCCAAGATTTCAGCGGCTGGAGCTTCACCAGTAGATGCTGCCTCGAGGATCGCTTTCTGACGTTGAGTGATCCCAAGACGAAGATTCTTCATCGCCGCCGGGGGGAACAGCTTCAACTCGTAGCCCCCAGAGATCAGCAGCGCCGGGATGAGCTTCGGGGATGTCCAGTTACCGGAGATAATCCCTTCAGCCTTCACCTTCGGAATCCGAACCTCCTCACAAATGAACTTGATCAAGTCGCGGGTGCGGCTGGTCAACTCCTTGCAATTGGCCCGGAACTGATCAACAGCACGGTTCAAGATGTAATCGTAAGGGAGAATCTCGGACAGCTTCTGACGCAGTTCATCGCGTACTGCTGAACTGAACAGGGTACCGTCCATCCCCTCAGTTGCGTACCCACGCAGCTCACTGATCAGGGTCTGAATGCCGTTGAGCTTGCGGCGCACCAGTGTGGCGAACTCCTCGTCAGCAATTGCCTTGGCGGCTTTACGGACCTTCTTGTCTGAGTAGTCGCCCTCTGGGAGAGTACCAACGCGCAGCCAAGCACCTTCGTGGTAAATCAAGGCCACCGCTTTATCGACGTTGTCCTTCTCCCCCATGGCATCCCAGATTTCCTTCACCATCGCAGAGACGATGCCGGTATCCACAGCCAGCGCTCGAACACGGTCCAGTTGCCCGAGCAGAATGCGGTATCCCAGATCCTGTTCGTTCCGGGCTGTCAGGAGGCCCTTCGGGCCGTCCAGCAGAGGGAAGGGCGGCATCTGGGTAGGCAAGGTGAAGCCGAGGCCCAGGCGCGCCTCAGGCGCGCTTGGGAGGGTGTTCGAATACTTGATCGCTACATTGCTCATCGCTGTTCTCCAGAGCCGAGCCTTAGAGGCGAACCGGCATCAATACGAAACTGTGTGATGGCAAGTCTCGGGCCCTTAGGAGCGTGCCAGAAGCAGCACCCGAGAAAATAACGTCAATCTCTTGAGCTCCAAGTGACCGAACAATTTCGCCTGCAAGAGAACCGTTGAAACCAATTTCCAATGGTTCTGCGTGGTAGTCGCATGGGAGGACATCATCAGCAATGTCTTCTGCATTTCCACCAACGGACTGAATGGAGATGGCGTCAGCTGTGACTGCTAGTCGAACCAAAGAAACAGTTCCTTCGGAGAGCAGTGCAACCCGTGCCATCGCCCCGGCAAATTCTTCTCGGGCAACGCGGGCCACATCCCCTTTCTCAGCGGCAGCAACCAGCTTTCGATAGTCGGGGAATTTGCCGTCAATCAGCTTCGTATGCAGCACACCACCGGCTCTGGAGAAGCGAGCCATGTTGCCTGAGGTTGCAATCTGCACATCACCAGCCCCTACGAACTGGCACACGTCCTCAATGCAGGCACTGGGAAGAATGAAGTGCTGCATGGGCTGGCCCTCAACGGCAACATCAACAACCCCCAGCCGAAGGCCGTCAGACGCAGCCAGGGTCATAAGGCCCGGTTTGAACTCGAAAAGAACACCATTCAGGTAGGTGCGTACATCCGTGCGTGCTGCGCAGAAGCCAACCTGATGGATAGCCGTACTGAGAGTTCCACCCGGAAGCGTCAGTTCACCCTTGCTCTGGTCGGCGGTGAACTCCATTACAGGGAATTGCTCTGCCGGGAGTGTCGCGAGCGAGAAACGTGAGCGGCCTGAGGCAATGACAACTTTGCTCTCGGCAAAGCTGATGGTGACCATCGCGCCTTTTGGTAGGGACGCGATCACTTGGTCAAACTTGGACGCTGGTACGCATACCGCGAACCCCTCGCCAGTAAGGGAGAACAGGTCCGCAGGCACATCAAGGGTCATTTGCTGCTGACCATTATGTGCAGACAGGGACAACACCGCAGTGCTGACCTCTAGCAACAGGTGACCATAGACGTCAGTCGCTTTACGCTGTGGTACGCGAGCTACAGTCTTCAGGTATTGGGCTAGATCGGTAGATTTGATGGAGATTTTCATGGGCTGTCCCTTGTAAGGTATGACCCATGATTCCCCAGTAGCCGGTGTGCCAGAAGCGGCCGGATTGATCAAAGAATGATCAACCAAGGCAGAGGTCGGCACACTGAGCGTTACCGACAGTTATTCACATGGTTACTCACCGGTATTGTGGATAACCTACATCGCCTCAATGAGTAGCTTGCTGAAAGCCCGCATGGCGACTTGGCCTTCGACCTTGAATGAGGACTTCTGAGCAAACCTGGCCATGTCTGCAGCAGCTCGTCGAGAGTTCCCAACCTGCCCCGAACGGTCATAAAGCACCGCCAGCTGGACGTATGCCTCCAACCTCATCGCGTCACTGGAGAAAGCGAAGAAGTCTTGCGGGGGTGGGTACACACCCTTGGCAGCTTTTATGACCACCTCAAAGAGGGTTCGCATATCCTCCGTATTCAGCCCTTTGACCTTCTCTGAAGCTCGACGTAGAAACGCATTTGCGTCCTCAATCCGGCCAGAGGTCGCATAGCTGATGGCAATCTGAGCGACGGCCATAGTGCTATCAGGACGTTCCGCGTAGAACTCAAGCAATCCTTCACGCAGTGCTTTGGCCCGCTCCAGATCCCCAGTCGATAGCAGGGTCAAAAGACGCTGCTGTAAGGCTTCCATGTAAGCCGGTTTGTCCTGCTCGCTCAAAGTGTTCAAAGACCTGGCGATCGCCTTCTCGTCGTCTGATCGAGCTGCGAGAGCTGCGATGTGCCTGAGGGCGAATAATCGGGCCTCTGGTTCTTGCACCTTCTCTGCATTATTCAGTGCAAATGTGAAACGCTTTTCCCTAGCAGCACTGATTGCAGCCCCAGCCGAAACGAAATCATCATCAGGACGCAGGCACATCACCAGCTCAGATTGGCTCCGTAGATCAGCTAAGGACTTGGGCTCTGGTAGGCCTGCGCCGGTCACCACGGCCCTTGTCACCCGTATAGAGTCTTCACGAGTTATGCCGGGCTGCTCAGCCTCCACACTCTTGGCGATCAAATCCCCGATGCAGGTCTTTTCAGCATGCGTGTAGCAGAATGCGTTAGGGGGGGCTGCTATCCAAGGTGGCTCTGTAGCACAGCCACCTAGCGCAGCCAAAGCCAGTATGAAAGCCGGTGACCTACCCATTACTCATTCCACGAAAATCGGTGGGAAACCTTCTTCTGCTCAGCTGCAAGAGCAAGTAAGCGATTTGCCAGGCCAGAGTCAGACTCTTCTCCCCTGCTGATGGTGAACACATGAGTTCCTTTCTCAAGCATCTGATGTGCGCAGGCATCCGCATCACCACCACAGGGGAAGACCCGGACGGGTATGTACCTGGTCAGAGCGTATTGGTTTACCAAATCAGCAA
Organism: Pseudomonas arcuscaelestis; assembly: GCF_016881005.1. Taxonomy (GTDB): domain Bacteria; phylum Pseudomonadota; class Gammaproteobacteria; order Pseudomonadales; family Pseudomonadaceae; genus Aquipseudomonas; species Aquipseudomonas arcuscaelestis. The sequence goes on along the minus strand of NZ_JACOPV010000009.1, from coordinate 50,725 downwards.
GCCCAACCTCGTCCGAAATGTAGATCTCGTCAGGTAGACGGCTTTGGAACAAGTGGTCGAATGTCCGAAATACATTTGCGCTAGAGATGCCCAGGTCACCAGCGAGTACCACTCGACGTAGCGCGTTGTCACTCTCGTTTGCCGCAACCAACCGGCTGAAAATGTCAGCAGCAACCTTGTCAATCAGAGGCACCCCAGTCGAGCAGCCGGGTTGAAGCAAGGAATTGCGCAGCGCATCTTGATTCTGTACCAGCTGCATCCACATTCCTGCCCGAATCAATCCAAAGCGTTGCTCTACCCAATCAGCGCGTACATTGTCCTGGTCAATTGCCCCCGTCTCGAGGAGGAAGTCCTCAGGAGCCTCCTGCTGAAGGAGAAAGCGACGGTAGCAATCGTCAACTCCACGAAACTTTTCCGATTCGATGAAGTGCATCAGCGAGTAGCACAGGTCCCCCTCAGGGCAATCCGGCGAGCGATAGGCTGCGAAGGGCAGGATCGCATAGGGGTCGTAAATTGGAGTGTTTGCGGTAGATGATTCCATTACTTATCCGATATCGCGGGTGAAGCGTTTGTGCAGCTGAACAAGCCCAGCTGCCGCAGAGCAAACTTGTCCTGCATCTTGTGCCTGTTTGAGGATCTCCGCCACCCAAAGTGGGATGTCGAAATTCTCAGGAATCCTTGACCGTGCGTACTGCTGGCTCTCAGCCAGCTGGTTTTCAGTGAGCAGCTCCGGTGCGTCCCTGCTCAACATCCTTACAACCAAATCACGGAATCGACCGTCTGAAGCCTTGGCGGCAATCCTGAGCCAATCGCTCTTTGGATTTCGATGAAGCTCAACCATCAGCGCCTGGTCATTTTGTGAAAAGTCGCCAGCCCACATCAGGTGATAGACATCCGATGGTTGGGATGCGAGTGCTAGAACAGGAACATCCTTCAGGCGCGCTGGAAGATGGTGAGCAGCACGTAGCTGGGCAGTGCTGCGTTTGACATGCCCAATATCGATGTGAAGGCGAGCTGCATCAGCTGGCCGTATGGCAGATAAGGGTGCGCAGAATGGAAACCGGCCCAAGGAAACACGGACTAACGGCCTCGATGACTGGTTTGGGCTGGTGCGTACCAAGTCCTGGTATGAACTGATGCTCGGATCACAGAGTTGCGAGAGGTCGGCCTCAAGGTCCGCAACGTACAGAATGTCGGGGTACGTGATGTCAACGCCCACCGGCAACCCAAGGACAAAGCCCCGCTGACTGTGAATAGACGGGTGTACCAGAATGCTGGGAGTTGTACTTTCAAGATCGCTCACTTCGCCTCGATCAAGCCCAAGAGCAGCTTTGATGCGCTCGAGTGAAGTCAGCTTGAGTGCATGACCCACGAGTTTTGGGCAGGTGGCAAAAGTCTCTGCAAGCAACTCACGTACCCGAACGGCTCTGTTGCCACCAACCGCTTTCACTTCCCACATCAGGAAATGATGAAGTGCCGTCGCCTTGGCTGGGTTGGGACTCTGCGTCCATGGATACTCTTCAGGCCTGAGTATGTGTACGGCTCGAAGGATCGTATCAACATCCAGGAAGTGGCTGTTTGCCGGAAGGCCAACGCAGGGGTATGGCAGCAGGTTACGGTACAAGGCGAAGCGGATGAATGAATCGATTCGGTTCGTGTTACCGAACCCAACGTGCAGGCAGTCAGGTTTGGTCAAATGTGCATGCGCAAGCTTGGCCCAAAACAGCTCGCTCTCACCATCAAGCAGGTTCATGGCAGCGAGTTCAGATTCAGCGGCAGACTCCAAATCAACGTGAACATCACTTCGGAGGCTGACATTCATTTCCAAGGCCTGGGAAGCATTGCTGCCATCGCACATTAGCGAGTCATAGCGCACGATTTGGCCTTCCGCTGGGGCCTTCCCGGCTGTAATTGCATCGTAGAAATGGATAGCTACCGACATAATGGCTCCTCTATTCCCATAATAGTGCGTAGGGACTGCCCCATTCCGGGGGTTTTACTTTCAAGTCAGGCGGAAAAGGGGAGGACACTTTGAAGTGACGAATGCGCACCCGCCGTTATACTCGTATAGGTCCTCCTCAAGTGATCGTTCCGTGAACCCGATAATTACGGCGCAAGATGCAGTGCTACAAGGCGATACCTTGGTGATGCTTGTGAAGCACCAGCAGGTGCATCTCGCCATGGCTAGTCCATTACCAGCCCTCAGGGCTCGGCTGATCCTATGCCGCATGCCGGTTGCGGATAGCGAGGTCCTTGGGGAAGTTGACGATGATGATCTGGCGGTATTGCAGGACTTCAACATTTGCCCTGGATGTGCGGCGGCATTCGTCGCCGATCTTCGGCAAGGGATGCTGGCCCGGGTACGGGCTTCTCAGCTATCCACCCAGCCGCCCCAATGTGTAGAGCGGCTTGTCTACGAGGCGAATCAGCTCTCGCTTTTCTGAACCTAGGAAGGGAATGAGTGGGTTTGCTGCTCGCCAGTTTCCAAGCTGACAGTGATCCAGTTGCGATCAGTCGAGCCAGTACGGAGCAGTTCCCAAACGATGTTCATCGCTGCGGTCGCCACAGTGCGGTTGATCAAACAATCCTGTGAGGCGATGGACTCGGCGGCTGAACACGACTTCGTGTTGCTATCAGCTATGTCGGCAATTTCAGGATAAATGTCTAGCACATTTGGATAGACCTTGCGTTCATTCTCGCGCAGCGACCCAAACACAACCTGACCATGACGGTGACTGTTCCCCATGTCGAGCCACATGGCGTTGTACTTCAAGCCGTTGTATTCGCAAATTGCCATGCGGGCAGAGTTCACATCCACGCAAGAGATGATTAGGTCCGCACTGGACATGGAAAACCGTGTTTGCTCACATGGGAAGCGGTGGGGTAGGCCGACCCAATCCAGTCCGAGGTTCAGGTTGTAACGGTTCGCAAGCACAACCGCCTTATATTGGCCCAAATCACACGGCCAGAAACGTTGTCGAACGAGGTTCGATTCGCGCACTACGGCATCGTCAATGACGGTTACGTGAAGGCCGTAAGGGTGACCGAGACTGCGAATACCGCAGTGCATGGAAGACAAGCAGTCCACGACCTCACTCCCGTTCCCACCTGCACCCAATACCACGATACGGATCGGACGACTCGACCAGTTCTCCGGCGTCTTGTAGCGTGGCGTAACCTTCAGAGCCTGAATTGAAGCGCTCATTCTTCACCGCCCAAGGCCACAGCATCGCGGAGAGTGAGTTGATTCGCCTTGTGGGTGACGGGCATCAATTCGGAAGCCGGAAACGACTTGGCATTCGTGTCGCTCAGCTTCTTGTAAAAGGCGATCACATCTTTGTACTCGGTCGGTGTCTTGAGCGACTTTGTGCCCATGTGAGTGTTGGTGCAGTTCAGCACGAAACGCTCCCAACCGGGGATGCTAGCGATGTTGTTGTCCTTCGGTACATCGACGTTCCCGGTGCAGAATGAACCGCCCGCATACATATTCCCCAGCGGCGCAAAGTAGAGTTTCGTGTCCGGCGTCGGACGTGATTTTCCCTTGAATGCATAGCAGCGCAGCTTGCCGGGGGTTGCAATGTAGATCAGACCTGGAATCGGGGCGGTGTGAGTCGCGCCCTTGAATTGGACGTCGATTACCTGTGGTGCGTTGTACCAGACTAGGGCAGTACGGGACTTGACCAGAATTCGCGTGTCGATGAACTCGACCTCGGATTCGATGTTCAAGAGCAGATCAACCAAGGTCTCCTTGTCCTCCTCAGAGAAGGCACGACCAGCACCTAGGGTGAAGCCGCCATCCACCGCGGCCGGGATGACCTCGTGGCTAGTGAAGTCGAGACGGCCTGTTTTCAGATGATGAAACGCGAGCAGGGCGCGAGCTTTGACTTGAGAATTAAGCATTCGTAGGTGCCTCCAGAGAGAGTTGAATCCGCCGTAGCAGTGCTAGGCATTCATTAGTTCTCTCCATTATCGGGATAGTGACCTGTGCCACCAGCACCCCCGACGCCAATGGCAACTGCAACGCTACATCACCACCACAATCCTCAACGTCGACATTGAAGCTCTCAACTGATTCTTTGTGAAGTTCCTCATGACGCTCACCGGCCAGAACCCATACGCAGTCGAAAAAACGGTTGGGGCTGTTCTCGAAGCTGCCACAGTCCTCAGCACTTTCGGGGGAGACGCTTGCGATCAAACTTTCAATGGAAACATTACTGTCCATGCGGCCGATACACGCTGCCAATGCTTCGCGCAGCACCTCAGCCAGAGCTCTGTACTTGTGCTGGCTAGTGCTGATTTCACGAGCCTGGGACAGCAATTCAGATAGCTCAGTTGAGCGCATCTGCTCGGTTACATCTTCACCATGGATCAGCTGATAGTTGAAATTCCGTTCCACGTCATCCATCTGCCAAAGCAGGGAAACCACACGGTCAACCACGTCAGGGTCTTGTTCACCATCACCATCATCCTCCAAGTCCATTCCTAGCCAGCCAAGCTGTTCTAAGTCATCCAGACCGCAGATGTACTCAGCAATTTCGCTTTGTGATTTGCCGGTAATATCTTCCTTGACCGCTTCATAGCTCTCCGACACACCATAGCTGTACTGAGCCCAGCAACTGAAAGCAGAGGATGGGGTATGAAATGGCATGATGTAGGTGCTCATGGCATCAAGGGTTTTGGACAGCAGTATGTGCATCTCCAAGGAGTCTTGAGCGAGTTCCGGCCAGTCCAGATAGAAGCAGTTGCGCTCGTCGGCATAAACGCTGAGATTGTTGCCGTTGAGCTGGGTGTAGAATCGGCGCTCGGAGTGAACCTCACCGTCATGCACGTTGCGACATTCGCGCTGTGCATCAGGTAACAGCACATCAAGTGCAACTTTCGCAGCATTCAGCAAATCATAGCCGCAGTCGGAGCCGCGACTGATGATCGGTGCAAGGTCAGAATCGTGCAGCAATCCTGCTTCAGCAACAGCCAACGCAATACTTGATGCGTGGGTGATGTCTGTGAACTCACGGGCCAGTTCGTAAACGATGCGAGGAGCATCAGGAAGCGCCCCCTCACAAGTGAACTCCACCTTCGACGCGATGCCCTTGACCACCTTGTTGGTGACCTGATGAAGACCATACCCATTCGGGTAGTGCTCAAGCGGGCTCAGGTCGGATTCACCGAGAAAACCGCCCTGTAGCGCTTCCAAGCAAAAAGCGCTGTGCCCCTGATGATCGACCAGATAGCCGTACTCACGCATGAATACTTCAGAAATGCCGAGCTGTACTGCTGCACTAACCTTAGGGATCGTCAGCGCACTCAGCGGGGCACTTGGGAACTGGAGAGGACTCCAGGTCTGCTTGATTTGTGCATGAGATTCCACAGTCTTACCTGCTGGCTGCGCTCAAGGCAGCTATCGTTGATTTGCGCTTGGGGTGGGGCGGCGGCTGCACCGCCCGCCCATGCCCTGAGTTGATCTACCGGGTTAACCACGGTCGCCGAAATTGCCTTGTCGGAACTCATAGACTTGCGAATCTCCTTCGTTGACAGGATCGATCACCTTGCCGCCGTTCAAACGCGGGAATTGGCGAGCGTAGTGCTTGAGCACATCTTTCGGTTCCATGCTCGGATCGGGGTCTGGCAGATCACGACCAGAGAAGCGAAACACACGGTTGAGGGTCAGAATAGAAGCGGCCATAAGTCCTCCTTAGAAACTCGCTGCACTGGCACCGGAAACTGCAGGTCCAGCAGCAGGAGCTGGTGTACCGACCTCGTTATCGCCTGCATCGTGATCGTCATCGTCATCGTCATCACCGACCGGAACAGGCGCAGCGGCTGCGGCTGGCTTAGCCGAAGGTTTCGCTTTGGCTTCGGCGACGGCACTGGCTGCAAGGCGCTCGATTTCATCCAGCGCGCTCAGTCCACGGGCCACGACCGCTGATTTGTCCCCGATCAAATTAGCGAACGCCTCCTCGATCTCCATGGGGGTACCGGTAACCACCATCGGTTTCGAGATAGCTGCACGGAGCTGGACTACTGCTTCGCTCGCATTTTCAGGGGTTGGCCCAATATCGGGGGTGTACATCAGCTTGATGTTGCCATCGCCCATGCCTTGCAGCTGGATGTTCGCTTTAAGGCCATTGGTCAGTACCGCGCCTACAGACTGGAGAAAGGTTTTCATGGTTGGAGTTCCTCGTTAAGTTGGAGCCAGTTTGGGGGCGATTAAGCTGTGGCAGAACCATCATATGCAGAGATTTTCATCGTCTCTGGCAGGTAGCCCTTCCAGCTGAACTCTGTGAAGGCGAGTACGGCCTTGATCAGATCGTCAGCCTTGCCAGCTGCGAGCTTGGTGAACTCTTTTTCACCCTTGACCTCGTCAAACTTCAGGTCGAAACCACTGGCCTTGCAGTCGGCAATAACCCCGGCTTTAGTCAGCGCCTTGAGATAGCTCTCGGTCATCTGGAAGTGATCTACAGGATCCATTCCGGCTGCTTTGATGAAAGCGATGGATTGCGCACCTGGAATCGATTTTTGGAACTGGTCAGAACCGTCGCGGCGGAAGACGGTGCATGCCGCCAGTTGGCTCAGGTAGCCCTGTAGCTCCTCGGCGGGCTTCAGAGCCAGCGCTGCTTCGGCTGCGGCGCGTTCATGCCCAAACAAGGAGAGGGGCAGGCCAAGAACCTTCTGCATGCGGTTCAGCAATTCACTCGGCAAGTCGTTGCGCATCTCGATGTACATCGAGACGATGCTGATCGCCAGTGCGTAAGACATATTCGCCTGAATAGCCTTGAGGCCCATCTGCGAATACAAGGTGAAAGCCTCGCGCTTGATCGCCTTCTTGACCTCTTGGGGTTTCGCGGCTGCCGCTGGGTTCTGCTTAGCGCCCGGTGCAGTATTTGGCGCTGCATTCGATGCTGGAGCTTGTCCACCAGCTGTGGACTGTCCTTGGTTACTTGCAGGAGCAGGGGAGGCGGTGGCGGATTGGATCAACGCCTTATAGGCATTGTTGTGCTTGGTGTGGCAGGTCTTGTTGAAGCAATGACCACCCACAATGCGCCCTTCTTGACCGGGTTTAGTGCTGACTACCGCACCATAGCTCTCGCAGGAGGTGCAGGCAGAGAACTGACTTACACCTACACCGTTCTGCCCTTTGTCCTCGAGCAAAACATACCCACCCTCTGGCAACGTCAGGTCGGTATGAACAACACCAAAGTCCTGCTTAGCTTCAATCAGTTTGACCTCAATGAGATTCGTCGTCTTTTGTTCCCAGCAGGTGCGGTTCTGGCACTTAGCTTCACCTACAGAAGCGCCAAACAAGTCGCCAAACTTGGAGCTGTTGTGCTCACAGTCTTGGCAGTCGGTGGTGTCAAAAGGAGCATTGGCAATAACCCCGGACAGTTGAATCAGCCGTTCACGGGTTGCCGCTACAGTCATTTTGCGCTCGACGATGCGAGCGCAAATGGTGCGCTGGTCGTCGTGAACCATCGGAGCCAGCAGTTCGGCGTGGCCCAGCTTGATGTCCCCCTGCACAAGGGCTTCCGCTACGTCATCACAGCACTTAGACAGCAGCACTCGGGCGTCGAGCTTATGACGCGGCCAGCCGAGAACCAGGCATGCTTCATCGTGATTGTTGTTCTCGTCCGCCAGCGTGGATACTGCGGCGTATGCCTCCTCTAAGGGGGTGAGATCAGCACGCTGAAGGTTTTCGACTGTCGCGGCGCGACGGGCCTCCACGTCAGTCATCTCACGGACGACTGCGGGGATATCCTGAAGCTTCAGCTCGACCGAGATGTCAAATCGAGTGTTCCCAAAGACCACTTCGTACGGGACATCCTTATCGCCGGTAGGGCGCAACAGGATCGGTTGGATAACGCCCTCCGAACGAATGCTCTGCATCATTTGGGCGTAGCGGGCCTTATTACGACCTTTACGTGGGTCGATTTTCGGGTTTCGACGGATTTGATCGAGCGGCACGCGGGTACCGCCGAGCGAAGGATCAACGTGGGTGGTGTCGGACGCGAGAGAAAGGTTGGTCACGGTAAAGACTCGTTCTGTTTGGATGAGCAAATTCTTACGCCCAACCCCGTGTGCCAGAACCCTTCAAGGTCTTAATTTTGCAGGCTCTTTAGATCCACAGATTGGATTCAAAATCCGCTGGGATTGCCCGTCTTCTTTGCTTGCATGAAGGCCGGGACACGCACACCCTTGAACACTTCAGTGTCCAGGTGAGGGAATGAATGAACCTCACGTCTAAGCCGTGCCCCCCACTTGTTCACGGCTGCGATCTGGGCGGATGTCAGCACCCAGTGGCGATGCAGCTGCCGGAGCATCGCCTCGAGAAATCCGCGTCGATCTGGATGAGTCCTCTCCACTGCCTCCTGCAGCCAATGATTGATGCCAATGCAGCGTTTGACGTTTACCTCACTGAAGATCGTGTTCTGTTCGGCTGCATTACGAATCGTCCCTGCGACTCGTTTTCTCTGCACCTCATCTAGCTCGCCGTTCTGGCTGTATGCATCGAATGCGTCGCTTAGCAGTTGTGAACGATGGTGAGAGAAATCATCCATGAACTCGTACCTCAGCCTGAGGTATTCAATTTCCCTGTCAATCGGGGGTGGGGGTTCACGATTTGTGACTGCGGACTCAGGTACGAGGTGAGGATTTGGAGTCGCCCCACCCGCGGGGAGGAGGGGTAACGGGTTCTCTGAGTCGTCGTCTGAAACGACCAACAGTGCCAGACGGCTCACATCGAGCAAACGCTCATCTGGTGGGCCGAGCATTTTCTTCGCGCAGTTGGGCCCAGCGTAGGCCTCAAGTGTGCCGTCGACAATTACGATGCCTTTTTGACTGCGCAGCGGGCGGTTGCAGAAAACACATACCGCTCGGGGGCCGAGGTGATCAACTCGTGAGTATCGCCACATATTCAAGCCCCCAGTACGGGTCACAAGGTATTACATCACTTTTAGAATCACCGTGTACTTGCCGTCGATAACAACAACCTTGGAACGCTTGGCCTCGACCTGGACAGTGTCGGAAAACGCCTTATTGCTCATGTTCACCACCTGGTGCGATCCGCAGGAAAGGCGCTGGCCTTCGGTCACACCTTCCAGAGTGGAAACCTGACCGATAACCTCGATCGGCTGCGAACCGTCTGCCGCCTTAGGCAACGGGCGAAGCGTTAGAAGAAGGCCAGTTTTGTACTCTGCCTCACGACACACGTCACGTTTGGTTGCAGTGTCCTTGAACGCCGCCTGGTAACGATGACTCCCACGAAGGTCGAGCTCGTACTTACCGCTGTCGATGGGGTACTTGAAGGCCTGTGGCTCCTCACTGCCTGAAGCAACAGTGACTTGAAGCTCTGTGGCGGCTGCATGAGTTACCAGAGGAAAAAGGCAGAGCATGAATCCAATCCAACGCATGGATGAAACCTCAAAGGATATTGGTAAATTTGTTCAAGATGAGCCTGAGGGCGTAGACGTCCCCAAAGGTATCGTGGTCAAGCTTCTCTTTTGGGGTTGGGAGGTGCTGATCGAAGTCGATATTGATCACCTCCGGCACACCAGACCACGCGGTTACCAAATCGCACTCGGTGTATCCGTTGCAGAGCACGTCAATGAGAAAAGCTTGCTTGCCTTCCGGGTAGGCCACCGGCAGCGTTTTGAACATGCTTTCGTAATAACCCATGGCGTATTGAGCCAGCTCAGTTGCAGTCAGTCCGTCAATTGAGCAGGCCACGCCAACACCTGGGCTGAAAACCAGGACAGATTTCGTCTTCACAGTGGGATCGCCCGTACCGACACGCTTACCGGCTGGAGCGAGCCGAAGGAGTAGGTCTTCTCAACCCCAAGCTCGGCATCAAATCGCACGTTGAGGCGGTCCATGTGAATCAAAGGGTTCGGCGTCTTCAGCTCAGCTGCAGGTACGTAAGTGCGATCAACGCCGAGACAGAAACTCACGTTACGCTCGCTGAACTGCGGCTGTGCGGCGCGTACGAAATACCCTTCGGGGAAGAAGAACAGATCACCCTGCTTGACCAGGCCGTTGCTATCAACATCCAGCATGAGGGTTTTATCTTTCTGGAAGTCACGTACCACGACGTCGCGGCCGTGGCTGGAAGGAAGCTCGACTTTGATCACATTGCCGTAAGTGTCCTCGCTCTGATCATGGATTTGGATCTCGAGTCGGAAACCGGTGGTTTGCGGCACGCCGGTCGGCTGATAAGTGCGCTCGTCGCGCCAGCGGTCAGTACACTGCTCGTTGGGAACGTTGGTGGTTTCGGTGACAGCTACGGTTCCAGAGTGCTGCTTGGAATCGTACTGGTAGGTGCTTTGTTGAAACTCAGGCTTGCTGGAGCAGCCGGCAATAGCGAGGCAAAGTGCAGCGACGCTGAACAGGGGCTTTAGCATGGTCGTCCTTAATCGCCTGGGCGGCGATTTTTATAGAGGGAGGTTTGCTTCACGATCCCGGCGAGGCCGAGTTCGTGAATTGCTTTGAACGTATTTGTCAGGTTTAGCGGGGGTACTACTCGCACAGATCGAGCCGGCTCACGGCGACCAACAACCTGAAGTCCTGCACACATGAGAACGGTAGGTGTCTCATCGGCAATCACCTGAGCCGCGGCGGCGAGGGGTTGACCACTGAAGCCTTGTAGGCCTAATACAATTACCAGGTCCGGCTTTGAATCAGCCATTTCCTTGAGGGCGCCGACAACGGTATTGCAAGCGCGAATCTTGTCGAACAGATCGCAAAGTATCTGCTGCGTATTGAACGCCTCGGAAGCGTCGTCCGTAAGAATTAGTGCTGTAGCCATGACATTGGTCAGTTTTAGCCCATGATTGAACAGATTCTAACCGCAAGGCAAAACATGACAATCCAAAACACCTAGTCCAAATTCCGCAAGGCCATTTTGACTTGCCGCGGCCACGAAATTGGGCACAGTGGATTGATGTGATCAACCGCTGGTGTGCCATGTCCAATGAGAAAGAACCGTCCTGGGTGAACACCTACTCGGTACCTGTGGTCCCGATAGGTGAGAAATACGTGATGCTCAGCGGGCTACCTGAGAAATACAAGCGTGAGGCGTGGGCAGTGATATCGCGAACGCATCCTGCCCTGGCTCAACTGCTAAAAGACCCGCTCTTGAAAGAAGCCATGCATCACTTCAATGCTGATCTCTTGGTCGATGCATCGATTGTCCCGACTCTGCCTTCAGAGCCCCTGAGAGGCCGTAAGAGGGCCGAAGATTAAAACGGCGCCCTCAGATCGGTCTTGAGTTCCTCGAAGCGCTGGCGACGCTCTGCGCAGGTCAGCGACGGCAAGGCTTCCCCCTCAGACGCGCCCAAGGGGCTCAAATCCAAACTTGCTTTCGGTGGGGCTTCAGGTAGCACCACCTCTGAAAGGTCTTTTCCGATCGACTTCATCAAGTGAGCGATCGCAGCCTCCAGTTGCTCAACGGTCACCCCTGAAGGCGGACGTGCTACCTGATGGCAGAGGTTATCGACCGACTGCTGTATCTCCTCTTTGCTTGGCTTCTCATCAGAGAGCCAAGCCTTCGCCTGGGCTAAAGGGCTCATCAAAATCCTCCTGGGCGTACCAAGGAAGATCTGATGATCCTGAGCCTTCTCTGCTTTTCCTCCTTGCTTAACTGGGGTGCTGGTTCGCCATCGGGATACAGGCTGCCGCAGTCGAACACGGCCGGGCCGATAGCCGCGGGGGATGATGTCACGGCTTCCGCACCACCTGGTGCATCCGGGAGTACAGCAAGATCAGCAAGGTCCCCTCCACGATCGACGTAATACTCAGTGAGCGCGTCGCAAGTATCGCGGGAGTCATGGTCGTCCTTCAGCTCGCCATTAGTCACCTTGGAGACGATGGCGAAAAGCGCATTCTTGACCTTCGGGAGGTCTGGCTGGCTTTCCAACCACTGTTTGGAGCGGTCGAGCATTGGCCCTTCCGTTTGCGCGGTTTGTTTTTTGGTGGTCATTGAAGGGCGGCTCCGGGGGCACGGCGTTGCGAGAACATTAACGACTGAACTGTGGATTTCTTGAAGTAGCGGTTGACCATCACCGGAGCCAGGAGAATCCGTAAGCAGAGCGTTGAAATAATGACTAGACCGACTATCGTCAGTTGAAAGCCTTGTACGCTGATGGTCCTCAGAAGGCAGGCAAAGGCAAAGTCTAACGGTACAGCAAAGCCTCCAACCAGCAGGCTCGGTGGCAGGAGCCAACTCATTGCAGGTGCGAAGCGCGCGATGAGCAGTGCCATGAGACACACCGGCGAGAAAGCTACTGCGAAGGCTATGGCTGTTGCTCCGATCGGTACCGGAGATGACGTCAGGATCAGATAGCCGATTGCAACGCTGCCCAGGAGGATACCGGCAGTGAAGCAGGAGACTGAAAACCAGCCATGTGGGGTGAGTCTTTGCATAGGTAAATCCTCGCAGTGAATTTGAGGATATTTCCCTACATGTTGGCGCGTGCCAGAACCGGTCTGTACATAGGAATTAATAGGAAAAGGAAAAAGAAAGGAAGGAACGATGAAAGCCAGCAGGGCCGGGGCCTCCAGGACTTAAACGTGGACCAAACCTGACGCCTACCGTGCGTGAATCCTGACTATCAAGCATTTCGTCGCGTTGAAACATGAGCCAATCCTTACTGTATAAATCCAGAACGTGCACCAATCCTGACTACCCAGAAGCCAACCGTGAACTAAACCTCACTAGCTCATCCCCCTTTTGACGCCAAATTTCTGTGGATAACTAGAGATAAAAGGGTGGGGTGGACCAATCCTTACTACAACCGTGAATTAAACCTAACTACTGTATACGAGGGGCTGCAGCAGTTTCCGGCCACTAGTCAGGGGAGGAGGCATACCTCAAAAATCGGTAACAGGACCTCTGTTGCCATGAGAATCGTGAGCCAAACCTTACTATATAAAACCGATGGCAATCCCTGATCACCTTGTCGACTTTAAGTCAGGGTTTCAGGGGGCTGCAGGCCACGGCTGTTCGTACATCATCTTGATCGGGAACGAAATTCATAGAATCGTGGGCCAATCCTGAGTATTGCGAGCATAGAATCGTGGACCATTCCTTACTAGTGGCGAGCAGGTGGGAACGCGTGCACCTATGTACGGCTGGGCAAACGTGCGCTAAACCGGTCTACCACTGAACGTAGGTAAAGGCCGCCCGACGCCTTGCTGCAGCTCAATTGCCTGGGGAAGGAATTGACAAAGTGCACCAATCCTTACTACCGATGCTGGCTTCATCCAATTCTCACGCTGGCCACTAACAGGCTAGATGAACACCTGGCACCTGATTTAGCGCGAATGGTGCCGGACGGCGGGTGAGGGAGAGCGAGCGCCCACACCACCATGCACTAAAAGTGCACCAATCCTGACTAGCTGGGCCCTGTAGTGGATTTCAATTAACAGGGCGCGGTAAGAGCTGTCGCCCTGGGCAATGAGCCGGCCGACTATAGGAGCACTCCCTGACCGAGGTGAACAGGGCAAGGGAATAGAAAGCTCAACGCCGGTACCAGTCTTTGGCGATCTGGAGTGACAGGCCAGTAACGTCGTGACAGCGTTCCTGCTACACCGCCAGGACAGAGCCCCTATCGGTTTAGCTCCACCTAAAAGTGGACCAATCCTGACATGCGAGTGAACCACCCTGGGCACCGTGCTTGTGGTAAATCGAGAGCCAATCCTGACTAGTTCGTTTTGACCCGTTATCAATCCGTGGCCACAAAAAAAGCCCGCAATAGCGGGCTCTTTCATCTCAAATCAGCTGTTATGCGCTCAGGGCGAGCTCTCGGCTCTTCTCTCGGCGATGGCCATCAACAATCATGCTGACGAATTTATTGGTTGGCAGGACCTCGTAGACATAATCGATCGCTCCCTTTCCCTTAGGCTTTTTGATTGGTGTGGACTTAAACCCCGACAAAACCTCTTCCTTGACCAATTCAGCCAGCGCGATGTTCACTGCCCGGAAGTCCTCTGGCATGCGTTTTGAGAGCCCTCGAGCCGTGTTACTCAGAAACTCGACTAGGTGAAAGCGGTAGGGGTGTGCAGGAGAGGCGTTGCGCCACCCCATGGACAATTCACGGTTCAGGATCTTTGCCAGGCTGTTGGTCAGTCGCATTGAAGTGGAGTAGTGGTACAGCCGGAAATCACCGCACTCGATGCCTCTTGAGATGAGGGGATGTAGTACAGCCATGCAAAGCGTTGCATCCCCCTTGTCCGCATCCGAGATGTCCTTTACCTCGATGTAGTCCTTACTGTTCTTGTTCTTGCTGCGCAGGTAGAGCAGGGGAAGGTAGTTGGAGGTGATATCAATCTTGTCGCCGTCCGCAGCCCGGGTCTGAATTGTCAGGCTGGACTTTGCCAAAATATCCAATGCCTGGCGCAGCTCGTCGTACGTGTAGGTGTGACCAACAGACTTGAGTTCCTTGCGCAGATCATAGAGGCTGAAACGAACAGAACATTCAGCTTCATTGAAGCGCCCCGCCTGCGTACTGAATTTTCGAAGGGCTTCTTCTACACATTCCTCGCGACTGCCCGGGTACAGGCCAACCCACTCGGTCAGGCCTGTAGCCTTACCTTTGACCTTCACCGGCACTTCCATGCTCACGGCTTTCATGATGACGCGGAACGGTTGCCCATTGAGGCTACCATCGAGCTGCGTCGTCATCTGGCTCATATCTCGAACTGTCTTGGAGGCCCAGCTGAAACGAGGCAGAGCGTCATAGATCGAGACCAGGTTGCTGTGATCTGCATCACCAAGCCGAATCTCGTATGGATTGAACAGTTCTCCCTGGCCAGCGGTACCCAGCTGGCGCTGACTACTGCGCATCTGCATATTACGCACACGCGCAGCATTAGCATTTTCTGGAGGGGAAACTGTCGCGGGAACGCGCTCCAGGCCTGGAAGCTGGTCGGTGATTGGGCTGCTGTGATCCATACGTGATTACCCGTGCACTCCACAATGCAGCATTGGCATTGTGGCAGTTGAAGCAAGAGAGGCGAGCTTGCTCACCTGATAATTCGATTTACCGCATGTCGCTGGTACTGCTGAGAGGAGATTCATACCCAGGTACTGACGCATAGCGAGCGCATGATGCAAGAACTTGATTTCAGCCACTGGCGGATACTTGGGCAATAACCGAGATGACGCGGAAGTCGCAATCGGTCATACCGCTTTTGGAGTCCATCACACCGTTCACGGCCCGCTGGAACTGGGCGACATGCTTCACTGCTTTATCCAGCATCACGGAAACATCGACGTACTGGGCAGCGGTGGCTTCGTCCGATTGGGTGCAGACGGCATAGCCATCAAGCCTGGCCTTGGCCAGGCGGTTCGAGGCAGCCGGGAGGTCAAAGACGTCTGGAGTAGTGGCGAAGGTTTGGCCAATGGACACCTTGACGGCGTCAGGATCTTCCACCTGAGCCACGGCCGGCGCTTGCATGGGTTCCGAACGCTGCAAGGCTGCATAGGCACCGACAGCGGCCATAGCCATGACTGCAACTACCAGCGAGGTCTTCTTGATGGAAATCTGCACAGTTTGAATCTCGAAAACAGGTCAGCTCTCGAGGATAACGGCTCAAAATCCGAATGCACGCCAAAACAGGCCTTCGTAATTCACCTACTTTCTGTAGGTGAATTATAGCCCCCAGTTTTGAGGTGCATCACCAGGACTCAAGGGATAAGGTTCTTTCAGCTAAATAGGAGGCTCCATGCTGATACTTACCCGCCGCGTCGGCGAAACTGTAAACATCGGTGAAGACATCAGCTTTACCGTCCTGGGTATCAACGGTCACCACGTCCGCATTGGGATCAATGCACCCAGCGACGTTGAGGTCCATCGCGAGGAGGTATACCAGCGCATCAAAGAGCAGCGTCAGTTGGAGAAGGACCGTGCGTAAATTATCGGCCGCTATGCTACTACTTGCGTTTGCAACCCTTACTGGATGTACATCCGCGTGGATCAACGACCCAAGCCCTTCGACGGCAGACCTGATCAACGACCTCAAGCTTGAAGGTTTCAAATGCAGGGCAGGGTTTTCGAGCATCGTATGCCGGCAGACTGAAGCCTTCGTAGAGAAGTCCGCAAAGGTCTGCACGGCCCAGGAAGGGTGCGTGCCTCAGCCGTGTCACGACGTGCGTGTTGTCTACGAGATCACCCAAGCTAACGATGGCGTCCCGGGCATAGCTCAGTCAATCGAGCGCACAGTGACCCGAAAAATCCCCACCGGCGATATTTACTCCGAAGCAAGGATTGCTGATCTTAAGGAATTCTGCGCGGTTCACTGAGGTGAGGCGAGCGGCCGTGACCGATTACGACCGCCCTCGATTCAGGAGACAGGACCAACGCCAGGAGTTTCGAAAGCTGCTAGGTGGTTCAGGTAGGGCAGTGGATTACCGTAGTAAAGCCGGTGAAGAGCATCATAAAAGCTTACAACCTCTGACTCAGTCGTAAGGATCTTCAAAGGCAAATGGAAGGTGGTTTCTCCAGAGTGGTCAAACACTATTGGGACACCGTCGATAAGATGCCTGGCTAATGATCGAAGTACCGTTCGAGTCTTGTCGGCGCTGCACGAGTACCCTTCCGCGCGCTCAATCCGCTTTCTTACGTGCCCTTCAACGAAAGCGCCATGCCTGAATAGAAACCTTGCCCGGGAATTACCCCCAAGCCGCTCGTGCAGAAGGCCGTCAACGGCTTTCATGTGTCCGGTAGCAAGGTACAAACCGAATTCGTCCGGGCAGCGGGCGGTGATCTGTTCGTCCAGCTCAATGAAGTGTTCACTATCAGCCAAGCCTTTAAATGCCAGGACGCTTTCATCGTCCGCGGAAGTAAGAATTCCACTGATTACAGCGGCAATAGCTTCCCTCACTTCGATGGCTCCACTGAGGGCGTCGGCTGTTTAACAACCCCAGTCCTCATGGCCTCGGCCTCAAAAGACGGGAGGTTGCCAATCGTGGCCCAAACCTTCTCATCAGACCCTTTGACGCCAAACCGACCATAAACAGCAGGCTCTGTTTTGAGGGCGTTATCCATAGTGGCGAAAGCATCTACTGTTACGTTAATGCTTTGGGACTGGACCAAACACTCAGCGCGAGATTCCAAGACCTTGCCGGCAGCGGAGAAGTACGCCTTGAATGCAGTGCTCCCGCCCCCGGCCATTGCAATGGAGCTACCTTCGTAGAGGAGGTAAAGCGACTCGGGGTGAGAGCAAACAACAGAGTCCGCCTTCAGTGAGGATTGTAGCGGGACCGGCAGGGCAGTCACCGTCGCGGCTTGAGCGGCCATATTCCCCAGGCACATCAACCCAGCCATGAAACCCAGGCGACGGTAGCTCACAGGAAAGGCCCGCCGTCGGTAGATTTGAAGGTGATAAAAGCTCCCGACTGACAACGATACACCGTCGGATGGAAACCCAATTCCTTTGCCTCCGCCGCAGCAACGTGTGGATTGCTAGACGCCTTGAGTTCGATTATGTCGATGACCCCTCGTGACTGCGTCCACAGCTCAAATCGCTTGTTGCCCACTGTGTGCAGTTGGGTCCGATCAGCGATCATCAACAGAATGGAAGAAGGGAACCGTTTTCGCGGGGCAGACATCGAGTGTCGCACTGAAAAGTTGAGCAGGTGAGTGAATTGGTCAGGGGAGAAAGCGCCGCAGCACAGTGCCAGCAACTGATCGATAGTGAATGAGGCCGGCACGTAGAAGAAAGTATCGGGTTTATCGAGCAGTTCCTCTCCTGACGGAATGCCGAAAGCCAGTCTGACACCGAGCCGCAGGGGCAGTGCACTTTTAGCGAGACCAGGAACCTCAGGTTCCATAATCGCGAAGCTGACAGGTCCCTCATTTGTGACAATAGTCATCTTGACCCAGTCGCCCTGCAGCTCACTGCTGGCAGGTAAGCCGGCATCAGTAAGACCAATTGCAAACTGATCCGCCAGCGCCAGGAGCCCTTTTGAACCGCCGGCGAGGAGGTCGCCGAGTTCGAGGGCGCAGGCTGGAATCACATGTAGCTCGTTTTCAGTCGTCATCTTGAAGCCTTGCTTGTCGAGCCGTGAGGCAGGCAACGGTGTCAGTCGAGGTTTCCTCGATCTTGAGCAGGGCAGCCCGCAGATTACGGATGCGCTCCTCATCGAGGTCAGACTGTTTGTCCGCGGAATGTTCGAGGGCAGTGCGGACCAGTTGTTGGACCTGCTCTGAAGTGAAGGTGTTCGGAAGCACGTCGGTTTGAAGCGTGTCCAGGATGAAGCGGTCTGAGTAATTCATGCGGTTCACCAAAAGGCCCGCTCTGCGGGCCTTCCAAATCAGATGCCTTGAGGGATTTCCTCGCCGCCCAGGCCGCTGAGCAACTGTGGAACCATTTCGTTCAGAGTAGCCATCATCAACAAGAACGATGCATCGAACTGCCCGTCCTTATCATCTCCGCCATCCTCTAGGGCCTGGTCTTGCAGCAGGCTTTCAAAGCGTAAGCCTTGCACCACGAGCTTATCGTTCACGGAGAAACTCAGCAGGTCTTTGAAAGCGAGATGGATCTTGGTAACGACCTTCCCACCTTCAAGCAACTGCTTGATGTCGTCCGAGGTCAGATCCTGGTTCTTGACGTTGATCTCACCACCGTCCTCACCTTGGTCGTTGAGGCAGCAGTTGCTGAGGACGAAGAAGTTCTCAGCGGCAGCACCATTTCTGATCCAGTCCGTGTAGGTAGCTGTCGGGGCGATTTTGACCGTAACAGGACGAACAGGGAGACTGCCCAACACTTCACGCAACGTCGACAGCAGCGCCTCTGCAGCTTTCGCGCTAGCAGTGTTCACGTAGATCAGATTGTTCTTCAGGTCCAACGCTGCGTAGGTAGTTTTCTTGTTGATGAATGCACGCGGCAGGAAGGACTGAATGATTTCGTCCTTGATCTGGTCCTTCTCCTTCTTGTAGACCTTACGGCTCTGGGAGCTTTCAATCTCCTCGACTTTCTCAGCTACCGCGTCAGTGACAGCACTCGAAGGCAGCAGTCGCTCATAGGTACGAAGGGCAATCAGGTATACCCCGTCAACTTGATGGGCGAGGGGGGCGTCAGGATGCTTGCTGTTCGGGGAAATGAAACCAGCAGTTTGTGCGACCTGACTCTCTGGCAGCCTGGCCGGCTTACTGCCAAGAGCAGCTTCAAGAGATTCGAGGGTGAGCGATAGTTCTTGTGTCAGGCGGTAGGTGAGCAGGTTCTTGAACCACATAGCAGTGAGAGCCTCAGGCTTCAGGTTGGATGAAGGCAAACAGGTTAACGCACTGCTTGCTTATACCAACCTAAAACGGGCCCTTGGAATTCAGCCGGAGAATTCAGCTCACTAACGATAGGACGGTGAGCCCGATCATGGCCGGATGAGCCCAGGCGGGTGGTGCGGTCCGCTCCCATGTATTGATGGTGCTCTCAGCGAAGCCAAGCTTCGTAGCCAGGACAGCAGGTGTATACCCTAATCGCTCGCGGTGTGATGCGAACCTATCACCGGTGAGTGGCTTCACGCCCTCATCAACGAACATCAGGCTGCCTAAACCCAGGCACGCAATGGTCATCCATGGTCGCGGGGTATCTTGCTCTGCAGTAATGATCGTGGTCCTCGCAACATCAAGCTTTTCAGCGAGTTCAATTTGGGATAGCCCAAGCTTATTCCTCGCATCACGCAACGCATTGAAGGGTCGTTGTTTCTTGCTCTTCGTCGTCTTTTTCATTCAACACCACCTGGTCCTACCATGTTCTTATCCTAGGCGGCCGCGCGCCACTCAAATGCAGGCTCCGAAATTCGTCCACGCGCTATCGTGCACAGCTCGTTCACAGTGGCACTGTTATACATGGGCAAGTACCAGCCTTTGGCGGATCTGAGCGGATCACTAAAACCTGCAGGAGGCACAGCATGTGGGGCTGAGGTCCTCAGTAGAACAGCAAGGCTTGGTTCACCATTTCCATGGTTAACGAGACCTACAGAAAAGCCGACGTCATCCAGGATTTCACCCGTCCGCGGGTTGATATAGCAATGCACGACGTCCTGGCCGTCCAGGTAGCTACTCTGCAACTGATAGCCATGGTCGAGCAGGACATCTGATATCGCATCCCCTGCAGCTTGAACCAGGGAAGGCGTCACGGTACCTGCAGTCAAACCCTTGTGTTGGATATCAATCAGGTGCTCAACCACCGCTAAGTTGAAGCGGCGACTCACTTCGCACCCCCGATCCCAAACGCCTTCAGGATCTGGGAAAAGGCAATTTCGGCCGCCTGTACGATGTGACGTGCGTCATTGTCCGGGAATGCCACCTCGAGTTTCGCTTTGAGCAGTTCTCTTCTTGCTGCCTGGTCGCCGGCGTCGCCACGGATAGAGAACGGGATCGCATCGAGGGCAAGTTCGAGGGTGCCGGCGGCCTTACGCCCATGGAACAACCCAAGGCGAATACACTCCTCGGAAACGACCAGGTCGACCTTCGTGGCGTCATCTACAGCAATCCGGGCAGACTTCACTGGTTGCCCGGCGACCAGGGCTGTATGCAAACGCTGGCCAAAGATCTTTTGCACGACGTATTCAGGACCTTGCTCAGGCAATCGGTGAATAGGCCCAAAACGCAAACCTGGAGTTCTCAAGCCCTGACGACCATCCTCAGAGGGGTAGAGCTCGGTATGCCCAAGGGAAACAGCTCGATCCAGAAGAGCACGCCAGTTCGTCATGCCCATATTGAGGACGCGATCGTCCACAATCATGCGGGACAAGACATCCCCGGCCGCGAAGCCGGTAGCGGTGGCCATGTCCAGATCAGAAATCGAGGTCGCCCCGTACTTGTTGACACCGACAGCAGTAACCCCGGCCAAAGAGAAGTCGAAGCCGAGTTGAGGCGTTGAAACGCCGACAGTAGTAGTTGAGGTCATGAGTACGCTCCTTAGAAATTGCTTTCCATTGGAGTCGGACCTGTGGTGTGCCAGAAGCCATTGAGAGAAATAAATCGAATGGTTGTCCCGGTCACTGAGCAACCATAGTGGGTACTCAAGCCTGCATGGATATCAGTCTCGGTGAGATGGTTGCCAGGCGCAACGATTTTGCACGTGAAAAATGACCGTTTGGCTTGGAGTAGAAGCTGATCAACGTGAGTTGCGCCGACGCCACTGAGATCACATCACCGAGCCCAGCTGGCAATTGCAGACATGTGGGTGTCATCTAGGAGCACCCAAGTATCCGCAGGGTTCATTGGGCCAAGCAAATCAGGGGAGCACAGCGCCAGGCCAACCATTGCGCGAGTTGTATCGTCAGTAAAATTCACCGGCTCGCCGGCTTGCACAGCACGGATCAACTCAACTAGCTGCGCTACTCCAAGTGATAGCAGTACATCGTCTGCATCTACACAGTGACTTTTCACCCATGTAGGTGCGAAGCGGTAACCGTAGAATGGTGAGGGATCATCAGTGAAAGCAGTAACAATCCCATTGTGAAACTTGACCGTGCTTTCATGTCGGCCGCCATCGACCTCGCGCGAGAGCCTGAAGGCGCCCGATGCGTCATTGCTGATATAGGTGAGTGGATTGCCGAGAGGGTGCCGCACGAGTCTTCCAGACTTTACGATAAAGAAAGCATCACCTGGATCAACACCTGAAATCACAGTGTGGACTTCGCCCGACTCTCTACCTGCGCCTGGTTCGGTAGTGAGAGTTGCCTTCATCGGACAGCTCCTACCTGGAGATTAACCACTGGGGCTAGCGCAGGCTTTGGGATGAGGTAAGGAGCAATCTGCGTGAGAAGTTCGGTGGGTACGCCGGCTTCCTCAAGTGCTTGAGTGATAGAGCCAGCCTGAAGAGCTGTGATCAGAGGGGCAATTTCATTGAGGAGGAACCCTGCCCGGGCGCCATGAGCATGGTCACCCTGGGCAGCAGGCTCAGCTAGAGCTCGTGAAAGGGCTGCATGAACGGCCCGATAACCGTCCACACCGCCAAAGGCTTCGTGCATTTGCTGTTGGTCTGCCATGTTTCCTCGCTGGCCAAACTGGAGTAGGCGTTAACTCTGCCAGTTTCTTGTCAGCTAATCACGTCAAAACGGCTATGCCGAATGCACATCCGGGGACATGCCGGCTGCCGTAGCCTCGTGAGTTTTTTGGCCGGCTTGACCGGATACAGCCATGATCCCGCAGAACGTGACGAAGGCGAACCAGAGACCGCCAACGCAGAACCAGTCCTGCATTGCTGTATTGGACGCAGTCAATGCCATCGTGCTTGCAACAGCACAAGTACCGAAGAACAGACCAATGGTGAGATACGATACTCGAAGAAGCGACTCAGCCATCTTTTGACCGGGGTTTGCGGCAGCAGCCTTTGACGCCCAGGTCACGATCAGCACGCATGCGACGAATGAAACCCAGATGCTGCCGATGCTCAGTTTCTCGACAGCGGAGAGAGTACCGGTCCGGCCCAGGATTGCGCTCGTCATCAAGGCGCTGGCGAAGGTGTAAATACCGATCGCGAAGTAGGCGAGACGAAGAAGAGGTTCAGTCATGCGTATGTGCTCCCGAAACGATCATCATTAGAGGAGTCGTTTTCGGCTCCTATGGATCAGGCGATTGGCCTGTCAGATCTGGGATAACGGGAGCGGCGAGAATTTCAAGGGGCAGAGGACCAACACTACAAAGTAGGGGGCAAAGAGTCTCGGCCCCTGGGTGTCAGGCTGGTTTGAAACCAGGGGCATATTTAGTGATCGCTGCGATCAGGTCTTCGCGCTTGAACGGCTTTGACAGGTAATCCGTCGCGCCTGCTGCCATGCCCTTTGCCTTATCGAACACGCCATCCTTTGAGGACAGCATGACCACGGGGCTAGATTTGAGTTGGGCGTGGGAGCGGATCACTTGAGTAACCGCGTAACCGTCCAGCCTGGGCATCATCACATCGACAAAGATGAAGTCCGGCTCAAAGTCCATAATTTTGGTAAGGCAGTCGAACCCATCTTCAGCCAGTACGACCACACACCCTGCTGAAATCAGGAACTCCTCGCCAGCCTTCCGAATGGTACGGGAGTCATCGACGATCATTACACGGAGTGGCTTATCTGACATTTACTCTACCTCTGAAAAAATGAAGTGCTCCTTGCAGGGAGTATGGTTGCCGATAAACGTAACGGTGGCTACTCAAAATGCTATTGCCATTTTCATGGGAGAGCGCATGGCGGAAAATGTGGAATTTCGAAGGGGCATAATGACTTGCCTCTGATTGCTGACGGTATAGAGTTGCACGGACCCGTATGCGCAGAATCGATTATGAGCCAGCCAAAAACACCTCTACTAGCACATCGCAGCTTCTCGCGTGGGCCCGCAAATGTCGTCATCTCTAAACTGGATATGCTGGCACTTAGAGCCCTGAATCGGATTGGCGGAGCTGTCAGCACACCGGCCGACCTGGGCGAAGCTTTGGACGGCAAGCTCGACAACTCTCGAAAGGCCCTACTTGGTGGGCGACACTTGCGGCGACTGGTAAGCGTCGGCTTTGTAAAGGCTCTTGATCAGCCGAATGGTGGTTACCAAATTACTGTCACCGGACGCGCCGCGGCGAGCAGTGAAGACTAAGAACCATCGATCGCCGCATTCAACTCCTCGATGCACGCATCCATGCGGCCTGGCGACCGCTTATCCGCCAATGCCTTAACGCCAGCCAACGACTTCACTTCCTCATTGGCCGGTGCGTAACCACGCGCTGCGGCTACGGAGTACCAGCAGTACGCCTTAAATTGAGGGTCACCACCAGTGCGGATACGCCCCAAGGAAACATTGAGGGCGTATTGGTAGAGAGCAGTGGTATCGCCGCTACGACCACGCTCCTCCAAGCTCACCCCACCATCCCGAACTGCCTGTCTTGGTGCAGCTTCGGTGGCACTCGTGGTGACAGCGATAGGCTTTGCTGATGAGACCGAAGTGCCTGCGGCATGTTCAATCCCTTCCTCGCGCGTAAACGCGGCCTCATATGCTTTGGCTGCATCCGCGTCGCCGGCAGCTGAGGCCGTTTTCAGATACTCGAGGCCGCGCTCCATATCATTCAGGTGCGGAATACGCTGGTTCGTCAGGGCCATCCCGAACTCGCGTTGTGCACGGATACTGGTTTCTGCAGCTTTTGCCAGCAGTAACTCGCCGTAAGACACATCCTTACCGACCCCACTGCCCATAACGTAAAGCCAGCCAAGCACCCGGGTTGCTTCGACGTGGCCGAGGTTCATGGCAGAGTTCAAGAATCCAACCGCAGCATCCGGAGCCTTCTCGACGCCAATCCCGGTGAGATAGATTTTGGCTAGCTCGTAGAAGGCATCTGGATTGCCCATATAGCCTGCCTGCTCGAGCAACGAGATCTGACCTGCTACGTCGCCCCCAGCGCCAACACGTCGAGCCTCCTGAAGCACCTCAACAGCCTGACCGCCGGCATCATCCACTTGCTGGGAATGCGGCGGCTCATAACCCTGGTCCACTGCCGGCGTGGGAACTGAGACGGCTGAAAATGAGGAGTCACCCAGAGCAAAAACCTGAACATCCGTATCAGGGGTTTGTATGGTCTGCCGAATGTGGGCTATAGGCAAAACTGCAGGCGCAGGCGCGGGCGCGGGCGGCTGAGTGGTTCGAGGCGATGTGGGTTTTACCTTCGCCCGGCTAATCACCTCAGGAGCGGCCAGGGGCTCATCAAAAGGGTTTTCGGATGAATAATACTGGGATTGGGTTGAGCACCCTGACGTGATGGCAGCCGCAAGTATGCAGATAGGTAATCGTGGGAAACGCATGGTCGGGGAGTTCCGGCATTTTGGACGAGCAAATCATTGCAGAATGCCGGAATAGATCACAGCCAAAACATGGTCTCAAAATTTCTGGGTGGATGCCGCTTGTGCCAACCCCGGAAAGTCTTCCAGGGTTAGCTCGCCAGTGGTAGCGGCAGGCGGAGCGATCGATTCATCTTGGTGCGCACCCACCGCCCGCATCTCCTCAATCTCACGTTTGAATGCCTGCTCACTTGCAGTCGGCTTCTTCGTGTAGGGCTTGGAGTGGGCTTATCAATCGCTTTGCCAGTCCCCCAGCATCGCTTTGGGAACCTGATCACGGGATGCAAGGATGCACTGGGTGTATTCAGCATCAAAATAGATCACAGCCTGCCCTGAGGCAAGCTGCGACCGTACCGCCTGCACTTTCTGCAACTCTGTCGACTCATCACCATTGTCGGTGCCCTCGCGACTGACGAAGTCTTCAATGAGGTTTTGAAGAGTATCTGGTTCAAGTTGCTGGTGAGGGATGATCATCAAAAGCCCCCCACAATTTGAGAGGCGCCGGTGGGGTGACCGGTGAGCCCCATAGTGCAAGGATAGGTAAGCTTTCCATCTTGCCAGCGAACAGCGATAGATTCGCCGCGGCAGCCTTCCATTTGGCACCGGCGTGAACCACCCGTCTTGAGGCCGAAGGTTGCTCCATCAGCGCTGTAGATACGCGTTTCCGCTGCTGATTCTTGAAAGGTGCTTGCAGATCGCATGGATTGCTCCTCGTTGAATAATGGTGCAATCCTCACTCTTTCCTGCGTATGCCAGAAGCATTAGCGATCAGTGCAGTGCTTAATCCAGCTTCGGACCAGGTCTTGCTCGCCAGTGGCGTCGACGAGAAACCCGTAGAAAGTTGAGGATTCCTTTGTGTGAAACCCGAACCCAAGCTGCTCTGCCCCAGATATTGACCAAAGCATATTGTCGTCAGGTGTGAAGCTGGCCAGGACATAATCACCGCTGATGGCCGGCTTTGACTGCAGCGAGGCGACCGGAAGGAACTGCTTGTTGAGCCGTAGGCTGTAGTTCTTTGCGTTGCGAGTGATAAAGGCGTTGTTGTCGCCAGCGTTGTAGAGGGCCGAGAACTTGATCCGGCTATTGGGTGCACAGGTCATGATGATTTTCCCGGTGCCATTCCACGTTTGCTGGCTCCCCATCAGGTAAACCTGCCCCTTTTTACCTTCGATCCCCCACTCGGCCGGCAACACGCCGTTATTGACGAGGTTCAGCTTCGCAGCGTCTATGTGCCCGAGAATCTCCATCTGACCGCGTCCAACTTGAACCATCCTTTCGAATAGAGCAGGGGCTACACCCATCTTTATCAAATACGCGGTGATCGCTGCTGACATGACTTGGGCAACATCGAGATCGGTCGACATGGCCGTACGCCGATAAAATCGATGGATGCCAAGCTGAGAGGCTTGATCGACGAACCTGAACTTGCCACCAGCAAAGGTCAGAACGCACGCACTCATGCACCGGCCGGCAGCGGGGTGGCCTGGGCTCGCGCCTGGCTTGCCTATTGCCGTGTTCATGTTCGAGCGTCTGATTAAACTGCCAAGGTTCATCCCGGCCTGGGGGTCACCGCCAGCCGAATCCAGATAGACAATAGAGCCTTGGAGTCCCCTACTAGAAATCAGCCCGGACAATTGACTGACGGTGGCGTCGGTGATGTCCCCCGAAAGGTAAACCTCGGGTGGAGAAGCATTTCCCGCGGTTGCAGAAGGCAGGATTCGTACATCATTGGCAACCGCGAAACCTGAAGCGACGAACAGAAGAGAGGTAGCTAAAAACCGATGTAGCACGCGCATGCTTGATCCCTGAAGTCGCCCTTGCTGCGAAGAGCGACGCTTTGATATGGTTCCGGCGTGGATCGCCTGGCAATATCGATACAGCAGCACCCCGACGAAAATGAGTGCGTCAGAACTCAAATTTCCGATAAACCACACGACTCATTGGCAGCGACTGCACCAGATCCCCTGCATCATTGCGAACGAGCTGCGCCAGGCGTTTACCCTCAGCATCGAAGGCTGTGTAGGTCGAACCATCATGCTTCCATTCAGCAACAGCAACGGATCTGCCATCTGCAATGATCTTGTCATGCTGAATAATGGCAAGGCCCACAGGGCGGGGCTGCTCATCGGCATACTGGATGGCTGCCTGGTAGGCGCCATTAATGCTCTCACCGCAGCCAGTCAATAGGAGTGGGAGCAGAAGCGAGGCAAAGCGTTTCATAGTCGACATGTCCTTGATCACATGACGATAACCTACCTCATACGATCAAAATCACCAGCCAAAGTGGTGTATCGGAAATTCAGGTTAGGCTTTGGATCGAGACTTCCGCCTGCGCGATGGTTCTGGAATGCCAGTGAGGCCGGCCTTTGTCATTCGACGGTATTGATCATCACGAGGAGGGGGTGGTGATGGCAGCTCCTCAGGGAGAGGAATTCCATCGCGCTCGGCAATGCGCTTGATCAGATCGTGGTAGGCATCGATGTAGGATCGCTTGCCAATATAGGCCCGCAGAGGCTTGCTGCCCATCACATGGTTGCTCCCCCAGTAGGAGCGGGCACCGGTCGACTTCGCGACAATTAGTGAAACCCCAGACCATGGCCTCGCGACGGTCTTGGAACGCAGGCGGCCTGGTTTGATGCCAAGCTTGATTTCTGTGCTGTCGCGCCAGAGCTTGGCCTGACGTAACGCTTCATCAAGGCTGCCACCGAAGTCAGAAGCCCTGAAAGACTTATTCGGGCGCTCACGGTCTGAACCGTGGCCTTTCTGAATCATCGGCCGGTATCCGATGACCTCACCAGTCTTACTTTGAAGCTTCGTGATCCGGCGCATCTCAAAGGCATCCTGAGACTGCCAGCGCTTCGATCGCTCATGTACGGGAGGACCGCTGTGCACATCGAGTGCCAGCGTGTCATCCACGTCGTGGGATTCCGAAAGGGGAAGGAATTCACGGCGACGCATATAGACGAGTTCAAAGCGTGTGGTGGGCTGTAGATCAACCACAGTTGTATCATTTTGACGCAATTTTCCAGAATCCATTGGTGCTTAGCGGCTCATAACGATCAAGGGTACCAGGTCGATCACGCTTACTTCCCGTGTCGATCCTGGCAACCGGTCGTACCCCTCAGGTGTGGGCACATGCATTGTTTAGTGTGCAGCTCAATTTGTGCTGCTGGACACGCAGGTAATCTTGGGGCACACAAATACCCGAAAACGCTGGCACCATACATCAAACCAGCCCCTATTTTAAGGCTCACATTCTGACTCAACGGACAGGTTTCCTGTTTCCATTTTCCGCTGCGCACGCTGACAGTCAGGATGGTACGCCTCGGTAATATGCTGGATCGAAGGCTGGCCCATCAAACATTTGAGAGGGCGGAGTCAGATCACCCTGGTCTGCAGACTGCTGATCCTGCGGCTGACGGGGGGCTGGTTGCACGTTCCTTGGATGCCGGCCTGCTTGTGCAGTTCCACCTTGATCCCCTTTACCATCCATGAAATGGCATTGACCGTCGTATGGGTCAACAATGATCTCGGTGATGCTTCTCTCCACTCCACCGGCCGTGTACTTGCGGGTTTTATTTTTCCCAAGAACATAAAGCTCTCGTCCTTTACGTCCGTGCTGGGCCACTAATTCGCCGTGACGACCTTTAAGCACCACCCGGTGCCACTCGACATCTTCGGTCTTGGCCCCGCTCTGCTTATCGTTCCATGACTCACTTGTTGAGAGAGATACGACTGTAGTCGAGCCATTCGGGAACTGGTGAACCTTAGGGTCAGCACCCATCGTGCCAATAATCGTTACCGAGTTTACGCCACGCTTTGCCATGGTGATGCGAGTGTCCTTACGAGCTGGTTGAACGCCGGGTTTACCGGGCATGTTTGCTATTCAACCATCGTTCAGGGCAGGGGCGAATCCAAAATACCCAATCGGAATTCGCTCAGACCTGGACCGGCTGGCTTGAGATCGCTCCAATGAAGGTATGCAGTGAGTTTGCGAGATCGCGACGGCGATCCGGGGTTAAGTGAGTTCCGTCTCCGTACCAGGCAGTTTCAATCAGGCGCAGCTGGTCGAGCTGCTCTTGCTCAATGAAAAAGCCTTTGATGGGCTCTGGCCCAACATTGTCGGTGGGTGCTTCAAGGCTTGGCCGCCAGTGGGTGACGTGGTCGGTCAAGTCCCACCCATTGCTGCACTCACTTACCCAGCGGCCGGACCACTGATCACCGTCCTCGTCCATCCGAACATAGCGCGCGAATTGCTGTTGCTCGGACTCCATATACACGATGACTGGCTCAGAGCGGGGATAAAGCAACTGATAATCCGACATGATGGGTAGTGCACGGGAAACTAGAAGCCAGGCCATGATGGCTACCTCGTAAAATGATGAGGCAATCATCACCCGCAACATGGTGTGCCAGAATCACCCGTGTAGTCATATTGAGTCATCCCCGGCCTGTAGGGTCTGCAGCTCGCAGTTGGAAGGTTTCGACGATGCGTTTTGGATTGCTGATCGGACCAGCAAGGCCATAGCATGGCTGATCACTACCAGAAGGACTCACCATGGATAAGTCGACTGGCGCCCCAAAGCCACCGAAACAGAAGCAAATTTACACAACGTTGTTTGCCCTCACGGCCCTAATTTTGGCCCAATTTCTGACCTCAACTGTCTGGTTGCATTATTCGTTGCTCGCCATCGGGGGCGCAGGATTTGCGCTTTGTGCTGTTCTGGAACTGCAGCATGACTGGGCTCACAAAAAATGGCTGAAAACACAGCCTGACTCTGCTGACCCATTTCGAGGCGCGCCAGATCTCCCACACCTCAAGCAATGCCTGGCCCTGACGATCGGATTCAGCGCCTTGGTTGCTCTTGGCAAATACGGACTCCCTCTCAGCGACACTGGCTTCTCTGCTAAGGACTGGTGGGTAATCCCCTTGATCCTTTTGACGTTCGCAGGATTCGGCTATGCGGGCCGAATTCAGAAGAAGCACAACAAAGCCTACTTGGCGTGGAGGGATTCGCATCCCCCTCACATGTAACCCTGCCAACAGATGGGAGGTGTAGATTTATGTCTAACCTCCCGTTCTTACCTCTCCAGCGCCAGGCTTAGCTCTTCAGTCCAGGAAGCGAAAATTGTAGCCGCGGCGCCCGCTTAATCCCTTCGGAATGTCAGCGGCATAAGCATCTCTGTGAGTCGAGCATGCAACTGCTGGGAGCCTTGCAGCGTCAGGGGGAGTATCAACACCTTTTCCTGGGCATAGGTCAGCGCGAAGCGAGGGTTTCGCTCCTCAAGGTTTGAGAAGTTGTGAATGGCGTCTGCTAGCCGTAGAGTCTGGCCAGCGGGGGAAGCCTTCGCGAGGTGTTCACGGTCAATGGCCTTTCGAACGTCCCGGGGACCGTCAGATGGTCGGCTGGGATTGGTGACTTCTAGCACCAGGTTCAGAACCTCACTACCGAGACGAACCAGTATCACCTCCTCGCGCCCGGCGCGGAGATCTTCAGCGCACTCCAGTACATCGTGCAGATACGCCGCGGCTATCTCCTCCCACCGATCGGTGACCGAGGCCACAATCTGAGCGACCGCAATAGGGTGGATGATGTAGGGCTCACCATCAGTGTACTTTCGCACCTCACCCATGTGCCATTCCGTAGCCAGGTCCTGCGCAATTTGAAGGCGACTATCCATGATGGTGCTCGTTAGTTGGTTTTAGGACAACGTGTGACCAATAGGCCATATCAGGGTACACCCGAAGAGAAGGCTGGTCGTCAAGAATGGACAATAGCGTGGCACAAAGCTGCTCGTGCCAAGAGCTCACGGTTATGCTGAGAGAGCGGGCATCTCGGACTCTTCAAGGCGGGTACGAGCCTCCTCGGGAGGAATGATCTCCCAGCGGCGGCCGAGCTGCTGACCGGCGGTGAAGGTGGTGCCGGCGTAACGGCCTTCGAGGCGACCGATTTTGATGGTGCGTCGTGGTGCAACATCCAGTACCCGGAGAAGCGCGTTCTCTCCAGGCTGCATGATGTATTCGCCGAGGCAAAGCTGATTGGTGGATTTGGTCAAGCGTGGGGAGGAGGGTTGAGGCATTAGGTGCGCACCTACAGATAACCAAGTTACCTGGAGCTTACCGATTGGAATCCAGATTGCACCTCAAAACATGGTTACCAAATTCAACAGGCCGTCGCGGTGACTTTGAAATGGAGGCTTGCATAGCCAGAGTTGCATTTCCAGACGACGATGCCGTCCTTGGAGAAGGACGCCCACCCTTCGCGGATTGTTAGGTCCGCCTCAGGCCATACCTGGCTGTGGCCGTTGATCGCCGCTTTCAGTTGCGTCGATTCTTTGCACCGGGCTTTGTAGGTGCCGTCCTTCAATTCTGGCGGTTGAGGAAACTTGGACATAGTCATGAACTCTTGAAGGGGCTCAAATCATACCAGGCGGCGCATTACTGCACATCGCGGGCAAGTACAGCCCGGTCGCCCCGTGTTGAAGAAGAACGAGGAGGAGCGATCTCCGGCTTCGGCCTCGGCAGTTTGTGCTGAGTTTACTGCAGACGGTGCTTGGTCTCCGTCCTGGGTACTCAATTGAGCCATCACCTGGTCAGAGAGGTACTCGAGAAGTCCTTTGTGGGCGGTGGTGTACGATCCGACTTGGTTACCTTGCTGCACTGTAAATCCTCCATCCGGGATAGAGACGATAACGGCAGCTCTTGAAACGCCAAGGCTGGGTCATGGCCTACCCGATGTCTGGCTATCGGCAGCGATGAGACATGCCTTAGCTCAATTGTTCTTTCAGCCGACGAAGGGGCTCGACTGCTTGGGTGTATGGATAGTGTCGGTGTCACAAAGCTGTGCCAGAAGCAAAAAACCCTCACAGCCCAAATAAGGCTGTGAGGGTCTTCCCTGTTAGATCAATGAATCCAGATGCTAGGGCTGGAACCGCGGACGGCCCAACTCATCACACCAAACTTCAAGCGACCAGCAGTTGCTGGTGATGCTTGGCTTCAATTTCTTCAAACTTAGCGAGCATGTCGTCAAACGACATAGCGCCACGTTGGTGGGCTTCATGGTGTACCAATCGCTCGCAACCTTTCTTCCACTCCAGAGTGGCCGACAGCTTGTCGAGAGTGTCTCGCGGCGCAACCTGGGTGAACCCAGACTTGAACGCCTCGAGGACTGCCTCATCGATAGTATCGGTAGTGAAATGGCTCATCCAGCCTATGTTCCTGAACACCGAGTAGCGAAAGCGTCCAGGCTCTGATGCGTCCGGCAAGATCAGTGCCCACGAATCCCCCGATCCGTTCTGCATGATCATGCCAGGGCCAAGCTCATCGAGTTCGGCATACACAGCTTGCAATTTCTCGTGTCGAACCTCGATTTCCCGGACCAAGGTCTTTTCAAGCTTGCAGGGAGTGCGTTTATTCAATTGACCAGGATGAAACAGTTCACGCGTCGACTCGATTTGATCCGAGAAGTAGTTTCGAAAGCCGTTTACGTTCATGGGTGCGTCTCCGAGGAGGGGCATCCATGCCAGGGCATAGGAATGCCCTGGTAGGGTTTGGACTCTTAGGTGGAACACACAAACACCGAGGTGCCAGATCATTCAACCTGCAAGTCACCAGATTTCCCCTTGAGTGGGGTGGTAACCGATAACGGCAAAATGCCTATGGGGTGAAACGGCTGTGCTTAACCGGGGCGCGCAGCTTTTTACGGCGCGCAGCGGCCTGGTGATGCGGCAGCTTTGTTGCACTCCAGTTCAACCGGCTTACTACACTCTGCGTATCCGTTGAATTCGGAATTACTCATCATTTATCTCTCGCCAGTAGAGCACTGGTAATACTCAAAGACACCTGGTGCTCTAAGGCCAGGAGGACGATGGAGGGAACCAACATCAACCTGGCCAAAGCCTGGAGAAGTCAGGCCTGACCGGAGGGAACCGCTAATGCGGAAGGTTGAACTGAATCGCCGTTACCAAAAGCACTAGGTGCTGCTGGTGGATAGCGAACAGATCGATCATTGCGACGGGTCAAGGAGGATCGAAACGGCAAGCCGAAATGATCCGCACAGCCGGAAAGCTGTGTTCTGCGCAATGAATTTCTCGTTACCGAGGATTTACCCAAAAGCAATGCAAGAGCAAAGCTCCAAGCATGGCGCTCAAACCGTGTGGAAATGAAAACACCAAGCCTGAACGACAGGGTGTGATCTCTGCCGTCTGGGGAAGCACCTTCAAGGAAGGGCAATGCGATCGTCATCAACAGAAGTCGATAAGATCAGGATGTGTAGGGAGGTTCAGAACCTCACTACGGATTTAGATTGATCTAACAGTATCTACCTAAAGAACAGCCAGAAATTACTGACGGGTCGATAGGTCCATGCAAATCAGACGGATTAGCGTCGAGATAGGCAGGGTGCCTCAATCAGGGATTGGGCATAGAACGCGACCTTTTTAGCACTGCTTTGCCTCGCCCACAAGTCAAAACCAACCTTCGGAATTCACCTCGGTACTTTGGCACCCAGCCCATGGAGCGCTGGGCCGCCAGTCTGGCTTGTGATAGAGGGCCGGTCGCGTTTGCCCCAGTAGAAGCCCCGCTGGCCAAGCCAGCGAGGCAGCGGGGATCAGGCCGCTAGTTTCTCGATCATCCCGATCGCGGCCTTCGCATCAGCAAGCTGCTGCTGGATACGCTCGAGCGAGTCTGCCGTCTTCCGGTCGGGGCGCAGCTCCCCGAAGCGAGGCAGGTACAGGCTATACACCTGAGTC
The DNA here is from genome assembly GCF_016881005.1 of Pseudomonas arcuscaelestis. Taxonomy (GTDB): domain Bacteria; phylum Pseudomonadota; class Gammaproteobacteria; order Pseudomonadales; family Pseudomonadaceae; genus Aquipseudomonas; species Aquipseudomonas arcuscaelestis. The sequence continues at coordinate 17,169 of NZ_JACOPV010000009.1, read as the reverse complement.
TTCTTGTTGGGCTTCGTGATGTCGTTGAACTTGACCGTGATGATCGAACCAATGAAACGATCGGGATCATTAGAAATCTCAAGCCGCAACTCATCTGGGAAGCCTGAAATGTTCACCTCTACCATCCCGCATTCGCTTGCACATGCGAGCGAACCGAAGGTCTTGGCGTTCTTACCCTTGCCCGGTGTTAGGCCAGTAATACGCAACTCACAGGGTGCCTGGAGTTTGATCTTGATAGCGTCCGGCGAGCCACTGGAGCCGGTGTCGCGCCAGATCCCATCGGGATGCTTGATTACCGCGCCCTCTTTACCTTCGCGGATGTACTTGCCGGAAACCGCGTAAGCATCGTCAAGCGAGTGAACGATGACGGTTTCAATCACATGGACCAAGCCGCCACCGAACTCTTCCACAACCTTTTGAACCGTCGCAAAGCGCTCAGAATATGGGGTTTGGCAAGTCCCGCGGCGTGTGAGCGACTCAAGGGGGATGACGTCCCACAGGTGAGGCACTGGGGTGCAGCCAAGCGGGAATGGCGAACCCTTATTCACAGAAGTGAGCATACCGTTACCAATCTCGCGCGGCAGGACGTCGCCGCCTTGCATGACCAGCATCTCACCGTGGTACTGGCCGTCAGGGAAGCTGGCAAAGTGTTCGCCAAGCTCGCCATAGAACTCCAGTGGCCACTCGAAGCCTTGTCGACTGTTAATCGTGACACCACCCTGCTTGACAGTAAGGCTGAAGAACGTGCCATCAGCCTTCTGTTGTACATAGATGCCCCGAGCCCATGGCCACAGGTTCAGATCGACGTCGGAAGGCAACCCGCAGCGCATATACGGGACTTCGGGGATCGTCGCGGGTTTGATCTTATTGATCGATCCCTCGGAGAATCCTGCACGCGTATCACGATGAAGGATTCGCCACAGCAGCTCGGAGGATTCTGGGGTGAGTGTGGCCAGTGTGCGTTCCACTTGGACGCCGGCTGCATTCCCCGACAGTTGGCGTGTGGACAGACGCTCCAGCAAGGTCCAGGTATCGTCGCTGAACTGCTCGGTACCGAACACTTGGGAGCGGGCAGGCCGCTTGTAGTAGCTGATGAGGGGGTTGAGCATGAACTTCATCACACGCTCAAAGGTTGGATCAACCATGTAGGCAGTCAACAGCGTTGACTTGTCGTTCTTGCCACTCACGGCGGCAACTTTGTCGAGGGCAAGCAGTACTTCGCAGGAATTCATCGGTCTGTCTCAGTAGGTGATGGGGTAGATAGTACCGGCGGCAACGTGTGCCACCAGCCAAAACGGGCTTATCGAATTCATCAGACCGCTCGTGCTAGTAGGCCGGTGTTGATACCTACGATTTCCACTTCAGGGGTGGCATTCCGCAGTGAGCGCAGATGGGCCTTGGCAAATTCCAGCCCGGTGTCGCAGTCAGGTGCGCGAACAAAGAGGACGGAGTCCTCACTATCGTCGGGGAATCGGAGCTGGTAGTGGTACACATCGCCCGATGCATCGGCTTCCAAGATTTGCTTGGGGTTCAGCGCCACGAGGTGGGGGTCAGGGGTGAGCATGGAGGCAATAGCCTCAGCCTCATCTCGCGAGTAGTAGCCGAGGACCACAGGAGTACCCAGTTTGTCCTGTTTGATGGCGACCTCGGTGACACAGCCATACCACTCAGCTTCATCTGCTTCGGCACGTTCCCGAACCCATTCACAGGTGGATTCGTCTAACGGTGCCGCAGTGCCAGCAGCGAGGCAGGCCGCATAAGCAGACTCATCGAGAAGAAGGAACGTGTCTTCATCGGCCACCACACGAATACCAGGAGCCGTGCCTACATCGTGGGCGTATGCATCGAGCAGCGCCAAATCCTGATGAGGATGAATAGCCAGATAGGCGAAGTGGTGTTGGCCCTCAGGGGTCAGTACCTTGCCAACAGTTCGCATTGATGGAATGGGTTGAGGCATGAGAATCTCCAGTTGTCGATGGAGAAATTCTCAGCCCCTATAGCCTGTGCCAGAAGCCTATGCAGAGATACGAGCTTCGCTATTTTTGGTGGTGGGCTCCGAGCTGGGGGATTGAATGCGGGCCAGGCGGGGGCCGGGGCCGGTGTACCTGGCGATGGCATAGTAAGCCGCCACTTGTGTTCCAAGGCACTCGCGGTCAGTCGGAGTAATCGATCCCCAGCATAGGGTGTCACCCCCAAATGCGATGTCACCGAATCGAACCAACCCCGAAACGACCAAGCTGTATCCGTCCGGTGGGGTAGGTGGGTTGCACAGTGCCATGATCTTCCTCGAATAGTCCTGGTGCGGGTTGACTGTATCCGCAATTCTACCGCCGAGCGCCGGGGTGAAAAACGGTACCGTGTTTTGAGGTGCGATCCCAAGGGGAGAGCAATACACTCGGGGCAGCTTTAGCCAATTGATGCCCAGGTATGAGTCAAGAAACCTTACTAAGCCGTCGTCAAATCATTGCCGCGGCGCTCTCAGCTCCGATAGCAATGACTTCAATCCCATCCCTCGCATATGGATCGAGGCAGCGCGACTGGCGTGCAGTTCTCCTTGATCGGGACCGGTTTCTTGACCTTGAACGCCCCCAGTCGGGCGAGAAGGCAAGGTTCTATTACTACCGGAAAGGGCAAGGGTGGGACCAACGCGGATACGCTATCGCCTGCACCCTGCTGAGAGACGTGGTATCGAAGAAGACGGTCCAGATCGACGCCAAGCTGCTGGATTTGCTCTGGATCGCCAGTGCATACCTGCGCATGAAGCAGCTTCCGGCAAAAATACTCATTAACAGCGGATACAGAACGCCGGCATTCAATTCCTCACTTGAGGGTGCTGCCCTGAATTCGATGCACGTCAAAGCGAAAGCAGCTGACATTCGCATACCTGGGGTTGGAACAGAGCCACTTGCGAATTTGATTAAGGTGATCGGGGTTGGGGGGGTGGGAACCTACATTGCCAAAAACTTCGTGCATTTGGACGTAGGGGCAGTGAGAAGCTGGCGGGCTGCGGTCCAGTTGCCTCATCAGGACAGTTGGTTGGCAGACTACTCGCCCAACGATCTGGACAGGATGTTCGCCCGGCCAGATGTTCCTGAGCACGGGCGCATTATCTACGCTTAGCGTTAGGCCTGCTTGATGCGAATCTCGACACGACGGTTTTGCGCCCGGCCCTCAGCCGTTGCATTGCTCGCAACAGGGATGAGCGGGCCAACTCCACGCACTGCAATCGACTGAGCAGGAACGCCGCCAGCGAACAGATACTGCGCTACCGATTGCGCGCGCGCGTAGCTCAAGAGGTTGTTGAATTGGGAGCTGCCGGTGGAGTCTGTATGACCCGTAACTTCAACCCTAAGGTTCGACTGACCTTCCAGGGCACTCGAAATAGCGAACAACCCTTGATACGCGCTCGGGTGTAGGTCAGCTGACGCCGAACTGAAGACAACATCGGCAGGGGCCTGGATCGTCAGCATCTGGAGGCCAGTTGCAGGGTCGATGCTCGTGGATGCCTCCATCCCTTTCTGCTTCAACTCCTCCTGCAACTTGATAGCCCGCTTGTCCATCCAATACCCGGTACCGCCGCCGAGTGCTGCGCCGGCAGCGATACCTATCAGAGCCCCGCGCTCGCCACCGACAGCCGCGCCCAGGATACCCCCGGCTACTCCGCCGACGGTCGCGCCGATTGCAGTCCGGTCGAACTCTCGCTCACCCGTCTGCGGGTTGACCGAACAGCCAGAGACAACGGTGAAGCAGATGGCGATGACAGCAGATTTGATGGCGGTATTCATGGGTGACACTCCTTAGTTAGTGAGTCCATGATCAACGCGGTTTGGGTGTGCCAGAAGCCTCTGCGCTAATGTCCGACAATAAAGTCTGTCATCTCTCACGCCAGAGTTTCGGGGGTTGTGGAGCTTTCAGACAATTCTGTAAAGCTGTCACAGACCGTCCGCTCTCATGAATCACAAGAAGAATCAAACAATAAGGTCTGTCACCAAAATCTATCTTATTGAAAAATAGGCATTTTCCCTACCTATCCTGCATATTAGAGACTTGGACTTTGATCTTCTTCCCCTGTGTGCACATGGTGGGCAGGAGCAAGCTCCCCACCCAGGCCTCACCTCTCCAGTCGCACTCGTAATCGTCGGGCACGCTCCTGAAACGCGGTGTTACCGCCTTCCAGAATTTCACATACCGCTTTGCGCACCTCCAAACTCTCCAGGCCGCCTGATACATAGGAGATAGGCGGTAACCCACCTGGGGTATTGGGTCCCGAGGTCGCCACGATTATCTGGTCAGCATCAGTATTGATCACCAGGTTGGCGTTGTGGGTGACCATGATGACCTGACGTTTCGCCTTGGCAGCGATGAACAGAGCCACCAGCTCATCGAAAACTGACTTAGGATCAAGGTTTTCCTCTGGCTGGTCGATGATTAGAGGCCGATCGTCAGCGTCGTCGAGAGCCAGATACAGCAGCAGGAGCACAATTCCCCGCGTCCCGGGCGATAGCTTTCTTATGTCGATGCCGTCGTAAAGGATTTCGTACCGGACCGTCATGTGATCGGTGCTGTAGAGCCAGGTTGTAAACTGCTTGGCCCACGCTCGGAACTCTGCTTGCTGCGTTTGGGCGAACGGGGCATGCGAGACGAAGTCTCTGCGGTACTTTTCCATGAAAGCCGCCATCGCCGTCTGTATATCCAAGGCTGAGCCCGTTTCCCAGACGACTTTAAGCTCTTTTGTGGCAGCGTCAATCAGGGAGCCGCGGCCGTTAAAAGGCCCAGCCTTTCGCCGATCAAGTAGCGTGTCCTCCCCGATCTCTCCCCACTTAACAACGTCAGCTGTCCGCCGGACAGAGATGCTGAGCTTTTTGAGTGTTCCTGACGATGCTCCCAGCCGAACCATCAATGGATCATAGAGATCGGCCAAGGCGTTCTGTTCATTGATAATAGCCTCGAACACACGGCCGTAGGTCTCATTGCGCTCAGATTGCAGCGCCTTACGGCGGGCCTCAGCACCTTGAGCATCGGTGAGCCTGGTCTCCAGTGTTTTGAGAGCTGTGTTCTCTTGGGTGATACGGTCGTTCAGGGCCTTGAACTGCTCTTGAATCAGCTTATCGGCGCTGAACAGCGCTTCGAGCCTTGTCATCTCGGCGGCTATAGGCGCCAATGGCAGACTTGAGATGTCTGTGGAATCTGCGATCAGAGGGACATTTGGATCGCCCGGAGGTGGCGGCACACCTTTGAGTTTGGCGATTTCCGTATCAGACCATTTGATGTAGCCGTCAAGGCTCTGGTCAACGTTCCCTTGATAGATCAGTAGAAACTCATCCCACTGGTCCGACCGAAGACCGCTATTGGTGTGCCTGGCTTGAGCCTGCCGCAGCATTTCAGGTGCACCAGTAGCGCGCATGCTCCGTACCTCGTCTTGCAGAGCAACGAAGGTGCGACGCTGGTTGCCATAGGCTTGGATAAGGTTTCGAAGATTCTGGGCAGCTTCACTCAATTGAGCATGCCGTTTCGCATGGGCCTCCGTTCCCTTGACCACAAGCTTCGCTAAATCGATGGAGTACCCTTCGATCTGCTGCTTTTTCTGAGCCACTTGGGTTGTAAGGAACACTATCGAGCTTTCTTTCTCCTGCTCAGTGGCGATTCGTTCGGAGATATCGCCTATCGCGGCTGCCTCACGTTGCCGCGCCTGCTGAAAGCGAGCTGTAAGTTGATCGCGCAGTTCCTCAAAATCCATCGCCCCATCGCGGTTATCCTGGCTATGCGACTCAAAGATGACCCTTTGAATCTCATCAACCAGTCCGTCGGACATCCCCTTGGCCGAGCACAGTTCTTCAACAAACTGCTGAGAAAGGTAGCGAGCCCTCGGAAAAGACATATGACCGTTGGCGTCTCGTCCATCAAGGGCACGTTCAACTTCTGCACCGCCTCCCCAGGTCAGGGTTGTGGAAGCATTTCCGATCAACCGTCGAGCGCGGGCCAGAAAAGATGGGCTGCTGTTTTCGTCTGCGCCCCAGCTCAGTGGAGTGATTGCATCACAGCCAGCAGCAATGATGTCAGCCAGCGCGGTTTTCCCCGACCCCCGAGCTCCAATGATCGCCACTAAGCCTGGATTGAGGGGGATATCTGGCGTTGCGGCCCAGTCCGCATCACTGATTTTGACGTGGGAAATGACCTGCGAAGGCAAAGCCGAACGTGGAGGCAACTCTCCAACGTACGCTCGACCCTCCGGATCGATGCAGGCCTGGCGAAGGGCATCAAATTCGAGCGCCCCCTTGATCCAGGAAAATCGCTTGTCGACGGGCTGTCCCACTGACTTCTGATCGTGAGAGTCACTGCCATGGAGGCATGGTTTGCAACCGCCATAGCGAATGCGCAGATCCTCTGATGTCAGCCCAGAACGCTGGCCAAGCCAGAACTCCCTCTGTGCTGGGCTACTGGAGAAAACGATATGTGCGAATCCTTCGATCTCTTGTCGCAAGGTTGCATCCGCAGCCTGTCGAACTCCAGATGTGCCATCACCTGCGTTGCCAGCTACCGCAACAAGGATATTTTTCTTCGCCCAGTCGCTTTCGTGAATCACCTTGCGCAACTGGTCGAAATTCACTTTGAACTGAGTCGCGCCATGCCGCAGAGCAGCGACATCATCCACAATTGACGTGTCTGTGCGCTTTCCGAGTTTGATCAACTCTTCTCGCGTGCAATCAAATCGATCACTGAGAGCATGAAATTGAAGCCGCTTGAGGATGCGCTTTATTTCTGAAAGATGGTCGGGATCTTCTGGGCTAACCAGCAGGTGGATATTCACAAAGCCAGATTTGGCGGCGACATCCAGACGGAGCTCAATGTTCGGAAATATGAGCTGGACCCCTGGTAACCTACCAGCAGCCTTATGCTTGAGCATCTCCTCGTAGGTGTCCGTGACGTAGTAGTCGGTAACGGCGATCGCCTCGACCTCGGGCACTAGCTCTTCGAGTGAGCGAAGGTAGGCCTCCCACGGATTGTTTGAGCCAAACTGGTTGTTCAACACCGTACCTGGAGCATGAATATGCGGCTCCCACCGATGCCATTCAGATCCCCGACTAATCATCTGCAGCCCCCATTACCAAAGTCTCCGTACCTGGAAGGTGAATCTTAAGCTTAATGGAATAGCGGGCGTGATAGAAATGGCAATATGATGGCTCACAGGGGTAGCTTAAATAGCCAAGACACCCATAGCGCCGCCGAGGGGAATCGACCGAGCCCCAACCCAAACCTCGTTACCGCGACACAAATCGGAGATGACGTTGAACGACGATCGCAAAGCCCCCATCCGTCTGGATTGCTACCGCTTGGTAAAACGCCTGAACGAGCACTTCACCAATCTCCCTGAAGCACGTATTCCAGAGGATATACATGAAGCTTGGGCTGGCTATTTCCAAGAAATGGCTATTACCCAGGAGGAAATCGACTTAATAGGCCTTTGGTACAGTCGGCACTACTCAGTCAGTCTGAGCATTCCTTCATTGAACCACTACCTGAAGCATCTTCGGTTACACGCTTCGCTGCCCGATGAACGGCTTCCGGGTCAAACCGAGATTGATGCCGGGAATATCTTGAAAGCGTGCGCATCACTCAGGCTTGATCAATACGGCCTTGCCGATGGGTTGTTTCAGGCTGCCGCATTGGTTCATCACGCCAGCTACCGCTCTGACTGCCCTATGGTCTCCCTAGAATACATTCGCACGGAGATAGAAGGCCGCGCACGTCTTGCGGACTACTTCTCCCACGACATTCTGAATGAGGCACAGGACGGTTATGGTGCGGCGGCTCATCTCAGGAAGGTACTCTTCCCACCACGAAGTTAAATCCTCTCCCTTCGACCAGCTCACAAAGGGCTTCGCACCGCTGTCACCGCTCACCATCGAGAACGATTAAATGGAAATAATAACCTGGTTTTCCGCAGATATTGAAATCAATCCGAACCACGAACTAGCATGGTTTAATCTGGGAGGAGATATCAGTATGCGGCACTCTGCTCCCGCCGCTTGGCTTTCCGATCGACCGTGAAGCGGAGTACCGGCGTTCCAAGACAAGCTCACTGGGCTTGGGGCGAAGCATGACCCTCAGCGTCTCGAAACAGCGGACGCCTTCCGAGAGAACCTTGAGCTGGTATCTCTGGCGGCCACACTAAGTTGGCCAGGCCAAAGCGAATTCTGCCCCCCATTCCGCTGAAGATGTGCACATTTTTTTACGCAAATTTTCCAGCACTGCACCTCAACAGAGTCGGGTCTTTCAGAGCCGTTGCAAGGGAGAACCGTGGCACATACTTACACATTTTAATGCAGATATTTTTGCGCGTTAACACGGGCACTGTTCTGCCATCCTAGACGGCCAAACGACGGAATCGGGGGTATTCGATTGCATTCGCATGTGTCGCATTACTAAGTATCAGGCAGTGGGCTGACGGTTTGTGCGGACGGTGATTTTGCTCGCGGTATGCCCCGTCCCTCATCTCATTATTTGCAATGGCCTCATTCATCATCTCTGGCGAAATTCGCGTTAGCATGGCCATGGCTTTTGGTGGTTGCTGAACGTCCGTAAACGGTTGAAAGCCGCTGTTCACGACCGGCAGTTACCGACCCTAAGCGGACTGCCCCGGTATGCTGGATTCGGCCAATGGCGGACAGCAGCTTGGCCTAGATTCATCATCTAGCCCTTGTAGTCGCATCTACCTCAGCGTGGAAACAACAACGTCACAGCAAAACGAAAACCCCAACCCTGCGGACCGTCATCTGGGCTGTCGAGCCAGTAGCGTGGCCCGACTTGCACCGTTAGGGGCTGACCACCGACTTTCAACAGTTGGGTGACCATCAGGTTGACCGGTACAGACCATTCGCGTGACTGCCAGTTGTAGGTAGATTCGGTGTTCACCCCGTACGTAGTAAGGGTACTGGTTGTATAAGAAAGGAAGGGCTGCAGGAAGGTCTGGTTTACCTTTTCCTTGTCGTCCGGAGGGCTGCCATCAAACCCCCAGATATGGTTGGCGAGTATTCCATGCGTCCAGCCATTTTCCTGTTTCAGCGCAACGGCGGTTGGGCCGCCTCCCCACTGCTCGCTACCGAGCAATTCATCACTGCCGGTGGGAATCAGCAATGCCGGGCCGACGCCGAGTATCCAGCCACCTTCTGTGGGCTCTTTCGGTGAAAAGAAGAAGCTTTGGGTGATATCGCCAACCCCGGACTTGTCCGCCGCACCATTGGGTGCATGACCGTGTTGATCGATGATCGGCAGGATGGTGCGCGAGATCAGGTTCCAGTCAGCGTTGAGGGTGAATGGTAGCACCGGCTGAATATTGGTCACGCTGTGCATGCCTTCCCCGGTCGGGCCCATCTTCTGGTCCCAGTTGTACTGCACCGGGAGACTGTACATGGCAGCTACGGGGTTGAGGGCTTTTTTGGCCAGCTCTGCAGAATCTTCAGCCCAAACTATGGGCACGAAGCACAACGAAGCGACCCATGCCGAAGAGGTGTATATCCATCGCTGTTTCGAATCCATGTTCATCACCTGTAGTCGACTAAAGCGAACAGCAAGGGATAAGCATAGGCAACAGTGATTTATGTGCAATTTTCTCAAAGGTTGGAGCGTCTGGGAAAGTGCTGTGCGAGCGATTGGAGGTTAGGGAAACCGACTACGGGCAACCGTTGCTTTGCGCCCATAAGGATTATTTTAGACTGTTCGGTCACTAGCCAATTGATAAAAACCTACTACGTTTATCTATGCTCGCGTTTACCGGTTTGGTAGTGCGATTTCCGACTAGCAGGAGCATAGAGATGAGTTTGGAGATGACGTCTGGGCAGTTCTTCCCTCGTAATGGTTCAAAAGCACGCAAAGTGGCGGGCATGACATGCTCACTGGTCGTAGCCATCGCGCTGGCGACCCAAGCGATGGCCGCAGAGCAACCGAAACCCGCAACGGAGGCGACCAAGGCAGCCAACAATGCCTTGCTCAAGGAACTACCGTTCAATGATAAGACGTCGTTCGAGCTGGCCCATAAAGGCTTCATTGCCCCACTGCCTACCGAAGTAATCAAGGGCAAGTCAGGCAATGTGATCTGGGATCCGAGCAAATATGCCTTCATCAAGGAAGGCGAGACAGCGCCGGACACGACCAACCCCAGCCTGTGGCGTCAATCACAACTGATCAACATCTCTGGCCTGTTCGAAGTTACCGATGGCATTTACCAGGTACGCAACTACGACCTGTCGAACATGACCATCGTCGAAGGCAAGGAAGGCATCACCATCTTCGACCCGCTGATTTCCGCCGAAACCTCTAAAGCTGCACTTGATCTGTATTTCAAGCACCGTCCGAAAAAGCCAGTGGTAGCGGTGATCTACACCCACAGTCACGTTGACCACTATGGTGGTGTGCGCGGCGTGATCAATGAGGAAGACGTCAAGGCTGGCAAGGTAAAGGTCTACGCACCTAAGGGCTTCCTGGAGCACGCAGTGGCGGAGAACGTCATGGCCGGCACCGCCATGAGCCGTCGCGCCAGCTATATGTACGGTAACCTGCTGCCGCCCAATGCCACCGGTCAGTTGGGCGCAGGCCTGGGTACTACCACCTCTGCCGGTACCGTGACCCTCATTCCGCCGACAGACATCATCGAGAAGACCGGCGAGAAGCACGTTATCGACGGTCTCACCTATGAGTTCCTCTACGCGCCGGGCAGCGAGGCGCCGGCCGAGATGCTCTATTACATCAAGGAGAAAAAGGCCCTGAACGCGGCTGAAGACTCCACCCACACCTTACACAATACCTACTCGCTACGTGGCGCGAAGATTCGCGAGCCGCTGCCGTGGTCGAAGTATCTCAACGAAGCGCTGAAGATGTGGGGCGACGACGTCCAAGTGATGTACGCCATGCACCATTGGCCGGTGTGGGGCAACAAGGAAGTGAAGGACCAGCTGTCCTCGCAACGTGACATGTACCGCTACATCAACGACGAAACCCTGCGTCTGGCCAACAAGGGGTACACCATGACCGAAATCGCCGAGCAGGTGAAACTGCCCAAATCAATTGCCAGCAAGTTCTCCAACCGCGGCTATTACGGTTCGCTGAACCACAACGTCAAGGCCACCTACGTGCTGCACTTGGGCTGGTTCATTGGCAACCCCGCGACTCTGTGGGAGCTGCCACCGGAGGAAGAGGCCAAGCGTTTCGTCGACATGATGGGTGGCGCCGATGTCGTGCTGAAAAAAGCCAAGGAGTACTACGACAAGGGTGACTTCCGCTGGGTGGCTAAGGCTGTCAACAACGTGGTCTTTGCCGACCCCAATAACCAGGCGGCGAAAAACATGCAGGCCGATGCTCTGGAGCAACTGGGCTACCAGGCTGAAAGTGGACCGTGGCGCAACTTCTACCTGACCGGTGCCCAGGAGCTTCGCAATGGTGTGCAGAAGCTGCCGACACCGGACACTGCGAGTCCGGACACTGTGAAGGCGATGGACCTGGACCTGTTCTTCGATTTCCTGGCTATGCGTCTGAAAGCGCCAGAGGTCGAAGGCAAGCACATCACTCTGAACCTCGATTTCACTGATCTGAAGCAGAAATACATGCTGGAGATGGTTAACGGTGTGCTCAACCATACCGAAGGCATGCAGTCGAAAGAGGCCGACGCGACCATCACCCTAACCCGCGACACGCTGAACAATCTGATGCTCAAACAGACCACGCTCAAAGACGCGAAAGGTTCAGGTGATATCAAGGTTGAAGGCAACGAAGGCAAGCTTGAAGAGTTGATGAGCTACATGGACAACTTCGACTTCTGGTTCAACATCGTGACGCCGTAACTCGTCAATTATGGGGAGATGGCGGCGGCAATTGGACTGCTACCGCCATCATGCAAAGTCGATGACTTTCGCTGTTTCAGACGTTATCCAGTTGGCTATATCGGAGTTCTTTATGCAGTTCAGATCACTTGCCACATCGTTGTGCGTGCTCTCCCTCGCGCTTTCGGGTTGCGCCAGCAAATACGTTGAACCCGATCAGTATTCCGGATTTCTCAAGGACTACAGTGCGCTGAAGGAGGAGAAATCACCTTCAGGTGCAGCCGTCATGCGCTGGATTGACCCGAAGGTGGACGCTAACAAATTCAGCAGCGTCTACGTCGAGCCAAGCCAGTTGTACCCCAAGCCACAAGCGACGGAGAAAATCCCGGATTCCACCCTGCAAGGCATCACCCGGTACTACAACCAGGCCCTGCAGACCCAGTTCTCCAAAGTATTGCCTCTGGCCCAGGGCCCGGGTCCGGGTGTATTGGTCGTGCGGCCGGCGATTACTGCGGTGAGTGCCAAAACCAAGGGCCTGCGTCCGTATGAGGTAATCCCGATCGCCCTGGTCGCTGCGGGCGTGAGTGCAGCCACCGGTATCCGCGACCAAGACACCAGCCTTTCGACTGAAGCGCAGTTCCTCGATGCCAGCAACAATAAGGTGGTTGCCCAAGTGGTGCGCAAAGGTGCCGGCGCCGACCTGGATAACTCCGACCAGGTGATGACGGCCAAAGACGCCCGGGCGGTGCTCGATGGTTGGGCCATTGATATTGTTAAATCGTTTGAGCAACTCAAGACCAAGCACTAAGGCGTGGCCTTCGGCCTGTCGGCATTGTCGGCAGGTCGACATCATGGATTGATCTTGAGGAGGCCTGATGAAATCAGCCACGTGTTATCGCAACCATGGCTTGCGCCTGACAAGCCTGGCGTTCTGCCTATGTGTACTGAACAGTAAAGCCTTGGCTGGTGGGATTCTGATTTACGAGGCCGGACAAGAGAGCAATGGCCTGGCCAACGCCGGCGCTGCCGCGCTGGCAACCGATCCCAGCGTGCTGATGAGTAATCCGGCGGGTATTACCGAGTTAGCGGGCACCCAGGTCAGCGCCAACGCGCAGGTGATCCTCGGTGACATGCGTTTCTCCCGCGACAATCACAACCAGTTCGACGGCAACGAAGGTGGCAACGCCCTCCAGTACCTGCCCGGAGCTAGCCTATTTATCAGCCATCAGATCGATGAGCGTGCGGCGATTGGTTTCGGCATGTATGGCAACTTTGGCTTAGCGCTGGACTACGACGATGATTGGGCGGGGCGCTACTTCAACCAAGAAGCGGCAATTATCGGCGTGTCGTTCCAGCCAACGTTGGCGTACAAGTTTACCGATGACCTGTCCATCGGCATTGGCCCCCGCGTCATGGTTGGCTACTACCGTAACGAGATGGCCATCAACAACAACCTGCTCGGCGTGCTCGATCGTCCCGATGGCCAGCTCGAATACAAAGACACTGACGTCGGCACCGGCGTCAACTTGGGGCTGTTGTACAAGCTGAGCGAGCGCACGCAAATCGGTTTTGCGTATACCAGCAAGATCGATCTGGAGTTCAAGGACAAACCAAACGTGCACAAGGTGGACAGTCTGATCCTCAATGGTGCACTGAACCGCTTGGGTACTGACTCGCTGGAGTTGGATATGTCAGTGCCGCAGACTGCGCTGATCAGTATCGCCCATAACTTCAATGAGCAGTGGAGGCTACTGGGCAGCCTCGGTTGGCAAGACTGGAGCGAGTTCGGCAACATCGGCGTCGAAGTGGATGCAGACGCCTTGGGCGTCAGTCGTACCGTCGACCGCCAGTACAAAGATACCTGGCACGCTTCCGTGGGGGTTCAGTACCAGATCAATCCGCGCCTGCGCTTGAACATGGGTTTGGGCTACGACAGTTCTGCGGTGGACGACAAAGACCGCACGGTCGATAACCCCATGGGAGAAGCCTGGCGACTGGCCACGGGCATCAGTTACCAAGTCGACAAGGGGCTTGATCTGCACGTGGCGTACACCCTGATCTGGCTAGGCGATATGGACGTGAGTCAGACCAAGGCTCGATCGGGAGATACGCTGTCGGGCACCTACCGCAACGCGGCGCTGCACGTACTCGGTGGCGGTGCAACTTGGCGTTTCTGATTCCGTGTCCTGCTCGGCCATACGAAGCGGTAAAGCACCTAACGAGCACCACACTGGTCAATTCTTTCGATTGATACAAAGCCCCTTGTCTCGGTGCAGTCGTTCGGCAGAAGGGGTTCTCATCCACTCTAAATCGAAAGACGTGCAGCCAGACGTCGCAATAACCAGGGGGTCAACATGAAAGCGGTGCTGCTCACTCTCAAACATGAAGCACTCAAGGCGCTTCCGCCGACCATTTTCTTTTTCATCATCTTGCACATTGTGGCCGCCATACGTGCACTCATGATCAAGAGCACCGGCGTTTCCGTACCAGTGTCAGCCTCGATTTTGATAGCTTCCCTGGTGCTCGGAAAGTCAGTGCTGGTGGCAGATATGCTCCCCTTCATTAATCGCTTTCCCGAGAAGCCGCTGATCTGGAACGTCACATGGAAAACGCTGATGTACGCCTTGGTCGCGCTTGTCGTGCACTATCTGGAGCGGCTTTATGAATATTGGAAGGAGGCACCCAGTGTTATGGACGCGAATGCCATGCTTTGGACCTCTATGAATTGGCCTCAATTCTGGGCGATACAGATTCTGCTCATTACGCTGATTTTCATGTATTGCGTCATCTCGGAACTGGCACGAGCGTTGGGGCAAGATCGCCTGAAGAAAATGTTTTTGGGCCCACTTCCTCCAGCAGCATGAATCGCCCCTGGGTTCGTAGACACCTTTGAATGACCGGTTCTGGCCGATTGCTGCCCTCCACGAAGGGCAGCTTTGGGGCGATTCCTGCCGGTCAAGACGTACCCGTGCGCTGGTCACATCCGATGCAAATGGCTGGTCAAGTCGAATGCAAACAGGTGGTCAAGTGGGATGCAAACGCTTGGTCAAGTCAGGTGCAATTTCCCATCGAGGGACCGGGTGAAGATGTCCAGGCGGTTTCACTCGATCGGGTAGGTGATCAGAGTCTCGCCGACAGGCACTGACTTATTGGCAGGTCAAACCAATACGGTAGCTCTAACCCCGCCCCGGACCTCCGGCGGCGTCTCCAAAGTAGTCGTCCTTAGCCACCAAACCAAAGTCTTCCTCCGCCGCCCCACCGTTGTCACCGAAGAGGTTCTGCGTACGCCGCTCTTGTTTAAGGCTGGCAATGGCCTGAAAAAAGCAGCTCTCGCAGAGGTGTAGTTCGTAGCGCTCACCATCGTGCTTCGTTCCATACCCCCACTGCGCTTGCAGGGTGCCAAACTGAAGGCCACCGCTCTCTACTGCAGTGCTGAGCTGGCAAACGTCGCATACCACATCTGTGACGGCTTCAATCTCAACCTTATCGATAATTTTCATCATCCACTCCTTCCAAGCGCTCGGTAGAGTATCTAGGCTTAACATGCCGGTATACCGCCATGCTAAGCCGGTGTATGGGCGACCGACAGCTTTCTGCCAGAATTAGCTGTCGCGGATCGCCTTTATTCTCAAGAGCACCTGTGGTGTGCCCAGCGTGATTTCTGACGTAGGCGTAGCCGCACTGGCGGTCGCGGGATGAAATGATCGTACGAAGGAGATCAGCCTGTGCACATACTCACTGTTCGTGAAGCCAGAGCCAGCTTGAGCCAAGCAATGGATGACGTGTGTAGAGATCATGAGCCGACCGCCATAGCCCGTCGGCGAGGTCACCACGTGGTGCTGCTGTCTCTTGAAGATTTTAACTCAATGAACGAGACGATGTATTTGCTCGGGAATGCATCAAACGCCTCCAGACTTCGAAAATCCATTGCGCAGCTTAGGGCCGGAGCGGTGATGTCCAAGTCCGAATTCCTAGATAGCTCAGATGACAAGGCAACCGAATAGGCTGACCGCTGCTGGTTGGAACGCGAGGAAAATCCTGTTCAAACGCCCAAGCCACGGGACTTGGTCTGGGTAGCCGAGCTCGCCACCTTGCGAGCGGATAGCACCGTCCAGATTCTACTCATGCGACCGACCGCACTCCTCGGATTCCAAGCTGCGCTGTAAGCTGGCTCTGCTGAACGTCGCAATTCGCAGGTGACAGATATGGACTCAACCGCACAACCAATGCCTGGTCACTGGTCAGCCCTCCCTCGCGCTTACCCTACCGCCGAATGCCTTAGCAGGCGCCACCAGGCTTATCTAGTAAGGCGAGACATTATCCTGACCTATGCGGTAGAAGTACTTGGCAGCCGCGACCTAGCCGTGCAGTGGTTCACCAAACCTGCCCACGGCCTGGATTACCGACCACCCTGCAGAGTCATCGCGGATGACCAAGGTTTTCATCTGGTCAATGACTACCTGTGCCGAATCGAATATGGCGTGTATTGAACAATGTCGTAGGTTGCTCGAAGCTCACTTTGTTTTAGGCTGTACAGTGAGTTACCGCCCAGCAGGAGAACACTGCCATTGGCGGAGAAGAGATGAGCAGCACGATCGAGGCGTGACAACGCTGATTGGTGATGCGATGGGAACAGTGGCGTTTACCAGTGCCGGCATCTCTGCAGAAAATGGAACTCCCACCTTCCGCGATCCCTTAACTGGTATCTGGGCACGCCATGATCCCGAAAGACTGAAGACCCCGACCGCCTTCCGCGAGGACGCCGCACTGGCCTGGAGCTGGTATCTGTGGCGACGGGTTCAGGCGGCGCAAGTCTCGCCAAATGCTGCGCCACACTGTAACGGCAAACTCCGACCCGGCATCGTGTAGTTTGGGGAAGACCTTCCGGCAGCCGCGTGAAAGCGGGCTGTTCCCGCGGCAAGAGATTGCGATGTCCTACTGTCGAACGGCACTTCCGGGATGGTATTCCCAGCAGCCGAGATTCCCTGCGTTGCGCTGCGCGCCGGCTCGTATATCGTGCATATCAATCCTACGGAAGTAGCTCAATCCAGCAGCCACTGAACGTGCCTGGTGGGATGCGCGCGAAATTGCATTCCACTTGACCACCCGTTTGCATTCGACCTGACCAGTCATTTTCATTCGTTCTGACCACCGATTGCATCGGACTTGACCAGCACGCTTCGTGGCCATGATCGGCAGAGAACGGCCAGAAGCGGACATTTGAGAGATATCCAAACTCACCTCTTGTAAGCTATCGCTCATCATCTTTATGGTTTATAGGTATCCGTTTATGATTAGTCCAAAAGAAATAATGGATCACTATGTCATCGATCCTCAGGATAGCTATTTTGTTAAT
>NZ_JACOPV010000088.1 GCF_016881005.1 Pseudomonas arcuscaelestis | reverse complement strand
CCTCCACTCCTGTGGATTTGTACTTGTGGCGCCTGCGTTGGCGGCTCGCAATACCGGCTTCACGCATCAAACTTCTGGCCATATACCGCCCGATGCGATGCCCTTTTTCGCGTAATTCATTGGCCAGAGTACGCGCCCCAGCAGATGCTCTCGACGCCCGGTGGTGCTTAACCAACACAGCCTTAAGCCGCTCTCGCTCAGGATTTATTCGGCCTTGGCGCTGCTGCCAAGCATAAAAGCTGCTGCGATTAACTCCGAACGCACGACAGCAACTGTTAACGCCGTACTGCTCACCCAGCTCACAGATCAACGCGAATGATCTTTGGCGTCCAACAGTAGGAGAGCACTGGCCTTTTTTAGGATTTCGATATCCAGGTCTTTTTGTCTGAGCAACGCTTTGAGCTTCTGAATCTCTCGTTGATCCGCGGTAATTGCCTTGGCGCCTACAGGTGTTGCGCCTTGACGCTCGTTACGAACCTGATCAACCCAGCGGCGCAGGGCCGTGGGACCAATATCCAAGCTGGCACAGACTTCAGGAACTGGCTGCTCCTCATCGAGCACCATACTGGCTGCCTTGAGTTTGAATTCACTGGAATAAGATTTGCGCATATTCAAAACACCTCAAATTTAGGCGCCATCATAGCGCCCGATTAAAGTGTCCAAAATCATTAGGCCAGATCAGCTTGCCCCCGATGAGGGAGTGTCAGTCGGCATATGTACCGCCTGGCACACCGCTATCGGGGGCAAGCCCCCTCCCACACTGCGCCCCATTGAGGTCAAAAATTGGGTTACAGACCGAGTAACGACAACATAATGAAGGTCGCAAACAACACAAAATGCGTCATCCCCTCGATGGCATTGGTCTCACCGTCGTTGAGGTTGATCGCACTCACAATCAGCGTAATAAACACCATCACCGTTTGCACCGGCGTCATCGCCATCTGGAACGGCTGGCCGGTATAGAGCGCCATCGCCTCCATCACCGGCACCGTCAGGATCACCGTCG
>NZ_JACOPV010000087.1 GCF_016881005.1 Pseudomonas arcuscaelestis | reverse complement strand
GGTGGATGAAAATTCTCTGGAAGGTAGTGACATGACCCGGTTCTATGATGCGCGGGGCAATATCTATGGGGTCGTAAGCCCCGAGGCTCTGAGCGGCCAAGGCATCGAGGTGCCGTCGAGCGCAGCCCGGGCGGCAAGTAATCGGGCGTCGTGGGCACCGGCAGCCATCGCCGCCGAATGCGGTTGGGGCTCAGTGCCGCCCCCGCCCGATGCCAAGGCCCACCGCTGCGATGGTCTGCTGGTGGGGCCGTTCCAGGCCGAGCCGCCTTTTGACCTGCTGATCGTCAATACCGACGGTACCCTGGCCGAACGCAGTGGTAACGGCTTGACCATCTTTGCCCAGGGGCTCACTGACCAAGGCCTGATGACCGCGACCTGTGAGCTGCGTGTGCATCACGACAAATTGGACGCCTTGTCACCCGTGGTCACGCAGGTTGAGCCGGCGGTTTACGAGCAGGCCGAGGGCTTTTGGCTCGCATTGGGTATGCCCGAGTTCGGGCCTACGGCGGTGGGGGCTCAAGGGGTTGAATCCGGGCTCAGCCACGTCAGCGAGCTGGCGGCGATCAACCCGCTGTGGTGGCGCAGCCAATTTGTGCGTGTGGGAAACCCCCATTGCGTGACCTTGGTCGAGCAGGCGTCGGCGTTGCCAGATAACCCGCAAATGCAGCAACCGGCGCTGTTCGAGCCCTTGAAGGCGATTGCCTTCGCGCCTCCCGTGGGCAACGGCCAGCCCTGCGCCGCTGGAGTCAATCTCCAATGGGCTGCGCGAGAGTCTGCCAAGCGCGTGATAGCGCGGGTGTTTGAACGAGGCGAAGGCCCCACGGCGTCATCCGGTACCAGCGCCAGTGCCGTGGCCTGCGCGGCGTGGCGAGCTGGCTGGGTTGAGGCGGGCGACGTTGCGGTGGTCATGCCAGGTGGCACTGCGCCGGTGCGTCTGCGCGCTCAAGCCGGGACGCTGCTGAGCGTTAGTCTGTTCGGGACTGCGCGGCCGCAAACCTGACCCCATTGAA
>NZ_JACOPV010000086.1 GCF_016881005.1 Pseudomonas arcuscaelestis | reverse complement strand
GTCTGCAACAGCATGCCGATTTTCAAGCGACGCACAAATACGCCGGCAATCTGCCCGCGCTCTTCGGGCACACCGGTTTCTTTCTCCACCAGAGAAGCCATGATCAGCGCTTGATAGGGTTCGGTGTAGGGCGCGTCGGCGGCGCGTTTGCTCCACTCCTGGGCGAGGACATCGTCCAGACGGTTGTAGGCTTTTTTCAGGAATTCGACGTCGGTCATGCCGCGCACGAAGCGGTAGGTGTCCGGGAAAAACCGGCCTTCCGGGAAAATACCGGGGTGGCCGAGTTTTTCCATCACTTCGCTGTCGGTCAGACCCGAGAGGGTTTGGACGATCTTTTCATGCTTGGCCAAGGCTGAGCGCACTTGGCGGAAATTCCAGCCCTCTACCAGGGTGAGGCTGTATTGCACCACTTCGCCGCGCTGCCACAGGCCGATCAGGCCCTGGGCCGTCATGCCGGGGGTCATGCGGTATTCGCCACTGTGCAGCGGCTGGCCGTCGAGGTTGAAGCGCCAGTACAGGCGCAGCCAGAAGGCGCCGTCGATAACACCGTCGGCCTCAAGGCGATTGAATGTGCCGGTGGGGGTCGCCCCTGCCGGAACATCGAGCAATTGCTCTGCGGTCAGGTTCAAGGGCTGCTTCAAGGCAGAGTCAAACTTCCAGGCCGAATAGCCCAACAGCAAAGCCGCCGTGAACAGACCGATCAGCAGCAGTACAACCAGTTTTCGTATCAACTCAAATATCCAATAGTGCGCGAACAATGCCCTGCAGTTTACGGGTGAGCGGCCCAACCGGCCAGCTCATCGCAGCGTACCCGCGCACAGGCCAAATGCCATAAACGCTGTTGCACACAAAGACTTCGTCAGCCTGCTGCAATTGCTCAAGACTGATGTCAGCCACGGCCACCGGGATGCCCAGGGCTTGCGCTTGGGCGAGAATCTCGGCGCGCATCACCCCGGCAACGCCGCAACGATTTAGATCGGCAGTTCGTAACAAGCCATTGCGCACCAGGAAC
>NZ_JACOPV010000085.1 GCF_016881005.1 Pseudomonas arcuscaelestis | reverse complement strand
ACTGATCCTCTGCTGTGGGGCTGATGGCCTCATCGCAGGCAAGCCAGCTCCCACACTTGGAATGCGTTCCCCTATGGGAGCCGGGCTTGCCCGCGATGAGGCCCTTACAGCCACCGCCCATCCCCAGATGAGCCCCACTTGTCCGCGACATGATGTCCTTTCATATGCCATCTAAAACCCATTGGGTTAGAATGCCCTCCTTTTCTGCCCCCGATCCTTGAGGACCGCCATGTTCAGCCGTGATTTGACTATTGCCAAGTACGACGCCGATCTCTTTGCCGCCATGGAGCAAGAAGCCGTGCGCCAGGAAGAGCACATTGAGCTGATCGCTTCGGAAAACTACACCAGCCCAGCGGTCATGGAGGCTCAGGGTTCGGTTCTGACCAACAAGTACGCTGAAGGCTACCCAGGCAAGCGCTACTACGGCGGTTGCGAGTACGTCGACGTCGTTGAGCAGTTGGCCATCGACCGTGCCAAAGAGCTGTTCGGCGCCGATTACGCCAACGTTCAGCCGCACGCCGGCTCCCAAGCCAACAGCGCCGTGTACCTGGCCCTGCTGCAAGGCGGCGACACCATCCTGGGCATGAGCCTGGCCCACGGCGGTCACCTGACCCACGGCGCCAGCGTTTCGTCCTCGGGCAAGCTGTACAACGCCGTTCAATACGGTATCGATGCCAACGGCCTGATCGACTACGACGAAGTCGAGCGCCTGGCGGTTGAACACAAGCCGAAAATGATCGTGGCCGGTTTCTCTGCCTACTCGCAGATCCTGGACTTCCCACGCTTCCGCGCTATCGCTGACAAGGTTGGCGCTTACCTGTTCGTCGACATGGCTCACGTAGCCGGTCTGGTCGCCGCTGGCGTCTACCCGAACCCGGTGCCGTTCGCTGACGTCGTGACCACCACCACCCACAAGACCCTGCGCGGTCCACGTGGCGGCCTGATCCTGGCTCGCGCCAACGCCGAGATCGAGAAGAAGCTGAACTCCGCGGTATTCCCAGGCGCACAGGGTGGCCCGCTGGA
>NZ_JACOPV010000084.1 GCF_016881005.1 Pseudomonas arcuscaelestis | reverse complement strand
AGTGCGCGAAGCCTTGGTTTCTCTGGCTCACGCCGAGCATTGGCCAAAAAATGCAGTGGCCGACGCTTGAATTCACGAAAGGGCGACGTCATCTAAGGCTTACTGCAAGGCATTTCTTGCGTAGAGGAAAGTTAGATGCGCCCTTTTTTGTTGCTCTTTCTGCTGTTTCCGGTGCTGGAGCTGTTCGTATTCGTCAAAGTGGCAGGGGCTATCGGGTTTTTCCCGGCCCTGCTGCTGATCATTCTCGGCTCGATGCTCGGCGTGTTGGTGCTGCGCGTCGCCGGCTTGGCCACGGCGCTGCGTGCCCGTGAAAGCCTGAACCGCGGCGAACTGCCGGCCCAGACCATGCTCGAGGGCCTGATGATGGCCCTGGCCGGCGGCCTGTTGATCCTGCCGGGTTTCATCAGTGATGTCGTCGGTCTGGTCATGCTGCTGCCGTTCACCCGCAAGCTACTGGCCGGCAAGATGCGCCAGCGCGCTGAAGAGGCCGCGCTTCGCCAGCGTGCATTCGCCGATGACCTGCAACCCCGTGGCGGCCCGGCTCCGCGCCAACCGTTGGGGCGAGAAGGTGATGTGATCGAAGGCGAATTCGAGCACCGCGACAGCAAATAACCGCTTCACTGGCACGGCACCTTCGGGTGCCGTGTTGCTTTTGGCCGTCGGCACAGGTAAAAAATTTCCGCCGCGGCCCCTTGTAATAAGCTTATGCGCCCTTATGTAACGGTCACCGCAAGGTTTCTGGTGGCGACACCAGACAGACTTCCGCGTCTTGCTTGGCGAGCCGCGACCGGCACAGCCGGAATACAACCTGCCGGTACTGACACCGGCCGATGAAAAACACAATTAGGAGAGATCGACAATGAGCAAGCTTCGTCCTCTGCACGACCGCGTCGTTATCAAGCGCAGCGAAGAAGAAAAGAAAACCGCTGGCGGTATCGTTCTGCCAGGTTCGGCTGCTGAAAAAGCCAACCACGGTGTGATCGTCGCTGCTGGCCCAGGCAAAACCCTGGAAAACGGTGAAGTGCGTGCTCTGGCC
>NZ_JACOPV010000083.1 GCF_016881005.1 Pseudomonas arcuscaelestis | reverse complement strand
GACCACTTCGGCCAGGGCCTGGCGCGACAGTTCACGCGGAGGACGGTCGCCCACGCTTGGCACCTTGATGGTCTCGCCGGCACCGGCCAGCTTGGCCAGGGCGCAGGCGTAGCGGATCTTGATTTCTTCGGCGTACTGGGTCGGTGTACGCAGCGCCATGGCGATGTCGTTGGTCACCTGGTCGCCCGCAATCGGGATCACGGCGGTGTGACGGATCGCACCCTCGGTGAAGATCGCAATGTCAGTGGTGCCGCCGCCGATGTCCACCAGGCACACGCCCAGTTCTTTTTCGTCGTCGGTCAGTACCGAGTAGGCCGAGGCCAGTTGTTCCAGAATGATGTCGTCGATTTCCAGGCCACAGCGGCGCACGCATTTTTCAATGTTCTGTGCGGCGTTGACGGCGCAGGTCACTACGTGAACCTTGGCTTCCAGACGTACACCCGACATGCCCAGGGGCTCGCGAACGCCTTCCTGATTATCGATCACGTAGTCCTGCGGCAGGGTGTGCAGTACGCGCTGGTCAGCCGGGATCGCCACGGCCTGGGCAGCGTCGAGTACACGCTCGAGGTCGGCCGCGCTGACTTCACGGTCGCGGATCGCCACGATGCCGTGAGAGTTCAGGCTGGGGATTTGGTTGCCGGCCACGCCGACGATCGCCGAGTGAATCCGGCAACCGGCCATCAGCTGCGCTTCTTCAATGGCGCGCTGGATCGATTGCACGGTGGAATCGTTGTTCACCACCACGCCCTTCTTCAGGCCCCGGGACGGATGCGTGCCAATACCGACGATCTCGATCACGCCGTCTTCACCGACCTCGCCCACCAGCGCCACCACCTTGGAGGTGCCGATATCGAGACCGACGATCATTTTGCCGCTTTGCACGTTTGCCATGGGTCCTGCCTCATCTTAATTCTTCGCGACAGCGGGTTGCGCTGCCGTGGGCGCAGCCGGTTCACGCCAGCCGACGGCAAGGCCGTTGGCGTAACGCAGGTCGACGCTCGCAATGTTCGTAATCTGTTCTTTCAAGGTCTTGTCAT
>NZ_JACOPV010000082.1 GCF_016881005.1 Pseudomonas arcuscaelestis | reverse complement strand
AACCGCCGGCCAAGCCGACCAGCGGTGTTGCCCACCATTGTTTAAAGGTGACCTCAGACATCGGCCACGGCACGACGCTGCTGGGCACGTTTACGGTAGATACGCACCAGCGGGAACATCAGCATCAGCGCGGTCAGCACCCACACCCCAAAGGTGATTGGGCTCGACCAGAGGATGTCCAGCGCACCGTTGGAGATCGACAGCGCACGGCGCAGGTTCTGCTCCATCAAACCGCCGAGAATAAAGCCCAGCAGCACCGGCGAGAGGGGGAAGTCGAGCTTGCGCAGGATGTAACCGAAGATGCCGATGCCCACCATCAGGAACAGGTCGAAGGTGGTGGCGTGAACCGCGTATACACCAATCGCAGTGATGATGGCGATCACTGGCACCAGCGCCCAGTTCGGCACGGCGAGGATGCGGGTAAAGATGCGGATCATCGGGATGTTGAGGATCACCAGCATGATGTTGGCGATAAACAACGAAGCGATCAGGCCCCAGACGATGTCCGGTTGCTGTTGGAACAGCAGCGGGCCAGGGGTGATGTTGTACAGCGACAGCGCGCCGATCATCACCGCCGTGGTGCCCGAGCCGGGTACGCCGAGGGTCAGCATGGGCACCAGGGCACCACAAGCAGACGCGCCGATCGCAGTTTCTGGTGCAGCCAGGCCACGCATGTCGCCTTGGCCGAACTTGCCGCTGGCACCGGCCAGGCGTTTTTCGGTCATGTAGGCAACGGCCGAGGCCAACGTGGCGCCTGCACCTGGCAATACGCCCATGATGAAACCCAGCAGGCCGCAACGGATGTTAACTACAAAGACGGAGGACGCTTCCTTCAGGTTGAACATCATGCGTCCGGTAGCTTTTACGGCTTCCTGGCCACGGTGGGTTTTTTCCAGCAGCAACAGGATTTCGCTGATGGAGAACAGCCCCAGCACCAACACCACTAACTGGATGCAGTCGGTAAGGTGGATATTGTCGCCAGTGAAGCGGTAAACCCCGCTGTTGGCATCGATGCCAACTGCTGACAGGAACAGGCCGATCAGCGCCGCCACAAACGT
>NZ_JACOPV010000081.1 GCF_016881005.1 Pseudomonas arcuscaelestis | reverse complement strand
GTACGAAGCTTTACCGCCCGGCACGTACAGACCGGCGCGGTCCAGCGGCGTGACCTTCTGGCCCAGCACGGTGCCGTCGGCCTCGGTGTAGCTCCAGGAGTCCTGCTTCTGTTTTTCGTGGTAGCTGCGCACCCGCGCCGCCGCCACTTCCAGGGCTTCGCGCTGAGGCGCGGTGATGCGCGTCAGGGCCAGCTCCAGGCGTTCGCGGGGCAGGATCAGGTCGGCCATCGACGCGACATCCAGGCCGTCGAATTGACGGGTGAAATCCACCAACGCAGCGTCGCCGCGTTCGCGTACGGCCTTGATGATGTCGAGCACCCGCTGGTTGACCGAGTCGTCGGACACGCTTTCCCAGCTCAGCAGATGATCCAGATGATGGGCGAAATCCGGGTCGGCAGCGTTGAGTCGGGCAATTGCAGTGGACGTGGTCATAGCGAGGGCCTCAATAGAAATGGCAAAAACTCAGGCGCCCTAAATTAGCAGTCGTTTCCGCTTGGGCACCTGAGAATTCTGGCTATGAGGCGGATAGACGGGCGCAGCTTTTCAGCTACGCGGGTAGGTCAACCGCGGTGTCGCGACTCCACTGCCTTGCGCAGGGTGTCGATCAACGCCTGGATACGGGCGTGCTGCATCTTCATCGATGCTTTGTTGACGATCAGGCGGGAGCTGATGTCAGCAATGAATTCCTGTGGCTCAAGACCGTTGGCACGCAGGGTGTTGCCGGTGTCGACCACGTCGATGATCTTGTCGGCCAGGCCGATCAGTGGCGCCAGCTCCATCGAGCCGTACAGCTTGATGATGTCGACCTGACGACCTTGTTCGGCGTAGTAACGCTTGGCGACATTGACGAACTTGGTGGCTACGCGCAGGCGGCCTTTGGGCTCGACATCACCGACACGGCCGGCGGTCATCAGTTTGCACAGGGCGATACGCAGGTCCAGGGGCTCGTACAGGCCCTGGCCGCCGTATTCCATCAGCACGTCTTTACCCGCGACGCCCAGGTCGGCTGCGCCATGTTCAACATAGGTCGGCACGTCGGTAGCCCGCACGATCAACAGGCGA
>NZ_JACOPV010000080.1 GCF_016881005.1 Pseudomonas arcuscaelestis | reverse complement strand
TGTGGCCGACCACGGCCAGTTTCAGGGGTTTAGTCATGGCCCGTCTCCAGCCAGGTGAGCGGCGCGCAGTCGGCGAAGGGGAGGTCCAGTTGCTGCAAGGCCGTGTGCCAATCGCCGAGGCGCTCGGCATCCAGCGCCTGGCCCGGTGGCGCTTGTAACAGCCAGACCCGGGTGGCGCTGGCGCTGCGGGCCAGCTCGCCAATCAGCGCGAGGCTGCCGCGATCCGGCGAGCGGCGCGGGTCGCAGGCGATAGCCAGGCGGGCGGGCGGGAAGCGCGTGAGTTGTTCCAGCAGTTTGTTGCGCGACTCACGGCTGTCGAGGATGCCCGCGTTCTTCACGCTGGCGGGCAGCTTGGGCGGCCAGGCGTGCTGGTCGTCCAGTTCGATGGCCACCAACAGGGCGCCGTCGCTTTCCAATTCACTGACGCCGCCGCTGACGTGGTGCAACTGCTCGGGCGCGGCATCGTTGACCCCGAGACGCTCGCTGCTCGGCATCAGGCGTTCGCGCCATTGGCTGTAGCCGGGCAGGTTGAGGTCCAGGCGCAGGGCGGCGCGCCCGCGTTTCCAGCGCCACAGGCACAACAGGGCGAGGATCTAGCGAGGCAGCACGCCATACTCCAGCAGCACGCCCACCAACCAGGCAGCCCAGGCCTGGCGGGCACTTTCGATATTCAGGGCAGTATCGCCGCTGGCGCGGATCATCTCGACGGTCGGCACGTTGAACCCCAGCAGGGCGGGCAGGGTGCCCAGCGCTTGAGTCGCGGCAACAAAGGTATCGGCGCCAAGAATGGTGGTTTCCCACACAAAGCCGTAGCGACGGGTGGCGAGTAGCGTAAGCAGAATCACCATGGCGCTGAGCAACGCCAGCAACCACAGGCTGTTAACCAGCACACCCACGGCCCAGCGGTTGAGTTTTTGCCGTTGCAGCAGCAGTAAAAGCGCCGGGGCCAGCTGTGCAGCCTTGGCATCACGGGCGAGTTTTTCACTGAGCCACAACCACAAGCGGCCCAGGCTGGCGCCGTGTTCGCCGGCAAACAGCAAACCAAGTGCCCAACTGATCAGCAGAATCAGA
>NZ_JACOPV010000008.1 GCF_016881005.1 Pseudomonas arcuscaelestis | reverse complement strand
ACCCGCACCGGTCACCTTCGACCCGAAGACGCGCTCGACGAGATTGTGCGGTTCTTCGAGGCGCGGGTTTCCGCCTTGCGACGGAGCGGGGTCGCTGCCGACCGGCTCATCCTCGATCCGGGGATGGGATTTTTCTTGAGCCCCGCACCGGAAACATCGCTGCACGTGCTGTCGAACCTTCAAAAGCTGAAGTCGGCGTTGGGGCTTCCGCTATTGGTCTCGGTGTCGCGGAAATCCTTCTTGGGCGCCACCGTTGGCCTTCCTGTAAAGGATCTGGGTCCAGCGAGCCTTGCGGCGGAACTTCACGCGATCGGCAATGGCGCTGACTACGTCCGCACCCACGCGCCTGGAGATCTGCGAAGCGCAATCACCTTCTCGGAAACCCTCGCGAAATTTCGCAGTCGCGACGCCAGAGACCGAGGGTTAGATCATGCCTAGCATTCACCTTCCGGCCGCCCGCTAGCGGACCCTGGTCAGGTTCCGCGAAGGTGGGCGCAGACATGCTGGGCTCGTCAGGATCAAACTGCACTATGAGGCGGCGGTTCATACCGCGCCAGGGGAGCGAATGGACAGCGAGGAGCCTCCGAACGTTCGGGTCGCCTGCTCGGGTGATATCGACGAGGTTGTGCGGCTGATGCACGACGCTGCGGCGTGGATGTCCGCCAAGGGAACGCCCGCCTGGGACGTCGCGCGGATCGACCGGACATTCGCGGAGACCTTCGTCCTGAGATCCGAGCTCCTAGTCGCGAGTTGCAGCGACGGCATCGTCGGCTGTTGCACCTTGTCGGCCGAGGATCCCGAGTTCTGGCCCGACGCCCTCAAGGGGGAGGCCGCATATCTGCACAAGCTCGCGGTGCGACGGACACATGCGGGCCGGGGTGTCAGCTCCGCGCTGATCGAGGCTTGCCGCCATGCCGCGCGAACGCAGGGGTGCGCCAAGCTGCGGCTCGACTGCCACCCGAACCTGCGTGGCCTATACGAGCGGCTCGGATTCACCCACGTCGACACTTTCAATCCCGGCTGGGATCCAACCTTCATCGCAGAACGCCTAGAACTCGAAATCTAACGTCCGTTCGGGCATCGAGGTCCATGTCGGGGTGGGACGGGCCCGTGGCTTCAAGATCACTTGCAGTCCGACCGCGATGTCTTGGTTGCGCGAGAGGTTGTCGATATCCTCCACTTCCATCATCAACCCTGGATAATGCCGCCGCCGTCATCGCCGCCGACGCCCGTGCCGGGCTTTTCGGGCCTGTCAGGCTTGCTCGGCCTTCAGCCTGCCTGGGCGAGATCTCCGGCGGACGGATTAACGGCGGAGCTTCGCCGCCTTTCGTGCGTGTGAAGGCCGAAGATAGTTCTCTCAAAAACATCCGTTTATGAGAGATACCAAATGTCATTTTCAGAAGACGACTGCACCAGTTGATTGGGCGTAATGGCTGTTGTGCAGCCAGCTCCTGACAGTTCAATATCAGAAGTGATCTGCACCAATCTCGACTATGCTCAATACTCGTGTGGGCTCTGTTGCAAAAATCGTGAAGCTTGAGCATGCTTGGCGGAGATTGGACGGACGGAACGATGACGGATTTCAAGTGGCGCCATTTCCAGGGTGATGTGATCCTGTGGGCGGTGCGCTGGTATTGTCGCTATCCGATCAGCTATCGCGACCTTGAGGAAATGCTGGCGGAACGCGGCATTTCGGTCGACCATACGACGATCTATCGCTGGGTCCAGTGCTACGCCCCGGAGATGGAGAAGCGGCTGCGCTGGTTCTGGCGGCGTGGCTTTGATCCGAGCTGGCGCCTGGATGAAACCTACGTCAAGGTGCGGGGCAAGTGGACCTACCTGTACCGGGCAGTCGACAAGCGGGGCGACACGATCGATTTCTACCTGTCGCCGACCCGCAGCGCCAAGGCAGCGAAGCGGTTCCTGGGCAAGGCCCTGCGAGGCCTGAAGCACTGGGAAAAGCCTGCCACGCTCAATACCGACAAAGCGCCGAGCTATGGTGCAGCGATCACCGAATTGAAGCGCGAAGGAAAGCTGGACCGGGAGACGGCCCACCGGCAGGTGAAGTATCTCAATAACGTGATCGAGGCCGATCACGGAAAGCTCAAGATACTGATCAAGCCGGTGCGCGGTTTCAAATCGATCCCCACGGCCTATGCCACGATCAAGGGATTCGAAGTCATGCGAGCCCTGCGCAAAGGACAGGCTCGCCCCTGGTGCCTGCAGCCCGGCATCAGGGGCGAGGTGCGCCTTGTGGAGAGAGCTTTTGGCATTGGGCCCTCGGCGCTGACGGAGGCCATGGGCATGCTCAACCACCATTTCGCAGCAGCCGCCTGATCGGCGCAGAGCGACAGCCTACCTCTGACTGCCGCCAATCTTTGCAACAGAGCCTCCGTCGCCATGCTCACCTCGCTTTGGTGCACACGAGTATTGAGCATAGTCGAGATTGGTGCAGATCACTTCTGATATTGAACTGTCAGGAGCTGGCTGCACAACAGCCATTACGCCCAATCAACTGGTGCAGTCGTCTTCTGAAAATGACACAGTTAGGGTATAGCTCAGGCTGACATCCAAACAGGACGCCCTAGTCCGGGGGTGACTCGCAGAAATTGCCCTCTTCCTGTAGACTGTTGCGGCCATTGAGTTACTAAAGACACTCGATAAGACCTCATGCTTACCCTGCAAAACATGATCTGGCTGCCTACGCCGCCATAGCGCTTCGCCCCCCCGCATCATCTGTGACTGCTTGCTCTGCCAGCGGTCGCTTTCTGCTGTGCTTTAGGTTTTAACACCCGCCACAGCTCCTCTACATCCGACATTTGACCTCGTATCGACCAGCTGCACTTGGCCTGCGCCATGCTGTGCTGCGCGATCCATTGCCTTGGGAATTCTGATGCTCCACTCGTTAAAACAAACCTGGTTATCCAACATCCGTGGCGACATCCTCGCCGGTCTTGTGGTCGCACTGGCCCTAATCCCTGAAGCCATCGCCTTCTCGATCATTGCTGGCGTTGACCCTAAGGTCGGCCTTTACGCCTCTTTCTGTATCGCTGTGGTGATCGCCTTTGTCGGTGGCCGCCCAGGCATGATTTCGGCCGCAACGGGTGCCATGGCACTGCTGATGGTGACTCTGGTCAAGAACCATGGTCTTGAATATCTGCTGGCCGCCACGCTGCTATGTGGCGTGCTACAAATTGCTGCTGGCTACCTGAAGCTCGGATCGCTGATGCGCTTCGTCTCGCGCTCGGTGGTGACCGGTTTTGTCAATGCACTGGCGATCCTGATTTTCATGGCTCAGCTGCCCGAGCTGACTAATGTCACCTGGCACGTCTACGCCATGACAGCCGCAGGCCTCGGCATCATCTATCTGTTCCCCTATGTCCCCAAGATCGGCAAGCTCATCCCATCGCCGCTGGTGTGCATCATCGTGCTGACCGCCGTCGCCATGTCGGTTGGTCTGGATATCCGCACGGTCGGTGATATGGGTGAACTGCCGGATACGCTACCGATCTTCCTCTGGCCTGATGTGCCGCTGACATTCGAGACGCTGGCCATCATCTTTCCTTATTCGGCAGCACTGGCTGTGGTCGGTCTGTTGGAGTCGATGATGACCGCGACCATTGTCGACGACCTGACCGACACCCCGAGTGACAAGAACCGCGAGTGCAAGGGCCAGGGCGTGGCCAACATTGCTTCGGGTCTGATCGGCGGTATGGCTGGCTGCGCGATGATTGGTCAGTCGATCATTAACGTGAAATCCGGCGGTCGTTCTCGCCTGTCGTCTCTTGCCGCAGGCGTATTTCTGCTGCTGATGGTGGTTTTCCTCGGCGACTGGCTGAAGCAGATCCCAATGGCTGCGCTGGTGGCAGTGATGATCATGGTGTCCATCGGCACCTTCAGTTGGGATTCGCTGCGCAACCTGAAGAAGCATCCGTTGTCGACCAACATTGTCATGGTCGTCACCGTGGTGGTCGTGGTGGCCACCCACAACCTGGCCTTCGGCGTGTTAGCCGGCGTGCTACTGGCTGCGATGTTCTTCGCCAACAAGGTTGGCCATTACATGGCGATCAGTTCTTCGCTGGACGAAGCCGGCGAGCATCGTAGCTATAACGTCACCGGTCAGGTGTTCTTCAGCTCGGCTGACAAGTTCGTCGCAGCCTTCGACTTCAAGGAAGCCCTGAACAAGGTAACCATCGACCTGAATCGTGCACACTTCTGGGATATCACCGCTGTTGCAGCCCTGGACAAGGTAGTCATTAAGTTCCGCCGTGAAGGTACTGAAGTCGAAGTGCTGGGCTTAAACGAGGCCAGCGCCACTATCGTGGATCGCTTTGGTGTTCACGATAAACCTGACGCCATTGATCAACTCATGGGCCACTGAGAAGGAGAACAACAATGACCCACGTAATTGGGGTCGTTTGCGGGAGGGGGCGGAATCCTACGCTAAGGCTTTGGCCAGCGATATTCTCCGGTGAGATTGATGTGTTCCCATCCGAGCGGCGAAACATGGGCCAAGAGATCGGGCGATAGCAGCTTTCCATCGCGTTTCTGGTTTGCAACGACCTCGCCGAGCTTCATGGTGTTCCAGAAGATGATGATGGCGGCGAGCAGATTCATGCCGGCGATGCGGTAATGCTGGCCTTCGGCGGAACGGTCGCGGATTTCACCGCGGCGGTGGAAGCTGATTGCCCGCTTCAGCGCATGATGAGCTTCGCCTTTGTTGAGCCCGATCTGGGCACGCCGTTGGAGTTCGGCATCCAGAATCCAGTCGATCATGAACAGGGTGCGCTCGACGCGACCGACTTCCCGCAGGGCTGTCGCGAGCTCGTTCTGCCGCGGATAGGAGGCGAGTTTCCGCAGAATCTGGCTTGGCGCGACGGTCCCGGCAGCAATGGTGGCGGCGATGCGCAGGATGTCGGGCCAATTGCGCTCGATCATGGCTTGGTTGACCTTTCCGCCGATCAACGCTCGCAGGTGCGCCGGGGCGGCCGACGGATTGAACGCGTAGAGCCGTTTGGATGGCAGGTCGCGGATGCGCGGAGCGAACCGGTAGCCGAGAATGGCACATGCGGCAAAGACGTGATCGGTGAAGCCGCCCGTGTCGGTGAACTGCTCGCGGATATGGCGTCCAGCATCGTTCATCAGCAGGCCATCGAGGATGTAAGCCGCTTCGCTTGCCGTTGCAGGAATCACCTGGGTTGCGAACGGCGCATATTGGTCGGAGACGTGGCTATAGGCTTTCAGGCCCGGGGTATTGCCATATTTCGCGTTGACCAGGTTCATGGCCTCACCTTGCTCTGTAGCGACGAAGAACTGTCCGTCGCTCGAAGCCGACGTGCCCATGCCCCAGAACCGGGCCATGGGTAACGCTGCCTGTGCCTCGACCACCATGGCCAGCGCCCGGTCATAGGCTTCGCCCTCGACATGCCACCGTCCAATGCGGATCAATTCCCAGAAGGTGTGGGTGTTTGTCGCATCCGCCATTTTGCGCAAGCCGAGGTTGATCCCTTCCGCCAAGATAACGTTCATTAGCCCGATCCGGTCAGCGCAGGGTGCTCCTGTGCGCAGATGGGTGAACGCTTCGGTGAAGCCGGTCGCCGCATCCACCTCCAGCAGGAGATCGGTGATGCGCGTGGGCGGGATCTGCTTGTAGAGATCGAGCACCAGATCTTCGGCGCCTGTCGGCGCGGCGGCTTCGAGTTTCTCGATATGCAGAACGCCGTTCTCAATCGACCCGCCCGGGATCGTGCCTGCGCGAGCGGCACGGCCAAGCTCGCGCAACCGCATGTCGAGGCGAGCTTGCCGGTCTGCCAGCCATTCCTCCGGCCGCAATGGCACAGCGAGACGACCGCCTTCCGCGATGGCTTGTGCCGGAACGAGTGCGTGTTTCAGATCGCCATAGCGCCGGGACCTAGTAAGCCAGACATCTCCGGAGCGGAACGCATCGCGCAGATGGAACAGCACCGCGATCTCCCATAGGCGAGCGTCGCCAGCCCTCTGGGCCCGAAGGTGGCGATGCCATTTCGAGCTGGGCCGCAAGAAGCTGGTCATCGCGGCATCGTTCAAACCGGTACGAAGGACCGTCACCGCTTCCAGAAGCGGCAGTGCAACGGGCGCAGCTCGCAGATCGAGCAGGCGCAACATGCGTGGAGTGAATCGGCGGAAGCGGTGATAACCGTCGAGCACATGATTGAGCGGATCGTCGGCCATGGTGGCGGTCAGCCTGATTGCCATTGCAACAAGGGTTTTTAAGCCGTCCCACCCTGACCCACTCGCGATGACATCGCCCAGCGGCTGGCCATCATCCTGTGCATCGACCAGGGCGCCCCCGATCTCGGCGAAGGATTTCAGGGTGTCACGCACCACCCCCGCTTCGTCTGCGACCTTTGCATGGCAAATACGCTCCGAAGCACGGTAGAGACGGCCGACGATCCGGTCGTGGGTTTCGACCACTGCGTCGGCCAACATCGCCTGCCATTCCGAGACGCAAACAGCCAAGATCGCAAGCCGCCTGTCCTCCGGGAGATCGCGCATGCCGTCGGCATAATACCGTTCACCCTGCCTGCGCAGACGAGTCACCCGATGGGCAGGAACGCCGGCAAGCAGATCCTCGGGGAGATCGACGCGTTGCAGATATTCGAGCCGGTCGAGCAGCCGGTTGGCCGACGAAGAGTTCGAGCCAGGCTCGAACTGGCGCAGCCACACAAAACGGGTCACCCGATCATCAGCCGTCTCCTCGAGCAATGCCAGCAACTGTTCTCGGATCGGCATAGGCAGCCGACTGGCGATCCTCGTCTCGATGCGTCGCTCGGCATCGACGAGAGCCGCGGCACAAAGCCGCTCGATCGTGGATGTCGCGGGAAGGACAGTGCGGGTGCGTCGGCACTCGGCTACGAAGCGACGGGCGATATCCTCGTTCGACACCGCCATCTCGGCTTCTCGGAACAACCATTCCTTCAGCTCCCTCGCACCACGTCCGGAGAAGGTGCGGAAGCCGTAGAGCCCCCGTAACTCGGCAAGATGCTCGTGCCGTGTTTCCTCGCGGGCAGCATAGTCTACGAGATCGTCGGCACCCAGGCCAAGCTGCGCTCCGATAAATTCGATGACCTCTGCAGGGATCAGTTCGCCTGGAGCCAGCACCCGGCCGGGATAGCGCAGGACACACAATTGCAGGGCGAAGCCGAACCTGTTGTGAGCGCGCCGACGCAGCCTGATATGCCCAAGGTCTTCATCACTCAGCGTATAGTGCTTGAGCAAATCCGTCTGTGAAGTCGGCAAGCGCAACAGCGCGTCTTTCTGCCGATCGGTTAGAGTGACGCGACGCGGCATACATGTTCCTTTTTCAAAATCTGATAGCGTTCAAGACGCTTTATTTATGAAGCTGGTTGAGATACATTTCCAGAGGTCAATGCAATCGTGGCCGAAGCGCCGCCTCAAACCAACGTTTGTGATACATGCTGATCGGATATGCCCGCGTCTCCAAAGCCGATGGCTCGCAGTCTCTCGACCTGCAGCACGACGCCTTGCGCGCCGCAGGTGTCGAACGGGACAATATCTATGATGATCTTGCTTCCGGCGGTCGTGATGATCGCCCTGGCTTGACTGCCTGCCTCAAGTCATTGCGTGACGGCGATGTGCTGGTGGTCTGGAAGCTCGATCGCCTCGGACGATCGCTTGCCCATCTGGTCAACACGGTGAAGGAGCTGTCAGACCGCAAGATCGGCCTGCGGGTTCTGACTGGAAAGGGCGCTCAGATCGACACCACGACTGCGTCCGGTCGCATGGTGTTCGGAATCTTCGCCACCTTAGCCGAGTTCGAGCGGGATCTGATCCGAGAGCGCACCATGGCGGGTCTCGCCTCCGCGAGAGCGCGCGGTCGCAAGGGCGGACGAAAATTCGCGCTCACCAAAGCTCAGGTGCGTCTCGCGCAAGCCGCCATGGCCCAGCGCGATACTTCAGTTTCCGATCTCTGCAAGGAACTCGGCATCGAGCGCGTCACTCTCTACCGATATGTCGGTCCCAAAGGCGAGCTCAGAGACCATGGAAAGCATGTTCTCGGACTTACGTAGCAACTCGTTTCTTTTCGCAGGTTGAGCCACCTCCGCGCTTCATCAGAAAACTGAAGGAACCTCCATTGAATCGAACTAATATTTTTTTTGGTGAATCGCATTCTGACTGGTTGCCTGTCAGAGGCGGAGAATCTGGTGATTTTGTTTTTCGACGTGGTGACGGGCATGCCTTCGCGAAAATCGCACCTGCTTCCCGCCGCGGTGAGCTCGCTGGAGAGCGTGACCGCCTCATTTGGCTCAAAGGTCGAGGTGTGGCTTGCCCCGAGGTGATCAACTGGCAGGAGGAACAGGAGGGTGCATGCTTGGTGATAACGGCAATTCCGGGAGTACCGGCGGCTGATCTGTCTGGAGCGGATTTGCTCAAAGCGTGGCCGTCAATGGGGCAGCAACTTGGCGCTGTTCACAGCCTATTGGTTGATCAATGTCCGTTTGAGCGCAGGCTGTCGCGAATGTTCGGACGCGCCGTTGATGTGGTGTCCCGCAATGCCGTCAATCCCGACTTCTTACCGGACGAGGACAA
Source organism: Pseudomonas arcuscaelestis (assembly GCF_016881005.1). Classification (GTDB taxonomy): domain Bacteria; phylum Pseudomonadota; class Gammaproteobacteria; order Pseudomonadales; family Pseudomonadaceae; genus Aquipseudomonas; species Aquipseudomonas arcuscaelestis. Next base: position 276,619 of record NZ_JACOPV010000008.1, on the reverse strand, counting down.
GAGTACGCCGCAGCTCGATCTTTTGGCTCGTGTCGAACGAGAGCTACCGGTGCGGCTCGACCAAGAGCGCACCGATATGGTTGTTTGCCATGGTGATCCCTGCATGCCGAACTTCATGGTGGACCCTAAAACTCTTCAATGCACGGGTCTGATCGACCTTGGGCGGCTCGGAACAGCAGATCGCTATGCCGATTTGGCACTCATGATTGCTAACGCCGAAGAGAACTGGGCAGCGCCAGATGAAGCAGAGCGCGCCTTCGCTGTCCTATTCAATGTATTGGGGATCGAAGCCCCCGACCGCGAACGCCTTGCCTTCTATCTGCGATTGGACCCTCTGACTTGGGGTTGATGTTCATGCCGCCTGTTTTTCCTGCTCATTGGCACGTTTCGCAACCTGTTCTCATTGCGGACACCTTTTCCAGCCTCGTTTGGAAAGTTTCATTGCCAGACGGGACTCCTGCAATCGTCAAGGGATTGAAACCTATAGAAGACATTGCTGATGAACTGCGCGGGGCCGACTATCTGGTATGGCGCAATGGGAGGGGAGCAGTCCGGTTGCTCGGTCGTGAGAACAATCTGATGTTGCTCGAATATGCCGGGGAGCGAATGCTCTCTCACATCGTTGCCGAGCACGGCGACTACCAGGCGACCGAAATTGCAGCGGAACTAATGGCGAAGCTGTATGCCGCATCTGAGGAACCCCTGCCTTCTGCCCTTCTCCCGATCCGGGATCGCTTTGCAGCTTTGTTTCAGCGGGCGCGCGATGATCAAAACGCAGGTTGTCAAACTGACTACGTCCACGCGGCGATTATAGCCGATCAAATGATGAGCAATGCCTCGGAACTGCGTGGGCTACATGGCGATCTGCATCATGAAAACATCATGTTCTCCAGTCGCGGCTGGCTGGTGATAGATCCCGTCGGTCTGGTCGGTGAAGTGGGCTTTGGCGCCGCCAATATGTTCTACGATCCGGCTGACAGAGACGACCTTTGTCTCGATCCCAGACGCATTGCACAGATGGCGGACGCATTCTCTCGTGCGCTGGACGTCGATCCGCGTCGCCTGCTCGACCAGGCGTACGCTTATGGGTGCCTTTCCGCAGCTTGGAACGCGGATGGAGAAGAGGAGCAACGCGATCTAGCTATCGCGGCCGCGATCAAGCAGGTGCGACAGACGTCATACTAGATATCAAGCGACTTCTCCTATCCCCTCGGAACACATCAATCTTACCGGAGAATATCGTTGGCCAAAGCCTTAGCGTAGGATTTCGCCCTCTCCCGCAAACGACCCCTAATTGCCTGTATCGACGGTTCCACCTCGGCTCCAGCTGTTTGCGACTACGCGGCCTGGGCCAGTCTGAGCCTGGAAGCGCCGCTGACCTTCCTGCATGTGCTGGATCAGCGCCAGTATCCGGTTGCAGCAGATTTGAGTGGCAACATTGGCCTTGGCAGCCGCGAGCACCTGCTTGATGAGCTTGCTTCCCTGGATGAACAGCGCGGCAAGTTGGCCCTTGAACAAGGGCGAATCATGCTTGCAGCCGCGAAAGAACGGGCCGTGAATGATGGTGTGCGCGCACCGGAGTCCAAGCAGCGACATGGCGATTTACTGGAGAGCTTGCAAGAGCTGCAAAGTGAAACGCGCTTGCTGGTTATCGGTCGCCAGGGCGAGTCTAGTGGCGGTCTGAGTCAGCATGTCGGAAGCCAGCTGGAAAGCGTTATTCGTATCATGCACCGGCCAATCCTGGTCACCCCGGCCAACTTCCAAAAGCCCAAGAGCGCGATGCTGGCATTCGATGGCGGCGCTACAACCCGCAAGGGTGTGGAGATGCTGGCAGCCAGCCCGCTGCTGAAGGGGCTGCCGATCCATCTGGTCATGGTTGGGCCCGTGAACGACGAAGCGTCCGCGCAGCTGGACTGGGCGCAGAAAGTGCTGATCAACGCCGGATTTACCGTTCGCGCTGAGACTCGGAGCGGTGAAATAGAACGTACCCTGCACGCCTATCAGAAAGAGCATGGCATCGATCTGCTAGTGATGGGGGCTTATGGACACTCACGTATCCGGCAGTTCCTGGTCGGCAGCACCACTACCAGCATGCTCCGTACCACCACCAGTCCGCTGTTACTGCTGCGCTAATGAGCCTGGACGACGCCCTCGATCTTGCCCATTTCAAGACCCTACTGGAACAGCGGGCTGCCGAGCTGGATCGATTGCTGGGAGACGCTGAGTCTCGCTCGCAATCGGTAGAGCTGGATCAAAGCAAGGTGGGGCGTCTATCGAGAATGGACGCACTCCAGCAACAAGCGATGAACGATGCGATCCGCAGTCGTGCACGGCATGAACGTGTCCGTCTCCAACTGGCCCTCAAGCGCTGGCACGAGGGCGACTATGGCTGGTGTAACCAATGCGGCGAGTTGATCGCCTCGGGCCGTCTGGAGTTCGATCCGGCCACGCCGTTGTGTATCACCTGTGCCAGCCGCGCCGAGTCGGGTTGAAACCATCACGGCTCGTGGCGTCAGTCTGATTTAACGAGGCTTCTAATGTATTTGATGGCTAAAAACTGGCTGGGCCGAACACGGAAAGTAAGTGTTTGGATGTGGGCGCTTGTATGCCTTGTGTTGCTCACCGTATTCCAAGTACGTACTCATCACCTTGATGATCGTCTGTACTTTTGGATCAAGACCCACTGGCACACAGACGATTGGCAGGAGCGCTCTGTGTGGCTGCCTGGCTATCGGGTTGAGCTGGATGCTAAGGCGGTTCCCGGTGTGGACAACAACCTTTCGGGCCTGACCTTCGATCCTGACCTAAATCTGCTGTGGGCGGTTACCAATGGCCCGAACGAGCTGCTGGCCCTCAGTCGTGACGGTGACGTGGAGCGACGTTACAGCCTGGATGGCTTCCACGACGTGGAAGCGGTGTCCTATGCCGGCAACGGTCAACTGGTCATTGCCGAAGAGCGGCGGCAGAGCCTGGTTATCGTGGATATCCCCATCGACGAATACGGTAAGCTTTCTCCTGATCGACCATTGAGCCTAGACCAGTATTCAGCGCTAACCTTGGCGCTTGGCAAGGAGGACAACAAAGGCCTTGAAGGGCTCGCCTACGACCTAAAAGGTGATCGTTTGTTTGTGACCAAGGAGCGTGACCCCCGGCAATTACTGGAAGTGAGCGGCCTTCGTGCCAGCCTGGAAGGAGGCGTTTCCCTGCACGTCCGCGACATGTCCAACCTAGTAAAAGACAAGGTGTTTGCCACTGACTTGTCTTCGGTTGTATTCGATCAACAGAGCGGCCATCTGATCCTGCTCAGCGACGAGTCGAAACTGCTGATTGAAATGACCGACGAGGGCAAGGTGGTGAGTTTCCGCTCCTTGGCGAGGGGGTTTGCTGGTTTGCTGAAAGGTATACCCCAAGCCGAAGGCGTAACCATCGACGATGAAGGGTATTTGTACGTGGTCAGCGAGCCGAACTTGTTCTATCGCTTTACCCGCGAGACAGATTGACCAGTCAACAAGCTACAGTCAGGCGTGGCCGGGACGCTTGAACTGTTAGCGTACGATTTTTTCCGAATTCTGCGGGCTCCCCTACTGGAACCTACATCTGGATCCCGAATGGCAGCATTCCGGCGAATCTCACACCGGGCGTGACGAGCAACGCTGTGGTCAGCCATGCCCCCGCAGCCTATCCGCCGGTACACATGGGGACATGTCTCCCTCGAGCAAACTCAGCTGGCAAGTCCGCACGAGCTTCTCGACTCGGTGCTCACGTTAACGGACAACGACCAGGCGGCATTCCAGGATTCGGACGGCCTGATCTCATTTGTGTACCTATCCAGCTCATTCGTTGCCAATAATCCGGAGTTCAAGACTGGTCGTGCTGTGTGCGACAAAGTCTCCAACTTCTTCGCCACGCTTCGCATCAAGGTCTTCCAGTACCTGAAAGCCAACCCTGCAAAAGTGCTCCCGGGCGACAGCGTACCAACGTCGCAATGGTCGGCATCGGTGACACACTACATGCAGTTCATGCTGGCGCAGTCCGGCGGGCTCACCAACTACCGCGTCACGACCGAGACCTACTCCGTCACGCAGGTGATTACGGAATTCAGCACGGCGTTCCTGAAGCTCATCTTCGACGCGGTCATCGTGCCGGAAGCGGTAGTCGCAGATGTCACGGCCTTCATCCAGGGAGTTGGCTCCAGTCTGCGCGCAAGCTGGGACGATCGCTCGCGCAACTACGAGACCGCGATTCTTGCGCAGTGCCATGAAGCAGTGCCTACGGACAGCACCGGCGAAACAACGGTCTACTTCCCAAAGATCAAGTACTACTACTTGTCGGTTGATTCGTCTCAGCAGGCGTTCACCTCGCCGTGCACCTCAGTTGAGAAGATCACCTTCAACTTCAAGTATGAGTACTACGTCACGGGCTTGAAGGCTTCGATTCTGGACCCGACCTCAGCTGACTATGCCAGCTTCGTTGCTTTCCTCGACAAGGCACAAGGCATCTCTTACAAGCAGGCGAACAACAATCTCGACGCTGTACTGGCAGACACGTCGTCGCCGGGCACCTCACAGACGCCTGGCGCGCTGCTCGAGCTCGATGCTGGGCAGTTGCTTGGCGTCAACCTCGTCGAGTATCCGCGCACAGTCGACACACCTCCACGTTCTATCGAGACCCTGTTGAACACGCGCCGAGCAGTGTAGGGCTACGGCCGGCCCCTTTCTGTTGAGGGGAAATGGCCAGGATTCGCCCTGGTAAACCAACCAGGGTACTCCTGGTCTTTCCTGTCTCAAGGTCTGCATGGGGCTGTTACTAAGCCGAAACACCCCGGCACGGCGAACGCGGCGAAAGATCACGCCATCGGCCAAGACGTACGCAACTGGGCTGGTGTGCTGGGGCTCGCACACCCACTTCAACCTGCAGTCGCTGAAAAGCGGTGTGATCCATGGCCAGGCCTGACCTGCGGCATAGCCGACCACCCGGGTGCGCTGTGGATTTGAGCCGAGCTTGTCTGCAGATGAGAAATCGTTATCCTAACCATGACAATTATCCTGCATTCGATCTCCGTCAAAGGTTTGGAGCAATATTCCATGGCAGTACACATCTACGAGGAATCATTGGCCAAAACCAAGATCAGCCTCGAAGCAGTCACCAAGCTGCTACGCGGTATTCGGCAAACTGCGAAAATCGCTTACCTATCGGATAAACTATCGGTCGCAGTGAGAATCAACAGTGATGAACCAGTACGTTTAGACTTCATGAGTGAGACTGGCTCCCCGCCCAATTCCGAAAATGCACACACCAAACGACTCCGGCGTTTCGAGAGGATGACCGAAGGTCTCGGACTAACATTAGTCCCAGGACCAAAGTACTGGGAGTTTTACTCTCCAGATAGCCCTGGAGCCCCTGTTGCGCGCGTGTTGCCAGGTTTTGATCGGGGTGATGGTAGCTTTCGCTGGATCAAGGCCGGCCAAGATGTTGAGTTCCCACTCCTAAAAGTGAAGCCCACCGCGTTAGAACGTGAAGCTATTCATGCTAAATTCGGCGGCTCATGCGCCTTCTGCGGAGAGGAACTGGGCGAACACTGGGGCCTTTCAGAGCAATCTTTTGCTAAACAGGAGCACTTCATATCAGTTGACTACTTTCCAAGTTGCTCTGCTTGCATCCGAAGTCGTGGGCGCAAGACCCTAGAGGGTTGGCGCAGTGACCTTGCTAAACTTACTGAGAAGCTCAATACGCACCCGTATTTCGTTACAGCGAAATCCTTCGGTTTGATTCAAGCGACAAATAATCCTGTTGCGTTCTATTTTGAACGCGTCAACGCTAATCTGCTCTCTGAGTAATCTTGGGTGGTGCTAAGCGCAGTTAGGATAAATAGCACTGTTGCGTGCTTGAGCGGTAACCATCTTGCCTTTCGTAGCCATCCCCATGCCCTGGGCCTCGCAGCCCACATCGAGACCACCTATCAGTTGAAACCTCCGCCGAAACGCAGCGGAGGTGTGCAGGTCATTACCTCGCCTTGCCAGGCTTCTTTGCTGCAGGCTTTGTAGCGGCCTTAGCCTTGGACTTGAGAGCAGGAACCAGGTGCGCAATGGATTTTGGGATCGCAAACGGCACTAACGTCGCTTCGACTGCGTTCCCCTTACCACCGTCCTTATCGATCACCTCATTCATTGCCTTGTAAAGGGCTGCCCCTGCATCCTTGATAGTTTTAGGTTCTTTGCCCACGCACGCGCCCACAAAGACAATCAGAGCAGTCACAACACGAATCGTCTTCGCAACCTTCTTGGTGTTGTGCACGAAGGTTTTAACGTCCTCGCTCAGTCTATTGATAAGGTCGATATCACCTTCTGTTTCTGCCGCGATAATTGCAATCGCGTCGTTCTGAAGGTCGCGAAACTTAAACACCAGTTCGCCCTGCTTCTTTTTCAACTGGTTGCGGGTTACTTCATCTTTTTCTTCACGAATGGCAAGCTGCAGATCTGAAATCTGGTCGAGAACCGTTTCCTTAAGTGCATACTGTGCGGCAAGCAGCTTACGCACAGATGAGTTTTTATCAGCCATAGAGCACCTATTCTATCTTGAGGATTGACTCACGCAGGTCTTTAGCCTTTTCGGCGAAATCCACCACTTCCTTCAACTGATCTTCCTTGGAGAGCGTGGCAAATTCTTTTTCCAGCTTCTCGTTAGCCGCTATCAGTGCTTCCCCTGTTTTAGAAAATTTATCAACTATATCTTTAGAACTCTCTAATTCCTTTTTTGCCGTAGTCATTCTATCAAGCAGGAATCGTGCTGCGACCACATCAACAACACCTTGCCCTTCTTTCGGTATTGTAGTGGCAGCTATGTCGTCATTCACCGCCTCATAAGCTGAATTCATGAGCTTAAGTTCTTGTTCGTATATGCTTTCAACATAACCGATCATTCCATTTATATTGTCACTCACAGCATTTTTGTGTGTACGGATTATTTCAACAGTTTTATCTTTAACCCTGGCGCTAACATATGCCTCTGTAAGAAGCTTTACCAAGCTCTCTGTCGCGTTGAGCTTATCGGCATCGACTTTTGGTTTCCCTTCTTCGGTTTTAAGCTCAGATAGGACTGTCTTCATCTTTGAAAGGTCATCGTTCAGATATTGAGGAGTGACGCCTATTGTAAGCACTAGAGCCTGAGCATAACCGTTGATGATGGAGTTGCTGACTAACGCCGACTTATTGCTCTTGTCGTAGTCATTACACTTATCAGTCCATTCTGCTACGGAAGACTGACCGACGTACTCCCCCTAGTAATAGCAAAATAGGTCTGGCTCTGCTTGCACCAACTACTCGCCTGTGCAACCACCTTGGAGTAGCTATCAGTGAACGTACTTGATGCACCTTCGAAGTTCTTGATCGTTTTAACGTTGTATCCGCACGCAGTGAGTAGTGCGAATACGCAAAGCATGCCGAGTCTGAGAATAACTCTCATAGCTGGTCCACCATGTAAGAGCGCCATCTGCTGAACCCGAACCCTTAACCAGGTTCAGGAGTCGGGCCAAAGCGGGTACCACCTCCTCCCAGGCCTATAGGCGGCTGAAGGCAACTGGCCACCTAACGACAGCAAAGACCACAGTTTGTTGCAGTGCAAGGCGGTTCAGACAGGAGATGCTTCATCCATGAGTTCCAGCGAGGTTTAGCTTGGGCTAGGAGGAGGCTTGCATCGCTAATTTCGAGGTCATGCTTAGGTTTGTTGAACGCCTGATCACGGGGTTAAATGGGTGCCCCCATCTTTAACCCAGGAGCCTCAATTGATCAGGTACCTCAAGCAACTGTACTTTGCCTCCCGCGACCTCAGCGTCCCTACCCGCTTAATTTTGATCGGGATTTGCGCTATGCCTAGCCTGGCGCTTGCACCATTGATTTTCCGTCTTGCCAGGCTTGCTAGCGTAACTGGGGCCGAAGTGGACATGTACCTGTTAGCGAAAGGTTCAATCTCCCCAGAGAAATTGCCTGAACTGAACCGCCTGACTGAGGTGATGTTTACTCAGTCGGTTGAGGTGCAGCCTCTGGTACTTACCGTGATCGGTGCGGCCTACGTGGGGGCTTTCTGCATGGCATTCCTGGCATTACCCGGGATAATAGCTGCTGTTCAAAAAATCCTGCGCTTCCGCGCTTAACGCAACATCTGTACCGCGATGCCCCCTGAGCATGCCTCGCGGTTTCTCTCATCTCCCTAACAACAGCGCAATTCTGGACGCCTATCGCACACTCCACATCGGCTGGCAATGCGTCCGTTGCTAGGAGGATCCCGGCTGACGCTCTTAACCAGCGGGCTCGATCGGAGAGCATCTAGCAGCGTAGACAACAGATGAATCTGGTTTCTGCTCCTAGCCGCCCTCACCTTGTCATTCCTCGCGGGTACACCGCTCTTTCACCGGGACATCGTGAGCAACAAGAACAAGCAAATTCCGCCGTGGTGTTTTGGTTTGGTGAGTGCCTGATCTAAGAGTCTAATGGATGCCCCGTTATCAGTCCCGGAGCTTCTGTTGATCAAGTACTTCAAGCAACTGTACATCGCCTCCCGCGACCTAACCGTCCCGGTCCGTTCAACAATGGTCGCTATTTGCGCCCTTCCGGGCCTGGCTATGCTGCCGCTGGTTCTGCACATCGCTTCCCTTGGGCCTGCAGCAAAGGCCAAAGTGGATTTGTTCTTTTTTGCAAGGGCCTCGCTTCCACAAGAGCAGCAGCCTGAGCTGGTTCGCCTGGCTGAGGTGGTTTTCTCTAACGCGGATGGTCTAAAGCCTCTTTTCTACACCATCATCGGCACGTCCTTCGTTGGGGCCGCAGCCATGACCTTTCTGATCCTCCCTGGGACCATTGCCTCAGTCCAAAAATTATTGCGCACCCGAGCGTGATGGCCATAACTGAGCCACGGTGCCCGCTCGGGTTCATCGTGGCTCCTTATCGAGGCAGCCTGACGTAGATTACGCCGGCGGCCGCTTCACAAGTCGTTGGTAGGGGCGTCACAGATCAGTTGAGCTGAATGGTCACTCGCCAACCTTCACCTCGAGCCAGCGTACTCCCATGCTGCTCTGGCGAGGCGTGATTGCACGCCGTCCGGTATTTATTGCAGTGCCCACGGGCAGCTCGTAAACCCGGTGCCCTGTCGCTACCAGTTCACTTATACACTCATCCGGTGGTGCACCGATAAAGCAGAACTCCTCCCCCCAAAACTCACGAAGGAGAATGCGAGAAACCATTTCTTGGGTAGGCTGATCAGCCATAGCGATGTAGAGCACATCATCAGGCCATGGTATGTCGGAAGCGTCTGTAACCTGTATTGGCTTGAGCCGATCTTCTTTGTGCATCTCCAGTTCGCGGTGTACAGCCATTGCAGCAACCAGCAGGTTGTCCAATGAGGACAACGTATTGCTTTGCTCCAACTCCCCGGCTGGGGGATGAAAAAGGCCGTCAGTCACGCCCTGGTCCAGAGCTGCCTTCAACACTTCAATTGAGTACTTGTGGGTCATTGTAGTGTCCTGCCCGATCGCCGGGCGAAAGTTTCTTCAGGCGAAGCCGGGTGTCCAGAAGAGTCGACGGGCATGAACGCGTGATCGATTCGGCCTGGGCTGCGCATACCGGCTCCTTTTGCATCGAGTCTCTTGGTCGGGGTTGTCGATCTGCGCCGCAATACCCTTCCCGCTTTCGTATTCTGCTAAGTGGTCGGCCCAGCTGCGGAACACTCCTCGTCATAAACCACGATGCTTGACGCCTCAATCCCCGCGTGAACACAGGGTGTTACCTCTGCGCCTCCGTACCAATTCAAATCGATGCTTACGGGGACGATCCCTGCTATTGAGGCTTTCAGTCGCCCCGCTTCACAGGTCCAGGTAGTCAATGGATCTTCATCACACGGCATGGTGACGATCTCAACCGCGACGTCCAGATCGCTGTCCGGCTGGTGAGTGCCACGGACCCGGCTCCCGAAGAGGTAGACCTTCCGAACAAGTGGTTGGGATGCAGCCCATTTCGCGATGGCTGCTGCCATTTCCTCCAGATCCAAGGTGCTTTACTCCGTTCTGTGCCGCGGACGCATTGCGTTTGGCGTCCCTAGTCTTGACGATGCTCAGCCTGTGAGCTGGTTGTAGGTAGGGGTGCTGCAGCCTGGCAGCGAGCAGCAGCCAGCTTTCCGACCAGTGAACCGATACGAGCAAGCGCCTCGATTTTAGAGGTTTCCGGCGCATTCAGAAGCCCCTTCCTAACCTCTCCGATCAGAATACGAGCTGCTGCATGTTCCTGTTGAGCGGTGATCATATTGCGGTCCTCTGAGAATGTACCTTGCAACATAACGGCCCGCCCGCCGTCGACCACCTTGATGGCGCTCCCCAGCATGCTAAGGGGTTATCAGGTGCCTGTGAGGTATCGCATTCCGCAGTCGCCCTGCAGGCCGTAAACGCTGGCTGTCATGAAAGCTCAAAGCCTGCCTGGATGTACCGCGCCATGTAGAAGGCATGACTGTACACTGGCCACCTACCCCCTCTTTCCTGGTACCGAGCAAGATCAAGTTGATGGCCAAGCGAAATTCCGATCTGAATGACCTCTTAAACATGGCGTCAAAGCTACCCTGGTGGATCAGCTTAGCCATTGCACTTGCCTCCGGCCTGTATCTTCACTCCCTGGCGACCGTACCGGAACCGCAGGCTGCCAGCGCTCCACAACTCCGTGTCATTGCGCTCGATAGCCTGGTCTACATCACCTCGCTGTATGGGCAATTTGTGGTGCCCGGGATTTTTGTCGTCGGTGCAATCGCTTCTGTCTTCCGCAAACGTAAGCGCCGGCAGTTGGTTGAATCGATCACTACACCGGCTGGCTCTCTGCTTAGCATTAGCTGGCAGGAGTTTGAGTTACTCGTAGGGGAAGCCTTGAGACGCCGCGGCTATTCGGTTCAAGAAACCGGCCAGCAAGGCCCGGACGGCGGATTCGATCTGGTGGCACGAAAAGATAACGAGGACTACCTCGTTCAGTGCAAGCACTGGCGGGCGAATCGTGTGGGTGTGCCGGTGGTACGCGAGCTGTACGGCGCGATGGCTGCGGAAGGGGCGGTTGGTGGATACGTTGTCACCAGCGGGACTTTCACACGTGAAGCACAGGACTTTGCGTCTGGCCGCAACCTGAAGCTGGTTGACGGAGTTGGGCTCAAGAAGTGGATTGACGAGGCACAGAAGCCTTCTGCCCGCGCTCCCAAGGCCGAACCGAGCAAGCGTACTGAAAAGCCGGTGCTCAAGCCGCCCAATGCAACCGGTGAGCCAAAGAACCTTGCAAAAGCATCGACGCCCTTGGGGGACGTGGTGGCGAATGCCCCAAACTGCCCGTTTTGCAGCACGACAATGATGAAGCGCGTGGCACGATCGGGTGCCAACGCCGGGGGGCACTTCTGGGGCTGTGCCAGTTACCCTAAGTGCCGCGGGATTCGACCGATATTTCCCCCGATGAACGTGCAGTAAGGCCCGTCCTGCAGCTTGTAGTCTCGCCCTCCTGATCTGCTAGCGCCAGCTCGAGAGGGCTGGCATGCAGCAAGAGCATGATCCTCCCCTACACCCTCCCGCCCCACCTTCATTAGCTGACGATTCAGCTGGATTTGATGGCCACCTGAGGAACACCCCCGAAATCAAGTCCCGCACCGTCATACTTGACCCAGGAGCCACGCTGGATTTCGGGCGGATGCTTTGGATTGTTGAATGTGAACGCAAGGAGTCTAATGTAGGCACCAGGTAGCACTCCTACCTTCAGTTGGTGTTGCGCCATAGGCCGTTATCCTGATCAGCAAACATAGGGATCAGGCATCACAACACCTGTGCTCTAGTTTTGCTTCACCATCACCCCGCCCCGCGCGGGTTTTTCATTGCCAGGGCGCGGGCTTCGCGTTCGAGAAGTTAGAAGGGTTTCGAGGATGAAGAGAAAAACTGCTTATGAGCTGGGCGTATTCGGGTTCGGGATGGTTGCCGTAGGGCTGATGGCCCCGGTTCTTCTGGGTGATGAGTCGTTGAGCAAATGGCAATTTGGTGGGCTCTCCTTGGCTGTGTTTTTGGCCATCTTTTGTGCCTGCAAATCCTTTCCCGAGAAGGAAGAATCGTCGAGCGAACAGAGCTGAAAGGATATCTGGCCAGCGCGATTGCTGATGTCTTGAGGAAGGCCTGCAGTGGCCTGGTGCTGGATCTCACCAGGCATAGAGCGATTGTGGCACGCATGGTTGCCACGCTTGCCTAGTAGAGAGCCAACACTCTATAGCTGGTCCACAGGCGCCAATAGAAATGGCGCTAAATCCTCCTCATCGTACTCCCCGTCCTCAACAGCAGTAACCACGGCCCAGCCATTTTCGGTCTCCATGGCTACAACGCTCCAGTCGTATGGATCTCCGTAATCTGAGTCGAAGCCGGACAGCAGCAATGCAATCTGTTTACACAGCTCATCGTTGCGCTCCGCTAGCCCAGACGCCCCCAGCAATCCTGGTTTCACCTTTTTATTCAACCGAATGAATTCAGTCACATCTTTACAGTTGCGGCTAATGAGTAAATCGAGCCACCGTCTTTCTTTACCCAGGTATGCCTTGCCTATAGAGCAATAGAACTTGCCGCTGGTCTCAAGTAGCTGTGGCCGGGATGAAAGCACAAGAAACCCCTGACAACCCATGAGATCCCAATCACTTACATAGTTGCCTAAGCATGCATACTGGGCGACTGCAACGGTAGGATCTTCAAAAATCCCGTCATCGAATGATGGTGACGGTAGGCAATGAACAAAATAGACGGGCATGTCTGCCCCGCCTGTTTTCGGGTCTATGAGCACGTACGAGGGAGTTCCAATCAGGCTGTCCTCATCCAGCGCTGTAGCTTGCCAGCCTAGATACCGGAAAACCTCTCCCCAAGCATGGGTATCGATCTCACTGGTAAGCGGGAACAACATACTTGAGTGTTCGGGCGAGTTTGGAGCTGCGAAAAGTTCCTCGATGTCGAATTCCTCTGGCTCCTCATAAACGTGCTGGACGTCTTCTGGCCTGAATCCAGAAAAAGGACAATTTGCAGAGGGCGAGAGTAGGTGCACTATCGCCGCTGCCAGATCAGGATGGATCTCGTACTCACCAACCAGTATTCGAAAGTACCGCTCAAGGCGCATTAGAAGCTGCTCTTGACTGAGTGACTCATCGCACTCAGAGGGTGGAAGACTACCAATGGCGAAAACCATGATGTCCCAAGAGCCGAATCCGCAGAGTGATGCCAGGATTGAGGCGCACCTATCTGATTCGTATCCACAGGACTTTTCGCATACTGCTACCCACTCTTGGGCCCGGGCGACGTCCCTCAATACGAACGGTTCAGTAGACATGGTGTGCCTCGATCATGGTTTGATTCCTAATCATAGGCACTCAAGAAGTGGCATACCAAAGAAAATGGTGAACATCTATCGGATCCTGAGTAAACGATACCTATAGTGTTCACGGGCTGGTACTGGAAGTGGGCATGACATCAGACGAAGGTGGCCGCGCGCAGCCGGGATTGTTCAAACGGACATCTAGCGCCAGCAAATGTCCGCCTGGCTGTGGGATGGTCAGCGTCAACAGACCAGAACGTACAGTTGAGTATTCCCGCTAGCGGATTTGCGGATGACACCCAGGCTTGCAGGTACAATGCCCGCAACCGCAAGCCGGGATGTTTCGTCATCAGGGTTCAAAGACAAGGCGCATAACTACGAACACTCAGTCCCCCGCTGAGGGGCTCAATGCTCATCTCAAGAACGATGTCTGCGAAGACCTCACTCAACAGCCACCAGGTGTGGCCGAACCCAGTGTGAGGTTCACTCTGTCGCCAGATGATCCATGGCGCGCCGGGTACCGGGTGATCTCAGCCGGTGAGTTCGAGCAAATGAAGGGCATCTTGGTCGGCGCGCCCGAGGAGCCATCACCATCTAACGAATGCCCAGCCTGCGTCTGAAGCGCAGCGTGAAAAGCACCCGTTCTATCTCCCATGAGTCAGTGAGCGCCGACGCAATCTCGCTCCATAGCCGCACTTCTGGCCAGGTCGATTGCATCAGAAACCTGTTCGCTCAAAGGACCTTGGCCGTCAAAGTCCACCCCGATACCGTCCCCATCGTAGAGTTCGACCGCTCCCCCATGAAGTTCAACAACAATTTCAATTCGCCATGCACCAGGCAGTTCGCCTGCAGCACGCTCGACCTGGGAGTACAACTCAGCGTTCGTGCGTAGGACCTCATTCTCGGCGAGGAGTCGGTTGCGTTCGATCGTCAGGGAATGGATGTCCATACGGGCTCCTGCTACCTCTTTCGCGCTTTCGCTGGCCTCTCCCATAGCACGCTCTGCGATCCGCTGAAGGCGATCCGCCTTCGACAGGCCAATACCCCTTCCAAGCCATACCCCTGCACCGGCGGCCAGCAAGCTGGCCACTGCCACGCCCATAATTTCAATCATCACTACCCTCCTTGTTCATGGTGGCTTCAGTCCTCACCTTACTCACCACTTCACTGGCTAAAGCGAACGCTGGGTCACCTACGCTAGTCGCTCGCATGATATTAGTAATGCCCATCAGCCGGTCCGTGTTCTCGGCTTTGAGCTGATCACGTTCGGCCATCAGCACCCGGCACTACTCTGCCAGGCTTTCTGCATCATTAACTGCCGAGATTGCGACCGCGTTGTTGATATGCAGCAATGAGGCTTCAAGCCGCTTGTTCTCCTCGAGGAGCGTTTGAACACCAGCCGCAAGGGTGCGGTGATATTCGTCCACGCAAAACCGGTGGTCTGTAAACACGCGCTCAGCCAGCTCCACTAGTTCAGTTCTATCGATGGCCATGTCAGCAGATCTCCTTCGGAACCAGAACGGTTTCCCCGAGCTTGGCGTGGACGACCGCACGCATAGAAGCCACGAGTTGGTTCGCATGCTCGAAATACACGCTTGCCCCATCGGACTGGGCCCGACGAAGCACGCACTTGCCTTGCCAGTCCCACGCGCTTGGCCCAATGGTCAATTCCTCCGCCTCGCTCACTGGCCCACCTAGCGCCCAGTCTTCTTGTGGGTTGTACCGTGCCGTGCGGTCGGTCACCTCAAAGGTGTACTTCACGAACACCCGCCAAGGGTTGCCGTAGATGGGCGGCACAAGCTGAAGGTCAAGGCCTAGCGCCTTACCAACAGCCCAGCCCAAGGGTTCGCCGACCAACTCGGCTGTATTCAATTCGATCATGGTTTCATCTGCTGGGTGTTGCACATAACGACGGAGTAACCTTCCGAGCTATCGTCACCCTCCAGGGCAGATACTGGTCCAAGCATCACCAGCGCCTTGATTGCTTCCGGTCGATTGGCTTCAACGGCTTTGGACTCCGCGGCCTTCCAGATGTCGAGGCCGGTACCTGAGCTGCCGTTATTGGAATAGTGGCTGCAAGATTCAGCCTCATCCTTGGCCGCTTCCAGGTAGTCATGAGTGCGGCAATGTGGGCACAGGTATGAGCAGTCCGTAGGATCGAAGCCCTCTCCATCACCTGCGTACCAAAGGTAGCCTCCCTCCCTACAACGCCAATCACCATCTTCGTAGCCACAGTCACCGAGCCTGTCGACCATCTCTTTGTCGTTGGTCACAGCAAATACCTCATCCTTTAGCCTTGGGTTTCCCGCGGTGGCGCCACCAGAGCGGCGCCGTCAGTTGCCGCAGTTAGGAGGCGGCGCGTTTGAGGGAGTCAACGAGCTGGGTTGGAAGATTCTTGATCATCAGAGTGCCGGCCTCTTCGTCATACTCAATCTTCGAACCCAGCAAATGCGCTTCAAAGCTGATGGACATGCCCTCGGCCCGCCCGGTGAAGCGACGGAATTGGTTGAGGGTGCGTTTGTCAGCCGGGATTTCTGGCGACAGCCCGTAGTCCTTGTTACGAATATGGTCATAGAAAGCCTTCGGACGGTCCTCATCGATGAGGCCCGAGAGCTCTTCCAGACTCACTGCGTCCCCTTTCTTGGTCTGACTGACCGCATAGTCCACCAGGGTCTGCGTTTTCTCCCTGGCGGCCTCATCAGGAAGATCCTCGCCTTCCACGAAGTCGCTGAAAGCCTTGAGCAACGTGCGGGTCTCGCCAGGGCCATCAACACCCTCCATGCAGCCGACAAAGTCACGGAAGTACTCGGAAACCTTGCGGCCATTCTTGCCCTTGATGAACGAGATGTACTGCTTCGAGTTCTTGTTGTTCTGCCACTCGGAGATGCAGATGCGAGCAGCCAGATGCAACTGCCCGACATCAAGGTGTCGAGAGGGTGCGAGCTCGAGTTCATCGGTGACCGTCACCCCATCACTGTGGTGAAGCAGCGCAATCGTCAAATAGTCGGTCATGCCCTGGGTATAGTGCGCGAAGATCACGTGCCCACCGGTGGAAAGGTTGGTCTCCTCCATGAGCTTGACTAAGTGGCAGACCGCTACCTTGGAGAACTCGAGGAACGTCATATCCTCCTTGAGGTACTCGTTTAGCCATCGACTCAACGGATGCGCGCCGGATTCTGAATGAAACAGCCCCCAGGCCTTGCCCTGCTTCGCGTTGTAGGCGTCGTTTAAATCTCCGAGGAGGGTTTCAATGGCCTGCGACTCATGAAGCTCACTGCCTGCTTCGTGAAGCACAGCTGGGGAACCGTCGGGCTTTTTGTCGATGTGGTGAATAACGGCATGGCGGATGGGCATATCAAATCCTTTGCGAGTATGTCGGTGCGCGGGCAGCATGCCCGGGCAATACAAAGTCGGAGTGAATTAGAAATTAATCAGGCAGGAAGGCCCGGCGGACGGCGTTTGCGAAATCAACGAGCTCCGGTTGCTGAGCCCAGGCCGCTGCCAACGTTGCAACCGAGGGTTCGCCTTGCTGAGCAACCTGCAGTCCAGAGTTAACTGCAGCGGTGCGCTGGGCCGGAGTGAGGTCAAAACCCGTTGCTGCCTCGACCAGCTCAAGCAGATCACCCGATTCGTGGTTAAAGCCTGCAAACGGGTTCAATGCACACGAGCTATGGTCGCCGGTGAACTGCACAGTGGATCCCAGAGGCTGTGGTTCGTTATGCGCGTCAATCATACGGTCGCTACTCCTGGTTCTAATGGCCACTATGATAACGGCAGCTTCGGTACCGCCCAGCTAGAAACCCTTCACGGAATTCAGGTGCTACCCGGTACCTGGCCAAAGCGCTGACTCAGCGCCCGCCCATGTCGTTAGCACGTTGCCTGGCAAAGAAGGCCGCAATCACGAGCGCACCCGCAATCACGAACAGCACCATCGGTAGAGTCACACCGAACACTTGAGCCTGCGATACCAACTCGATGATGTTCAAGTACGGTACGTCAGGTGATGGCACCTGGGCCGCCAGATAGCTACCCGTGAAGGCGAACCAAATTGCCCCCATCAGTAAGGCGGGTTGAAAGAGGGTGCAGATTGTTGAGCCGATCATTCCCAGAACCACACCGAACAGGATGTACGGCGCAAAGAAGACGAGCATCGCAAGAACCAGCAGGTCGAATAAGACAGGCATTTGTAGTCCTCAGGTCAGGACGGCGCCGGCCGGGCCAACAGGCCCGGGTTCGGTCGCCGCGGATTGGTGACCTAAAGCAACATAACGGCGCCTAGCTGATTGACCAGTCAGACACGTGCGTCCGACCTCAGTCGCCGAGCGACCCAAGCATCTGCATCACACTCCGAGGCTTGGCACGAGGCAGTTCAGCGCCTACGTAGAGATAGCCATGATCGAATGCCACACGGCGGCGTTCTGCGTCATGTTTCATTACGGCCTCAATACGGGCGATCCGCTCTTGCTGGGCCTTCAGCGCGGCAGCATAGCCCTCGAGCCCTGCAGCAGCCTCGTGTACGGCATCGAGATCAGTAACGCCAGCCAGCCATTGCGACACCGCGATTTTGGATGGTGCAGACTTGAAGAAACGGAACGCCCCACCCTGCTTGAAGCCAGCCTGCAGCATGACCAGGCCCACCAGCACGTCAGAGAGGGGCAACGTCTCAACGTAGAAGTCCGCAAATGGCTCACCTTGGCAGTGCACGCTGATTGCCGCATTCAGGGCGAGTGGGCCGTAGTGAGCCAGGACCGGATAACGGAGGATTATGTGCGCCGACACGCTCCTCGCTCGCTTGCCCAACTCAGCGCTATCAGACCCCGGCGACAGTTCAGCAAGCAGATCACCAGCCATCACCTCTACGCCCTCTGCCGGCAGTTCAACTTTACAAACGGCGAGGAACTCCCCGGTCTCTGCTGTTTCCTGCAGCCGTTCGCGTGCTGCCTTCTCCTTTCTGGCGAGAATGCTTGAGGCACGATCCTGGAAATCCAGTGCCTTGGGTGGAAGAAACACCTTATTCTGCACATCACGGGCAAAGGCGAACGTATCGCGGTCATCGACTGGTGGGCCGGGACGGAAGTCTGGAAACAGCGAGGGCATGTCAATCTCTGAAAGCCAGGCCGTGGATTCAAAGTACGTGCTCGTGACGCTTTGGCTGGCTGTTGCTTTTACTGCTTTGCCATCCAAGCCCCAGACCACTTGCTTCGTCCCAAGGCCAGGCCGAAGCATGGTGTGTGAACCCGCGTACAGATTGGGGGTCAGCTCAAGGTCTTCGATCGGTACACGCACTTCCTTTTGGGGGTTTGAGATCGCATCGGGCCGGCGAGCACCGGCCTTCAATGTGTAAACCAACTCGTCACCCTTGGGTGACCGAAGCATGGAGGGTAGTTGGGAGGAGCCCCCTTGGACATAAGCCCCACGGACAACAAAGTCCAAACCTTCTGCCACTTCCTCTTCGGTTAGGAACAACCGCGGCAGGAACCCCCCATGCGCCTTGTGACGAATGGCACGACCGATGTAAAGCCCTGACTCAACGAAAAGCCAAACTACTTCATGATCAAGGGTGACCAGGCCGTCCTGGATGTGCTGCGATACAGGGATCCATGACTGTGGAATCAGAGACTCGCTAAGGAACTTGTCGACCGCCTCCTCACTGCCGGCAGGAAACTGCTCAAGCGGATCTACGATCGAACGCTCAAAGCGGGAGCTACGAATGGCATCGTAGACAGCAGTGAACGCCTCCCAGTGAAACGCTCGCCCATCTGGACGCACACAAAGATCAAAGCTCGGTGCGCCATGCTTGAAGAAGCGAGCCTGATCGTCGTGCCAGTTGTTGGTGGCTGGGCGCTGGGCGGAAGTAATGGCGTCCTGGTCCCCTTTCAGACCACGCGCTTTGAATCGTTCTTCACGCTGGCGCTCAACCGTGACTTGGTCAATGCTCAGGCCACGCAGGCGGGCCCGGCCGGCGCGCTGCCACGCCTCAAGAAATGGGATTTCTGTATGGCGTTGAAACCCGTAGGCAACCAGTAGTTGAACGTCTGCCCGGGTGATTGAGCCAACGGTCGGATACGGAACCCGACCGATGCTGGAGCGGACTTCATGCATGTCGTTGTACAAGCAAGCCTTGGCCACGACTTCACGAGCCAGGTCGGCATTTTTCGTCACGGCGATGTTAAGCCCGCGGCATAGGCGTCTTGCGATCCCCACGAACTCACGGATGTCATCGGATTGGAAAGGGAGGCGTTTCAACAAGGCAGGGGTACGGTTCATCACATAGTCCTAAGAAGTTACACAGGCGGAATGCCCATGCATACGGGTATGCGCGGTGACTCGTGGTTGCTGGCTAACCTGGTCGGTGCGCACTAAACCGATTCTTCTCGGTGTGACATTTTCCCAGAGGTATGCGGATGTAGCGTTTGAAACAAAGGTCTTGAGATCACACGTATCAAGCCACGCCAGCGGCCCTTTTCAAGACGGCAAAAGGATAGGACATCCCAAAGCAGCCTTGCAAGTGGAAATCGAAGAAGCTGGTAGGCATTCCCAAAATGGAAGGCTCGGAGCGTACCGAGCAGGTCTGACGCCTGCCAGCACCTGGCCCTATTCGCGCTGGGCCAGGTTTGGTTGAGAGCTAGCTGGGTCGATCGGTGGCCCGTTCAAGGGCTTCCTAGTGGTTCAGGAGACGTAGAAGGGGTCATTTACCATGGCAGTGTTTAGACTTCGCCCCGGACCCGCATGGGCATGGTTCGTTACGGCCGACCTTCCCACCGCTCTTAGCCAAAGGTGCATTGCGCGATCGTGAAGTCGCAGAAGCCTGCGGGCTGGCACCTAATGGGAGTTGAGGCCTTAGACAAGCCTCACGCATCAGAAATGCGCTACTGCCCTGGACGCCTTTGTGTCCGCCTCTACTCATCACATCCATCAGATACGCCAGTCGTTCCTCCCTGTCCAAAACAGGAACAAACTCATTGCTGAAGAGTGCCGACGTGAAAACATCGCCGCCATTAAGACCGGCATCCGGGCCTTTAGCGTTTATGTGTGATCTGATGCGCCCGACAACCTTCCTGCATGACTTCAGGCATTCTTCCAGGAGGTTATGGGGGTCGCCCTTGGTTACGATGATTGAGTAGCAGAGTTGTAGATGACTGGCCGCCCTCAGCAAATCGGAAAGAGCTTTGCTACGGAACTCGATGAGCTGGGCCGCGTACAGAGCACTCCGAGCGCGGAATTCCCGGTGCTGCATGGCTGCCTCATATTCCGCTTCAGCCTCTTCCGGCTGACGCCCAGGCACTAACCCGACTTCGATAAAGGTGGCTAAGTTGTAGATTGCGCCGGGGTGACCCTGAGCAGCGGCGTTTTGCAGATGCACTATGGCCTCTGCTCGATCTTTAGGAACTCCGGCCCCCTCCAGATACATGGTACACAGGTTGAACTGTGCTTGTGGGTTCCCTGCCCTAGCAGCCTCCAGTGTGTACTTGGCCGCAGTGACCGGATCGGCTTCTCCACCTGAACCAAGCGCGTGCATTGCGCCAAGCTGGGTCAAAGCCATTGGGTGGCCCTGCCTTGCCGCGTCCATGAAGACTTCGCGGGCGTACACCTTATCTCGCTCGAAAATGCCCAAGCCCTGTAGGCTGGAATTCCCGACATAGACGAGTGCATCGGCATGCTGTCCACGGGCAGCTCCGGCGATGTAACGCTGCCCTTCGTGCAGTTGATCATCGGTGACGTTGCGGTGCTGAGTGAGATAGTGTCCGTACTGGTACATTGCGTTCGGATGTTCGGCATCGGCAGCCTGCTTGTACCAAAACATCGCCTGATCGATATCCCCTCTCGCGAAGTGTGGGTACCCATCAGGACCTACGAACCCCTCTCCTTTTTCACGATCCGCACGTTCCTGAAAGTATGAGCCTGCCTGGTTCATCGCATCGATGTCGCGCGCCAGCATTGCCTGGACGCACATCTCCTTAAGCGCGCCGGACTCAACGGGTGCAACTTCGTAAATAGGAACATCCCTGCCGCTCTTTTCGTACAGATACTCAATCAGTGATCGAGCAGCAGTAAGTGCTTCACTAGCCAGCACGGGGAAGTCGAGGGTTACAAAATCATAGCTCTCCGGATGAACACCCTTATTTCCATTGAGCTGCAATACCTTCAGATGTCTGCGGACTCGGGGATTCAGCATCCCCTGGCGATCAAGGTTCTGAATCTTCTCCTCAAGCGTTTGACCTACCAGATCACGATCTAAAAATTTGCAGGCGGAAACCGCGAGCCCCCGAAGAAATGAGAGCGCGAGAATTGGCGTCTCGGAACTAAAGGTCTTCGCCTCCTTGTACAGCCGCCCAATTTCGGGGGCGACACCCATGGCAAGCTCAATATCGTCCATGTCATTCCTAATTCAGGCTGTTCAGTTGGAATTTCAACTGAGAGATCGTCGAGTTGCACCGGGCCCGAGCAGGCAATCGCCGTCAGACCCGCGTACACGATGTTTGATGATCCGGCGCTGAAAGTTTGCGCCTAGACTTCAGGGATGCCTTTGAGATGTAGCCGGCTGCTGGACCATGCGAATCCCCCGTCTTCCCGAAGCTGTCGCTTGTAGAGTACTTCCTGCCCGTCCGCGCCGGCGGCCTGGAATGTCTCAGACGCACTGGCCACGTAATCCCCTTGCCTCGGCCCGTCAATTACCGGCCATTTCCAGGCTTTCCTGCCAGCTTCGCTTACCTGCAGGGAGGGTGTGGTTTCGGGCATTGTCTGAAGCAGGAGCGCCTCGATTCTGCTCAGCATGTCGCTGAATACCTTCATCGTCGCCTGCACATCACTGACAGACAAATCGCTAGAGAGTCCTTCAATCTGGCGAGCGGTTGCTGACGCGGCAGCACGCTCAAACGCAACCCTCATAAACCGCTTTCGCTCTTCGGGTGTCCGATCCATCGCCTTGACATGGGCAACGGCTTCGGTGAGCCAGATCGCCAACTCTTGCTGTGCGGGTTGCATCATCGGCAAGGAAATTTTTAGGGAAGCAGTCAGGAACTGCTCGCTCTGCTCTTCCGTTCGACCAGGAGTACAAACTCCATTTACGTGGTGCAACACCATCAGTTGGAACCACGCCATCGCCATTTGACGGCGCTCGGCCTCGGTGAAAGTGAACGTGACTTTGTCGGTTGGATCGGTGCTATCCATGTTTAATCTCGCAGTTATGGCGTAGCGCCGTAAAATCGCGGCTATGCGACCAGAAGCCTTCCCGGTCGTCAAGGACAAGACGGTTTCGCCGGGCGTTTCAGGGAGCGGCGCTTGATGCGACCCGAGCGTCAACTTTGACCCACGCCAGCTCACTGCTTTCACTGTGGCCACAGAAATCACACTGGTAACCACCGTCATTAGGGTTCGAGTCACAGTCGTGGAAGACCATAGGCCTGAAATGGCACATGGGTACCGGGTCATTGCGGTGTGCCTCATGGGCCGCGGCCAGGTCTTTCATCGCCTGGGCGAATTTTTCCAGATCGGCATGGGGATTCAAGGCCGTACCCTCATCCAATTGCTCTCAATCGCCGGATGGCCGGGTGCTGCAAACTCAACAACCATTGGGTGAGACCTCTCGATGCTTTCTGAGCAGAATAACGCGGCCCAGCAATCCGGCAACACTGCTGGTTCCTGCTGTGCGGTCGCGCTGGTCTGAAATCCCTAAGTCAAATTTGACGGGGGTACCTCTTCACTATTTACTGTATATCAATACAGCACTTTGAAGTAAGCCATCTTGCTCGTAACACGCCTGCGCCAAATCACTGAATCAGAGCTTCCCGGTATCATCTGCGTCCTGTCAGGCCGTGCGTCCGGGGGGTTCCCAAGCCCCGCGGCCGACCACTACGAGCCTCCTATCTCCCTGGACGAGCTCGTTGAACTGAGGGCACCCCACGTGTGGTTGGCAGAAGCTGAGGGCGACAGCATGGCCCCCGCTGGAATACTCACTGGCACCAAGTTGATCATCGACCGGGCTCGTACCCCTCATGTTGGTAACGTAGTGGTCGCATACATAGACAACCAGCCAGTGGTTAAGCGTCTGGATAAGAGCCTTGAGGGAGGATGGGTTCTATCCTCCGACAACCCCAACTACCCGCCAATTGAAGGCCGTGAAAACATCGAGGTTTTCGGGGTGGTTACTTGGAGCTTAACCCCTCATGTACCATAATAAGCCGGTATATGCATTAATTGATTGCAATTCGTTTTACTGCTCGTGCGAAAGACTTTTCAGGCCTGAACTTAGAAAGACTCCTATAGTCACACTAAGCAATAACGACGGCTGCATAATTGCTCGAACTGATGAATCTAAGGCCTTAGGACTTAAAATGGGCGATCCGTATTTCAAGATAAAGGATTTTCTTAGAAAGCATGGGGTTGTAGCCTTTTCAAGCAACTATGCGCTTTATGGAGACATCAGCTCTAGAGTTCAACAAACAATTGAAAGCATGGTGCCTCGGGTAGAGGTTTATTCCATCGATAAGAGTAAGTTGTATAGTGCGGACGCCTAAGCTATTGAGTTCTATCTATGGACATTGTTAAGCGTCCCAGGGGCGTTGAATGGCGACGCTAGAGCGCATTCATTTCGTGCCCCATTACCTCGTGCGCAGAGAGAACGCCGTCGCATACTCCCCCAGTAGCAGCCGGCCATCCATTGAGGGCTTGCCCCAAATCTTTTGGGCAGACTATGCACCTTGGAGGGAGGCAAACCTGTGGGCAGTGGAGCGAGCAACGACTGGTGACGCTTCTCTTAAGACCGTTGCCAGTAACATGAATGGCCTTCTCAATTACGCTAAATTTCTTGAATCTCGTGATTTGCAGTGGTTCGAGTTTCCCGCTCGCAAAGCTGACCGCTGCCTGGTGCTATACCGAGGGGCGTTGATCAAGATGCGCGATGCCGGCCAGATCGGCCCATCCACGGCGTCTGAGTACATGCGCAATTGCATCATGTTCTATCGGTGGGTAAGGCATAGGGAGCTTCTTTCTCCACACGTCCAGCTGTGGCGGGAAAAACCCTACGTCGTTAAATACTTCGACCGGGTGGGGTTCGAGCGAACGATCAGCGGAACCACCACCGACCTCAGCATCCCGAACCGTAAGCGCCCAGGCCAAACGCTTGAAGATGGGCTGTTGCCAGTCTCGGAGACCGATCGCGATGCAATTCTGGATTTCGCCGCAGAGAACGCCACGCCCGAGCTCTACCTCATGTTGGCCCTTGGATTTTTTACCGGGATGCGGCTCGGCAGCATCTGTGATCTCAAGATTCAGTCTCTGGAGCGCGCCGCCCCCGACCCTTCCGCTGAAGGGCTTCTACGCCTTGCAGTTGGTCCAGGCGCAGCTCCGCCAGTGCACACGAAATTCGGTGTGACTGGCCAGGTCTGGATACCCGAAGCGTTGCGTGATGAATTGCTGGAATATGCCAAAGGCTGGCGGAGGATGGAACGAGAGGCGAAAGCCTCGCCCGAGAATCGTGATTTGCTGTTCTTGACCCGCTTTGGTAACGCCTATGGCAGGCGCGGCACCGATCAGTCATCTGCTGTGAATGTTGAGATGTCCGAGTTTCGAAAACGGGGCGTCAAAGCAGAACTACAGGTGCTCCGTAAATTCCGCTTCCATCAGTCGCGCTGCACCTTCGGTACCGAATTGGCACGTCTGGCGCTATCGGCTTGTGCCGATGTCGCTATTGTAATTGCGACGGTCAGCGACGCGTTGCTCCATGGGCCTAACTCTGAAGCCACCACCTTCAAATACATCCGATTCGTACAGGCACTGCCGATCAAACAAGCCCTCTCAAATAGCTTCATGGCGGCATTTAGCGGGATCGGCGCTGGGGCGCGGCACGATGGATAGTTCCGAATTCGACCTCACTTTCCCGATGCTTGAGTATGGGGCCACTGAAACGCCCTGGGACCTCCGGCCGCTGCTGTTTCGCGGAGGTGCAGCAGCAAAGGTGAAGCATGTGGGCCGCCAGATCGCGCAGGGCGAACTCGGCAGTCCCTTGCCGGAACGTTTCGAGCTGGTGACGCAGCTGCATGAGCACATGACTGACGACCTTGCTGGTGGCGGAAGTCGCTTCTCGGTGCAGAACAAGATCAGTGCATTGCGCCGATTCTTTGCCTGGATCGATTCAGAAAACGTGAATCTCAGTCTCGAGACGGCGGCCGACACGTTCATTCGTTGGACCGATCACTTGCTCCAGCGTCATCGAGTCGAACGCAATTTCAGCGATGGGTCCCTGTACGATCTCACCAGGCTCACGGCGACGATGCTGGACCGAGCATTGGACCGCCAAGCAAGCCTGAGCAAGAGCACACGTATTCGCAAGCCGCGCGGCAAAGGCAAGGTACATACGAGCAAAGCGGACAAGCAGAATCTGCAAAACACCTTCGCATTCGGACACCTTCTAGCTGACGTATGCGAGGCATTGACCTGGAGGGGGACAATGGCCCCCCTCCCAGTTTGTATTTCGTTACGCACCGGCCAAGTGCTGGAACTATGGTCGGGATTGCAGAGCCCCGAGAAAGTAGCGGCCCGCCGTACCAGGCCGCAAAACCAAGCGCAAATCGAAGCATCCCTGGCGGCGCGTGCCGCCCACGATGCAGATCGGACACTGCGGACCCGTTTCCCCATCGTCAATTTACGGATCGAGAGTGAATTGCTGATGTTCATCGCCCAGACCGGTCTGAACCTCCAGCAAGCACATACCCTGCGGGTTGAGCAGTTTCATTACACCAGCCACATAGACGGCTACCAGGTACGTACCTACAAAAATCGACGGGAAGGAGAAGTGCTATTCGAGATCTTTGCCAGTTATCGAGAGTGGTTCGAGCGCTATCTCGAATGGCGTTCCGAATGGTTTCCCAATGAGCCGGATGGTTTGCTCTTTCCGCTTATACGTAGCGGGGGACGAATCCTAGAAGAGGCGACGCAGTTCACGAACGTTACGCGCATCTGCCGCGAGCTTGGCATACCGATAGTGAGACCGCGAAAACTGCGCGGGACGCGCATCAACTGGTTGCTTCGGGAGTCCCAGAATCCCCAACAGGTTGCGGAGTTGGCCCAGCATACGGTGCAAACGCTGATACGCGTATATGCCGACCCCCATCCGCAGATCGCTATGGTGGAAATTACGCGCTTCCATCAGCAAACCGATCCGTCCCTTTCACCTCCTGCTCCTGGTAGATGTGTATCGGCCACACCTGAACCAGTGGGCACGATGCCGAAGAATGGTCCGCGACCCGACTGCATCAATGCTGCCGGTTGCCTGTTCTGTACCCAGCACCGGGATATCGAAAGTGAGGATCATGTGTGGTCTCTCGGTAGCTTGCGCCACCTCAAATCGCTTGAACTGGCACGCTACCGCCCATCCAGTTCGGGTAAGCACCTGACGACAGAGCATCCGGCCCTGCTGGTGATCGATCGGCTGACGGCCAAACTGCGCTTCTTCGAAGAAAGTAGCGAGGTCCGCAGGCTTTGGGTCGAAGAAGCCAGAGCGCGCATAAGTGAAGGTGACTACCACCCGGCCTGGGATGGCTTCATCCGATTGGCAGAACTGCGACAAAGATCAGCATGACGAAAAATATTCTTTCCGAACTTGGCCTCGGCATCGACTCGCCCCTAGCGATTCCTGATGCGCCGAACTACCGTCCGCCGTGCTGGCCACCGCAGCGTGATTGGCCGGTCATCATAGATGCCGCTGGCCAGGTGGTGAGCCGTTGGGGCGATGCCATTTGGCGGCTCGACCCATGGGCGGGAAAACGGCTCACTCTCAATTTCGGCGATGGCCCAGATAAGAAATATGTCGCCGCGATCGATCCTGCGAACGCCGATTTATTGCGGACCGTAATCGGCTGGTGGCTATACGGCCCCAATGGAGCCCGTGGATACCGAGGCCTGAAAACGCGCTTCGACCAGATGCGTCGGCTGTTCGTCTTGTGCACTCAAGAAGGCATTCTCGCATCCGAACTGAGTCATTTTCCGCGCGTTGCCGACCGTCTCCCGGAGGTGCTCCAGGCTTCCCGGTCCGGTGAGTTCTTGGCATTGCTGCACGAACTGTACGAGCGGCGGGATGCGCTGGGGTTCACCTTGTTGGATCGCGCAGGGTTGGCACGCCTCGCAGCGGCCATGCCCGACCACCAGAAGCTCCAGACCCCCTATATCCCGCCCCGCATTTGGCACTATCAAATCACACGCTTGCGCGAATGCCTGGATGACTTTTTGGCGCATCGAGGCCAAGTCGAGGAGTGCTTCCGCTTCTGTCTGGCTGCCTATCGGCACAACTCTGCCAGTCTCCAAGGACAACGCAGGCCACAATCGTTCTATCCGTTTCAGTGGCCGTCGGATGGATCAAACGGAAAGTGGACTGGGCGGCAGTACTACGGCCCATTCATCGACACCGCGCATCGGTTTGGCATGGTGGAACTATTTCGTCGCTGGCTGGGAGTGAGCGACGACGAAATTCGCATTCAAACTCTGAGTCGCTACCTCAACCTCGTGAGTCGATCTGGACTGTGCTATCTGCTGAACTTCAGCCTCATGCGAGTCGAAGAGGCTTGGAACCTGCGCGCCGATTGCTTGCACATAGAACGTGATCCGCAGTTTGGCGACATCCATGTATTGTGCGGACGAACGACCAAGACGATGTCGGATTCTGAGGCACTTTGGGTGACGTCCCCGTCAGCTCAGGTGGCAGTTGA
Organism: Pseudomonas arcuscaelestis; assembly: GCF_016881005.1. Taxonomy (GTDB): domain Bacteria; phylum Pseudomonadota; class Gammaproteobacteria; order Pseudomonadales; family Pseudomonadaceae; genus Aquipseudomonas; species Aquipseudomonas arcuscaelestis. Next base: position 248,577 of record NZ_JACOPV010000008.1, on the reverse strand, counting down.
AGCCATGCGTGTGGTCGCAGACCTCCGCGCAGAATGCGACTCTCCCCCCGGCGAGGCCTCGGTGCCGGATGATCCGGCCAAGCGCTATCTGCTTGATTATTGCCTTGAACCGTGGGGAACGAAGTTCACCAAGATCAACCGCACGATTCGGCCATCGATTCCGAGCTATGCCCATGTGCTTCAGTGGTTCGACAAGCTGTTCGACCGTGAGCAATTGCGCATTACGCCGGAAGATTTCGAATTGGCTCGGTTGGTGACGCCGACGCTGACCGACGAGTTTGCGGTCGGCAAAATCTGGCCGTTGGCCTGGCATCAACTCCGACGAACCGGCGCAGTGAATATGCAGGCATCCGGGCTGGTCAGCGACGCTTCATTGCAGTTTCAGCTAAAGCACGTCGCCAGAGCGATGAGTCTCTACTACGGGCAAAACCATTCCAGGGTACGGCTGGAAGAGAAGGCCCATACCTACTACGTCCGCACCATGTACGAAACTTTGGGTAGGCAGCTGCAACAGCTGACGAGCAACCGATTCGTCAGCCCCCACGGCGAGAAGCGAAAATCTGAGATTGTCCGCCTAATCTCAGCCTCTGATGCTAAGAAAGCGATCAATCTGGCTAAGAAGGGGACGGTCACTCATCGACCGATTTTGCTGGGCATCTGCACGAGCCGTACCCCCTGTCCCTATGGGGGCATCGACAATATCGCTCGCTGCGGAGGGGGCGACTCCCCCGGAGAAACCAAACCATGTGCGGACGTTCTCTATGACCCCGAGCAACTCGACGAAGTCGAAGTGTTGGAGGCGGTATTGGATGAGCGCCTGGCCGCTGCCGAGGTAGACAGTCCGCTAAGGACTTCGTTGGAAGCCCAGAAACGTAGTGTGGAGAATTATCGCCATGTCATCCGGCAAACATGAATCCGCTGACCCGGCTAAGCGAATGAGTGCCGGCGAGCAGTATCGCGCAGCGTTCGAGCGGCTGAAGAGCAACAAGCCCGAACGACTGCCGAAGGGGACGCCCGTAAGTCAGAACAACGTTGCCAAGGAGGCCGGCAGCGACCCCTCTGCACTGAAAAAAGCTCGTTTCCCCCTACTGATCGCTGAGATCCAAAAGTACGTGGAAGGACACGCTGAGCAACGTCCGCCATCAGTGCGCCAAGTCAGCTTATTAGCCCGCAGAAAAAATCGTGGACTTCGAGAACGGATCGAGGAAATCACGCAGCAGCGTGACCACCTAGCCAGCCTACTCAGTGAGGCCGACGCCACCATTCTTGAGCTGTACGACCGTATTGCGGACTTGGAGCGCCAACTGCCGGCCTCCAATGTGCTTCCTCTTGATCCGCGAGGCCACAAAAAACTTTGAAACGGAGAGCTCGCAATATTCGAAAGAAACACAGCCATGCCCGACCAGCCCGGCATGAAACGTCGGGCTAGCCGCCGAAGAGCTTCTTGCGTTGCGCGGTCCGCTCCCGGCGTAGATTCTCGTAGGCAGTTCGGCGTTTAGTCGCGTTTTTGATTAATTCCAGGACCTGGGCGATATCGCCGAGCAACTCCTCACGCGCGGGAAGCGGTAGTTGGCGCTCGCCTGGGGTGTCGTGGGCCTCGGTAGCTTCGCAGGCCCGCGCATACACTGCCAGCAACTGCTCCCACTCCTCTGCGGGGTGGCCAATGACAGCACCAAATGCTTCTACGCTCACCACATCGCTGAACGGCTGGACGGTATTGTTCAAAAAAACCTCGCGTATGGCGCGCTCGACAGTGCCTCGGAGGCTTGAGTATCCCGATGCGATTTGCCGCTCAAGCTCATCATCCGGGTCGCTGCCGACCGGAACGTTCAGCGCTTTCGCACGACTTTCGAGATCGGCCAGGCGGGCCTTGGTGTCCATCGTCGTCCACGTCAGCCCCTCGCTCACTAGTCCCGGCGACTCGTCCCAACCGATGGTCTTGTAGCTGGCCGAGCGATCAGCGCGCTGAAGCGCCATCGCGAGCTCGGTCAGGAACACCGCATCATGGGTGAACACCAGCACTTGGCGGGTCTCAGCCAGCGCTACCAAACGCCGAGCTATGGCCCGACGATATACGTGATCCAGCGACGTAGACGGATCGTCGAAAATAACGGTCGAAGTATGTGGCAGGGATTCGAGCTCGGCGAGGAACATAGCCATCCCCAACGCGCGCTGCTCGCCCTCTGACAGCACCTTGGAGGCTTTCGCCGTGATTTCCTGCAGGCGCAGCGTGACCTTGGTCACCCCCAGCTCTGTGCGCCCGCTCAGGTCGGGTTGCACCCGTCGCTTATAGCCCAGGGCTTTCAACTCAGCATTCATAGAAGCGGCCAGAGCCTCGGTCACATGCGTCGCCGCCAGGGACGTCAGTTTGCGTGACACTGCCGCTGGGTTGAGGGCGGCATGGCAGCGGCTCAATGTGGCATGGACCTGACTGTCCTGAACAAAGCGCTCCACCGCGCCAAGCTGGTTGGCGAGGCGTTGTCGGGCTTCTAGCTCTGCCAGTTCTTGGGTCAGCGCCAAGCGTAGAGCGGGATCGGCAGAGGTCCGCAGGGTATTGGCGTCGACTCGGAGCGAAGCAGCTTTGGCGGCGAAGAGACTATCGAGGTTTGCTTCGATAGGAAGCGGTTCTGACTCGGGGGACCAGTTTCCAGTTTGCAGGGCTTGGCTAACCCAAGTATGCCGGGCGGTCCAGACCGATGCCGCTGCGGTGATGGCAGCGTGTAGGTCGGGCAGTCGCTCCTCCACGTCAGCCCGTGTTGGCACATCCAGAACGTTTAGATCGACAGCCTGCACCTTCCCTAGAGCGTTCATGCGCGCAAGCGTGGCGGCTTGCGCATCCGCCGTGGCGCTGTCGGCGACAAATGCCGCGAAACGCCGCATGCGCTCCGAGGCATCCGTTGAATAAGGTTGCTGGCAGAGTACGCAGTAAGCGTCCGGTTCCAGGTGCGGGAAGGGATGTTCAGGGTATGCCGTCTGCTGAGAGAAAGCCTCAGCGGCTCGGTACATCGTTTGCCAGAGTTCAGCTCCTGTGCCTTCCAGCAGCGTGGCGGTGGGTGAGGACGTTACCGGCAACTCCATGGCGTTCAGTGTGTCTCGATCCTGAAGACGCGCTTGCGCCAGTTGCATGGCGAGATGCGCGGTTTTTTCCGTTGTAATCAGTTCCTTTGCCCGTGCTATGGCACGATCATTCACCCAGCGCTGGACTTCCTCGGCTCGACGCTGCGCCTGGTCCAAGCGTGTCGCCAAACGTTCCAAGGCCAGCGCCTGCGGCACAGGATCGCTTTCCAGTAATGTCCGCTTCAGAAACTCCAGTCGCCGGAGTTCATCGTCACCGACCGTCCCTAATCGAGCAAGCACGGCGCGGTCCGAGTCCCCACCTAATTTGGCGATGTAGCGGCCGACTTCGGTGTCACCCTTCAGCGGTTCGAATTGCCGGGTATCCAGAGCCAAGGCATTGCGTTCGGTCCCAATCCGTGCCTGTAAATCACGCTGAAGTAGGACCAGGCGCGTCAGATGAGTGAGTCCGTAGGGCTGAAATGCAGGGGTCCCTTCCGCGTCGATGTAGTCATTGGCACAGGCCGCGTCGTAGACCGAGACCGAACTCAAATGCAAATGGGCCGGCCCGTTCTGGACCCAACGTGCGGTTTCCGGAGTGCCATCCACCAAAATGGCGAAATCTGCTGATGGCAGTCTAGCTGGGGTTGCCGCCCCAAAAGCGTCGGGCAGGACCTCCACCCGATGCCGAGCGTTGCAGGCATTCTTGAAGACGCGGGCGTAGCCGGATTTGCCGGCGCCGTTATGACCAAAGAAAATGGTCATGCCCTCCGGTGCGAGGTCAAAGGCACGACCGGACGGGAAGCCGTTTACCTGGTCTAGCCCCGAGACACCCACCAACCGCACGGTTGCGCCACTTCCGGCGCCTGGTACGTCGTCCAGCGTGAATGGCCGTGCTCCCCCCGTGGTTGCGTCTTCCCGTTCTTGCTCGCGAACCATTCGCAGAATGGTCTCGATGTCATCTTGGGTTAGTTCGGCCCGGGCAAATATCCGGCGCAGTGCTTCCTGCTGCCAGGGTCTGAGTCCGCCGGCCCACCCAATAATCTCGTCCAACAATGGCATATCCGTCTCCTTTCCAGATCCGCCGATTAAAGGCCGCGCCCAGTTGGATGGCAAGTGGCCAGCGCCTTCGAGGTGCTTCGCCGTGTTCCGTTTGCCTGCCTTCCTGACCGCCACCCTAGTGGCTTGTCCGGTCGTGACGCTACACGGGCAGAATTTCTGCATGCTGGCCAGTATCAAGCCGCTCTAAAGTCCGCTACCGGAAAGCGCTGTTTAGCGGTGAGAGACGGGGAAAGTGCGGAAGCTACTACCGACGCAAGCGATGTGGTGAGCAGTCCTCAGGTATGTGCGAAATTGCACTCCTCTTGACCACCAATTTGGGTTGGCGTTGACCACGGATTGCGTTCAACTTGACCAGGGCGTGTCACTGTCACGACCGTCAGAGAACGGCCAAAAACGGACACCGCCAACCCGTTGGAAAAAAACTGAGCGTTGCTTTCCGTTAAGTTTGGTAGTTGCAAGCCCCGTTCAGGAAGAATTGCTCGATCAACGCCGCCATACCTGCGCGTGCGATACGGCCGCGGCGCTCGGCGTCTACCAGGCCGAAGATCAAGGAGGAGAAGATTTCGGTAAGCGCCGGGGCACCGATATCGATACGGAATACGCCCAGTTTTTGCCCGCGTAGAAAGAACTCGTCCAGCGTTTCTGAGTAAGGCAGCCATCGGCAGCCGCCTGCATCTAAATCAAACGTGTCCGGGCGCCACTGAAATGAGAGGAAAACCAACAACTCCCTGTGAGTCAAATGGCCTTCGATCAGGCGATGCAATGCGTCCAAGGGCGCCGACTCAAGATCGGCATCGGCAATGACCCGATAAATAACCACCGAACCATGATCCAGAAGCATCTCGATCAGGTTGTCGCGGGTGCCGCAAAACCTGTTTAGCGTCGCCTTGCTGACTCCCGCTGCCTGGGCTATTTCTTTGAACGTGGCTCGCGGGTGGTCAACGATGGCGATCGCCAGGGCCTTCAGCAATTTCTCATCGGCAGCAGTTAAATCCATCGGTCACTCTTTATCTATCGCAGGCAGATGCGGGTATTTTGCCTAGAACACTCATTTTTCTCAAAGAGGATACTAGCTTTGTTCACATCAAAATCAAATGAGTCAATATTGACTCATTTGATTTTGGTGTGCATTATGCGCGGCTTCGACTACGTACTGGCTTCGTGCTTGGGTGAGATATGAACAAATTTCGCGAGTGGATCACTTTTTCCGTGATCTCCTGTTTGGTCGCCGTGACCCTGGTTGGCTGCGACAAGCCCGAAGAGCAAGGGGAGGAGGCGCCGGCGCGTGAAGTCGATGTGCTCAGCGTGCAGACCGAGCCCTTCACCGTGGTTGCCGAGCTACCAGGACGCATCGAGCCGGTGCGTGTCGCCGAGGTGCGCGCGCGGGTGGCGGGGATCGTGCTCAAGCGCACCTTTGAGGAAGGGGCCGACGTGAAGGCCGGCGACGTGCTGTTCCAGATCGACCCTGCGCCGTTCAAAGCGGCCCTGTCGCGGGCGCAGGGTGAACTGGCCCGCGCCGAGGCGCAGTTGTTCCAGGCCCAGGCGATGGTTCGCCGATACGAGCCGCTGGTGAAGATCAACGCCGTCAGCCAGCAGGATTTCGACAACGCCAAGGCCGCTCTGCAGAGTGCCCAGGCCGACAAGCGATCGGCCCAGGCCAATGTCGAAACCGCCCGCCTGGACCTGGGCTATGCCGAGGTTCGCGCACCCATTGCCGGACGCATCGGCCGAGCCCAGGTCACCGAAGGGGCGCTGGTAGGCCAGGGTGAGGCGACTCTGCTAGCGCGTATCCAGCAACTTGATCCGGTGTACGCCGACTTCACCCAGCCGGCTGCCGACGCCCTGCGCCTGCGCGCGGCCATCGCCGAGGGCAAGGTTGCCGGCGCTAGCGACCAGCCGTTGTCGCTGCGCGTCGATGGTACCGATATCGAGAGCAAGGGCACGCTGCTGTTCACTGATATCTCGGTGGATCGCAGCACCGGGCAAATCGCCCTGCGAGGGCAGTTCGACAACCCCGAGGGCGTGTTGCTGCCGGGTATGTACGTGCGTGTGCGCACGCCGCAGGGGCTCAACCAGAACGCCATCCTGGTGCCGCAACGTGCCGTGCAGCGTTCGGCTGACGGCCAGGCCAGCGTGATGCTGCTGGGCGAGGGCGATACCGTCGAGGTGCGCCAGGTCACTACTGGCGCCATGCAAGGCTCGCGCTGGCAGATCAGCGAGGGCCTGCAGGCCGGCGACAAGGTGATCACCAGCTCGCTGGCGGCTATCCGTCCGGGCGCCAAGGTCATCCCACGCGAGCAAGGCGCCGCCGAAAAAGCTCCACAGTCCCAGGCCCAGTAAGCCGGAGAACCATTCATGCCCCTGTTTTTCATCCGACGCCCCAATTTTGCCTGGGTAGTCGCCCTGTTCATCTCGCTAGGTGGCCTGCTGGTCATTCCGTTCCTGCCGGTGGCACAGTACCCCAACGTGGCGCCGCCGCAGATTACCGTGACCGCCACCTATCCCGGCGCCTCGGCGCAGGTGCTGACCGACTCGGTGACCAGCGTCATCGAGGAAGAACTCAACGGCGCCAAGAACCTGCTGTACTTCGAGTCCACCAGCAACGCCAACGGCATAGCCGAGATCACCGTCACCTTCCAGCCGGGGACCGACCCCGAACTGGCCCAGGTCGACGTGCAGAACCGTCTGAAGAAGGCCGAGGCGCGCATGCCGCAGGCCGTGCTGACCCTCGGCATCCAGACCGAGCAGGCCACCGCCGGCTTCCTGCTGATCTATGCGCTGAGCTACACCGATGGCGACAAGGACTCCGATGTCACGGCGCTGGCCGACTACGCGGCGCGCAGTATCAACAACGAAATCCGCCGGGTACCCGGTGTCGGCAAACTGCAGTTCTTCGCCTCCGAGGCGGCCATGCGCGTGTGGATCGATCCGCAGAAGCTGGTTGGCTACGGCCTGTCCATTGATGACGTGAACAACGCCATCCGCGCGCAGAACGTGCAGGTGCCGGCCGGTGCCTTCGGCAGCACGCCGGGTTCCAGCGAGCAGGAGCTGACGGCGACCCTGGCGGTCAAGGGCACCCTGGACAACCCGCAGGAATTCGCCGCCATCGTGCTGCGTGCCAACCAGGACGGCTCGCGCCTGACCCTGGGCGACGTGGCACGCATCGAGGTCGGCAGCCAGGACTACAACTTCGGCTCGCGCCAGGACGGCAAGCCCGCCGTTGCCGCCGCCGTGCAGCTGTCGCCCGGTGCCAACGCGATCCAGACCGCCGAGGCGGTCAAGCAGCGTCTGACCGAGCTGTCGGCCAACTTCCCGGACAACGTCGAGTTCTCCGTGCCGTACGACACCTCGCGCTTCGTCGACGTGGCCATCGACAAGGTCATCATGACCCTCATCGAGGCCATGGTGCTGGTGTTCCTGGTGATGTTCCTGTTCCTGCAGAACGTGCGCTACACCCTGATCCCGTCCATCGTCGTGCCGGTGTGTCTGCTTGGTACCCTGACCTTCATGTACCTGCTGGGCTTCTCGGTGAACATGATGACCATGTTCGGCATGGTGCTGGCCATCGGCATCTTGGTGGACGACGCCATCGTGGTGGTGGAGAACGTCGAGCGGATCATGGCCGAGGAAGGCCTGGCGCCGGTGCCGGCGACCATCAAGGCGATGGGGCAGGTGTCCGGGGCGATCATCGGTATCACCCTGGTTCTGTCGGCGGTGTTCCTGCCGCTGGCCTTCATGGCGGGTTCGGTGGGGGTGATCTACCAGCAGTTCTCGCTGTCGCTGGCGGTGTCGATTCTGTTCTCGGGCTTTCTCGCGCTGACCTTCACCCCGGCGCTGTGCGCCACGCTGCTCAAGCCGATTCCTGTAGGCCATCACGAGAAGACTGGCTTCTTCGGCTGGTTCAACCGCAAGTTCACCAGCCTGACCAGCCGCTACACGAAGCTCAACGACAAGCTGGTGCCGCGAGCCGGGAGGGTGATGTTCATCTACCTGGGCGTGGTGGTGCTGATGGGCTTTCTCTACATGCGCCTGCCGGAATCCTTCGTGCCGGTGGAAGACCAGGGTTACATGATCGTCGACATCCAGCTGCCGCCCGGCGCCACCCGTGAGCGTACCTCGGCCGCTGGTGGAGAGCTGGAGTCATTTCTGATGGCCCGCGAGGCCGTGCAGACGACCTTCCTGGTGCTTGGCTTCAGCTTCTCCGGCATGGGCGAGAACGCGGCCATTGCCTTCCCGCTGCTCAAGGACTGGTCTGAGCGTGATTCTTCGCAGTCGCCGGAAGCCGAGTCGGTTGCGGTCAACGAGCACTTCGCCAACCTCGATGACGGCGCAATCATGTCGGTACCACCACCGCCGATTGAAGGCCTTGGTAACTCCGGTGGCTTCGCCCTGCGCCTGCAGGACCGCGCCGGTCTCGGCCGCGATGCCCTGTTGGCAGCGCGCGATGAAGTGCTGGGCAAGGTCAACGGCAATCCGAAGTTCCTCTACGCCATGATGGAAGGTCTGGCCGAGGCGCCGCAGCTGCGCCTGGTGATCGACCGTGAGCAGGCCCGCACGCTGGGTGTCAGCTTCGAAGCGATCAGCAGCGCGCTGTCCACTGCGTTCGGCTCGTCGGTGATCAACGACTTCGCCAACGCCGGCCGCCAGCAGCGCGTGGTGGTACAGGCCGAACAGGCCGAGCGCATGACGCCGGAAAGCGTCCTGCGCCTGCATGTGCCCAACGACAGCGGCAGCCTGGTACCGCTGAGTGCTTTCGTCACCACGAGCTGGGAGGAAGGCCCGGTGCAGGTCGCGCGTTACAACGGTTACCCGTCGATCCGCATTGCCGGTGACGCCGCGCCCGGCGTGAGCACTGGCGAGGCGATGCTCGAACTGGAGCGCATCGCTGCCGAGCTGCCCGAAGGTATCGGCTACGAGTGGACCGGGCTTTCGTATCAGGAGCGGGTCGCCAGCGGCCAGGCGACGATGCTGTTCGCGCTGGCCATCACCGTGGTGTTCCTGCTGCTGGTGGCGCTCTACGAGAGCTGGGCGATCCCGCTGACGGTGATGCTGATCGTGCCGGTCGGCGCACTCGGCGCGGTACTGGCGGTGACTGCCATCGGCCTGCCCAACGACGTGTACTTCAAGGTCGGCCTGATCACCGTGATCGGCCTGGCGGCGAAGAACGCCATTCTCATCGTCGAGTTCGCCAAGGACCTGTGGGAAGACGGCTACTCGCTGCGCGATGCCGCTGTCGAAGCCGCGCGCCTGCGTTTCCGCCCGATCATCATGACCTCCATGGCGTTCATGCTCGGCGTGGTGCCGCTGGCCATCGCCACTGGCGCCGGCGCTGCGAGCCAGCGCGCACTGGGCACCGGGGTGCTGGGCGGGATGCTCAGCGCGACCATGCTCGGGGTGATCTTCGTGCCGATCTTCTTCGTCTGGGTGCTGTCGCTGCTGCGCACCAAACCTCAGCAAACCGACAACCATCCCCTGCATAAAGCGGAGTAATGCGATGACCTCTCACTTCATGCTCCGTCGCGCTCTGCTGCCCCTGGCCATCGCCGCCCTGGCGGGGTGTTCGCTGGCCCCGACCTACGAGCGCCCGCAGGCACCGGTCGCGTCGCACTGGCAAGCCGCCGACGCGGAGGGCGCCCGTGCCCAGGCGCTGGACTGGCAGACCTTCATCGTCGATGCCGACTTGCGCCGCGCGGTGGATACGGCGCTGAGCAACAACCGCAGCCTGCGCCAGGCGCTGCTGGATATCGAAGCTGCGCGTGCCCAGTACCGCATCCAGCGTGCTGATCGCCTGCCTTCGATCAACGCCAATGCCAGCGGCAACCGCCAGCGCCTGCCTGCCGATCTGTCGCAGACCGGGCGCTCGGAAGTGACCAGCAACTATCAGGTCGGCCTCGGCCTCGCGGAGTACGAAGTCGACCTGTTCGGCCGCGTGCGCAACCTCTCCGAGGCCGCGCTGGAGACCTACCTGGCGACCGAGGAGGCGACCCGTGCCACGCAGATCAGCCTGGTTGCCGAGGTCATCCAGGCCTACCTGACCCGCGATGGTGCGCTACGCCGCATGGCCCTGGTCGAACAAACCCTGGACAGCCGCATGGCCTCGCTGGAGCTGGTCAGCCAGCGCCGTGCAGCGGGGGCCGCCACCGCCCTGGATTACCAGGAAGCGGTCGGCCTTGCCGAACAGGCTAGGGCCGAGCGCGAGAGCACCGAACGCCAGTTACGCCAGGCGGACAACGCCCTGGTCCTGTTGCTCGGCACGCCAGATGCCGCTCGCCTGCTGCCCGCGACGCCCCGCGACGACCTGATGGTGCTGCAGGACATCGCCCCCGGCACCAGCTCGGAACTGATCGAACGGCGCCCGGACATTCTCGCCAGCGAGCACCGCCTCAAGGCGCGCAATGCCGATATCGGTGCAGCTCGCGCCGCGTTCTTTCCCCGGATCAGCCTGACCGGTTCGGTGGGCAGCTCCAGTGCCGAGTTGTCCGGATTGTTCGATGGCGGCTCGCGGGCCTGGAGCTTTGCCCCGACGCTGTCGCTGCCGATCTTCGCCGGTGGCCGCAACCGCGCCAACCTGGACCTCGCCGAAGTGCGCCAGGACGCGGCGGTGGCCGACTACGAAGGCACCATCCAGACCGCCTTCCGCGAAGTGGCCGATGCCCTGGCCGCCACCGACACCCTGCGCCGCGAGGAGGCTGCCCGCCAGGCTCTGGCCGGTTCCAGCGAGGCTGCGATGGCCCTGGCTAAGGCGCGTTACGAGGGCGGCGTGGACGACTACCTGCGTTATCTTGACGCCCAGCGCAGCACCTTTAGCAACCAGACCACACTAATTCAAATCAGCACGGAACGGCAGATTGCGCTGGTTGACCTGTTCAGGTCTCTGGGCGGTGGCTGGGGCCAAACTGAACCGATGGCCGGGATCGGCGCTGAGTGAGCAAAGCCAGGAGTCCTGCATCCGAAGACCGGACTCTGGCTCCATCACCGGTGAGCTACTGGTCATCGACGGGGCAATCGTCTGATCGAGAATAAGACTGTCTGACGACTGGCAGGCCTATGGATTATTGGTGGCAGCAGCTAACGGCTCTATAAAGAGCTGCAAAAAATCACTGTAACGCATGATTGACTGACTGCTTCTGGCCGGTTTCTGCCTGTTGCGTCTCTGCTGCCCACTGGCCAAGTCGGATGCACGCGGTGGTCAGTACCAATGCAATTGACTGGTCAAATGGGTGCAATTGCGCAGGTATGGACTTCAAGCCCCAATTTCCTGGAAAAGAGGTTCTTTCTATGGACATCCGACATCAGAGATTGAGTAGCGGAATGTCTGAGCTGAAGTCATGTCCATGGCTGTTCTTCTTTCCTTTATATCGATGAATCATTCGCCGACTTGAGTGGATTGCCTGAACCACTTGGAAATTTTGCGCGTTCAATACAGTCCCGCGTACTCCAGTGGACGGGTATGCCGGTCGGTATTGGAATAGGCCACACTAAGACACTAGCAAAGGCCGCGCAGCATGCAAGTAAGTTATACCGAAAGCAAACTGGGGGTGTTGTAGATCTTCGCGCGGACCATGCGGTTAGGTGGCTGCTTGAGCGTATGCCTTGCAATGAGATATGGGGTGTTGGTCGAAGACTCACCGAGCACCTGAAGTCCGAGGGTGTCACGACTGCCTGGCACCTCGCCAGTCTCGACCCCAAGACCGTGCGCCAGCGATATGGAGTAGTGCTCGAGCGCACAGTGCGCGAGCTCCGAGGGGAGGCCTGTATAGAGCTACAGGAAGCCGAACCCGATCGGCAGGCGATATGCACCAGCCGTATGTTCGGTTCTCGGATAACCACCAAGCCCGCCATGCAGGAAGCCATTGCATCCTACATGCACAGGGCCACGCAGAAGTTGCGAAACCAGAAGTCGCTGACCTCCGTATTTCGACTGGGAATCCGCACGTCCCCTTTCGGGGATGAGCCCAGGTATTCGAACGCGACTACCGTTACCCCACCCTACCCCACAGACGACGTCCTGCTGCTAACCGGCCTTGCCAGCCAAGCCCTGGACAACATTTGGCGTGATGGCTTTCGGTACAGCAAAGCTGAAATCCTGCTCATGGACCTACGAAAGCGAGGCGAGTACACGGCGGACTTGTTTACCCCCACACAGTCGACCAGGTCAGACGAACTGATGCGCACGATCGACAAGATCAATGGGCGCTTTGGGCGAAATGCCCTTCGCTCCGGAAGGATGCCCATGGCTGCGGCCTGGGAGATGCGCCGGGAACTGATGAGCAACGCCTACACCACCTCCATCCACCAGCTGATGCGTATCTCTGCAAGCTGAGATTACCCGACCACAGCCTTCAATTTCCGCCCCTGTAAACCACCTCTTTGACTTGTTAACCTGGTCTGCTTAAAGTCCAACTACCTGGTTAACATGGCAGACGGAAATGTCGGACCTCCAAACCGAATTGAAGGATTACGTTGAGGCAACACTCGGCGCTAAAGCGCAGCTTAAGCCCGTGGCACTGAAAGTTCCTTTTCACATTCAGGATGCTTACAGGCCTATCGAGTTGGGGCTACAACTGGGGCCTGCAGGGCTGACCATGCTTTTGCTGCTTTCAACTGGAGACAAGTACCCCGGGATCGTTTCGTTGAACAAACACATTGCCCAGGTGCGCAAAGCTACCGATGCTGTGATCGTGTACGTCTGCAAATCGCTCTCAGCGCATGAGCGACGGAGCCTGATCACTCATCACATCAACTTCGTCCAGCCTGGCTACCAGATGTTTGTGCCAGAGATTGCCATCGAGTTGCGTGAAAAAGTTCGTCGGCGACGGCTAGATGATGAGGTTTCAGCTCTACTCCCGGCCGCGCAGGCGATGCTACTCAGCTGCCTCTACAATGGCTGGACCAGCGACACAGTTTTTCAGGCCAAAGCCATTATGGGCGGCCTCCAGTACAGCCGAGTGACACTCTCAAAGGTTGTAGATCAGTTGCTCGCCCTCAAGCTTCTGCAGCCTGCCAAAAGCCAGAAGTCCATCAACTTCTATGCCTTCGGTGCCCCGGCTGCGGGAGCGTTCAGGACTGTCAGCCCCTATATGCGCTCGCCTGTTAGACGGAAAGTGGCTATCGACTCGATACCTATCCTTGGCGATGGCGTGTTCCTAGCCGGTGAGACTGCGCTCGCCAAATACACGATGCTTGCTGAGCCTGACCAACCGATCTACGGGATGACCAAGAAGCGGTTTGATGAGTTGGTGGAACTTGGCGCGTTCAAAGTCACCGAGTCAGTTGACCACATCCAGGCCTGGGTAGAAATTTGGTCGTACTGCACATTGAAGGAGCACGCCAACATTGCAGATGAGGCATCGTTGCTGCTGGGTTTTGAAGGTCACCCGGACGACCGCATCCAGATTGCACTGGACCAACTCAAAGGTCAGGTTGAATGGCTCTCGACGACGGACTAGGCCTTTCAGAGCACAATTCAGTGATGGCGGTAGCCAGCGTGTTGATGAAGCCGTATCTAGCTCTCAATGGATGATGCTGGCGCAATAGCTACACTTCACTCAACAACCCCATAGTGTCCTTCGCATCAGGGTTATCTGTGACATTACGATCTGTTTGATGTATCGCCTCAGCCTGTGATGACAAGGCGAATGAGGAGGGTCGATGTAGGAGCGCTCTTGGATACCATCATCTAGGAGATACCTAGAATGGCCTCACGCCTGGCAAAGAGATCGTTGCTTCTCATAGTGGGATGCATCGTATCGTTAGTACCTGTACTTTACGTCAACAATGGTCTTGACCTATTTGCGTTTGGGCCGACGAAGAGCATGGGAGCCCCTCGAATCCAGGTTCACGTTGACGACTCCTGTGACTCGATCATCGACGTTGTGGCTTCAGTGGTTGTTACCCCTGAACAGCCCATGTTCACCATCCAGTCATTTCCATCTGACAATCCCACATGCCAGATCCCACCGCATGCACTGATCACCACCGAGAACCTAACTCTTCGGTTGGACGATGGCACAGTCGTCCCCAGAGGTTTTACGCTTAAGAAAGGCCCACGGACTGTCACCAGTGGGACGCTACAGAGATCCGCCGGGGAATCGTCATCTTTCACCGTCCAGCTTGCAGGAGACAGTTCAAAGCCCCATGGTAATTTCCGGTTCTCCGACGGCGCGCTAAACATAGGTTTTGGTGAAACCGCGGCGCAGGTTCAACTCGCCACCCGGAATCTGCAATGTACCGATACCGATACGGATCCTCGCCCCGGGGCCACCGGCGTCAAGTGCCTGATCCCCTTACGAGGAGCACTGCTATACGCTCCCTCCGCATATGACCTTTCCTCAGCGATGCCACCGGTCTACCAACTGTCGTCGGGGCCGAACTATGCGCGTACCAATGGCGGTGACCGCGACTCTTACCCCACAACACGTCTAGTGTGGTCTGGGCACAGCATGGCACCATCCAGCGCAATTCAAGGCGCCTTGACGGGATTTGAATTCCATCTCTTGGATCGAAACAACATGGCTCTGCGGCTGTTCGTTACGGTGGCCTTCTCAGCAGTATTCGGCGCACTCCTCCAAATGATCATGGACCTGCCGCTCATAAGGTCCGGTTCAAATGGCTGGCCAGGGCCAGGCACAAAGGATCCGTCAGGCCAACCTCCCGTTGCCGAGAAGCCAGCCGTTGACCTCAATACACCTCCAGCGGTCGGGGAAGATGGCCAGGGCCTACCGTCTGGCAAACCTGCTGCCGACACCAGCTCGCTGGAAAACACGTCGAAATCGGACATCAAAAATCAGTAAGCTTCGTCACTGCCTAGGTGAAGGAAACGCTTGGGCTGGTGGGCGGTTCCGCGCCCCAACCTAACCCGGGATTCCACATGCTTCGGACCGCGCAGATGCTAACTGCACAAGAGGTGAAAAGTGCCTAACTCTTCCTTCCTCCCCCAGACGATGCTGCTGAGCCTGAGTACAGCGCTGAATTTGCAAACCTGATCATCGCAGCTGAGTCAGAGGATGGACTGAGCTTGATCCCGATAATCTGATGGCTCTACTTGATGAAATGCTCAGGGAGGCAACATGCAGTCCTGGGTAGAGGAGTGAGCGGACTGCCGTGCCGCGGGAATTTTATGCGAAGGCACGACTGTTCTGCTCTGTGCCGCTCTCTGGTCCATGGTGTCCTGGCCCGCCCTCCCGAGCTGCCGAGGACCCAACAAGGCAAGCAAGATAATACGACCTTGAATTTCGTGATGGCGCTTTGGCTCTGTCATGCAATCAACATAGTGTAGATTCGCGCCCAAACCTCGGGAGTCAGAGGCTCACTGAGGAAATTGGAGTGTGGTGCTTCCAGGTGAAGCGCCACTGAACGTGGAAGGCGCACATCATGAGAGTCCCATTCAACAGGTCGCTTCTTGCGGCGGCGGTTGGCGCGCTTAGCGCGAATCTGGCCATCGCTGCAGACCGTACGTACGACATGTCCGACGGCGGACAACATTCGAGCTTTGAAAGCTACGACAACATCTACATCACGGGTGAGTACGGCAACTCATATGTGCCTGGGCCAAACGGTACCAGGTTCTTTGACTTCGACCATCTCACGCTCGCTGGCGCGTTTGTAAACAACGGCTGGGCGATCGAAGTAGGCAAGAACGATAGTTCTGCCCTCAGAATCAGTGATTCCAGGCTGGCCGGCGGCTACCAGAATCTCTCCGACGGTGCCTGGAGTGTAAGGGGTGCC
The DNA here is from genome assembly GCF_016881005.1 of Pseudomonas arcuscaelestis. Classification (GTDB taxonomy): domain Bacteria; phylum Pseudomonadota; class Gammaproteobacteria; order Pseudomonadales; family Pseudomonadaceae; genus Aquipseudomonas; species Aquipseudomonas arcuscaelestis. The sequence goes on along the minus strand of NZ_JACOPV010000008.1, from coordinate 232,734 downwards.
GGCAGCTACGGAGCTCATTTCAACAACGTTGTCTTTGGTACTGCGGGAGCTAGCGGCGTCCCTGCATTTCTCGACAATGGCCGTACCTACAACAACTCCCAATCGGACAATAACGGCAAGCCAACAGGCGCACTTGGCATCTTTGGCTCAACGTTCAATGGGAACGTCGTCCTGAATGGTTTCTATGGCGCGGCAGGCGATCACGTTCGAGCAGTAGAAATCGGAGACTCGCTGGATAACCCTTCAATCCACTCAGAGATTTTCGGGAACCTGATAGTTGGTGACGATGCAGATCTGAGGGGGGGCTCATTTGTGCCTACTCTCTCGCTCACCAACGTCGTGATGAGATATGACTCCATTCAGGATTCATCAGCTGATTACGGTTATCTGAATCTTGGCGGCACGTATCGGGGTGCTGTGGGGTCGGCGCTGGCGCTAATAAAAGGGAGCCAGTTCAAGGGCCTGAACTTCACCGGGTCAATGCTCGGTGTTGGGCCGGATTCGATTGGAATTCTTCTCGACGGCAACACGCTTCTTGGAGACCACAGGTCGTCTATCAGCGGCATCATTTCAGCTGGCCAGGCTGCAATCAAGATTTCAAACGACACTACCAATGATTGGGTGTTTGACCTCAGCGGGCACCTCGTAAGCCAGGGGGACGCCTTTTTAGGATCGCTAGCGGCCGGCAATACCTACACCGGTACCCAAACCATCAATTGGAATGGTGGCTCGATCACTGGCAACGTGCGTGATGTCACAAAGGTTGATGTGTTCGGGGACGTGGTCCTAACGGCTGGCTATGAGATCGGATCCCCTTTAACCCTGTACTCAGGGTCGAACCTAACGATCGAATACGACCCGGGCCAAGGCGGGCAGACTGCCACGGTCACCGGCGGGTTTCACATGCTCACGGGGTCAACCTTGAGCATGAGGATTGGTGAAGAAACACTTGGCGGGGCACCAATTCTGAGTGTTCGTGGTGGTGTCGAGTTTGATACTGGAACGACTCTTCGACTCATTCCCTCAGCGGCGAACTTCCAGCCATACCGAAACACAATCTACACGCTGATTTCGTCCGATTATGCGACTGGGCTGCACAATCTCCAGCTGGTATCAGCATCGGCACTCTTCGACGTGATCGCGTCTTACTCGGCAGACGGGAACACACTGTATGGAACCGCACCAGGAAAGTTCGGTGATGGGAACCTTCGGCATGATCTGGGTAAAGGGTCATGGTCGTTTGACGGCCGGCAATTCCGAAATGGCCGCGACGCCATTCAATCACTTCTGACCTTCGGGGAACAGAAAAATGGCGCGCCGGGCAGCGCCGTTTTCATTAATCGGGCTGAGATTGCTGGGGCTGTCTCCAACGAAGGCATTTTCTCTTCAGCCGTAGAGGGTACTTTCGCGGAACTTTCCAGCTCGACTATCGGCTCCGTTCACAACAGCGGACAGATCACATTGAACGCTGAAAGCACCGGGTACAGCCTGTATGAGTCCTGGATCGAGGGCGACTTTACTAACACAGGCTCAATCTCAGCGGGGACGGGTCTTTGGGCGTCACGAAGCGGTTTCCTCGGCGACATCCGAAATTCGGGAACAATCAATGCTATCGGTGCTGAATCGTCAGGAATCAGGCTTGACGATGATACTTCCTGGCGAGCGATCAGAAACGACGGATCGATCACTGCAGTCGGGACCGGCTCGGCGGGCATTCTTGTTGACGGTGCAGGTGTCGGCCTCCCATATGACTTTGACGAGAATGGGGACCCGATTCATCCTACCGGTTACGACCAGGCCAATACCGGGATCTTCAACACCGGGAGCATCCATGCCCAGGGGACTGGGATTGAAATCCGCTCGCTGGATGGTTACAGCATGCCACTGGTCATTCACCAGGCCGCCGGTGAAATCAGCGGCGGCACAGCAGCGATCAACGCAAACGGTTTGGCCAGCCTGAAATGGACTGGTGGTGAGATCTCAGGCGATATCTTGGGCCTGCAGGGAGTGGCCGTAGATGGAGATGCAGTGTTCTCTGGGACGAACATTGAATCCCCAACGCTGGATCTGGATAGTGGAAGCCTCACTGTTACCGGCGCAACTTTGCAAGGCGACCTCAACGCTGCATCGGGCAGTCTGCTGAAGATGTACCTGTCTGACATGACGGATCCGCTTACTCCCATCCTTGATGTCACAGGAAAAGCCACATTCGCTACCAACACGGGAATCCAGCTCCTCGCAACACCAGGAGCATTCAGCCCAACTACTTCCAATAGATATACGCTGCTCCGCGCGGGCCAACTCATTGGCGGTGAAAATGTTGCGGTGACCAGTGCATCAGCACTGCTCGAGGTATCCAGGTACGGTGCGATTGGAAATCAGATCCAGGCTGACGTGAACGGGGTGAAACCGGCTGACCCCGGGGACGGCGGCACCACCCCACCGACCGAGCCAGGCGACGGCAGCACTACCCCACCGACTGAGCCAGGCGACGGCGGCACTACCCCACCGACTGAGCCAGGCGACGGCGGCACTACCCCACCGACTGAGCCAGGCGACGGCGGCACCACCCCGCCGACTGAACCGGGCGACGGCGGCACTACCCCACCGACTGAGCCAGGCGACGGCGGCACCACCCCGCCGACTGAATCGGGCGACGGCGGCACTACCCCACCGACCGAGCCAGGCGACGGCGAGATCTCTATCGGACTTAAGCCTGACGACAAGATCCGTGATGAACTCACGGCCGCCGGTGGGTCACCCAACGACGCGAATGCACTCATCCCTTTGGCGAAAGATGTGCTTTCCAAGCTTGAAGAAGACGACCCCGTATTCGAGGCCCTCGCGAATGCCGGCACAGCGGAAGAGCTCGTGACCATCTCGAAGCAACTCACCCCCGAGGTTGCCGGTGCTACGCGGACCGCAGCGATCGACCAGCAGTTGCTCGTGAATGACGCGCTCAACGGACGTTCGGTAGCTCTACGCGCTGGCTTATCCTCCGGTGAGGAGATAGCCACAACAGGTGTTTGGTTCCAGGCGCTGCATACAGAGTCGACTCAGGACAGTAGAGGCTCACTGGAAGGCTACAGTGCGCGTAGCAATGGGTTTGTGCTGGGTGCCGATGGCAAGATCCGTGAGGACCTAACCATTGGCGTCGCCTTCAGCACGTTGAGCACCGATGTTGGTGTTGATGGTGGGAACTCCATTGATATCTCTGGGCAGGCACTCACCATCTACGGCACCGGCGAGTTCGGCAACTGGTTCGTTGATGGCTCGGTAATGGCTGGCGTGAACAAGAACGAGTCCAAGCGTTACATTGTCGGGACCTTGGCAAAGGCCGACTACGACAGCCAGCTATTCGGGATCAGCACACTCGCAGGCTACAAATGGAAGCCCTCGGATCTGCTGGTGATTGAGCCGCGGGCTGGCCTTCGTTACTCGAGCCTGCATATCGACAAGATCGACGAGAAGGGTTCATCCGCCAGCCTGGCGGTGGGCGATCAACGATATGAGCGTGCTGAGCTCGGTGCCGGCGTGAGAATTGCCACAACCCTAAAGGTTGGCAAAGGAACGTTCGAACCCGAGTTGAAAGTGATGGGCTGGCACGATTTCATCGGGGACGTCACACAGACCACTTCAACCTATGTTGCTGGCGATGTCCCGTTCACGACTACAGGCGCATCGGTGAAACGAAACACCCTATCGACCGGGCTGGGCGTGAACTACAAGCGCGGTCAGTGGGAGATCGGTCTCAACTATGAGCGTAACGCCAGGACGGACTATGAGTCTGATACGGTCGGAGCCAAACTGAGGTACAACTTCTGACATCAGAGAAAGAAGCCCGCGCATAGCGGGCTTTTATTTGCCTGTCATTTCAAGTAGTCACTCTCCAAAAGACGCTTCCCGAGCTGCTTCGCGCAAGCCCGGATGCGCTCAGGGCTCTCTTCTGGGTAACACTCCTCACCGCCCTCAGCAACATTTCAAGGGATACAAAGCGGCCGCTTCGCGCGAGCCGGAACAGGTCGGCCACAATTTCGATGTCAGAAATGGCTGTCTCCTGCTCTGTAACCTGGTGCGGGGATACCCAGGTGTTTCCTGTATGGTTAATCATTCAAGATGCCAAAATCTTCGGTGCTGAATTGCACTCTACATGAAAATACGGCCTGGACGGTTTAAGCGCAGCCATGGAATCCTTCGTGCTCGCAGTCCACCATTACCAGCAGAGCCATCCCTTCATGCTTATGCCCCTACTGACCAGCCTTCTGCCGTCACTCACCGTTCAAAATACAAAAGTCCATCTCGCACAGCACAATGGGATTGAGCATCCAATGGACGTGTACCTTGCTGGCGATTTCGACGATTGGCAGTCGTGGCAATCTCGAAGGAATTTCGAATGCGAGTACGTGATAGGTCTGGTCGAACTACCCGGAACCAAAAAATGGTTACTGGCCGGCGTTTACGATTCACTCAAAGTCAGGGAATCCAATGGTAGTAAAGAGAATCGCGACTTCGTCTACGACTACCGGCGTGTACCTGAATTTGCCGAGCTTGAAGGCCGTTTGATCCTCGACTACACGAAGCCGCGAGGAAACTATCTCTGGCTGGGAACGTGCCTGAAAAGCATGGTTGTCTCCTCGATGCTAGAAAAGCCTATGACGGTCGGTAGATTCCCAGGTTTCAAGGAAGTAGACATCTCTCATCGCGAATTGAGCATTATTGTCAGTCAAGGCTTGGAGTCATGGCAGACAGCGCTTTCCAGCGTAGCAGCTGTGTACCTAATATCTGACCGTGCTGCCGGCGAGCATCAGCTATACGTCGGCTCTGCGACCGGGACAGGCGGCTTATGGGGCCGCTGGGTTAACTACTCCAACAACGGGCACGGTGGTAATACCCGCATACGAGATCTGCACACCAGGCGTGGCAAAGATTTCGCAGAAGGTTTCAGGTTCAGCATCCTAGAAATTGCAGACAAGCACACTGGGAAGGACGAAATGCTACAAAAGGAGGCCCATTGGAAGCGCCGCCTTCTGACCCGCGACAGCGGACTAAACGGAAATTGAAATTATTGGAGATCTGCTCTGAAAGCAGGCGACCCCTAAACTGAGATGTCGGCCAAAAGCTAACGGTCATAGGCGGGCAAGTCCGCACTTACCCAGCTTTGGTATGGCATCCGTCACGATATTGGCTGAGAGCAGCCTTGAGCTCCCGGCGTATGTGTTGCCGCAAATGATCAGGGGCAACAACCTCGATGCCGGCCGTATTGCTGTGCAGGAACAAACGTAACCCTTGAGTGAAGACCTAGCCCCTTCTTGGTTGGATCTTCATCCGCTTGCCCCGGTTGATCCTCATGAATTCCTAAGATCGGATAGGACCGTGCTTGCTGCATACCCGCAATGATTGACGCAGTGTTCGTAGCAGTCTGGCCAGCGACGGCAGCTCCTTCTGCGACCACCCACAGCGCCAGACACCGCATGGTGCTATTCATGGTGAAAAACGACGCCCTGTTTTGGCGTGTCAAACATCCTGCCCCCAAGTACCCTTGTCACGTAAATAGAGGACAAGCCAACAGAGCAAGTATGGCGTCTGTTGGTTCCACCCTGCACTGCCGCTGTTACTTGCCAGGACGTATTACATGACACATCAAATTGACTTCGCGGACGTCGATTCCTTCGCTGATAATCCTGAACCACGGGTTCCCCTTTTGCTTCTCCTGGATGTTTCGCAGAGTATGACCGGTGCTCCCCTTGAAGCTCTCAATGACGGGCTCGTTCAGTTCAAGGATGAGTTAGCCGCAGACTCCCTTGCAATGCAGCGTGTCGAAGTGGGCATCGTTACCTTCGGCCCGGTCGAGGTTCACACTCCCTTCATCACGGCTGGTTCGTTCATGCCTCCGGTACTGCACGCACGAGGCGACACCCCGATGGGCGAGGCAATTTGCACCGGCCTGGATATGCTTGAGGCTCGCAAAGAGGCCTACAGAATCAACGGGGTACCTAGAATGCGCCCATGGGTCTTCCTCATTTCTGACGGCGGGCCAACTGACGCATGGAAACAAGCCGCTGCGCTTGTACATGAAGGTGAGCACTCCAAAAAATTCGCATTCTTCGCGGTTGGTATTGAAGGGGCCAACATGGAAGTCATGGCTCAGATCAGCGTACGCAGCCCTCTTAAGCTCCAGGGACTGAAGTTCCGAGAGCTGTTCCAGTGGCTCTCTGCGTCAATGAAGTCCGTCTCGAATTCAACTCCTGGTACCGAGGTTGCACTCATCGCTCCTACTGGCTGGGCCAGTGTGTGATGTCGTGGGAATGCGCCAGCGCTGCGGCAATCGGGACAGCGCACGTAGAGCGTGACGGAGTTTGCCAAGATCGCTGCTCCTCTCGAGTCTTTGACCAATCTGGCACTAAATGGGTAGCGGTCTTTGTCGCCGACGGCGCCGGCAGCGCTCAACACAGTGAATTGGGCGCGGAGCTGGCTATCAACACCGCGAATGAATCGATTGCACAGCTCATGCATCTCGCCGAGTTCTCACTCGATGAAAGCCTGGCGGTACAGATCATTAGCGACATTCGCCAAGCGATCGCCTTCGCAGCAGAAGGGAGTGGGCTGCCTACCCGCTCCTTCGCTTGTACCTTTCTGGGAGCCATTTGCTCAGCGGCTGGCACCATTGTTTTCCAGATTGGTGACGGCGGGATTGTCCTGGACGCCGGGCACGGCCTTGAGCTTGCCCTTGAGCCCAAGAATGGTGAATACGCCAACATGACCCATTTTTGCACAGACGCTGACGCCCTCAAGAATCTCCAGTGCCGCATTTACCCGGCGGGTGTGAAAGCAGTAGCAGCGTTCTCAGATGGCTTGCAACGGCTCGCACTTGATATGGCCAGAGGTGAACCACACGTCCCCTTCTTCGAACCAATCTTCCGCAAGGTTGCAGGCCTTAACGAAGTAACTCGGCCACAGATCAGCGGCGCCCTTGAAAGCTTCCTGGGGAGCACCAGGGTCAATGAGCGCACTGATGACGACAAGTCCCTAGCCATTGCCGTCCTGAGGGCCTGAGATGTCGCGTAGGCTTTATACGGCCGACGGGCGGCCTGTCGACCTAGTGGAGGAACTGGGTAAGGGTGGTGAAGGCTCGGTGTTCACGCTGAAAGGAAGCCGGGACAGCGTAGCCAAGATCTACCACGCTCCAATTGATCGCGAGAAGCAGATCAAGCTCACACACATGACCGGTGCCCACGATGCACAGTTGCTGAAGTATGCGGCCTGGCCGCTAGCTACTCTTCACGAGCGCGCCGGTGGTACGGTTATTGGCTTCACAATGGAGAAGGTCGGCGGCATGAAGCCGATTCAATCTCTGTACAGTCCGGCGCAGCGCAAACAAGAGTTCCCACAACGTGGTTGGGATTTCCTCTTGGTCGCCGCCCGGAACACTGCCGCGGCCTTCACTGTGCTTCATGAGAGAGGCTTCGTTGTCGGCGATGTGAACCATGGAAACCTTTACCTTGGCCAGAAGGCCACAGTGAAGCTCATTGACACTGACAGCTACCAGTTGCATGACGGGAACTCGCTTCACCTGTGTGAGGTAGGAGTAAGCACCTACACTCCGCCTGAGTTGCAAGGTGCGAGCTTCCGAGGGGTAACGCGCACGCCCAATCATGACAACTTCGGCCTGAGTCTATTGATCTGGCACCTCCTAATGGGAGGGCGACACCCTTTCGCCGGCGTACCGCAACAGGAAGGGGTTGGCGAGACGATCGAGGAAAACATCACTGCCTGCAGATTTGCCTATAGCAATTCGGATCGACAACGCCTGCTACTGCCTCCCCCGAACTCACTGCCGATAACGACCCTCCCCCCCTCTGTCGTCGCCATGTTCGAACAAGCGTTCACCAAATCTGGCGTTAGTGCTGGCCGACCAACCGCCCAGCAATGGCTCGAAGAGCTGGACGAGATGCGTACAGCACTTCGACCTTGTGTGCAGTCGAAAATGCATACCTACCCTGCTCATCTCAATGCGTGCCCTTGGTGTGAATTGGAACGCAAGGGTGTGGTCTATTTTGTAAACGCACCAGTTTACTCCCCGGGAGCTGATGCTGGCGGTGCGCAAGTCAGGGTAGAAGACATCTGGGCAGCTATCTGCAAAGTGCCGGCCATGTCCGAGCTCAGGATACCGCCAGCCAGCCAGCCCAACCCCGAGCCAGAACCGCTCCCGTTGGGTGTATACAGCACAACCGCGAAACGGTACCTGGGCCTGGGTATAACCGCAGTGACTCTTGCCATTTGGGCAGTGTTTGGCGGTATTTCGTTGCTGTACTTCACCTTGATTGGGTTAACTTGGATCGGCCTCGTACTGTTCGGTGCCAACGCAAAGCTGGAAGAACAGAAGCGACGGGAAGAAGCGCGGGAGCTTGCCCGACGCAATTATGAGGCTGCCGTTACGTTGCTTCGGCGTGAGGATGGTGGCGAGCAGACCGCAGCCAAACGAGAGCTGCTCCATCGCCTCAAGCTGGAGCTAGACGGTTTAGCAACCAGAGAACAAAAAGAGTTCGCGAAATTAAGAAGTAACGCTGAAAAGCGACAGCGAACAGCCTTCCTAGAGCGCTATTACATCGAGAAAGCTTTCCTACCCGCCCTTGGGCCCGCAAAGCGTGCTGCGCTCCAATCCTTCGGTATCGAGACTGCCGCAGAAGTTGATGCGGGCCGAATCCGGCAGGTGAAAGGCTTTGGCGAAAGCCTCACACGCGTACTGGTCGAATGGCGAGCTGGTCATGAGCGTAATTTCAGGTTCAATCCGGCCACGGCAATAACCCCTGCAGATAGCTCAGCTGTAAAGCGGGCTATTCAGACAAGAGCTACTGAGATTCAGGCACTTATGCAGCAGGGCCTGAAGGACCTGCAACAGGGTGCTGTATTGCGCGACAAAGCTTTGCGGCGGCACGGCCAGGCCGTACAGATTGCTGCAAACAAATTGGCGCAGGCGGAAGCTGACTGGAAGGCGCTACTCTGAAACAGGCGAGCGCACCAGATACAAAGGCCCAATACCTGGGCCTGCAATCAAACGGTCAACCGAGCACGCTGGATACCCTAGTTTGTACGACCCTCGACACTGTCCAGGATTCGCTTAACCGGCGCATAACTCCTCCTGTGAATTGGTGTAACACCAAGTCGACCAAGGGCCTCGAGATGAACGGCGGACGGGTAACCTTTGTGACCAGCAAACCCATACCCTGGGTACAGTGCCTCCGCCTCTACCATTTCGCGGTCGCGAATCACCTTTGCAAGGATACTTGCAGCTGAGATTTCCGAAATCAGGCCGTCACCTTTGATGATCGCTTCCGCTCGCATAGGGAGGACAGGACAACGGTTTCCATCGATTAGCGCCAGCGTCGGGACAATGGCCAGCCCTTCTACGGCACGCTGCATTGCTAGCAACGTTGCATTCAGGATATTGACTTCATCGATTTCTTGTACCGAAGCGCGACCGATCGACCATGCCAATACTTTCTCGCAGATCTCATCGAAAAGCAGCTCCCGCTTCTTGTCGCTCAGTTTTTTGGAATCGTTCAACCCGGCAATAGGACGGGCAGGATCCAGGATTACTGCAGCTGTAACCACATCACCGCAGAGCGGACCACGCCCCACCTCATCTACTCCTGCAACGATCTCGCCAGCAGCATACTCATATCCAATCTGAGACATCCGCGTTCCTCATTTAAAAGTTGAAACCTAGTCTTCCCACTCAAGTACGACTACAAACTCGATTGGGTCGTCGCTCATCAGCGATTGGTAGAGGGCCTCGGAAGCCTCTTGGGAGATCAGTGACCTCACACGCCGAACTTGAGCTTTCCGGCCTGCCTGATACGGCCGGGTCACAACATCTGCGTCAAGGAGACCATGCAACAGCTCACGGTGCTCTGGCAGTAACACGGCACCAACCAGCGCCACCTCGGACTTCATGCGCTCAATGCCCTCAGGAGGCTCGCAGGCCAGGTCCTCGAGGTTCTCACACTGCTTGATGTATTCGCGAGTGATCCAGTGAGAAACGGATGGGAATTCCAGGGTGGCGTCCTCCTGGTCGTGCATTACCTTGGCAATACCTTCATCGCCATCTTCGAAGACGACAAAACAATAGGCGTCGCCACCTCCAGACTGCCCAAACGGAAGCAGCGTGTACTCGGCCCCGCGCTGTTTGTTCCGCCCCAGCCAGTCTTCGAGCATGCGTTCAGAGTCGCCGGCATCTATGAACGCGAAGTCGTAGATGGTCGCAAGCGGTACTGCACTCGCTTCTCGGTTAGATTCTGCGCTGAGCGCAATCAGTCGCCCCAAGTCATTGGGTATTGAGATGCCGATCTCATGAGCAATGTCTTCGAAATCATCGAGCATACCGGTCCCCTTGCTGAACATTCATGATCCGCATAGGGTACTGAGATATGTGGGAACGCCAAGCCAAAATAGCCACATGAAATCCTAGCGGGCGGACAATTGCCCGGGAGGTTGGCTTAGGGTTCCTTGAGTGCAGGCGAGAATCGTGGCGATTTCGTTATGTCGGTTTTTGGGTGCCGGCCCACCTGCCCGTGCGTCGTTCAGAGGCACAATACTTCCGCATGCGAAAACTTTTTGGCGCTTATCCGTCCCTGAGTGAAGGGGATTTCGCCCCCCGGTTTCGAGGTGCGTAACAACTTCATCTCGGTAAAATGGGCATCTAACACACTTCCAAACCCTCAGGTCATGTGCGCCGGCTGAGCGCGGTAGGAGTTGAGGGCATCACCGTAGAAGGCTCCGTTATGAAGTTACCTCATTGGGCAGCGCTGTTCGCTGCACTTACTTGCTTTGCGTCCCCTGCAGGAGCTGGCGAGGTGCCCGGGAATCGCCCTCTCCAGGCAAAGCCAACCACCATTGATTACCAAGCCTGTGACGGCCTTTCTGAAGGTGAGCAGGCTGAGTACTCAATGGCTGGTGGTCGTATGTTCATTGGCACTTGCCAGGTAGTAGACGGTCGCCTGGCGGCGGTACCAGTCAATGACGCTGAGAAGGGTGAACCTTTGATAGAAAGCAAACCGCAACCGCGCGACTAGCCAAACAAAAATGCCGCCCGTAAGAGGGCGGCACGCATAGACGTTACGCATTCAGCATAACGCCTTACCTCGATCCCCCTAGCTCCAAGACACCATCTCTCCAAGGAACCACCTTGGCAGTGATTCGGCTATCGGACCTCAACCCTGGGGATTCCTCGTAAGGAAAGGCTTGGCTAGTACACGGCGCTTCTATCATGCGTGATTCGATAAGTGGAATGCTGGCTACGTGGCCTTGTTCGTCAGAAGATTTTTCGATGGCTGCAAGCCGCTGCTTGACCAGAAAGCATGTCTCAGTGTCAGTATTTGAGTGCATCAGGAAGCTTCTCGACATAGCTTTCTGAGCATCATCTGCACTGGCGGTAGTTGGGGCAGTCACTACGAGCACCGTTAATACTGCCGAAATAGCACCATTCATTTTCAACATCATTGCTTCCTTAGGTTTGTCGCCGGCAGCTGACTTCAACGCTCACAGGTATCGGCGAGCTCAGACGTTGATACGTCACCTAGTCCGCATGTACTGGACCAGGCGTTATCACGCTCAAGGACCGTCAAAGCCGTCAATCTTGAGATGTTCTGCCACGCTGCGTGCTTATCATCGGCGGTTCTGGCACTCATCAGAGCATCCATCTCGGCCTCAGAGTAAATGTACCATTCGCCGTCGACGCTCTCAGCCTTGGAGTAGTAGTTCCCGGTCCCACGGCCGTACGCGGGTGTTTCACGCAAAACCACAGGCATTTCAGTGATGGTGAGCTGCACGCTAATGGTCATGCTGGACTGTTTAGTCACGCCATAGACGTCACATTCGCGCTCTGCTGATGCAATAGCGCTGCTCAACGCAGTGAGGTAGCCGCGATGGTCGACATAGGTACCACCCTCCCTGACCACCCTCCCTCCGTGCTTGAAAACGACGGAAGCTGATGCTTCTCGCAGCCAGCAGATCGATTGTCTAAATCGAATCCACTGGCGCGGCCCCATCCCTGACAGACTTCCAAGCCTGGCAAGCTCCATCGCTTCTCGACGGACAACCGGCAAGTTGCTGTAGAACGGCTCATGCCTCATCTGCTAGACCGCCATGGCCCGGCGATGCTGGCCAATTTTCTCGAAGCGTGCCTGAGAGTCGGTGGTTCGTAATGCTGTAGGGCGCTCCAGCAGGCGCCGCAAGCCAATTGGCTCACCAGTGTCGTCGCACCAGCCGTAGCTGTCGTCGGCAATTCGCTCCAGGGCTGCTTTGATTGCCAGGGCCTCCTCCCGCTCCCCTTTGATGAGACGCATCATTAGCGTGCGGTTTTCTTCGATGGTACCGGCGTCGGATGAATCAGCAACCCGCTCGGTAACCGAGATCGAGCGTTCATGTTCGACAATGCGTGCACAAAGCTCGCGCTGCTTGTCCAGGAGTAGCCCTTTAAAGAATTGTCGCTGGTGTACGTCCATGTAGTTTTCGTCGGGCTGTGCCAGCAACGTCGATGCATCCAGAACCATGTGATCACTCCAAGTCTTACGAATACAGGAATGAACTGAGGGTAACGGCCGCGGACTAGAATGCAATCCGAAACACATCAACGAAATTCTGCCCTTGTTGCCGTGAGACACCTCGTTATGTTTGCTGGGGTCACTACTGGAGAATCCTATGACCTTTAGCAAACACTCTGCGGGCACCGACCACTTCAACGCAACGTATGGTGCGGCTGCTGCAAGTATTCTGGATCACCTCAACTTCCTGTATCGCCGGCGCAGCTGTGTCGAAGTGTTTGGGTGGGATACCGCCACTCACGAAAACGGGCTGGTTATTTTGTTGCCGACCAGCAGCGTGGAGAAAGACCAGGCTGCCCTCAACACAGTAGATCCTGCAGGAGCATTCGCTGTTGCTGCTGCACGCACCTACGAGGCGTTTTCTGCTGAATACGACATGGACGATGAGGAGCAAGCAAAGCTCCCGAATGAGTTACTGCAAGCAGCCCAAACCGCTCAGCTGTTGGCAGTGGCGACCTAATCTGCTTACCTATACTGAAATGGGAGGGATTATGGCATCTGACCTGAAACACTCATCCGGCGAAGTACAAGTCGGCCCCTACCGCTATACCCACAATCGGTTCCTACTGGTGCTGGCGCTGTGTGCCTTGTTAATGCACATCGTATCCGGCATGGTCGGGATTCCCGCAGAGCCTGGGATGAGCTTGATTGGCAGGCTCGCAACACCTCAGATGGTTTGGGCACTGCTGTTACTGCCGGTGTGTGGACTCGGAGGGTTCTTTTTGAACCGATCGGGGCATCGCGACACTGCACTGTCGTGTGCACTCATTGCCAGCGGATTTCTTCTTGGGGCCGGTGTTTACACCTATGCGATCGGGTGAATTTGGACCCCCTATTTTGGATTCGCCTAGACCCCACGCGTAGTTATACTCGTGGCTTACTTAGTCGAACCCAATGCAGGAGAGTCATTTTGAACAAAGGCGAATTCGTAGCATCTGTTGCTGAAAAAGCTGGCATGAGCAAGGCCGACGCCCAGCGTGCTGTCGACGCAGTTCTGGACACCATCACCCAAACTTTGCGCCAAGGCGACGCTGTGTCTCTGGTCGGCTTCGGTAATTTCTCCATCAAAGCAACTGCAGAGCGGCAGGGGCGCAACCCTTCGACCGGACAAGCGATCACCATCGCCGCTTCGAAGAAACCAGTCTTCACCCCCGGCAAGACCCTCAAGGATGCTGTTGCGTAAAGCCCGGCTCTCGCGACCATAAAGCCTCGAAGATTCGAGGCTTTTTCATTTGGGTGAAACCTCTTCCCCTCCGCGCCTCGTTCCGCGCGATTTGGTTACGCGAGATGCATGTCAGTCCGGCGGCGATATCCGACTGTGATCTGGCTAATCAGATGCCCTTCCCCATGTCGAGTTGCATGCTCGAGCGCCAGTATTAAGGGATCGATTTTGTCGGCAGGAAGGTGGTCATCAGCCAATTTAAGGTATCGCAGAATGGCAAGGAAGTGCGTTGAACACACCGGCACCATGAACTCATCGACTGCCCACCCGCGGTAAAAGACAATCAGCGATCCTTTCTCATGAAATGTGAGGCCGTAACGGTCTTCGTCACCGGCATCCAGCGATCCCTCGGCCATTGCATAGCCGAATCTGCTTCCCATCACCCCAATAAAGGCTTTGATCAGCTTGAGTACCGACGCTGTCTGTTTTGACGCAGCGCTCTGATGTTGTGGCATTTGTGCCTCCTCAAATTGAGGCTCCAATGTCTCCTGATCTCAGCTGTGCCACGACCCCGCTCAACGTAAATGACATGTCGACAGCTCACTGCAGGCAGCGAGGCCGATAGTGCGGCTGCACAAAAGATCTAAGTACCAGGCCTGCCGATCGCATCCAGAAATCTCCAGGAAATTGGGCTACAAATTCCCAGTCAGAGTAGGCGCGATGAAGTGTCACTTGGGTCAGCGGGAGATGACTTTCTAGGTTTATTTTTTTGAAAGGCCGAAAATGGGGCTGTCCATAGCCACTATTGAATTAAGACCCCGAGGCCTTCAATGCAACCAATCCATACGAACGAAGCTAAATCCCTGATTTCTGAGTCGTACCCCGTCATTTACGGAACACTCGTGCGCGGGACCCTTCGCAAATTTCTCCACGACGGATCAAGCACGGTATTCGCGTGCAAGTCCATCCGCCAGCGAAAAACCGCCTCAACGCTATTCACAAGCGGTGTAGATTCCGCAGTCCGCAAGATCCAAGTACTCATCGACCGATATGCCGGCTTACCAGTCGAAGGGCTATTCGATGATTACGAACCAGTGCCTGCCCATCCGGAAGGCATGATTTATTGGGACGACCTGCTGCGGGCAGTCACGTTAGTGGCCCTGTTCGATCACCTGGTCGCCCTCACCTATAAATATCCAAGCCATCTCGACGAGTCGCCAGCAAAAATCCGCAAGGCAGCCCTGATTGTCACTATGCGCCCATTGTGCAGAGTCAAGCGCGCTTCGCGGATCGTCAACAGCGGCCGGGCTTTTGAACAGGGATGAACATGGCAAGTGTGACCGATGCAGTCGATGGGCTGCTGAGAGAGCAGGCAATCCTGAGCTCGATTCAGTATCGCGACCCATCCGGCCCCTGGGGGATTGGTACCTTTCGACGTGAAGACGGAACCACCTTCACAGCTACTGGTAGCTTCGGGCAACCGATCCTGTATGAGGAATTCATCCTCTACGGAAAGTGGAGTCCAGATCTCCCAGGTGGGGATTTCGATACGGCATCATTTTCGTCGATGCCGCCCAAAGCGCTGGAAACCCTACCCCGATACCTCACCAGCTTGACTCAGAACCGGGTGCCGATCGCTGCGACCATCAAAGCAGTGCAACACTTCGGCGAAAACCTCATCGACGTGCTCGAACGCGCCCCGGGCCGCCTCGTTGAAGCAGGTGTATCTGAGCACGATGCCACAGTGTTGGGTTCAACGTGGGAAACGGAACGGTCACACCAACTTGCATTGGCACAGATCGACCTGGAAGGCATCCCGCCTGAAAAGCTCGCCACACTCCAGCGTCGACTTGGCTACGCGACAGACCTGAACACAGTTCTGCGCCAAGACCCATACCTACTGTACGTCCATTTCGACGACATGATGTTCACAACAGCCCAGTCGCTTGCTAAGCGCTTCCGGGTCACCAATGACACTGTATCAGCGGTTAAAGGCGCAATCGTAGCAGTGCTTCGCAGGGAGGCCTGGCTGGGCCATAGCTACATCGAGGGTGTTCCACTAATCGATGCTGTATCGAAGCTACTCAACCTAGATCGCCAGACCCTATTCCCCCTGATCAAGGAAGGGGTGACAGAGCTGAGCCGGGCGAAGGTTGCGCGTGCGGAAGATCGCAAGCTTCAGCTTTTCAACCTCTACGAGATTGAGAAGTCATTGGTTGAGAAAGCGATCGGATGGACGAAGCTGAATGCCGATGAGCTCGAGGACCTTGTGCCTTCCGACGATATGGCCATCAAGCTGCTGCGCCCGCTCAAGTTAGGCGCGCCGGCCTCAAGAAGCCTCGCCGCTGGACTGTGCTGCCTCATGAGCGAGCGCCTGGCGCTGGTGCAATGCGAGACCCTAGACGACCAGTTGACGATCGTGGAGGGCATTCAGCTGTATCTGAATGGGTTTGGTACCGACGCGCTCATCACAGCTGCATCCCGTGAAATGGTGACGGAATTAAGCAGTCGATTGGGGGATGAAGCCCAGGTGTTGAGTTACGCGGAGCTCATCGGGCTTGACCCTGTAACTGGCGTGCCACAGCAACACAAAGCAAACCCCATCCCTACTGACGTAGTAGTTGTCGTAGGCACTGACGCAATGGGTATTGAAGAGATCGATTCATTACTGGATGCCATGCCGGCGACAGGCCGGATCTTCATGCTCGGCGCACCGAAAGACCTCCCATCCCAAAACGTTGGCCAACCTTTCGATGAGTTGGCAAAGGTCCCTGAGATCCGTACGTTTATTGCCAGTTTCTGGCTCCCGGCACGCTCAGAAAATCGCTTGGCAGCTAAGAACGTGTGGTCTGGCTCGATCAAACCTGACGACAGCTTTGTTCCTGGCAGGCCCATCTGCTGGCTGAAAGCACCGCGAGATAGTATCCAGGCGGTGGTAAATGTCCTGCTGCAGCAGCTGTCTGACGCATGCGAGATCTCGCCTCTTCATGACATCAAAACAGTGGTCGCCAGACAGCACGCCGATGTACCAGGTTCAGATGCCATAACCTGGCTTACACGATCTATTGCTAACGAATTCATCGGTCCAGATGAGCCGGTGCAGTTTCATGGTAAGGCCCTCTTCAAGGGTATGCCTGCGTTAGTGCACCAACCCCTTTCTCTTGAACACCCAGCGTTCTCAATCTTCGAAGCCACTGAGTTGTCGGCCGAGCAAATGGTTGCGACGCCGCGGACCGGCAACTCAGTGGTCCTGGACCACAAGCGCAGCCTGAACCTCTTCCATGGAGCGGTGTTAACACCAAAATTCATCCGCGGCCGGGTGTATGAATTCGTGATCCTCATCGTGCTTAAGGAGCACATGGGTCTGTTCAATGCTGAGCTCCTATCTACCCTGCTGAACAGTGCTAAACGGTCGCTGATCCTGGTAGGCGAATTGGACGGTATCGCTGAAAGTTTCCCGGGCGATGAGCCCACCCGAGTTCGTTCCCTGCTTTCTAAATGGATGGAAAATGATGGCGACCAAATTGAGCAGTACTGAGCCAGGCCCCGTGTACCTGCACGAACTGGAAAATCGACAGCAGCTTGATAACTGGCTTTCCAAGCAAACCTTGCGGGCAACTGGGCGTGAAGACTTCTGGCAGGACGTACTGGGATACACAGTATCTGCTGCCCTCCTCGCCATTCACCTCCAGCCAGAACGCACCCGGCCAGGTCAAAAAACCGAATTCGAAATGCTCGTTTCCGCATTGAACGACTTCAACATCCTGGCAAACCTAATTTCCTGCATTGACGCCGGAGCCTCAGCGCTGCACGAGGATGGGAGCGCCTACCTCAACGAGGTTATCGACTACTGGAGTGTGAGTAGCCCCGAGCTCAGGGCCCGACAGTATCGGCATTTGCTACACCTCTCATCTCAGAAGATTCAAACGCTCGCCGCGTCAACTCTTCGTTCAGCCGGGTAAGCATATGTCGATCAAATCTGCCCGCCTTAACGCACGGGATGCGGCCAAGCTCAAAACGCAGCAGGCACGCAGCATCGCATTGAGCCTTCCGCTTGTTGGTGCAGCGATCCCTTTCCTCCCTTTGCCCCTATCACTTGCGATCGCAGTTGGCTGCGCTGCTTGGACGTTGTACCTCGACCGTCGTGACAATGAAGCCGAGGCGCCACTAGTCTGGGATCGCAGCTACACACAGTCTGATCTCGCGGATTGCGATTTCCAACGCTCTACTTTCCTGGGCAAGACGATGCCGTGGGTCGAGTGGAAGGAGCGGGTTGACGCTGTAGCGAATGAGAAAGGCGTGTCGAGCGCCGATGACGTGCGTCAATCACTCATCGAGGCTTATCCAAGCATGATCCCGTTCATGCTGTCAGATGACATCATGACACGGCATATGGCGCTGCTCGCCGCGACGGGTACCGGTAAGACCGAACTGATTCTCGCTATCATCCAGCAACAGATAAAAAAAGGGGCTGGCCTTCTGCTAGTAGAAGCCAAGGCCGATTCTGACTTATCAGGCGCCATTTACGCCATGATGGAGGCTGCGGGCCGCCTCGATCAATTCAAGCTGGTCACATTCGAATTCCCGGAGATAAGTCACACCTACAACCCATTCTTTGCTGGGGGCGTGCGGGCTACCCTTTCTACCGCAATGAAAATGCAGGCCGCTTCGAAGGAAGAGTTCTGGACAGACGTTAACCGGTACTCGCTCTCGGCCGCTATCCTCTGCATGAAGCTTCAGCCGGGTGAGCCGGCGTTTCACATTAAAGACCTCATTGCGGTCCTGTCTGACTTCGACTTGCTCCAACGGTATGTCAAAACGATCCGGGAAGCGGATTCTGACGCTCACAAGGATGGTAAGGAATTCCTACTCTCCTACATGCGCTACTGGTACGACGAGGAGAAAGCTGAGTGGAACCGGAAACAATTCAAGACACTGCTTCAGGGGGCGATCTCCAAACTCTCGGCCTTCGCACACTCTGAATACTCCAGAATCGTTAACACGTACAACCCTGACGTTGACCTGAAGGACGCCATCCTAAACGGAGAGGTAGTAGTACTTTCCATGTCTGCCCTCGCCGACAAAGATGGCGTGGAACTTATGGGCAAACTGTTCATCTCGGACCTGGCCAGGGCCATCGGTGAAATTCAACTCCAGAAGCTGAAACCACTGATGATCTGCCCTGCCATCTTCGACGAATACGGCTCGTTTGCCGAAGAAGGTCAGATCACTCTATTTCAGCTCGCTCGAAGCGCAAACGTCCCGATCATCATTGCATTCCAGGGCGTCGGCTTTCTTCAGCAGAAGTCCGCCCCATTCGTTGAAATGGTACTCGGCAACTGTTGGACGCATATTTATTGCGACATTCGAGATGCGGAGACCAGAGCATTTGCATGCAAGCTCGCAGGCACGACACTTAGACAGTTTGAGCAGGAAACACAGGGCACGAGCTCTGGCGCAAGCCACAGTTCAGAGCAGTCCGGCATCATCTCGAACGAGAACACAGGCGCCAGCAGCAGCGTCGGTTCGAAGGCGACGCGAGAGGACCTCCTCCAGCCGGATGACTTCCAGACGCTAGATCAGGGTGATGGCATTGTCATTGCCAAATCCGGCACTTACCGCATCCGAATGCCTATGGTCCGAAGCTCTTTCCCCAACGTTCACTTCCGCGACATGAAGCTGACGAGGCGCCACTCCCGTGGCCGCACAGGTATCAACGCCTGGGCGAGCTTCACCGAAACGAACCGCAGACTGCTCGATCTCTGACAAAAACATTTCGCATGCAGAATCTTTTTAGGGGGCAACATGACTTGGCTTGAGAAGATCAGGAACTGGGATTACAGCCTTGATGGCGTAATCACGTGGATCCTGAACCTGATGGAATTCCACGCCCAGCGCGCTGGTATCTGGGGGTACATAGGTGTTGTGGTGTTCATCATCGCGGTAGGCCTCGCCTTTCCGGCAACCAGGGGTGTCACAAGCCTGATCATCAGCGGCATATTCCGGATGTTCTTCACCTTCATCCAAAACGTACTGACCCTTTTGACAGCAGACCTCTTCAAGTTCTTTGGGCGGATTCTCCTGGCCATGTTCCACCGCACGCGGCGCTGGATCGTCGACCTGGCAAGTCGCACCACTCGCAACTGAGTAGAAAACCCGGGCAATCCGGGTTTTTTTTTCTGAAAACCTCAGAAATGGGGCAGTCCCTTTCCACTATTTAGTGAAAGGAGATTCCTCATGAAAGCCATCTTTTTAGCCATCTGCATTTCGACTGTTGCGCTCAGCGCGACGGCTTCTGAATTTGCGGGTGATTCCTACGTCATCGACCAACGCGACCCCAAGTACCAAGCCGCTATCGAGCACCTATCGAGCGCGAGCCAAGCACTTCGCCTTGCCCAAGACGAGTTGAAAAAAGCTGAGGCCTCCCACCCCCTTCCTGGTTTGGATCTGGTGCGAATGCTGAGCCAGGTCCGACCCGTGGAAGAAACCATCAACGTAGTTCTTAGCCCGGAGGTAAAGCGCCTCCGCTACCAGGAACTTACGCCTGATGGTCAGTTTTTCACTACCCCCCCTCGACTTGGAGATTGAGACGATGACCGTCAATGGATTCACCCCATCACTACGCCTGGAGGAAATGAGGCGGTTCATGGTCAGCATGTTTTTGCTGCTTGCCGTGGCCGCCTTATTCCTCATTCCGGAGTTGGCACACGCCGCTGATACGTCGTGGAACGGCCAGTTCGGCCCGGATTCGACCCTGACGAAAAACACCAACGCCAGTTTGCAAGGTTGGTGGAAAACCGCTGCCGGCTGGGGTCTCTGGATCTCTATCGGTTGCCTGCTCTTCTCCATCTTCTTCATGGGGGGGAAGTGGTGGTGGATCCCCGTTTGCGTCTTCCTTGTCTGCCTGTTTGGTGAGAAAGCAATCACGCAAGTAGCTAGCTGGGCTGGCTTCGCCGACTTCGCTACCACCTGACGAGACGAGCTCACAAATGCACTTTAGAACCACAGCAGACAGCGATACCTACGCATATGCAACTTCTCCATTGAACTTTGGTGGAGTCGAAAAAGAAGACCTTCTGTTCTGGATGCTCCCGATGGCGATCGCAAACCAGTTCATGGACGACCCGTTTTATGCATTTGCGATCGGTTGCTTCTGCTTGTGGCTCTACAAGCGACTCACTATGAACACCCCCCCGGGGCACATGGTACTTCGCTTGAGTGTGTGGATGGGTCAGCTCGAAAACGGCGAGCTTGCCGAGATGTATCCAGCGATGAAAAAGATTGCCCGATTTATGAACAGGTTCTTAACCAATCTTTGGCTAGAAGTTGGACTCCTGCCCTCCCCAACCTATTGCAACCGATACGAGCCATAAGAATGAGTGAGAAATACGGGGTACCACTTCGATACTTTAACCTCCTCGGCCGGGGGGAATTATCTTCGAACAGAATCAGCGTTGCATTCATCGCTGTCTCGCTCGTGCTGTCTGCTGTAATCGCATTCCTGATCAACGTAAACATTGAGCTGCAAAGAACTAACGTAGAGCTCCAGGGCAAGCGCGTAATGTATGGCTACCCTAACGCTGAAGGCATTTTCATCAGCGAGAATGAAATCCCTGAGCGCCATATTGCAGCGTTCACCGCTGTATTCCTGGATAACTTCTACAACTTCACCCCTGAATCCTCATTCACCAATGCGAATGAGGCATTACGACTGATGTCGCCACGACTGCGGGCCGTGCAGGAAGAGCCTTTGAAGCTGGTTGCCAAGCAATCTGCTCAGCAGCAAATCACGCAGGTTTTCGTACGGACTTCGCCATACAAGTATGAAACCTCGCCCCAAGGCTACATCGTTTCGTTTCAAGCCCAACGCTACCGCGCGACGCTGAACACCGTATTTGGCAAGGCCAAGTTCAACGTAAAGATTTTGCTCAAGCCAGTTAAGCCGTCCAAACACTTCGAGTGGGCCATCGTCGCTGACGATATGCAGACTCAGGAGATCACGCAGTGAAAAAAACCATTCTGGCTGCGATGGTTGCCGCAGTCCTTGCTACACCCGTTTTTGCAGTTGAGGAATGCAACCGTTCCCCACGCTCTGTTGTGTATGAAAACTCACCTGTTGACGTATACATCTCGAATGACACCCAACGTGCAGAAGTGATCTTTCCAGAATCATATCTGCAGGGTGTCAACCGCGAGCGTCCAGACGGACTTGAATTGTATCCAACGCCGATCAAGAACAAGCTCGCGTTCAATAGCTTGGACACACAGTACGTCGGATTGGTAACTGTTGACGGGGCCTCTGGACAATCCTACTTGATCAACCTGATTACACGCCCAGGTTGCGCAGATAGTCAGGTATCAATTGAACTCCAAGCTCCTGTTGATCGATCTCAGCTTGAGCGGAATGGTAAGGGCCATGTCAAGGGTCTAATGAACTATATGTTCGACGGCACCGTACCCAATGGCTATCGCAAGAACAACTTTTCAAAGCTCACAAAACAGCAACGCGTGGTATTCCGTCAAGGGTCTGTTGAGTTCTCACTCCAGTCCCAACTGGTTGGACCAAAATACACTGGCACCACTTACGAAGTAGTCAACCGAGGTCGTACCGCATTCAAAGTTGCGATCGACCAAATCGACTATTCAAACAAAGCCGTTCGGGAGTCCATCGGTATTGCCCGGCAGGTTTCCATGTTGCCATCCTCTCGTGTATTGGGCCCATCCCCTGAATACATTTCCGAGATCTACGGGGACTCCCACCGCGGGCTGCTCTTCATCGTGTCGGAGAAGAGCAAATGAGTGCTAACCCACCAAGCCCATCAGGGCCGAACAAAAAGCTTATCTGGATCTTCGCGGCCATCGGTGGGGGCATGTTCCTCTTTGGCAAGTGGACGGAAACCAAATCCTCTGAAAAACCGGTAGCTGGGGTGCAGGCCCCTGCCCCCATCGATGCGGGCCCTACGGGCGTTAACCAGATCACTGGCCAAGATGCGGATGCTGCCCTCGTCCAATTCAGCAAACAGCTTGAGGCAATGAAGGCTGATGCCGCCCGCGCACAGAACGACCGGCTCAAGAGCGATAAAGCTCGTGACCAGCAGATGCGCGAGATGCAGCAGCAAAACAACGCTCAAACGCGCGCGCTTAGCGAAGAGATCGCCGATCTGAGAAAGAAAGGCGTGGACGATCTCTATGCCGCGATAAACAAGAAGGACACTTCAACCAATAGCTTTCCTGACGTACCAGGGATGAAGGTGCCTTCGGGCGGCCTGTCGTTTGATGGTGATCTTGATCTAGGGCCGGCCACTGGCCCATCCAGCGCTCCTGTACCGCCGCCGAACCCATACGGACCGAACTACATCGTTCTGACCCCATCAATCCAGGCCCGGACAACTTTCCAAGGCGACAGCGGTGGCGGCCCAGGTACCCAGTCAGAATCGTCCCTGTTCGCCGACATGTCGGCACCAGGCGCGAATAACCAAAACGCCCACGCCGCAAACGGGAACCTCAACGCTCAGTTCAACGATGTGTATGGGCAGCCGGCAACCAATCAGCAAGCTTTTCAAGGCGCGCCGCAACCGGCTGCTCAACCCGCTGCTCAACCCGTTGCATTAACACCTGAGCAAGCCGCGGCAAAGAAAAAGGCCGAAGGTAAATACACGATCGAAGGCTTCTCGTTTGTTGAAGTCACGACACTCCACGGCGTCAGTTGCCCAATTGGCGCGAATGCACCCGGTGCATCCGACGGCAACAAGATCCCTGCACGACCTGTTGTGCTCCCAATTCACGGCATCTTCCACGGGCCCAATGGCGTAGTCCGCGATGTCGGTACAGCGCACTTGATGGGCTTGTGTTCGGGGGAGAGAACCTCGTCCTCCTCAACCGGCCGAGCAACCATCAAGGTAGAGCGAATGAGCTACTGGGATGCCTCTGGTGGCGCTCAGATGGTTACAGCTAGCGGTTACATCGTAGATATGCGCGATAACGAAGCGAACGTTTACGGGAAGCTGGACAAGGCCTCAGGCCGTACCCTGGCCCTCCAATCCGCCGCGGCTGCAGCTGCTGCATATGCGACGACTCTGAGTTCGGCAGAGTTCACCAATACCAGCTCCGTGCAGAACGGAACGTCCAGCGCCACTAGCCAACTCACTGGAGATGCCACCAAAGCAGCAGTTTCACAGGGCATTGGCGCTATGTTCCAAAAGATCAGTGACCGCTTTGAAGCAGAAGCAGACGCGGCGGTTGATACCGTGCTGGTAGAGCCAGGCATCCGTTTGCGCTTCATCACCACACAGCCGATCGATGTAGTTAAACCCCTCGAACCCTTCGACATCGACGCTTCGATGTACGACACGCTGATTTGAGGTGGCAGTAATGACGACTTCCACTTCCCCATGCCGATCTCCGCGTCGCCAGATCTCCGAAGCGACACGAACCAATCGCGAGCCAACGACCATGAAGAAATTTCTTGTCCTTTCCGCTGTGGCACTGGCTCTCACGGGTTGCGCTTCTGACGATGAGCCATTCCGTAAAGGCGCGACCATGGATCAAATCTACGAGACCGTGAACTCGTCTGGAGGCCAGGACACCGTCCGCCTGCTTCGCGAAGGCCTCCGTGCTCGCCCTGAACTCGGTGCCAGTGATCCGTACTACCCAATCCGAAACCCTGATGTTGTCGCGCCTGTTTGGGTGGTCCCGTACGCCGACAAGAAGACAGGCGTGAAGCACGGCGGCCGGTGGGACTACGTGATCATGGAGGAAGCAGATTGGGCAAATTAATCAACGGCTTCGGCCTCAGCCTCGCATTCCTGGTCACCCCTTTGGTTAATGCCGAAGGGATCACCCAGGAACACAAGGATGCAATTCGTGAGCACTACGAGAAGCTGATCCTGGGTAGCGGTCAGGACCTGACCGTGCGCCAGCCGGATGTCGATCTGTATCGGAAGATTTTCCAGAAGCCGAACGTTCTGGATACGCGCCCGCTGCCACCCCCTGACCAGATTCCATGGCCTCAGATTTTCAAAAATCAGAACCTGACCTTGGGTGAAATTCTCAAGCTCGCTTCCGCGGCAAGTGGGTACGACGCGGTGTTCGACCCTGCTATCAACCAGAACCAGGTCGTACTGCTGAACACAGCGCCTAACTCGCTCCGTGACATAGCCGAGTACGTAACCCGGGTAAGCACGGCTCAGATCACCGTATATCCAGAAGCGCGAAAAATTACCGCAACCCAGAAGGTACCTTCCAATGGCTGAGAAGCAGAATTTGCACCTCTTCGACTCAGAGCTGGCAGGCTTAGGTCGACGTAACTACCAGGGCGGAATGCCGATTCAGCTGCTGTCGGATGCGTTTCTGTATGAAGCCCAAGGGCGCTACTTCCATACCCTGGATGGTCGCTTTGCGAAAATCTGGAAGATCTCGGGCATTGACGCATCGATGCTGAACAACGAGGGCCTGTTCGACGTTACGGGGTGCTTCGCCGACATCTTGAATAAGTACCCGGCCGGGAGCACTGGGCAGCATATTCGCCATACCCACCGAGACATCCGATCGATCCTTGGCGTTTACCAGGATCAAATTGACCCTGAAGCAGGCGAATTTGCTGCCGAGATCGCTCGCTCGATTATGAGCCGCCAATTCAAGGCCGCAGTGTCGAGCAACGGTTTTTTCGGTGACGCATCAGAAGCCACGATCAACCAGATGAAAGCAGATGCACTCGCGGAACTCGGCGATGAAACTGACGAAGACGTGCGTGCAACAGCATCTGAAGCGATCAAACGCGAGGTCCGGGAGGGCCGCTTCCCCCACGTTTCTGACTTCTACATCGTTTTCATGTGGGAACCCGAATACATCTTCGGGAAATTCTTTGACAACACCGTCAAGGCCTGCCTAGCGGCCGTAGGTCTTGCCGATGCAAATAAAATGGCGGAGCGCTCCTATAACGGCCATGCAAAGATCTTTGGCCAACACTGCACTGAGATTGAGCAGGCTCTCGCCACATACAACTTCAATCCTGAAGTCCTGACTGGTCAAGGCTACCTCAACCTTCACTATGCCCTGATGAACCCAGTGCGAAGCTTTGAGATCGAGCCACCGAAATACCGGGCCGACATCCCAATTCTTGAAGCCCTATCCAACCCGAATATTGTGGAGACACGCGATAACCTCGCGGCAACCGCAACCTTCGCGCATGTACAAACCGAGACCGATGGCTGGACCATCCATGACCGTAACGTGCCCTACTACATCAGGCCGGTATCGGTTATGGGCAAACCTATTCGCAGCACCCCTGGCATGCTGCAGACAGCTATGGCAGGCATCGAGTCCGAAAGTCTCGTGACCATGAACTGGAGCATTCCGCGTCCCGTGGTCGTCGCAAGTCGCTTAGCAATTCGCGGCCGAATGATCGCTGCTAAAGAGTCTATGCGAGTCGGTGACCGCGAAACTCGTGATCGCCAACGTGCCGACTTGGACGCAGTGCGTAACAAGGTGTCCTCGGAAAACGCCAGCAACCGAGAGCAGTTCTTTGACCTGTCCGTCCACATCAATCTGATGGGGTTCAACAAAGACATCATTGACGACCAGGCAATGGCTCTTGAGCGCCGGCTATGGCGCATTGGCCATAAAGAAATGCTCCGGGGTGACGCTGTCGTTCGAAACAGCATGCCGTTCAACTTCCGCACGACGAGCATGAAAATGCTCAAACGAAGCATCCCGCATCTCACTGAAAGCGTGTCGCACATGGCACCGCTATTTGTTGAGTACCAGGGCGTGGCGGACCCGGCCATCTTGATGAACAACAGAGCTGGCCAGCCTATCTTCCTTGATCTCTGGGGCCACAATGTCAACACGGCTCACTCACTGATCTGTGGGACTACCGGTTCGGGCAAGTCGTTTACGTTCAACAACCTTCTGATGGCGCTACGCGTAAAGTACCGACCTAAGGTTTGGATCATCGACAAAGGCGATTCGTACGAAAGCCTCTGTTTGGTGTTGAACGGCAACTACGTCCGCCTCACTACTGAGTCGTTTGTAGAGCCAGTTTCTGGTCGCACTATCGACCCTATCTGTATCAACCCATTCGCTCTCAAAAAGGACGAGAACGGCAGGCACGAGCTACCTGAGCTTGATGAGAAGTTCTTCGTTGCTCGTATGTTGATCATGATGATGGAAGCCGGCGACGGCTCAGGAACGACAAAGTCGAATCTGACAAAGGTCACTACCTCCCTTCTCTACCAGGCCCTTGATGATTTCTACCGTGACTGGGTAGAAACACGGCCGATGGATGAGCCGCGCTTTAGGGACTTCATCCCTTACCTCATTGATACGGACTTCGAAGAACAAAAGGGTAAGGTCCTCGCTGAGAACCTGACGCTTTACTACGGGAACGGGCCGTTCGCAGCGATCTTCGATGGATATCTCGATGTCGACTGGGAGAACGACTTTACGGTGCTCGAGACACAGCGCATGTCGAAGTCACCCGCCCTCGGGGTTGTAACGCTGGCCCTTTTCCGCCAGATCGACCTGTACTGCAAATTCAAGCTGCAGCGTAGCCGCAAAAAGGTAGTAGCGGTCGACGAGGCCTGGGCCACCCTATCCGACCCGAACGCGGCCAAAGCGCTTTCCAGCTTCTATCGTGAACTACGTCGTTACGGTGCTGGCTGCCTGTTGATCAGCCAGACCGTTAAGGACTTCGTGAACCTGATCAAGGCTGAAACAAGCGGCGGTGGCGACTCCCAGGACGGCATTCTGGAAAACACCAGTCACTACTTCTTCCTCGCCTGCTCAGAGTCGGATTACCGCGTGGCCAAGGAGGAGCTTGCATTTTCCGATGAGGAAATCGATCTGTGGCGCTCACTCGCATCGCTACCGCCGATGTACTCCGAGGTGTTCTATCGGATGCGCACCAGTCAAAGCCTCTACTACTCAGGCGTATTCAGGCTGTTCTCGGCTCCGATGACCTTGTGGATCGCTAGCTCTCACCCCGATGACTACAACATGCGCGAGCTCAAAGCCAAAGAGCTTGTGGAAACACTAAGACTCGAACCTTCCGACGCGCGCCAGAAGGCGATCATCGAACTTTCAAAAACTCATCCCTTCGGAGCCCGTTATGGCCAAGTTGTTTAAGGCTGCCGCTTTCCTGTGCGTCGCCCTCACCGCTGGTTGCTCATCAAAGTATGAGCCCCGCGAGACCATTGTTGATACCGAGGAGAAGCCTACAAAGGAAATGTACGCGCCCAAGACTGAGCTAGAGCGCCGTGCATATTCCGAGGGTGTCAGCCAGGTTCTGACTGACATGAAAGGCAAAATGCGCGCGCGCGACCGGTTCACCTGGGATGCCCCCCAGATCCAATGCGGCGTAAAGATTCCTGGACGTGTGGTTAACGGGATGCTGATCCCAGAGCATGAAGAATGCGTCCAAATTGCCCCGGGCCGCTGGTCCGAAGAGGCCCCAACCTTCCTTCCTGTACTCGGCGGAAATTAAGAACATGAGTGAGCCAAAAAAACCAAGTGCCTTGGGTGATTTGATCAACGTAATCACTACTGGCGCTGCGAGCCTTACCGCCGGCAAGAAGAAAAAGCCTGACCAAGGCGCAGAGTCTGAGCCGCCAATCACGGAGCCTACAGATATCACTAGCGAGCCGCGGCCGCTAATCGATGAACTTGAGGACCCCCTCCATATCGATGAGCAAGATCAGGAGCAGCCAGGTACACCCGCGAAAAAGGGGATGACGACCAAGAAAAAGGTAGCATTGCTAGCGGTCGTCGTCTGCGCTGGCGTATTGGCGCAGAACGGTTTCTTCATGCCCGACAACCAGGCAATCAATCCGCCCGCAGAGCAGACAGCGAATGCGACAACACAATCGAGCGACGATCTGCCGGCCATGCCGCAGCTGCCCGATAGTGGGTTGAGTTCCGAACCTGCCTCTCCTCTGGGGGGCGGGACGCAGGCTGATGCCGATGTGGGTCAGACTCTGGATCAGCTCGATCTCGATGGACCATTCCAAAAACCGCTGGCGAATCCTGACCAAAACAAAGTTACCAGTGAAGCAACACCACCACCTGGTGATGGTTTCGGCTTCCCTGTGCCCCCATCTGAGATGACCCCGCCCCCACTGGAAGTCAGTAAAGCACCATCTCTCGAGACGCCTGCAGGTGACATGGTTAGTCCCTTTGGTGGAAGTACCGAGGCGGTACCGGCACCAGTTCAAACACCAACTCCTGCTGACCCAAGCAACGTGTTCGGAAGCATTCCGACCACGCCAGCTGCGATGCCAATTGCAGCGGAAACTCCAGCTGAAAAACGCGACCCTGTTTTGGGTAGCACTTCATCAAAAAACCCGGATAGTGGTGACCAGCCGAGTCAGAACAACGGCATGGTCAATGTGAAAGAGATGGAAGCTCAGCTTGCGAAGAAGGACGGAGAGATCAAGTCCCTTAAGGCGCAGCTAGAGCTAGCAGCTAAACAGGCGCCGAAGTCCCAAAGCGCTAAGCCGGCAGCGGCTCACATCCCTAAACATAAACCTGTTGTTGCGCAGCGACCTTCGCCACGGGTGACAACCCCTGTGGCCAAGGTCGCTCCAAGGCCGAAACTCTGTGTGAAAGCGGTAGCCCCACCAGCACGTAACTGCCCTACGTGCGTAGCACATGCCTTTGTCGTCGATACCGGCGCTGAAAGCATGGTTGGTCAAGGTGATTTCTTGGCCGGGTACCGCGTGTCCATCACAGGGGATCGCCTCGATCTACAGAACTCGGATGGCCATGTAGTACACAAGTTCTGGAGTCAACCAAATGGGTGCCCGTCGATTTAACATTCATGAGCAGATCAGCAGCGCGGATGAGCTGTTCCTGGCCCGTCTAGCTGCTGAGGTCTCTGAGTGTCATTTTCGCGCACCCAACTTGATCGAAGTGCGCTGGGGTATCCCCAGCGCCAGCGAAGCCGATGAGCCGAAGCTGGAGCCGGGCAGACTAACGAAGGCCCAGCTCGCCGACCTTGAAGCAGCAGTGAATCTGTTTGTTAACCGGCATTACCACGATGCCCGCACGGCCTTAGAACCTTTCGTAGACATGAACCACGAAGAGGCTTCAAAGCTATACATCAAGGTCCTGCAGAAGCTCCGAGTACCCGACTGGGACAAGACCGCCAGGCGAATCAACCGCGTCAGTACGGATACCCTCTTTGTACCTGCGGGCAGTACCGAGGTAATCGATGGTCAAAAGGTATTCCTGATTCACCAGGGTCTCAGCAAGTCCATTGGCCACGACGCACCGCGGTGTGTGGTCAAGTACGTAATTCATCACGAAATGCTCCATGAGCAACTGGGTACCAGCGCAGACAACCCTCATCCACCCCTATTCCGGAGGTTAGACCGCAGCTTTCCTGAGCGCGTGCGTTCGGTACGCTGGCTCCAGAAACACAGCTTTTCAACAATCGATGGTGGTCCGCTGTGATTCGGTGGTCACTGCTTCTGTTGATGGTTTACACAAGTTGGGCGTACAGCTCGCCGTATGACGCGGTTATTGATGCTGCTGCTCAAAGACACGGTGTCGACCGACTGCTTCTTCGCGCTATTGCAGCCCATGAGTCTAGGAAAAATCCATGGACGTTCAACGCTGATGGCGAGTCGTTCCAGTTCAAGAGTAAAGACCGCGCAGTAAGTGTGCTCTGGTCACTCACAAAAGCTCCATGGCTTGTGAAATCGGTACTGCACAACGGAAAGGTTTCCCGCCGATTTTTCGCAACACAAGGTGCAGCAGAACTCTATGCGAACTACGCCCGTACTTCAGGCCTGCGTCTTCGCACAGATGACAGCAGGAAACTTAGTAGGGGAGAACTTCGGGTACGGAAACTTAGATTGATCAATACCGACATCGGCATAGCTCAGGTGAACTACAAGTGGAATGGTCAAGGCATCGCGACTGTTCAGACTTGGTTTGATCCAGCGTACAACCTGGATTTTGCTGCAGCTCGAGTTGCAAAACTAAAGAAGAAGCACGGAAACGAGATACTCGCCGCTGGTTATTACCATTCAGCCACGCGAACAGCGCGCGAGGTATACCTCGGGTACCTGATCCCAAAATACAAAGAGGAGAAACGTCTTGCGTCCGTATCTTTGGCTGCTGTTCGCTAGTTTGATCTCAACTCACGTGTTAGCGGGCCCAGTTGGGCCCAATGCAGACCAGCGTGTAGGCGAAGGTTTAATGGCAGCGCTTAAAGGTGAGAAGCAGAAAGCCTGGGACATCCTTTTCCCAGAGGCTAAAGCAGGAAACATTATTGCGATGTTCCACCTTGGCAACCTGATGCTCCGCTCACCTGAATATCCAGACAACTTGCCACGAGCCGAAAAGTTTTTTAAAGCCGCCGCGGACCGAGGTCACAAAGGTAGTGCAGCAATGCTTGCCCAAGTAGAAGG
Source organism: Pseudomonas arcuscaelestis (assembly GCF_016881005.1). Classification (GTDB taxonomy): domain Bacteria; phylum Pseudomonadota; class Gammaproteobacteria; order Pseudomonadales; family Pseudomonadaceae; genus Aquipseudomonas; species Aquipseudomonas arcuscaelestis. The sequence continues at coordinate 201,559 of NZ_JACOPV010000008.1, read as the reverse complement.
AATGCTGGCCAGACAAAATGGTACCCCAACTATAGCGGGAACAAGCGGACTTCCAATGCCGAAAGACATTGCAGCTGCAAAGCAGGCTCAGGCGCGTATGCAGGCACAGGTTGGTAGATTTGTTGGTGAGCAAGAATCGGTCGCGCCAACTGCAACTATCAAAATGTTCATTGCTGACAACGCTAGCTCAGCGGGTGACCTAGTCGAGATTGCTAAAGATGCAAAAGCTCGCTTTGGTCAACAGGTCGCTTTTGAGTACTACGTCCTGATTGACCAGGCAAATTGGGACCCGCGCCGTGTCTTTACCCCAGCATCAGGCTCAGTTCCGTTAACTGGCTTCCGCCCGGACATGAATGGAGTGGAGGCCAGTAAATACGGTATTCGATCTACACCGGCAATTGTGATGGTCCCACAAAAGGGACGAGCGAAAATTTTGAGCGGCGCTCAGTCAGTAATAACCGAACTATCTGCTGTTCTCAGGTAAGGAAATTATGAAGAACTCTATAAAATTGGCCTTAGCGTTCATTGCTGGAGGCCTGGCCGTCAATGCGCCATCCGTACTGTCAGATGCCAACAATCCTAATGAGGTACTGACAAACGCTATCGCTGTTGCGATGGCGAAGGTTGACAAGTTCAACGAGGATCGTGAGAACGCTGAGCTGGACAAGCTACCGAACATTCTCGATTGCCAGAACATGGACTGGATGCGCAATTGTTCTGAGCTGAACCGCAATGCCAAGAAAAACCCTCAAGCGCCTATGCGCATGATTGGAAAATCCGGTATTGAATTCAACTTCCAGCCCGGCACACCAAGTGCTGTGATAAACCTACAGTTGAATCAGACCCCAGAGGCAGCTGCAGAGCTGGTCTCGTATATGGACAACACGTGGGGCGAGTATCATAAGTCAGCCGAACTGTACAAAATGGCCATGTGGAAGAATGGCGATCTCAAGAACATCAAAGGTTTGGATGCCGCAACTGAAAAGTCAGCTGCGGTCAAATACATCGACACTGACAACGTAAGCATGTCTGTATTTGTAGAGTCGACCTGCCCAGTATGTGAAAAGCAACTACAGATCCTTTCTACTGTGCAGAAAAAATATCCAAAACTTAAAATCAAGGTATTCCAACTCGATGGCGACCGCGATGCGTTCCTCAAACATGTGACACAACGGGGTCTTACTGGGCGTGTACTTACCCGGGAGGAAAGTATCAACATCCAGAAGCTCGGTGTGACCTCGTGGCCGATTTCCTGGATCGACAACACAAAGGTAAATCGACGTAAAAGCCTGGTGGGTAACCGTACACTCAAACAACTTGAAGATCATTTCCAGGCAATGACTTACATACAGCCAGAAAAAAAGGGCGCATAACATGAAGAATATTAAATTCAAGAGCGTCCTGGCTGTCACAATTTCAGCGTTGGTATCGTTGAGCGCTGTTGCGGCGCCGTCTGAAATCGTAAAGGATTCATCCGATTCACCGTGGGATCGCCGAATGGACGACGTCACCGGACTGTTTGGCGAGACGGTCAAAGGCAGTGCCGTCAGTGATGCAAGCAAGACAAGCAGCTTTGCGTTTGACACCTTTGCCCCTTTCCAGGATCAAAGGACAGACGTTGTTAGTGGCTATGCAGCCACAGAAGTCGGCGTTGGCTGTAATGGCTTGAACCTTGGCACTGTTCTCGATGGTCAGATCGGACAGTACGCAGAGATGGTTGAACAGTTCATACAGAACGCTCCTTCACTGGCCATCATGTTTCTCGCTTATAGCCAGCCGACTGTAAAGTCTGTGATCGATCAGTTGAATACCGTTGGTCAGTTTGGTCTCGACCTCTCTAACCTCACCTGCTCTGGTGTACGGTCACTTGCCGACAAGGCCTACGACGAGAAGAAGCAAGCTCTAGCCGAGGCCGATTGCACGGTTGACGAGGGTTTCAAAAGCTCGAAATGCATGGCAGGCGAAGGGCTGACCGGATCCTTGATCAGCCAGATGAATGAGTTCAAACAGAAAACATCGGATCGCGCGAACAGCCTAATGGGTGGGGTCTCGAGTGCGACCGGCGGGTTAGTTGGTTGGAAATCTTCAGTATCTGGCGGAACCAATAATGGTGCAGGCACTGGCTCTGGCCTCGGCGGTGATAAAGCATCAATTTCCAGTAAATCCTGCAGCGGCGGTGCACCTGAAGGCAGTGCAGGTCTTGTGCTTGCAGCTTCTGAACTTGGTTGCGAAGACATCAAAAAGTACGGCGCGCTCGTCCCCTCCTATAGCGTTCAAGGGGATGCGGCTTCCGTAAGCCCGCGGTCGTTAACAATCGAGAGTCTCTCTAAGTCCTTGACTACGGAGTACATGGAGCTCTACCACTCGGTTTATTCCGCCGACTCATCCAGCTTCAAGAACACTAAATCTTATAAAGAACTCATCTCTCGTTCTGAGATTGTTGTGAGTGACCACGAACATCAATTCATGCGGAACCTTGCTAAAGGCAGCCCGGCAATGTTCATCGCTACTGAGCGGCAACTTGCGACCCTTGCAATGCTTAAAGAGCTTGATGATGTGATTTCAAAGATCGAGATCGGGGTTTCGAGCGGTATTGCTAACCAACCTGACAATGTAATTCTGAGCACCGAGGTTGTTGAACGAACCAAATACTCGGTCTTCGGTCTTCGTCAGCAATACAAGGCACTTCAGGCTCGAATTCAGCACGACCAAGATCGGCAGAAAGTTGTTAACGGCATGCAGCGGATGACTCAGTAATGGCTACCGAATCAGATGTACCCAACTATGACTATCTACAGATAGTCAACTCAAACTTTGGCGAGCTGGTCAGCCATTACATCAACATGTGGCAGGCCTATAATCAGTCCTTCACTCAGGCGGCAATGAACCTCTGCCTCTGGGGTGGTCTGGCATGGGTCAGTCTATTGACTATGAAGGCCCCAGTCGACCGACTCAAGACCGCAGCAAGCGCTGCTGGTGTTGTGCTTCTGGTTGCAATGCTATTACAGCCAGGCAACTACAACATAGGACCAGCTGGCGGATCCGTGGGGCTTTCCGCAGGCGCTGGTTGGTCTGTGCAACTCATTGGCAACATTTATCAACTGTTTAAATCAGCACTCGATAGTGTTAACCGAGAGACCGCGATGGAGCTTGCATTTGAAAATGCATACCATGTTACGGATGAAGGTACTCTCAGAAAATTTAACGATAGCCCTGTTCGCGAGATGTATGAAGATTACATAACACAATGTCAATCCGCTCTCGCCTCCACTGCAGGAACAGAACCAGACACAAGGGCGCTGGGTAAATTTGTTGGACTTTTCGGGTCTACGGGGATTAACCAGATAGAGGTTAACCAGATTACCAAGGACAGTTATGAAGCAATCAAGGCAGGTGGGCCTGCAAACAGCAAAGCTCTAAGTATGTATGTAGGCGGAAACATCTGGAATGGTTACCAGATGCTGAAGAAAGACTACGAGGTTGCTGGAAATGTAGACAAGGCTAGAACCATGCTTGGGAGAATTCCTGAGGATGCAAACCCGTTCCGGGATGGTACGAAGTCGTACCTTATGCCGTCAGAGGAGTATTGGGTAAGACAGTATTTCCCCGATAAAAAGAACGAGGGGAGATTAGAATTCGAGAAGGCTACTGAAAATGATAATAACAAAATGTACAGAAACCCAACACTGACTGATACATCTCCTATAACCCCAGAGCAGGAGGTCAGGTTTTACCCTAAAGACTGTCTACAGATGTACGGGATGGTTCATAAGGCTGTTGCGAATTGGACCAATGCTGTGAGCAGAGAAATCCCTACAGCCAAACGATCGGCATTTATGCGCGACGGAATTCATGCCCAGGAATTGATGATCAAAAATATTGAGAACCTTGCTGAGCAAAGGAAACTTGATAAGGAAAATCCGTCCGCAATTCCTCTTTTCGGCTCTGAAACCCGTTCCGGCCAAGCTTTCAACTGGGGTGTCGATGACACTGCGAAGTCGCTCATGACTAAAATCCAAGACATTGGAATGTGGTTTAAGCAGTGGATGCTAACGTTCAAGATCCCTACAATGATCAACGGATGCGCGATGCTCGCTGGGATTTTGGTGGTTTTATTCCCAGTCATCTGTGTATTTGCCGTTTTTGTTAACCCCAGTATTCTCATTAGTTACGTGAAAATCCTGGCGTTTTCGTTCATGATTCCACTCATTAATAATCTTTGCCTGACAATGGCAGCTACCTTGCTGGCAATGAACAGCGAGTTAATGACAGGCCTGACAGCGGGTAATTTTTCAGAAAACTATCCGTTGCTCATATCCGCTAGTTCTGCCCAGTACATTATTTTCATGGCACTGACTGCAGTCGAAATCATCATCGCTAAAATGCTGATCTGGGATGATGTAAAAGGCCTTTCCGGGTTCAACCCTGGCGGTGCAGCTACTGGAATGGCTGCAACTGGCGGCGCCGTGGTCGGCACAGCAATCAAGATCGGCAGTAAAGCTTTGAGCATGCTCCGCGGCCCAGCCAAGCTAGTAGGCGCTGCAGGCAAAGCTGCTAACGCTGCCAAAGGAGTCGGTGGTGGTGGAGGTGGCGGTCTTGGTGGCCCGTACTCTACGGGAGGCATGAATGTGAGATTCACTCCACCTGCACCTTCCAAAAGCTCGTACTCAGCTGCCGGGAGTCAACTTTCACGGAGCCCGACCCCCACGAAGCCTGCCCAACCCTCTGGCCCCTCAGGGCCGACGACCCCGCCGGCACCAACACCAGGCACCCCTAAACCCTGAAAACAAGCCCGCGCAAGCGGGCTTTCTTTTGGAAATGCGGGACAGGCATTGGTGTCAATTCGCTTACACGCTCATAATCCGCCCCAATTTAAGATCTACCTCGGGGGTTGGAATCCCTGGCTGGGTCGTTACAACGATTCATGTCCACATAACGGAGCTGAATTATGAAGAAGTTGATGGTTGCGGCACTCGCCGCAGTAGCATTGGCAGGATGTGGTGAGTCCAACACGCCAACCACCCCATCTTGGATCGGAGGTGCCCTCCAGGATACGGCTGCTTTCCGTCTTCCAGGTTCTGTCATTGCCCTGAAGAGCGTCCCCGATTCGAAAGCGCCGGGAGGCCGGGCGTGGTTCTTTGACAAGTCGGATTGGAAACCAAAAGGATGGTCACTCTGGATCGCTTCGAACGTCTATTCCGACTACAAGGCTCCAGGCAACGATTTGGCCCTTTTGCGAAACGGGTTCGGGCGAGCTGATTCTGCTGCAGACCGATCGGCCAAAGACAGCCTTTTCATCGGTGGTGTAAGTCAATGGTTGAAAGCCAACAACATTGATGTTGAGGTCAACTTCCTGGGTTATGACGGTGTTCCGGCCTCACTAACGGCTAGCAACAAGGCCTACAGCGGCTATTGGCTTACCTTCAGAAACTCGCCTTGCGAGAAAGCCTTTCGGTTGTGCATCGACAACTACTTCGTTTCGCCAGCAGCACGCGTATCGGGTGGGCCACAACTTTCGTTCAAGGATTGGATCACCCCTTACCTGCAGATTGGAAACGACACTACAGGCATGGGCCAAATGCAGGTCATTAACCATATGGGTGGGCTGGCCGACGAGGCGAGCAAGTTCTATGACTACTGGCCAACCATGGTTTTCCTAGTAAACCCGGATGGCAAGGTGACTCGAGCCTGGCTTCCACAGAAAAGCGACGTAGCCACCGTAAAGCGGGTTCAAGCAGCAATCGTTTCGGACGTTGGCGGTAAGTACAAGGGTGTCCCGCTTTCAGAAGGCAATGGTTCGCAGCAACCATCTCGGCAAGCCTACTACGGCCAGCATTACATTGAGACTGGCGTAAGCAAGGTTCTCGAAACGTTCCAAGAGATCATGGAATCCAAATGATAGGCGAACTGACTTTCCAATGGGCCGGCACTCCTCGCCCAGCCTACTGCCTCGACCTGGCTGGTAATCTGATCCGCTGCGCCGCGGCCGGCCCAGAGAAAGGGTTGGTAGCCTTCGGGGTTGAATTGGTTTCATCGGCCTCTGAGTTGGCTTGCCCTTACCCATGGACGCTCGATACTGAGGCACTTCTACTCAGGTTGGCACTCGTAGCCGAGAGCCAGTCGAGCGTGAGTGCTGCATACCCTGGCCTCCAGTTGCAGAAGGCTCCATACCCTTTCGTGCCGCACCTCGCTGTCACGGAAGATGAGCAGTTGATCATGAAAGCAATTGAATTATTTCCCACTCTATCCGGTGCCAACTCGGTAGCAGTACGAGAGCAGCTCGAAGCGAACGGGGTTTTCATGATCCCTGAAGTCGACATTTTCAGCCCAGGCATCCATGAAACGGCCGGTGATGGACTCACGGTTCCTCCGGTCAAAACGATGGCTGTTGGTTGGATGTCGAGCATGAAGGTATACCGTAAGTCTCTGGTTCGATCCGCATAATTTGCCTCTCCTTTATGTGTGCCACCAGCAGGACAGAAAAATTATGCAGTTTTGGAGCAAGCCAGCGATGCAAATCTACACCGTCGACGCCTCATACCTCGATGAGAAAGATGCCTTCGATGCTAATGAGGTCGTGGAAAACTGGGGGCCGTCCTCAAACGTTTTTTTGAAGAGGTCTGCTGCTAAAGCTCAGGTAGGCTTCCAAGGCTCGCTAACCATTGCTGACTTCGCTGAGTGGGTCGCCGAACATGTTCTGTCGCTCCCCAGCCATACAGGGGCTGCACTTGACCTGGCTATGGTATCGGGCCCTTCAGGCATCCAGGTTCAATTCTCAGTTGTCGATCGGGTACCTGACATTGACTCACCCATCGAAGCAGACAATCCAGGATTTCTTGAGTACGCACTGAAGTGGTTTGCCGCGCGGAGACCAACAATCCGTGTTTACGTTACCGAGGGGCTTTTTTGGGTGGAGCGACTGAAATGACACAGCGCGACGATTTTTATAGTGAAGCCGACCTGATCGCGGCTATCCCAGCTCTCGAAGACGGACTTCATGTATTCGGGCTACAGAACCGGGTAGCTCATCTTCTACCGAAGGTGCACACATCCGTGCCCCTACTCGCCTCCTCCGGTGAGTCTGACCAGCTGCGACGTCTTGTGGATTGCTTTGTGAACTGGGAAGGGAAAGTAAAAATCGCAGCCCTTCAGGATGAAGGGCTGCTCGACGTTTGGGTCGTTTAACTGAACTCCATGGGAGGCAGATCAGCTAGAGGGTCAAACATCTCTTCCTCCAGATCTTCACTCCTCACCGCCGGATGCATCTCTGGGGCCTCTGCAGCAGCACTGGTCAAAGGTTTGGTTACATTTGAGCCAACAGGTGGAACATCATCCTCTGCAGCACTCCGCCCACTCACTACCTCAGGGTGGGCTTCGGCTTTATGCTCAGCGCCCCGCGCGGCGCTAGTTCCCTCGCCTAACAAAGCTTGATTCAGCGCATCGCTCACCTTGCCTGGATCGGCCTGCCTCATCATCTGATGACGGTTCAGTAGATTGATAATCGCCTGGCCTTTCACCCCGCGGGGCAGTGCGCGATACAGGGCAAACAGCTTTGGGTACCTCGCCTTGGTCAATGTGAATTTCACCTTCTGAAATTCAGCGCCATCTGAGACGTTGTAATCGGCCTCAGTGATTGGCCAAAGGCTAAGACAAGCTTCCGACATGGCCAGCACCACTTGGTTGCCTGCCTGCCGCGGATATTTTCCCAGCACCTCGACAAGTGACTCGTGCATATCTGGGTAGAGTCTCTCCCTGATCACAAGGCTCTCTGGCTTAGTCACGCTGTGCTACCTTCACGCGCGCATGGTCTTTGAAGTTCTGGGTCACATAGAAACGGTGATAGCCTCGGACGATCGAGTTCTCAGGATCTTTGGCCATGTAGATCCGAGTGTTGATGTAGGTCCCCAGCAATTTCGCGCCCAGCACGACTGCCCCCCCGCCGGCTGCTACCATTCCCGCCAGGAAATCAGTCGTCCCCCAAACCGCTTTGATGCAACGAACCAAGACATCTTCAGCGAACTCCTGGCGAGCTGGCAGGCTGATCGGTTCGATGTCGATACGCGAGCCGCGCCAGGGGATATAGCCCTTTCGCAGCCATGTATCCATCGTGTATTCGGTGGTTTGATTATCGAGTGCGAAGTCCTTGGGCAGTCGGGCTTTGGCTGGCAACATGGAGTTCAGAGCGTCAACCTGTTTCAGTTGCGTGAACAGCTTTTTATGGATGTCAGAGACACCGCTGGACTCGCCGTAGCGCAGTTTGTCATCTGAACTGACCTTCCCGTCCACAAACTGGCCGGCATCGATTGTGCCCTGGCCAATATCGATGATCCCCAGCTTTCCTTCCATAACGACTTTCGGATCAATGCGCTTCCCTTCAGGGTCCAACAGCTCGGGATCGAACCATGGGCCAACGTACTGAGGGAGCACGACCACATTGGCCGGCTGGTAGCCCTCCTCTATGGCCCACCGTTTCAGGTCCGCGGCAAAGTCGGCTCGGCGACTCTTGAAGAATTCCGTCGGCAATCCAGTAACGATGATTGGATGTTTCTGGCCGACTTCCTTCAGCACCTTTAGGAACAGGACCTTGATGGTATCTGAGCTGTAGTAACTGGAGTCAGTACTGCGCGGTGTAGCGCCATCCTCCCGGCAGTCATCGCCGATGTAGAAGGAACCGAATTTGGTCTTGAAGGACTCACGTGCAAACCCGCCCCCCAAACCCTGACTTGATTGAGCAGGTGCGACTAGCGACGCAAAGGAGCCTTTGATATCGCCGGCGCCTGCAATGTAGCTGGTTGTACCGTTACCCAGGTCAACAGCGATCAACTGATCAATGCTCTGTGACATACATCATCCTTCTACTTAGAGCAGCGCTCGGACAAGGGCTCGTGCTGAGCCCCATTCTTCCAGAATCGCTGCCATTCTATTTTGGTGGTTGTTGATACTTCCCGAATGCTTGCCCAGGTGGCAGTGAGCAATTATCTCTTCTGTCAGCCACGGCGAAGGCTTGCGGGATGGACGAGACGACTGGCTAGCAGCAACCTCATCCGGGCTCGGATCCCGACCTAAATCAAGCTTCAAGCGGTCTCGGAGCTTCTGCATTTTCAAACGCTGCTTGTAGCCACAAACGTCTCGGCTACTCCTTCTACCAGTTCTCCTATCGAAATACTCCACCACTCTGTAGCGCGGCTCAGCAGGTGATAGTGGATCAAGCAGCGGGCACTCTCGCCGGCAGATAATCGAACGGAATCTTACCGGTTGTCGCGCCTCATTGAACTCAAAAACGAGATGATCCAACTCTTCATCGATACGGAGAAATCGCTCCACCTCCCCTGCGGCAAGCACGCTACGTTGCTCACACGCATCTGAAATCGCTCTGATCCATTTCTCAAGCCCTGTAGCCTTAGATTTAGGTATCAGCACTCCCAGGTCATCTCCGGGAAATGCATTCACCCACCGAACAGCGCGCCTCGCAGCTTGTAGGAATGACTCCAGATCCTTCGAGAAGGATTTGGCTGCCTTGCGTCCTATGAGTTCGGCCATATGGTTCAGTCGATCCTCATGTTTGCGCAATGAGACCCGCTGAAAGTTTCCTGCCCCTTTGCTGCCTTTCGAAAGGTAGACCTCGATACATGAGACTTGGCCTTTCTTCATGCCGGCTCTCCATGTCCACATCAGAGACCATCCAGTTGGGGACCGTCTTTGAGTCCAACCTCCCTCGTAGCCCAAAACTTTATCCGCTAGGCCCTTCAGCGAATCTTGAACAAACGCCATCTCATCGAGAAGGCCAAGCAAGGTTTGCTCGCGGCGTGCCGTGACTTCAGCCAGGCGCTCAAGGAATGGTCCAGCGAGGTCTGTATCACGAATGTTTCTACGCACTTTTCGACCCTATAAAGCCTTTTTTCGCTGTTTCTGACCTATCTAGTGCTTTCGAGAACACCACTGCTTCCCGATCAGCACCGCTACACGCCCGCAAATAGCCTGCCTTGCACCTGAGAATGCCCTTGTGCACCCATCAATCACACCGGCGCGCCCCCGCAAGTGACAGAGCGCTCTCAATGCTGGCACCCCGAATCAACCCCATAAATGACGACAGCGTGCCATTGGAACACCGTCCATTATCCCAGCATTTCCTGCAAACGCATCCCAAAAGCACCTCATGAAATCAGTTGTTCGTTAATCGCCGGTTTCTGCACCTTTTGGTAGCGATATGTTGCATTATTACAATTGTTTAGGTGGCGGCCTGCCTGCGAATGCCGCCCATAGAGTAGGCGAGAAAACACGTTAATCCCCGTCTAATGTAATAATACGGATGTGATCTGTTTTGCGCATTGCTTAGCCTTTTCCGATCTCAACCCTAGAATGGGTCAGTACAGATAACGTCATGTCAAAACACAAACGTGAAAATCGGTCTTCAAACCTTCCATCTGACCGGCTAAACAGCACAGTGGTGAGCACCATCCTGGGTATTCACAGGAATACCCTTAAACGCATGGCTTCATCAGGAACACTTGCCCCTGATGGGCAAACTGGTGGCGGAAGAAATTTCTGGCTTCGATCGACCGTAGATTCATACCGTCTTGGCGCACTGACCTCGGCAACGGTTTGGTACGTTGGGAGTCCACACTTAGAGGGGTTGCAGCTGCCGCTTCGCTCTGGCCACCGCGTGTTAGGCCAGACCGCGGTCTGCATACCCTTGTCGGCCTCAAACCGAACAGAGTGCCTTGCTGAACTCCTGATCTTCATCGCCACCACCTCTCCACATGCCCTAGCTCTCCCTGCCGGCGGATCGGGAAACAGTGAACATCTGCTAGTTGCGGATGCATGCAGAAGAGAAGGCGTGCCGGTGATCCTCTACCCCGTATGAGATCTGAGGTCGACTGTGGAATGGGCAGCCACGCCGATGCACCCTACCCGCACCACGAACGCCCACGCGACTGCCGCACACATCACCTCATGCAAAACAGTGAGGGTCATCGTTTAGGGATAGGGCTATGCACAGATCACCACAGATAGCTGAGGCCCACTCGTTAGCGGCTCAGCATGGACGAGGGTCAGTCCATCAGGTGGCACATGACGCAACCGCATAGCAGCCATCCGGCATGACGCTACGGCAGTCTCACCAATCGCAGTACTCTCGGTCCAGCTGGCTCCTGATGCATGGAGCCCTGGATTAGCTGGCCCACTTCGCCCTCTTCTTCAGCGCTCACTGTTCTCCGTGAACGGGGTTCGAAACGGATGAGCTGCCAAAGATGAGCACGCACCAACCCCGCAGCTCTGCTGCAAAGGGAAGGGTAATCACAGGTTGCCGCGGACGTGCCCTTTAGGTTGATCCGGGATTAAGGTTGTTGTGTGGGCCAGCCCACAAACCTATCCCTGCTTCTGGACCAGGGCAGGCCTTTGGCCTGCTGCCTACGGCATGCTCAGCTTCCATTGCCGCAAACGGGGATCTATCCATCCGTGCCTAGCGGGCATCACGCATCAGTATTCAGGCCTTCAGTAGAACCCTGGTAATGCCTCTCGATAACGCGTCACTCGTCGTATTACAACCCACTCGGAGAAGGCTCGACGCTTGGCACCCACAAATGCCTGCCATCGCAGCGCGATCAAAATGGATGCGGGCCATGGCCAGAGATTGAACTCTGCCTTCCGCTCTGGCCATCGCTCGAGGACTCTGCCGCCCCGATGCGGCTCTTGATGCTGATAGTGAGGTCACACAAAACAATGGTCAAAAGACACGGCCACTTTCAACCGTGTAGTCCATGCGGGATGGGTTGATGGCGCCAGGCATGGGCTATAGATGCAGGTAACTAAAGAGCAACCAATGCATCCGGCCCGGCTGAGGGGAAGGCAACGCTTTTACTCATGATTGGCATGCTCAACCAGACCTTGCCCTTACTGTCGCGGCCGGACATTCGCGTTGCTGGGCAACACGGTTTAGCGCTCAGTCGCCAGATACGCTCTCCTGGCCAGGCCACCTCAAGCAGCTAGTGGAATGCGCCAGACACTGGCAGGGCCATGCTTACTAGCAGGCCAGACTTTGGCGCGCCTAGATGGTAGGCATTCACCAGGGCGGATACTAGTTCGCGCCCTGCCCCCGCATTCTCGTTCATGTGATCGGCCACTAGCTGCATCGCACCCTGGGTGTCTAAACCCTGCCAAATCACACGCGCATCGACGACCCCCTCATCTATATAGGCAAGAGAGATGAGCGTCGTCGCAGACGCTACTTCGATTACGGCCCAGCCGCGCATTCGATTACGAATGCTCTGCTCTGCTGACCGGGCCAATGTGATTGCCTGCTGATACGCGATGTTCATGACTTCTCCTAACCGTGCAGACCACAACATAACGGGCCGGAGAAAATTTTCTAATACCTCGACGGGCGGTAGTACATTGCCATCAACCCTGATGCGATGGCCATTGGTGTGCCATTAGCGTCGATATCCAAGCGTCAATTACCTTACGCGAGAGGGGCTGCAGCGTTTTTCGGAGTGAACGGCATTGCCCACAGTTGCGTACCTGATGTCGCATTTTAGGTTCAGCTGAACGCTTTTGCGTGGAAAATCAGACCCTTTTTAGAGTTGCCTGTCCCATCCGCGCCCCATAGAATCGCGCTCAATTACTTCGGTACACACCTACGGGGTGTCCGGGGAGCCAAGCGGTAGAGCACTGCTCACCGTATGTAGAAGGGGGTCGACGGCTGTCGTGGCTGTCGAACAAAGCAAATGCCAGGGGACTGGCTTTGCGCTTAGGAGCCGATCGCTTGATCGGAGGAGGGAGGCATGCGCCTCGTTAGGAACAGTTGGCTCGCTGGGCTTTCCCACGAGCAGTTCTTGAATCTTGACCCGTGGGAGTTCGTCACGCATGACGAATCTCAACAGCAGTGGGTAGCAGAGATCCGCACGAAGCTCTCCGTACGTCTCAGCGACGTAGAGCTTCTGCATATCGTCTACCTAGGCCTCTTTGATGCCACCAAGAATGCCATCAGAAATTACGCAGGCGGAGCCCCTGAGGGTCGCGGTCGCTGCCTGATTGGCTATGCGCTCTCCTACATTCGCAAATACGGATGTGCCCAGGTTATCGAAGAGGTTCCTGGGGCCGGCGCGTATCAACTCGTGGATGAAGATGCCCTCGATTATGCGCCTCGTGCCCATGGCCTCGAGCCGGACTACCTAAACGCCGCCTCCAACTACACCGACAGCTTGTCGGCGCTTCCGCAATTCCTCTCGGACGGCATCGTCCTGAGTGACGAGGGATTGCAGAAACGTCACATCCACGTTGAAAGACTTCGCCGCTTTCTCACCCACCGCGAACATCAGATTCTTCGCCTGGCCGTTCTCGAGCAGCACTGTTCTGTAGACATGTGCTCAATGCTTGGGCTTGGTGAAAAACAGGTCTGGAAGGTTCGTCGCCAGCTCAATCGAAAGCTGGGCGATATTGCGATCGACCAGGGCATCAGCCCTGAAATCGTCGCGGCATTGCGTGGAAAAGAGATGGCGGTCGTAGGCGAATGAGTGAATCGATAACAGACTTCATCAAGGATAAGGTGTACCCGCGACTTGACGCTGTCGACCGCGGCCTACTAAACCACCTGCATCCCAAAAGCCTATCTGCGAACGGGTCGTACGTTCTGGACTGCCCTGTATGCGGCAAGGACCGAGCTTTCTACTATCCAAATCGCTCAGGCATCCAATGCAACAGAAAGGAAAACTGCCCCAGTCCATTCACCTCCCTTTGGGATGCCCTGGCTAAAAACGGCATGGCAAATGGTGAGGTTGTGAAGGTGCTGTGTGAGGCCGCCGGCGTCGAGCCTCCTGACAACCGTGATCCTGATTCCAAGCAGCAGTCGCGCCAGAACAGTGGTGGTCGCCCTCCCCTCACGACGGGCCAAGCAATCATGCACGTGACTCAGCAGCTGGCCGCGCGTAACAAGCACATCCTGGACACCTTTCAGCAAGCTCGCGGATACACCGACGAGGACATGGCTTCGCTACGTCTCGGCGTGTTCACAACCAACGATGAGGTGCTATCCCTTCTGCACTCGTTGGGGATAAGCAAGGAGCAGGCTCGCGATAAAGGTATCGTTAGTTTCGATGACGCTACTCCGGAATCCATTTGGTCAGGAATGGAAGGTCGCGTCATAGGCTATTGGCCGCACCCTGACGGGGACGCCCGAATCTGGGGACGGATCCCATCCGGCCCCGGAGTACCAAGGGTCAACCCCAAATACAGGTTTTCGCCAAATTCGTCCAAGGACATCCCCTACCTTTTCAGGAAGCGCCAGAATTCAATCCTGGTCGCCGTCGAGGGGACACTTGACGCGTGGGCTTTGCAACTCATGAAGCTCTGGGGGTGCGCCATTGGCCAAGCTTCGATCAATAGCGCACAAGCCGCGTTCCTTTTCAGCCAGGGGGTTACCGAGGCAGCTCACATGGTCGATGGTGATCATGCTGGTTACGAAGGTGCCCTTTCTTCTATACGCGAAGCCGAAGCAGTAGGTATCACCCTCAGCATCATCGCTCTCGGGCGAGGTATGGATGACGCAGACAAAATGCGTACCGTCGGCCGGGGTGACGATCTGCTGAAACTGGTTCAAAACCGCATGAATGCAGGCGAGTACATGGCTCGTTACTGCGCGTCCCTCCTCAATCAATCAGTCCCAGATCTTCGACGAGTCGCGAAGATCAAGACAATCGCCAAGGGGCTAGGTCCTACATCCCGACGCAAATGGCTGGACTGGACCGCCAGCCTGGGGATTGCCGTGGACGAAGAGTCAGAAGCGGTTCGGATTTTAAGCAACCTCGTATTGGGGGGGCTCTCGTTTGAGGAGGCCGCTGGTGTGGTTCAACGCCGAACAGGATATCTAATCACCCTTACCAAGGACGCCACTCATGGCTGAGTCGAGCTCGCAAGGGTCGCCATCCGGCCCAATCGTGAAGTCCCTCAAAATCGTGCTCTTCGTCTTTCTCGTGCTCTTTCTTGCGAAGGTGTACCTGCGAGCGCCTGAGTACCGCTACATCGAGGTTTGTTATTTCCCGCACAAGGTCTTCCAGCTCGCCTGGATTGATGCTTGGGGCTTGTTCGTCCCAGACGACAGCGCCAGCTACCTGAGTCATTCAAATGACGTCAGCAACTTTTTCCGCTCATGCACCCAACATGCTGCTGGTTGGGATTGGCTGAGATCAATTGGCACTCACCAGTAAGGAACACCCATGACTACCGAAAACACTGAACCTCAAGTAAGCAATGCCCACTTGGTCCCCGAGAAAACTCTCCGGATCGATGGCGAGCGCACTGCTGCGATGTATGGGCTGTCAATCCGTGTCTCACGGCTTGATAGCCGCCTGCTGGCTCTCGCCGGCCAACTTAACCAAGAAAGCCGCAAGCGTTATCGCGCCGCCTCCGAAGGCTTCCAGCGCCTGGTAGCCCAATTTGAAGACGGCCTCCTGCAGCTCGAGAAAGACGTCGATATTCAATCCCGCCGCGGCGGTCGCCAGGAAGGCGGCCAACAGCCGCGTCGCCCTCAGCGTCCTCAGCGTCCTCAACAGTCTCAACCCCAGGCCAAAGCCCCTCAGCAAGCTAAGCCCGAGTCCGCACCGAGACAAGAACAGGCACCGGCGGTTAAACAACAGACAAAGCCTTCTACACCCACCCAAAATCCCGCACCAAAGAAGCAGGAGCAGAACACGGCCGGTCAACAGCCAAAAGCGGAACAACGCAACGGCCAGCAGCCAAAAGAGCAGCAGTCAAAGCGGCAGGAAAAACCGGCCGCCAACAACGGTAACAAAGGTCAACCGGGCAACAAGCCTGCGCAGAAAAATCAACCGGCTGCGGCCGCAGTAACTTCCTAACGGAGCTGGACAATGAGCAGCTGGAATAATTTGAAAGACGCTGGCCGGATGCTTCCCGCCTGGTTCACCCCGTTCCTTCTAGCGGGAGCTACCATCGGGCTGTATGTCATTGCCCGCTATGTCACTGCTGAAAAGCCCGCTGAGCTTGTGGGTTCCGCAACGCTCTCTGCCATTGTCCTGTCTCTGCTCATCGGCTTCGCCTTCATGGTCAGTGCGATTGCGAAGGCCAAAGCCGGCAACGTAGTGGCCGCTATTGGGGAAGGGTTTCAACGCGGCCTGACTTTCGTATGGGTAACCACCGCCGTATGCCTTTCGGTATACGTCTGTGCTACTCCGGTATACCGCCTGGTTACCGAGAACACTTTCTATACGATTACGGCTATCGGTGTTCTTGGCCTCCTTGCCATCGGCTACTGGGCTTCAGGTCTGAAGCCCAAAGCCGATCCGACTACGAATGATCTTGGCATCGCATCAACGACCGCCCTCGCGCTTCCGGCCAACTTCACTCCAACGATTGAGCAACGGCCGGCTTTCCAAGTGACCATGGCTGACCAGAACCGACTCATGGTTCACCAGGCAGCCCGCATCATCGCTTACAAGGGCAGTAACTGCCTGATCGCTGACTCGTTCAGTGCTCACCTGGACATCAATGCGCGTACCGCGAAAATCTTCAGCGACCTCAATCTGCTCTCCACTGCAGACATGATCTATTGGCGGTTGCACATGCTGCTGATCGGTAGCGCCGCTGAGCAACTCATCCTCAAGTCTTCTTCTGAAGCAGCTATGGATGACCTACAGAACTTCGATGATCTCGCCCTGCGCTACCTGCAGATGACGAACAAGGGCAACTTCTTCAAGCCTGCTTCCGATCAAGAGGCATTGATGAAGGCTAATCGTCTGAACATTCTGCGCAACAACATTGGACAGCGCTGCCATGCCGCCGTTGCTCAGAATGAAAAGCTCGTCGTCGAACTGGTCAAGCTGATGCGGGGACGCCCTACCCTGCTGCACATGGATTTGAAGCACATCCTTGACCGCGTCCAGATGCCCGAGGATTTCCCGGCCGCTGAGTTCGACTCGAACGAGGCAATGGAGAATGTGCTCTTGCAGCTCACCCACGACGAACCTGAGGACATCGTTTGTCTCGACAAGGAAAGCGACATTTCAGAGGGTAGCTTCACTGAGCAGCAACACCCCTCGAACGTACACACCTTGAATCCTGGAGCAGGACAGCAGTCATCCCGCGCCTGAATGCCGGAAATTAAAAAGCCCCGCATATGACGGGGCTTTTTCATGTCCTCGATTTGGGTTTGATCTACCCGAAAATCTCAACCCGATTGCGCCCTGCATGCTTTGCCTTGTACAGAGCATGGTCTGCGGACTTCATCGCTGCAGGCGCCGCGCCGTCCAAAGGAGCTACCCCAGCACTGAAGGTGCATGCAAACCACTTCCCACTATCCCCACCGCCCTCAAGGCCGGACTCAAACTGCAAGCTGCTAAACAGATCCCGGATACGATCAATCACGCGCTTGGCTTCAGTGGGCCCTGCCCCGACCATCAGCACCGCAAATTCCTCCCCTCCCATCCTGCCGATATAGTCCGTCGATCTCAGGTTGTCAGAAAGGATCTCAGCCAGGCCCACCAGGACCTTGTCACCTACGGGATGGCCAAAGGTGTCATTGACCTGCTTGAAATGATCAATATCTATCATCACCATCGTGTTCTGCGCTCCCGAAGCCGCGGCTGAGAGCCGAGAAGCGGAGGCCATCAGTTGTGCATGGTTCAGAAGCCCAGTCAGGGGATCACGACGCATTCGTGAGTCAAAAGCTTTCGATCTCGAGATGAGGGCCTTAAGCGCCTTGATGAACGCCCCCCTGTTTAGCGGTTTCTGGACAAACGCGTCTGCGCCCTTCGAGAGAGCTATCAACTGGGTTTCCGCATTCCGCTCGCTGCTGAGGAAGACAATCGGCATGGCCGAGTCGTTGTCCTGCCTGATGACGCTCGCCACCTGATCCCCATTCGCGGCCGGCATATGGTAGTCGGTGACAACGACATCGGGGCGAAACTGATCAATGGCCTCCAATACCCCAGATGGGCAGAGTATGTGCATCACCTCAATCCCTTCCTCCTGCATGTACTTGATGGCCCGGTACGCGTCGGTTTTCGTGTCATCCAGGAGAAGAACCTTGTACCCGTTGATCTGAGAGTCACGAGCCCGGCTGCGGATCAGTGTCCTCAGGGTCTTGACGTCAGCGTCAACGCCGAGCAGACGCACGACACCAAATGTGGCTGCAACCAGCCGCTGCTCGAAGGACAGCGGCGCATCTACGGCCACCACGACGAGCAGATCACTATCGTGGTACTCCGAAAGCCTCTGCAATGCCGCGCAAGCTACCGGGTCAGAGACTACATCTCCTCCAACCAGGACCAGGCCAGAGGTTGGCATTCGTTCCCCCAGTTCGGACACAAGGTCTATGCTCGCGTTCAGGTCCAAAGTGAGGATTTGTAGCCCCATTGAAACCAGACCCTCGGCAAAGAACGATGCACGTTCCCCAAAGCCGGGAATGTAGATCGCGGAGGGGCCTTGGTCACTGGCGCGAGCATCGCTAGCCCGCCGACTTGCTGCCTGTAGCGTGTCCATCTGCTGTTCAATACCTTCTAGAAGTCTTGCTGTCAGTGTTTCGCTGCGGCTGACCATGTCTGATAGCACGTCCAGTTCGGCAACGAATCCCCCATCGAGGATTGCATTTCTGTTTGTGCGGGCCTTGGCAACGACTGATTTGAAAGCCTCAAGCCTGTATTCACTGGGCCGGATCTGAACCTGTGAGCGCCAGAAGGACTGCAGCACCAGGTTGATGGTTTCGTGGTTCATTTCAATAGGCCTCCACCTGTAATAGTGGCCAGCTACTGCTCCATTTTTGGGGTTTTCCGAAAAAATATTTACCCAACTCCATCTGACCTCAGTTATGCGGACAGGTCGCCAGCATCAAATGTCCGCCTTACTAAAAAGCAGGCCGTTCAGATACGGCGGGCTTCTGGCACACGGCTCCTGGTTAGACGATGTGGGCCTCAGTAAGGAGCAATCATGGACACGATATTGACGTCAGCCCTGACCAACCGAGTTGCTATGCGCTATGCCAGGCGGGTCTGCAACGACCGTGAGGCTGGAATGCCCCTAGAGCTGGCCCTGACCTCCCGGGCGGTTCCTGAGGGGCTCTGGGAGGACATGAGGGCTATCACGGCCGCTGTGGATGCCGGGTGGTTCGCAGTGCCAGCGGGCCCTGGCCTCACCTATAGCAAAACCCAGCATGGGGCTCTTACGCTGCTCAGCAGTCGCGCGCCCTGGCTTAATGCCCTCCATGCCGAGGCGACCGCGTTTGAGTCCATGCGCCAGGCCACAGGGATTCCCCTCGTAAAGGGATTCGGGGTTATCTCCCTCCCTGACTTCCAGGCTGATGCAGTTGCTGCCGGCACCCGGCTGGCCAGACTGCCGCGCGAACATGCGGCAGGCGAGATCACGCTCGAGCTTTGGGTTCAGGTCCTTCTGGATACCCAAGCTATTGCACAACACATCAGGACGCAGATGGAGTGCCTCAGCCCAGCGTGGATGTGGGACCCACTCCACCCTCTACCCGTTCAAATCGAGCGCCTCAGGGATCACGGCTGCCTACACCTACTGCTTGCCTATGTCTCGAACACCCGCGACCGTTACCTGGACACCTTCGAACGTAAGCTTCTTGGCGACGTACAATACCGTGGCCTTGCCCCGGCCGAGTATGAGCGGCGCTGGGCTGCAGAGCTTCAGCGCCGGGCAGACGTGGATCGTTCCCACTGGCAGGAAACCTATGCACTGATTCGACGGCTGGCAGGCATCATGGACGGTGTTGCCAGCTACCACCAGGCAACCCTGACTCGACGCCTCAAGCAGGAATCCAATGGAGCGTTCCGGCTCCAGCGTTCGGAATTGACAAGGGATGGCTTAGTCGTCGAAGTCCGCCCAAATTTTTGCGTAGGGCAGAACCAGAAGCTCGAAACGGGCTTCATGCTTGTGAACTACTGCCAAGCCCTTGCCGATGAGACAGAGTCAGCCGCTCTCTCTTTTCCGGCGTACCTTGATGCCTGCGATCGCGCCTCTTCCCGGATTCGAGATCTGGAGGAGCCTTCGTCAGCGCCAGCCCCCCGCCGCCCGCGAGACGATTTCGATACTGCTGCAGCCTGATCTACCTAATTACCCCTAGCCGCTCTCTGTAGCGGCTTTTCTTCGCTTGGCTCGCATTCATTCCCTAACTGAGGGTGCAAGACCAGGTTGAGGGATCAGTCTGATTTTTGGTCCAGTCCCTTACAGCGGGTTTGGCGGCGTGGCGCCTGGGTTGAATCCCCACCCTCATTGGGGGTTTGGCGCCTCGATGTGGGAAGCAACGAAATCTCACCAAAGCGGTTCTGGCACGAGCGGATTCCAATGACCATGGCGTCATTCACCCATCGCCCAAGGAATTCAACCTATGTCTCTTTTTGAACAGATCCATACCGTCCTTCGCTCCACCGGCTTTGTCACCAATTCACAAGCATCCGATCTGGCCGAGTCAGTACAGGGCCTCATCCACAATCGCGAAAGGCTGCTCAACGCTCGTATTCACGCGCTGGAGGACCGCCTCAAGGGCCTGCAGGCCCTGGTAACCACCGCAAAGGATGGTGCCGACGCTATGGACGCGGAGGCTTACGGGGCTCGCGCGCTATCCACGTTCGAGGCTATCTGCGCCCCAGGGTTGTTCGAGCCGGACGAAACAGAGGCGGTTGATCCAGCGCACCCGCCAACCACACGACTGGTCATTGAGCGCTCAGGCAACGAGATCCGGGCCACGTATTCCGACCTTCCGGTAGATATCGTGATTGTTAACCGCGCCCCTGGTGCGGGAGATGACGCGGAGCCGGAATCGTATACCCAGGGCTATGCCCAAGGCGGCGCGGGGCGGATCAGCGACATTGAGCGCCATTTTGAGGATGCGGAAGCGGCTGGGTAAGAGGCTGCCGGAAAATGTCATGAGGGTGGTTCTGGCACACATGAAGCCACCCCATCATGGACTCATCAACTGATCGCCTTGAAGGTACCCTCGATGTCCACCGAAGTTCATCTACCCACCATTCAATTCACCGCCTTTTCCGTCCAACACTGTCTCCGGGTTAACTACCCAAATGACGTCCAGTATCGACCTATCCACCCGATGCAGACCTGGGCTGCCCTGCATTCAGTCGACGGGCTTACGTCCTTTGATGAAGCAGAGCGGGAAATGGGACTGTCGCTATCCCTGCTGAGCGTGGAGAACGCTGAGGGTGAAGGCGTGGTCGTGGCATCAGAGCGGTGCGAGGCCTACCAGATCGCGCACGGCGGGGAATGCGAGGAGATTTCAGTGTGTGGCGGCGAGTATGGTGGTCACTACTGGCGCATCCTTGCGTTCGTTGAAGGAAGCGACAAGGCCGAGGACGCCTATCAGATGATGATTGGCGACTGCGAGGAAGTCGTTCGCGCGGCATGCCAGACGCTGCAAGCGTTGCTGAACCTGCCGAATGCCATGCGCAAGCATAGCGAGGCTCTGAACAAGGCAGAGGTCTCCCCTGATGGTAGCAACTACAACGAGCTACTGGAGCTTGCTGGGGTCTGATCCAGGCCCAGCACCACTGACCCAAGGCCCGGCACGCTCCGGGCCTTTCCCGTATCAGGAGAACCGATATGACTAGCGCCAGCGCACAAACACCCAGCATTCAAGCCCTACCAGCGGGAACCTATCACGCGTCCGGGCCAGTTTGCGGGATTCACACCTATTTCGGCCCCGGTGGAGCGGAGGTGACTTTCACACGAAAGTACCGTATTGGTGCGGCATGCTCGGACGCCCCTTTACCGGCCACGATTGACGTTGATTCGTTGCGCCAGCTGCTGCATGTTGAGGGTGAACGCATCCAGATTGCGCCGTTTGGCCGGGCACGCTAGGTCTTGCCCCCGCTATCCACTCACACTCAAACTGCGCTATCGAACCCGGGCCATATCTCATGTACCAAGCCAGCTCCGACACAGCAGCACTATTCGAACGGCTCAGGGTAGCGCGCCTCCCTCCCCACCAGCTGACATTGGAGCAGTTCCTCAAGCTGGCCGAGGCAATCGCGGTTGCAGGGTGTGAGCGTCGCTGGGAGGTGAGTCATGGCCGCTATCTCACGTGGGCGGAATCTGACAGCGCTGCAGAGGCTCTGGCGAGCGTCCACCGGCACGAGGTGGAAACGGCTCTACAATGGAACCTCAATCCTTCCGGCCGGGAGTACTTGCCCTCTATCCCGAGCCAGAGTGTGCTGAACGACTACCCCGATCTATGCCTAACCTATGCAGGAGTCGTCCAGGGCGTAGGGCAACCTGAATAAGGTCTACTGTTCTGTTGACGCCATACCCACCCTCCCTCCCCAGCTCACCCCTCGCACAGGCCCGGCACACACCGGGCCTTTTCGTTTCCGGGCGAAATCCCAGGGCATTCATTCCCTCAGTCAGGAATCAAAGAATTGAGCAACTCAGTCAGGGCCTGAGGCTTGAATCCCGCGCGACGGGTCCGATGTTCCCAAATAATTCGCCAGCCCCTGCTTCTGGCACACGCTTTTCGCCTTGAGACTGGCCCCACCAAACACGTAGCCCGGAGGCCAGATCATGCATAACACTCAATCGACTACCCCATCCAACGCCCAAGGCGCCAAGCAGCCTCATGAAATGCTGCTGAGTGAGTTCGTGACAGCAGCGCAGGTCGTTGCCTTGACCAATCACGGTCGCAAGTGGGAGGTCCGCCTCGGTGCATACAACGCCTTCTCTGATGCCGACGACGAGAAGGCCGCCTTGCGCGACGTACACCATGCAGCGGTGAACAACGCCCTGTACCTGAATCAGGCCGATGCGCCAGTTATCCCAAACAAGCCATCGGTGCCATCCCCTGATGTGGTCAGCGCCTACCCAGACCTGGTTGAACAATATGCCGACGTTCTGAGCGAAGCCATGCGCGAACCGTCCATCGCATTGCCTCAGGTCAGCCGTATGGAGTTTGACGCCCTGGTAGCCGCCCTCCGTCTGTTGCAAGTAGGTTTGGTCGGCGGGCTGGTGCGCGCTGATGATGGCGACATCGGCGACATCCTCACTGACAGTGGTACCCATGTCGGGCTGAAGGCTGATGAGGTGGACAGCCTTTGTGAGCGCATCCTGTTCTTGTAAGCGGCGATCAACTCACCGCCCCTTCCCAATCAAGGCCTGGCTCATGCTGGGCCTTTCTGTATCCTGACTACCTGCTTCTGGCACACCCATTTCGGCCTGACACTGGCTCCATCAAACACAGAGCCGGGAGGCCAAGCCATGCAGAGGGTTGATTCGACTACCCCACCCAGCGCCCAAGCGCCAACTGTAAAGACCTCAGCGACAACCCAGGTAACCGACTTGTTCGGGAACGTTCTCCAGGTGACCGACCTGGACGCTGCCATCGCTGAGCGGCAGATGTGCGTGGACGCCCGCACCTGGTTCTACACCCGGCCATTCAAGTACGACAACGGGATCAAGGTCGACATCCCAGAGCGTGCCGGGGAGAAAATCCCATTGTCCCAATACCATGAGGACCTGCTGACCAAGCTGCAGGCGCTGAAGGCTCAGCTGACTTGCTGACTGGATCGCCACTCCCACAGCAGCTAACCACCCCTAGGCCCGGGCACGATCCGGGCCTTTTAGTGTCCGGCTTCAGTTCCAAGGTGAGGATTTCGGAGGGCCTCCATCTCGGTTTGGCGTGGCGCGGGAGCGATATTATCCGCACCTTCACAAGTCAGGAGTTCACCGGCGATGATGGGGGACGAACCCATAACGGGATGCGATGGAAATGCTCCACCTCCCACAGGCACCAACATCTGGACACCAGCTGCGGTCGCGATGCTTGGCAAAGCTGTAGATCGGGAGGTTGCCGAGCAGCTGGGCGTCAGTAGCAAAGCGGTCTACACCGAACGCACAAAACGTGGGATCGGGCCGTTCGTTGCCAGGGCGAATTGGACTGATGACGCCATCAGCAAACTCGGGACGATGACAGACGCTGATGCAGCCAAGCAGATTGGTATCAGCAGACCCCGCGCCCGTGCCAAGCGTGAGGAACTGGGCATTGCCCCGTTTGATCCCAATACCGCGTTTGTCCTGCCGGCTGAATACGTACCTCAACTCGGCAAGGTCTCTGACGGTTCGATAGCCAAGGCACTGGGTGTGTCCCAACCCACAATCTCGGCCATCAGGCGAAACCTCGGGATCAGCGCTGTAATCGCGTTCAGCTCTCCACGACCCGGGCTCGATAACGAGTTGGGCAAGGACACGGATCAGAGCCTGGCCACCCGTTTCGGGGTCACCCGTAGCTGTGTGCGGATGCGGCGCTTGCGGCTGGGTATTCCCAAATTCATACCCGGCTCGGGGGACCCAACCCAGTCTCAGGATGGCAATTCCACGCTACCCGTGTGAGGGCCAAGCCTCCATTTCCAGGGTTCGGCAATCCTCCCTGATAAACCTAGATGCCATGGTTCTGGCACGCAGGGAGTGGCCATATCCTGGCCCCATCAAAAATACAACTGAGTGGCGGGTGCCGCTCAGCATCTACAGCGCCACAACCTAGAGAGATCCCATGACGGAATTGTTTTTCAACTACATCGAGTTTCTGATGAAGGCCCTGACCTGCTTGGTCGCATTCGTGGTCGTACTCACCATCATCGCTGGCATGCGCGGCGGCAAGGGTAAGGCTGGCGAAGGCAAGCTGCGCGCCCGCTCCCTGAACAAGTTCTATGAAGCACTCTCCCAGGCGGTGAATGACCTCACTATGACCAAGGGCGAGCGAAAGGCCGCCGCGAAGGCGCAGAAGAAAGCAGATAAACAGACCGACAGTTCGGCTGTTCGACCAAAGCTGTTCGTCCTGGACTTCAAGGGTGACGTTCAAGCATCGGCGGTGGAGTCTTTGCGTAACGAGGTCACTGCACTGCTTGCTGGCGCGAAAGCGGCCCAGGATGAGGTGGTGGTGCGGCTTGAGTCACCCGGCGGTTACGTTCACTCGTATGGCCTTGCCTCCTCCCAGCTGCAGCGCATCACGAAAGCAGGCATTCCCCTGACTGTGTGCGTGGACGAGGTTGCCGCCAGCGGTGGTTACATGATGGCCTGCATCGCGGACAAGATCGTCGCCGCCCCGTTCGCCCTGATGGGTTCCATTGGTGTCGTGGCTGAGGCACCGAACGTAAACCGCCTGCTTAAGCGCTTCGACGTCGACTACGAGGTTTACACCGCCGGCGAGTCCAAGCGAACCCTCACCATTTTCGGCGAAAACACCGATGAAGGCCGTGAGAAGTTCAAGGAGCAGTTGGGCCGCGTCCACGAAATGTTCAAAAAGCACGTCAGCGATCACCGCCCACAGGTCGACATCAAAAAGATCGCCACCGGTGAAGCCTGGCACGCCAATGAGGCGCTGGAGCTGCAGCTGGTCGATGAGTTGATGACCAGCGATGAGTACTTGGCCGGCAAGGCCCAGGGCTACGACCTAATTCAACTCGACTTCGCTCGCCCCAAGAAGAGCGCCCTGCGGAAGCTGCTCAGTGGTTCAGCCGCCATGGCCATCGAGGAAAACCTCCCGCGCATCATGGCCCTGTTCAACAAGGCCCACTAAGCCACAAGGTCCACTCTCTCCATCAGAGCCCGCCCATTCGGCGGGCTTTTTCGTTCCCGGAATTCGATGAGGTCTCGAATCACGAGCCAGGCCACCCCGGCGTTATGATGCCTGCCATTCACTGGGAAGGATCAATGACCAAGATGGGAACCGAAAGCCCTGTGCCGGGTGCGTCAGATGCTCAGAGCGCCAGCAACAAGCCGTGCAGATTCAGACAATGAAGTGGAACCTGACCAGCCTAAAGCGCCGCTACGATGGGCTGCACCGGGATATGTACACCATTGCCGCCCGCGAGGTACCAATGGGGCTGCCAGTGGCCGAGTTCGCGGCAGCTGCCATTGCTGAAGCCTTGGCCGGCCTGGCTGAACCAACCGCCTACCCGGACCCGGCCGCACTCGGTAACTCCGTAATCCGGGCCGCCTACGAGATCCTGCACGGCTGCACGCTCAAACCAGAGATCTCCCAGCACCTGGATGTGAAAACTGTCGCGAGCGTCGCCCAGCGGCTGAATGATCACCTCCCTGCAGAAACCCTGGAGGCTGACAGCCATGAATGGGTGATGTTCGACGCCCATGACGGGGGGTTCGTTCATCTGTCGCAAGTGCCGGGAGCTCGCTGAGAGCCCTGGGTTCGACCACCGCCCACCGGCGCGCCTGGGTTGCTTTGGTCGCCCGGTCAGCGCTGTTGCCCTGCAGGATGCGCATTGAGAAGCGGCCGTTCAGCAATGACCTATCCAGTCGGGCGTTGAACACAGACTTCAGCGCCCGGCTCCGGCATTCCCTCGGCGTAACATAGGTGCCCGCTTTGGTTCTGGCGGGCGCATTCATTTCCGGGGTTCGGGTTTCTATCAATTCACGGTCAGGCTTTGGGGATGAATCCCTGGCCGCACAGAATGATCATCAAGGGCCTGATTACCCGTACAACCGGTTCGTACAGCACGCTGACGAACAGACTCAGCGGGCTGCGCGTGAGTGGTGCTACGAGGTAGGGTGCAGGAGTGACATAGGCCAGCGCTTGCGCCTGCTGTCTGCTAAGCAACTGGCTATCCTCCATGCCTACGCATCCGGCTGGCAGGAGGACACACAATGCACACTCTCCTGGGCTCCAGACGACGCACAACCAACCATTTTCGGACAGATCAGGCAAACAGAGGTTGGCTTCCAAAACACCGGCGAGCTGCAGCGGCGAGATGCAGCGGCGAGATGCCAAAACGCTATCCCACTGATCCAACCCGGGCACACTGTCGGCTCAACTGTGGCGGGAGCCTTCGTTTCCTCGGGTAGAATGCGAATGAATTCATGGCCGAGCTTTGGGTAGTAATAGGCTGCCCTCGCGCACGGCCGGCACGGTACGGATTATCTGCCCCGCAGGCTTCTGGCACAGGCAATGCACCTGATAATTCAGTCACTACCAGATGGACGATTCACCCATGACTGACAATGTCTTCACCTACTCCATTTTTACCAAGTTAAACGAGCCTGAAATCGCCGATCCGGATCATCCGTACAACCAGTTCGTACGGAACGCTGATCGGCAGACTCAGAAGGCTGCAATTGACTGGTGCTACGAGGCAGGGAGCAAGCCAGACATTGGTGCGCTGCTGACCCGGATGTCTGATCGGCAGCTCTCAATCTTCAAGGCCTACGCGGCGGGCTGGAGGGTGGACGTTGAGTTCACGCTCTCGTTTGTTCCTTACGAGCTGCATGAGCCGGTCGAGGAAGCGATCAGGGAGCAGGTGGCCGGGTTCCAGGTCATCCGAGATCTCATTGAATCTGAACACCAGCGCCGCTTGATTCAACCTTGAGCCATACATCACCGCCCGCCGGGCGAGCCTGCAATCTGACAGAGGCCTGTGCCCATGAGTCCCCAATCGAACATCCAACGCCCAGGTGAGGAAGCCATTGCACTATGGGAGCAACTCACCGGGCAGCAGCTAGAATCCCTGACTACCTCTCTGGTCTCCCGCGAGTTCAGCTTGTACGAAGCCAATCAGCGAATCGCCGCAGCGATCAAGACGGGCGACAAAGCCATCGTAACCCTGCTTATCCGCTCTCAGGTGCCGCGCTTTGCCAAATCGGCAATCTTCCCCCTCAGTGAGTACCGTAACGGCTCAGAACGCCTCACAGGCATGCTGGCGACCATGGACAAGCTTGATTCACTGTTTCAGGAACCAACCATTTCCCAGCTGCACGATGAGTACCAGGCCTATGCAGAAGGCTCGTTGGCGTTCTATCGGGGGCTGGAGCGGGAGCAGCTCTCACAGGAGGCGCGGGAGTTTGTTGCCGCAGAGGGTGGCAGCGTGGGGCTGGATGCGCTGCACAGCATCGACCGGCTGACCCGCCTGATGATCCGTGACGGAATCCCAGCGCCAGCTTCAGATGCCAAGCTGGGGCGCCACATCTACGTGATCGCCCAAATCGAGGACCTGGTGCAACACGCCAAGCAAATCCCTACCGGCTTTTCGCTCTGCGTGATCCGTGGGGAGAACATCGCAAGCAGCTACTTCGTCATGGTGGTGCGCACCGGTGGCCGTATCCTGGCGCTGACTGACAAGGGCAAGTTCAAACACCCCCTGCAAGAAGAGCGCATGGCGGCACGGAACGACCGATTCAACGCCTACCGCATTGACGGGAGCCACTTCCCCTACTCGCTCCTGAAGATCCAGTGGCTGGACCGTAACCGGGTTGCCAAGGAGAGTGAGCCGCGCGCCACAAACCTCCCGACCCGCGCCGGGCTGCCGGTGCTGGCGGACATCAGCGAGCTCGATGACCGTGAGCTGCTGTGGCTTCAGTTGTTCATTGACCAATGCCGGCAACGTTACTTCGAGCAGGGCCACACCGAACCACTGCTGGCCACCGGCTCGATGCTGAGTATCGCGCACAAGCTCGCAGGTGATGGTGGCCAATACCCTGTGCTGGCTGACCGCCAACTCGAGTTGGTTCCTCGCCCCAGTAAGGAACTGACCGCCGCATCCTTCCACGAGTCCGACCCCGGCTGGGCTAAACGTAGCAACCCGAATCTCTGGATGGAAAGCCGGTACGCCGACCAGGTGCCGGAGGAATGCCTGTATATCCCTGAGTCGGTGATGCAAGCGGGCCAGCTGCTGATCGGCCGTGATGAGAAAGGCGCCCTGGCGGTGAGGCACGGGGAATCGCGCAAAGGACTGTTCGAACCAGATTTGAAGGCAATTTCCGCGCACTCCCTCGACACCCCGGAGCGCATTATTGCCGACGCCCACTACACGGCGCGGCACAACCAAGTGGAGATCATCAAGGGTTTGGCTGCAGCGGACTACAAGGAGCGCGAGCAGGACATGAAAAAGTGGTTCTACAAGGCCGTGGCCAAGAACCTCCCCGCGCTGGTGCACGACCTGTTGCTGGCCAACCATGCGCGGTTCCGCCTCCCCCGCACGGAGAGTGGGCAACCTATGATGGGCGTCAACGGCACCAATAGGCGATCCATCGTGTTCACTTACGAGGCACTTAGCCGGCAATCCGGACCAGACCGCCGTGACCAGCTGCGGTTGGAACATCTGATCGGCGTCACCAACCAGGCAGCGGCACAATGGGATTGCTACCTGCAGCCCGGGCAACACGTGCCGGCCAACCTGTTCATCGCGCTGAGCACCGAGACAATTCACGACATCATGGTTCTCACTGGGCTGCCGCTGTCTGATATCCCCCCGGAACTTCATACCCGAGGTCTGAACATCTACAGTGGCAATCACATCCTTGAGCGACTCGATCCGCTCAGCCGCATTGCGAACCCATGGGAGTCGATGAGGCTCCGCTTCCGCCTACCCGTGAGTTTCAAAGCGTTCAAGGCCTACCGATCGAAGCATGGGCTGAAGACGCCAACGATTGGCTTGCTGGAGTCCTGGGCGCGCGAGGGTGGCCAGCTGGCCCACTTGGAGGGTGTTCCGGATACGAGCAGTGTCGACACCGGCCTCGGGTTGCCCCCTGCCGATTAATCGGACGTGCTGATTTGGCAATACGGACATTTGCCCCGGTGTAAAAGTCCGTATTGCTTCCGTGCCTCGTGCGCCGCCGGGACCTCAGCGCCAGCACACTTCGAGTAACGCCATATGAATCGGCCGGTGTACAGATCCGGCCGGGCCGCGCAAAGGGTGCTTAGGTGAACCGGCGGTGAAGGTCGGGGAACACCAGCTGGGCAAACCAAATGGGCAGGCCTGGATGGAGCTCGCGGGACTTCGGCGACGGTGCTTCAACGACCCCGATATTGATCAGGGCTTTCAGGTGCTCAATGGAAGCGCGATCCGGAAGCCCAAGATAGATTTTGAAATCTGCCCGGGTTACCTCCCCCTGGATCAACAGAAGGTGAAGTGCTCGTGCCGCCCCCGGCTTGATCCCGGCCTCAACAAAGTGAGGGTCGAACCGGACGATGCGCTCCAGCCGGTCGCGGAGAGTGTGCACACTCATAGCGTCGGCGGTATAGGCGATCTGGTCTTTGCAAACCTCAAGCATGAAACGAACGAAATCTACCAGGCCCGACTGGCTTAGCTGGCCGCGACCATCCAGGTCCCCGCGCCGCGGCTGATCGGCAGCTCTCAGCCTGGCGTAGTACTCATCCTGGCGCTTGGCCAACCCGCGCGAGATCGACCACAGAGGGGAGCCAAGGCCGATTTTGACCAGCTGCAGGTGTGTCATCATCCGAATCAGGCGACCGTTGCCATCCTCAAACGGGTGAGTGAACGCCAGGCGGTGGTGGTAGGCCAGGGCATTCAGCAGGCGTGTTCTGGGGTCTTGGGCCATACCGTACGCTTCTTGCATCCGATTGATCATCGGCCCCACCGATTCCCAGCCAGGCGCAGCGTGATCGCCCACGAAGACATTCTGCTGTGACTCATCTCGCAGCTGGCCCGGTACCAGCACACGCCCGTTACCCAGGTCCAGATCCTTATCCGACGAGCCACTGAAAAGGCGCTTGTGGGCCATGCTCACAAGATCTCGAGAGAACATGTCCTTCCAGGTTGTATCGCCGAAACGTCGCAGGTAGCGCTCAAGGGTTTCCTGGGCCACGATGTGGGTGACCGCAAGCAAGCGCAGATCTTTGGCTTCGCGAACCTTCACCCGGGGCGCAAGTGTGGCCGGCTCGGTGAATTGGCCCTCAATCAAATTGCTGTAGTAGCTGTTGGTCAGGCGCATCAGGTGGCCTACCCGCTTAGCCGTCTCAGCCGGGATCGCGCCTTCCAAGCGACCAAGCTGGTATGGCAGCTCGTCGGCCATCGCCAGTACGTCAGCTGGGTAGCCGCCTGAAGGGGTAAGCGGCTCAAGCCAATGCTTACCTTGAATGAACTCGAAGGCCATGATGATTCCCGTGGCAGGCGTGCACATTTTTTTGCACAGAATAAACGCCACTATACCTCAACTAACACGGGGCCTTCAGAGCATTTTGGCAGGCGCGAACATGAAGCACTCTACACATTTAATTGCACACATTTCTGCGCAAACTGTCGGGTGCTCACCCAAGGACTGAAGCATGACGGTTCAGGATCTAAACCGTAGCTTGAAGAATGGAGTGTGCTGCGGCCGGTTTGGCAGCCCCTAACGACGAAGGGAGACTTTGCCGTTGGGGCTTAGAGGGGCTTCCAGGGGAACAGCTATTTGCTTTCAATGGGGATCTGAACCCGGCTCTGCACCAAGAAAAATGCCTTCTCGCCGACATCGCCTTTGACTTGGCCCAGCGCCCCAGAACTATCCAGAAGGGCACCAGGTACGTCGGTAACCACAACAGTGCCGCCTGGCTGCATACATGCAATTGAGGCCAGTCCATCACTCGGCTTTACGTGACCTTGATTGTCATTAAAAACTGGAATGTGGATTGCGCATTTGGCTGCTTCAAGCCGATCCATTGCTCGGTTGATCGCATCGGGCAACGTCCCTTTAGGATTACCCAGCGCGCCCCAGTTCTTGACGTACCCGCTGAGGGTGTCACCCGAGCTGCTCACGACGAACGGGATAGAGGACAGATCAGGGACAAAAATGTCTTTCTCGGCACCAATCACAGGTGATGCAAGAGCCAGCAAAGCAAGGGCCGCGACTACATTTTTCATTGAATCTCCGCTGAGGGTCTGAAACGTGAGGGGTGTAACGACAAAGGGCCCAGTCTATCTCGCGCCCCACCTGACGCAACTCAAAAGCCAACTTCGGATTTCAACCAGGCGCCCTCCCTCATCATGCGATCACTCGATCATGGTCAGAACCCGAACTCAGGGGCCTGATCAGGCGTTAGCCCATTCGTCCGGCTCGCCCAACTCAAGCTGCACCGCCGAATTGACAAAACCAGCCAGGTCGGCGGCGGCGACCTCCATCACGGCACGCAGTTGGCTTTTTTCGTGGATATCCCCCGCACAGGCCAGCCAAGCATGCCGCGCCTGGCGGTAGGCGTTGAGCTGTTGCACCGCGATATTGTGGAGGTCGATGGTCAGCGACCCGCTCAGTTGCGCCGGCGGCTCGGTGTAAAGGTACTTCTTGGGGGTGATGGCAGTCATGGGTGGCGGCCCTTTCCGGGTCTGGTGGGTTCGGACGGTTCCGTGACTATGGCGCGTCTTTAAGAACAACGTGGGTTGTAGCCTGGCTGAGGATGTTCTGGCAACGCTCCCACTGTTCGGGGTCGTAGTTGGCCGTGACGGAGACGCCACAATGACCAGTGTTGTGAAGCGCCAGCAGCTGCTCCTGCTCATCTGCTGGGGCGGGGTTAGCCTGTGGGCTGCGATTTCTCATAAACTGGTCCTTATAGCGCCGACCGATCCGGCGCTTCTAATGGATTTGCCCGCTCGATGGCGGGCTCATGGGACAGCGATCATTTTTCAATCACCTAGCGGCGTCGAGTGCTGCTTGCAGAATCGCCTTCAAGGCATCGAAGTTTTTTATACTGTCTTCCTGGCTCCCGCCTTTGGGCAGCAAGCCACGCTTAACAGCTTCTTTCATCGCCGCGTAAACCATTTCATTTGTGACTGTAGGCATGCGTTCTGTTCCGTGACTATTCGTCGTTGTCGTCCGAGTAGTATTCGGACAGGTCCTTGGTTGCCAGCTCCGGGTACACCTGCTTAATGCAGTCGAATGCAAATGCCTGTGCTTCGGCCTCCGCCCGGAAGAATACAGGCTCGATGTAGGGTGCAACCGCCGGCCTGGATACGCCTGCGAGGTGATCAAAAGCGCTCCCGTGATCAACCTCAACAAACCATCGGCCATCTGCGCATTCCACAAGGTTCAAGCCCGCATTAGGGAATTCGCCCATGGCCCAAGAAACAAGCCCGTCCAGATGCTCGTGGCTGATCGTGTTGTACAAGCGGTGAGTGTTTACGGGCGCGGTGTTGTTCATGGATTCCCCTTATCTCTTTAGCAGCTGTGAAACGACCCAAAGCGTCCGGTCGTTTACCCACCTGGCTAGAACAGGAACACTGATAAACGTTGCAGCGAAGGCCAGCAACACAAACGGCATCTGGCCTTGGTCGGTGTCACCCAAAACGGCCGGGGTGAATGCGTACCATGCACCAACTATGGCGGCGATCGCCGTTGCCAGCGCGATCAGTGCGCAAAGCGTTTTGGCGATCCAAGCAGTGAAGGTATTGGTCATACTTTTCCGATAACGGCTAGGCCGCGACAAGGCAAGTGGTCGATTGGGCGCCCTCGATGCGCCGGAATTCTACAACCCACACCCAAGGGTTAGCATCCCACCGATTAGAAGCCGACGGTTCAAGCTTGGCGCCTTTGGGAAACGACCAGCCGTTGTTGTGACGCCAGAGTGTTTGGAATGACTCCAATGGCGTGCTAACGCAGAAGGTCCCATCCCCGCCCAGGTGGTAGTCACGCCAGAATTGCCGTTCATGTTCGCACTCAGGGTTTAATTTGGGTACGGGAATAATCCCCTCGGCGATGCACTGACCGTCACTGATTGACTGCAACCGCTCGACTCGGACCGCTGTGATTTCGAGCTGGATACGCCTGGCCCACCGCGGCATACGTGTTCCAGGGCGAACATTGTGCGGATATTCCCAGTGGGCTACTGATCCATTGAACGCAGGGTCCTCGCAGCCTGAATACAGCACCGGGGCCTTGTCTGCGACATAACGCGAAAGAACCACAGCTCCGCACGGAGAAAGCTGAGACTCAGTGTCCTCCTGCACCCAAAGCTGATCACCGGTCTGACCGTACATGCAAAGCTCACTTGCGCGCTCTGCTATCCACTCCGGAGAGTGGCCGGCCAGCAACCCCGCGGCGGCACCCTCCACTTCAAACCGGGCAACGGTTTTTTGACCTTGCAGAATGGCGCGGACCATATGGCTGTTGAACAAAATCGGGCGTTCTTTCATTAAGTACAATCCTTCGATCTGCAGACTGGGAACCATGTCCTTGGCCTGCTATAGCCCGCACGGGGCGGGCTTGTGGTGACCGCGGATCGCCCTACAGGAAAACGGTGTCAGTGATGGTCTTGTTACCATCAGAGTAGATGGTCGCCATCTGCAACCGCCCCCGCTGCCCAGCAGGCGCTGGGCTGGTCATGTCCGTGTCATTCTAACCAGTAGGCCTGGGCTGAGCGATTACACCCCACCAGTCGAAATCGCGATAATAATCGCGATCAATGACAGAGCTACGGTCGAGAAACACTCTACCGCTGTCAGGGAGCGTCTAACCAAACCAATCAGAAGTGCTCCGAGGAAGACAACAAAAGCGATCCAAAACAACAAAGGAGCGCTCATAACCAAGCCAAAAATCATCAGCAGAATCCCGCCAATTGTTAGGCCAGGACACATCAGGTCTTTCTTTCGATCAGTTAAAGTCAACATTGGAAATCCAGTTATTAATGGTTTGTAAGGCTCACAGAGCCTCATTTCAGCAAGGAATTTCTGTTCTTGAAACAGGAAATCCTTAGGTGCCCAGCAGCTACCGGGCTACAGCAGCTGTACTGTGTCTAAGTGCACCGAGGCATTGATTTATCAGCTACAACTGCAGCGATCATGCCCTACAGAAAAACGGTCTCAGTGATGGTCTTGCTACCATCAGCGCCGACGGTTGTCATCCGCATGCTCGCACCCTCGCCGCCGCGTGGCTGAAAGTCCTTGGGAGGCTCAATGAGGAAACGGATGGCGCGTGTCTCTTCGCTACCGAGAGTGATGCCATTAGGGAAGCTTTCGCTCTCGGGGAGACAATCTGAAAAGTACGGGCGCACTAACTCAACCTCAGCGGGAGTGAGTGGGTAGAACGCGTTGTTGGAATGCTGCATCAACCATCCGCCATCGCCATCGCCAGGGCCAGGGCCAGGGCCAGCATGACACAAGATGTAGTTATCCGAACCGAACTGGCCCTGCTTGATACGAACCTGGGCGACCCATCCGATTGAACCGCGCGGCGAATTGCCATGCGGGCCTGTCTTCACGAACATGCCTTGCTCGGGCATGCGCACTGATCCGAAGTTGCCGACTGTTTGCATCCAGCGGACTTCGTGGTCGGCCCTGATCGCATCATGGATCTGCGTGTGCAGTTTATCGAACTCGGCTTGGTTAGTTTCATTAAGCGGCATGGGTTGCGTCTCCTTACGATTCAATAGGGTGGGCACTGAATGGGGCCTTCTACGGCCGCGGCCCAGCAATGGGCTGGGCTTAGGCAGTACCGCGACTCTTCAGTAGTGGAGGTCGTCAATGAAGCGACGTACCGCTTCAATTGTTGGTTCGCTCAACCGATGGTAAGTCAGAAAGTGAAAGCCCTGTTCTTCCTCGTCCCACTCATCCAGCTGGTCAGCATCGAACGACCAACGCTCGCCAGCATGGGTAATGTTGGTCCACCCATCTACCGCCGCCACCCACGCACCGTGATCCTCGGCACTCAACAAGCAGACGACATCATTAAGGGAAAACTGCAGGGCGTTGGAGACATGCGCTTGGTCATTGCCACTGGTCGCCAGAATGATGCCCTTGGCGTGGCCGGCCGCTTCCGATGGCAGCTCGATGACGCGAATGACGTAACGAACGGGTTCCTCGCTCGACTGCAGCACATACCCCACGAGTTGATTCACTTCGATATTGGCGATGCTCATTTCAACTGCCCTCCTCGGCAATGGGATTCGATGTGCCAATCCTGTCTTGGAATCCCGCGTGCCAGAAGCCAGTGCTAATCAAGTATGTAGTTGCTGAAAATGATGCTGAAGGTTTGCATGCTCGTTTTCCTGCCTTAGAACAGCCAATCGAGAGAGATATCGCGTTGTTCACGAGGGCGATCCGGCGTCGCTGGACGATCAAACTCTTCACGGCAAGGATCGCACAACGTGTAGCAAACACCGGCCGTCGTGTAGCTTCTGGCCGTTGGCTGCTGCGTACGGCAGCGATCGCAGCAAAGACAAAGCGGTTTCATCGGCATCGTAGTTTTCCTATCACTTGATGAAGCCCTTCCAAGGATCAGGGACAGCATCCCCTGCGGTCACGGCCATCGCATCGTTTTTGGAAAGCTCGGCCAACATCTGCCTCTCAGTATTGGTGAGAAACGCTGCCTTAAAGCCGATGAGGCCATCTGCCTCGACTGTGATGCGATCACCGCAACCCGGGTTTGAAGGAACAACCCGCACATTTCCGGCTTCGTACGCCGCTTTTACGATTTCGTAGAACATGCGCTTTACTACTGGGGCGCAATTGGTAGAGCCAGCACATAAGCCGATAGCGCGTCAGCCGCCGACTCACTCAGTTCATCACGGATCTTCGCGGCATTGATCATGCCCAAAGCCATACCGCGAAGACGCTCCACGGGCACAGTCGCAGGCAGTACCAAATCGCTCAATGCGCTTACCAATTTCCACCGTGCGCCGGAATGCATCACGTCGAGCAGCGGGCGTAAATGATAAGGCAGGCGTTCAAGCTCGGCGGAACGGCGGGCTCTCAGGCCCTCAAATCCATCGGGGTTACACAGGTTCATTGGCTATTTCCTTCTGAATGGGCAGACTGACGCATGGCGACTGCCAAGGCATGCGCCCACTTAGAGCCGTAATCAATAGAGCCAAAAGCGTGACGCTCAGCCCGCTCGACCTCGCTCATCGTGGGCACACGCAGGCCCATTTTTTGGGCTTGAATGCCGGCCTCTCGATGGACGGCGTTTCGTTCGGCGGCCTGCCATTCGTCGAGGCTACGTTCAGCACGCATTGCAGCCTCAGCCTGGAACGCCCCATAGATACTTTTGGCTGGCTCGGTGCGAGGTTGAAAAATGTCTGACATGAAAACTCCTAAGCGTTTACGGATGGACCATTGAACTGGGCAAGATTTTCGTCCAGCACCCTTACAATACGATCGGACATTCAACCTGCCCGGACATGTCGTTTGAGTGTCAATCTTGGACTGTAACCCCGCGTGCCAGAAGCCAGCACCAATCAAATTTTTTGCCTCGAAACTACAACGCAAGGCACAGCGTGGTTACCAAGTTCGGCAAAACCATTCATGTGCCAGCGGAGTTGATGCTCTCCGATGCGCCCGGGGCCGAGGGCGCGGCGGAGGTATGACAGAGATCAGACGCTGCGAGAGTCAGCGCTGAGCTCTGCAGAGGTTTTCTCCACAATGGCTATGGCCTCAATCAGCTGCTGCGATGCAGGGTGCTGCGACTGGGTCAGTACCCCCAGCGCCGCTTTCAGTTGCTCGTGTGCCACTTTCACCAAAATATCGGCCTGGACGATCCCCTTTATCCGGGCCTGGGCGTCCGCAATGATGCTGTGACCAATGCTGGTTTGCCCTGAGCGCCCAGGATGACCCGTAAGCCGATCACCCTCCATAAGCCATTCGACATCCACATTGCAGGCTTTGGCCAGCGCAAGCAGGCCCTTCGAGCTACCAATTTTCCCGGACTCGAGCGCAGAGATAGTCTGCTGAGAAACCCCGGAAGCCTTGCAAAGCTCTTGCTGACTAAATCCCGCATCCGTCCTGGACTTAACCAGCCGATCGGCGAGGCGCTCAAACCTTGGTGCACTCATTCGGGCAACCCTCTACAAAAATGTTTGTCGCCCCTATGTGGCATCAAACACGCGATTAAGTGAACTTGTTGCAATGATCGCATGCCTTTGAAGCTCTGAGCCAACAAGTTTCTTTGTAGTTGGCGTCAAATTACGGACCTGAGGGGTCATGGGGGTGATGAAATGAATGAATCCCTGATCGGGGGTCTGATTCGTCACACCAAATGTTCGGAAATGGGAACAGGCTCTTTGAGCCAATTGATCTGAAAGGTACAGGCTTCTGGCACGTGGGTTTCCAGGACAGGATGGCACATCAAAACCCTCAGACTGGAGCCCGCATGAACACTCAACCCGTATTCACCCCTTCCCCACTAGCGGGATTTGTCGCAGTCCACCTCAACGACCTTGATGGACCGGCGCTCGATTGGGCCGTGGCTAAGGCTGCGGGCATTGACATCAAAATCGTTCCTCCCGTCCACAAAGAAGTGGCCCGTATCTTCTGTGTCACGCCGCATGGATTTGGATCATTCCGCCCCAGCAGCGACTGGGCAGATGCTGGTCCACTGCTGCGGGAGTTTCAGGTGGCTCTAACCCCGGAGGCTCACTACGGCGCGGAAGGAACCGAGACGTCGGAACGCTGGATCGCGAACATCTACTACGCAGCCGGCGAGCAGTACACCACCGAGCCATGCCGCAATGAGCTGGTCGCCCTGTGCAGGGCCATCGTGGTTACCAAGTTCGGCGAAACCATCCATGTGCCAGTGGAGTTGATGCTCTCCGATTCGTCCGGGGGCGAGGGCGCGGCGGTTGCATGATAGAGATCAGGCGCTGCTACCAATGACGATTTGGCCTGGCGGTCAACGTTGACCGCACACCTCAGACAAGGGGGCTCCGCGGAGCTCTCAAACCCATTGTTGGCCCGGCACCAGCAGCCGACCTATTTCAAGAAGAACGCCCGGGCTTACCGCGCTACTGGTTGGCCTAGCGGTGGTTTCCGCCCTGGGAATTTCTAAGCTTCATGGTAAGTCTCGCGCCGATGCTACTGATACGCTCCTTTCGGCCTTGAAATAGGCTGCATCAAGGATCGGATTCCTCCCCCAGTTCCGACCTTTTCTGTGCATTGAAGCCCCGGAGGTGCATGGGGTGATGAAGTGAATTCCTGACCTGGGGTCTGATCCGGTACAGCAAATGTTCGGAGAGCGGGGTTCTGCCACAAGGAAGCTCCCCTGATGATGGCCGCACTTCCCAAGTACCCCGGAGCTCCAGATATGAACCCAGCATTCCAAGAAGCACTCGCAGCCCGCCTCCTCTGGGTTGATGTCGAAGTTCTCGCCGGAATGGAGGGCTTTGAGGCTCAGACCGACGACGCGGTTCAAGCGGCGTATGACGCTGTGCACGAACTCGCGTCCAACGAAGTGCTGATGCACCGCCACTACGGGCCTCGCGCCCCGCTGATGTTCCAGGACCTCCCCGAGCTGGCCGACCAGTACAACCTGGCCCATGAGGTTTACACCCAGCTCTACTACAACAACTATCACGCCGGGGAGCTAGCCCTCTCCAGCACATGGCTCGAGCCAGCCAAGCCACTTGATCTGCCCTACAGCAAGTGGCTGGTTGCGGTGCAAGCGCGGGTTTCAGAGTTAAAGGGCGATCTGTTCACCCAGGCCGAGCCCAATGAAAGAGAAGTCTGCCCATGGCTGATGGCGTGGGGCCGAGCCCTGGACGTTGAGGAAGCTGCACAAGGGGTGATCCGCCACTACGAACAGCAGAAGGTGCGCGAAGTGGAAACCTACTCATAACCCATGGTTGGGCGGCAATGCTGCCACCAGATCCACACATCTGCGGTAGGGGCTTCTGGCACATGCACAGAGGGGACACCATATGCGCAACAACTCCCTACAGCCGAAGAGTTCTCCCATGACCACGAAGTCCTCCACCTTTCGACCAGAGATCGGTCAAACACTGTTCATCGGCTTTATGGCTGAGAAGCCATTCGCGGTGACAGTTACCGGCTTCCACCATGACCCGCGCTTTTCTA
This sequence comes from Pseudomonas arcuscaelestis, assembly GCF_016881005.1. GTDB lineage: Bacteria > Pseudomonadota > Gammaproteobacteria > Pseudomonadales > Pseudomonadaceae > Aquipseudomonas > Aquipseudomonas arcuscaelestis. Next base: position 162,032 of record NZ_JACOPV010000008.1, on the reverse strand, counting down.
GTGAGCAAATCGAGTTCACGGTCTGTAGTAACGGCAAAAAGGACTCCACATCCCTCAGCTTCTATACGTTCTTTCCTGACGCACCGCTGGACAGCAAATTCGTGTTCTGCGTAATGCTGGAGTGTGAGGGTGATTACTACGAAGATAAATACTTCTTCGAACCTCAGAGTGCATTCGACCATATGGACGCCCTTGCGTCCGGCGCGATTAAGCCCCGCGTGGACTTTTCGTGTAATGATCGTGCTTTTCACGTACAGGTTGAAAAGGTATGAATCGGTGAAGATCAGAACGCAGAAAGGAAGTATGTTCCCGCTCAATCGCCCTCAACAGGTATGGGTTGGCGACACTCCTGAGGTGATGCAAACGGCTCTTTTCGCCGGTCAGGAGATGATGGCCATCACCGACGACGCAGGGGGCTTCGAGCTGCGCTATCTGGGGCTCATCGGTAGCGGGTATTCCACAATGGGCGAAGCGATCGCGGCGGCACCTGAGTTTGGCCGGTTCGTGCTGGAGTGCCTTCGCTGCCTCATCCAGGACGCATAGCGACCCACATTTCCCGATCCCCAAGCGAGGTATGAGCAATCAGTACCGACCTTCGGAATTGAGGAATACGGACATTCTCCGAGCGCAAGTGTCCGTATTAGCTGGATGCCTGCCCGCCCGGCGTCTTCCTAGCGCCAGCTCGTACTCTGGAGAAGGTTGGGGAGCGCTTTCACCCGCCTCGGGCCAGCTGGACATTTAAGGTAGCATTTTGGCTTTGCGGCACTCTGAGGATCCATGATACTTGAAAGCATCGAAACGACCCCGGATTCAGTGATGCTACGAGAAAAGGAATACCTGATTAGCAACGCACAGGCGCAGCAGATTCTAAGAGGCTGCCCTCCTCCCGCGGTTAGAAACGTGCTCGCCACACTGACCCGAGTAGACCAAGTATTGCTAACTGGGCATGAAACACGTCGATCGTCGATGTCCGTCCTTAAAGCCCTAAAATTGGGAGCCAAGAACCTGCTGAAGTCTCGGGCTGCCGGCAAAGTCGACAAGCCGCTATCTATCATCTCGGGAGTACTGGGTACCATCGGGGATTGCCTGCTCCTAGCGGGTGTGCTGTACAGCTGCCATTGGGGTATCAGTTACGTTGGCTCTCAGCAGGGTGCGGATCTTAATGGCGCCACAGTGGCTACTGTTTTCGCGCTGGCTGTCGCCGCAATAGGTGTGATTGCTATCGTCACCCGGATCATCAAAATCATCCTCGAGAAAGATGTAGACAGGCTGTCGGGGTTCGCCATTAACGAGGAGCAGGTTCAGGAGATCCTGAAATCCTCCACTGCACCGGGTTACGTCATTAAGATTCTCGATAACCTCCCGGTGATTTTCAGTTATCAGAATTCCGACGCGGACCTCAATCTGCAAGCCGTGCGTGACATGGAGGCCGATGCAACGCTATGCCATATCGCCCCTTCAGCAACCGAGCAACAGGAGCCAAAGCGGTGGTGGGCTAAGCCCGTACTCCTGGTGGCACTCCTATCTATGGCCTGGCTGGCGTTCGGAGCACTGCTCACCGAGCACTATGATTATCTTCAAACTATTGGCGCAGTCGCAGTTCTTGCGTTTGTCCTCGATGTCCTGGTCTGTTGGCATTGGGCACACAAAACGGATCGGTTGATTGCCCAGCGACCAGGGTTGACCTGGTAAGCATCTTCAACAAGCTCGCGACTTTCGCGGGCTTTGCTTATGTGCAGTACCTCGCAACACCAGCACCTGAAAAGCGTGCCCCCTTTTTGGGTTCCGGCACGTTGAGTTTCGGGAGATGATCCTCGCATCGTCCCGACCTGCTGCGAAGCACATTGCGCACCAGGACACTCAAGATGCAAAGGAACCGTCCACATGAGCCCCCCATCCAGTAAGGCAAGCGTCGTCACGCTGCCGCACGATCTGGCTGATCGAATTCTTGTTCGCCTCAACACAGCAGCATCCGCATTCAAGGCCGCGAAGGTTGAACGTGACGAGTTCCGCAGCCTGCTCTCTCATCCCGGTACCGGCGGCGGCATCTGTCTGCCCAGGGAGAATGCTGAACGTATCCTCACCCGGCTGAAACTGACCGCCAGCAGGTTCAATGCCGCAGCGGTAGAGCGCGATGAGCTGCGCACACTGCTCAACAACCGGCTCCCGACCGAATGCGACAAAGGGATCCTCTGTCAGGACCTGAACTGCAGTGCCGACAGTCCAGTGCTGACCCCTGAGGAACTCGCTGCGCAATTGAGCGACCTGCGTCTGCGCCACAACCGCCTGCAACGGGACATGCAAACAATCGCATCCCTTCAGGTGCCTCGCGGGGTCACGATCTCTGACTTTGCATCTGCAGCTATTGCGGGTGCCCAATCCAACAACGTAGGGGCCTAGACCGATGAGCAACAACCAGCTTGTACCAGGGACACAGAGCGATCCTCATCAACTGCCGGACGTAGAGGCGACGGTGCAGTCGCTTCAAGAGGCCTACGAAGGTGACAGCAGCCTGGGCTTCATCAATGACGCTGCAGTCCTGCTGGGAAAGCTCATTGGTTCAGAGCTTCAGACCATTCGCGACAAATTGCAGCCCGGCTTCGGCCATTGCCAACTGGATGTGCTGTGGATGGATGGGCGCTCAGCGGTAGACGCCATCATCAGTTATGACCAGTACAGCGCGATTCTGAAGACTATTTACCCCGAGCTTAGTGGGGTGAGTGCGGCCTTCCAAGCGGCAGTGAGCCAGCACACCACCGGCCGAGAGCCAGTCGACGTGGGGCGCCTTCCCCCGCCCGAACGCCAGGCGCTGTGGCAGCTGATTGACAATGCGCTGGTCGGCACCGTTGAGCCAATGTTGCGTGGCGATGTGTGCAACATCTTGGCCACAGCCCTGGTCCAGTGGACCGACCGGCAAAGCGCCGAACTTGAACTCCGAACGTCGTGGATGAATCGCCTGGTCGACTACTTCACCGAGTCCGGGATGCCCGAAGACATGTTGGCCGAGTACAAGGCCATGAACGCCGCTGCCGCGCCGGCAGCGCCCGTCCTGCCCGGTGCAGCTGAGTATCGCCTGCTCCGCGAAGGCGAAACGATCCTGGTCGATGATCAGCAACTGGGTGGTGACGCTGCTACTTGGCTGCTGGTAGGTGCAAAGGCACCGCTCAATGTTGGTTCGGCTTTCAGCCCCCAAGGCATGGCACCGGTGCGCCGCCGGAGTGTGCAGCCAGTGACCGTGGTTACCAGTCAGACTGACACCGAAGTCGCGCGGCTTAGCCTGGCCGATGGAGATGACCTGACGCCGGCGACCTGGGCGGACTTCGTGCAGCGCCTACACCACGACTGCGTCGGGGATGGAGTGAGAAGCCACTGCACAGCCGAGGCTTTGTTCACCGTTGAGGCGCGCCGGCTGGTGTATGGCATTGACTCGGACTACAGCCAAGACCTGGTACTCACATGCGAAGACCGGGAATGGTTTTCGCCCGAGGAGTATTGGAATGGGCTGAGTGAGGCCCAGCGAGAAGGCCTTGACCGTTCGATGCAGGAGCTCGAAGAGAAGAATTTCCTCGATGCAGATGAAGATGAACGCTGGGAGATTCTCGGTAAACTGCCGGAGCACAGTGTCGTTGGCTACCAAGAAACCTGGGAATACGTAAACTCTCACCTTACCAAGGACGCGGCTGAGGCATTCATCCGCCGGAAGAAGCATGACTACCGGAAAGGGCTGCGGGTATCGGTGGAGTCTCAGATCTTTGCATGGGAATTCAATACCATCAAAAACGCAGTCCTTACCGGCCGCCTGCAGCTGGTAGATGCGCCAGCAACAGCATAGACCTGGCTTCAGTGAGCGAGCCGCACGCAGCCGCGGTTCGCCCCCGGGCACCTGGTCAGGTGGATCCGGCAGGTACACATTCAGCCTGCAAGTTGAATGAGCGTCGAAATGGAGCAACCCGAAATGCAGGACCAAGTTAAGGACTTCAATGACTGGTGCGCCAGGGAGTTCTTCACCCTTTTTCGAAAGGATGCCCTGAAAGCGGTCGGGGAAGCCCGGTACAGGGCAATGAAACTGGAGCCCGTGGATCGCCGTCTACTGCGTGCCACCTTCAAAACCTTGCAGTGCAGCACAAGCAAGCCGCTCGGCCTCTCGCTGGCCAAAAGCGCCAAATGCTCATCGGTGCCTGGGGCTTCACCCTAATTTGCTATGCGTTTGGAGTAGGAGATTTTTCACTGTTGGGCGGCGTAGTAGGTTCGGCTGCTGTCTTTCTTGATTACTTCTACTGCATGCGATTGTCCAGGAAATGGAACCAACTGGCGGATGTGCTCGAAACCACCTAGATCCAGAGAGACACAATTAGGGCCAAGAGCCTAGATATCGCCGGACAGGTACCAAGCCACACCGACATCAACACTACTCACATCAGGATGGAATGACCCGCCATGCAACAGCATGCACAGGACTTCGATAACTGGAGCAAGTCGTTCCAGGCCCTCTACCGCAAGGATGCCATGCGAGCAATCGCAGAAGCAGAGCAAATGGCTCGGGGGCTGGACCGCCAGGAGCGTGCCCTCCGCTGCGGTACGTACAAGAACCTTGCATTGCGGTATAGGCTCGCCGGCCACCCACTGCATAGGCCGAAGCCGTATTTGTTTGCCGGGGTTTGCGTAGCCACCGCCATCGGATGGGTGCTTGGATTTGGGAACATGTCCTTGCTCTTGATCGGTTATGCCGTGGTCGCCATGGGTGCTCACCAGCTTATCTGCAACCGAACTGCCAATGGTTTCAGCTGTCTGGCGGACGTGTTAGAACCCACAAGTAGCCAGGACGAAGCACCCTTAGCCCCTGACACAAACCCTAGTCGAGGACTTGAAATGATTGATAAGGCAGAGCAAGACCGGGAAAACTCTAATCGTTTCACAGAGAGCGCGATCGCCCGCTACGAGCGCATCATCAAAGCCGCAACTGCGATGACAGACGCCGAGAAGGTAGCACTCGCAGAGTGGGAGGTGGAACACGTCACGGGTAGCGGCGACCACGGCACCAGTGATTGGCCCGGCTGGGAAGCAATCATCAACCGCATTAGCCACTGACCCAGGCTGCCGGCCTCCGATCATTGCGAATTTGCCGGACTGCACCGGCGGGGTTACGCTCTATTACGTGGTTCCCTTCAGTTGTAGATGCACCCGAAGCCTTAGTGTGGCAACGCTGAGGCTTCGTCGTTTCTGGGCACTGGGCACTGGCCCGGACCAGGAATCTCGGGCGGTGCTGCGAACCAGAAGCATCAATCCAAAAAAACCTTTTCCCCATGCTTCTGGCACACCCGTTATGGACTGAAAGTTACTTCATCTAAGTAACCACCCCCACTGAGGTGAAGCCATGACCATGACCGCCCGCCAGCTGCTCACAACCTGGATCGAACAAGAAGCACCAATCGAGACTGTAAACAACCTGGTTGCTGGTGCCGACACAGCTGAACGGGTGATCTGTGACGCGGCCAGGCGGGCGTATGAGCTCATCTGGAGCTGGTCAGCTCCACGCTACATCGGCAGCGCTGGGACTGCACAAGATCGCTTTTTCGAACGTTGCGGTGGTCGCGCGCTCGAACGTCGAATCCAGCGGGCCAAATGGCTGGCAGTACGCTTATGCGGCTGACAGGTACGCCCTGACGGCCGGCACGAGGCAGTCGACTGTACGCTCTGTGCACGCCTGCCTGCACCAGCTGGTTGACGGCGGCGCGCCAGCCCCACTCCAGCATCTGCAGCGGTAGAAATAGAAAGCCCGGCATGCCCGGGCTTTCTTGTGCCCGTGGACCGGGTACCAAACCAACGTCCAATCACCGATACTGCCTCTCTCATCAGATATGCGCGTCCCTTGAGTGATGGAACACCCATGAAGAAAAAGGCCATACGGCCCAAACCACGGATCAAAGCCGGGACATTTTCACCCAAGTGCAGACTTGGTCGGTGGGGCGGGTACCGGGCGTGGGCCGAGTACATGGCCAAGTTCACACGCTATGTTCAGGTCGCAATGGATGGCCATCACGATGATTGGTCGACGCAACAGGGGGGTGACCTGAACCCGGAGGTGCAGGCCTATGCGCTGGGCGATGCGGATCTTTACAACCTGGTGGACCCTCAACGTCTGGTAGTTGGCCCGGCCAGGCCTGAAGCCCCACGGCACCTGTATGCCCTCGATGCTGATGATCTCCTGGAGTTCACAGCAGAAGACGTACTTGCGGCATGGACCTTAAGAACCCAGTGTTGCGGAACGAAAGAAGTAGCTGCAGAGCTTTACGCCCTATTCCGGGTTTTGAATGGTGATGATGATTCCTACGCTGGCCCGGCGGCATACCTGGACGACCAAACGGTGCTGGCCATGTTCCCGGTACCGGAAAGCCAAGAGCAGGCAGTTCGGGCTGAGCTCTCAAGTTCAGGCGCTGCGATCGGCAGTGTGGATGCACCTGAGCCAGAGGTTGAGGTTGCCCAGGAGATGGCTTCAGGGCTCACCCTTGCTGATGTGCGCGGACTGACTATAGAGCCACTGAAGGCAGCATGGGGCAATCGGCCAGAGAGCTTCGCATCACTGGAGGCTGCAGCCGAAACGTTGGCCATCCTACGTTCGCTGAACTCAAAAGCCACCGAGAAGCCCAGCTACAGGGTCATGATGGAGCATGACCTGGTACAGGACCTGGTGGACTCTCTGCCTCTGGAGATCGCACACAACGCGCCAGCACCGGCTGTGGAGCTTGAATTGCTGCGTAGGGATCAGCGGGTGGGCGGACCCAGGCAGCGGTCGTACGCCCTCGGCAAGGCAACTTCAGGACATCGCTGTTCCAACGGTACGGCGGCGCGTGCTGCATCACCGGCTGCAAGGTCGATACGCTGCTCGAGGCAGCTCACATCATCCCCTATCGTGGCGATCAGACCGATGATGTAAGCAATGGGCTGCTGCTGCGAGTGGATCTGCACCGGCTGTTTGACGCGCACCTGGTCACCATCAATCCGGTCACATTCGAGGTCGAGGTGACCAGCACCATCGAGGACGAGGGGTACAGGGCGTACCACGGTAAGCGCCTGTTCAGATTCAGTCCCAAACCTCGGGTTTTATTCCTCGAGACCCATTATGCCGCGTATCAGCGGGTCGCCGGCGATAGGCTATAGCGTCCTGAGTCTGGAACCCAAGCGGACAAGGACTCCCCTTAGTGGCCGCTTCACCCACGACGTAACGCCAACTGGCGTTGATGCACCTTTGGCTCGGCCCTTTTCGGGGAAACGTGTGAGGGTTCTGGCACTGCTGACCTGGCCTGATGATTGCCGTATCAACATCACAACGAGGTAAAGCCCCATGACCACCGCAGCCATTGCCAGCTCGCTCAAATCCCAAGTTGAAACCACTGGTGAGGATCAACCTTCACAGTTGTCAGCTTCGCAAAAGCAAGTCATCGCTGAACTGCGTGGCAGAGGCTTCGCAGTAGTCCTCTTCTCGCCAGTGGAGCTGGACGGCGTGTCCCCGGATCGGTTGGAGAGCCGCTTGGTTGCAGATGGGAACGAACACATCGAGGAACTCAACGAGTTAGAGAACAACTAACTGGTGGATCCCCCTGGAACGCACCAGCCCGCCTTAATGGCGGGCTTTTCCGTTCCAGGGGGATGAGCGTAGCGCTATTAGGATTTAGCCGCGTTGTGGCGTTCGATGCTGTCGAGAAGAACTGCGCAACTCGCGACATGCTCACGCAAGCGGTCGCGAAGTGGGTAATCCTCTGAGCGCTCGGCAGTGTCGGCCGCCGCCTGGTAGAGAGCGCCAGCACGCTCCAGATTGCGCTGCCGGCTCTGCGGTTTCCACCACTCAGCATCAAACGGCCAGGATTGCGGTTGCGGGCTGCTGCCGTCAGTGGCATCGCGGTAGCACAGCGCTGCCAGCTCCAAGGCGCCTGCGCCAAGTTCATCATCATTCCGAGCAGTCCGACCTTCGGATTCGATCTGTCGCTTCCGCTCAGCAGCGATCAGCTGGGCACCGGTGATTTTGCTCATTGGGCTACTCCGTGACTACTAAACGCTGGGATGGCGTCGGATGGGCTGAACTCATCAACCACGCGCACGATCACGCGCGACATCAACGGTGCGGCTATGGGTGCCGTGGATGCGCTCTTGCCGCTCATGCCACAGATGGCCAACGATCGCACCGACAACCCCGCCCATGGCACCCTGAATGGTCATGGCAACCCATTGCACATCTTCGCGCGCACCACCAAAAACCAACACTACGGCGCATGAAAGTAGAGAAAAAAGAACGGCTACAAAGAATGCCAAGCAGAAGCTCTTTACCTCAGCACCCGGAACAGTTGCACCTTTATTGAGGTATACCGCCCCCACACTGGATACGAATGCTGAAATAGCCACGCACAGAGTGATCTGCAAAAAAACAGGGTTGCCGGGAAAAATCATCGCCAGCATTAAACCGAAGGCGCTCGCCAACAGAAGATAAATGTGTGCTGCTTTCATACGTCAATTTCCTTGCTATTCGGATCGAAGACAAATTAGGTGCAGTTCGATGGCCGGTGACAGGCCAGGCGTACGCTCCACTCGTTCCTTCAATAGTTAATCGGTGAATCCATCATTTACTTTAACGACAGGGTTGTTCCCAGCCAAATGGGACTGCTCCTCAAGCGCCATGCATTTGAACGCAGGTTCCTCACAATCCACCTGAAACAGCTCAAAAGCATGTTCAAGCTCGCCGTCTACCAGGGCAGGGATGGAATCGTCCTTGCGGTATATCGCTGCTGCCAGGCGATGGTTGCCATCCACAACCGGCCAGCTTGGGCCCCAGTAGCCGAGGCTTGGGCAGCCGATGTCGAGCTGGATCGGATCACTAGCAGGATTCAGTACCAGGTAAGCGATGCGTGCTGGGTGGTCATCACCGTCTGGCAGCGGCGCAAGCCGGTCATCCTGAAGAGCGATTTTGACGTCTTTCATGGTTACCTTGACTCCCCAGGGAGAGTCATTGCCGTACGGATTGCTGTACGCTTTCAATCGAGGTAGCGGGATGTTTACTGGCATCTTCGTCGGTTTCCAATGCGTTCTTCATTTCTCGACTGGGGCGCTGACTTCTTTCTGCTCGCCCACCTTGCCGGCGACTTGAGCTAAGTCGAGCGGTTCAAGGCCCGCCTCCCTATCACTGCATAGTTGCCAAATACGTGCACTTGTTCGAGGACCGAATTCAGCTTCAATGGCGTTGAGCTTGGCCTTACCCTGCGGTGACCAATACGTCAGGAACATACCCACCATCACTATGATCACCATGATGATGACGAGATCGAATTCAGCGCCAATAAACGAGCACAAAGCCGTCGAAATAACAGATGTCATTATCAATGGAAGTTCAAGATGATTGAACCTCTTTGGGGCCGTCCTCAGAAATACCTTTGTGTAGGTGACCTTGGTTGCCCATTTTTCAGTGATAAGCATTAGCTCGCTACCCGGCAGGCTGTGCAGTCGTTGTCGCGGCAAGAGCTACATCAATCTGCTCTAGCAGCAGCTTGAACTCGGCTGCATGCGCTTGCCCGGCAGGGTGGTTTGTGTTCTGCATCCCGCGCTGGTAGTCGACACTCTTCCGGGCTTTCGAGAGCAGATCGCGCATCACCTGGTCAGCCGAGCTGGCAGCACTGCGAGCTGCGTTTTCCAGTGCGAAGGAAACAATCATCCGCTCCGCTTCTTGATATTCGTCACCGATCGAAGCAAACGGAACGCACAGATTCGCAAGCTCATGCAGCTTGCAGTCTTCCGGCAGAACTGCGTTCTTGCGCCACACCAGGACATCCCTTGCAAGGGAGGTCAAATTCGTCTCGGTGAAGCCACGGGCGGCAATTCGATGTAGCTGGGCAGTCATGCTGTTCACTCCCTGGTTTAACGGGCATTGGCCTTGATGGTAAGCATATGGTCTCGCCACTTTCCGCGTGCCAGTAGCCCCGCGACAAATATTTCTGATCACGTCTTCGGCTTGAAGACGAACGCGCTGGCCTGGCCCCTGCAGCTAGTCACCGCTCTGCGGATCGAGTCGTGTAGCTCAATTCTCAGCGTGGGATCTGAACCCTATTCCATGCATTGTCGCAGCTTTTGGGGAGGTAAAAACGTGAGGCTCGGTCGCGATTTCGGGTCCGCGGTTGGGGGCTGACTCCTCAGACCAGGTACAACTCAGCCCGCTGGCGCCAGCCCCCCTTTTGCGAAAGCGACCTCAGATGAAGGTCGCGGGGTTCTGGCACAAGCAACCCTCAAGGATCCTGGCTCCAACTTGAAAAGGAGTCCTGCCATGCAACTGACTGTTCGCTTCAGCTACGTCGAACCAATCATTCCGCCCCGCTGCCGCAACCCAAGGCGCGTTCGTTTCCACGACGGCGTGGAGGTGGTCACCATTCGCGAACTAGAACTATCGGCCGCACCCGTTGCAATCATTAGCACCAAGGCGGATAGCTCGGACTCAGCATCGATTGAGTACCGTTGGTTTGAAGGGATGCTATGGACCAGCTGCAGCGTGTACGGCTGTACCCGACAGGCGCACACATCCGGAGGGAAGGACTTTGACTATCCAATCCCAGGCTCGGAACTGTCATTGATCACCGACAGTGTGACAATGTCCGATCACCAGTTGGGTGTCTTCGTGTCTGTGAGCGAGGGCAAAGAGGCCATTGGCCAATACCTTCAGGATTGGGCTCAAGGCTTGATCTTCATCGACGGCAAGCTCTATCGCCCGGCCGGCGAGCCACGCTACGTGGTGATGACCTTCGGCCTCAGCAACAACCACGGGGGAACCGCAGTGCTGTGCACAGATCACTCGAACCCCAACATCAAGGAAGTATCGTACTTTTCGTTGCACCAACTCGAACAAGCGCAGCAGTACGCCGGCCGGATTGCATCTGCGCGAGGAGACACAACGTCATTCAGTGGTGATCCAGGGTTCTGCTTCCAAGTCTTGATCCCTGAGGCGGTTCAGATCGAAAACAAGACCCACCACCAGGTGGCAGCATGACCCTACCTCCAGCGAAGGCCTCAAAGGTCGCCAAACCGATCACTGACCATGCCTACCTCAACCACCCAGGCGGCTTTGTGTGCCCGTGGTGCTCTTCGATCAACGTTACCTTTTCTGGTACCCAGCTTACGTTCAATGGGGACTCCATTGGCCAGGCGACCTCTTGTGACGACTGTGATCATGGGTGGGAAACCATTTACACCCTGACTGGGTATGGGGCGTGACACTACGAGGCAAAGTCCGCTGATTCACGGCCAATGGGTTCTGGCACGGCAGGTCTGGGCTGATGATACCTACATTATCAGACCCAGGCTTTCATCATGACTTCCGCCCCCACTCTCCCCACGGTTTCACCCCAAGTCGAAAAGAGCGGCATGTGCGCCTGCGTGCTCAAGCAGTCTCAGGTCGACCCCTGCCTCGACTGTGCGATCGCAGACCTGGCCAGCGACGATGATGAGGAAATCTGGTTCCCAGCTTTCAGCGAAGCTGATATTACCCGGGCACGTCACCGGGCGGCTGCGGCAGTTGCCAAGGATCACCGCAGTACCTTCACTGCGACTGCAACTTTGCGAGAGGTGTTCTGAGCGGCCAGGCCTACTGTTGCCGGGTATTAGGTTGGTATGCCGGGTGTATTTCGACATCCCAGTTTGGGAAGGACATTCCAGCCGCCTATGAGAGACTTGTGTTCTGCATACCAGTGATGATTGCCTCCAGTCATCAGCGGTATGCATCAGAGGCGCTCACAGCCTGTCGTCCTCGCCGGCAACGGTACGGTGAATGTGGGATGTACACCAGATGCCATTGGTAGACCCTGCCAGGCTTCGAGAATGAGGACTCCGAAACCGCTAAGCGGTGCCTGCACACCTGGGAATACTCATCAATGAACGTCTCGCATTACAAGCAGCTTGCGAAACAACGTCGCAAGGCAATTCAGGCGGTTACCGGCCTGGCAATCTCTCACTCTCAATCGCTGGAAATTGTAGCTCGCGAGGAGAACTATCCTTCTTGGGACGCCTTGTGCGGTGTTGTGGCCCGTAGGGCTGTCACCCCGATCAGTTACTCGCTCACTGTTAAGCGTGAACCAAAGGCAACCCGAACGGCTGGAGCGATCTTCACAAGCAATCCCGCGGCCCTCTCAGATATCCGGTCGATCATGGACAAAGAGGAGGGCTCCCTAGTTGTGATTTCCTCAGTCACAAGCCAAGGGAAGTCAACTACGACGAATGCCTTGATCAACGATTTCGTTGATCGCCGGGCTGGGCACCCGAACGTAACAGTTGCCGAGCACACATCCCCGAAGCCCCAAAGCCTGGTTGCACGTGAGTTTGACTCCAAGACCCGCGACCTTCTCCGGTGCGACCCTGACGTGGTGATCGTGGGCCAAGCGAACGAAGAAGCAGTGTTACTGGCTCTAAGAGCAGCGCACGCGGGTCAGAGAGTGCTGCTCAAGGCACACGCCAGCAGTGCCGTGGACGTTATCGCTCGGTACCTGGTCAAAGGTGACTCAGCCTCAAACGGCTTGGTCAGCCGGCTGATCAACAGAGGATCCCTAGTGGTTGTCCATCAGCATCTAACCTCCTTCGAGGGCTAACCGCAGCTGCGAGATACACCGACCCGCCACTAAGCCAAACGGACATACCACCAGCGTGCATGTCCGTTTCTTTCCCCAGCCTGGCGCGCATCCTAATCGTTGGGAACGCCCAAGGGCCCATTGGAACCGCCAGAGATTTTGCCAAGTAGGGCTTCTGGCACACGCTACCCACTCTCATGATTCACCCCATCACTTAGAGAATCGGAGCGACATCGTGACAACACAGGCCAGCGCCCTCCTCCCCAACCTGGTACCCGCAGAACTGCTCAAGGCAGCTATCGATCAACTCAGTAAATGGGACCCTAAGGCTGCAACTCGACTCAGTTGGGTCAACTGGCGGCAGGGCTACCAGATCAAGATGTGCTGGTATGGCGGCGCAGCACTGAACTGCTACCTCGACTTCAAGAAGGACAGCACCGCCCGGGACGCTGTGCTCAGGCATCTGTTTGAGCGACATGCAGGTCCAGGCAAGAAACCAACCATGATCAACGGCCATGGTTGGACCGCTCTGGACCATCAGTTCAGCACCGGGGAGTTTCTCAGCGTCAACGAGATTGCTGAAGTTGCTAAAGGCCTTGGATACGAATTCACGGTCCTCTACGTCCAAGAGAGTGTGAGCGCCCGGCCGGCCTTCTCACTGATGGAGATCCCTCTGGTGCCCGGCGAAACTGGCAAGGAGTGGATAGACGGGGAAATCGTCCCATACGCCTGCCCGTTGGGCATGAACCTGTAGTGAATCGTGATGCGCCATAGCCGCGCAAAACCGAGTCAATGGATAAAGGAGCACGAAATGACAACCAAGCCCACGCATTTCAAATACCAATGCCGGATCTGCAGCAAAGAGTTGCTCCAGGCAATTGTTGTGAATGCACCCTCTGAAACCCCGATCCCGCGCTGCTGTGGACGCCGAAGTGACATGGCTTACAAGGGTGTGCACGTCCAAGTCGACGCCAACCAAACTGGTACCGGGACCGCAGATGGTGAACAGTTCACCTTTGAACCCGACTCCAAGGCCATTTGGACCAGTACCGCGGCAGCGAGCGCAGGTGCCGTTGAGGTCCTGATTTTGGGCCCGACCGACGAAAGCGCCTATGATCGGCACGACGTCGGACAGATGTATGACAACCGTCTACCAGACGGTTCAGATGATTGCGCCTTTGAGGATGAGCTCGCTCCATCCCCGCTTGGCGTCCAAGTACCTGAGGAGTTGATCAATGCCGACTGAGAAAAGAAGTGTCGAAGCCCTGATGAAGGACTGCCAGCGCGGTGTGGCTGGAAAAGGCTCATCAATCGAAGCGGCTAACAACCTTTTGGCCGAGTGCTATGGTGCCCTGGGCAGGTTGGACAAGGAGAACGAGGCGCTGAGCGAGAACGCGGAGCTTCACACGCAGATTCAGCGCGCTGCCGGAGAACTTCCAGGTGCCTGGGTCATAAAGCTAGTTGTCGAGCGCCAGTGCGGAGGGGTTGAAGTGTTCGACGAAGCCGGTGTAGAGGTTGAATTCGACGGACAGGGCAGTCTCAGTGAACAGGTTTCCGACGCCATCGAGCTCGCCATTTCGATGCATAAGGAGGACCAGCATTGATCTTGCCATAGATGTAACGGCCTACCTTCCGCTCAACCATGGCACAAACTTCCAGGAGATCGAACGCTGATCAGCCAGATCATTTCAACGTAGCGGACGACGACATTGACGAGGATGTGTTCGACGGGCAGCGCTGATTCGGCCCTCAGGTGCCTTGGGATACAATCGCCCAGGGCATGGTGACTACTGCCCAGACCTCTTTGGATGAGGACCAATGGCTTATTTCGTCATAATCTACCGTGTCAAGGGCTACACCCCGGCCGACGCATTGCGGCCAGATCCCTACTGGGGAAAGAAAATCTTTACCGCCAACGGCGAGGCGGTCGGTACTCATGACATCGAGGTCGTCCGCGCGCTCGCAGGGTCATCTGAGTGGATACCCGAAGGCTACGAGTTGCACTCGGTGGCTGACACGGACGCCATCCCTAGCCCTTCATAACGACCTGTTCATCCGACTCAACCGGCACATTCCCCGTCTACGCTTTGAATTCCGTGGACTGGTTTTGAATTAGCGAAAACGAGAGAGTGATATAGCATCGAGCCAAATCTACTCCCTAGGCTAGTGGCATGGCCCATCAAGCATTGGAATAGAACCCTGCGCGACGTCCATGGTGGCCGTCGGCAATGCATAAGGGCTCATCATGTTCTCGAACGACACTTTCAAGCGAGTAGGCATCAACCATAGGCTTTCAGCAAATACCTACAACCTGGTGCTGGGCGCGGTGCTGCTCTGGGGGTTCGGCCTCAATTGGTGGCTTGTGGAAACGGTGCCGGCCGAGGTGGTTAAAGCCATCAATCCGATCGCTTTCATCATTGGTTACTTCGTCAGTGCATTCGCTGGCCTGTTCATCATTTTCAGCTCCAAGAAACCCGCTTTCAGCTTCTTCGGATACAACCTGATCGTTGTGCCGGTCGGCCTGGTGCTTGTGATGTTCATCCCGGGCCACTCCCAAGAGCACATCATGGCAGCCGCCCGCATCACTACCATCCTGACCGTGGCCATGATGGTCCTGGGCACCCTTTTCCCGGCCTTCTTCAAACGCATCGAGGGCGCACTCCTCGCGGCGCTCTTCATTTCGCTCATCGTTGAGCTCGTCCAGATCTTCGTGTTCAAAACCGATGTCGCACTCATGGACTGGATCGTTGCGGCAATCTTCTGCGGCTATATCGGCGTCGACTGGGGCCGTGCCAACCAGATCGAGCGGACTGTCGACAATGCCATTGATAGCGCCGCTTCGTTGTACCTCGACATCATCAACCTGTTCATGCGCGTGCTGCAGATCGCTTCCAAGAAGTAGCCGCAGCACAGCCGCCCTTGGTTCCGGGGGCGGCAAAACACTCATACCCTGCCCTAAAATTCGAATCCTAGGAGACGTTCTCAAGATGAAGCTTGCCCATTTGTTTGTAGCCGCGGCCACGCTCTCGCTTGGTCTAACAGCCCAGGCCGGTGAACAACTGGCACTTCAGGCGATCCTGCTTGAAAACGGGAAAGTGATTTCCAACGACATCAAAGAAATCACTGACGGCGGGACCGTACAGTTCAAACCCTCACGCACTGTCGCTTACGAAATCCATGAAACCACCTGCTACACCGGTTTTAGCCGGTGGCTACGCCCTTTCAGTCCGGCATGTCATGTGGCGGTCAAGCAAGCTCAACGCCCGATTGGCCTTACCGCAGAGATCACGACTCAGTTTCTGTCAAATGGCACCCAGCTCCTCACCCTCACTGGTAGCGTGGTTCAGGCAGTCGAGTTACCATCTGAAGAAGCGCAGGGTGAAGCCGCACGTGGAGTGAATACTCAGTTTCGCGAAAGCACTAGGGAAACTCAGGTCATTACTTACCCAGGTGGTATCACTTCTCTGGCGGGCTTCTGGAAACCGAACGACACAGTCCTCGTGCTGAAGGTTATTCCTGCCAATGACATGGCGGCTGAAAGCAAGCTTGTTCCAGGGACAGAAGTGAAGTACATGGCCTGCAAGATGCCGGATGGGATTCAGGCGCAAAATCCAGGCTGGGGTTGCCGGGTGGATACAGTTTTCACGGACAGCGCAGATCAACAGCTCATCAAATAAAACCCATTCCAGGCACCGAGCACCCAGATCACTCCCCCAGGTCGGTAACAAAATGGCAGCCAAAATGAAGAGATTTTCCATGTACGCAATCGGCCTGGGGTTGGTTGCCGTTTCGTACGGGGTTTATACCCTCGCCGTGGTACCTGCTTCTCAGATAGGCCTTTTCGGTATTCCCGAGGCCGCATGGGCTGGATCGGCCATAGCACTTGGCGCGGTTCTCGTGCTTATGAATGTGGTTGTTCGATCGAGATAGGCTCTCCGGTTCACCGATCCGCACGAAAGCAAATACTCGAAAGTTCGCTAAGAAAGGGTGCTGGTGGCACGCACCAATCGCCTGGAAGATAGCTCCATGTTTTGAGACACCCTCGATTCGACGAGCCAATTTCCTTCCAGCGAGCACGACATCATGGCCACGACTGCAGACGTCACCCTTTCTTCCGGCATCACAATCCAGCTGGTGCAGCCCAACTCGATCGCCGATGGCGACGGCTTCTATATCAGCCACAACGATCACGACCACCGTCTGTATGGCGGGGAAACCACTGCCCTGGTGTTCGGCCAAATGCAGGCCTTCTACATTCTGAACGGAGACCACCGCGAAGCGTACGCCCCGCTTATCCCCCAGGGGTTCGAGGCCTGTATGGCTTATTTCAAAGCCAATATTCAACTCATAAACATGCGTAGTGAACGTCCTGCAATGCCAAGCTGAGCCAGCCCACCTACATGTTCCGCTGAGAATGTACGAAATCGCCAGTAACGCCCTGCACCTGCGGGTGCTGAAGCCGTAAATAGGCATGGATTCCATGCCAATATCAGGAAAGGATAAACATGAGCAGCCGCATCGAATCCAAGCCCGTTACCGGGCTATCAACTGCCCAGGAGGACAACACGCTGAAGAATTGGGAGTCCTGGGACCGTACCATCGGGCGCCCCGTCTCGGGCTGGATTGATGTTCGCTACATCGACGGTAAGGAGTTCCTGAATAAACGGGCCGAGGACTGCTATTGGGGCGCTGACAGTCTGATTGGCTCTTGGCGCAAGGCGAAGTGACGAGCGCCCACCGCACCCGCCGGCGCTTGGCCTGAGTAAGGCCTTCCAATATCAGTTAGGTGGTTCTGGCACACCAAATTCGGCCTGATGATGGCTCCACTGTCCAAACACAGATCGGAGCCTCACCATGAACCCAGCATTCCAAGAAGCCCTCGCCGCCCGCCTCCT
Organism: Pseudomonas arcuscaelestis; assembly: GCF_016881005.1. GTDB lineage: Bacteria > Pseudomonadota > Gammaproteobacteria > Pseudomonadales > Pseudomonadaceae > Aquipseudomonas > Aquipseudomonas arcuscaelestis. The sequence continues at coordinate 144,547 of NZ_JACOPV010000008.1, read as the reverse complement.
TTGGGTTGATGTCGTAGCCCTTGAGAGCATCGAAGGATGTGAGGCCCGGACTGAGGCGGCGCTGCAAGCCGCATACGACGCAGTCCACGCGCTGGCCTCGAACGACGTCCTAACCTACCGCCACTACGGCCCGCGGGCGCCTCTGCTGCTACAGGACGTGCCCGAGCTGGCTGACCAGTACAACCTGGCCCACGAACTGTACACAGAACTCTATTTTACCAACTACCAAAACGGGTCGATCGGCACGCTGTCCGAGCACTGGCTAAAGCCAGGGGTACCGCTGGCGCAGCCCTACAGCCAGTGGCTAGCGGCGGTAACCACTCATATCGCCCAACTCATGGGCGTCACGTGCTCTCAAGCATCAGATGCAACTTCAGGGCAAACGAAGTGCCTGCTTCTGGCCTGGGGCCGTGGAGAGCCTGTTCAGGAATCGGCTGTAGCAGTTCTCGAAGCGTACGAATGCCTGAAGGAGTGGGAGAAGGAGCTCGAGGAAGAGGAAGCCCACCGCAAGCATCTGGAGGACTTAGCTGACACCTACAACTCGATTGAAGCCGAGTTATGGGCTGGCTGGCGCGAGGATTGTTCCGATATGGGTATGGCTGCTTAATCACTTATGCCCTCCGGGGTGCGTGGGCCCACCCCGGTAACTGGGACACTTTCCATTTGAGGTTACAAACGATGACCCCCGACCCAGGCTATTCAATGTCGGCTGATCAGGCCGCCTTCATTTCTGAGCTAACGGGCATGAGCGCCGGCGATCGTGGGCAGGCGCTGACCGCCTACGCGGAGCAGTACGGGCAAGCTCACCTTGTGTCCTTGTTCACACAGTTCATCGGGATGGCCAACTCAGTCGTCGAGAACTGCGCCGCGATGACCGACCTAGTGCTGATCACTGAAATGGGCATGCACCCGGACAGGTTCGACAGTATCAACCTACCCACCATTGCCGGAGCCTGCCAGGGTGTTGCGTTGGCCGCCCAGGCGGATCCTGCCGGGGCATGTGAAGGATGTGCCTACAGACTGGGCACCATGGCCAACCAATCGCCTATGGCGACCTCTGACGCGTCCTACATGGCCATTGAGCCCCGTGGGTTCATGTGCCACGCCGAGGTCGATGAGTGCGGCAGACCGTTGAAAGTCTGTGTTGGACACGCAAAGGCATGGAAGGCTGCTCAGGCCGCAGAGTAGTAATGCAGGCCTTGGGGCCCCTCAGCACATGACGTTTCTGCCGTCGACGTGACAAGGGCAAGTGCATTTCTTGAAACGCTCGAGGCTCTTCTCTGGCCACCCATCTTCGAGGAGTTCCTTTGCAAGGCTGTCGAGCCGTTCCTGATCAACCTTGCTCTCATCAGGCTTGAACTTCAGGCGCTCAGCGCCACAGCATCCCATCATTTCACTCACCACTCTTAGAGGCCAGGCATCAGCCAGGGATATCCCAAATGCCTAGGCCCGGGATGTTACGTTCAAAGTATAACGTCCTGGCAGTCGTGCTCCATCCGATTGAGCACGTTGGTTTTGCCTGAACGCGAATTGGGTCCCTCAGCCAGGCGCGCGAGTTATGCAGCCGGGCTGCCATTCAGGTCCAAACAGAGGGCCTGTAAGGCCCCAAGACGACCACGAAAAGTTGAGAAGAGGGTGCTTCTGGCACAAGCCTATCGCCGTGACACTGAGCCCATCGAAACACAGCATCTTAGCCTTTCAAGGAGCTACACACATGAGCGCTACAGTATCCACCGGCAAGTTGGTAGGCGCATTCCGCGGCCCCAATGGTCAGCTCTGCTACGTCATGTTTGAGCGGACCTATGAAAAGAACTGCTACCCGCACACCCCACGCTGGAGTGCCCTCATGATTGGAGACCTCGCTTCGACCATGAAAGCAATCTTTCGCTCTGCTGCTGCCTGTGAGGGTGGCTCGCTGCAGGGGGCTGGCGGCCGTAGCATCACCCCTGAGAACTACATCCGCGGCTGGTTGCGGGAGCTTGAGAGCCCGGTTCAGATGGCTGACCGGGAGATCGAGCTGCAGATCAAGGATACCTTCCAGGCACCAATCACACAGGGGGACTTTGTCCGGGTAAAAGACGCATTGCTGAAGCTGGGCAACCAAGATATGGTTGAAAGCCTTGAAGCCGGTGAATCCGTGACGGTCTCCCTGCACCGTGACTGCGAGATTCTTAGCGAGATCTATGACGGCCGGCACACCGGTGCGTGGCGCGTGATCCCATCCTATGATGCGCCAGTCAACGGCTTGCGTAACCTGGACCTTGGATACATCCCCAAGAAAGCCAAAGCCTCCCAGGTACCGGTACCACGCTTCATGAAGGTTCACGAGAAGGACGACAACGTACTGATACAGGGTTCGGATGGAAGCTGGACCTGCGCTGGCTGGGCTTACAGTATCCTATCGGAGTATGTGGTCGGCCTCTGGCAGGACGAATTGAGTGAGCCTGGCTGCTACCGCAGTCGCCTGAAGGCGCTCCGTAATGCCGTTCAGACTGCAACCTGTATCGACAGAAAGAGCGTAACCGTTGTCGTAGACACCCTCGTTCCTCTTGAGCACCATCAGCGGAGAAACGTAGAAGGCAGTTCAAAGAAGGTTGCCCATACCCGGGTCGGCAGCGAACTGCGCTTCAACATGCCCGAAGCACTCGACGAGCTCTACTATGTCACTCGACTGCCGGCGGAGTGCACTACATGGGTCATCGGGGACAGCAAGCCAGTGATGCGCGCTGCTGTAGTGAGCACACCGCCCGCGCAATTGAGTCTACTGGGCTGACTTGATCAACCTGGCGGCCGCAGCTAGCCCACCAGCCCGGTACCGACCGGGCTGTTCTGCACCCAAACCCGCTTTTCGAGCTCAGTTCACTTGCGTGGCTGGGCAAGGAACAATCCTGTCCACGACATTCAATTTTGGCTCGCCGGGCCCTTTTGGAACACCTGCAATAGAGCTAGTCGATTCTGTGCAGATACCATTCGCCATCGTTACGACTGTGCCAACCCAAACCCGACCTTGATCTATCGACACGCTATTCTGGACGTCTTGGTAGGTGCCGAATTTTTTGGCCAATCCGATCTGCTCGGGAGACATCCCTTCGGATCCTGGCGCAATATGCTTGATATACAAAACGTCGTGACCTGTTTTGGACAAGACTGATGGCTCCGCGTTGGCGATGCCGACGTTCGCCAGCAGGAGGATGGCCGCAGTGCCGAGTGAAGCAATTCTCATAACTGGATCCCTAGATGTTCTGAAAGTGGATTCGAATCCTACATCCATCCAATCGCCGCACCACCTTCAGGCCGGTATTTCCACGATGATCGGGCTCGTGGCTTCGAGGCTGCCGACTGCCGGCTGGGCTCACGACCTTTGCTACTCTGATCGGCCAGAAGGCCTTAGCAGCGACCACTTGGGATGCACGCCCTTTGAGCAATGCCACCACGTGCTTGCCAGAGCCCACCCATAACAAGCCGTGGCCAGGCAGAAAATACCTGTGACTGCGGCAATCCATGGCGCAAAAGGGTCAGTGTCGAGTAGCGCATATACACATGCACCACCACAAAGCAAAGCAACAAGCAGAACCGCTATGGTGTATCGGCCCAAACCATCAGGCACGGCGGACTTTTCAGCCTTCATTTCTCAATTCCTATCACTTGATGAAGCGTTTCCAGGCATCAGGAACAGGCCGAACGTCCCGGGCAATTTTCGCCCAGAGAAGCAGAGAAAAGACCCCAAATCCAACAAGCCAACCCATCTGGTCTTCCAGCCCGGTCGCAAGGAACAGGTAATACCCTATTACAAGTAGCACTACCGATAGAGCCAAGCCCAACGTGAAGGCGAGGATGGATTTCATGAAACACGTCCTTAACTCAGGAGAGACGAAAGTGAGCGATACGCACTGGCCCGATCCCGGTGGATTAGCCAGTCACGAGTCGCCCACCACAGAAACTGTTCAGTATTGTTGCTCTCAGGTTGTTCTACTTGGCCCATATCACGGCTCTTCCCGGCTGTTGATGCTGCAACTGGACAACAACGCATCAAGGCGGCTTTGAAACTCCGGATTAGCAGCTACGAGGCCGCGAAGCTCAGGTAACCGTTCAATAACGGTCTCTTCTGCTACCTCCCCAAACTCGGCGACCAGGCTTTCAAGACCTGAAAAGGCTTCTTCAGGCGCAATGGATTCACGAGTCATGTTGAGCATGAGGGATACCGTGGCCTCAGTATGGTCATCGAACTCCACGACTCGAATAGGAACTATGTCCATGCCAAGCTTCTGAGCAGCAAGCCAACGAACCTCGCCACCACCTTCGATGATTTGATAGCGGTCGCCGACGCGGTTAACCAGGAGAGGCTCCAGGATTCCTAAACTACGGATGCTTTCGGCCATAGCGTCGACTTGTGCCTGGCTGGGAGCTGTAGGCCTCGAACCGCTTTGCACGAGCTTGTTAGTCTGGGTTGCGGTTGGGGTGCTCATGTAAGACTTGCCTCATTTGAACGAAGGGGCAGAAAATATTCGTGCCCAGTCAAGGGCCAAAGTGTGCAGCGTGAGTCATTATACGTCGTCGCGCATACGAGCAGTCGGGGACCGCCATGCATCGCGTGCCTGATCCGCCTCATCTTCGAGCAGGCGTTTGGTGTCCTCGTCAATTAGCCTCTCGAAAGCTAGCGCGGCCACATATCCTGACGCCCAAACCCAATGATGATTCATGTCTACCGCCGCGAGCGCTGTGCTGATGGCATGAATCTGTACGCGCGCACGTTCAAGGGTCTTCGGGTGGTTCTGCTCAATCTGGATCAGAGTCATGACGGTCCTTTCCGTGATCATTCGTGCCGCGGGAATCACTGGTAACCAGCATAACGGCAGGTCGTGAAATCCCAAGCGGCCCCAATAGCGAGATATTAAGCCTCGCGCTTAGGTTTGGTTTCGGAACTTGGGGAACCTGCCGAGGTACGTTCCTCCCCTGAAGCATTCAACACTGGTTCGCAGCGCGATATCGGCGTCCTCATTCCCGATCCCTGGCATTCAATGCCAACGAGCTTCGCGTACTTGCGCATTCACCGTACCGTTGCCGGCGAGGACTCTGTCAGTACCAACCAGATAAATCAAACCAAAATCTATGCTTCAAATTCATAAGGGATGCCCCGCTCTCTCTGCCATCGTCCTGTATTTATCCTGCGCTGGGTGCTAGTGGCACGCCCTGTACCACCCCACAATCCTCCCATCAGAACTACCAGCACAATCATTTAGTTATCTGCCGAGGCGGGTTAAGGAAATCCAGGTGGCAAAGCTTTCCAAGGTCGCGGCTAAGCTGCATCAACAAGCCCTCGATCTAGTCTATTCCGACAAGCCCCTGCGCCTGGACGACCGCTATTTCATCCTGGAAAACTTTCACGAGTCCGCGACGAACATGAATGGTCTCGCTGGCGCCTTCTTCACACCTGAGGGCCTGGCCAACGACTTCTCCATTGAGGTGCCTGAGTGCAAATCGCTGATCGACCTTTGCGCCGGCATCGGCCGGCTGGCATTTGCGTGCCGGGAGCGTGCAGAACGCATCGTCTGTGTTGAGCTAAACCCAGAGTACGCCGCGGTAGGAAAGCGCGTCATGCCAGAAGCGGAGTGGATCGTCAGCGATGTCTTTGCGCTCGGTGATCTTGGTCGCTTCAACGTGGCGATATCGAATCCGCCGTTCGGGGCGGTAAAGACCGGCCACGCATTCAACGGCAGATACACCGGCGCAAGCTTCGAGTACAAGCTGATCGAGGTGGCCAGCAAGATTGCTGATCACGGCGTCTTCATCATTCCCCAAGCGTCCGCGCCCTTCCGCTACTCGGGTCAACCGAATTTCCGTGTTGAGATCACCCGGGAGTGCCAGAAGTTCATGGATCAATCCGGAGTGCTCCTCGAGCATAATTGCGGCCTTGACACCTCCGCATACCTGGACGAGTGGCATGGCGTTAGCCCCATGTGCGAGATTGTCTTGTGTGATTTCACTCAACCTCACAGTGAGGAGATAGAAGTACCTGTGCTGATGGTGGACAGCGAGTCGGTAAGGCACTCAGCACCGGTCTGCCTGGAACCAGTCGCAGAGCCAGCGGGACAAGTGATGGCCGCCGTGCTGGAATGCCCTGCGCGAGAGCCAGAACCAGAGCCTGAGCCGGTACCGGTACCGGTACCGGTACCGGCCAGAGCAGAACGCACAAAGATAAAAGCAGCCACTCCTGGATATTCGCAGCTCTCCCTTTTCGATGCCGCTTAAACCTGACCAAGCTTACCCGGCCGGCAGCCTCCTATCCCGTGGGTGCGCTGCACCCATGTATCATGCTGGAAAGACAATCACTCCGAGATACCCCATGCGCTGGACACTTCTTGGTCTCACCTTGCTGGCCACACTCGCCCAGGCCGATACCACCGATTGTTACTCGATCAGGGACAAGGATAAGCAGCGTTACTGCTTAGCCTCTGCAAAGGGTGATCAATCCAGGTGCTACTCCATTCGCGAGCACGACTCCAAGCAGCTCTGCTTGGCCGAGATCAAAGGCAATCGATCCAGCTGCTACAGCATCAAGGATAAAGACACCCAGCGGTTGTGCCTGGCCAAGGTGCCCAGGTAACGTTCCTGGGCACCTCAAGACCGGGTAAGGAACTCAGCCTTTCGGGCAACTGCAGCTGATCAAGTTCGCAGCTCCGGCCGCGTAGAGATCGCCACACTTAGGGCAAAGTTTCACAAGAGGGAGCCGTTCGACCGGATGCCCCAGCAGCTCAGGCAGGGTTCGTTTCCGGAAGCCTGATACCTCTCTGCGGATGTCACCAATGGCTTTGACATCGGACCAGGCCGGGGTCGAGGTCGTAGAATTCAGCGAATAGACACCAGAGACTACCGTATATGAGATCGGGCTCTCACTATCGCTGCGGTGCTGCAGCAATACGAACCCAACGCCTATTTCTGTACGTGGGTTTACGCCCCCAGGAACCCAGTCGTCCGAGGGCTGCCAGGTGTGAAAGCCGACATCCGCCAAGGAAGGGATTGCCTCATTCATAAAGGCGCTCGGGTAGCACCAAATCCAGGTTGGAGCACTACTGATGAACTCGGCAACAGTGCGGACGCCACGGCCGACGTCGACCAACTGGTTTCTCATCAACCTCAGGTGCCCGGCAAGCGTTGAGGCCGGCAGCTCAGGAAGTCTCTTCGCCATGATCTCTGCGCTGGCCAGACTCGTTGGTCCATTCCCTTCCGCGCTGAGGATCTTGAAGATCATTTCCCGGCTATGCGTGAAAGCATCATCAAAAAGGATCCGCAGCGCTTGCACGCGTAACGGGTAGTGATAGGTCAATAAGTCCCTGACGAGAAGAGTGAGGAACTTTGACTCCTCAGCGTCCACACCCAACAGACTTGAGATGCGGGCTCTCAGCATACCCAGTTGGAAATACGGCTTAGCGCCGTTGACGTATTGCTCATTGAACGGTTCAAACGGCACCCCATACTGGGCGATGGACTCGTGAGACCAGAAACCGTAAGCGGCCGCCAGGAGCTGGTAGCTGATGGTTGGTTTGAGCGCGACGCCACGCTTGGCAAATTCGGTGATGAGCAGCCTGGATGCAGGCTTGAGCAGATCTTTCGCGGGCATGACTAATCCTCTGGCCAATGCAGATGTGTCGTTTTTATCCGCCTTATACGACCTGCATTGATTGACGATTAATCAGAACAAGATGCAAATCACGCTTCGCTTTGCGGCGGTGGTCGGTGGGAAGCCTGGCCACCCTAGCAAACTTGAAAGCCCCTCGCAAATGGGCCATGGGGCAATTCCCCTACTCGAACCCCATCCAAGGACTTGAACATCTGCGGCGCAATTAAACGTCCGGATCAGTATTAGCTTAGCCAAATAGCCATCACCCGCGCGCTCGGACCCCAATACGCAGTTGATTCCCTATTGGCGTAAAAGGTCCTTCTTTTCCATTCGGATCTTACTCAGTGGCGGCTTAGCGGCGTCAGCCATTTCCACTGGCACTCAACCGGCCAGGCGGCCTGAAATTGGCACGCACCGTAAATTGGCGTTATCATTAATGCCAAATGGCAAAGAGCTTCGGAGGCGACATGAAAAGCGCGGCTCATTCAAGCAACATCACTATGGTTACCCTCCTACTTCATGACCGGGGCATTGACGACCGCATGGACGTTTACCGGGCAATTGTTGAGGGCTTTAGCCTTCGCTCTGTGCTGGCCATGATCAATTCTTCGGAGGTCTACAAGCGCGGCGGCGTCTTATCGAAAATTGTGGGCACCTCCGAGCGGACACTCGCCCGACGGATGAAGGAGCCAGACAAGCCCCTCACTGCTGAGCAAAGCTCGAGAGCACTCTACTACGCCGAGGTAATGGAAAAGGCGACAGAGGTCCTGGGCACTCGCGCGCTTGCAGAAGAGTGGATTGAGAAACCTGCCATAGGCCTTGACGGTGAAGCACCGATCAACCTGATTGCCAACGCAGTGGGCTATGAGCTGGTCAGCGACTATCTCACCAGGTTGGACCACGGGGTCTATTGCTGATGCCGAAACACCCTATGAGCAGTGAGGTTCATTTCTGGCGTCTGGATTCGAAGCGATATGCCCATTCTTGGGATCATGGGATTGGTGCTGAAAAGGGTGGCGGCCGCTGGAACCCCAAGGGTCTAGCGGTCGTTTATGCCAGCCTTGATGCATCGACCGCGATCCTAGAGGTCGCGGTTCACAAAGGGTTTGGCGCGCTGGATGCTCTACCCCACGTCCTTACCCAAGTCAGAATCACTGACCCTTCGAAGATACACATCCTCGACACCAGTGCTATCTCCAACTCGAACTGGCTTATCCCCGGCACTCCCAGCCAAAGCCAGCAGCTCTATGGCGCGGAACTACTGAGTGAGCACCCCTTTGTGGTGATCCCGTCGAGCGTCTCTCGGCATAGCTGGAATGTGGTGATGAATCCAGCGCTGGCGCGGGGACTCTACGAGGTGGTGCTCCAGGAGCCGTTCGCTCTCGACGGCCGGCTACACCCTCCCCTCCACTGATTCATCACCTGCCCGTGGCATGGGCGCGCCATCAGATGCGATGGTGGCCTACCTACAAAGGCCCAGGCAGCGGCTAACTCGCCAATGGGGCCTGTGCAGGGAAGCCCGGGGTCACCCCTCGCTGACTGCCGCTGCCCTGTTCGATGCGTTGTCTTGGGCTGACTTTCCCGATGCGTCTTTGCACTCAAGCGCCTGCTTCTGCCAATCCCCTGCAATCTCCTTCCAGGTATTGAGCTGGCTCTTGTAGGGGACACTGATCAGCAACATGCCCAGAATTATTCCTGCGCTTGCAGCCGCGGCGAGATGAAGCCAGCGCTTGCCCCTTTGCAATTCTTTGTTGCTGGTCATCTAAGTAGACTCCTCCGGGACTCCCTGGTGGGCCGATCTCCACATCCAATTGGAGCTCGTACCGATCTCAGCGCCCGAAAGATTAAGGCTACTGAGAACATCATCACACCTTGAATATGACGCCCTGGGTATCAACTTCCAGGTATCCGTTAGTATTCTTCAGAGTATTGGCCGTGAGTTCAGCCAGAGGTAAGGGTTTGTTAGCGTTTGACATTAGCCTGCTCTCAGCCAAGGTTTAATAGGTTGGTTTAGTGTAATAGGCGATTCAAGTAAGGACTAGAGGAGCTTGTTCGGTGACGGCCCCTTGTAGAAACCTTTGCTCGACGCCAGGATGTGTTTTGCATCCACCTCAATTGCGTCCCGAGCCTGGGGGCTCAAGTGGTGGCTGGCCGCCTCGTAGTAGGCGCCGTACATCTCGAGGCTACTGCGTGGGTAGGCGAGAACAGGCCAACGATTCCCGGCCTTACATAGGAGCTTTATAGCAGCCCAATAGAGCGCCAAGAAAAATGCCGGGATGCCAAACACAGGATTGTGCACGGCGACAAAATATTCCTTGTAGAGAGCTACGAACTCTCCAACTTCAGGTTTGCTTTCAAACTCAAAAAACCCCTGAAGAGCCCACGGCCGCACCTGCATTGCCATAACCGCCGCGGCTACTGCTGCAATCGACAGTAGGCCAACCTCCTTAGGTGACTGCGCGTGCAAGTCGTAACGTACGGAGAAGTACACCCGCATTAAGTGCCCACCAAATAGCCCCCAAAACATGGGTGCAGGGTTCTCCAGGCTGGACGTGTATGACGAGAGCAAAAAGTAAAGTCCCACGATGCAGATCAGGGAAATCACACACCAGGCTTGCTGTTGACGAGTCGACATATGGTCAGTCAATCCCGCGCTGGGCGTAACGCAGGCCAAATGCCCGCCCGCTAATCGCGGCAATGCCGCAAGCTAGCTTGCCATCAGCACACAGGACGTGAGCCATCTTGGCAAAGCGAGTGTCTGGACGCCGCCAAAAGCTGGCGTCTCGGAAGGCGGCCATCAAGACCGGTACAGGTGTGGCAGTCGTTGTCATAATTGTGCTTTCCGCTTACTCGTCTTCTACTTCTTCGAGCTGGCCGAAAAGCGGTATCTCAAGCAGATGGGTGTCTCCCGGCCGGGCAACCTCGTGAGCCCGGAGAATCCTCTGAGCCAATTCGATCGCTTGGTCTTTGGGGACTACCAAACGCACTGAGTCAGGGTAATAAGATTTTCCATCCAGCATCACTTGACCTTTCCCGACGGTGAACTCTTGGTCTTTGCATTGCATGATTCGCTTCCGTGATTATTTGATTATGAAGTGGACGGTCAGCGTTACGAGCGCCAACCATACTGATATCCCGGTGGCAACAACTGCCCCTCTAGCACCAATGACAAAGCCACAGATCGCAATTGCAAGCACCTGCAGCAATATCGCCCATGAGAAACCGTGCAACGTGATATCCATGTTCGATTCTCCGGTTACTTGATGAGGTGACGCTGAATGAACTGCGCTCGCCCGATGTAAGTGGTTCGCATGGTTCCCTCAGAGCCCCTCTGAAACATTCGGGATCAGCGCCTCATGGGTCTCTATGAACGCCAGCCAATGGTCACCCCTACCGGCGTGTGCCAGAAGCCCTTCGCACCTAATGTTAGGTTGAGGATACCGGCCAGGGGGCGATTCACAAAGTCACCGCAACGGCGGTACCGGGCATGAACGTACTAGAATGGGCATCCATGGATCGCTAAACGCAACCGAGACCAATCATGCGCTGGACACTACTCAGCCTCACCCTTCTGGCCGCCTTCGCCCAGGCCGACGCCAGCTGCAACTGCTATTCGATCAAGGACATGGACAAGCAACGCTACTGCCTGGCATCTGTGAAGGGTGATCCTTCGCGTTGCTACTCGATCCGCGCCCACGACGGAAAGCAACTGTGTCTGGCCGAGACCAAAGGCACTCGTTCTACCTGCTACAGCATTAAGGACAAGGACACCCAGCGCCTGTGCCTGGCCAATGTGCCGAGGTAAGGTAGGCGTGGTTTCTTGTTCGAACCTGAGGCTAGGGCCTAAATCGCGCGCCAGCCGTTTGGTACCACTCCCGAGCCCCGCCTCAATTCCGCCTTTCACGCCACGGTTCGCCTCCAGCCGACCCGGCCGACTGTCACACGAAAAAAGGACGACGGGTTTTGGATAGGGGGTTTCTAGCAACGCTTATACCATAGCGTCATCAATTACCCCGGCCCTTCGGATCGAATCTTTAGGGTCAATGATCTGGATGAAGTTATGGATCAAGAAACATACAAAACCCTGGCACTGATGTCGTCAGTAGGTTTTGTCGTATCGACGATCGCGTGTAGCTCGCCCCGGCTTGAAACGGCCGTAAAGGGCATTCTGGGTGCGATGTTCTCTGTCGTGGTTGCTATTGCGCTGGCCGTGACGAACTGGGAAGGGTTCAAACACGCTACTCACGTCGCGCTTCCTATTTATGCCATACCCATCGTGATCGGCTTGCTCTCGTGGTGGAGCCCCTTCGAACGCTACATGAACGCAAGGCAGTCAAGCGCGGAACCATCCCCAGGGGCTCATGGCAATGCTTATAGGCAGCATGGCCCTGCGCAGTCAGCAGATTACTACCGGCGTGAGGTCGTTGCCCTAGACAAAGTCATTCCTGGTGCATCGCAGATCCTGCCGGATCCATTTGTGCGAGAGCTCTGCGTGAACCTCTACTTCAACTGGCTAGTCACTTCGTTTGAACGTGGCGATGACTATCTGACTGTGACCCTAAGTCGGCGCGGCGATACGATGAGCAAGCGCTACCCCTGCCAGCCCCAGCTGGTCAGTGCGCTCACTCCTCCCCTGATCTGACTCCATCCAAACCCGAAGACGGAGACTGACGCTTAGCCGCAGTCGCGCCCATAAGCGAAACCGACCTTTACAGCTCCCTAATATCGGTTTCGCTAGTGGTTCTGGCACAGGCTGCCAGGCATCACTATCTGCATCCTCACCAAACCACTTGGATCGCCTGGCGCACAAGCCAGCCATCAAGGATGCCAGTCATGCTCAAAGCACTCTCTGCAGCTCTGACCGCAATGCTCCAGGACGAAAGCACCTTTGCCCGCGCTGAAGCCCTGTACGCAGAGACATTCAGGTCACCGCAGACGTTCACGGTTGCTGACGGCTTCTACGACCGGGAGTGTCTGGTCCAGTACCTTATGGAGCCCATCTACAAGCAAGTGTCGGCTGGAGACCAATCAGCGCCAGCGTATCTCTCTGAAGAAGAGCACGGTCTATGCATCGAGCCGGAGATCCTGAAGGCCGGCTGGACGGAAGAAGACGCTGAACGGTTCGTCGACCATGTGGAGTTCGTAGAGCTTTGTAACTACAAGGGCGAGGGTGAAGGCTTTGAATTGGCCTCCCGGGCAAAACACCTGAGAGTTTTTGTCAGCAAGTACGACTACCACGCGGCTTGATCATTCAGCAGGTCAACCTCATCGCTTTCCAGAGCAGGCCTTTCGATGAGTGAGTATCGTGAACAACCATCCGGTGGTGGGCTGGAAGTGTGCGTCGCTTCGGGGAGGGGTTGCCGGCGGCGGCACGTCACGCTCAATTAATCCTGTGAGGCGGCAATTCCAAGCAGTCTCAGGTGTTTCATACAGCTGTCGGTATTTGTAACCGGAGACTCCCTCTTCGAGGCCTAACAATCGTTCACCGTCCTCAAAATCGATTGTAAAAACCCGGTGCGACACGCTCTTACCCTTCCAGCGGTGCCCGCGCTGGACGGGCTTATGGTGTAACAAAGTTCTACTTGTATAGGCTTCGAAGAATTTGTGCTTCGGCGCTCTTGATGAAGTAATTCACGGAAAAGATGAACAACATCAATAATGTCGCCTTCAGCTGCCATTCAGCTGGTAGCACCCCAAACATACTGAGCACTGAAGTGACAGCCAGCACAATTGCCGGTAGAGAGAGGATAAAAGCAATTTTCCGGATCTTGTCCGCTTTACGTAGCTGCTGCGCGACATGTATGCCCTGGGGCTTATCTTGCTGATTCTCAATCATCACAACTTTCCGTCAACATCGGTTAATTTGGTGGGAATGTTCTGGTGGTCTGTATCCCGGCTGGCCTTATAACTCGTAGCCAGTCCCTATGGCTAGCGAGCAGCTCGATAAACATCTTTCAGCTGAATCGCAGCCAGGGCCTTCGCTCGCTCCGGACATGCATGCGCCCAGTACTCGTCTCTCTGCCAGGCCTTATCTGGGGAGCCGCAAACGGCTGCGGCACCAGGATCAGTTGCAAGCATTTCAGCGTGGCTTGGCATCAAGAACCACGCGGCGACCCCAACTACTAACGCAGCGCCATAGCATGAGATATCCAAAACCAACGTAGTCACCGTTTATTTGATCGTGTCAGTAAAACCCCAAAGCAGGCACGGGGCACGGCGGTGTGCCCGCAGCCCTATTCAGTATAACGACGCTGAACTGCCCGGCACCCTCATCTCAAAGGTCAACCAGCCCTACCTTAGAAGCCTTCCAGTGAATGAGGGCAATTACCGCGCCCATGACAAAAAAACCAGCCACAGGCTTTGGGCCAAGTAGGAACACCAAGACACCGGTGATCAGAAAGACCACGGCTGCTGCAAGGTGGAAATGCTGCGGCTTGAATCTCATTACACATCTGCTCCCCAGATGAGGCTTTGAACGGCAAAAGCACTTGCGCCGCAATAGGTCATGGATCTTTCCATCCGACAATGTCTGCACCCGGGCCGGCCGCAATTGCGGCAATTGTAAGTCAGGGATGTGGAAATTCGGTACCCCGGTTTTGACTTCCAGATCACCAATGCCGGATTTATAGTCAAAGGCTCCAGTCCCTGCTGGCGCTGAAGCTTGATGCTTCTGGCACGTTGGTTTGAACGATACGCTGACTACACCTCAAAGCACTCCCGGCGAACGCGCCGGGGCTGCGCGGGAAAGGACATTGACAATCACAGACGCCCTTCCTTGCCCAACCGGGCAGGGAACAAGGCTGGCGGCGCAGAGGCGCAGTCAGATTGCATATGGGGTACAGGTCTAAAGGGTGGGAAAGGCAATGAGCGACACGGAAACGTTCATCAAGGATGCCGCCAGCAGGGGGTGGTCCAGAAATGAGGTCTGCCGCGTCTTGGGTATCTCCTGGGGATCACTGCAGGCGATCCTGGAGATCATCCCGCCTCTCAACTGGGTGCCAGGCAACCAGTCGTTGAGTCGACGCCGCAGCAATGAGCAGCGCCGAGGCTTTTTCCCGCCGGCCGCACGAGCAGCACAGCTGGCTGCCATTGAGAAACGCCGGCAGGATTCGCTTCTCGAGGTCAGGGGAACCCGGGGCACCATGAAGGAGCTGGCCAAGGTGTGGGGAGTGAGCCCCAGCACCGTGCGTCGCCGCATGAACGATGGCCAATCCCTAGAACAAGCTTTGACCACTCCTCCGACTCCCCGCAATCTGCGGCGACAGGGATTAAAGGTGCAGGGATCCTAATTACAGGTGTTTTTGGTGGGGTTGCCTTGAAAAGGACCCACGTAGCCGTAATGCTATGTCTCGATTTAGAATCAAGCCGATCCAAAGTAGCTGCACTTGCCAATGCTGCGGCGGAAGTGATCGGCAATGGCCACCCTCCCCAACCAACTCAAATCTTGATTTCGGAACTGAAACTGAATGGAAGCGCCCTCTCGGCATTACCCAACACACCCTAACGCTTCCGCAACAACACCTGAACTGCAGGCTATTCGAAGAAAGGTCGACATCATTTCGATGACCTTCACTGTCGCAGCCTTTGCCCTGGGCATCGCAGCCTATCAATGGCCCTCCGCTCTCGGGCGCTTCATCGGCCTGATGGGGATGATTGCCTGCGTCTTCACAGCTACCTATTCCGTCGACCGCGGTGATGGGATTTCCAATCTGTTGCGCAAGAAGCGCTCTGGTACAGGCGCCCTCACACTCACTCCAGTTGTTCAACCATCCGAGCATGCTGCCTGACTGAATGCATAGCTGGTTCTGCGAGGGCGGGATCGTAGATTCCGCGCCTGGCAGCCATCATGCTGAAAAACGATACAGGGTTTTGGTTAGGAACAAAGCGGTACTCCTCTTAACATGGATTCGGTGTAATCCACCTAGACCAGAGGACCTTTCTCGTGACAACAGTTGAGCGCATCCGCAATCTCACCTACCGCCTGAGCAAAATCATTTGCTTAGTGATTTTTGCCAGCCTGATGATCTGGCTTTCTCCAGGCGCTGATTATCTTCGCAGCATTGGCCTTCAAAGTGACCTGATCCGCATGGTAATGCTCGGCGGCGCTGTGCTGCCGGCTTTGTTCGCTGCAGCAATCCTGCGAATGCTGATTGCTCCGCCAGCTCCTGAAGCAGGAAGCACCAACTAACGACGCCGAGAGTAGGCTGAGGCCAGGACACTGCTAGTCACCACCTACCGGGGCAGTGTCATCTGGTGTACCGGTGAGCTACAACTCCGCATCTCACTTTTCAGCGGGCGGTGTTCTACGCCATTTCCGCACTTGGCTTTCGAAGTGCTTCCGGGCGGTATTACCATTCCAGCAGGCCATAACAGACCGGCCATCCTCTGCAACCGAAACGATGCGCACCTTGAACACTGCCTGGCGGCGCATCGTCGTGTTACCCATTTTCTGCGAGACGACGTCGTAAACCACGTCGTCTGGTTTGAGCGCTGTGATGGCGACCACCGCTACACCCTCCTTGTCGGTGCACCTGCACGCAGAATTGCTTCAGCGTTAGCCTTCCGAGCCCGTGCATCCCTGAGCATTCGGGTCAGCTTGTCATGAGGGAGAGTGCCGGGTGTCAGGTTCTGCAGAGAACGCTCCAGGCGCGCGATTTCGTTCTGCGCCTCGGTACTAGATCCTTTTACCGCGCGGCGCTCGGCGGGCTTCATCTTCATGCTCATATCCATCTGATTGAGGCTGTATTGGGGAGTGACCTGACATGACGTTTGATTTCCCTATGACAGTAAGCTATCGCGGGCCATCGGTTCTCCAGGCCACTCCCCAATACAGCCGAGTGAGTGGTTGTTACGACGAGGCAACTTTGCCTCGCTCTACGTCGTGCCACCAGCCCACAGAGTAAATCAGGCCGTTGACCGGGCCGGCATGCTTAGGAGTCCAGCCACTCCTCGAAGCTCTTCGCCGACTGGCCCAGGTCGCGGCAGGCTTGTACGTAGATGTCGTAGCGATCGCGTAGGGTTTCCATGATTGGGTCTCACTCTTAGGGGTAGAAGTGAGGAGTACCCTATCGCGATCAAAGTCGTGCCAGAACCATGCAGCCCGCGAATGGCGAAATCACTCAAGGCCTGGTGGGTTGTTCGCCATTGGGCGAAGAGTGAAGCACTCACCTTCCACGCTGACTCTGAACTGGCGTTCGGTACCGAGGTGCTGCAGCATGACTGAAAAGTGGCCTGGACCTTTGCCAGTGAGCCGCTCATCCGTAGTCACATTGTCGACGCACTGGATCGAGTGGTACTGACTGAAGCAGGAAAATGCCTGCCCGCCTTTCACGATCGTATCGCAACCATAAGCGTTCGCCAGGTCCAGAGCTGTCAGATGACGCAGGCTAACTGGGGTTGGCAGCAGTGAAGGAACAGCGCCCTCCCATGGCGTGGGCTCTCGAGGCCCCGAGCCATCCATGCTAGCAATGACGCCCTCGGTGCTTGTAGCCCACGCTTGGTATTCATCCCATGCCCGCACGGCGTCTGGGCTTGCATGCGCAGCCTTGTAGGCCTTCGAGGCCAAATAGGCAGCGAATGCAATGGCCTTAGGTTCAACACCATTTGCAGGGAGGAAACGTTGATGTAGGCACAACAGCGCGCACCAGCCTGCAACCACGTCAGCATGGACGGGTGCTTCGTCCAGGAGCTGCACAGCCGCCGAGTACTGCTGCCATGGCGCTACACCGGTGACATCCAGTTCCCAGGACTGGTTTTCACCGAGCCACAGTTCGCCGGTCAACTCATCAAAGATCCTGGCGAGAGCCGTCGAAACAACTGCCGCCGTATTGCGGGCGTAGGCAGCGAACTCGGCAGAGGAGCGGATCTCTATGACAGTTCCGGCATACGTCAGCGTATTGTCTGCCAGGATGGCTTTACCCACCTGGATCGGGGACTCAAGGGGCACTTCGGCTGGCCGGGGACTGACCTGCGCTGGGGCATGAATGTGGTCTGCCCACTCCACGACGTCCCAGTCGTAACTCAACTCATATCCGTCATCAGCAACGCGCCAGGTGCAATCGCTTTCATCGACCTTTATAAGACGGCTCTCCAGCGT
Organism: Pseudomonas arcuscaelestis; assembly: GCF_016881005.1. GTDB lineage: Bacteria > Pseudomonadota > Gammaproteobacteria > Pseudomonadales > Pseudomonadaceae > Aquipseudomonas > Aquipseudomonas arcuscaelestis. The sequence goes on along the minus strand of NZ_JACOPV010000008.1, from coordinate 126,833 downwards.
TGCCCCGGTTGTGCAATGGCGTAGCCTACAGACTACAGGCTTGCCAACAGTTGGGTACCGCTCTTGGGGTTTGATCCATGCCATGGGGTGTGTTTCTCAGTTCGTGCCCCGGAGGGCCTGGCCGTACGAGCAGCAATGCCGGTAGTACGGATGATGCTGCACAGGTTAACGATCAACGTGACGTGCCAGAACCCTACAACAGGAAACCCGACAACACTGGCAAACAGGCCTGGCCCGCTTCCGGCACACGCAAGGTCATTTGAGAATGTCCGCTCATTCAGTCAGGAACAAGGTTGCACATTATGACACTCCAAAAGGGCTCCTTGCCTGGGACCGAGACTACGATTGTTCGTACGCTCGAGGTAGATATGCGTTCTGCGCCCCCATCTGCGTGCGGCGATCAACAGCAGTTGGTTGATGCGCTGCTGGCTGAGAGCGCCCCCACCCAGGCACCAGGCCCTCAACCGCCTCGGCCGCTTCGCCGGTCCCCCGAGGATTACCCAGGTGCAACGGGCGAGCTGAAAGCGCATGAGTGGAACGCTTCGTGTGCAGCCCATGACGAGCACATTGCGTGGCTTGAGGCACAGTTGAAGCACTTCAAGTCAGCCGCCAGCGCCTACGGCGATACCGCCATTTACCTGCAGGCTGAACGCAACCAGTTGCGCGAAGATGTTGCCAACGCTGAGTGGTACCAAGAGCGAAATCTCAGCGTGAAGCGAACGCTTCGCGCGAGCATAGGCGTAAAAGATGCGCATTTTGAGCTGGTTGCCGCCGCTCGGGACAAGCTTCAAATCCGAAATGAGCATCTGGTTTCGCTGCTGCGCATGTACAGCTCTCGTGGGCTTTCACCCATTTTGACAGAGGCCGAATTGTCCGAAGTCGATGCCGTACTCATGGAGTATTCGCAATGTGGGGCTTAGCCAGGGAGCCCGACTGATGACCTACCTTGATCGGTATGCCGGCCGGTTGGTAGCCGGGCGCAGCGCCTGGCTCGCTCGGGGTACCACGGCGATGCAGGTGACCTGCCGAATCGTCTTGAAAAGATCACAGGCCTGTATCGACTGAAAAACAAGGTGGCGTTTTGAGTAGGACCTATGCCTGCACAGCAGTAGGATTAGCTCCCACCAGCCAACAACGCAAACCCGCTCTCCGACCGTTCAGTTACCAGTGTTGGATGGTGCGTGAAGGCCCCAAGATAGTGAGGAGGACGCAGAGTTGAAGACACACACCCCAAAAACCGTGAAGAAAACCTTGCATGATGTAGCAATGGTTCTCGGCAATCCTGTAGCCAGCATCGGGATTCCCTTTATCCTCGCGGGCGTCATCGCTAGCCAAGCCGTCAAACCCTTCAAGGGAGATCTCAGCGGTACAACCCTAGCTTTGGTCTACATAGGGGGTACGGCCCTCCTGTGTTGGATCCTCACCGATCTCTATGCCCGGTTCACCGGGCGCCGGATCTTGCGAGCTATTGAGAAGGACTATGGTCCACTCACACGCGCTCATGTGTACAAGGTTTTTGCGGAAGCAAAGGGTGGTGACCTGATCGATCTTGATATTCCTGCCCTGGCACGCTCCTACAACGAAGCTAACTAACCCTTCCTCGTTAGCTTGTGTCTTGCCCAGCTGCCGGGTGACTCTCGGCAGCTTCACAACCTCAGATCAACTTCGAGTTACGCAGCCACCGTCGAACCGAGAGCGTGAAATTCGGAGTGCCTATTTTGGCTGGGCCCGTCCCGCCTTCCGCGATAGCCTCTCCTCCCAGCAAGGGTGGTTCAGTGCTTCTGGCACATCGGCATGCACCGCACACTTGGCGCTCCATATTTGCCTCAGGGAGTAAGGCATGAACCGAATTAACGCACTTGAAACAGTCCTGCGCGGCTTGCGAGAGAATGCATGTGAGGTTGATCGCCAGGCGATCGATGCAGTTCTGGCCATTCCAGTCAGCACCCAAATTGTGCCGATTTCCACGCCTGCTCACTATGGCTGGCTCATGGACAACATGGTCCTGGTCCGCAGCGATGACCGAGCTGAACATCTTCAGCAAGCTGGACAGGTTCTGATGAAGCTATACGACGGTGAAGCACTCGCAGCGGCTCAGGGTAACGCCGCTGAGCGTGAAGGGCTGATCACTTACCTTCATGGCCGAATGGTCGCGTACAAGAACCTCTACGAATCCACGCTGCTCGCCACTCAGTTCAACACATGTAACTGCGGTCACACCGGCGACTTGGAGCGTGAGCGCTGCGGCAAAGATGGCAATGCATTCGCTGTTCGCTGCCCGGCATGCAACAAATCAGTACAGGCCTTCACGGAGGCTGGTCTGCCAGCGTCCTGGAACGCAGTGAACCGTAAACATGCGCCGGTGCCTTTTACGGATGAAGCTGGACCAGGTACCGGCCAATTTGCCACGGAACAGATCTGCAGTCCGGGGATGAAGCAAGCGGCCGGGGGTAGTGATGGTTCAGCAAAGTAGGCAGAAAGAGCACGCCATCGAATTTACCGGCCCGAAGGTGCGCGCCACACTGGCCGGGGCCTGCTCAGTTACCCGTCGTATCGTCAAAAAGGCAGCTGCGCAATGGTTGATCGACCACTCACCTGACTGGGTGGTGAGCAAAGCCTACGACCTTTGCCCATTCGGCCAACCTGGTGACTACCTGTGGGTGCGCGAGGCATGGAGTCAGGATTTCTCACAGCACTACCCCTACACAACGACCTGGTACCGCGCCGACGACGATCGTGCCTACGAGATCGTGGAACGGGACGGGATTCGAGGGATCTGGAGCCCAGAGCACAGTGAGCATGTCCCCTTCCGCTGGCATTCCAGCCGCTGCATGCCCCGGAAAGCCAGCCGAATCACCCTCCGGATGATTGGCTTAAAGGTTGAGCGGCTACACGACATCACCGAGAGTCAAATCATCGCCGAAGGTGTTAGGCCGATGCGGGACGGAAGCGGTACCTGGATTGGTAGAGAGGGTCCAGGCCGCATGGTTACGCCCTGGCTAACTGCGCGAGAAGCATTCATCGATTTATGGGAAGCCAGGCACGGTCCCGGCAGCTGGGCAGCTAACCCTTGGGTTTGGGCAATTGAATTTTCGAGAGCATAGCCATGATCAATAAACAGCAGCCCCACGCGATGGCGCAGCAGCAGGCCATCGACCAATTCCCCATTCCAACTGCAGGGGACGTAAAACATGACTGCTAGTCAAACTTGGAGAATGCTCCCGGTACCGCTGACTGCGGAAATGGAAGTAGCTTTCACTGAGGCCTGGTACGCCAAACGCCGATGCATCGACGACGTCGACATGGCAGATGCATGGCAGGCTGCGTGCGAAGCCGCACCCTCGCCTCCCCTTGACCCGCACACAGAGTCGCTTAGCCGCCAGGTGGGCAGGCTCAACTCCATGCTACTCACTGCCGGTTCCAACCGTGAAAAGCTGCAACTTGCAAACGGGGAGTTACTCACCCTGTTGCGGGAATCACTCAAGATCGATGAGCATGGCTTCTACAACGTGACCATGTGCCCGAACTACCGCCAGCGGGTTCGTGAAGTACTCCAGAAGCACGAGCCTCGCCGGCCGAATCAACCGTCAGTGGTCGACGATGACATTGACCATCTGCAAAAAGCGCTGGAGGCCGAGCGGCCTGGGTCGGAGGACATCAGATGCATTCTCCATGACACCATTGCACGAGCTGAAGCCGAACGCGATGCTGCACTTGCCGAGCTCAAGGCTCTTCAAGATCAACGCGTCCCGGTGAAATTGGTCGTGGTGCACAGAGGCCATGAAGTTGATGAGCCTCAACTGAGATTCAGCGACGACTTTGCCCGGGAGTTCGATGGCTTGCCGGCAGGCACTGAGGTCTCACTTTACACCCGCCCTTCTCCTTCTCGCTTCCGCGGTGAGGGTTTGGCCGACCTACGATTCCCCACCATGCTCCGCCAGATGTGGTCCGGCGGTGACGTGCAGGCCTGGCTCGACGACCAGATGCCGATGTATGCCTGGCCAGGCCTGCAGCGTGCCTCGTTCCAGTCCCGTGTTGGCCCGTGGCTGATCGAGTGCTTCGGACAGGACATCGCCAACGACAAACAGGAGCGAAACCATCGTTTCCTCGAAGAAGCATTGGAGCTGGTCCAAGCTTGCGGGGCCACCGAGAGTGAAGCACACCAGCTTGTCGACTACGTGTTTGCCCGCGAGGTCGGCGAACAACCACAGGAGGTAGGCGGTGTCATGGTGACTCTGGCCGCGCTCTGCTATGCCCATGAGTTGCGTATGCACCAGGCCGGCGAAACCGAACTCGATCGAATCAGCAATCCCGAAGTGATGTCGCGAATCCGGGATAAGCAGAGTCGAAAGCCAGCTTTCGGGCCGCTGCCTGGCGTGTATCCGGATCGTGAGCCTATCGATAGCGGTGCGCCCACCCTCCACAGCACCCACAAGTAGGAACGACAGGCCAAGCGGCCAGGTGGCCGATGGTTTCGATGTTGCCAGCCCCGCTGGTCTGCACCAGCGGGGAATAATTCAAACCCCTCAGCTCTCAGTTACCCGAGCCCGCAGTTCAAACGCATAAGCCAAAGCCACGAGGCCACACAATGTGGCCATCCCGCGCGGCCCGGGAACCGAGTAAAAGAGGTTGCACATTGCCCCGAGGACCATCAAGAAGGTCAGCAAGCCGCGGGCGATGGTCCAGCGCCGTTCGCGCCGGGCTCTGACCTCCTTTTGTTTTTCCTTCTGCTCAATGAGTGCCAGGCAATGCCGAATTTCATCGCCGGTAGCTTCGCCATTTCTCCACTTTTCACGAATCAAGGAGATTTCGTCACATTGCACGGTCATTAAAGTACTCCAGAAAAGTAGGTATCTAAGCCGCTCTAGGCCAGCCTGACCAGGGAATAGTACTTGAGGTGTGGGTTAGCACAATCCAAAACCGATGTTCAGATTACTTGCCCCTGAATTGAGGATTTCAAGTCATTGTTTTGGCTTTGGATTCCTATGACCAATACGTATATTTCCCCGGGTCAGCCATGGATGGTCCAGTCGTTTAGACCGTATAGGTGTTACCCATTGAAAAACCCCATCCTCAGCTACTTCTCACAGCGGCGCATGGGCCCAAATGGTCCAACAGGACCCAGCCACGCAACAGACGGGGAATGCCGGCGAACGCTGTGCGGCCGCGCAATTCCAATGGAGAGCGCTATCAAGCCACTACGCGATGCGGGCGGAACCGTTACGTGCCGAACTTGTAGCCAGGCCCTGAAGAAGAGAAATGTAGTGGACACCTACATCGGGCCCACTTCCTTTTTTACTGGCGGCAGCACGGTGATTGGTGACCTGGTACTGAGTGATTTTGGCTGGGGCGGTTTCGATCGGACGTTTGAACACTTCTTTGCATACGGACACCTGCCGGATGGTCAGCTGCTCGATGCAGCACGCAACCTCGCTTCAAACGATCTCCCCGGCTGGAAAGAGCACCATGACACCGTATTCCAACACTGGGTCACGACCACCTTAGAGGTACACGAATACCCTCAGTGCTTTAGGCGATTCGAGCGTCATCGTGATCTGGATGACGAGTTCTATACGTCCCATCGCGTCAATGAGTTGAACATCACCGTGTTGCGGCACGAGTCCTGGCCGTTGATTTCCAGCCCCAGGCTTTCGGATAGACGCGAAACTGAATACGCGGTACGGCGCTTTGTTGATTGGCACCGCGGCGCGCGCCAGCTCGGTAGACCGGCTACCCCGAGCGACGTTGAGATCGATCAAACCCCGGGGTACACGGTAGTAGGCGTACCTCCTGGCGGACTTGATGAATTATGCCTGGAGTGGCCGTCAGCAAGCTTTGAAGAGGCAATGGTGAGCATTCTGCGTCACGAAGCGAACGGTGCTACAAACTTGTCCTTGGTAGGTGACGGGTGCGGCCTTGACCTGGAACAGCTCAAGGGTGATGCGGGGACCATTATCCGGTACGGCATACGGAAACATGGGCCGGACACCCCATTTCATAACTTTCTGCAGTGGTACGAGGTGGGTGGGCCATCTGAAGACACCCACAGCTAGGCCATTTCCAAACGTCAGCTTTGAATAGGTGAATAGGTGAGCACGATTTAAGATTTACGTGCTCGACGTAACGGGGTTCTGGAAAGCTCAGCGGGCGAGTTGAAACCGTTTATATCCCCAAGCTAGAGGGCGGCAGGCTTGAGCATTATATGCTTGCCGATCGTCTGCCTAGTCTTGGCTCGGCCTTTTGACGGTGAGCAGCCACTTTTACTGGAAATGCTAATCTCACTGGCCAGTGGGCGAGACAGCCCTCCCAGCCCATTCCTCGGGCTGGGAGTGGTTAATTTCGATCTAGTGGCCGCCGCCGCCGTACGAGATATTGATTGTCACCCTAACGTCCTTAATGACTGTTGAGCCTCCATTCGTCGCGGTGAACCTGATAACCCCTTCGTGGGAACCATTACCCCTCGCAATAATTCTGTACTGAGTATCTGTTCTTTTTTCTACCTCAATCTTGTTGCCGGAGATAACAAAGGCGCTGGTCGTACCGCCATTTGGCAGTGAGAGAAAGTAGTCAAAGCCAAAGCGAGCGTTTGGATTACGGTCGCTAGACATCTTGCTGTAGCGGACCGAGTCATCCCCTCCGATCGAAACATCGGCTGGCTTGGTCCCGACCGCGGTTTGTGTCAGGGTGATTAATATCGTTTGGTAGATTGGCTGGGCATTGCCTCTGTTCCGTATGGCTCCGGTTACAGCGCTCTGCTCCCGGTCCTGGCGGTAGGCAATCTGGTTCTGCGCGCAGGTCGAGCTTTGAGTGAACGATGCGCCAGAGGCAACGGAGGACGTAGCCGGCGTCCACGCGGCACAGTTATAGGCTGCGCCATAGTCCGCCCAGCCCGTATAGGCCGGCGCGATAGGCACCCATTTGTCCGTAAACGGAATAATGATTGAGCCCGTCCCACCATCCTCAGACGTCACCGCAGTAACCGTAGCGCTACCAATCACGCTTGAGGAACGGAGTTGCACTGTCGCGACACTGTCCTCGTCTGTCTCAGACTGGGGCACACTCAGGTTGCCACTGGTGGTATTCCAGTTGACGACGATCCCTTTCCCCAGTCCGACTCCGTAATAGTCTGTGAGCCTGGCGGTGATAGTTGCGATCTCACCTGTCGCCGCCAACGACACCGGGTTGGAGATCAACTCGATCTTCACGGGCATCTCACACGTGCGCCACCCCCCGCCGTTTTCACACACGACTGGTTGCCAACCGCTTGCCCCACTGCCAGAGATCCTGATCCCCTTCCAGGCCCCATCGGCAGATGCAAGTCCTACCGACAAAATTGCAATTACTGCAGCGCATGCGGCTAAAACGTTGCTGCGCCTATAGCGAGTCCATCTCGATCCTGTTACGGGTTGCATAGCGAAGCTCCGGTTTATTTTTGTGTGATTAAGTGTGTCCGTTAGCTCTTCATTTTCGCAACCCAAAACACCATCTCGGAATCCGGCAAAAATCACGCGCCAGGGCCGTTGGTTCCTGCCTGTTGCTGTCCGCCCCGGGGGTGTCCAAGGTCCTCAACTCCTCGATCACGGCCTAGGGGAATGGAAATCAGGTCACCGGGAGAATCTTGGCGAGCGAATCATCCGTTAGACTCACGCATTCACGACACGCAGCCCCATGCGCGCCACAACATTCTGGAGTCGAAGATGTTCTTCGCAGACGTAAAGTCAGCCTGGCTTGCTGGAGAGGTCAAAATTGGCCTACCGCCCTTCAACTTTCTGTCTCAGGCCAATTGCCAACTCACCGTAGAAGCGCGCGGAATCATGGGGCTTAAGGCCAAGCTGCTGTCCCGTTCCGACCGCATGAAGCTTCTGCAGCTGGTACAGCAGACTACTGGCCACCTCGAACGAGAGCTGCCTTACATGGCCATTCGTCAATGGCTGGAAGCTGGGAGGGCTGTATTACTGACCGGCCGGGCAGGATGCGGGAAATCACGCTTCCTTAAGGACGCCCTGCCAGATGCCACCTACGTCAACGGCCGGACCTCCGATCTGTCGAAGACACACTGGTTTTGGCACCAGGTGACCAAGGATCCGCACCTGCCACTGGTGATTGATGAGGCCAGGGCATTCCCCGAGCTGGTCCTGGTCGAGATGCTGAGGATCGTAAGAGAGCAAGGCCGCGGTTACGTGCTCGTCGAGCAGTCCCAGGAAGGTCAAGCGTTCAATACCTTATGGCAACTAATGACAGGTGCTCCGGTTAACCCCTCGGGATACGCGGACAGGCAGTTCGTATGGGTAAAGATGGTTTCGTTTGATGGCGCTGAAGCATCAGCAAAGTGGGTGGGCAAGGTGGTTGAGGAGCATTGCCTACGCGGCTCTGGCCTGGGACCTGCAATACGTCTGGCTCAGTAAATTTGTAGCTATTGATAATCCTCTATCCCCCGGCTCACTGGGATCTGAAGGACTGAAATCCGGCTTCTGGCACGCACCGAGTCAGGTGAAGATGGCGTCATCAACTCCAAACACAGGTATTGCCGATATGAACTTCCCTGCCCAGACCAACCAGCCAGGCCAGCCTAAATACGTCCGTTTCGAGGTGCAGCACTGCCTTCGTGTTATGTACGGCATCGACTCCCAGTATCTACCCGTTGACCAGCGCCAGGTCGCAGCTGTGCTCGAGCCCGTTAGCAGTGTGCAGAGCCTTGATGATCACCCCAACCTCTCCCTGATCATCTCGCAGCAGCCAAACGGCGTGGAGCACGCACTGATTGATCACTGTGACGGCGATGTGTATCTCGCTGCCGACGCCGGCCAAGACCCAAATTCGGTCGTCAGCATGGCGCGCTTCGCAGGAGAGGCCTGGCGGGTTGTGGGCTATGAGGAAGGGTTCCCAGATGAGCCATACCAGATGATGGTCTCTGACAGCCTGTTGGCGGCCCAGACCATGTGCAACGGCTTACAGGCCCTGCTCAAGCCAGTTCGCGTAGTGCTCGGGATGAATGGTGGAGCTCAGCAGTTCATCTGCTCCGACCGCGCGGCGGAGTTGTTGGTAATGGACAGCGCATACGCTGAATTGAACAAAGAAAACGGCTCGCTGGTGATCTCCAGCCCGTACGTAGGGCACATGGACGAATACGCTGGTGAGCATTACCGGTCGACCCCACTGACCGAAATGGTGCAACACTTCTGGGACCAGATCCCGGGCCCCGAAGCAGGATCTCAAGAAGCCTCCCAACGGGTTTAATGCCGCCTGGGTTTCCACAGCCCCGCGCTGGATGAGGATGCCTCACCAGCGCCACTTGAGTTTTTTGACCGTGCAGCCCCGACCTTTTGTCTTGAAGCTGGCTGCTCTGCCTTGCCCGCCCCCTCTTCTACTTGCCGTAGGTAGTCACGCCACTCGGCCTGCTCGGTATCATCGTGAGGGATCGAATGCCCTTGCACCTGGAGATCGCGCTTGAGCTTATCCCTGCTAGCTGCATCCAGGGCGTAGTTGTTGATCGTGAATCCCTCTTTCACCTTCTCTTGCACCTTTTCTTCCAGGAACTTGCTCCATTCAGCCTTATTCATGGGGTTACCTCGCGCCGTGGAGATCCAAGCGTTTGGGGGCAATGGCGTCACCGGTGATGCATAAGCGTAGGCCGGGGCAAAGAGCTGTCAAATTGGCCCAGTTCCCCTTCCCCACTAATACCGATAACGCTGAGCCCTCTATCCGCCACCAGGCATGCAAATTTTGGCCGCCTGAGCTACCAGGAGAAATAAACCGCTGCATGGTTCTGGCACGGATTAAACAGCCCCAAGCTTTGCTCCAACGTCATTTACCCAGGAGCACGACAATGAACAACCAACCCCAGCGCGCAAGCGCCATCGTCAACATCACCGCTGCTGCCCAGGCCCCGATGTTCAAACACCATGCTTGTCCGATCTGCGAAGATACGGGCCTCGTAGCAACTGAACACAAAAACGACGCCGGTGAGTTTCTCAATGGCCGCTGCTGGAAGAAGTGCGAAGCAGCTGATGCGGTAGTGTGGAGTTCCACGCAGGAACAGTGGGTCCGTCCTACTGAGCAGATTCGATTCACACTGCGCAAATGCGAAGCCAGCACCAAGAAACCCTGGATCGTTGAAGACACCCACTCCGACCCAGCCGAGGATCCTGTGCTTTACCACTTCGCCAGCAAAGCCAAGGCGGAGCACTTTAAAACTGAAATGGAAGCCGAGCATGGGAAACCATCGGAACCGGCTACGCACTGAGCAGCATCCACCAAGACCCGACTCTTCGATGCTGTAACGTCGATAAGAATCAACGCACAAACCTGCCCACGCGGCTAAGGAACCCAGGTGCCACTGAAAAGAGCCTCTCACCAACTCGAACAATGCTGTTACGTGAAGCATTTGCTCGTGTTCGAGCACCAGATCGGTAACCGGCGAGATGTCACTCCGGTTGTCACTGAATACACTCGTGCGGCCGTTGGCTCCGCACCAGAGGGTCAGTACGAATTTTTCCGCGCCCGGGCTGTTCACTCCTCCGCGATGGGGTCGAGCTTCCATGGCTGGCACAACCAGGTATCGATCACGATATGTCATCTCACCAAGCAAGTGAAGATCGGTCCGACCGGTCAGTTGATCATGAGTCACCGTGGACGCGGCCTGGGGCCGGCGCTCATGGCCTGCGTCATCACCTGGCTGAAGGAGCGTGGTGTCCCTGAATACACCATCGCCCCGGGCTTCCTATCCTCAGTCGACGCTAGCAGCGACGCTGCCCGTGAACAGCGCAACCGGTTCTATATGGCGTTCGGGTTCGTCCTATCCAAGTATGACGGCACCCAAACAGGCCTCGATGTCGTTGAAGGATCGTTTACTGCCGAGAATGTTGGGGCCCTGACTGTGCCCGACCGTTACCAGGACCGTTTGAAACCCTGGTTCGACTTTGAAGATGAACTCAAAGACGAACGCGAATCGGGCGTTCGATGTCTCGCTGAGCTCAAGGCCATGGATCAGTGGACACATAACAAGTCGTCGTTCGGCCGCTGGTTGCTGCGCATCATGGGCTGGCCAGTGGGGTTTGCCACTCGGCACTTGCACAAACGTAAGCCCTGGGAACCTGAACAGCCCGGTCCTAGGAAATCCCAAGCCGGCCGTTAATCTCTTTACGGAGTTGTCCCAAGCTTTGTACTCCGATGCGCCGGAGACCTTAGCCCCCCTCCAAAACAGGAGATCAGAAATGAAACATGCATTGTTGTTGGCTGCGGCGATTTTCGCCATCGCCTCCCCCGTGTTGCAGGCTGCCGATCGCCTGCAGGTGAACACTGAAGTGACGGTTGATGGGAAAGTGGTTCACCACATGACGGCCTACGTCGCTAACGGCGAGAAGATCCACTACTCACGCAACAAAACCCACGAGGTTGTGACGGGTGTTGTCGCCGGTAAACCTCATAAGAAGCTCGAACCCATCGGCTTTGAAGCGAACATTACGCCCCGTATCACCTCCGACGGTGAAGTGCTGATCACCAGCTCAGCGTCGTACGTAGGGGTTAACAGCGAATCCCCCGACACCTCCGCCGGCAGCTCCATCAAGATCACTGACTTTTGGCAGCATCGCCTGGGAGCTACCCGCTTAGGTGACCTCGGTGAGCGGATCAGCCTGGATCATCTGGAGAAGTCAAGCTCAGGCCATACCGTCGATGTAGCTGTAACCGTTACCCGAACCTGATCCACTCAGCTGCCCTCTTCTGTCACGGGCAGCATTCGAGAAGTAGCGTAGGGTCAAGCCTGGCCCTACCTACAACCCTTCCCAGCTCCGCATAAACTGCCAATTCCGACACCGTGATTTGAGTTGCGCACCCTGTTGGTTGCCATCACCCTTGATCCCCCACACAGGTCATGGATCACATCGACATGAAATGGCTTTTCACCAGGCACCTCCCGCTTCTACTTGCGCTTGCCGGCACCGCGGCGATCGCGACTCCCCCTGTTGCGGCCAGCCAGGCCGCCCGCGACCGGGGCCCATCCCCCAGCGCTGCAGCCTTCGCCGCTTGTGTAGGTCACAAACTCGGCGACCGCGTCCTGGTGAAGGCGTCACGTGGGAAGACACTGCGTGGCGTCTGCAGGACCTACCGAGGCGAACTGGCAGCCCGGACACACATCCGTCACAAGAAGCAGAAAGGGTGGTGGGACAGGATCATGGCATGGTGAGAGTGATTCACTACAAGTAGCCCACCAGGTGGGGAGACACAGGTTCGAGTAAATACGGTGTCTCGCTTCTGCCACGTAGGAATAGGCAATAGCCTGGTGTCACATATTTGAGGATGCCCAATGGCCACGTTAGCCTTCTGTGACTTTGAGATGCGTTGGAAGCACTCCAGGTTGCTTCTTCCGAGGCATCCGTGATCACGCTGGTTGAGCAAATCGATCAGCAGTTCAATGCCGATGTGCTTGATGTGAGCCCCGAACAGTGGGCGCGCCTATCGTCTGAGGTGATGGTGGCGCAACGTCGAATCCGCGGGGATTAACAACGCTGCAGGCAGCCAAGGCAGCTCAATTGAATAGATGACTGGCAGCAGGCTGCGCACCAGTTATCGTCGACACAATGTTATGACTCGCCAGCCATTCAGAAATCTTCACAAGAGAGTGAGGGTTGCCACTCGCCACCGAGTAGACGAACCCAGTACTGAGCAGCACCAGCACACTCCGATCATCAAATACGAACAGACTGAAATCAGCAGACTGTTCATAGTGGATGAACTTGGCAGAGTTGACGGCCTCAGGCACGAGCCAGTCAAACCCTCGGCCGGCGTCTGGATTGACCAACTGAGCCAGCAGAATGGCACGTCGCTCCTTAGCCGGCACTACTGGCCTGTTGGAGGCCTGGATGGTGGCGTCGACTAGCGCCAGATGTTCAAACAGGCTGGTGGGCACTCGCCAGTCCTCATAATCCTGAAAGGTACTGCGTAGGATAACGCCGTGCGGGGCGATGGCGAGCATAATTTATGGGTGGGCGGTGTCATTGATTGCTGCAGGTGCTTCGAGCCTACGCGAGCTAGCGCCAGCAGCTCTGTCGATCAGATAGGCCTTCCAGGGCTGGTGCGCGCGCCGGCCAACTTTTTCCATTCCTCTCCTTGGATTTCAAATTCGACCCGCCCTGAACCCTTGAGATAGGGGCTGCAACCACTGGATCAACCTCAGCGGCATCAACAGTCACTGGCCCCTAAGTACCATCTAGGGGTTCTGGCACGCCGATACCACCCTGAAAATGGGCTCATTCTGATATTGATCAAAGTGAGCACGACGTCATGTCCACAGTACAGACCAAGCTGAACCAAAGCATTCAGGCAGGCCTTTTCGAGGAGGCTCAGCCTGCTGATGCTCGACCCTCGACTGTGGAGCTGAGCTTCGATCAAAAGGTGGTTGCTGCCATAACCGCCATTAAGCAACAGGTGCTGGCTGGCCGGCACCTGGTGGTCGCATGGTCGGGTGGCAAAGATTCATCGGTAACGCTTAACCTGGCGTTCACGGCCCTACGCGAACTGAAAGCAGAAGGCGTCGAGATCCCCACCCTTCATTGCATACATTCAGACACCCGCATGGAAAACCCCAGGGTACTCATGTACAACAAGGGCCAGATTAAATCGATCGAGGCACATGCAGTTGCTACCGGCATCCCGACCCGGGTATGGGTTGCCTCTCCCACTCTGAGCAACGACTATCTGGTGGCGCTACTTTCGGGCCGCTCAATCATGAGCGTTGGGGCAAACACGAAATGTAGCGTGATGGCAAAGGGGACTGCCCTGGACCGTATCAAGCGCCAAGTGCGTGCATTTGTGGCTGAAAAGACTGGCGTCAAACCTAAGCATGCAAACTTGGTGAGCTTGATCGGCACTCGATTCGACGAGAGCACTTCCCGCGCAACCAAAATGAAGGAGCGAGGCGAAAGCTCGATCGAGGCTGTTGATGCCATGGACGATGGGCAAATGGTATTGAGCCCTATCGCAGACTGGAACACCTTCGATGTATTCACCTACATCGGACACGTGCGGTCGCAAAAGATCGAAGCTTACGACCCGTTCGATGAGTTGGTCTCTATCTACCGCGATGCAAATGGTGGCGAATGCATGGTGAACAGCTTTTTGAGCGGGAAGGAGCAAGCGCGGCCAGCCTGCGGGGCCAGGCTCGGTTGCTGGAATGCGCGAGGATTTCGTCAGATTCTAGTGGAGACAATATCATAGCCAGCGAGGGAGGGGCTTACAGATGGATGGCTCCGCTACGTGACTTACGTGCATTCATGATCGCCAAACACTTCGATCCCTCGGCGCGGTGCTGGCTGGCGCGCACCGTAAACGAGGAGACCGGGACCATAAAAGTTGTCCCGAATTCATACAGCCCGAAACACGTCCTGGATCTGCTGCGCATCATGTTGACCATTCAGATCCGCGAGGAGATCGCCGCCAGCAAGCTCGGAATCGCACCGCGCTTTACCATACTGGATGAACGTCAACTGATCGCAATCGACTTCATTTCAGCCCGCTATGGGTACCAGAATTCGTTTGTGGCCCTGCGCACCTACAAAGAGATCTATGAGGGTGGGAAGCGCTACGAGATCCCAGACCTGGACTCTATTCCGAAATTCACAGAGAAAGACGTCTCCTTCCGTGCAGAAGTTCCATTTGCCGACGCCGAGTATCACAGCGCCTGGCGAGGGTTTCGCAACCTGTCCCACGCTATGATCGACTGGGAGGCCACCACCACACTCGCGGACGGGACCATTGTCCAGGCCGCCAACATCGGCAACGAATTTGAAATCGACGAAGAAGGTGCTGAGCTCTTCATGGGGTTCGATCTTGATTACGCCCTTGAGCGCATAGGCCTACTCGACAATCCAATGGGAGTTGTCGACTACTTTGTTGGCCTAGGGACGGTCACCCTTTACAAAGGCAGCCTCGGGGAATGGGATCGGATGGCCAGAATCAGTAACCAGATCTTCGCCCATGGAATCAAGTCGATCCTTCATGACCCCCACGCTCTGGTGGTGGCGTTGCGGGCGAAGTTCAACGTTGAACCAGTGATTGCACCACCCCGGGCTGGGCAAAATGCCGTAGCCCAAATTTCGTTCTGGCTTTAGAACGCAGCGCTTGCGACCCTACAGAGGACTTTTCGCGACTCGCCGGTTCGTTTCAGAGCTCGCTCTATCCGGCTTTGCAGGTACCAGCCAGACCAGCTGGCTGCGCAAGGCTAAAATCCCACCGAGGGCCAGTAGGACAGTGCCCGTGCAAGTCGACAAGACGAGTCCGAAAGCGATGTCAGGCCAAGCAGCTGCCATTTGAGTCGCATTCGGTGATCCAGCAATGACTGTATCAACTACCATTTGGTTGGTTCGCATGATCGCCATGTAACCGGCGGTACCCGTCATTGCTGACGCGAGCAGCAGCAATACACCAAAAAATGTCCTATTCACTTCCTTCATAACCCTCCTCAGGAATTGGTTGTTCGGCAACGGGATTCGTAGCCAGCCCAAGTAGCCTAACGTCCGGCATCATTGAAGGCTATTCAAACCATAGTGCCGAAATTCAATCATCCAATTTACCCGCAAACCAACCGATCCTGGGAGGTGCTGGCCTACCGGCGGACCCTGCCCATTTCGGGTTTGTGGTCGTTCATACCGGCGGCGGCTGCATGGCGTTAAGAAAGCAAATCGGTGACTACTACATGCTGATCACTTCGGAGGACGGTTGTTACCTACCCGACCAGGACGGCTGGGAAGAATATCTGATTGGTGTGTACCGAGATTCTGATGATGCCGAAATCTCAATCATGACGGCGCTACAGTGGAAAATGTCGATCCAGGCACTCGCGTCATCTTCGCTAGCATCCTCGACTTAGTCAGATGCCATACCGCTTGTGGCCGCCTGAGGTGATGCAGTAGCGGCCACCCCGTGGCCCGTAGCAAACGTTTCCTCCACTGCATGAGCATCCCCCGCCGCTGTAGCCATTCGTTTGGCGTGTCCCTGATGGGGACTGGCTGGACTCCCGGTCATGTGCTTCGGCGGCCTCCCGATCCTTCTTATACGCATTGCCTTTCGCCAAGATTTTTCCTCGGTCTTTGACCTGGTTCAGTTTGAAAGGCCAGTTCAGTTCCACCTCCCTTGCCATCGCTTTGTAGCTTGCAACTGCCCTGTCTGCTCGAACCTTCGCAGCGTAGGGATAGGCCTCCTGGTAGCGGCTGATAGCCAGGCGTCCACCGGCGCGCAGTACGTCGTTATATAAATCCAACGAGTTGCTGAGCTTTCTCACTTCGTACTGGTAATCAAACCTCGACACGGTCCCATAGAAACCAGAGATCTGGGCACCCGCGGCCGCAGCTTGTTCAAGGGGCCCTTTCATCCCCTCGATGCCAGCACTTGCTTCCTCCAGGGCCTTCAAGCTATCCGATCTCCCCTGAGCGACTTGCTCCAGGTATTTCTTTGCGGCCGCGTCGTACTGCTCGGATTTGGAAGCAAAAAGGCCCCTCACTTCCTCAAGTGACCTCAAGTACAGATCCAAGCTGGAGGAATCAACGTAGACGCCCACCCCGGAGCCAGCCCCATCCCGCGTTCCTATTTGGATCTTGGGCGCGGCCGGGTTCTGGTAACTCGCGGATGGAAACCCCATAGCTCGGGCATTTTGATCAGCCTGGGAGACGATCACTCTGTCCAGGAAGCGGGCGCATGCATCGACCTTCTGGCCGATCGGCCCGCAGCCTGGACGATTCAAGTCGAAGATGCATGTCGGCGGGACTTCAGTGCGTGGACAAGCCGTGCGGTAATCCTGCTTAAGTGCAGTCTGGCAGCCTGCAAGCATGGTGAACGCAACCACAGCGAGCAGTCGATATAACGCTGGCATTCAATGAATCCTTAGAAGAGCGGAGGACGGGAGCTTGAACTCAAATTGAGAGTTTGAAGGGGCAGACAACAAAATCAAATCCCCTGCAGAGATTCGGCCATTCAGAAGTTCACTGGATTCACAGGTGCTTCTGGCACGTTCGCTACCTGATATTCTGAGCCTCATTAACCATCTAGGGGTCACCATGTCTGTAAACATTAGCCTTCTGCTTCAAGCCCACGGGATTGAAATCGTCTCTGGAAACCGCCGCGCCGAAGTGATGCTCGAGCTGGGCCAGGCAATCAAAATCGTTGATCAGAATGGCAACCAGTTGATGATGACCCTCAAAGACCGTCAGCTCCATTTCACCGAAATGAGCGGATCTCCCTCCTACGACATCATGGTCAAGCGCCATACCGTTGACCCTGTCCTGATCACAACTGTCGCAGGAGTGAAGATGGAGCTGCGGCCCATCGCTATGAGTCACATACCTTCAGAGGACCCGCAAGCTTGGCTGCGCTTCATAGGGCCGCACGTGCCGGGCACGTCACTCAATGAAATCGAACAGAAGCGCCTCCAGAAGTACTTGAGACTTCATCACACTGAAGCGGTCACCGATGGTCAGGATGTCTTCACCCTGGCAGGAGACATGCTTGCGCATTGCAATCCGTCCCAGCAGTAGCAACAGAGACGCTTCTGGCACGCCGACCTTTCCTTGATGATGGCCTCATCCAAAACGTAAACAGGGATTGAGCCATGCACACCGGAAAAAACTACACCGCCTGGGAAACAGAAATCACCCAACTGATCGCCGATGACCTTGAAATATCGTACTCCGATGCTGCAGGCATGGTTGAGGCCCAGGACTTCTTCCTGATACAGCCCTGGGGCAAAGGCATGACTGCACGTGAAACCGCAGACGTGATACTCAAAGCGTCCGAAGCCGCTGACTGAGCACGTCACTTAAAAGGCGGGCCCCCATTATGGCGGTGCCCGCCTTTTTTATTCCCGATTCATTCTCCACTTGAGCGAATGAAATAGGGCCCAGATTAGAGTCAAAAATACTCCCTAGGGGGTTCTGGCACACAGAAAGCAACCACAACATGGCCACATCAAATCTTGAGGTGTCAGCCATGAACCGAGTCAAAGCCCCAGCATTATCAGTTGTCGCCCAATGCGTAATGACCTCTGTCGTAGTCAGCGCCAGCCATCCTACCCTTGGGCCGGTCTACTGGTGCTTCACCGACGGGACTGACCATAACGCGCCGAGCTGCTACACCCTGACAACCCACCTGGAAAGTGCCCTGACGCTGCGCAAAGGGTGGCGGGAAGGGATCATGGCCTGGAGTCTCCGTGATCACATGGACAAGGTCCTGGCCGACGAGGAGCAGTTCCTTGAATCCTACGATCTTGACCACAGCGAAGACGGCTCCTGGGCCACAGCTATTACGCTCGGGGGGATGTTGAAAGTGCTGCATGAACGCAGCGGCCAAAGCGTGGAAGCCTTTGCCGAGTGGTTAGTCGGCGCAGTCTGGCTAGACGTTGAGGTCCCGGACCTTAGCCTCGACAGTCCTGTCACGTTTGAAGTACCCCAGTTCAAACCTGAGGCCGCCTGGCCCCGCATGCGTGCTTAACCGATCTGGCGGGTGCAAGCCCGCCGCCACCCCAACTGCGACAATTCAAGGATTCTGAACAATGCCTAAGTACCTGAGCGGGAACTGGAGCCACATCTTTGACGGTGAGGAACATGAGCGCATGACCCGCATAGTGGTCGACGCCGAAACGAAAAAGCTGGTGTTCGCCCAGGTTCAGCGTATCCGCAGCATGAGTACCAGCTATTCAGAGGCCCATCCGGCTGAGATGAAGGACCTCGAGGATTCTATTCTCAATGCCAACTGCGAAGTGTTCGACGACCCTGCCGACTACGGCCTGACGGGTACCGAGGCTATGCCGGGATGGGCTGAAAACCTAGCCTAAAGGGTTTGTGAAATACAACGGTAGAGAAACATGCTTGAAATCCAAGCTCTGGTTTTGGCTTGTGTCGCGCTATCGGGTTAGTAGACTAACAACTCAGTCAAAAGATTCTTGACCGCTCAGGAGCGTGCAACAATGAATACCACAACACGAGGCTACATGATGGCCTTGGCCTGCCTCCCGGGCCTACTCATCGCGCTGTTCCTTCCAACTGATGGGGCCGGTGATTATTTGTGGCCTGTACTCGCCCTGATTATCACGGTGTCGCTGGTTGCTGCGTTGGCTTGTCAGTTCGGTAATGAAAAAACCAAGGCTTGGGTTGAGGCCCGGTTCTGATTTTTTGTGTCCATAAGCCACTTTTGGCGTCCTAGACAGCCGAAATAAGGTGCATCACCCACCTGACGCTCTAGAAGGGAGATCAAAACAAGGTGTCGAGGGGTTCTGGCACAGGTGGATCAACCTGATCATAACCCCATCGAAACCACTCATCTCCTTTGCGCAGGCCCTCACCATGACCACTTTCACGCCCGACTATCTTGCAACCAAAGCTCGTATTGCCGCCACCCTCTCCACTGCGGGCTGGACAGTCGCTTCGCCCCGCGACATGGAAGTGAGCTGTCAGATCGCGCAGAAGGATTACCAGACGGCTGTAGGCGTTAAGACCGCGACTATCTCCCTGGAGCCATGGTCCACGTCCCTAATGGTGGTTGGTAATTATCAAAGCGAAGGCCGCAATGCCTTGAGTACCAACTCCCTTATGGTGAACCCTGAGATGGCTGATGCGGGTCTTGCCGAAGCAGTAGCCAAGTACGTTGCCGGCGTCGATAAGGAGGTCGATGGCACCTACGCCCGTCGACTCCACCTCAACTATCCGCAATCCGCTTAATGGCATCAACATTCGACAACCTGTTCTGGGGTGCGCGAGGGGTCACACGGCTGTAGCCTAACCCTCGCACCCACAGATCAGGATTCAATTGAAGATGTATGCCGTTATACAGTTCGCTCGGGACCTGTGGAATGGAGCCCGAATTCTCATCCCGCTACTGGGCATTCTGCTCTTCACCTGGGCATTCGTATCGCTCATCACCTCTGGGGCACAATTTGAGGACGCGCTGGCGCTCGGCGTTTCAACAGCAGATCTTTCGCCAGGCGCGCAGCTGACCCGGTACGGGCTACTTTCGTTCTTTTTCCTGTTCAGCACCTTCTTCACCGGCTGCAAGGTACGTGAGGCAACAGCGCTTGCAAGCAACCCAGCCCCATTGTGACGAGGCCTGGCAAAGTGGCTCATCCGGTTCTGGCACGCCGCAAGTGAGGCGATGATGGCTCCATCTAACTGAATACCCGGACACCACTCCATGCTCAACTCATGCAATCTGTCGTTTCAGGCCGTAACACAGGCATATCACACCATTTTGGACGGCAAGGCTGACAAGGCCTTGAGTTTCACCTCCTATACTGTCGTCCTGGTGCGTGCCGGCGAGCTTCACTTAGCATTGAATAATGGCGGCGCGATCAACATCGGGAACTCACTACAACTCACGGAGGAGCACTGGGACTGCGAGCGCGGCTGCTGGAGCGCACACGCCTCTTCGGAGTTCACCACTAGCTCTGCAAGCTTCCCCCTACTGCTCGACATCACCGGCAGCACCATCACCAGCTTCAATGTCGATGCGCTGAGGTTCACCTTTGAAGGCGACGACATCCAAGACCCCACACTGTCGGAGTGCGGCCGTTTCACAATGTCGCCGTCCTACTATGGCTTCAACCAGATCGATGGCGGTGCCTGGGAGCTGGCTATTGGCGAAGGCGATTTGCTGCAGCTCGCAGGGGACGCCTTCATCCGTATGAATCAGGCTGGAGAAATCACTGGCCGAGTGTTGCTCTCTGAGGTGAAATTTGACTTTGAGTCCGACCCCGACGCCAAGCCAGCCAGCTACCTACCAGAAGCTCTAGCCAGGGCCGCTCGCACCTCCACTGGCATGATCGAGTACACGGTTCCGTCGCTGATGGCCACCGCTATCGCAGAAGGCTACAAGCTCGGGTTGTTCGAGGTGATCGGGAACGGGTTGGCGCACATCACTGAGAAAGGGAAGCTCAAGGTGCAAGGTGGCGCCGTCACTGGTGACTCAGCATGACCGGGCAGGTACCGGTAAAGCCTCGGTCAGCAGAGCCTCGACTGATCCGAAACATAAGCCAGTATTTGGATAGGTCGCTGTCCCTCTGGCTTGCGTCCCAACCACAATTGAGCCATGACGCTCAGGTCGAAGCCCCCGACCTCTGGGGCGCGCTCATGTCTGTTGCGGTTGCTCATGCCCGGTGCCTGGTAGCCAATTTCGAGATTCCAAGCCGCGGCAAGGATTTGGAACAGTTCTTGGCAAAATACTGCTACGAGCATTTCCAGACCCCTCACATACCTCCCCATTTCGCAGCTTCGGTGTTTCTCCAAAAGGCAACGCCGGCGGACTGGGCGGACTTGGCCGTTGAATTACGTGCACCTGGCTGGCTCGATGATGAGGTGACGGCATGGGCCAGACACCAGGGCCTGCCGGCCAAGAAAATTGCAGCTTCACCCGCTGAGGTATCGCGAGCGTCGCCCCCGCAGCCATCAACATCCCAACCCACCCAGGGCAATAGTCGTGGCAAGGGGAAAATCTTCGACGTTGAAAAGGTGCTCTGGTTCGCAAGTGAGCCTAAGGGGCTGCATGTCTCACCAAACGAATCTGCACGCTTTAGCGACCTTGAAGAGATCGTTGAAACACTGCTGGAAGCTGGCCATCTGGAAGAAGCCTCCCAGGACAATACTGGCACCTACTACCGTTGCACACACAGTGGTCTGATCGAGCTGTACGAACTCAAGCTCAAATACCGCACCAGCCATGGAAAGTCGACCACTGAAGTGGAAGCCAAGCTTGTAGAGCTGCGTGCCGGCCCGCTCTAATCCCGGCGCGGCTTGTATGAATTCGGAGGACCGGTTTTGGCTACCACCTTGTGATGACGGGGGGGCAGAATGTCATTTGGACCCTATGCCCCGAACCGGCGCTAACGACAAGGTAAATTCAATGACTGAAAGCACCATCGAAAAACCACTACCAAGCGAAGCCCTGAGCGGCGGCCACGGAGATGCTCCAGTTCTGGAAGCGGTAGCACCACACCAGCAGCTAGCTATCCTGATTGGGGTGAACGCTTGTTTCGCCTCCGGAATGCAGATAGCTGAAGTAGTCCGCGCGTATGTTGCATCCACCTCGGACGAGGTCATATACGAGCGGTGGCAAAGGGCAGAACGTCTCGTATCGTATTCTCAGGCCAGCCCACAGGCCGCGCTTCAAGAAACCAGGCTTTTCTCTACTGAGGTGAACGGAATTCTGCGGGTGGTTTCAGATCCCATGAAGGCGGTCGCAGCGGCAATCGAGTACCTCAAGGCAGTGATCCCGCGCTGAATCATCTGGTTATCGGCAGTAAGCGAAGTCTGGCTGCCGATGGCTGATCTCTCATGTCAGACACCAGGACCCTTTCCAGTATGTTTTCCAGCAAACTCGGCTTTGTTACTGCTCGGATCTTCAGTGTCATAGCCCTCATCTCTAGCCTGGTCAGCCTGATTGCACTGATCACTTACCTGCTGAACCTGGTCGAGATCTCCTCCATATTTTCGCGTTGGTTCGGTACCGGTACTTGGCTGCCGTTCTGGACGATAGTCGGTGCGGGGGTGCTGGCTCTAGGTGCCTCTAGCATAACGACTCGACTTATGGCCCAAGCGGTCATTGTGGCTGAGCAAGAGCGGGCTATGCGTGAATAAAGCTTGCGAGGATTACCCCCGGCGTACCGGGGGGTGAGTGTGTGCTGGCCTAGCCGCACTGGGCCTATGCCACATCATTGCCCCTGTTCTGATGATTCAGGACCCGGTCAGAGGACCCCATTCAGCCCCAGATAGCAGGCTGTTGCGAGAAAGGCAGAGAACCACAAGCCGGCAAACACAGCTTCCCGCACGGTCGTCGCTGCCAAAATGTAAATAGCTAATCCCGCACAGATCCCTACACCAACACAGGCGTTTAGGTACAACCAGTTTTCCAGCATCCCGGGCAACTTAAACACAATTGCCAAAATGACCACCGGCACGAGGTAGAGCAGTGCAAGTAAAACCCAGTCTGTAATCTTGTAGCCGCAATAAGTGCTCATTTAGCCCCTTGATGCTATGCCCACTGGCCAACAATCCAATTCAACGACAGACCGAAGACCGCGGCTGAGCTGTGCATCAGAATGGGCACCGCTAATCCACCGGTGCGGATCCGCGCCAGCGCAAATAGAACCCCCAGGGCGCCCATCAACACCAATGTGGGCCAATTGCTGTACTGGCTGTGGATCATCATGAACAGTCCCGCAGTAACAGCCACGGCTACCCATTTCCAGACCCGATGATTCAGTGGGAACACTCGTAACAGAAAGTGGCGGAAAAACAGTTCTTCTGAGATCGGCGGAAATACGATGATCATGACGATGCACAGCATCTGCTCAGGAAGGCTCATCCCAGAGAACAAATTCACCATATAGTCTTCGCGGGGAAAGCCCAGACCTACTTCTAGGCCCACACAGACCAGATAGGCCAGCAGCACCAGCGGGACGAAGACCGCCAGGCTCCTGACCACATCATTTCCGACAAGAGCGCGAATGGCCGATACGGAACGTGCCTGGACAACCACCAGTAAGACCAGAGCCAGTGCAATAAGCCCGTGCGATCCCATGTTCCAGAGCGAACTCCAATGTTCTCGACCAACGAGGGAAAACACTGCTAGACCGCCAAATACGAATACCGACGCGGCGGTGATTGCAATCAATACGCGTCGCCAGAAATGGTACGGCCCCACATCAGCGGGCTTTTTCAGCGTCATAGGTTCGTACTGCACGAGGTGGATCCTTCACAATGGAGTTGGCGTTCAGTTTAACCCGCGGCTTACTGATGCCAACCATGTGAACCCTTGCAGAATCCACGCCCTACTAACCGCCAGGACGGTTCGGACGTTAAGCTGCGTGCAAATCAGCAACTGGAATGCATGCGCTCAGTCGTGCATTGCATCGACGAGATAACCAGGTTTCAGATAGTGAGGAGCAGCCAATGATTACGCGCGGCCATTTGATCGGCCAGATTATTGATGAGTTTGTAGCCGTCGGTGAGCAGGCGAAATTGAGGTCATCGCTTACCCTCAATGACCTACCGGTCTACTGTGAGAATTTCTTTCGTGACGTGATCAACATCACCGAAGGATGGAATCTCGTGAACCTGAACGAGAAGCGCCAGAACGAACCAGGCCTTGACCTGTCCGATGAGGCCAAGAAGGTTGCGGTCCAGGTTACAAACACTCGCACCAGCGAGAAGATCAATCACACGCTTCAGAAGATCACTGAGGATCAGGCCAAGAAGCATAAACGGTTTATTGTGTTCGTTATCGGTGGCCGTCAGAAGACGTACGACGCAGTAAATAGTGAACTAGCGGAGAAATACAGTTTCGATATAGCTGAAGACATCTGGGACACCCACACCATTGCCAAAAAGGCTGTGTCCCTGCCTATCGAACGCTTGCAGTCACTGCACGAGCTGGTACGCAAGGAGATGGCGCGCGTCAAGGTTGAGCTACAGATCCCCAATGAGGATGGCGAGTACGCAACCAGCGGCTATACGCAATGGGAGCCCATCTTGAAACCTAAGGCTGGCTCTGGAAATCATTTCAATGACTGGTTAATTGCTGATCGCATAACGCCGGCTGACCCTCAACACCTTCAAGCAAGCCTGGCTCTTTTCGCGAGCCAACTGGCCGCCCTTCCCAGGATCACGCGTGAGTTTTTGGTGATGCTTTATGAGAGATGCGACCCTGACAGGAATGGTCGCTTTCGAACCTGCCCTGCTTTGGTTCTCCCTAAAGTACAGCGAACCTACTTAGGTGATGATCTCCAGGGTGAGCTAGATATCCTAGTGGACGCTGGTTTAGTGGCACTTGCGCTTCCTGAGGACGAAAGCGATCGGGATTCGCCGGCAGAGATCGGCTTGATAGTTCCCGGGAAGTGCCCGGAACTGAAGTCTGACTTCCACCGGTATGTCGTCGAGAAGGGCCTATCGTTCAGAACCGTGGTCGGCGGATTGGACCTTTCTGGGTTCTGACTCAGAGGGTCGAGATCTGGCCAGGCAGACAACGGGGATAATGCTCTCCGTCCTGGCCAGTTCGGTTGTTCACCTACAATGCTCTGAACTACTTTCCGCCCGCAGCACGACGAAGGACTTTACCGTCACTCAGAGTCACGGTTCCCGTGTTGTGGAACGCCAACCAAGCAGCTCGCTCAATTCTCGTAACACGGCGCAATGAAGAGGCGATGGCGAACTGGCAATTGCTGCCCTCCATCCTGCATGGCTTAGGTTTACTGGCCGTCTTAGCTCTCGGCCTGAAGACTTAAAGGTCCCCTTGATCCCAAGCAGCAGTATCAACACTCTTGGGCCTTCCACCGGCCGGTCTCTCCATCAACCTTCGTACAAGCTCAGCGACATTTGCCGAGGCCTGATAGTAGACGGCCTCCGAACGCTCGAAGTTAGCAAACAGCAAGGCTTTGCGAACCTCCGGGATGTCACCTTCAAACTCAAGGTCCGCCAGTGCCTGCTGCAAACCCTCTTTGGCCCGCTGGAGCTCACCCACATACGACAACAGTGGGCTCCTGAATGCCAACGTGTCTTCCTCGGCTGCCTCGCTCGAGCGACCGAGCACAAGGAGTGCAGCGCGCTCTGCAAGCGCCTGGGCCGGCAGCGCACATGCTGCAGGGTCGGTCTGAATCCTATCAAGGGCTGTAGCCAAGATAGTCAAAGGCGCGGTCATCTGTACTCCTTACAAGAATCGGTTCAACGTCTACTGACCATCTGGACAGGTAAGTCAGTCACACCGCTCTGATGAACGGTTGCAGACGAGTTGCTATCCCGGGCAGAGAGCGATCCCCCAGCCTCGGTAATCAATTGGCCGATCCATGCATGGCCCTATCACTGCTTCGCGACAAAACATGCCGCCGGCGGTCTATCCTATGCACACCTAACGGAGGCAGACCATGTGCTCACATTACGAAGCGCCGTCGCACCAGCGTCTTCTGGACGGCTTCGGTGTAGCGCCACAACTCTCCTTCAAGGAGGATCTTTGGCCCACCTACCACGGCCCTTTTCTCCGCCTGCCTGGTGACGAAGAGGCTGACAATCATCAATCAACATTTGAAGCTTTGACCGGCCAGTTCGGTCTGTTGCCGTTCTGGGCAAAAGACCAAACACTTGGCCGGCGGACCTACAATGCACGCTCAGAGACCGCGTCCAGCAAACCTTCATTCCGTGACGCCTGGAAAAAAGGACGCCACTGCATCATCCCTGCAACCGCGATCTATGAGCCCGACTGGCGCACTGGCAAAGCAGTGCCAACCAGGATCACCCGATCAGACGGAGGCATCATGGCAATTGCCGGGCTATGGGATGAGTGGCGCTCCCCCGACGGGGAACTCATACATAGTTTCGCCATGCTCACGGTCAACGCAGATGAGCACTCCCTCATGAGCCAGTACCACAAACCCCAGGATGAGAAACGATCCGTAGTGATTCTGCCCAATGGGCTGATAACTGATTGGCTTCGCGCGGGAGCAGACAAATCCATGGACTTCATGCGGCTCTACCCTGCGGACAGACTCTCTGCCGAGGCCAGGCCCGCATAGGGACCTATTCGACCATCCTACCGACGGTAGCTTTGAGGTGCACCTCAAAATGGGCCCTCGAAATACTACCGGGAGGCAACTCTGGCGGCGCGCCAGGACAGATCGATGAGCGGGAGCAACCCTAGGGTTTAAGAGTTACTCGGAGGTAGCAGCGCTGGTCATCTTTTCAGAAGTGTGGCAGCGACGGTTGGGGTGGGTCATCCAGGCAAGACACACAAACATGAGGATGCGTTGCCAGCCCTCCCCCGGGAACATGACGGCAGCAAAAGCACCAACCACTGCACCCAGGCGGATCGAGTGTACATACCAACGATTTGAGACAAGTCGCTCGATCATCGAGCCGGCGGCGAACCTAAAGGTCCATGGTAAGAACCCGAGCATGTATGCGCATACAAACGCAGCGGTGAAAGCTAAAGGAATGTTCGTGAGTACGTAGATAGTCTGGAACAAGAGCATACCGATTAGAAGCTGGTACCAAGCCTTCTGGCGGCTCATCATTGCAGAATGGTTTTTCCGAAAGTAGTCCAACATTCTTATCTGCCCGATTAAAAGGAATAGCGAGGCGCATGCCCCGCTAGAGGTGGAGCAAACAGGCCCGAATGCTAACCGACTTTCGGGTTCTGAGCCTTTTCTTTGTACCCGATACAGCGCCATTCAGGGTTCATCACGTATCCCAGCATCAGGATCATGAGGAGGCGCTGCCAGGCCTGACCTGGGGACGTGTAGATCGTAGCGAGATAAATGATGCCGCCACCGACAGTCAGGTAGGTGAACCATTTGTTCATTGCAATGCGCTCGAAAATCGAGGCTGGTGCAAATTTGAAGGTCCAAGGGAAGTAACCGACCATCAGCGCGAAAATGTAAGCAAGAACCGCGGCTTTAAATTTGCCGGTGATGACGAACATAGCCCAGCAAAGGATCACGAGCCCCATCAGCTGGACCCACGTTTTCTGCAGACTCATCATCGAGTAAAAGTTTTTACGGAAGTAATCTAGCAAGGTCATCTCCTTAGGAGTGAAGGCCGATTTCGGTATCAGCACCCATCCTATGGAGAAGATCTCTGCCCCGCACCCCAAATCATCACTTCCAAATTCACCGATGCGGGGCGTGCGAAGGGGTTGCGCGTTATTTGACTGGACGCAGCCCCAGGTTCTGGTGGTGCAGCCGGGCCAGTGCCTGTTCCAAGGGCTCGCCTGTCCTCGCTGATTCCAATACAGGACCGAGGATACTAAATCCACGCTCGGCTGCGGCTTTTGCTTCCATTGCCTCTAGCCTGGCAAGCCCCAAGCGATACAGATTGGCAAATGTGGCGCTGGTGTTTTTCGCAACCTGAAACGGGGGGCTTTCAGCAGTTACGGGCATACCTAAAAATAAGGCTATAGAGCGTTGCCACTGCCCATGCATCAGGTACATCAAGCTAATGTCGCAACACACGTGACCGTCATGAAGCGTGGCCACAAGGTGGATCTGATCATTGGCTCGAGCCTCTGCAATGAAGAGCTGCAGAAGCTTGGGACCTTCAACCAGGATTCCGTCGAGCTTGAACTTCTCCTGAAGGATCGCACAGGCATCTGTCAAATCGATTGCCGTCGGCGCGCTACCGGGGGGCGGACTCGCGTGAGCACCCTGACCGCCTACGGGTGAATCTCCCGCCTGATGCAGACCCACCCGCTCTGCAAATTCCCGAGCGTTGGCCTGATGCTGGTCTTCACCAGTGGCGACCACCCGCTTGAAGACATCGGTCACACGGTAGCCAAATCTCGCGAGGGCATCCTGATCCAGGGTCTCGATTGCTGAGCATGCGACCTTTCGAAGCATATCGAACTGAGCGCTTAGCGCCGGCATGCCGTGCAAAAGCCACTCACCCCTCTCCCGTTGGCTGCACTGCACATCTAATTCAGATCCCAGCATGGGTGCCCACTTTAGCTGTATCCCGAAAATCAGCGTCAGCGGAGCAAAGACATCACCTCCTGCATCAACCTCAAGTTGATCAACGAGCCCTGCCTCCCGAGCGATCACTTTGAGCGACTCGTTAAGCCAATCGGCAGCGACAGCCCGGCCGTCAGTGTTGGCAGCGCTTTCCACGCTTCGGGTGATGGCGGAGAGATTCAGTAAAGGGGTGGCGGGCATTGGCTAATGCTACATTCATGTTTAACGACAGGATAGCGCCCCTCAAGGATGGCGCATGCCCAAATTTTACTTTAGCGATTTGCTACTCGGGCTTTACAGCATCTGACAACCGCCGAGGGTCACAAGCCTTGGCAAGTACTTGCGGCACCTCCATACCACGCGCCTGGTAGCCTGCGTTCAAGCCAGAACATGCTGAAGAACGCATTTCGTTGTCGATCGAACTATCACCGAAGTTCATAAGTGACAACAAAAGCATGTAGGTCCTTGTAGTTTCATCAAGTTGGAGCCGATCAACGGTGGCCTTAACCGCATCAAGTTCTGAGACGGTGAGGTCTAGGCTGCCCTCCCTTGCAAACGTGTCCATGAGAACTTGCCTGGCTTCTGGAAGGTACTTCGTGCGTTCAATGAGTTCGACGACATCTACAGAGGGAGCACGCTTGAACTGTGGCTGACCTGAAAAATACGATACCGCGCCGATTACAGCTACACCCGCAAACCAATAGGCCAGGATTGCTTTAAAACTCAATAGAGACATGCGAGATACCCTTTACTCTTGGGAGGAAGCACGTTTTGCTTTGCCCTCGGCCCGCTTCAACAGCCCCAACCGGACCGCAAAAACAGTACCAATGACCCCCAACACAAAACCTATACCCTTGTGCTCAAACAGAAGAGCCGTACTGCCAGCGAGCCAGAATGAACCGCCAATTAAGCCCAGATTTCCATCTCGATCTAGAACACTCATGGCGTATTTAATCTTGGCGGTGAGGGATTTAATCATAGGGTCTTCCTAATTGATGATCGGGCATGCAACCGCCTCGTATTACGCTAGGATAACGGTTCAACACCAGATCCCAACTCAACGCACACAGTTTCCCATATCTTCAAGGGGGCGCGACCAAAACCTGCGCCTTCGTTTCTGAGGTGTGGTGCCCCTACTTCCATCGCGGATGGCTGCCGGAGAGACAGAAAACCTCACCTTGCCAACCAACATCTTTCTATGGATTCCGTTGGCCGCGCCGCGGTGGAAAATAGTCAACGTCGGTGGTTCTGGCACACGTAATTCCCCCTGAGACTGTGCTCATCAACTTACTGGAGCACTACCCATGACCACCCCTTCTATTGCTTCAAACCTGATTACCCCTAAAGCAGTAACCGCCCTGCAGGCCTGCAACTCTCTGCGCAAATTTCATGACGTCACTCAGCACCTGGTCAAGGAACAGCAGCTGGGCCTGGACTTCGCACCAAAGCGCAACAATGCCTTCGCCTTGCCGGTAGCGCTGCTGGTCTGCGATATGGCCGACTCGATTCGCTCCGATCTGGATGCAGACGCAGTCCGCGGCTTTGCTGACGCCTACAAGGCAGGCGACCATGTTGACCCGATCTCTGTCATTCCTGAAAACGGCAAGCTGCGTGTTGGCGCGGGTTTCGCTCGGTATGCAGGTCTTATGCTTGCCATCTCCGAAGGGTGCACGATCAAGCAGACTTGGGTCATGGAAATGGACGGAAATCCGCTCGCAGCGTTGATCCGCCAGCTCAACTCAAACCGCCAAGTACCAATGAAGCCGTTGGAGCTGGCTAACGCCTACCGCATGATGATGGACGAACACGGCTGCTCTATCCCCCAGATAGCCACCCTGCTGCACGTCAAAGCTGATCATGTGCGCACGATGCTGGATCTCGACCGAGTAGCGCCTGAGGTCAAGGAAATGGTTCTGGCCGGCCAAGTAAGTGCCAAACGGGCAGTTGCTGAGGATCGTATGTGCAGGCGCGAAGGTTCCAACACCGTGGTTCACATGCAGGGTCAGCTGGCAAAGGCCAAAGCAAACGGCTTCAACAAAATCACTGACAAGTCGGTTGGCGCCCCTACCGCGCTGTTCAGCAGAAAGGACCTCGACGCTTCGGTACCGGCTCTGCTGAAACTGGCTGACGCTCTTGAGGAGCACCTGCCGTTCATGGAGGCTATCCCAGACGAGGTCACTCTCCAGTTGACCCTGACTGGCAACCTGCAGGCCCTCATCTCTGCGCTGGCCAATCTGCGCAACGCACACCGCACCGCCAACGGTGAAGGACTGCCAGCAGCCGCAAGTAACTGACATTTCCTACCAGCTGCCCGGAAACCGGGCAGCCCTGCCTGACCGCGCAATCGTTCCCGGGCCTGGGGATCAACCGTCCCGGTTTCTGCCATAATTGCGCGCGATGGATTACCCGCATTAGGTCTACCCACATGTCCAGCGCTTGCGAACTAAACCCCCTGAACAAACCTTGCCGGTCCTGCCCATGGCGTGTCGACCAAGATGCAAGGGATATCCCTAACTTTGAATTGGAGCGCGCAGAGCGGCTCATTCACTGCTGCCCAGACAAAGCGGGTATGGGGCCAAGCTACCTCGACCCTATGTTTGCCTGCCACCAAAGCCGCGAAGGCGAGGAGTTTGCGTGTGCTGGTTGGCTGGCTACCGTCGGGCATGCTCACCCCCGCATCCGCCACCTGGTTAGCAAGGGGCAGATCCCAGAGCACGCCCTGAAGCCAGGCGTCGACTGGCCTGAACTGCACTCTGCCTACCATGAGGTGCTGGACAAGCTTCGCGAGACATCGATCGAATAATACGTGGGCCGTGTGCCCGGCCCCGGAAGTAGAAATTGGCTAAGCTTGAGCGCTTCTGGCACACCCACCGACACCGTACGATGGCTCCATCAACTCCCCACCTCTGGAGCCATCATGGACATGAACAAAACGCTGACCACGTCTGGCATCTTTCGACCAGGCCAGCCACCGCAACTCTTCCCTGAGTTCGACGCTCACCTCCATCGCATGCAGGCCTTGGCCTTTCGCGTAGGCGAACTTCTCATCGGCCAGCCGGCAGGCACCGTGGCGCTCATCAACAAATCGATGCAGATCGGGATTGTCCCGTTCAGTGGGAAGATCGAGACGGTGATGCTCGAGCATTACACCCCCGATCAGCCCGACGAGGATGTTCAGTGGTTCTGTTTTACCAAACAGCCCTACCAGGATTGCGACTGGGGTGGAGAGGAACAAATCGACGAAATCAGTGCACAGCTTGAAGCGTGGCTTGCTGCCCCGGTTCTAGGTCAGCTGCTACCAGCAGACCGGCTTCCGACCCTGGCCCAGGGTCTTGAGAAGTGGATCGGTGAATACGAGCGATCCCTACTGCCGACCTGAGAGAAGTAGTGCCATGCCCGGCAGTCCAGCCTGGACGCCGGGGGCACGCACGTTTAGGCCACGGCCGGACGGGCCAGTCGCTGACACCGCAGCGCCAGTTTGTGCTGGTAGTCTGCTCCCGTACAGGTAGCCTCAAGACGAATCACATCGCTTAGTGTGACGTGAGACGCCCCATCCGCATGGATTTGCACCAATAAATCCTCACATAGCGCCACAACATATTGCGGCACCTTATGCTCAGCGCTCTGCTGATTCGCTGCCCTGCTTTCTAACCGGGCGGCCACCCCTTAACCACCAGGTTCCAATAGGGGTCTAACTCATTTTGATTCTGGGCCATTGCTTCACTCGATCTGAAAGTTGGCTATAGGTCGGGATGGCACTTAGGCCAATATGAATCAAACACCATAAAGGGTGCTGCTGGGCCGGCCGAGCCAATAACCCAGCAACCTGCACTTTGCTCCCCTACGACTCTCGGACACAGACAGCTGATGCGTAAACTGGACTATTTTCGCGAACAGCCTTTTCAAGCCAGGCTGAAGCCGCAGCTTCGCATCGTTCCTTCTTGAACCCTTTTATATGGGTGATCGCCGAGCCGCCAGGTGCTGAACCAGAGAGTGTCAGAATCAAAATCCAATACATTTTTTTAATCCTCTTTTCCCGACGCTAAGATCGCGCCGCATCTAATTGCTAAGCCCCAACGCCTAGGGCATGTGTGGGGCGAGATAATCGGAATCGCGAACAACGCTCAAGATCACGCGAGCAATCCATAAGCCGGATTATTTCCTAGAACACTGACGTAGCAGGTGCTTTTAGCTGGCCTCAGAGGTCTCATGCACCCGCTTCAGCACAGCAATTCCAAGCATCGTGAATGTGAGCTCGAAATCATCGATGCCTTTTTGCAGGGTATCAGGCATTTCGGCGACCAGGCCTTTATCCCGACAGGCTTTAGCCGCGCGTAGCTCTTCCCGGCTGCAGCTGATATGGCTGGTCAGATTGAGGTCATGATCAAAGGCGCTCAGGAACGCACGTTGGGGTGCAGTGAGTTTTTTGGCGACGCTAACAGCCTGGCGGTCTACCAGCCACTGTTCAACTCGCTCTGCTGGAATCTCCACCTTCGCCCATGATGCGAATGAAACCCGCGTAGAGTTATTCTCGGAACCGGCCTCTAGCCCGCCAGCGGACACGTAGGACTTATAGCGCAGACAGTCTTCGTCGGCGACACCTTGGTACAGTTTGTACTGCGGGCCTTCCGCAAGAACTTCCCGGAGACCGCCTTTACCATCGGTGTAGAAGCGGCCTACAGCGATATCAGCTTTTTT
This sequence comes from Pseudomonas arcuscaelestis, assembly GCF_016881005.1. GTDB lineage: Bacteria > Pseudomonadota > Gammaproteobacteria > Pseudomonadales > Pseudomonadaceae > Aquipseudomonas > Aquipseudomonas arcuscaelestis. The sequence continues at coordinate 93,670 of NZ_JACOPV010000008.1, read as the reverse complement.
CATGGTCTGCCCCTCCTGGGCCTATGCGTTATGTGGAGCCAGCATAACGGCTGTCTGGGCGTGCCAACACCCCCGGACCGAGCAACATCCGCTCAAAGTTACCCTTGCTCAGACTCGATCTCATGCCGCAACTCGGCGGCGTGCTCGTCGACAGTCGCCTGGTCCCCAGGAATGTAACGAGCAGGCAGATCATCGGTTGGAGCCACGATCACCGGCGGTAACCCGAACTGGTCCGCGGTGATGTCTACAATGAACGCTTGATCACCCTCCCTGGCCTCCACCCAGTAGTGGCCATGTCCAACCCAGTCAATGAACAACCCTCCGTCAGCCTCTCCATCGCCGCCACGGACGATTGCTTGGAGATTGGTGAACCGATTGATCACCACACTACAAAGCACCGCGGCGTACAAGCAGGTACCCAGCGTGCGCTGGTGCCACTGCGATTGAGCAAGCACCCGTTCAAAGATTGCGCGGGTACTGGCGGCCAGGCTGGCAAGTTCAGCGGGCGCAAGGTGGTGTACTTCCATCTCATCATTTCCAAGCTGAGGGTACGGTGCGTGATTGTATGGCTTGTGCGCCGCCCCCACCACCAGCCGCGCCGCCGGTATACTGGCTGTTCGCCAACTTATCGCGCGCTCCGCGCCCCCAGAAGTCCAGGGACGGTTGAATGATCCGCATCAGAACCAAGATGGGTCCACGATGGCAAAAGCAGATTCGAGAGGCATCAACGCCCCTGACTGTGCTATCACCCTACATCACGACGAACAGCACCCTTGAACTTTTGGCGAAGAAACAGGCCACGTTCTACACACGATTCGAGGTCCGAGACTTTGTATGCCTTGCGTCTACCCTCGCCGCTTTCAAGCTCTTGTTGGACGCCAAATGCAAGATCTACGAGGTAAAGGATCTCCACGCTAAGGTAATCATGGACGAAGCCGATTTCGTCACACTCGGGAGCCAGAACCTCACCTTCAGGGGCTCCGCCGAAAACAAGGAACTCAGCGTTTGCTTCGATGACAGCCAGGTCAATACCTGTGAGCGGGTTCGAAGCGTGGTCAACGATTGGATTGATGACCCTGACCTTGAACTGATCGACTGGCCCAGGTTCTTGAGAATGGAGAAGGATGTCGAAGCCGCCCAGAAGGCCTATGAGGATTTCAACGAGGCTTTATCCAAGATCCAGGGGGCGGCTGACGTCTACCAGGCCGGCCGGGTCCAGGCCGCAAGGGAACACCAAGAGCGGGAAAGAGCATTACGGAAGGCTAAGAATTTGGCAGCGATCGGAGCTGCGGTCCGCTCAGGCGTTCCATCTGGCACAAAGTACACCGGGACCGTCAAACCTTCGGAGGGGTCGGCTCGGCTTAAGTTCGACGCCAAGGCCGATCTACTTCAATGGACGAGGAAGAACGGCAGCGACCTACCCAGGATGCAGAAGTCCAGCCGCTGCCTCTGCGTGCTCGACCAGCAGAAGGTGGGTTGGGCGCGGCTTGCGAGTCAGCAGATCACTAAGTTCGCGCAACGAATGACGATTGGGGGGATATTACCTAAACCGTTCGACCGCGTGGACGTGACACTTTCCGCCACCCCCAAGGATCTTGCCCGGGCCCCCTCGGACACGACCCTAGTCGCAATCCTGAAAAATGGAAACGGAACAGAGCTGTGCCTGGTCTCGATTCTCTACTCGATCGATGAAATCAGCGTTCTTGGAACGTATGGACCCAAGCGCAAGCCAACGGGCAAAAAGCTCAAGTCGATCGACCAACTCAGGGTCGATCTCAAAAGCTGGATTGATAGCAACGTTGCTGCATTTGAAAGCCTACTGAGCCGCAACATCACCAGCACAACCCCCCTACAGAGGCGGCTTGAGGGGATTAACGCTGATGAATTCTTTGAAGGCATGGATACGGTGGTCGATGTGACTATGGTCTTCAAGGGGCGAAACGGAACAAAGCCCATTCTTGTCGCGACCACCAGAACCTGAGTGCGTTAAACCCTCACAGGGCTGTTCGGCGGGGGATCTTTTGCACCTGGTGAAAGGTGCGTCCGATCGCCCGCTCTGAGACGTTCCGACGAAACTCAGAGTGAGCATCAGCCCTACGCTCGGGTGGAGCGTCGACCCGGGTCATCCAGAACCCCAGATTCGATTCCCAGGAATCGCAGAAATACTCGTGGTCATCCCAGCCTTTGAAAGTGAAACCGATGGTCTCGTGATCCGGGTCGGTTTGAGTAGTCTTGATAATGGTTTCACGCCGCATGCGAAGCGCCTCCTGCTGCAGGTTGGCCGGGGCGGAAAACGCACTTGTCCCCGTCGAAGTGGGCGATGCAGGTACCCTCGGCATCGAAGTACTTGACCCGCCACGTAGGATGGCAGTTGTGGACGTGGCTGCCCAGCTTTAGCTGGTTCGTGAAACGAACGTTCAGGTTGCAGCTGTCATTCATACCGACAATGGTACCCATATCACCGTCGACCTCGACCTGCATTTTTAACTGAACAAACTCCAGCCCGCGGTGTTTAATCATGTCGGCCACGAACTTTTGAGCCTTGGTCATCTTGCGTGTAGCTGCCATACGATCCCTCAGAGGTATTCGCTCGCCCAGGGCAGGCGGCGTTTCAATGAGTAGATTTTTCTGCACAACAGCGCGTGCCAACAGCCCCTACCGGAAAAATCCATCTGCTGCCGATTAGTATTTGGTTCCCAACGGTCGGCTTCGTACAGTTCAGTCCTGGAATGCGATCTCACACTGCTCGGGCTGGCAACGGCCACAGACACGCCGGTGATTGTGGCACTGCCATATTTGACGCAAGGTATACCTGCACCAAACAAGACACGCCGGCATGATGACCGCAGTAGAATCATTCAAACACCTACCATCGGGGTCCCGAACCGTGAAACACAAGCAAGTAGCGTCACCCGTGCCAAACCTCGACGGCCTCAGCGAGGTGCAGAAAGAGCACGTTATGCGTGTTTTCCCTGAATCCCGAGCCCCGATGGCTGACTACCTCCGTGAAGGGGTTCAAGTGACGATCGGTCGGCAGAACGAGGCATCAGGCGATGTTCCGCCATACGCAATCTCGGTCCTCAAAGATCGCGAATTCTGGATCGACTGTTGTGGCACGCCCGAGGAAGCCAGGCAACGGGTGTCCGCGCTGGGATTAGTGCTGGTTGAGTGACTTTACTCAAGGCGGCCCTGCCCGGCCGCCCCGCAAACTTGTTCAGAGTCCAAGGCGCTCTTTCACAAACGCTGCAGCCTGGCGCTCCAGCTGACTGATGTGCCGCTGAAGTTGCTTTTCAGCATTGACCATTTCTTTACGCCCCCAGCGTTGTAGCTGCTGGTTCTGAATATTGCGTACTTCTGCCGACTGATAGATCTGAGCTGCGTCGACAACGCCCATCATCCCCTCCGAACTGAATTCGCGGGTATTCATAACTACCTGGGTGTTGCGTGCTCGCAGGACTTGGAAACCCAAACGCTCATAGAAGCCGACTTTGCTCACAGGGCACGTCAGCTCAGCATGGGGATAGCGGGATAGCGCCTGTTCAATCATCGCCTTACCAATCCCGCGACCACGATGGGATTTCCGGACCGCCATATAGGTGATTCCACACGCTTCCGGGTGTGTAGGCATAGGCAGATACATCAGAAATCCCACTACCTCGAACGGTTCCTCATCATCAAACGCCACCAGCAACTCCACTGGGGGGTTCTCAGGCTGCCCTATCCACTGGAGATAGACATATACCTCACAAGGGAGTGCCCATTCATAAACCTCGAAAAGAAGGTTGCTGGCAGGGACCGCAAGCATGCTCAGGTCGGTTAGATAGGTCGCAACCATTTGGCACACCTGATTCGAGACGGTGGCCGGCGGGGATGTCTCATTGAAAAGCGTGATGGGCATTTGAATACTCGTTGCGTTGCGCGGAGAACCGAAGCTTTTTGCTCGGCGACAGACACCAGTATATCGAGGACTTACTCTCCGCCCACTCAAAGCACTATTTGGCATTTAGGTGGTTCTGGCACACGAAGTCGAGTCCTAAGATGGACCCTATCGCGGACATAATCGCCGAATCACCCATCAGTAAGGAACCTCAGCTATGTCAGATACCTTCGGTCAAATGTTCACCCGCACCCCTTCTGGTAGTCATGTGGTGTGTGAGTATGATCCAGACGTTCTGTGGTTTGAGTACAAGGACATGGCGATCACCAACCCCTTCGTGGACGAGAGCACCGTGGTCGAGGTTGAGCCAAGCTACTACGGCTTCTATGAAGCACGGATTGGTGTCATTCACGCACTGCGCCTCGACCAACCGGATGGCCGCTACATGCTCATCACCGATGAAACCGGTACTGCCCTCCCCGATATGGACCAAGTTGAAACCGCAACCCTCAGGCTCTACGAAGCTGATGGCAAGCTGCTCGCCTATTGCTTCATCGGCGACATTCCGTAATTACTCCCTATCACTGCCCCTTACCATTGGTGCTGAGGGGCTACCTTCCTCACAGCCGCATCACGCAAGATCAAGGAAGCTCAATGCAGCACTACGACGAAATCATCAGCCAGGCTCAGAGCGCCAGAGCTGCCGGGTCTCCGAAGGAAAACCCGTACCCGGCCGGCAGCACCGCCCATGCGTTCTTTGAGCATGGCTGGAACCAGCCACGTCTCCCACAAGAAGCCGGCGTTGTTGCAGGCGAGGTCCAGCGCCTGCGATCAGAATTGGAGTATGCCCGAACGTTTGAGGCGTCCGCTGCCTACCATGCGGGGCTCTACGAGGGGACTGTCGAATCCCGGGCATTGCTTACCAGCTTCATCGAATTGCTGTCTGACGCCCGACATCGTGTAGCAAACCTCTCCCCAGGACCCGTTCCATTTGAGCACCCGCTTGACGGGCCAGTGCTGCGTAGGCTGGATCTTGCCACCGAGCAGTTGCTAACCACTACCGGGTTATTCCCCTCGGATGGTGCGCAAGCCCTCGTTCGCCACCCTCCTGAACAGATCAAGGTGTGGGCAGACATGTACACGAACATGGGTGGCCACGCCCTGATGGTCGAAATGCTGCTGGCTTACCATTCCATCGCAACGAATGGTGGCAGTTCGGGAGAAGCCGGCTCTGGCAAATCGGCTGAACAGGCCCAGATGGAAGCCTAAGTAAATGGGCTGTTCATAACCGGCCTCCAGGAATGAACCGGGAGCTGCGACTGAGAGCTGACATCCTTGCCCGAGTCATTATACTCGGTGATGGCATTTTGCCGCGGCGCAGGGGCCGGCCCAACCTGAGCTTTCCGCAGCATGAATTAACGCGTGGCTACTCCACCCATTTGAAGGACAACAAGTGACCATTTTCCTAATGCTGTTAGCGGTGTTCTGCGCCTACATGGCGTTCAAGCGCCTATCGCCACTGGGGTTTGCCGGTGCAGCAGTGGTGTTCATCTTCGGTCTTGCTTACGAAGCAGGCGGCAGCCTGCTCGGCACATTTCTCTTTCTCGTGCACGAGAAACTCCCCCCAACCGCCATCATCGCAGCAGTTGCGTACGGGTTGTCCTACGGGGTTTTAGTCCTGCTGGGCAAGAAGAAGTTTGGCCGCACCAGTGCGCCGTCTGATGCAACTTCGAAAATGCTCAAGGGCATGAATGTCGTGGTAGGCCGCGTCCTGGATACCCGATCCCGTAGCACCGTTTACACTGATGTGAGTATCGGTCGGAACGCCTTCGGCAACCTTGAAGCCAATACCTACCATGACGTTCAGGTATCCCACAGCACCTGGCTTCACGACTTGAATACAGGCCGTGACGTTCACTATGCAGGCAATGGGGAACTGCGTGCACGCCCCGGGCACATTCTGGGTACTGTCAGCTGGCGCGGCCGCTCTCTGATCGACCACAACTTCTCTACCGGGATGACATATTCGGTTCCCCCCGATACAACCAGCGTGTTCTCCTCAGCTATTTGGGCTGGCATTCTGGTTGTATTCGGCTGGGCGATCTTCCCGATTGCCGCCCTAATGTCCCCGCTGGTTTGGGCGGGCTGGCTCAACTGGAACGGTCACGGAGGTTTCTTCGTGCGAAACGTTGCCCCAGGTACGCATCGAATCGAAGCCGTCATGACTTACATTGGCGGTTTGGCTTATCTGATTGCGGTTCCGATTGTGCTCAAGTCAGGTGACTTTGTGGGGCCAGCCACATTCTGGCTCTACGCAGCTTTGCTTGCCCTGCACCAGTTCGTGGTTCGCGCAAGCCACAAGCGCCAGACTGCACTGATGAAGGTTGCAGCCTCAGAAATTCATCGCCTGTACAAGGAAGCAGAGGAGAAGCACCAGGCCCGCGCCGCCGCTTAAAAGGCATCTAAATTCTATTGTCCGTCAAAGAGGGAAGCCCTACAGGGCCTCCCTTTTTTTGTACTCGCCACCACACCTTTGTTCCCTGCCCTGGGCTACGAAGAAAAATGCGGCTCAACCGCTTAGGGGGTTCTGACACGCGGGGTATAGCTTGAATATGGCTCATCAATCAAGCAATGAGGCATCACCTTGGAAATCATCTCCCTACCTATCATCTGCACCAGTCACTTGTCGCAGGAGGTCGCAGCCAGGCTAACGGATGAAGGCGACAAAAACCCCTGGCTTCCTTGCGCTACATGGCAGCACGGGTTCTTCATTTGCCTGAAGATCATCGGTAATAAGGTCGAGCTGGGTGAGGATGTCCCACAGTGCCTCAGAGACATCGCCAGCTGGATCAGTAACAAGGGCCTGCCTTGCTCTGATGGTGTCGCCCAGTGGAATAGCACATGGGTCCAGCTGGATCAGGGCGCTGGCGCAGTCGACGGTCTCCCTACCTACGACTGGTAACCCACAACCTAGAGGGCGCTTCGCCCTCCCTTTCTTCAATCCTTACAGGCACCCTTATGAATCCTGATATCAGCACCGCGGTATCTTCAGCCAGCGTAACCCCCATCACCGGCATTAAATTGTCGGTGCCCGGTCTCTTCGCCGACCCTGCCTTTCAGCGCTGGCTCAATAACTCCCAGGCTATGACCTGGCACCATCGTCAAGGGCCGATCGAAGAGGGTGACATTGCTGACGTGGCCATTTGGGTCGACCCTTCAATGACCGGCGAAGGCTCGGACAGCGATATGCCGGGATGGGAACTGATAGTCGAGAAGCTACGCACCGCACTTGGGAGCGGGCCGTTCCACGGGAATCACTTCGTTGTCGTGCTGACCAACGCTTAGGCCCAATACAGGAGTGAGATCGCAGTCTGCCCAAGTACACAAGGCTGCCATGGCCTGGCGGCTTCTGGCACGGGCAGACTTCTCCCATCCTGTCTCCATCACTCGACAGAATGGAGACATCACATGATCAACCCTAGTACCCCCCCGCTCGACTGACCTCAATACCTGGCAACCCAGCTTTTCCCCGTGGAGACAGGGCGGCTGGTACGTCAGTAACGTCCGCCACCCATCAGGCAGCGTCGGCTGTGTGAGCAACAACTATCCGGACGGAAAGTGGCGCATTGTTTGCGACCCCCGCCGCGGGGACCAATTGAATGCACCTGGTGACTACACGTACGGATCGCGTGAGGACGCTGCTCGAGCGGAACGTGATTTGGTCGAGCAGCTCAAGGGCCAATCACCGCACTGACCCTGAACGCTACCCCAGACCGCATTCTGGGCTGCTTGCACCGCTTATCAACCAAGCCGCCACAGCACCAGTGACACCGGTACAAGAAACTCGCGTGGCTTTCAATCCTTGAGGCCGCGCCGAGTACGCCAATCATCCTGGAACCCGCATTGAGGGTCTGAGCCTTACCCGCCTTCGCGCATACCTAAGCAATTAATCGGGCTGTGCGCTTCTGGCACATCCGAAACGACCGGAAGCTGGCCGCATCTCATATCAGCCAGGACACCAGTTATGACTTACCAGCAACCAAAATTCGACGTCGCCGCCCTCGTGCAACTGTTGGGTGATATCCGCGCACCGCATATCGCAGCAGAAATTCTGGGCCAGGCCTTCAAACCGCAAAGGAATGCCCTATACCTCGATTACGCGCTTGAACTACTTCGCCAGCTGCTGCCCGTTGCGGCGTTGGAGAAGGCGTACACCGGAGCCACATTCAACCACCTGCATAACCTGCCAGACCATATGGTTTGCAACCGGGCAGTGCGGATGATGCTTAAAATGCTCGACGATGCCTTCTACGAGCGTTTCAAGTCCGAGCATCCGAAGATCCCTAAACAGCTGACCGTTCGTGAATGGGGTACGTTCATGTTGCAGCTTGCCTCCCATGGCTGGCACAACGGTGTGCCTGTGTTTCCGAGTGCCGGGACTGGCATAGATGCTGGCACCCCGCTGGATTTCATCACTGAGGAACAGTGCGCAATGGCCCGCGCCGCCCGAGTTGGTATCAGTCTGGTTGATCTCGACCCGTTTGAGTTCGCCAGCGAAATCAAAGGCGATTACCCAAACACGTCCTTAGCCGCGCTGGTGTTGGTCGTGACCAAAGCACAGAGCAAGCAACGAGTAGCTCACGTGGTCGACTCCGCCCGAGGACAAAGCACTACCTACGTCTACCACGCTACAGTGGAGCATGCCGAGCAGGGGGTAGACGCCACCGCCCTCAAACTGGGGCTGACGTTGACTCATGGTGAGCGTGAAAATGCGATCCAAGGCCTATACCTCGCGCCGCCGGCCGCCAACGCTTAAACACCCACGTCACATCCAGCCCGGCTATATGCCGGGCTATCTCTACACAAGCTTCGGACCGTTAATCCCAGCCTAGGCGAACAGCTCCAAGGCTGTTCCCGGCGAGGATGTGCAGGGTTGGTCCTAGCATCGCTCGCCCGACTGCCCGTGATGCGTAGAACACCTTAGCCAGACGATTCCCATTTTTGTCGCCGGTGCTTCTGGCACACCCGCACCCGACCGACGATAGCTCCATCGAACTTCATTGGAGCATCATCATATGACCAAAATCACCGATCTCACCCGGTACGCTGACAGCCCTCAGGCGCGTGCAAGCGATGCTCGACTGGAGGCCCCCAAAACTCTCCCTGCGCTGACGGAAGAGGAAGACGATGCTGGTTGGGCAGAGTTCACTCGTGTCACCCGCGAAACGCGTGAGCGTGACGAGCAGCGCTCCAGGGAAACGGTAAGAAACGCCCTTAACAAGCTGGAGGCCTGCATTGGTACCCAGCATTTGGATACGAATGAGGGGTAGGTATCTCCACACCCCAGCCACCTGACCATACCTTCCAGCGAGAACGCAACATGACCGACCATATCCAAGTAATTAGCCATGAACCCCTCTGTCCCGTACGAGTTGACGTCGTTGGCGAAGTGGTCATGGTGTCGAAATGGAGAGTAATCGTGGTGCCGGAGGGGCTGACCTGGGAGGAGAGCCACCGCTCTCTTCTGTCGCGCATACTCACCTGCGAGATGACGCCCCGGGCCGTTCAAGTTGCAGCATCAACAATCCGCTGGACCGGGACCAACTGCGGCAGAGCGTTTCTGCACGAGGCCAAGGAGCTGATGGCGTCCGCAGGCGAAAATGCCTACCTCTTCGCCTGGGCCAAAGCTAACAAGCGAGAATCTGGTAAACGCCTGATCGAACACATCGTTGCAAGGCCAAGCGACTTCAGCCGGATGTCCGGTTTCCCAGCACTGGGTTTGAAGTCGACCCCTCAGGTTTCCTCAGCTGACCATGAAGTCATCGACTGCTTGATGGCATGGTTTGGATGCGAGGCGGGGCAGCTGTTCCTGGAGGATTGTGAGCGAGAGGTCCGGGCGCGTCTAAAATCTAAACTCAAAATCCGCGGCGTGACTCCGAACCCGGCCTAAGGCCTGGGATTCTATGGGTTGAAACCGATCCCCTCCGACTTCAAAAATTCCGCTGAGCCGCTGGGCGCGCGGGGCATTCATTCCCCATGTTCGGAAATGCGAAAGTCCGTAAATGCGGCATCTTTTGCTTTGCGGTACACGCCTAGGCGTGTACCATTATCGCATCAGCCAAGCACTACGGAGTCGTCACAATGTCCATCTCTACCAACACCAAACTGTTCACCTCCCCAAACTGCGTTAAGTCGCACATTGTTCGTTTTGCTGCCGAGGTCAAAGGGCTGGAGTACATCGAGCTGGACATGGTTGAACACGCCCAGCTTGCGCTGTCCCAAGACGTTACCGAGTCGCCCAGCCTGAGCGATCGCAACGTCACTACCGGAGAACTCGACATTATCATCGAGTACATCGATGAGCAGCACCCGCAACCCCCCCTGCTGCCAGCAAACACAGCCAGCCGTGCTGTGTACCGCAAGCAGGTTCGGTCCTTTCACAAGCAGCTGTTTCCATTGCTGAGCGCTGCGAAAGCTGGTGACATGGACGCACAAGCCAATTTGCGTGATTACCTTCAGCAGATGGATAGCATGGTTCAAGGCTATGCCTACTTCGCCAGCAGCAAAATCAGCATCATGGACGTCACCATCGGGCCTTGGCTGTGGGCTGCTAAAGAAGCTGGTCTTTGCCTGAAACCTTTTCGGGCTCTTTCATCCTATGCAGACCGCTTGTTCGTCCTCCCGGCCTTCCAAGCCAGTCTCGGAAAGCAAGTCGAAGACGTAGCAGCCTAACCCGATTCACCAACGGGCCAGCGCAGGTTGGCCCAACGGAAGGTTTGATAATGGAAATCATCGAAACCCTCAAGAGCGCTGGGCATGACGCGGTCACTCTGGTGGCATTGGTTAAGCCCTTCGCTCAACCCCAGAGCACTCACACGGACTGCCTCGCCAGCTTGGCTGACGAGCACGCGAGCTTGTCCGGTTCCATCAGTGTCTTGGGTCCAGGTGCTGACATTGGGAGTGAAGCGGCTCTCGCCCAAGACAATGAGTGGGCGCGTGATGTGATCGACCGCGTTGAGGATGTTCGATCCCGCGAGCCGGAACTGAATATCTACCATATCTGCCGAAAGGCTGGGATTACGGTCCAGCTCTACAAGGAGGCTCGCGCTTACTACGGTGGCATCCAATGATCGTTGCAAATGGGATGCTTCTGTTCCACCACAGGTCCGAGATCTACAGTAACTGGTACATGCGACCTGTAACCATCAAGGGGATTACCTTCTGTTGCCTAGAGCAATTCCTGATGTTTGCGAAGGCCCGGCTGTTTGGAGATGAAGTCCGAGCTGCGGAAATCATGGCCACTTCCGACCCGGCTCAACACAAAGCGCTGGGCAGGCTGGTTGCAGGATATGTGGACGCCGTATGGGCTGCCCGACGCGGAGCGATCCTCAGGTCCGGTTTATATGCAAAGTTCACCCAGCATACGGACCTCAAGGCCGACTTACTGGCGACAGATGGTCTGGAGCTTGTAGAAGCAAGCGGCAAGGACCTGGTCTACGGCGTCGGATTTTGGCAGTCGAATCCGAAAATCTATGACAAGCGGAACTGGCGAGGGCTTAGCTTGCTCGGTCTTGGTCTGATGAGTGTAAGAGATCAGATCCGCCGGGAAGTTAATGAGGGGCTTCCGCACCGCCTGTATGCCTGAGGCAGCACCCACCACTTGCTGTGTACAGATGATCTGTTGTCACAACCCGGGATTAGATATGGAAGTTCCAGCCAACGCTTTGCCCAAGGGCACCGCTGTTAAGTTCACCGACGCATGGCTTCAGCAGGTTTCGCCAGCTGAGGCCCGGCGTTACATGGGCCGTGAAGGTCAGATTGCTGGCTACCGTGCCCAGGAAGGCTCGGGCACCCCGGAGCCGATTGTCGACTTTGACAAGCTTGGCCGTTACAAACCGGAGCGCCTATTTGAAGTGCCGTGGGCAAGGCTTGCACTTGCAGAGCCGAAGGAAGCGAAAGACTGAATCATGGAAATATCGCAAGACAGAAAGTCCCTCGCATTCCGCGAAGGACAACGGGCCAGGAAAGACGGCCTCAAGCTAGAAGACTCTGCAGTTAAGAATCTCAAAATCGGTACCCGCCAGTACAGAGAGTATCTGGAAGGATTCCGCTCGCTAGACACATCGGTAGAGGAGATCAAGTCCAGATAGGTCTCATACACCCAACGTTACTCAGTCGAGCAGGAGCCAGGCTGCCCTCCAAGGTGAATCATCCAGTATCATTGCAGTACGGTCAGGACATCTGCCCGTTCAAAACAAAGCCTGCGGGCATCAGATAGGATTCAGTTGTGGGACTCATTTGCGCACTAGCCTGGCAATTCCTCGTAGTCTGGGCAGCGATGAGGATTGGGTTCTCATTGCAAGTAATTGACTCGATGAGAATCCCAGTCAGGGATTCAAGTGTGTGCCAGCTGATCGGCCAACCCATTGCGGATGGCGCTTGTATCTTGACCGGTCGTGCTGTCGCTAGGCTCGATGGCACTTGGACTGTAACCTCGCTGACTGAGGAGACAGTCACACTCTCGAATATCACTTCGGGGTTCCTGTACGACCCAGCTCAATGGCATATGCTGGGTGGGTGGATCGCTAGCGCAGCCCTAATCATCGTCGCCACGGTTCTAATGCTCCTCCCTGTGCTTGTGCTTAAGCCGAAGCTACACATTTTCAAGCGCCTGAGGGGCCTGGCAGCGAAGTAGCCCGGCCGAACTCAGACCAGCACGAGCAGAATGCTCACGAATTCCGACACCTGGTTTTGGGTTGCGGTAGCTGTGCAGCCGTTTAACCTTCGGAGATTCCACTTCTCCATCTCCCAAGGTTGCCAATGAAAGTCCTCGCCATCTCCGCTGCATTAGCCCTGTGGACCACAGCAGTCAACGCCGACGACCTCTACAAAGTCGATGCGCAGTTAACGGTTTCTGGTAACAAGGTAGGCGCATTCACGACAGAGCTCCCAGCCGGAGCTTTCAGCAAATTCGAAAACACGCAGCACCGCCCCTACACCGCATCCCTGGCAGTCAAAGACAACAAAGTTACGGAGAAGGTTGAGAAGGACTTGGCGACAGGGTTCACGCTCACCAGCACAGCCATTACCACTACTGATGGGAAGGTCCTGTTCACGTATGCGATGGACTATTCAAGGCTGATCAAAATGACCCGGAAGCCTGTAGCTGGGACAAATGAATTTATCGACCTTCCCGAAACTTGGGAGATCGGCCATTCAGGCTCTGTGTTGTTCACCGATGGCGTTCCCGTGACCCAGAGCGGTGGAAACAGCACCGACCAGTGGGAATTGAAGATGACCGTCACGAAGATTTGATCACGGGCCGGCCCGCCTGGCGCATTTGGGCGCCCGGGGGCAACTCGTACACTGCTGAAGCACCAACCCCTAGAGCGCTACACGCCCCTCACAACGCTGGTTGAGCCTTCGGTATGCCAGCTTCATCCAGCTCGTTACAGAGACCGTCACAGATGGCCTGGCTCAGCTCGTTGTGATCCATGAAGCTAGGCAGGCGACCGTAACCAAAGCTGGTGGCCTGGTTCTGCAGCTCGAGTGTCTCACCCTGGTCATCGAGAATGCTCACCAGCAAATCGTGGTACCACCACTCACCAACATCCCACCCCTTAGCCTGCTCATCACTGACCTTGATTAGGTTGGCATCTCCTGGTGAGGTCCCCTCCTCATCTGGCACGAAGGTGATCTGGATGTTTCGGCCGCGGTATTGGAGTTTGAAGCTGAACTCCTCAACAGAGTCTGGCATCTCGGGAACGGCGGTAAGCCATGGTGAGGCTGGAGTTGGACTCAACTGCAAATGGCTAAGGCCAACAACAGGGGTCACTGGGCGAGACTGCTTGAGATCCATGAAAACTTCCTTCTCAGAATGAAGGGCCATGTTCTCCGGGGAATTGGTGTGCCAGAAGCATGCCGGACTAAGTACGTCCGGCATGAAACAGATGCGGTACCTCTACGGTACCGCCGAGAGGGGATCAGATGTAGACCTGTTGCGCTCCACCGCGAGGCAGTCGGTTGCGGCCTGGAATCTGGGCCAGACGTTGCCGCCAAGATGCGCTGGCGCTCAGTTTCGGTGCCGGCTGACCAGCGCGAGTGACCGCACGGGCAGCCGTGGCCATTCTGGATTTGACCTCACGCTGAGGTGCAGGACGTTCAGTGGTTTGCTCTACAACTCGTGCTGGGACGGACGCAACCTTATCCAGCGATCGCAAACACGTCTTACAGCTGACCTTGTCACGTTCCTGCGTCATGGCCAGGCTTGCACCAGTACGGCCGCAGGAGGAGGTGTTCAGGGCTTCCGAGTAATGAGTGACCACGTTTGTATCTCCGTTTGAATTGGCGCGCTGTATTCAATGCCCGCCACTTGCGCGCTTGCAGTGGCAGTTTTCGTTGAGGTGGTCATCGTCTCAGCGAAATCCGCGTGCCAGAACCAGCTGGATCATTTTTTTCCGCATCCCTTTGGTTCGCCTTTCTTGATCCTCCCGACATAATGGTTACCCAACTTAGGAAATCGAGGTCAGACATGACAGACGCTAAAAGCATAAAGCTCACGGCTGCCCAGGCCAGGGTGATGGAGTGGATGAGCCAAGGGTGGAGCGCCCGTGTTTCCCACGGGTCGGCAGTGGAGATCAACGGGGTACGGATGTGCAATGTCGACACACTAGCTGCCCTTCAGCGCCTTGGGTTGATCGCAAAAGGAACAGACTCCCCATATTGGGAAGCAACACCAGAAGGTAAGAAGTTCAGCCCCAAGTCTGGCCAATAGAGAGTCCCGTCAAGATGGTGGTGGCACACGGGTGCTGGCCGGACAATGGGCACATCCAACTAAGAGTACAGAACGATGCTACCTCCCCCTCGCAGGCTCCCCTGGCTAGACCTTGAAACTACCGGGTTCACTCAACTCCATGAGCGGATGGTCTACAAACACCGGATTCTCGAAATTGGCGCCCTGGTCACCGACGAGCATTTCAACGTCGTAGCCTCCTTCTCTGCTGTGATTCAGCAACCGATCGACGTTGTTATGAAACTCAGCGACGAGGTTGTCGTTCAGATGCACACTCAGAACGGGCTCTTCGATGAGGTGGCTCAATCGACCATGACGCTTGAAGCAGCCGAGCGCGAACTGATCCATTTCTACCGCTCGAATGGGGTTCCTGACATGGCTGCCCCGCTGTGCGGTAGCGGGATTCACTTCGATCGCATGTTTGTTGAAGCCCAGATGCCGGCGCTGAATGACTTCTTGTTCTATCGCAACCTGGACGTCAGCGCGGTCAAGGAATTCCTCAAGCTGATCTCCCCTTCCTTCGAGCCAGCAAAGCGAAAAAGTCACCGGGCCCTCGATGACATTCATGAGTCGGTAACAGAGGCCAGCGCCTATCGGGACCTTCTAGGCCCACTGCTCGCCACTTTGCACAACAAAGCACCTACAGCTTGAACGAGCGCCGCCTATGAGCCGGTCCTGCGCCAGCACTTAATTCGGAAGCTCATAGATAGCCGGAGCACCACTTTTGCTGGGGTATCATGGCCGCTTAGTTGGAACGCACGGCGGCCCCATGAGCAATACCTGCAACCCTCTACCCCAAACCGAGGAGATTAAGTTGCTCCTCAGAACGGCTTTAGCCGGTACCGGCATTGCAGTTGAGTCCATCACCACTACGGTCCTCTGCCTGCAGGCGATCGACCAAGCGCGCCGTTCATTTCCCGAAACACCAGAACTCATTGAGATTGAGCGCCGTCGGTTGGATGCTGCACTTCGCTTGGTCTGCCTGGTTGGATATACAAATGCCACGGCGGCCCCCGGCCTGGCCAACAAAGAGGCGGCACAGCTGTTTCGCGACTTCGCCAACGGAGTGCCTGTATCGGCTGATCGGATGAAAAGGCATCACACACTTTCGCGGCTATCGGTCGTCAATGGTGCTGACCAGGCACCCACGGCGCGGTGACCGTAGGTGAACCCCCGCGCTTACAACAAACTCCAGTCTGAGGAAAGCAATGACCGATAAAAATCCGAAGATGTACGCTGAACCATTCAATGTGTCCCGCTTGGGTGGCGAACTTGCCAGGATTGTGAAGGATCAACTCGACTTCCTTGGGCCGCGGTTGGTCGTAGGCGCAGACCGCGCCACCTTCACACCGGGATTTGCATTCGAGGGGCTGGTTGGCAACGCTTACCGTAAGCGTTCACTGACTAAGTTGAGCGCTGGCCCGAGCGGTGAGTCCTGGTTCTCGATCGTTATGGACGCCACAGGGGATAAATGGACGGTTGACTACCTTCTTGGTACCGACAACCTGGTGAGAGTGGTGACACCGTCTGCAGAATTCAATTGGGTTCACGAAACCCGTGGGCTTGCTGAAATCGTAATCCGGCCCCTGTTTGTAGACTGGGTGTTACGGCGTGGGCTGATACGTGAATACGGTGAGGACTATTCCGACCACCTCATCGGTGATGCGATGTTCGGCCGCTACACTCGGTCCATTGCACGCCTCTACTCAAAGTTTGGCATCCAGTGCCGCTAGCCTTCGGCGGCGCCCTCTCCAGCATTCGCCATGAATAGAGCAACCGGCCAGGCCATCCACACTCACGGATGGCCCTAGGCATTTACGGACACTGGACTCAGGCAAACGCCCGCGCTTGGCGACTCATTACCACCATGGCTCGAGACGAACCTTATGGCCGTCATTGATCGCCGCCGAGTTTGCTTTGTAGAAGGCCTCATACCGGTGGAGATGCTCCTGGCAGAAGGACTCCAACTTCTCCTTTGGGAGGCGCGGCGAATAGACCAGACTAGACGATCCGTCCAGCTCCGCAATCATTGCCGTGCCGTCACCGAAATCGTGGACAGCAGACCCTGAATAATCCATGGCCCGCATTGCTGCTGTGTCCGAAAAATCAACGAGGATAGGGGCTTGATTGACAGGACTGGCAGGCAAGTGAATGACCCCATCTTTTTTGTAAGCGGGGCCTGCAACAGTCACAAGTTGGTCAGACACGATCACTTGATCGCCCTCAACCAGCTTGAAAACATCGGTCAATTTGAATCGGTCCCAGTCGAATTTCTGTACCTGCATGTCGGTTACCTGGTTGTGAGTAGACCGCGCAACCATAGAACACGCGTCCTTCTTGCGCACTCCAAAACACCATCACCAAATTATCCGACTGCGGGAAATACCTGACACCCATCCGGTGACCAGGAGGGGCACGGTAAATCGGTTTTTCAGCGAAGCGGACTTACCTCGGGCTCAGATGTCTGGTTCGCCCTCGGCCGCGAGTTATCCTGCAGCGACACTACTCTCTCGGAGCGGCGCTTCTGGCACAGGGTGCACGTGTCATGATTCCAGGCATAGCCTCCGGTATCATTCGCGCCAAATGGTTGGAAAGTCGGTACCGGCAACGGAATTTAAGGTTGAAAAATGCCCCTTCATTACTGGTTGGAAACGAGCGTCCTTCGTGATCGAGTATGGCTACAGGCTTCCGATGGAAGCACCGTGGGCAGGTTCAGCCTACGCGGCATTGATCTGCACAACACAGTGACTGAGCAAATGGCAGGTGCGCCAGAATGCAGGCTCTGCACCCATGGCGCGACCACTATTGACGACTGGAATCTCTTTCGTGAGAAGGCCCTCGAATGGTGGGGCGTAGACGTGCCGGCTGATGCCATCTCAATCGAAAAACTAAAAGGCTCAACCAGTTCCGCTTTACCGGCCCGGTCCGTTTAGGTTCTGGCACACGCCCTTTGGCCTCATCCTGCAAGCCTCATCTACAGGAAACTCGATATGCCGCACGATACTGAAAGCCAACACACTGCCATCATCGTTCCAGCCCTCATCGAGACTTTGAAGCGCGAAGGCTGGCACCTCCAGTCCGTGCGCGGCATCGTGTCAGCCTGCCACACGATCAAAACAGTGGAAGAGCTCTCAGAGCACCTCCCCAACCTTGATGTTGCAATTATCGAGTTCTCCGAAGGCCCTGCTGCTGAAGTCGTCAATCTCCTGCGATTCGACAACCTCGCCGAACCTGAAGGTCAAGTGTACGGTTGGACCGGCCGCGGGAAGCCTGGCTTTGGCACACTCGTTGAGGAATTCGTTCAGTCCATCCCCTCGTTGTTGCTCCAGCAGATTGCCGACCAGGACCTCAGCCCTGACCAGCTTGCGCTCAAGTACGCCAGCACAGGGGAACACAGTCTGTATCCGAAGTCAGACTGGCGCTATGAGGTGGCCTGTGTAAACACACTGAGGGGCTATTGGGACTGGGTTGCTGCGATGCTTGACGAGGTTGCGGTATAGGCCCAGCGCCGCTGCGACTCCAACCGCCTGCGGGGCTTCTGGCACGTCCAATTCACCCTGAAGATGGGTCTTCATCAAGGAGACCCTCATGCAAATCAATACTCTCAAAGGCAACATGCTCAGCTTACACTTGTGCATTGCCCTGGATTTGCCAAACACCGGCACATTGGAGGCACCCTGGGATGCCTGGGAGTGCGATCTGATCCGTGAAGGCCGAGAGTTCGGCCCATTCGACACTCCTCACGCAGACCAAAACCCCTACGCCTGGCTGGCGATCATGCCCACGGTCAGCCGGCTGCAGCTCTCCAGCCGCCCAATCGGCATCGATAGCTGGCTGGTAGAGACGCCTGATGGGCGTAGCTACATGGCGCGCCGCCTTATTCACGCCTACGCGCTGGCCATTATCGGCTGCACGCTGGGGGACGTACTCCCACAGTGGTATGAGGACCCGCATTTCAATAAGAAAGTTTTCCTCCCGCCGCTCAACGTAGAGTATGGCCAGTCCGGCCCGGATGAGGGGGTGCCAACCGCCAGCACATTCCAAGCCCCGGCCTTGGGTGCGATCACTTATGGCGAAGCGCTCGAGCTAGCCAAATCAATGACCACCAACGCACAGGCTTTCAAGTACACCTGCGACGGCCATTCATGGGTCCAGATCCATCTCATGGATGGCACAGTACACCCGCTTTACCAAGGCGATAGCACTATCGGGCTAGCCCGCTGACCGCTTACGACTAAAAATTGAATGAGCTAGATTTACTTCTGTCATTTTTTGGAACCTACCTATGCAAGACAACATCTCACCAGCAACCATCTATTCAGCTTCCAATCCGCGCCAAGCAGGCCTCTTTCCGGATTCCCAGCATGACGAGCTCTGGATCGCCGACATCAAGGCCTGCCAGCCGGGAGGCGCATGTCGGTTGTTCAAGAATGTAATGTTCGTCGAGTCTCAGGGGGCCGTATACCTGTACGGGCTCGAACATGAAGACGGTCGTCCTAGAGAAGTCAAACCGGTGCAGGCTGATTCTCAGCAACTCTTCGTCAACTTTGTACGAGAGCAAAATGATGCTCTGCTGACCATGATTGGGTTGCTCGCTCCAGTCTTCGACGGGTCGGAATATGCTTGCCAAGCCCGTGTCACTGCAGCCTACATGATCCGACGTGAACACCTCCGGTTTCTAGCTGTTGGCTATCGCAATCGTGATGGCGATTACGTCAGAGAGAAATTTGAAGACCCTGATGATTGGCTCGAGAATGCAAGGGCAATCGTTCCTTTCGACACATTGGAAGTGGAAGAATCCTAAACTGGATAGTTGTGAGAATCCCTGAGCAGTCGCTGATGGCTCCCGCCCCCGATTCAATTCAGGAGCGTGAGATGCTGAGTGAGTTTGGGGTTCCAACCGAGGGGCGGCACGGCACACACGCTGTACCAGGGCGAGAGCCTTATTGGGCTCCCCACCCTCCCCGCGAAGTGAACCCTAGGGCCAGCATTGAAGACCCCGGTTTCAAATCCACGCTGTACCAATCCGGTACACTTCAAGCATGCAGGCGGGCATTTATCCTCCGCCTGCAAGTCAAGATTTAAGGAATTCCCTGTGAAGCAATCTATCAATCTCCCTATTGGCCACCCCTATGTGGACGGTAAATCCTCCGGTGTAGCACTGATGGCGCGCGAGTTTATGCGGCCCAAAGGTCAGTGGAAGCAGTTCTGGACGCGACACCTGTTGAACATTTCACCAGACAGCCGCCTACCACGCGGCTTCAGCCCAAAACTGGTGGATGAGGTTTCTCTGAGAATCTGTGACGAAGCGCCAGCGTCTCCCAGCTGGATGGATCTGAATAAGGACTCGATCGCCGAGGCCGTTCAGATGCTAACCCCCGCCGCACCGGTGAAGAAACCCGCACGCAAGAAGCCAAAACCAGCAGTAACTGCTGTCGAGTGATGGACGCTGGCCTGCCCGGAATGGACAGGCCACCCCAATACACCATTTGGTTATTCCCGCTTCTGCCACACCCATTCCCGCCTGATGATTGATCCATCGAAACCCAATGGAGAATCACCATGGCAGCGCTGCATGATTTTCGCTTCAACCTTCGCAAAGTGACATTCCAAGGCAATCTGGTTATCGCGGCCGCCGGCAGTGCTGCGATCCTGCTCGAGGAATGCAAGCTGATGTCCTACGCCGACGCTCAAGCCCACCTCACCAAGCTCAGCAGCGCGCAGACTGTAAGTCACTCTGCAGTGCTTAGTCTCAAGTACCGGCACGACAAGAAGCCGCGTGGCTGGAACAACAATCCTCGAAACCGTATCGATTTCGAAGCCCCCCAGCACGGGGCTTGACCACGAATTTCGATGCCATCGCTTTCGCGGGGGCACCTCACCTCTCATACATAATTGGCGCATCTCAATTGCTCGGTGCACCTCAGGCGCGCCAACCCACCCGCCTTACCACCAAACCATGAGGAATCTTCGTGACGGACTCACTTGAATCGCGCGTACAGCGCCTGGCGCTCGCGAACCATTTCATTAGCGCAGTCGCCAGTTGCGGCCGGCAGTTCTTTCTGCACAAGTCCAGCGGCCGCGTCGCTGAGCTGCGCCTCATCACCGACCAGGTGTTCATCGTCGATGAGGCCACTCAACACCAGGTCAATACCCACTCCGACCGTGACTGGCCCAACTTCTCCCACGGCGGGGGCTTGCGCGACTTCATCTGCTCAATTCGTGATTACGTCATCAGCGGCGATCAAATCCGGCATGAGTATTTCAAAACAGTGCCAGCCGGCGAGCGTGTTGTTAACCATTGGGGCTATGAGAACGAGGCTCTTGATGCGGTGCGCCAGGCCGGGCAAAAGCTGGGCATTGTCACCATCGAGCCTACATCGGACTGTACTAACCCGCCCCTTTCCACGCTCTACCTGAATGGCGGCCTTGGGCGCAAGCCGCTCACTCACAAGCACTACCTAACCGAGTGCAACAAGTGTGGCTGGGTGGGCAGCTCAGAGGAGAGTGCTGGGACGTCCGGGCCCCATGACGATTCGGATGTTATCTGCCCTAACTGCCACCGCGATGATTGCAGTGAGATTGATACTGCACGCGCACTCGAAATTCTTCAGGCCGTGGTCTTAGGACCAATTCCGAGAATAGTCAGCAGCTGATCCCATTGATGACGGGGCATCAGGACCTGTGAGTTGAGCAACTCAGCATGCTTTGGGTTTGAACATGGTGTTTTGGGTTGTGATTATCCCCCTATTATCGACAATGACTGGCCTCCTATCTCTGAGCACTTCACATGCAAACCAAACCAACTGTATTCAGTTCCGCATCTGAGATCACAATCGCAGCAGAAAAGTACGGCCCTATCCGACTCACAGCGCCTGGCTATTCCTTCGAAATTACCCGCAGCTTCAGCGGCAGCGTAGGTTTGGTGCTTCGTGCCATGGATGAGGAGGAAACGCGCCCGGGGTTCGATCATCCGCTCTCTTACGTGGTGACCGGCGGCCTCTACGACAAAGTCCTGGCTCATTTCACCTGCAGGGCCGAAGCGGACAAACTGATCGAAGGAATCACCTCGCTGTACAGTCGTGTACACACCGAAGTCTCCGCGGGCCCCGACCCAAAATCGTGGACGTCACGACTGATGACGCTCGGTGAGTTCTGCGGGGGAGCCTTAATCGTCGGCTTGCTGTGCTCTGTCACTGCCAACGTCGGCTGGAACCTGGCATCCCATGTTTGGGATTGGGATGACGGAGCAAAATATCCATCACCGATCGTCGAAAGTGCCCCGTCTATGCAAGGTGATGCTGTGTTGGCCGTGCTCAAGGAATCTCTGCGCATACTTGAGGAGAAGGCGAGCAAAACTGACCTTCAAATTTATGGAAGTCGCGATCTGCAGGAATGTCGTCCGATCGGTGGATGGAACCAGGTCGAGTCCGATCAGGGAGCTGCAAACAATATCGAAACCGAGGAGCGCTCTGAGTAAAGCCAGCGCTTCCAGACCCCAACGGCTTAGTGTCGCCCGGGCCGAAGCACTGGCTTTCGGGAACATCGTAGATTGAACAATCCTCGCTTGACTGGCTTCTGGCACTGCCCCGGGGGCCTGAAGATGGGCCACCATTTAGCGAGGAGTACCCCATGTATACCAAGGCCCAACTTTCTAACCTGTTCGACTTGATCTCCAACCTTGGCAACGTTTCGCCAACTGCGCCAAGTGACATGGCTGCCGCTCAAGCAGAAGTGAACCGGCTGATGCAGCTCGATCAGGAGATGCTGCTGGTGTGCCACGAACACCGGCACGGGGTAACGAACTATCCCGTTCTGGCTCCTCGAGGTACCGTCCTTGGAGAAGCGCAGATGCGGGCAATGCTGGCCGAGGAGTTCGAGCCTGAAATTGGCGAGTACCTGAACTATGAGGTACTCGGCAACCCTGCATTGATTGAATGATTTGTAGTGGCCGGGGGCTTCTGACACCCCTAACCCGCCCTGAAAATAGGCACATCATTCACCGACAGGCATTATTCGATGGCTAACTCCCTAACTATCACTCTCACTGAACTCAAGACCCTCGGCAGTTCGGAAGTTCATTGCGGCTATGTGGCAATGGATGACTTCAACGAAGCCGTATGCCGCGTTTCAACATCGTGGGAGTCCTTCAAGGCTGAATTCCCCACTCTTGAGGCTCTGCTGAGTCACGTACTGGGTGAGGACGTGTTCTCCGGTCTGAACGCCTCATACACTGTCAACGGCCTTTCCATCGAGCTGGATGAATCACAGGATGAGGATCAATCGCTCAGCTACATCAGCGTAGAGGGTGCTGAGTTCATCTACGGCGACGAGTCGATTACACCATCGCCGCCAGTCGAGCAGGTGGCAGTGGACACCCTTCGTGGCCTGCTGACGGAGGCACTAGACTTCACCGTCGGTGACCTCGACTACGATAACTTCGAGCTCCTCAAAGACCGAGCTGCGCCATACCTGCCCGGCTGGAACCGCTGAAGCAAAGCCCTCCCCACCGGAGGGCTTTTTTATACCTACTCAATGGTCGGTGATTTCTTGTGCGCCGCTTCTGGCACACCAAAACCTGCCCGAAAATACGCTCATTCAGAAATTCATCGGAGCAGCAAAGTGAAATCCTCCTACGTTTGGACCGCAGAAGCAATCGCGCTACTGGGTACCGACACCGACTCTGCGATCGCGCAAAAGCTGGGCATTACCATCGGCGTGGTAGCTGGCAAGCGGACCCGTCTCAACATCCTGCCTTCGCGAGCCAGCGCCGCGATCGCTGACGTTCCGACTACCCCGCCAGCCATAAAAGCAACTCGTATCACGACCCGATCCAGCGAGCCAAAGCAAAAATTCTGGACGCCTGAGCGCACCAAGATGCTGGGTACCAAGAATGACTATGAGCTGGGCAAGCTCTGGGGGGTTAGTCATAAGCGGGTCACCAGCAAGCGAAACGGCATGGGTATCGAAGCATTCAACAAGCATTCGCGGATCGAATGGACCCCGGAGAAACTGGCCATCCTCGGCACGATGACCGACATTGACGCGGCCAAGTTGCTGGGGGTAAGCCGTAGCTGCGTACATCTGCGCCGCACTGAACTTGAGATCCCTGCCTTCGTGACCCAACAGGAAATCACCTGGACCGAAGAAGCGTTGGGCCTTCTGGGCATGATGACTGATAAGGATGTCTCAGCTCGGACGGGAATCCCCAGTGGTTCGGTCGCATACAAACGTAATCAACTATTGATCGACGCCTTCGTAGGTGAGGCCTCGAGCAGCTGGACCCCAGAGCGCGACGCCATCTTGGGAACCATGACTGACCGAGAAGCAGCTGCCGTACTCGGTGTTTGCCATCAGACGGTGATGCTTCGACGCAATGCGCTTGGCATCCCAGCAACGATTCCTAAACCACGCCACACCTGGACCCCGGACCAGGAGCAAAGGCTGGGGACGGCAACCGACAGCCAGCTCTCCCGAGACTTTGGGGTTTCGCTGAATGTGGTCAGCCGTAAACGCAGCCAGCTGGGCATCGAGCGCTTTGCAGCCTAAGTGCCTGCCGATCAGGCCGCCTGGCGTCATTGATAATTTGGATGAAGAGGCTAAGGAAATGGGTACCGTAGACGACGCAACCGGTAAAGAAGATGAGCAGCTCAAGGCACAGCAAGTAGTCGCAGAGCTCGAGCGTCTGCATCCTGAGATCGCATGGTCCCTTTATCCACTGGGGGACTATGACCAGATGGCTGAGCTGGATGCCCCAGATCTACTGGTGAGCTTTGGCAGCGAGGCGCAGCAGCTCGAGGAGGGTTTGGTGGATGCCTTCTCGACAATCACAGGCGAGGCCTGCGAGCCATCTCATTGGGGAATCTCAGTTGACGCCGCGCTGATCCTCCAAAGCCACAACCGGGTGTTCATTGCGAAGTACCGGAACTGTGATGGCCCAAAATACTTGGCCAGTAAGCAGAAATCCGACTGAAAAATTCAACCTGGCGGGTGGTTCTGGCACTGCCGAAGACATATGACAATACGCTCATTAACTAAGGGGTGAGTCATGTCGGATCAACCAGCAACAGCACAGACAATCGATGGTGCACTTCAGGACGGTAGCCTGCCACCAATGAACCGCATTCGGTTGCGTGCTCAGCTGGGGATGGTCGAAGACATTACTGCGTCGAATATCAGGCTTGCGACCGCCCTGCTGCTGCAGCGGGTGCAGGATTACTACACGGTTGTTCAGTACACAGGCCCGGCATACGTCTATGGCCGAGTGGACAGCGAATTCCCTTCTGCTCTGTATGCCAAACCAAAACACAGCTACATGAACGACACCTGGTTCCAACAGGAAATGTCTCCTACGCATCCGACCTGCACCGTCGAAAGACTCTTCAGTGAGGCCGGTTGGTTGTGCCTTGATACTGCCTGCCGGTTAGCTGTTGCTGAGCTGGCGCGCGAGGTACCTGAGGCCCGCGCAGTACTTGACCAGGGTCGGTACGCCATCAAAGGGATGTGTCAGCAGCGAGAGTTGACGGAACTCAACTGGAAGGACTCCCGCCGCCGGCTGGGTACCCCAGGCATCCGCAAAATGCTCAAGCGGTTCAGTTCCAAACTGCGGTTTGTACGGATCGGCAAAGGCAAAGGTATCCTGCCAATAATCCTCCCCCATGAGCGGATCACTACATCCCATATCTACCGCGACATCACAGACTGGTCCTACGAAGATCAGCCTGTGGCACACGCCTGCTGAGCAGGCTTTTCCAAACCTAGAAAAGTGGACTCATGATGATGACGACCTGGACGGTTGTGCGATTCCCAAATGGCAGTTGGAGTTACGGTGGCAAACCCACCGATCCTGACTACGCCGAATGTGAGGTTTTTAGAATCCCAGCCGAGAGCGCTAAAAAGGCTGTGAAGGCTGCTCAGAGCAAGCGCTCCGCGGCACTAAGCAAAGCCAAACGCCTGGCAGCAGCGCAAGCAGCACCAGAACCAGAACCAGCTCCTATTGCATAGGGGCTGGTTCTTCCAGGTCACGGCTTCTGGCACAAGCCAAAGAATTCCAAGATTGCACTACTTCGATGCATCACGTTTCTTCCACGGAAGAGGTCTGAAGATGTTCAAAAGCACTAAAACTGTCATCAGCACCGCACTCGATCGGGCGGGCCTTGCAGTAGCGTCTGCGGAGCACGCCTATAGCCACTTCGGCGAGAGCTTCACTCGCCGGGCCGAATGGGCGAACTGGATTGAAGGCTTTTTCGAAGGCCTGGCCATGGGGATAAAGGCGGTTCGTTCGCGGGAACCCGCATTCGATCCCGCCTACAAGGCAAGCGTTAGCTTCACGACCCAAGGGGAAAGCCTATTGGTAGAGGTTAACCTGCCAGATGCCGACGGTCTCGTTACTCCAGTCGTGAGCACCTTGAACTACGCCGAAACCATGGCTGCCGCGTCTGGGCTCAAAATACTGCGCGGTACCGGCGTTTTCGCCCTGGCCGACGGCCAGGCCGCAGCGTTCATCCGCTGTGCGGAGGAGCTTCGAGCTTCTCGAAAATTCGTTGCACCCAACACACTGGGCACTACCCGCCCGGCAACACACTAATCACTAAAGCTTCCGAAGGAATAGATCATGATCCAGGCACCTGCCATCACCACCACTGCTGCCGCATCTAACCTGGCCGCCTTCGCCGCCTGCATGGACGAATTGGCCGTTCAGATGGTCGAGTCGGCTGACATCCTGCGCACATCTCCAATGTCCACCATCACTGGTAACGACATCGCCAAGACTGTAACCAGCATGGAGCTGCGCGCTAGCCAGATCCGCGATATCACCGTTCAGTTCCGCCAGTCTGGTGACATGGCCAGCTTCAACCAGGCCTGCGAGCTGGCCGGCTGGAAACCAGACCGCCAAGCCCTCGCCAAACTGCAGGTGGCGCACTGACTGTGGTGGCGAGACCAACGCTGTTGAGCGGGCTTTATCCCAACAACCATGGGCCGGACCCTTCGGCCCGGGCACGCGGGGGCCGCGGCCGGATTTCGGGGCAAATAGTTGAAAGACCCGCCTCGGAATCCAATTTTCAGTAGCTACCATTGTCTCTTTTAGCTATACCTGTACTCATCGTAGCCATATGGATTGGCTGGGGGCACCCGCCGCCCGGCAGAAAAATGAGTAGAACAGGCATTCTCAATAGCATCGACCTATCTAGAGGGGTCGATATTGCTTCATCCCTGGACTTGAAATACGAATCCAGCCGGGAGAGGCGAAAAGCACGAATTCATCTTTCACTCATGCTCACCACTGCCGCCGCGGCACTCGGGAATTTCCTACCTGGCCTTCAGATACCCACCGTCTGGGTCGCCTGCTCGGTTACCGCTCTGCTCCTCGCCCGCACACTCCCAACGGTACGATCCGCTCTCCGCAAAACCAAAGCGACCAAGGAATCTGCCCTGCAGATCCAGTCCTTGCTAGTCGAGGAAGTTCACGGGGAACAAGCATTCGCCTTTAAGGTCTCGAAGTTCCAACCGAAAATGCGGTTACGCATTGCAACGATCTCCAAAGATAATCGCGTCAGCATCCGTACCTATAGCGTTGCGCCTGGCACCCCGCCGACCCTCAAGGTTGAGGATCGTCAGATTTACGTGAAGCGCTGGCTGACAAGGACCTACGGGGATAAATGGAACCAGCTCGCCCTGGATCGCAGAATTTCGGTTCCGCGTGCAAGAAATCCTCAGTTCAAATTTGGGACTGCCCCCGCTACCCCGATGGACTGAATCCGCAGGCCGGGTATGAGTCAGCGCCTGTGCAATTAGTTTTCATCACCCGCTTCTGGCACAGCTGACTCGCCCTGAAGATGGCTCCATCAACTTATGACTGGAGCCACCCCATGCACCAACAGATCAACCTGGCCACCCGCGACGGAATTCGCTCCGCTGAGCTGTTCACCACGTTCCACTGCAAAATTGCCGGGGAGCGCTACACCTTCGCAATCCACCGCCACCTCTCCTGCAATACCCATGTGAAGGTCTCTGAGCTGAAGACGGGTATGGGTATTGCCGAGATCCTCTTCGCTGACCTGGTGGAAAGCGAAACGCCTTCTTTTGTAGTGGCTGACCTCGTATCCCAGGGCAAGCAGGCCCTTGCAGAGCTCATCGACACACGTGGTGAGCAGACTGTAGCCCAAGTGCTGATGGACAATCGTCATTTGGCTCAGGTTCTCAATGATCGTGCCGTGGTGCACTAATCACCAATATCTAGCTAGTCAGCTTGTGAGTACCGGTCAGGCTGGAGCGTTGGCCACCGGCGACGTACGACTAGTGAATTTGGATAGGCTGTTTTCGCTAGCCTTCCGCCACCATACCAATAGAATCATGCCATTCGCCGCAGAAATCCTAGATAGAGGATGGTGGCACGCTCAGAAGGGACCGAAACTGAGCGGCATGTACCGGCCCCGCCGGCAAGACAGAGAGGAAAGAGCAGTGCCCCCATCTTATAATGCCTACAACAGCCGAACCGCAGATAAATTCGTCGTCAGGCTGCCAGCGGGAATGCGCGAGCGAATTGGTGAAGTCGCCAAAAACCACCACCGCAGCATGAACTCCGAGATCATCTCTCGCCTGGAAGATAGCCTATCGCTTGAGGAGGGCGAAGGCAGCATGCTGATCCACAGCGATAGTCTGTCTGCTAGTGAGCAGCAGATGCTCAAGGCCTTCCGCAAGCTGGCTAATATGCAGCAGAAGGCTCTCGTGGACCTGATCTCCGTTAAACCCACACTCAAGGATCGGGGACAATTGGCCGAAGCCAAGGTAGCCTAAACGTCCTTCAGCCCAACAGCCCGGCTGCCAAGCTCAGAACCCTGATGCTGGCACCGGGCTTTTTAATGGCCACCGTTCAAGTTCCGAACCACCCGCCCATTAAAGGCGGCCGTTCAGATGCCCGCTAAATGAGCGATCAGCTACCGATCGGGCTTCTGACACATGGTAAGTCGAGAGACTCTTACTCCATTAACTCAGTGGAGCATTCCCCATGGAACACGATCAATCTACCTGCCTCAACCTGAACCAAGCGTTTCTGCGCTACAACGCCTTGGGTGTCACCCGCAACGTTCGCCCCCGGGCGCGGGTT
Organism: Pseudomonas arcuscaelestis; assembly: GCF_016881005.1. GTDB lineage: Bacteria > Pseudomonadota > Gammaproteobacteria > Pseudomonadales > Pseudomonadaceae > Aquipseudomonas > Aquipseudomonas arcuscaelestis. The sequence goes on along the minus strand of NZ_JACOPV010000008.1, from coordinate 64,894 downwards.
TGCTTACAGGGCCACTCCACCCAACTCGTCAAAATCATCCTCCTCGCTGACTACCAAACTTCCTACTGGGATCCGCGCCTGGCAAGTGCCTACGCGGTAGCAGCTACGTTTGTTCTGGACGGAGCAACAGCCCGCAGCTACCAAGCAGCTGTAGATACGGCGATCCGAATGCATGGCCGCGGCGCGCCGGCGCAAAGCAAGAGAGCGGAAATGCAGGCCTTGTGCGACCTAATCGCGGACAGCAGATCTGTGTGCATACAACTCGACCCAGCAATCGTTGACCTTCTTTGTGGAACCAGCGGGCCTCTTCAAGCCCTGGATGAGACCTTGAAGAACATTAAGCAGCGCGCCATATACAGCGGCCGCTGCCCCATCATCGGTATCAAAGGTGAATTCACTGCAGAGCAGATCGGTGCACTGGTACGCGATACCCTGGCTGAGGGCCAGACGACGTTTACCGAGGAGCGCTTCGCGTGTGAAGCAACCGTGGGTGAACACACCAACTGGCGCTTTGAACAGATCAAACAAGCTGCGTAGGCAATGACAATCGGGGCCCTTCCAACCCCGACCATGAGGAGAACCGTATCTATGCGAATGGACCATGCACCTTATCCAAAACACGCGCCTCACATTGTCGCCGCGCTTGAGCGGGCCATTGCAGACAAGGCTGACGGAGTGCTGTCAGGGTTTCGGTTGCTGGGTGCCCATGGTACCGGCATGCGTAAAGCCTGTGGGTTCGCCTTTGGCCGCCTGGGCTTCTCAGACGAAACCCCCATCCATACCAGTACGATCATGTGGGTTGGTATGGATGCCATCACCACCAGCAGCGGTCGACGCTATGTAATAGCCGACTACCAGGGTGACGCCAAAGCTGAACTCAAGGCACTGAAGGCCGAGTTGAGGAAACCAAAGTAGGAGTTACAGCAACTGGCTGCCGGTACTTAAAACAGCTAGCTGTCTATGCGGGCCACACTCAAAATTAAGCTTTTCCCCTGCTTCTGACACACCTCGACCTCGCTTGTAATGGGCTCTTCAACTAATGAGGAGCCTGATATGACCCACGCTATCAATACCCCTGGCAAGAAGTGGATCCCCGCAGCCAAAGTGATAGCTGAAACCCCCACACATGGCGACACCACTGTCAGTGGCTTCTACAAGCGCCTGTCCTCGGGCATCCACTTCTACGGGCTGGACGGTGTCCTCTTCGCCTGCCTGATCACAAATCGCCATGGAGAACGCTTCTTCGTAACAGCTAGCGAGACGACTAAGGGTCCATGGTTTATGCACAGCACGTGCTCCCTCACTGACATCAAGCTGGGTATAGATGGTCTGGGCTACAGGGCCCAAAAAGAACTTGAGCAGTACATCGTGGATGAACTCGATACCCTCAAAGCAAACGCGGCCCTGGCAAAGCACGGCGTGACCTTTGAGCAGTTCGTAGGCATGGCCAACCAAGAGCCGACCGCCGATACCACCCTGCAGGCCATCCACATAGCCGGACTTACCCACGAGCCCCAAGGGATTGAAGACGACGGTTACCTTCTGGCCACCCGCCTGGGTCGCCATATGCTTGGCGCTGCTGGCTACGCCCCGGTGAACGGAAAGTGGGTAAAGACCGCCGGTGCGATTGCCGCATAACCACCGCGACGCTCGCCGGTGACTCGGCGAGTTCAACTGTAGCGCTTATACCCCAATTGGTCCTGAGCAGCCCAGCTGCCTTTAGCCGGCCGCCTGGGCTACGGACAGAAATAAAAGAGGGATTTCGACAGTTCGAGGCTTCTGGCACAAGCCGATCCAGTCAAACCTATCGTCTCCATCAACACTGTGAGAGTGAGCACTGATCATGAAATACCTGTTCTGCAATCGCGTTAACTTCACCTGGGGCACCATCGCCCTGAGTTTCATTATCTCGAATCTGGTAATCACTGCATTGCTGGCACTTAACCTGTTCAAAGAGGACCCGAACAGTTCATTGGCGATCGTCGCAGCGACACTACTCGTGTCACCGGCGATGTTCATGGCTCGAAAACGCTGGTATCCAGAAGCACATGAAGCGTGTCACTGGGCGATCAAATTGGTAGATGCCCGCGTCTTCTCGACAGTCATCGTTTTTGACCTCCTGGCCCGTTCATCGAGCTCGCTTGCCTTGTCCATGATGATCTCGTTTTCGGACTTCAAACCTGTAATTGTGCATGCCGTGTCGCTTGCGGTGTATGTCGTCGCGGCTGTCATAATCGGACGTTATCTGTCCCAGCGCATTCTGCCTTCTAAAGCGCTGGCTACCTCGTAAGCCTGTACTGAGTGCTCCCCGAACTTTGGAGACCCCAGTTTGGGTAGCACTCATCACATTTCGGCTACTAGACTGCCCGCAATTTCGGGAACAACAACGGTAGATCTGAAGGTAATGAGCACAAAGAGTACTCGGATAATGAACGGTGTAGCCTTGCTCGCAATGTTTGCGACATCCGCTGCCCTCGGCTGGGTTAAGTACAAGTCCAGTCTTGACCAATATCCGAACGACATGTGGTGGTGGGAAGGAAGCGTAGGTGAGAACACCGTCGCTCTTGACGGTGATCAGGACTTACTCACCTCCGATGGCTTCTTCCTGGTTCTTGATGGTGGACCAGAGCTGAAACCCGGTGACAGCTTCTACGTTCTCCATGCCACCAATGACCACTCACAGGGCATGACCTATCACTGCGCAAGCCGGGACCGGGATCGTTGCTACCCCATCAGCCAGGTCATTACGTTCCCTATGGATACCTTCACACTCAACCAAGGGCTCGTTGCGGCTAAGCCCGCCAGCCAATCTCACATTGATTATGTACAGCAGGTCGTAGAGTCCACTGGACACTCTTCCAGCAGCCGTAGCTAATCAACTGCTCCAATCTCTAGAGCCAGAGGAATCCCGATATGCAACAGCCCGCCACGTTCGAAACTGGCCAGACTGTCTTGGTCACTTCCCAATCGCGGAATCCAAGTGAGCTTGGCTATGCCGAAGCTCTCGCCATGGTCGGCCATATTTGTGTGATCAATGCCGATAACGGCGATCTGGGTGTCAGCGTTCTTGACCCTGCGATGAAAACTGCCTGGGTGTTTGGGCGGACCGAACTCACGCCCTGCCCTCGGCTCTCAAATGACGAACTGCGCGCGATCAAGCTCATGGCTATGGGCAATCGAGCAGAGCCCGTGCCCGGGCCGCGGATCGCAATAGGCGGCAACCCTGTGTGCGACGTACAGGCAATCTGTAATCTCGCAACGCTTGGGCTGGTAGCTCAGGTGCCTGGAACGAATTCATGGGCAACCACTTCTACTGGGGCGCGACTTGCCATTAAGGCCGCAGCGTAGCTTCAAGCCGGGTGAAAAAGTAATTGCGGGTGGTGGCTTCTGGCACACGATGGCCGCCCCCAAAATTCCCTCATCAACTTAATTGAGGGAAGCAACCATGGATCTGATCGACAACATCAAACGCTCCAAGATGGCTGGCGTAGAGTTCAAACGGTTCAAGTCAGCCAAGGGCTTGGATGGTCGTATCTGGTCAGCGGACCTGTACTTGAATGGCCGCAAGCTCGGTGAGCTGGTGGTGGAAGGTTTCGGCCCACTTGCTACTAATGTCTCGAGTGACGACGTTTCGGCGGCAGCAACAGCACTCAAAGGGGCCGGGTACGTATTGGAGGCGCCGGATGAAGAATTCCCCGTCCCAGTTCCACCGGGTGACTTCGGTTACTTCGAAACTGCTCTAGGCTTCATGGCGGCCGAGGTTGAAGACCTCAAGGCGTTAAAGAAGAAAGCCAAGGTCAAGACCATGTTCGAGCTGACTGATGGAATGTGCTGCGAAATCAAAGCACCATTCACCACTCTCATCGGCGACCAAATCCGTAAAGAATATGGCAACCGCTTGAAATGCATCACCAACGAAGAGCTTGCCGCTCTCTGACAACAGCAGCCCGCCACGAAGGCGGGCCCACCTCCCCCGTAAGGAATTGCTCCATTGAACTCCATCACCTTGTCTAGCGCGGCGGCAGCTCAGATCCCCATGGTCCCCGGATCCAACGTTGATGCTTATCTGGCCGTGCTGAACACGATCCCGATCATGAGCGCGGAAGAGGAGCACTCCCTTGCCGTCCGATTGGCCGAACGCCAAGACGTCGAAGCCGCTCGCCAGCTGGTCGCTTCGCAGCTTCGATTTGTAGTGCGTGTTGCAAAGGGCTATGTGGGCTTTGGGTTGCCTCTCGGCGACTTGATCCAAGAAGGCAATGTTGGCCTGATGAAAGCCGTCAAGCGCTTCAACGTCGCTGCACAGGTGCGTCTGATGACCTTTGCCGCCCACCATATCAAGGCAGAGATCCATGAGTTTATTCTGCGCAACGGTAGGATGGTCCGCCTGGCCACCACGAAGGCCCAGCGAAAGCTCTACTTCAATCTGCGAAAGCAAGAGCGATCGCGCACCTGGCTCACTCAGGACGAAATTCATCACATCGCTGAGACTCTCAATGTGAGTGTCCGTGACGTCCGGGAGATGGAATGCCGTATGGCCGGCAATGATACGTCCTTCGACCCTGCCGCCGATGCCGATGACGAGACAGCATTCCTGACCCCGGCTCACCAACTCGCTGACCACCGCTATGATCCGGCCCGACAGTATGAATCTGACGCTGAATCCGATGGCTTGTCTGGCGATCTGCACGCGGCCCTGGAGAGCTTGGATGACCGCAGCAAGGACATCCTGACACAGCGTTTCCTCGGCAATAGCAAAGCCACTCTGCACGACCTCGCGGCGCAGTACAAAGTCTCTGCTGAGCGAATCCGTCAAATCGAAAAACAGGCGCTCGCCAAGCTCAAAGTCGCCATGCCGATGGCAGCCTGACCCTAGACACGGACCCGAGGCGCGGACTATGGAACTCAAAGATCGAATTCAACTGGCCAGGTGGCTCAAGTGCGGTGCGACCCTGGCGGAGGTCGAGGATGCGTCGCACGTCGGGCTTGTCGACAACACGCGCTTTACAGCAGTTGCAGTACGAGCCTACAAGCTGCTCTGGACCTGGTCGGCCCCACGCTTCGTCGGAGAAGCCGGCCATGTTCAAGAGCGCTACTACGACCGCTGCGGCCGTGCCGCATACAATCGCCGGCTGGAACGGGCACTGGCCATCACAAAACAGCTTTTAGCTTGACCCTGCAGATTCCCATCGCACAGGGCTTCTTCATCGGAGCCCACCTCTTCCATGCACCTATTCGCCTCGCCGCCGTAGCGTTCTGAAGGGACACGTGCCAGCATGAAATGGTTGCTCTCGCGACTATGCTGGAGGTCCCGTGTCAGATCCCGCACTCTCCGGCGCCATCTGTGTGGTGCTCTCCTGTACCCCGGTTCTGGCGCAAGACCCCGCCCGAGGTTGCATCCTGTTGAACCCTGTTCAGCCAAACACGCTGTACGCCCAGGACCTTGAGTTCAATGACCTGTGTAGCCAGGACGGGAAAGTGATCAGCATCGTCAATGTTGATAATTCCCGAAGCTGGGAAGGCAAGATCGTCCCTCCCTATAATCGGGTGAGGATGAGTGCCAAGGGCGAAGCGACAGAAACCCAGGTCACTTTCAGAACCCCGACTGCAACCTACCAGGTTCGTATCAAACCCTAATTGTCAGTTCTTCCTGGTCTAGGACGTGCTCTCCCCCCAGCGCACCTTGTTAAACAGACGCCTTACATGGGCGCAGCGAGGACTCGGCTCCGACTGGAGGGTTTTGTTACATTCGCCCCATTAAATTCTGATACAGCGTTTTGGGTTGTGTAATCGCGGCCCCCTTCCTACCATCGTGGTTGCATTACCATAGCAACCTAATTTGAGGGTTTGAATCTTGAAGAACGAAGCACCAAAGTTACCTGCTGGTGAATGGAAGCAACAAGTCGCGGACCTGTCGGCAATCATCCCACTAACGATCGCCATCGTGATCACGACTCTGTTCAGTAGTTCGGACCCCAACGCAAAAAGCCTGGCTCAAGTGGTATTCGCTGTCGTAGTAACCACAACGATGATCACCGCAATTGTTTCAATCTTGATCATTAACCGTGCTCTGGCGCGGAGTCGGGTCGATGTCACCAGTCTGAAACCCTGCGTTTCAAACGAACGCAAACGGGTTTGGCTTTTAGGTGTTTGGTGCCTGCTTGCGTTTGCAATCACGTTAGCGCAACCATTCGCACTCATGTCGAGAATGGGCCTAGACCCAGGCACGGTGGTAATGGTCAGTCGCTCACTTACCTTTGCTCTCGATCTGGCTATGATCAGTGTTACTGCGATCATGCTTTCTCTTTACCGCATGCCGGCGACAGATGAATCGGCACCTGCGGAAGCATAGCCCCGCCCTTTAGACGGTCTGAACTGGCCGTCTACACTTCCCCGCATGGGCTGGTGATCCCAACCCATGCTTAGTTGCTGCGTCGGTGGTAGTGGCACATCCAATCGGGCTGTTCAATGTGGCAAATCCCACAATGAGTTGCCGTTATGCGCCACGATCCAGATCAAACCATCGAAGTCATGTCGACCTACACTGCCCAGGCAGTTGGCCACCGCGGGCGTACAGTTCGTCTGAACGGTGGTAAGGTGCCCCTCGCGACAGCGACCTACAACCGCAGCCAGGACGATAAGACCAAGGAGCAGGTGGCCGCCCGGATTGCAGCCCTCTGGAACCTGGCTAAGGGTTCGAGTACAGCTGATATCGAGGCTCTAGTAGACAATGGGATCACCTTGTCAAAGATGGTTTCCATGGCTTTAGAAAATCACTCTGAGCATGCTTCTGGCACACCTCGTGCCGGCCAACAATAGGCTCATCGACTCATAGGTGAACCGTCATGACCGCAGCAGCCAATCAAGCCCCGCTATTTGTTTCCCCCCTCCTGGTAAGCATCGGGATCAACGATCTTTCAAAGATTGTTGCCCAAACCTACGATCCGCAGCCCCAGATCAACAAGCGGTCCATCACCTACCGGGAACAAACAACCGCGTACTTTGACGACGTCGAAGCGCAGCTGCGCTTAGTCGTGCGATTGACCGTAGAGAGCAAGAAGCGCGGCACCAAGCGGGTGCCGATTCCAAATAGCTTCCCAAGCGTAAGTATCAGTCGGTTGGAAGGCTACGACCCCGAGAAGAACACCTGGGGAACATTGAGCCATACCACCGAATACCCACAAGAACCTTCGCCGGACGAGGCCTGGGAAGCTCACAAGCAGCTCGAGGCCATCCGTTCGACAATGAAACAAGACAGTCGCTACAACTGGTACCCAGTCGCCAGGTAGCACTCACTTTTCGGCATTCAAAAGCAGGGCTTCCCGCCCTGCCTCCCCGGCATCGTTCTTTTCCTTCAGATAGCTGTATATCCCTAGAATCACTGTATATCGTATACGATTATAGATATTGATTTTGTTATACCGTTTTGGATTGCGATTAATACAAAATGGTGCGAACCTCGATGCCGATTTCACTATTCCGGTATTCGTATGCGTCTTGGTAGCGGCAATCGGTATGAGCCACAGTCTCATACGGTCATGCGTTCTCTGGTGCAGGGCGCCCTGGCTTGTGCACTTCTGGTTGCTCCCGCCATCTCGGGGGCACAGAGCACCTGGGAGAAGATTCGAATCTCAGGTGCCGGTGCCAACGGGTGGCAGCCCGTAGTGTGCGCCAACGGGACTGGCTGGCAATCATGCGAGATGCCAATCAACATCGTCCTTGCCGCGGCCCCGCCATCCATTCCAGCAAATGGCTCGATGACGACGATCACCGCCACGCTTACTGATCACTACGGCGTAAGCATCGGAGCCGGCACACAAGTCCATTGGCAGACAACCCTCGGGACATTAGATGCGCCCACTACAGAGACTGACGAAGACGGTGTGGCGACAGTCCACCTCAAATCTGTTCCCGTGATTGCAAACGCAACAGTCACAGCAACCTCCTCCGAGGGCGGCTTAGCCACAATCCTGATCCCTTTCTCGGACTATTGGGTAGCCATCGCCTCGGTCTATACGGCGTGGGCCAATAACGGCGCCCCGTACAACTGTTCGGCATGGTCGCCGGCCGCAAACACTGTCGCTGCAGGCACGTCCTTCACACAGAGCGCGAGCTGCAATCAAGCGCAGATTGCATATCGACAGGATCGACAACAGAGTCCCATCACTGGGGCAATTCGAAACGTTGGCGGCCCAGTTCCTCTGTCCCAGGTCATCAATGTCACAGCAACACACTCGACCGTTGGGACCATGCCACCGCCAAAACCGACGACCCCATGGAGTGAATGTAAGTTCGACATGGAATGGCATGGCATGACATTTAGCGGCCAGTACTTTTGGGTGGTTAGCGGATATGATTTCGATTCGGTCGTGTGGGACACTGCCGGTATGGCCCCTACAGCTTGGGTGCCAGCTGGGACCACCAAAGTGACTGTTGATGGCGTCACCTATTACCGAGGTGACTGGGTTCAAACACAGGACGGAGCAAGACAGCACCAAATTTGCCGTTGAGTGGCAGTTCTGTTTCCTAGGGCGAGCAGGCGGCGTAATGCCGCCTAATGCATGAATCCACCCCCAGCAGTGCCCCAAGGGTGGCCGACTTGGTCACCCGCGCCACCCACTGGCAGCATTGACCCACATTCACCTGCACATCCCCCGAAGCGTAAAAAGGATGTCGAGCAAGGTTCTCGGATTCTGAGGGGCCATTTTGGCTTTTCTTCAACCGATCCTGAGTTCATCATGCCCTATAACACATGAATCCTCAGGAGCATCAATTGGAAGCGTTGTCCAACGCCACCCCTACCGAGCGGCTTAACCCGCCCCGCCAAGAGGTTGCCCCGCTCAAGCAATTGAACTCCCAGGACTCACTGCAACCTTCAGCAGTTAGCAATGTGATCGAGGAGCATCTGCGGGATGAAATCCTCACCGGGAAGCTGAAGCCAGGCACACGGATCAAGCAGCAAAAGCTCGCACATTCGTTCAATGTAAGTCGCATGCCTGTTCGAGAGGCGCTGCGTAGGCTTGAAGGCCAAGGCCTGCTGGTTGGTGAGTTCTATAAGGGTTACGTGGTATCGCCTGATGCTGCCTTGGCAGATCTATCGATGCGACTGCGCCCTCTCCAGGGCCTTTATGCCCAACTTACTAGCGATGAAGCCCGCAAGGCATTCGAAACCGAGGTTCTGCGGCTTCTACGTGGAGACGACTTCAATAGTGCGACCCCTCCCGATGAGTAATTACTGCTACCGAATTGTTCTCGCCGCGTTTCTCGGCCTGCCGGCCACCTATGCAGCCGCGGACCCGGTCATTGTGCGCAACCTTCAAGGGATTGCGGCCGGCATGGCCAGCCCGGTGGTTCTGAAGGTCGAAGGGTCTGACGCTAATTGCACTTTCATGGGTCATCTGGTGCATTTGGCACCCGGGACCCCTGATGAAAAGTGGGTGATAAAAGCTGAGCAGCGCACCTGCCTTAAGTCCAAGGCTGGGGATTTGACTATCTCTCGTGTTCAGGCGCTTGTCCCACTGAATGCCCTACCGGTTAAGAGGAATAGCGCGCTCAGCCTTTACTTAAGGGATTGAGCCCGGCATCAAAGCCATTGACCAAGGCCCGAAATAGTTTCCGCATGCGAAAACATTTGGGCACAGAGATCTCGCTGAAGAATGAAATCCTAAACCCACAAACCTATGTCCGCTCGACTGACGGACACCGTCATGGGGCATTTTAGAGGCCCCGAAGAGGAGAGTTATGGCACCCGATGTAAATAAGCAAACCATGAACCGCGCAATAAGTGGCGTCCTGACGTACTCGACAATTGTTTGTGGCCTCACTCTGGTTATCGGATCAATGATCCCAGAGAACGTCGCGAGTTACCTGCCCCATTGCTGGATCTTGATCGCGGCTATGGTGGGGAACACGAGCAACAAAACACTGAAGGCTGCGTTTGCTAGCCCAGTGATGGGTGTTGTAGGGATAGCTTCCGGCCTCGTATTCGCCGGGGCCTACTTCATCCTGGCTTATGAGCTCTTCGGCGCAATGGACCTCTCCCAAGCAATGGGCACCCTAAAAGACACGGCCGTTGTCCTTGGCGCGGTCGCTATCGTGGTGTTCTCTAACATCGTTGCACACCAAATTGCCAAGCGGCTGTTCGGTAAGAGTTTAGCTACTTGGATTTAAGGCCTGCGCTTCAACCTGTCTATGGGAATGCACCCATACGGTAGCCTGGAATAAATGGCCATCGGCACAGGCTGTTGAGCACAAATCGTGCACCAATCCTTACCGCTGGTGGCACACCACAACCCAAGGGAAGATACACCTCACGCTTTTCAGGAGTTTCAAAGATGCACCGCACCACCACTCTGCTGCTGGCAGCCGCCACGTCAGCTGCAACCTTCAAACTGTTGGCGAAGACCCTGGGCCAGGGTGAGAACGTAGTTCTTGCGACCGCTCACATGGCCCAACAGGATTTGATTGCCCTGGAGGCCCATGCCCTCGCAACCGGCGTGGACCTCTCCAACCACCCCCTGGTTGGCATGGTACCGGGCACACGCCCGGATAATTTCAATACCGCTGTGGTCCCGGCATAGCGGTTGATCAATAGTTGAGGCCAGTCCATGGAACAGACTGATCAACGGGTCGCTAGAGCGACCTGGTCCCAGAAACTGGTTACCTACTATTTCGTCGACGTGGACATGCTGGCAACGGCTATCCACGGAGCCCTGCCCAAGACTGCCCGTGACGCTCACAGGACCAAGGATATTGCTGCCCTACTGACGAGCGATCTCGCACTGTTCCCCGAGCGTGCTGCTGGCTGGTACCGGACTGACGGAGACAAGGAGTTTCTGGGGGTGCACATTTTTGTGCGCCGCTACAGCAAATGGATGAAGCTGCTTGGGGCATCGCTAGGCTTCCAGGTCGAGTCGATGCTGATCGAAGATGAGTGGGTAGACGATCCCAGGTATACGGAGCTCCAGGCCGTTATCTGGGGGCTGATGGATCGCGTTCGTGCGGACCTTAAGGCTGCCCGGGAGATCACTTCGCCAGAGGCAATAGAGGCAGCATTCAACACGGTGAGGCGTTCGGTTTCTGCAGGCGAACCCCCGCACCAAACCCATGTTCGCGCATCGCGGATCACCCGGGGCCTACGCCTGATCAGCTGACCGCTTGGCTTCAGTGAGAATTCCGCGGCCCGCGTTTGGGTTGCAGCCAACGACCATTCCGATAGCTTAGGGGCATATTGCTGCGAGAATTCTCCAGCTGATATCCACCGAGGCACTCTATATGTCACAACACAGCCATTACTTGGACGCCACCGAACCCAAGCCAAAACCGGGATTCCGCGGCGCTTGGTCGGCCTGAGCATGGGCGAAGTCACCGCTAACTCCTACCCGCCCACTGAATGGGCTTCAGCCTGCCGAATTCAAAAGATCGAGGCCCAAGAAGCCTATGGGTCAGGAGTGGCCTGCTTGGCGATGGTCACCGGGCAAGACTATAGCTCAGCTCGACAAGCCTTCGTTAAGGCCGGACTGGCCCAACGCCGCGGCGGAAAGGTCGGGCTGTCGACCAACATGGCCGAGATGTCCGCAGTGATCACCATTGGCGGTCTGGCTAACACCCCACGCAAGTGGGCCGGCTGGAATCAGTTCCGAGGTCTGGGAATAATCAAGATTCGGTACCGGACAGAAGGAAGGGATCGCTGGTACTGGGCCGTCGCGTTCACCCATAGAGAATACGGCGTCGTGCTCTTCGACCCCCACGACTCACTTCCTTCTTTCCGCTGCGCCCCCATGGACGTCCTGATGCATGAGTTCGACAAATATGAGGTCGTCGGGAAGTGGCTACAGGTCGAAAACATCCATGCAGTCGATGACGATGCATAGTGCAACCGGTGTTGGCACGCGCCTGGCTGGTACAGACTGGCTCCATCATTTCAAGGAGCCAGGCATGCAATATCCAACACAACTCCAGCTGAAAACGCTGTACGAGGCCAACGAAGAGATCATCCAGCACTTGAGCCAGCAGCCGATCATTTCCGCAGAGGACCTGCAGGGCAGACACAAGAACGTCCTGACCCGGCTGGCTAGCGATTACTGGGGGTGTTTGTCGCCCGAAGCTCGCGAGGCATTGCTTGAACACCCTCACCATTTCGTGCGTAGCTCTGCGGTTATCGGCCAGCAAGATTTGGCCAAGGTGCTCGCCGGCGACATCCAGGCGCTGAACGCGCAACAACTCCGGCTGCGCAGGCAAGACCTTGCTCGGCGCGCGGAAGAAATGGGAACGGACGAGGCCCTACAGGAATCAATACTGACACAAGGATCTCAGGCCAACAGTGACATGGTCTGCATCAATGTTGAGCTGCACGCAGTTCGCACGCGCTTGACCTCACTCGGTTACCCCGAGCCCCCCGCCAACTTCATCTGGATCTGATTATGGGAATGCAAACCAGCCACCGCGCCAGCAGCATTTGCGCGATTCAGGTACATACCCGCTCTGCGCCGCGACGCCTCAGGATTCGCCCAGTCTTCGCTCGACATAGCCGGGCAACATCTGCTCAGGACTGCGCTGTAGCTGCGGCTGAAATTGCCAGTTTCCTGCGCCAGCAGTTGCCATCCCAATGGCTTGTAGAAGGTGCGGACGCATTCAATTTTGAACTTGCCGGGATAGTCGACGGCCTTGAGGCGATCACCCCGGTCGCCTACCCTGCCGACCCGCCTGATCAGGCCCTGGACGAGCTAAACGAACAACTGGCCCGGCTTCTAGACTGGGCTGACGACCTCGGGATTACGATGGTTGCGTAATCCCTGGGGCCTAGTGCACTTTTGACCGGTTTGAAAGCAATTCAGTTAAACTTGGCAGCAATGTCCTGGCGCTCATTTGGCTTCATCGTTCTTGAAATGCTTCAGGCGCTCGATTATCCATCCACCAGGATCGATGCAATGAACTTCCTTGCAACACTACCGAGCCATACCTACTGGACCTTGAAGTTCCTCCGTCGAATGCAGGTCGTGTCCTTGGTCGCCCCGTTGATTCTCATGGGTACCGGCATTATCACGCAGGCATGGGTTTTCACCCTGGCGATGATTCCTCCGTTTATCGTGCTTTGGTGGTGGATTCGTATGGAGCGTCGACTCTTGATAGATCTTCATGCGCGCCATCAAAAGATCATGAGTGCCTTCAATTTGGAAGCCGCCCAGGTTTTAAGCTGTTGTTCACCAGCTGGGTCCAACGACGCCCCCTGAGCCTGGTTACTACTCACCGGAAAATGCCTGCTGCTTCTGCCACACTCTCCTATGGGGCAGAATGTCTCCATCCTTCCAAGGCATTTCCATGGCTATCCAACCAATCGAACCTGCTGTACACGAGATGCGCACAGCTGCTGAGCTAGCCGTGTTTCGGCTTTACGGTTTTCTCGGTGCCGGCGCTCGACTGCACAAGGCTCTCGACGCCCTTGTCGGCACCCAGACCACAGTGGCTTGCCCAATCAAGGATAGTCCGCACGTCTTCAAGGTTTCGGTGCTTGAGCGCCGGCCAGGCGCCCCTTTGCAACTACAAGTTGTACACGCACCTGACTATGATGGCGTGCACGAGCGGGTGAACAGCCCCCCACACACACCTGGTCACTGGACCGCCATTCTGGAAGCTGCCATCGTAAACGGCCCCTTTACCCTCGCGGCACTTACGGTTGAGGGCCGAAAAGTAGATCTGAACACAGTACCCGAGCAGCAAGACAGCAATCCACGATGACCCCGAAGACCACCCTTTACCTTCCGCTAAGCGAGCAGAGCGCCGAAACTCTGGCTGCCTATGAGGCTCGGCCAGCCGACATTTTGGCTCAGTGGTCGGTGCACGAGATTGCCTGCGCCTCTGTAATTCAGAACGCGGCCTCGTTCGCGGGCCAGTCACTTCGGTTGGACAAGACGGAAAAGGCCCTGGCTGAGTTGATTTCTATTGGCCTGCAGGTAGACGCCTCTAAGGGTTCGGGCGAGTTCGCCACGTTGATGGCCGCCCGGTTCAATCGGGAAAGCTTCAAAGCCGGGCTTGGCGATCTTCAGAGGATCCCTGCCAGGTTGCTCAACCCGGAACAGATCGATGATGGTGGATACGTCCTCCCGAGTGGAGAGTGGAACTTCCACTACAAGATCCAATTGTCAGAGAAGCTGAACCCCTTCACCGAGGATTTCTCGACCCGCGAGGGCAAGACATTCACCCTGACAAGCCAGCAAGCTCGGACCTTCCGGGTTTTCCAGACGGAGCCGGACGAAAGCATGGACGTCCAGGCCCTGGCCGGGACGGGGAAGACCTTCATGATCGAGCGGATGGTCGACAGCTTGAGCCGTTACCGCCCGCTCCTGCTGGCATACACGCAGGTCCAACTCCAAGCCTTGATGTCTCGAATCGGTGCTGAGCGCGTTGTGGGGATGACGTTTGGCCAACTCGCGACGGAATGTCTCGAACGAGACCAAACCAAACCCAATCGCCGGGGCGGGAAGCGCGCCTGGTCGACATATCAAATGACCCCGTCCGTGGTGGCTGAACGCCTCGCGCTGGGGCCAGTTGGAACGATGGCACCTTGGCAGGTCGCGCAGACATGTAACCGCATGGTGATGCGCTTTTGTTTCGGCAAGGACCCTGAGATCGATAAACGCCACATCCCGGCTCTGGATACGAACTTCAGTGATTTGGACAAGCTAGCGCTGGTCCAGTACGCACAGCGTTTCTGGCAGCAAACGATCGAACCGACTGATCAGAAACTGGAGTTACCTTTACGCGGCTATCACCGAATCAAGCACCTCGCGCTTGCTCACGACGCGTTTATTGATCCGAGCTATACCCACATCATCATCGACGAGAGCCACGATCTGACTTGGCCGATGTGCTCATTCCTCGACCGATGCCCTCAGCCTGTCATCACACTAGGCGATGCATGCCAACGGCTCGATGGCAACTTGAGCAAGCGATCACCAGCTACCCGCAATCGCGAAGTAGTGCACTCCATCCGCGCCGGCCGACAGATTGAGGGAGTCATCAATACTCTAATCGACCAGAACCCCGTAGTTAACGTGGGTCACCTGGAAGGCAGCCGTGAGCGGGATACGAAGGTTGTCTTCTACGACAGCGCAGAGATTCCTACAGAGCCCACGACGATCCTCTGCAATTCTGAATGGGGATTGTTTGAATGGTTTCAGCGGCTGGGTAATGCCGGCGCGAAGTTCAGCCTTCTGCCCGGGGCGGACAAAGCTTTCAGGCTGTTCGTACTGGATTGCGTTGAACTGTTCAACAACAAGGTTCGGCCGAGCCACAGCGCCCTGTTCAAGTACACCAGCTGGTCATCCCTACGCAAGGACATGGCAAAGGACGACTCAGCCTTCATCCGCATCGAGCGCATGCTGAAGAAGGGATACAAGTCGACCGACTTTGAAGCATCGCTGCAGTGGCTCGACAGTACAGGCAAGGCACCTCTAAAACTAGGCAGGGTATCGGATGCACGCAACGCAGAGGTCAACACTGTTATGCTCGCGCCCGATCTACTGTCATCGATCGAACCTGGTGATAAGCAAGGCGCTGCTCGGGCGCTGGCCGCAATCTATACGGGTGGCACCCGGGCACGTTACAAGCTGATCGTCCCTGGCGAAGTCCGAGATTGGGCTTCCGATCTGGCAGCTATAGCCAACCGATTTTAGTGCTCGCCTGGTTCTGGCACGCACTAACCTACTCCAACCTGAGTGTTCACCAAATAACTCAGGAACATCGCATGACTAACCAGCCCCGCGGCGACAAATTCGCTACCCAGATCCTTGCAAGCGGATGGGGTGCTGATCAAGACCAAACTCCTGAAAACCCTGAAGTTGTACCATTTTGGCTTTATTCGCACGGCTATCACTGCGGTAGCCGATTGATGGCGCAGCTGCAAAAGGACGTGTACGACAACGGGATTCCGCGCGAGGAGCTGGCCGGTCTGCCTGCCGACCCAGGAACAGCTTATAAAGCTGCTCTACAGCACTATGAACGCACCGTTGATAGCCAGAAAGAAGGTCAGCATCAGCGGTTGATTGCTGTCATGTTCAACTACACCAGAAGCTCAAAGCTGTGGGCGGTTCTAGCGAACCACAAGCATGCCCACGGTACTCACATTGTTCTACTCGATTGGTTCACTCGATCCAACGTGCATGTCCTGGTTCAAACGGCCGTCCTCCAACCTACGCCCCTTACACCAGAACAAGTAGCCGCTGCGGGCAAGCTGGCAATGGATAATCACCTCGCGAAATTCCCAAATGACGTTCCTCGCCCGAGGACAGCCCAGAACTGAATTCCGAAGGCGTGATTTGGATGGTCAGCTATTAGCCAGTGATGGTTTAATTCTCTTGCCCCGGGGTGGGCGCGAGACTCTACTGCTTCACGGCCTTTGTGCAAGTTGCTGAAGATTCGAAAGCCTTCGGGCATCCCCATAGTTCATAAGCCCATGCCCACCCCGGCATGGGCTTTTTGGTTTTGGGGTTCTGGCACATCTACATCCAACTCAAGATGGCCTCATTGAACAGATCACCAGGACTCTTGAGATGACTACTGCGCCAAGCGAATCGACATCCACCATGCCACCTAAACTCGATGTACGCGAAACAGAGATGCTGGGCACGCGCGTCCGCGCTGCTTGCTTCGATGCTCTGGCTTGCTCCGACATGAACTACTCCGCAGCCGGCATCACGTTTGAGCGTGATGGAAGGTTCACTAAGGCCAAGCACAGTGGTTTCACTGTTGTCTCAATGATGGGGCGATTTTCTAAGGGTCAGCTCTTGCAAGCCCTTCGCAGGAATATCGCCGACAGCGCCCGCGCCGTTGCAAGCGACGTCTTCGATCAACTCAAGCGTGACCTTAAGCTGCCCCGTGGCCACGTGATTGGTTTCGATGTTGCGGCCAGCCTGCACCAGGTTGAGCACCGTGGTAGTCGCCGGCTGACTGCCCATGTGTTTCGTCCACCAGGCGCGGTTTGTCGGGCATTCTACGGGGAGATCAACATTGACCTATACGCTTGCCAGGCACAAATCTCTCTGAAGGAGGGCGAGCTTTGGGGTGACGGCTCTTCGCTGCTAAACGGCGAAAACCTCAATCTGCAGGCAGACACCTACAGTGAGCTGTGTGTGTTGATCGCCGAAGCATTCAACAGGGTGACCTCACCACAATTGCTAACCAAGCTCTGAAACCTCGATTGAAAAACGATAGGGTGTTTTGGCTGGTCATTCTGAATTAAGGCGTTACTCTGTAGGTCAGGCAGCAGGATGTTGCCTGAGTCCATTGCGTTAAGTAATCGCCCCCCAAGGTGTTGTGCCGGATGACCTACTCCCCAAGGTCATCCGGTTTTTTTTTGCCTGGAGCACTGCTCGATGAGAGACGCTCATTCACAAACGCCGCGGCTTTCCTCCAGAAAAACAGGCCTGTCAGGCCGAGAATCTTGAGAAGTGTTCTGGACCAAGAGAGTAGAAGACCTACCACAAGCGTCACTTTCTCAGGCTCGATCAGCCGGGTTTCTGTGGCATCAATTGCCCATGCATCGCTTTGTGGTGCTTGCTTGCTCTCCCACCACTCGCGAAGCATAAGCATTCGGTTTTCCGAGTCAGCGATGGCTGCAGGGTCGGAACTGGTAGTCACAACCTGTACAACGGCAAAATCCCCGTAGAACCGATGCATCGTCCAGCGATAATTGCTACACGCCGCACTGCCTGTGAACTTCTCCATTCTTGCGTTCAACACTGCGTTTGCACCGAACTCCCGCGCCTTTCCTTTCAGCAGCTCACGTGCCTGATTTGGGTCATTGGACTGGCCCCATCCGCTTCCCGTGCCCAGGACTACTTCCATGCCCTTTGGAGGTCCCCCTTTCGACCAAACGAAGTCGCTCGGATCCACATAGATAAGAGTGGATGCTGTACCTGGTACAACCTGGGTTGCTTTTGAGCCTCGTGGAGTGGGGACAGGGATGAATGAAACCCGCTGACCGGTTCCCAGCGCCGCGCCGCCTACCACCTCACTCTGGTGGAAAAAATAGTGCTCGCCATCGTCACCAGAAACAAACCCATACCCTTTGGCCTGGACGAAGCTAACCACTTCACCTTCGATACTGCCGGCAGCGATGTTTTCCTGAGGCATGAATAGCATCCTTCAATTCCGAGCTGAGGATTCTACCTGTTATGAACAGCTACAGGCCTCTGGATGCTTGTGATCTGTCCGTCTACATAGCAGCGGAACTATGAGCCCTCCCCCGGACGAAAATAATCTTGGGGAGGCTTCTGGCACACCAGGGCAGGCATGAATATGGCTCCAGTAATCAAGCACTGGAGCTACTCACATGTCGAACATCCAATACCCCTACCATCCTGCCACCGGCCTGCGCTTGGTAAAGACCATTGATTTTGTGCCCGCCGGCGTAGCCCAGGACATTATCAAGCTTGATGGTGAGATCCAGTATGAGGAGGCCGGGGGCTCAACCATGCACTGGGACAATGCCGAAGGTCAGCGGCTGGGCGGCAACACCTTTCTGGCCGACGAAGACGGCAATGAGTGCCTCTCAAGCGAGGCTGTCTGGAGTGCTGTAGAGGCCGATAGCATTCCCATAGAGGTCCCTGGCGATCATTCCTCGGTCACAATGCCGAACTCTCTACGAGCGCAACTCCAAGAGCTGGCAAGTGCCGCCCGGGAGGTCGTACTCGACAGTGAGCAGGGATCAGATGCGAAGGCCTCCTCCAGCGCCTTGAAAGCTCTCCTCCAGCAGCACGGATTGTGGGAAGACTTTGAGCCCAATGAAGCCTAACCATTAATCAACTCGGGGCCAAAAATGGCCCCGCCTGGAGACAAAATGTCAGCACTCCCCCTACAACCGAAAAGGGACATCCCCTATTCCCACGTCATGATCTTCAGCGATGTCCGAATGGAGGAAAAGGTATCTGAGGGAATCATCGGCCCGCTCTTCTTCACGTCCGAGAGTGAAGCGCTGATGCGCATCACCGGCTATTTCCTGCCGCGTGTTGAAGAGTATGAGGAATTACAGGAGGCCTGCCTGGGCGCGCTGGCAGCCATTGGCCTGGACGAGACTGAGCCCAATGGCTCGCTATCACTGAGCAGGCTTGGGGAGCTGCCGGTGAGCGCTCTACAGGAGCTGTGTAGCACCTACGTTCAGGTCCGAGCCGCTGACGGCTACCAGTGTTTCTATTGCGTTGAACAAATTCCTGACTGAGAGATGGAATGCAACGGCGGCAATCCACGGGTGACGTCGAGAAGCGAAGGCTGTTCGAGGTGACATCTCAACCATAGGCCAGCGACCCGCGCCAGTGGCTAAGGTTTGCCGACGCCTGGTCCTCTATGGCTGTTCCGCCAACCCACGCAGGAGCCGATCCCCAGGCCCAGCAATAACAGGCCCAGGATACCTAGCCTTGACAGCCCCAGCTGGGGCAGGAAAACCACGATTATGGCACCCATGCAGACCAAGAACGTCACGGCGTAGATGGTGCCGATCCGCATGCCTCGCTTTGCCCGTTCTGCGTCCATGACTACGACCCATACCCTAAAAACGTATAGGTACTTTGGCTGGTGGCACGCCAGCATCCCATCGACAATCCTACTACCAACTTGCGAGGGGACGGAAATGGCATTCGAGCTGAAACGCTTTCTTGAGTTCACCGGCACCGTGGCGGGGATTGCCGGGGCAGTACTACTGTCGTTGAATGTCAGCTATTCGCCCTACGGGTATGTCCTCTTCTTGTTCAGCAGTCTGTTGCTTGCTGGTCACGCGCGCATAATCCGCGCCCGATGGCTGCTCATGCTGCAGGCCTGCTTCCTAATCACTATTATGAACGGGATATACCATTGGCTCTTGCTGCCGGTGATGGGCGGCCAATAGGCCGCTCCGACACACTCCATCAGACTCGAATCGACTATGCGCACTCACTATCATAATTTGCAGGTCCAGGAAGGCGCAGACCCTGCTGTCATCAAGGCCTCTTACAAAGCCTTGGCACAGCGGTATCACCCCGATCGGAACCCCGACAACCCGGATGAATCAGCCCGGATCTTTCGCATCATCACCGAGGCATATGAGGTCCTTTCGGACCCAGCAAAACGCCTCAAGTACGACGCGAACCTTCGGGCACAGCGTGAAGCAGCTGCAGCCGCGGCACCAAAGAAAATACCTCGCTCAGCATCTGATGCTGTTAAATACCCAGCCAGGCCCGTCAGCGCTGACGACCCCACCTTCATGTTCCGGCAGTTTGTTCAGCAACTGGAGCAGGTGATTAACCAGGTCGCATCCAACCCAAGGGTTCCTACTGCATTCCGATGGCTGCTATCACGGCCTTTGAGGTTGATTTTGCTGCTCCAGCTACTCCTCGCGGCGTACCTGTTCCGCGATGTCATTCTGTAGGTAGCCCTCACAAGGGCTCGAAAACCTCATAGGGCTTCTGCCACCTCGGTTACTGATGAATCATTGATCCATCAATGATTCAAGGGGCAAGCCCATGCAATCCAACAGCAGCACCCCCATCTCGGCTCAATATCCTGCAGGCGATATCGGCATGCCATCCGACGAGATCCTCGCCGAAGCAATCCGCAAGGAAATGTCAGTTGAAGCGATAAGCGCCGAACGCGAAACCCTGACTCAAGCATCTAAAGCCCGTTATGAGGCGGGTGATCGCACGGGGCTCCCTGCTCCATCAGGCCATTACATGGCGGGCGACGCCGCTGGAATGCTCGTACTCGACTGGATGACACAAGCAGAGCGAACGCGCTTTCATGTGCTGGCCCTGGCGCTCCCAACCTCCGGTGAAGAGCAAGAGGCAGCGCGGCTACGAATCCAGGCCCGCATCGCAGCACGCAGAGCCAACAAACGAGACGCAGGCGATCAAACACCACCGTCAGCGCCAGGCAAGCTATCGCATTGAGGCGAGATCCACAGCCAGTAGCAGAGCCTCACACCCTCCTTGCGCAACAACGCATTGGAATTGCAGATGTCTGATAGGGAATAGCGGACTAAATTTCGATGATGTGTTTTGGGTAGCGATCATTGGTCCGTTAAGGTGTACTGGGGTTAATAACAACCTTGGTACATCCCCTATGACAGCACACCCCGTTGAAGCCACAGGCAGCGATGAGCGCATAGTCGCTATCCGAAAGGCAATGGCCAAAGTAGCCCACTTTTGCAGCCACCAGCGCGTTGAAACAAGGGACGAGAAATTCGCTCAAACGCAGATGGAAACCTTGCTCACAGGGTCGGGTTTCACAGTGAAGCGCGAACATCGACTTTCTGATGCGGACATCCCTGACTTCCTCATATCCGAAGGCGGGTTCTCAATCGTCCTTGAGATGAAAACCCGTGCCAAACGAATGCAGATCTACCGACAGCTCGAACGTTACTCCAAGCACGAGGGTTTCGATGGCATTGTCCTGTTGAGCGGAACTGCCATGCAGATCCCTCCAATGATAGGCGACAAGCCAGCACTGTTTGCTTCGCTGGGCCGGGGGTGGCTGCGATGAGCTCTTACGGCCAACTCACCCTGACGGACAACAAGCGCACCTGGCTAATTCAAGGTCTTGTTCCGCACGTTGCGATTCGCCTCAAACAACTATTCCCCCGGGTCTCCAAGACGCAGGTGGATCTGTTCACTTTCCCTAATGACCTTGATCACTGTAGCGACCTCTCCTGGTTCACCAGCCGCTATCCGCTTGAAATTTCGGACTCGGACGCCCGCGCGCTGAGGAAAGGCCAGAAAGGGTATGTAGCCCGTAAGGCAGAGCTTGAGACGATCCTGCTGCCAGATTACGCCCCCTCTCCTTTTGCCGGCCTTAAGCCCGCCTGCCAGACCCGCCATTACCAGATGCAGGCAGCAGATCTGGCTCACGCCACCCGCACTCTTCTGCTAGCCGACGATATTGGGCTGGGCAAGACTGCAGCTACTGTGATGTGGCTTCTGAATCCTGCGTGCCGGCCAGGCCTTGTAATCGTGGAGACTCACTTGCAAGACCAGTGGAAGTCCAAGATTGAGGAGTTCTCAGACCTCACTGCGCATATCATCCGAACAGGGTCCCCATACGACTTGCCCGAAAGCGATGTCTACGTGATTACGTATGGCAAACTGGCGGGCTGGGTCGACCTCTTCAGAGAGCGCTTCTTCAAATCCGCGTGCTGGGATGAAATTCAGGGTCTGCGCAAAGGAACGGAAAGCATCAAGGGGGAATCATCGTTCGTCCTCGCTCAACATGTTGACTTCCGACTCGGGCTCTCAGCCACACCGGTCCATAACTATGGCATTGAGATCTTCAATATCTTCGAGATCCTGCAGTCCGATGTTCTGGGTAACCGCGTAGAGTTCATACGCGAATGGTGCACTGATGGTAAGCACGTCGCAGACTCGGCTGCACTCGGAGCCTATCTCCGGGAACAAAAGGTCTTCCTCCGCAGGCTCAGATCGGATGTAGGGCGGGAACTACCGAAGGTCAACACCATGGTGGAGGATATTGCTCACGACCAGAAAGCTCTTCGCTCCATTGAAGAACTGGCGAAAAAGCTAGCGATGCGCTACGAAATGGGTTCATTCGAAGAGCGTGGCCAGGCTGGACGAGAGCTAGATATGCTTGTTCGGCAGGCTACCGGCATATCCAAGGCCCGGGTCATTGCCCAATACGCCCGGATGTTCCTTGAGGACAATACGCCGATTGTGCTCGCGGGCTGGCACCGGGCGGTCTATGACATCTGGTTGTCCGAGCTGGCTGACTTCAACCCGGCTATGTACACAGGCTCCGAGTCCCCCGCGCAGAAGAAAGAAGCCAAGCGACGGTTCTTGGCGGGTGAAACGAACGTACTCATTCTCTCCCTGCATTCTGGAGCTGGCCTCGATGGCCTGCAGGACCGGTGCAGCGTAGTGCTGCACGGTGAGCTTGACTGGTCCCCGAAAGTACACGATCAACTAACAGGTCGCCTTGATCGAGATGGGCAGAAGAACCCAGTCCTATCTGTGTATCTGGTTTCGCAAGATGGCTCCGACCCGCCAATCATCGAGCTACTAGGGGTAAAAGCAGCACAAGCGGCCGGCATTACAGATCCGGGCCGAGTGTTCGAAGCGAACGTGCCTGATACCGGGCGCATGCGTTTGTTGGTCGATCGCTATTTGCCTAAGCAGACCCAGGAAGCAGCTTGAGGCTTTTGCCACACCGAGTTGCACCCAATCATGGGCGCACCCACTCACGAGGCACAGAAACGAGGTACACCCATGGAGCTTCTTCACTTTCAGCAAACCGACAACGGCACTTGCCGCGTCTACTACAAGGACGCTGCCAAAAAAATCGTGTGCTACAAACCCTCCCACATCCGGGGCCAGTACGCGCTCTTTGCATGTTCCCGCGATGGAGAACCCTCTCATGAAATCGCCCACCAGAACTTCAAAGTCGACTTTCTCCCGGTAGCTGAAGATGGAGCCACCGCAATCGAGTTCACGTCCTGGTATCTGGCGGCCGTCGGTGAGGGCCAACGGATCATCGCAACCTTCCACCCAGAGGTGTGGGTGGACGACTACGCGGTAGAAGTTGCCCCGGGGCCGACCAATATCGACGTAACCTCCGAGATTCTGCGGATGGGCAAGACCAAAGCCTTGCAACTGATCGACAACCACCACGACACAGATGAGCTTCGGATGGCAGTTGATTCCCCACAATGGGTTAAGGAATGGCCAGGTCCCCATCATGTCAGCTGCAATGACTCCATCCGTGAGTACTTCACCCTCGAAGCTTACGCCGCAGCGAGTTGATGAAATCAACCGGTCGACGGCACATTGCACCCGTCCAGAACTCAACCCTTACCAGGAAGCATGCGTGAAAAAACTATTACCCATTGGCCTTGCACTATCGCTGGTCAGCAGGGCGGCCCTTGCAGCCCTCCCTAACCCCGATCCGAGTGTTGCCTGCACCTACATGCAGTCTGAGGGGCTCATTACCGGTGAGTGGCGTGTCAGCAGCCCCGATGAAGCAGGCTGCAGCAGTCCCGCTAAAGATATCGGCGGCGGGACCCCACCGAACAACCTCGCTTACCTAGCCAACGGTGATGCGGCCGAAGCTCACACCCTTAGATTGGCACTGAACGTCAACCAGCCCCAGGCCCCCGCAATGGGCCTTCAGCTGCTGTTGCAGGCCTCTCATAGCCTCAGCGTAAAACTCACCGGGAAACGCATGCCACCCCAGCTTTCCAAAGCCATTACCTCCCGGGAAGGCAACGCTAGTGCGATGGTTGGCCAGGTCAACATCTCGGTAGTCCGGACTGACTGGCCGGGCAGTGACGGTTACAACCTGCAAGTGAGATTCGATTAAAGCTCTCGTTGGAAGCCCTCAGCTTAGGGCTTCTGACACACTACTCTCGGTCCGACAATTTACTTCATCAACCAATTGATCGAGGTTCAAAATGTCGTGCGCCGCCCAAGCATCTACTTCTCCGCTCCTTCACTCCGGCCTGCCACGTGAAGAGTTGATCCAATCAATCGCATTGCTCTATCAGCAGGCCATGCACGCTAAGTGCGCTGGGCAACCCCGCGATGTCCGTGAATACCACGTTCGTTTGGCAGCAGGCATTGTTGAGCGTGATTTCTACAGCATCGAGCACATATGCAATGGCCTGAATCAGGTCGGCAAGGACACTTTCTGCTTGGTCACCGGCCTTACACTGCCCCGTGCCCAGGGTGCTTCGCGGGAGGCCTTGCGAGAATGGTGTGGGGTCAAAGAGCTCGACGACAAGATCATGGCAGCTAACAACCGCCTGCTGACCGCGCACAAGTCAGCTGAATCCATCTTCAAAGAGAATACGCCAAGCATCATTGAGATGATCGAAGGCTGGTACAACGCCGGCTTTGTTGAGCTGATCAGCATGAACAAGCGCACTTACCTGGCCAACCGCGCGAAGACACAGGGGCAAGACCTCTCCACCCGAGGCCTCCACGCAGCAAAGTTCCGCCCGTACCTTGAGGCGTATCTTGAGCTGCAAGCGCTGCGTATTCAGAACGGTGAGATCACTGAACCTGTGTTCGTTACGGCCACGCCGGTGGCCGAGCCAGAGCCCCAACCTGTTGCAGAGAGAGCGCAGCAGTACAGCGTTCCCGAGCAGCAGGGATTCGAGTTCTAGAAGGTCCAGAAACGGAACCCCAACCTGGCATTTCAAACTACCCTAAGTATTTTGTTCGATCAGCTGGTAAGCGGCACAAAATGTAGTGTCGCAACATTTCCGGTCTATTAGCGATCGGGTTGGGGCGCATCTACAAGCGGATCAATGCCGAATGTGTGCCCGCATGCTGTTGGCACACCGCCAGGCGTTGGAAGATACGTCCACTCAATTTGGAATGTGTCCTTAATGAAGCCTTATGACTACGAAGCCCTTGACCAGCACGGATCGCCCTACATCCGTCCAGCCCGTATTATCTCCGAGCTCCCTTGGGTTCAACGCAAAGCCGCGCTAACGAAGGCGCTACCTCAGATTGGCAAGATCGTCGGCCTTGAACCAAAGCAGCACCTGTCCTTCGGGTTGCCCATCTTCAAAGCGTTTGGACTCAATGCCAAAGAAGCGCGTAAACATCCTCAAGCGAGCCTGCTGAAGCTCAGTGGCGCAGACATCAGTCTCGACCTGGTACCGGGCTACGGCAGCCTGGCCGAGTAGAAGGATCTCCACTATAACCATGAAGACCCCAACTGTTACTGAGGTGCGTCCGGCCGACTGGAACCACAATGTGGTCACTGTGACCGGCGGCACAGGGGCTCATTGCAAGCGGCCCTGTAAGCGATGCCCATGGCGCAAGGATGCAGTGGGTGAGTTCCCCGCGGATGCGTTCAGGCATTCAGCCAGCACCGCTTACGACATGGCACAGAGTACTTTCGGCTGCCACTCACGAGGAATTGAGCGGCCGGCGGTATGCGCTGGCTTCTTGATGGTCGGTGCGGCACACAACCTGCGAGTGCGGCTCAAGCAGATGAAGGGGGAGTGGCTTGACGCAACGGACGGTGGGCACGAGCTCTTTGAATCATACCGGGCGATGGCAGAGGCCAATGGCGTGCCGGCAGACGATCCGGCGTTAATTCCGTGCCGCAGCAAGCGAGACTGAGGCTTCTGGCACGACTAGTCCCCGCGCAACATAGCGATAGAACCTAATCCGGAGTTGTCGCTATGCTTCCACCACGCCTGCTTAATGGCATCACACGCTCGTATACCATTGAGTGCCTGATCCCTACTCCATCGGTGGAGAAAGATCTGGCCCAGATGCCTGACTCTCGAAAACTTATGCGATTTGTACTGCCGACCTGGCAGCGAGACGAAGTCTGGTCCCTAAGCCAGGGGCAACGGCATCATGGAGAGGCATGGACATCTCTGAAAGGTACATCGCACCTGCGTTTCAGCTAGGTTTAGCGATGTCCATACAATATACACAAAACCGTGGACGTTTCTACCTATAGTGTCCACGGTTGATTGCCGTAACGAGACCGGCATTGCCCTACATTGAGACACCGGGCCAGATTGGTTTGATTTGAGCCGTGGCCTTTACTGCTTTTAATCGCTCAATCTCGTGTGTCAATTGCAGAATGAGGGCATCCGACTCTGCTAGGAGCCCCAAAGCGTTGTCTCGTTGCGCTTTCATTGAAGCCAATTGCTGACGCAGATCTCGCTTCTCACTTCGATTGGCGGAGTGTTGTTGCTTGGGCTCAGTTTGACCTCCATGACTGCTGACCCAGCTTTGAATTTCAGCAACGAGAATAGGGAACCTGGCTTTTTTCAACGCGGAGGGATCTAAGCCTGCCTCCCTAGCGACGTTATTCTGGCTAACAGGACTTCCTTTCGGCAATAGGTTCGGAGTGTTCTGCTTCAACCGATCAAAGGCGTTTCTGAAGGCCACCTCCGCTCGGCTGACCTGCTTTCCGTCATTAGATGGCGATGACATTGATTATGTTCTCCACAGCTTTCACCTGCATTTTCAGCGATTCTTCCAAGGGGGAGTTCGGCTGCGCAGAAGCTAGTCGTTTCCGCAGAACCTCACCAAGCGAACGAATGCGAGGAAGACTGTTCATATCGAATAGTGCATCGTTGCATGCTGGCCGACCGTCGGCACCTGCGCAGCGAGCTACATTGTCCCATCCACCGAAAGGGCATGGATGCGGGTTCGTGCATACACCACAAAACGTGGGACGATAATCGATAGTTCCCCGCTGCGCTTCGCCAATGAGTGCTTTATGGTCCTTATCACTGATAATTGACAGCATCTGCTCCTTTCTCTTCTCGCCGTGAGGACTCATGAAGCGAGATGTCGATAGCATTGACAGTTCGAGCGCTACGACCTCGTACATGGTGCGAACATATTCAGCGTTAGCCGCCTCGTTAAATTTTGACCTCATATGGAGGTGCCCATTTCCATAGTAACGAGTCATTGCTCTGGTTACATGCTTCAATTGATATTGAACTGCGGCATCTGTAACAAGGCCTGAGGAAACTATATTGACGACCCCCGTTCTTCGCATTTGATGCCAAGACAGCGGCCATGGCTTTCCTATTGCATATCGCTCAGGATCAAGACTTGGAGTAACAAGCAAAGCCGTAGCCAAGTCCGCTCCTGTCAAAGAGATTGACGATTCGTCAAATAGCTTTTTGTTTGACCCGATGCAGGTGTTAAATGATGGTATCGCGGGTCTGACGTCGAGATTTTGACCTATGTAGTCTGATTTTCTGCGCCAAGGCTCATAGGGTCTTAGTAGCAGGTATGGGTTTCTGAGGTCCTCTTCGATGGTAGGAACATCCGGATTGGCTATAGCAGCGATATTTCGTAAGGATGAGATTAACCTTAAGGCGTTTACGGCGATCTCTGTTGAGGGCGATGTGATCCACCTCGCGTCGTCATCTTGAACAGTCTTAGTCGTTACGCCTTGTAGGATGTAAATACTCTCCCCAGTCATATCGTCCTTTTCTATGCGTAAACAGTCAGATCGAAGTGAGTACGCCTCATCAATTCTCATTAGTGAGAAGTTAACTATGTATGCTGTGCATACCATGCTAATGAATGTGAAATACGCTGACATTGCAGCGGCACCATTTTTTTCGACGTCATTCATCCATCGGTCAAAAAGAGAGTTTAATCCGAATTTCTCTAGAGTATCCGTAAAGGTGCCATGGAATATACAGCCTGACGTCTTGCCAGAAAGGATATGATTTTTCTTGTTGAATGGTCGTCGATGGGCGGGCAACTGTTTAGAACAAGCGTTTTCTAGAGATCCCGCATTGTGGCTGTAAGCATCAAGCATAAACCGAAAACAGGCTTCGATTTGCGCGGAGTGGGCTAGGAAATCATCAATGCAGGATTTCAATTGGCTTATCTGGTAAAGCCATATCCGCGGAGGTATATATGCTGTCTGCGCTTTTTCGTGTTTAACGATTTGTCCAGCGAATTGCGATAAAGCAATGTTGTCAAGAAGGCTAAATCCTAACGATTTTCGAGATTCCCAAATTGAGTGCATCGTGCTAATGAAATTTTTTCGTCCGCCCCTTGCAATAACAGTTGGAAGCTTCTCTAGAAGTATGGGGAATCTGCAGATGTCCGAAGCATTTATTTTTGACAGCGAACAGAATACGAAGAATACGCGCAAAGTAGTGAACTTAGAATATAAAGTTCTTGCACTTATTACCTTGCCTGGACGGTAGAGCAGCCATGCTACTGTCTGACGAAAAAGAGCGCTATTCTCAGGGGAGATTCCTGGGTCATTTTTTCGGCGTCGGCCATCTCCAAAGTTAAGAGATCGGATTCTCCCGGACCATGGGGTGATGTCCCATACTGAATCGCCATAAAGGCTGATTACTTTGCCCTGGGCATCCATCACTATGGGGAAGTCATCGGCAGGGGGCCAGTCTTTCAAGGTATAGTTCGGGGAGTCTGGCTTGATTGAGTCGCTTTCTATTTTCAGCGAGCCTAGCGCGAACGCAATGTCCATCACGAAAGCTCCATGAGCTGTATCAGTCCGTCGAACATAGGGTGATATTTTTCCTCAAGCATACGGTTGTTACACTCATCAACCCATTGAGAACGTTGTTCGGAAGATGACTCGAACAAACCCATCTTTTCGGTTATGCGATTCACGACTAGTAGAGCGGGATGATCATAGGGAAATCCGTTAAGCGGTCTGAAGCGATCCACCTCACGTACTTTCAATGTCCTGTAGGTCATTAAGGCCCAAATGTGATCAAGTGAATCCACATCCCTGTGATACTCACAGAAAAGACATCCCGCAGCGCTTCTGCAATCTGATAACGGAGCGTTCAACGGAGCTGTGACAATGTGAACACCTATCCCTTCCTCCCCTGAGCAGGCTCCAGGGGCCGGTGCTGCCACGAAGGGGTCTCGTTCCCTGTGATAGCGGGAAATCTGTGCGGCTGCAGCTTGATGATGTGGGCGCTCGTACGTCCGAAGCAAAGTTTTAACGGTGTGCTGGGACATTGCTGCCGCAATTGTTGGGTCGTGATTTTGCCTAACAAGCCAGTTGACGCGTGCACCGCGTAAAGTGGTTGGCCCACAGTATTTAACATTTAGTTCCTTACACCGCCTGGTTATAGCTTGGAAGGTTGGAGCCTTGTGGGAGGCTTTGATTTGATACTTAGATACAAAGGGGAAAAGGCGCTCTTCCTCCTCGGGGAAAATACTATTCAGCCACTCAAGATAAAGCGTGAATAGTGGTCTATATTCCTTGAATATTCTAAATTCGGCATCTCCGAGCTTGCGCTTCTTATATTCTCTATAGACTTCAGTTCCGTCATTGTCCGTTTGAAACCGAAATTTCCCACGTTTAAGCTTGAATGCTTGAGCCAGATTCAGACCTGTCTGCGAAATAAAAATTAAGAGTTCTGCCTCTATCCGAAGGTTTATCAAGGGGTGCCTTGTTTGAAGGGACGTATCATTTTGACGGCGCAGGGCTGTATCTAAAATCCTTTGTTTGTCTGTCCTACTACGTTTAACGTTTTCAATGTTCTGAAACCGGTCTGGGCGTGGGAAACCAGACCATTCTTCCAGCGTAGTACCGTTCTCGAACGTTATGATTAGAGGAAGGGGGCCTGATATAGCTTCTTTAGTTAGAGCTTCAGATATGCATATTAAAATACGTCCAAACGTAAAAAGAATTTCCAGGTTTTGCTTGTCGGCCTGTGTTCCCAACACTTTTTTTGTGTCGCGAGGCGCGGATAATCTAGTAAGCTTGATGGGGCCGGACCTAACCCCAAATATTTTTCTGTATACTAGATCCACATCTTTTGCAGTGCGATAGGCCGTCATGATCTTCAGGTCTTTCACCACATTCACTCGATGCAGCAATGATTCAGCCCACTCTACATAAGTCTCAGCAAAATTGGATGGATCGATGTCTATATTCTTCCCGTCCGCCCACGCAAAAAAGAAGCGGATTAGGATAATACGTTTTTCAATAGTTCGTTGACTTAGTCCTCTAGCGATCTGGCCGCTAAAGTACTCGAACATCAGACTCACCACCTCTCTGCGCTCAGCAATTCTAGGAGTGATCAATCCTGCCTGGATGCTAGCGTCCAGTTTGTTTTTAGGCGTGTCTGCTCCGCCCAAGTATAAAAGAGCTTTTAAAGCATACGGGCTTTCATGAGTGCCATAGGCGAGGCCCTTCAATTCAAAATCAGTGGTTTGTTCGGTCATGCCTCGTCCTGTTGCCTACCTAGCCCCAAGAACCTGCGGGTGAACTCATTGGCTAGCTCAGCCATGTCAGCGCTCTGTTCAATGAACTTTATATACTTAATAGTCGTTGCCTCATCTTTGTGAAGCATCGACGCTTTGACTAACTGAATAGCATCGCTTAATGGAAGCGCTTTGCAAGCTGCTCGGGCGAGTTCAGTCGCAAAAGTGCATCTAGATCTATGGAAGTAAAATTTGTGGAACGCGTTTATTCCTTCCCTAAGCCCAGCTTTTCTGAGTCGGCCTAACTCTACATTTACAGTCCTGCTCGCATTGCCATCTGAGGCTACGTATGAAGTTCCGTGTCTCGTCAGGAATACGAGGTTTCGATTTTCTGCGTTCGCCTTTGCTTGCCGCAAAAGCCTTCTGCGGCTACTAATGTAGGATTTTAATAATCTCAGGTCTTCGTCAGAGATTAATATTTGTCCTGTAACTCCAAATTTAGTAGCAACCGGAGGTTGTGCGCCTGGTCCCACGCTAAGGCAATGAAAACCTGGAAAATTAAACGCAGACACGGCATTAAGAACTGTATCGACTTTCAAATCAGTCAGGGTGCCGATCCGCATTCCCGTGCCAAAGCCTAACCGCAGTAGTAGGTCGAGTTCTTCACTAGCGTGCTCGTTGCTGAATTTGAGAATTTTGACAACGTCAGCAGTGAGTACCGGAGTCAAACCTTCTTCAAGACTTGAAGTGTCAGCTCTCCGATTAGGGATGCTCAGGTCTGTACTATTTACTCCCATTGACCTTTCCAAACCGAAACGGTCGACTATCTTTATTCCGATGTGGCGATCCTGCCAGGCTGGCCATTCAGGAGAAAGGAGCTTTGTTGCCATAAGCCACTTATAGAATCTGATCACTGCGCCCATTCGTTGTTGGGCTGTTGAAGATACGAGCTGGCCACTGTCTATCGCGTTAATCAGACTGCCGCGGTATCTGACTAGACACCGATCTGATTCTCTTGCTGGGAAGTGCCACCAATCTATTCCTTCAGCCTCGAGCCATTTCGCGTAAGCGGTGATGTGCCGCATAAACGTAGTGATGGTGGTTGGCCTCGTTTTCCTATTCTCGGCTTTTTGAAGCGCCCAGAGGTTCGCCTCACGCCAAGGGGTTTCATCCCTCCAGCAAATTTGAGGCAGATTTGAAAAGCAGTTCCTTCTCTGGGCCTGGACCCACTTTACTGCTCCGTCATTTACTTCCGCGCGATGAGGGCTGTGGCTAATAAATTCAAGGGTTGCCATAGGGTGTCTACGCCGTGGTTTTGTCCATGCTAAATCATGAATGGGGTAGACGTCCTTGCCTTCATGTTGCCGGTACAGAAGATTGCTTACGTGGAGGGCATATTTCTTGGCTTTGGGGCAGGATTTTTGGTGGTCAACGGGCGCGACTGGATTGGCACAAGTGGTGCACCCGCTCCAATGTCCGGCTGGCTGGTTGACGGTCAGCAGCGCGTGTCTGCGGTGAGGGATTTCCTCAACGGGACCTATCCTATTTTCGGAAGCATCTACTGGTCCGACATTTCCCGCTCTGAGCAAATGAGCCGATTCCTGACACAACCATTCCCTCATCTGGAGATCCAGTACATCGGGGATGAAACAACCCTCAAGGATCTCTATAAACGGCTGAACCGCGGAGGTAGCACTCATACCGACGAGGATATGGAGCGGCTTGGCCATTAAGCGACCGTTCAGGATTTATAGGGTTCTGACACGCCCTCCCGCCGGTGAGGATTGCTCAACCCAATCGAAGTATACGAGGCTTCAAATGTCGTCTGTTGTGCTCTGCCACATGAACTGTTGCAACGCTGAAGGTGTTAGGCTTCCTGCCACACGCGTGCTTGCCCAATCCGTCGACCAGGGCGTAAACGTCTCCTACTTCCCCTGCTGCGACACTCATGCTGCCACCTGGTGGGATGGGAGTGACTGGGATGGTCGCCATCTGGAACAACAACTGATGGATGTGCTTACGCTTGAGGACTTTGTCGCATCTCATGGATTCGGCGACGCCACTCAGGAGGGCATCCAGCTGGCCCAGTCACTTATTGCCAGCGGAGATGACTACGCCACAGCGGCCGCGGAGGTCACAGCTCGTGGATTGACCGAAGACCCCGACAACTAACTGGCTAGAACTCATGACCAACAAATCAACTCGCGCCCTGAAGATCAGTGATGAAGAGTTCGACCTTTGCGTAACTCTGAACACCCATGCAGGCCCGCGCACCAGCAACGAAATGCTCTCTGCACTTCGGCGTGTGTTGGTTGAAGGCATGGAACCCGTTGATGCGCGAGCTGAATTCGAATCCATCACCAAACAGGCTCATAGCAACGCACTAGCCAGGCTGAAGGCCCAGTACAGCACACGTATCGCAACCCTATCGCCAGACCAGTTCGAGCTTTGCGTCAGCGTGGTTTGCCCGGACATTTCCACCCGAGCCAAAACACTGGCCCGCGCCCACCTCGTGGAGTGCACGGACGAGCTTACGTCGAGCAGTGCTGCATCGGCCTTGGAAGCGCGCGACGTCATTCCCAAGATCCGGGAATTTCACCTTCGAGTGCTCACGGCCTACATCGTAAAATAGAGCCTCTCGATGTCTGAATGAAGGCCTGCCACGTGCGGGCCTTGTCATCTGAACTGACCCGAAATCGACTACACAACATATCGCAGCCACCCGCTTCTGGCACGTCTTGAACCCGCTGATGCTGGACTTTCACAACCAGTGGATCCAGACCATGTTCGAAGCACTCAGAGCCGCAAATGCTGCAAAATTAACCCTCAGTAACATGAAAGGCCCGGCAAGCCGGGCGGAGCACCGCTCTTGGTCGTGCACCATCCTTTTTTACGGTGCCATTGTGGGTTCGGCATCGGGGTCTGCCCGCAAGAACGAATTCACCCTGGTCCTCAATAAGGGGCTGCAAGACCAGATCATCCAGACCTTGCTAAATCACGGTTTCGAGCTCGATCTAGGCAAAATTCCGAAGTCTGCTATCCGACCGACTTCACCCTCCAATTTCATGCGCCTGGCCATCGCGCAGATTGCAGATGAGATGGATATGGTCAAGGAGCTGCGAGAAGCAACCTCCAAGGCCACCCTGGCCATTATCGCGACTGATCCTGGCAAGGTTGAGGTGTTCCCCTACCCCTATTCTCAAGAAATAAAGGACGAACTACTGAAGAGCTATGGGCCAGCCAACATCGAAATCTTGAACGAAAGCATCAAGGGTCTATGACCTCTCGGACCAGCCCCTGTGCTTTGCGGCCAGTGGGCTGGGACAGCCAGATAGCCCCTTGGTGGACATTTTGTCGCCATGGGATTACTGGAAAAAGTAGCAAGTTCAGTGGACAATGCGCCTCGCTCGATTTTACATCTGCCCTGAGGGCACCAAAATGATTCGTTCTTCCAGCGTGACTGCATCACCGCAAACCGCGTTTCCAGCGGCGCCGTCGCGGACAGCTGAAAAATTTGTGCTGCGTATTCCGCAAGCCCTCAAAGAGGCTGTCGAAAATGTAGCTCGAGGCCAGTTCCGCAGCTTCAACAGCGAAGTTGCTCTGGCGGTTATCAGCCACTTTGAAGGGCACCGCCGTTTGATCACCATGCGCAACTTGTTGGTCAATCGCCTTGGCGCTAAGGCCGGCAAAGAGGTCTTAGCGCAATTCGAGCGGATAGACCCGGATGCTGGTCTGAACCTCAACTACAACGTTCGCTTCCCTGACGGCGTGCGCGACGAATTGAAGGAGTCCTCTAACACTTCAATGCGAGACATGGTCGCCAATGCCTGCGCGGACTGGGTCCTCTACAGTACGCAGATTGAAGGTCTTCTCAGACGCTGTGAAGATCCTGAAATTCAATTCCCGCCCCACGGCATCAAGCACTAATCTCCCGGCGGGGTGTACGTAATAACCCGCCGGCCCATGCACCATCTGTCACTGCTCGCTGCCTCTCCCTCCCCTTTACCATATCGGTTTGAATGCTGTTTTTCGGCCTGGTGCAGCTATTTACTCTGCAAGCATCGGCCCCCTATCAGCTGCTACCCGCCCTGTTGCCGATCTCCCCAGCTGGGGAGCCGGGCATCTATAGTTAAATCCACACAGGCCAGACTGCACGGGATCAATGGACATGAGCACACCTGAAAAGGACGCACCGCGGCGGGGCAAACCCTCTGCTCGAACAATCGCAGCGCTTTGCATCCTTGCGGTGACCGTGCTGGGCTCGATCCACGCCGGCGTGAAGATCCGGGAGTACAACGACTTCACCGGCCAGGCTCTTCAGTTGATGGACTCATTCACCGCTGACCAGGTCGCAGGACGGCCACTGGCTGAATACCAGTCTGCCTTTGCAGGGCTGGAAATGAGTGATCGTGCGCTTGGGAAGATGCTGGCTATTGCCTACAGGGAGCGAACTGGAAGCCTGCAGGAACGTGATACCTCGATCATCGCAGCCGTCAACAGCCTGCGAGGCAAAGACCTCTACAAGCTACTGAGCGCGGCGGAGCCCATGTTCGATCCCTCAGCGCGGAAAGCATATATCGAGGGCACTGCCGGTGCCGTTGGATTCCCAGGTGTCGACATGAGATTCAACACCTTCAGGGCTGATCAGAAGGCGGCTATGCAGAGGTGCCTCATCCTGCTGCAGCAATCCTATGGGGATGACAGCATTGAAAGCCGGCTCAAGTTTGCTATCACCCTCTATACCGGTACCCACTGGGAAACCTGCACAGTTCCCATTCAGTCCAGATACAAACCCAGTGCCGTGCCATTGAATCAGACTATCTAACCTGTCGCTGGTGGCACAGCTATCTCCTGTGATCATGGATTTAATTCATCCAGGAGCGCCAACATGAACACACCACCAGGAACCAAAACAACCCGCAGTGCCGCCATCGCAATCCACACCCTGCCGCGCCTCGAGCTGGGCTGTGTCGTTGGCACGCGTAGCTTTGTGGATCTGTTCGAGTCCGCTGTGTACCGCCAGACAGTCATCGACATTGTCCTCACCCGATACATCTCGGGTGATTGGGGTTTAATGGGTGAGGATGACTGTGCGTCGAATGAGGCGGCTCTCGATCCTGCCACCCAAGATCGCATTGTTGCCAAGTACAGCGTCCTCCTCGAGTCTGGCAGGGAGGAAACCATCTATGTGATCACAGAGGCTGATCGCTCTCTCACCACCCTCCTACTGACGGCGGAGTATTAGCGGTTAACCGGTGCCGGGCTGTCGCCGGCATCCGCACTGACTAATATGTCCGCGACTTTAGCAGGCCCGGATGATCATCCAGGTAGCGTCGAGAACAACGTTGCTCTCACCTTCAGGCAGCAGGGGCTGATGCCACTCGCCAGAGCGACTAATTCAAGGGCATTGAAAAGGGGCCCGAAGCCCCTTTTCTACGCGGATGACTTGCCCATTACATGCCGGCAGCTTTCAGCAGCGGGTTGCTCGAGGAACCGTTTCCGCCGTTGGTCTTGTAGGCGTCCAGCAGCTTGCCGCTTTTCGACCATTCAAAGACCGTTGCTTCAGCCTTGTTCTGACCCACGAACGGGATCGCCGTGATGAGATTGTAGTCATAGCGCCACATTTCTTTGCCGCTCAATTCCGACTTCGAGGATGGGTAGCCGATCTCCTTGACCACCTGCTCCTGTTTAGCATTCGCGGATTTGAATTGCTGGACCTGTGCTGGCGAGACGAACGTACCGGTCTCGTAATCGAGTGGACTTTTCCCGTTTACGCAACCGCCCAGTGTGGCGAGAGAAAGGGCTGCGGCGGCAAGCAAGACTACTTTTTTCACGTACGATTTCCTTTGTTAGATCTGGCCAGCTGCGTCATGCGGAGCTGACCTCGAGTCACTGATTGGCTCGCCGAGCAACATAACGTCAAATTATCGTATCTGCGAGCCAAAACGCACATATCAAATTCAGGATAGCTCCGCCCCGGATTGTCCTGCCCAGATTGCATTCAGATCCTCAAGAAACCTATCAACCATGAAACCTTTCGGTCCCTCGTACGTTTCTAGTTCGTTCATGTGAAGCAGCCGCTTCTTGAGCTCTGGAATGTAGATAGCCCCACCCCCACTCTCGCTGTTGTAATGCGATTTGGTGGTTGCCACGACTACCTTGCCATCTCGGTGAAAGACAGCCTCAACTGCGGCCTTAGACATCAGGCCAAGATAGGGCACTGCAACCGCATTCACTCCTCTATCGCGGAGGGTAAGGGCATGCATGAATCCAGTGACCAGAACAACTGGGCGCTCATCAATCAAGTGGGATAGGTATACGGCATCTCGTGGGTAACCCATGCCAACGACGTAAGGATCAGAACCCTCTCCGTCACGGGCCCTCAAGGACTTCGGCCGATACCCCCAAAAGCTTGCAGGTCCTCCACTGGCATCTTCAAGGAAAGTAACAACCAGGCCGTAAGGTAAGCCGAATGGGGGATGCGTTTTAGGGGATTCTGGTATCGGAGTTTGTCTAAGCCATCCAAGGCTGTGAGCCTGGTCAGAGCTAATACCATTTTCAGACAGGGTAGCCATAACTGATCGGGTATCAGGATAGTAACCCAGGCCTAACTCGCGGCCAGGATGAAGGCGATCGCTCAACACATTCGTGAGATGATGGTCTAGTCCAAATTCTTTAGCAGCTACATGAACGATCCCATTAGCATGCACCCTACAGACTCTTTCCAGGATACTGGGCTGGTGGTCAAAAAGGACGTATGGCACTAGTCCTAAAATCGAACGTTCGACAGCATGACTGAGCGCCCGACGTACAGCCTGAAAGGTCGCCATATCGGACATCATCGACCTGAAAAAATTGCAACTTTCCAGCCTCAACTTGATCCCGCAGAGGCGACATTTCAAGTCCTTTGGGATATCGCTCTCCATTTTGCAGCACCAGTATCGGTCCCACCCTACGGGTATTGATTTTTTCCAGACCGACGTAAACAGCGCACCATCATTGATAGCCTGTTCAATCTCTTCGAGCTCAGCCTGAAGGCCTGGAGAAGGTTTCGCAGGCAGGTCTTTGCCGATCCACTCGGCTAGATGCTGGTAGCTATTTGCCGGCGAGCGAAGTAGCTCCAGCGGCAAAGAACTCTTCTTGACCTTAGGTGCTTTCGACTCGTTTGCAGCGAGCGATGAAAGGGTATTCCAGTCCCGAACACCTTCCTGGGCCGCCTGAGCTTCCAGTGAAACTGCGCGTGTGACCTTGAAGCCATGTTCTTGCAGGAGGGTGCGCAGGCGATCCGCCCGCTTCTTGAATTGAGCAACGGTTTGCATGAAGTCTCTCCAGCGGTGCGCGTCCGTCGAAACGGCTAGGGCCCTCCTTTGCCAAAAGCACCGCCATGAGGGTTTCAAGGCTGATGTTTGGGTTTGAATCTCTGCTTGAGAGGCGGCATTCACCGTACCGTTACCGGCGGAGGGGGCAGGCTGCTCGCGGCCTGGCCCATAGATTATCGGCAGCAGCGCACTTTGCAATCCAAAACGCTATTTCCTTTTCTGGTTATGGTTCTGGCACACCCTCACCGCCGCCAGACTCTGAGATATCCCAACTCGGAGTGCAGAGAATGCCCAGCACCAAAGAACACCTGAAGTCGATGGCAAGCGCCATCGATGCGATCCGCTATTACCCGGCGCAGAGCGTTTTCACAGATTTCGTCGAGATGGCAGCAATCGCCATTCGCAACGCGTATGACCACACCGGTCGCGAGGAGCGTGAGGCGCTGTACCTCAAGCTGCTCCACAAGTACAAGCCTGAAGACCGACACCGCTTCAGTGAGCTGCTGCAGCAGCTCGTTCAAGCACTGCATGAGGAACCCGCTGACATCCTGGGTGAGTTGTACATGACCCTTGGCGTTGCAAGCGCGGCACGCGGTCAGTTCTTCACTCCACCGTCGATTTCAAATCTGCTTGCCCAGTTGGCTATGGACACCGACCGCATCCACCAGGACGTCGCCCGGAGAGGCTTCATCACCCTCTCGGAGCCAAGCTGCGGATCTGGAGCGATGGTCATATCCTTCGCCCACAAGATGCAGGACCTGGGAATCAACTTCCAGCAGCACCTCCACGTCACATTGGTCGACCTTGACCTTCGAGCCGTCCACATGGCCTTCATTCAGCTAAGCCTGTTGCATATCCCGGCTATCGTGGTCCACGGCAACACCCTGACCGTTCAAGAGTTTGACCACTGGCATACCCCGGCCCACGGCATGGGCCTGTTTGGAGTGAAGCTGAAACGTGGGTTTGCCATCGATAGCGACATGGGCCAGGCCTACGTTGCAACCGGAAGCGCTTACGCGGAAGAAGATTTGACGTTGCCGCTTCTGGCACGCGCTGGTCAGGGCAACAATCTCTCTACTCAGGGGGCCACCCTGTAACGGCTTCGCCGGCGGTAGCCATATGGCTAAACCGAAGAGGTCGAACACCAAACCCAGAAGAGAGGCCAATAATGGCTGTTGAAATTCTTTACCGTAGTAGTCGGGATGAGGCTAAGATTTTTATGGACCGCAAGTCAGCTGATGCCCATGATCAAATGCTTGAACTCGCAGAAGGCATTGCCGAAACCCTGGCCCGAAACTTCCCAGAACTCACTGAGAAGCAGAGTGAAGATCTCGGTATCTTCATGGCCAAGAACCGCCCAGCATTCGCCGCCGCGTTCAAAGGGAACTTGGCGACTCTTGCTGAAATTAACTCAGCAGCGCCGAGCGAGTAATTCGAGCAAATCGGGCCGGTAATCCGGCCCGCACCAGTTCAAGCTGGGCGCTTTATTCTCACCCAGAACCCGAATACACCCTCCTCCTCAGCCTCCCCTATCAACTCGTGCCCGGTTTGCTGAACAAAGGTTCGGAAGTCTCGCCGGGTACCCGCGTCCGTCGACACGACCTGTAGCACCTGCCCATCCGCCATTCGGTTGCATTCAAGCCGGGCCTGGAGCAGTGGCAGTGGGCACTGCAACCCTCGTGCGTCAACGACAGCATCCGGCTCCGTGTATTCCAGAGTGCTTGCATCACACATCTGCTGTTTTTCCTGAGTAGGTGAAGTGCTGGCCAGTGTACCGCGCAAATGAATGGGGGCTTCTGGCACACCCCCAACCAAAAGATCATTGCCTGGTCAGCGGTTCAACCGGCAGCCCATGGCGTGCCCGACCGCGCAATTTATCCAGCTCCGTGACCACACCACCGCGGGGTCGATTCAAAGGAAGTTCGCATGAAGCTTAAAACCGTCTACCTGGATCCAGCGCTTGCCCCAACTCGGGATCCGTTGAAACTGCAGGCCCAGCACGCTTACCTGAAGGAGCAGCTTATGCGCTCCGCATACACCGACTACCACACACGAGGTGAGCGGGATCAAATGCGTGAAGCCCTGGCGAGCCTGAGCGATTCCCACCGTTCTATCACCGGGGTCTCGCTGAAATGAACGACCACCGAATCCACAACTACGCCTGTACCCTTGAAGCAGCAGGCGAAAAGCTCCAGCTTCAGGTGACCGGCCAGGACCTTCGCCTGGTGCTGTTCACTTCCTCACCTCGGATGCCGGCATGGCAATGGCACTCCGGAACAAGATCAGCGCAGACGTCATCCAAGAATTCCCCTGTAACCTTGACCAAAAATGCACGGTAGCGGGTGAGTCCTGGTCCATCACTATTGAGCGGACTTCCACCATCCAATAATCGTAGGTAGCAGAATGACCTCAATCAGCCAGGCAGCAATCGACGCGGTACGGGACTACATCATTGACGACACTGGGTGCAGGTTCGAGGTCGATTACTTCGGCCACCAGGTAATCGGGGCCGCCGAGGAACACCTCAAGGCCCAGGCACGTGCTGCCGCCCCGCCACTTCCGATTTTGGAGTTCTTTGAAAGGCCGGATGACATGGGCCAAGGTCGTTTGCGAATGATTCTGGACGGGGACTCTGATGTGATCATTGAAGTGATCAACGAGGGTGGTGAGTCCCTGGCTTTGGAGTTCTGCACGTCAGTTATCGGCGGAGGTCGCTCACCCAAGGTAAGGGACGCACTCTATAACCTCATGATGGCGATCCGGGAGGAGAACGATACGAACCCTATCCGCCGGTAGGGACACTGTCAGTTCGAGAGGGAGAGCATCATCTGCTCATGACGCTCTGGGCGTTGGCTGCGTCGAAGCCCCATGCGCTGCTCGATTACGTTCATACGCATTGAGCCAGCCTTCATGTTCTTAATCCACTGAGGCCCAGGGTAGAGAGTAAACCGATAGTCGATCGGAACCGGCCTTCCGCGGCCGCGAACCTCTGGGAAAATCTCCTCGACAGTGAAGCGGACCAGGTAATCATCAGCCTGCATCCGCTCCAACTCTCTTTTAATAGCGTTCATGCTGCCAGAAAGTCGGACGTGGTTGAGCCCCGCCGTTAGCAACTTCATCTCCTGGACAGTGAACTTGTACGGCTGCCCTTCAGATACGTTGGTCACGATATAGTGGATACGCCGCATCAGCGCCGCGCCCACCGGGCTGTAATCCTTGAGCTGCCCGATCGGGTACTGACGATAGGTAACCTTCAGAATCGACTGTACGATCAGCGCGTGTAGTTTTACGCGCCAGATGTCGTCGCCGTTGTTCCCTTCTTTGCTGCTCTTGTTGTTCCGGTCGAAGGAAGGAAGAATCGTATCCCGATTATCAAGCTTGAGATCGTCGCCATAGGACAGCGTCATCACCGAGCTCGAGAGCACATCCAGGGCTTGCCGGATCTGAGTGTTACTCATAGTGCTGCCCATAGCTTTCAGCTGCCGGGCCAGGGCATTGATCGTGAAGGTGACGTAGTAAGACGTGTCACCATTGACTGTCTGCTCTTCAGACTGGATCGTGGCATGGTGGATCAAAGCCTGCTCTACAAGCTGCTCTTTTACCCCGGGAAACCGCCGCATAGGCTTACTTTTCTTGGTCGGGTAAAACGTGCCCGGGAAGAGGGTCAACTTCGCCTCTTGCCCGCTGATTCGGAAATTCACACTGTGGTCGTTGGGGACCAGGCCATCCTTGTTGTTTAGATGGTCAGCTGAGAATTTCGGGATTTGGTCCCAGCCAACCAGGACGTTGCCGAAGTTCTTGGCTTCCTCGGTGCTGTTAACCAAGAAGCTACCGAACAGATCGAGGGCTACGACGGCTGCGCTTTCGGCCGCCACGGGTTTTGCAGGCACAAACATCTCATCACGGACAGTGTGAAATCTAGTTTCCTGCGTACCCGTTGGCGTGGCCGTGCTGGCCGTGTTAGCTCCCATCGTTCCCCCTCGTTCCTTGTAGAAGCTGTATTTGGGGGAAACCGTATATTCCTTGCAACCGATCCGCAACCGGGCCAGGAGATAAAACGACGGATAACCGAGAGATGAATCAGCGGATATTCCGGCCACTGGGGATCGCGCTAGTCACCTCAGACCTGCGCAGCCACTGGGTTAAGTCATCTCAAGGTGGTGGTAGGTGCCGGCCTGCAAATTTTTTCGAAATTGAATCCCATCATTCCCCAACTGGGAGCTTCAGTTCCAGGTTCACATGCGAATAGAGCAAGGGCCGGGAGATGAATCAGCGGATATTCCGTCTAACACACTGGAAATCAGGCCTCAGCAATTCCCTGGAAGCCCCGTATCTATTGGTACAGACGCTCATTACAACCGTCATCAAGCCACGGGCTGCATGGTATTGAAGTGGTGAGAGATGAACTGGCCGATATTCTCAATTCACCCTGTGTTCGCTGACCTTCCCAAGAGATAAAACGGCCGATAATCGAGTTGATCGACGGCTGAGCGTGAGGTTGATACTGCAATTCTTTGATTTAACTCGATTTTGTCTCTTGGCCCCAGGAGACAGATAGCCACATATTGAAGCCAAGGCCTGGGCTAAGCCGAGAGATGAATTGGGGGGTATTACTAGAAGCCCCGCATTTACAGGTCCTCCGCGCGGGTAGAGCTCCAGAGCCAGGAGACAAATCCCGCTTAAATAGGTTGCCGTTGACCGTTTCACCGCTCCCTGACAGGCTAAAAAGCGTTCAAGCGGTCGAAGAACATCGGGTTGCCAGGAGACGAAACTCAATAAAACCGGGAGATAGAAGGCCCATAATTGAAAGTAGGTTGTTTTTTGATCATTCCGGTCGACTTATCCACAGGCCAGCACTGAATGCCAGGAGACAAACCCCCAGAAAATACGATCAGCCAGGAGATGAAACCCCAATAAATCACCTGGCTCATTCACTCAGCGCTTCCCCGGCCCCGCGTAGCCAGAAGACAAATCCCGGGAAAATATTGAGTAGAAAGAGATAGATACGCGCTAAACCGAAAGATAAACCTCGGCATAACCGAGAGACGAATCACCGGCTATTCGACATTCGGCCCAGCAAATTCAAGGGGTTGAGCCATCCCTTCTTTTGATCTTTTTCTCTTCCCTTTTAAAACTCTTTCTTTTAAGGGGTAACCCATCCCTTAGGCCCCCAGCTCGACGGCACCCGAACTATCCACAAGCAATATCCGCGCTTTTGTCTCTCGGCCTGGATCTCCCCGGTGCCGGCAGCGAGAGAGGGTCTGAACCTGAATGAACCGAAAGGTGTCTCCGAATATATGGTGTTTCATCTCCTGGCATAGGAAAGCAAGACGCACACCCTCACGGACACATCAGCTCTCAACCCGATAGTTAGACCCGGTGTCCTCCTCACTGCTAGTGGCACATCACCTGACCAGTGATGATTGCCTGACCGACAGTGGAGGATTCCATGAGCACCAAGATCAACAACGGACTCATCTTGCGCAATTGCACACTCACCGAGGCCCTGGCCAAGCTGCAAGAGATCCGGGAGGAGGTTGTTCGTAAAGCACAGGCAAACGTCGCAATGCAGATTGCAGAGCGGCGGTATTACTGGGCTGACATGGACCAGAATTTTATCCCCATCCCCCGGAAGCGCTATGAGAGCTTCTACTGGCGAATTCTCGAGATCATCAAAGCGGAACGTAGTCGGGTCCTGGGCGAGAACACTCGCAGCCCTGACTGGGACTACACCCTCGACGTGCTACTGATTCCTTTCTCCGAGCATGTTCTCGCGCTCTACTACCTTGAGAACAACCCCGGATTTACTGACCTGCTGACGCAGGCGGGGTTTGAAGATTTTCACTATCAGAATTCCACTGACGGCCCGGAAGACATTCCCCCAGCAGACTGGGATGCTCGCAAGGAAGCATGGAACCAAGCTTTGCCATCTGGGTTTCCATGCCATGCGGGACTGAAGTTCGAAATGGTGTCGTGGCATGACATCAGCCTGGCCTTGCACGACCGTGATCTGATCATGAGAACAAAGCCGGATGAGGGATCACGCAGAATGAAGGTGGCCATGAACCTCATAAACACGATCCCCCTGGTCCCAGGAACGAAGGGCATGGGCATTATGAAGCTGGCGAGGCTTGCGGAATCTCTTGCCGCCGAGCGCGCTCCACACGTCATT
Organism: Pseudomonas arcuscaelestis; assembly: GCF_016881005.1. GTDB lineage: Bacteria > Pseudomonadota > Gammaproteobacteria > Pseudomonadales > Pseudomonadaceae > Aquipseudomonas > Aquipseudomonas arcuscaelestis. The sequence goes on along the minus strand of NZ_JACOPV010000008.1, from coordinate 20,738 downwards.
CTCGCTGAAGTTGAGTGCGACAACAGCTAGCCAGAACGGGGCGGAGTAGACCGTTCAATCATTGTCCATCTGTGAAATAGTTCACAAACCCGACGAACGGTCTTAACTCCCCGAGCCGCCTGCCGAAAACGGAGTCAGAGCCAGTTAAGGCCGACTGTTGCACCCAAGGGTGCACATCAATGGATGGGGTCATGAGACCCGTAGAAGGAAGAGCAAAATGCCGTACTCAATGATTCTCGTTGCGGGAAGCAAAGGGGAGCTGGTTGAGGTAGAACAGGTTGATCTGTTCACGCACCGTATCAACGAAATGGAGTTCAACATCTCAGTCCATACTGATCCGGTTACGGCCGGCTCGAATAGCAAGCGGCCTCTGGCCGTAAGCCTGTATGAGACTGGCTGCAGACTTGCTGGCCTAAAGCTTGGCGACGATGCAGAGGTGGCAGGGGCCAGGGTTGAAGCGCTTGGAATTCGACTACATGCTCTCTCCACCGTCCAAGGGTTGGAGGCCGAAATTGGTAGCTCCAGGCTTTCAACGCTGCTAGATAACTCGCTGTTACAGCAAACCCACTTCAATCCATAGGCCACAATCTTGCAGCCCGGCAGGATTGCTAGAGCTTTGCATTTGTGATCCTGCCACACCCAATCCTTCAGCCATTCCCGTTCAAGGGAAAGCTATTGCCTACCCCGCATGCTCGGGTGCTTCTGGCACACCCTGTTCCACTCCACCATAGGTCATCGAATTTAGCCCTGGGCCTTTTCCATGACGACGCTACCGCCAGTTGCAACCACCCCTGAGATCGACGTGATCTTGAACCAGAAAACTGTTGTTGCTTTCGGTGTAAGCGGCGGTAAGGACAGCATCGCCGGTTTGATTGCAACTCATCGGTACCTGGACAGCATTGGCTTTATGGGACCTCGTTGCGCTATCCACGCGGACCTTGGATCGGTGGAGTGGTCTCAGAGCATGTTCAAGTGTCAGGAAGCAGCTGACAAGCTCGGTTGGGGAATGGAGGTCGCCGCACGGCCAGCTGGTGGGATGATGGAAAGATGGCTATCGCGCTGGAATGCCAATGCGCAACGTTACATTGACCTGAGCTGTGTTCAACTGATCTTACCTTGGTCAACTCCTTCGATGCGGTTCTGCACAAGTGAGCTCAAGGTCGCGGTAATTCGCAGCCGTTTAAAGAAGTTATATCCCGACTACAACATTGTTAATGCGACTGGCATACGTCGTGAGGAATCATCCAGTCGAGCAAAGATGCCGGTTGCGAAAAGCGATCCTCTGACCGCCCGAAGGGGTTTCGAAGCGTACCAATGGAACCCGATCATCGAGTGGAATGTTTCTGATGTGTGGGCGGCCATCGCCAGCGAAGGACTGGAGCCTCATGAAGCATATTTACGTTATAACATGACAAGGGTCAGCTGCCGCTGGTGCATCATGTCCTCGGCTCCGGACCTCTACAACGCGACTCAGGATGAAGCTGGGCATCCCCTCTATCGCCAGATGGTTGGCCTGGAAGCAGAATCCACCTTTGCCTTCCAGAGCAACAAATGGCTTGGGGACGTTAATCCAGGCCTTCTATCCAGCGAAACCCAAGACCGCCTGCAGCTCGCAAAGCAGGTATCCTCCCGACGCAAAGTGCTTGAAGCCGCTATTCCGAAGCACCTGCGGTTTGAAAAGCAATGGCCAACGTGCATCCCCAGCCTCGAGGAAGCTTCATTGCTCGCCGACATACGTGCTGAAGTGGGTGCCGGCGTTGGACTCAACCTAAAGTACTCCGACGCTCACAGCATCATTCAGCGCTATGAGGAGCTCACAGCGCTGAAATTGATCAAGCAAGGCAATTCCGGTGATGACGCTCCAGGTGTGATCCGGCTGATACCGGCGGTACAGATCCAGCCGCAACAATTGACGTTCTTCTGAGTAATCAACTCATGATCCTGCCTACGACCCTTCCTCGATCGATCCGCCGAATACGCCTGGACACCCAGGCAATCTCAAGGCTCGTAGTGCCTGGGCACGCCCTTGCACTTGCCGAATCATGGGACATCGAGGTTGGTAGCCAGGAGCTGGGTGGTCTACCGCTCCCCAGATTGGACATTGCCGATTGGCTTGGCTGCATTGAGGCCCACCCACACTCTGACCCATCCTGGAGCCAGTTCACATTCCTGACTCTGGCCGTTCAGGCGAATCACACGTTTGAGCTGATGATTGCCCCCGGGCAAGTGGCTTCGATGACCATCAGACCGGGTGATCTGTTTGCATTCCAGCCGGAACATCTGCATTGGCTGCGCGCGAACGGTGATGCCGGCTTCCTTTCGCTGCAGTGGGCAATCCCTAGGCAGGAGTTCATCACGATCTATCGCGAGATCCGTAGGGGGCTGTCGGCAATGGGTGTTCGCTCAGCGAAGGTGCCAGCGGCACTCACCAATTGGAAAGCCACAATCGGGGAGGAATGGCCGTGATTATGTACAAATTCCATCACAGCGCCGTCCTGGACGTTCGCAATCTCCCCACGCCAAGCGACCGGACGCGGGATCCCTCGATATATCCGACCTCTGGCATCTCCGATCTGCCAGGCGTTTTAGCCAGCGCAACCAGCTGGCTTGTTTGCGAGACCCTGTGGCCTTACCGTGTTGAGGCGGAGTCACTGACTGCAGAGATTCATTTTTCGGTGCATTCAGACCATTCATTCGCAACGATCGACGACCTGACTGGCGACCTCAGGGAGCATGGCATCTTCGCTGCAACCCTTTATGCCCAGAAGCCCGGCCCACTATCATGGTTGCGACCGCATTCTTCGTTCAGTGTTGAATACACCGGCTTGCGCTGGGTTGTGCCCCGCGACAGCCTGGCTCAGGAAATTGAGCGAATAGCGCACGAGCTCGCTGGCCAACCTGGTCAGTTGGTTCCCATAGGTTGATTTTCGGTAGGTGGTTTTGGCACACGTACTCCAGCCTCATCATGCAATCATTGCGCATTGATTGAGGTACCCCATATGCCCATGAAGACCGTAGCTGCACCAGTGCTGTACTTTCAGCACTCCGTTTACATCCCTTTCGCTTGGACCCCGGGTCGGGGTGCCGACCCAGAATCCAGGCCTCAGACTTTGGAACGAATCGAGGCCGAAGGCGAACGCCTTTGTGCAGCATTTGGTTTGAAGCTTGATCACGCTGTGTCCTTTAGTGAGGACGCCATCCGGATCTATGGAAATGATCTTGCGAACATACAAGCAGCTGGCGCGGCTATGGCTGACTTTCTGTCCGCGCAAGATGGTTTGAGGTTCGTGGAAGTGGCTGAGGATGGCGTGTGATTCGGTTGATGCTATCAGCAGCTGCGCTCCTCTTATCCGTGTCGGCTTTTGGCGCTGAGCCTGGCAGCGGTGAACAACAAGACAAACGCCTGGTGCCAGCACAGATCAACTTCGTTGTGCCAAAGGCCCCACAGGACATACCAGAGGTCTACATCGACGGCTACATCCATAGACCTACTGTGGAGGCGTTCCGCCAGAGCGGCTTTCTCAGGGACCGACAGGTGGGCTTTGTCTACTTCAACTCACATGGGGGCGACCTAATTGCTGCTATGGAGCTCGGTCAACTCATCCGGGAACGTGGGTTTTCTACGCGTGTGGGTACTTGGAATGGGCCTAATACCAATCCAAGCCCTGGGTATTGCGAAAGCGCCTGCCCCTTCTCGTTTGCTGGCGGGGTGTTTCGTCTAATGGATGGCGTATCCAAGATGGGAGTGCACCAGTTCTTTAAAGCCAGTGGCATTGCTGGTGACACCGACATCGCGACTGGCCAGATCACCTCTACCCTCCTCGCCAACCACCTAAGCAATCTGGGTATCGATCTTCGACTGCTGGAGGTGGCCGGCAAAGCCGGCCCAGCTGAGATGAACTACCTGACCCCCCTTGAGGCCTACGAGATCGATCTAGTCAACGCAGGGTCTCTGCCGGCGACCTGGACAATTCGAGGGGAACATGGGCTTGTTTACCTGATGGGGGAGCAGACGAAGATCACCGGTACCGGCCGAATTGGCATGTCGTGTAATGCGAACAGCGGTGTATCCATGGCTGCGTTCTACAAGGCGTGGTACGACACCAGTTTGCTTGGGATGATGGACAGCCTGGCCCTCACAGTTGATAACAAGAGCTTCGCTGTGCGCAATGCCAAGGTCGGCCCAAGTCTGAAGAACGGGTTCTCATATATCACCTTCGATCCAACACCTGAGCAGCTCGCGGCATTCCGATCCGGCCGTACCGTGGGTTTTTCCTACGAGAAAGCGGGTACCGACTTGAAAGCCCGGTTCACTGTCGATGTGAATGATGCCCAAGGGATGATTGATAGCTTCGCCCAACTTTGTACTGGGGCGCGACCAACATTCGTTGAGAAAATCTGAGGGTAACCACTGAGTTTTCGCATGCGTAAACTCAGGACCCTTGCAAGTCCGACTACCAATCAACTTCCGGCAATAGAGCGAAACAAAGCTTCCTGCGGCTCTTACCAGCCGCCTCTCTCGGGTTCAGATGCCTTTGGGCTAAAATCAGGCTCTGGCATTCGTTAAGGCGCCATGCGCCGATCAGATAGAGGGAACTTTCATGGGAAGCAAGTATTTCTGGCTGCGCAGCCCTATGGGCCTGGCACTCATCGCATTGATGTCGATTTTTCCAACCCTGGCCATTGCGACTTGGCTTGGCAATACGTCTGACTTCTTGGCGCTACTTGTTGGGATAGCGATCGCCGCTATTAGACAGCTAGCCTGGATGCGATGGGGCGACGGCTCGGATTAATGATGACCAACACGCCAGGATAGGCCTTGGAAACCACAAATCTCATTCCGCATTTCAACCTGCCAGCCATGCGCGAGGCAGCTGAAATCACGGCAAATCAAAGATTGCGTGCGATCACGCTGTCGGCTCCCTGGCTGCGCGACCTCGACGATCTGGTGTTCGAGATTGCCCAGCAGCCAGGCTCCCCAAAGGCGAAGCTCAATCGGTTTAGGAAGCTGGCAGACAAGATCGGCAACGCCGTTTCGCCTCACTCTGCATGCAAGTCGTGCTCTCACTGCTGCTACATCGCTGTGACCATTCCCCACATCGAAGCTCAAGCAATTGGGGTTGTGGTTGGCAGGAAGCCCGCCAAAGGAAACCTTAGGATAGGTGGCGATCATCAGGAAACCATCGACAAGAACTTCCGAACCCCATGCCCATTCCTGAAGAGAGGTCGGTGCTCAATCTACGCGGAGCGGCCTATCGCCTGCCGAGTGCATTTCAACCTGGCCCAGGACGACTACTTCTGCGATCCAGCGGTCCCACCGTCTGAAAGCTTCGTAGCCAATGTCAACCTTACCGTCCTGCACGCAGCAATGAATATGGCCTTTATGGATGGCGAATGGGGTGACATAAGGGACTTTTTCCCAAGAAGCAGTTGATATCTTCGCTGCTAACGGATGCCGACCCACACTTCAGGAGTTAGGCTGGGAGATAAATCCCGCTTTAATACTGGCAGTCTGGATCTGTCTTCGCTGATCACAGGAGGCTCTACCGATGTTGGACCTGTTCGACGCACCAACCTTCCCTCAGGCTGCTGGAGCGATATTGTCGCCCTGTCGAGCATACCGTTACGCCCTCTGGCGTAGTTGGCCGGGGGGGACAGGCTACGTTTGCTTCATCGGTCTCAATCCTTCGACCGCGGACGAAACCCTTGATGACCCGACAATCCGAAAGTGTGTAGCGTATGCAAAAGCATGGGGTTATGCAGGGATGGTAATGGTCAATGTATTCGGCTTCCGGGCGACAAAACCTAAGGATATGCTTGCAGCTGTCGACCCTGTAGGTCCTGATAATGACAGCTTTCTCCTGCAATATGCTGGCGGTGCTGCTGTTGTGGTGGCTGCCTGGGGCAACCACGGGGAGCACCAGGGTCGGTTCCGCTCCGTCGCTGCCATGGTGCCCAAGCTGCACTGCCTAAAGGTCACAGGTCTTGGCCACCCTTCGCATCCTCTCTACCTCAAGGGGGATCTGCTCCCAATCCCCTACGAGATCGCCGCGTGAAGGTCCTAACCATCAACCTCATCGGAACCTACTTCAACCAGATCAAATCCGGGACAAAACCATTCGAGTTTCGGCTGAGGACACCATATTGGCGTAAGCGGCTCGAAGGCAGGTCTTACGACATGATCCGTATCTGTTGGGGATATCCCAAAAAGGGTGACACCGAGCGCGTACTCATGCGGCCTTGGCGTGGATACGAGGAACAAACGATCCAGCACGAGCACTTTGGTGATCACCCTGTAGAGATCTTTGCGATCCACGTTGCCGAGTAGGCTTCTGGCACAACCGGGAGTAGGGAGAATGGTCTCAGCAAATTAGGGGATTCGCCCCGGGCCATTTCCTCTACAACCAGGGCTGTCGCGGTCGAGAATCCGTAACCACGTTTTGGGTTGGGATATGCCGTCACCCGCGATAGCCTATCGGAAAACTACTCGGAGACCGCATGAGCCAGCATTATTTGAAGTTCTTCCACGAGCGAAGCGGGTGCGACGTTCGCGTTCAGCTGGGCTGGGACCGTCCGCTCCAAGGCTTCTACATGGTTGCCCTCAAGGAGAATCAAGACGCATTGCCCGATGGCGATGATGGTGTGGTCTACAGCAATCTGTACGACGTCGGCCATACAGCGGATCTAACCCATTACAAGGAAGTCAGCAAGCAGCTCGATTTCCCAATTCCCGATGTAATGTGGCGGGCCGCCTACCTCGACTTCCAGCACAACGCAGTGAACAAGCAGGTGTTCTACGACCTTGAGGGGCGCCTGGTAGATCCATACTGAAGCTTGAATTGTGGGCCCGGGAGTAAGGGCGCCCCAGGGGATACCCGCTGCTAAACCTCAGCAGCTGTTCGCAAATTACTCGTAGGCCAGTTGAATTGGCCAGCCAAAGGGACTTTCGCGTTGGAACAGTTCATTCTTCAAGATTCACGGGGGTTGATCGGCAGCCGCATCAGCTGGTGGCGTGAAGGCGGGTCGTACACCACCAACCTCGACCAGGCTGAGGTATTTTCTCGAGAGGACGCTTTGAATCAGCATCTGTCCCGAGAAACAGATATCCCTTGGCCGCTGAGTTTCGTCAAACCACGCCAAGAGTTGGCCGTCGACTTCCAGTACATCAGCATCCACTGGGTGCCTCAGTCAGGAACTGATCTGTGCTATGTGGCCGCGAAGTTCAACTATGACGGTAACGACATGTTCTGGGTCAGCCCTGCTGGCCAGACGACCGATCTCTCCAAAGCATCAGTCTTCACTGTTGACGAGGCGTTTGCCCAGTTCGGGAGTGAAGCCTCGGCGTTCACCCGTCAAATTTGGCCCAAGGCCTACATCGATGCACGCGCCCGTCCGATAGCTTCAACTGCAGCCATGAAGGTTGCCCAGGCGCTCGAAGGAACTGGAATCACGCTTGTGCAACCTCCGCGCCGACGGAGGTGCCCACCACAATGTGGTGGATGTGGTCGGTTCGTTACCGTCGATCAAGCTCCGGGCGGCGTCTGCCGCGATTGCCGATGAGGATTATTTGTGACTGACATCGTTCAGGAAGAGCGCGCGCTCAACCGGTACCGAGAAGTGGTGGCCGCAGCCGGCGGTATGGAAAATCACATACTGGACAAGTCTGCGCTGTATCAACGGTTGCTGGCCGGCAAGCGCCCCTTGGTCCTACCCCCTCCACTCAACCACAGTTACCCCTGGTACAGCGCAGTCGAGTCTGATTCGCCGGTATCAATCGCTTTCGGACCTACCGAATGGGCCCCTGATTGGAGCACCCACCATGGCGTTGCAATCTGCCAGGACATTTGGACCCGGCTGGAAGGCGATATTGATAGCGACCTCACAGTGACCTTTCGTGGCTGGGACGCGATGGGTTTCGTATGGCGTGTATGGCAAGTCGATGAACACGCGAGCGACGCCACTGCAACCCTTTGCTGCTGGCACCGCAATGACATCAAGCGCCTGACAACCCCCGAGCAGGTCGAAGCCGAATGCCGTTGGCGGGTGGAGCGTGATGCGGCCTGGGTATCAGCTGCAGGGAAAATGAACGATGAAGAGCTTAAAACCGCAATCTTGGAGTCTGACCAGGGCGTAAAGACTCGCGACCGGTTCGCCGAGGCGATGGCTAATCAGCGCGTTAGCCATGTTCGGTCAATAGCCGAAGAACGAGCCGGGGCCGGTCTGCCGCCTGACCTCACTCCGGAGGAAGTCGAGTCGAAGATCGCCGCCGATATGGCCAGCCTCCTTGGCGACACGTGGTTTGTGCGTGACGGGCAGCTCTACCACCGGACATGGCAGATCCAGCGCATTTCGCCGGCCAGCTTAAGTCCGGAACACTATCTGGAGCCTGCGGGCTAGGTTGATCGGCAATGTCCGGGTGTTCGTGCCAAGGTATTCACTCAGGGGGCTCGTGGCACACACCACCCCATTGGAATATGACTTCATTCAAGTCAACCGGACATTCCGCAATGATTCCAACTCTCTCCTGCAGTAAGCCAACCAGTTCTTCGCTTCAACCTGTTGCGTGCGTTGTGAAACCCCTGGACCGCGTCACCTTCACACCACATGAGCCATCAGCGCTCACGCCGATCATCCGCGGGACCGTCTTCAATACGCTCGATACCAGCTCGGGTAACTGGCGTGTTCGTATTGTCCGCGAAGGTGAGGCGTTCCCATTTGGTGTGTCGGCGAACGTGTACACCAACCTTGGCACCTTCGAAATTCACGGCGTCCTTGATGCCAGTGTCCAACCTGCCATCGCCTGAGAGCAACGAATATGAATAATGCAACTCACTCTGCTGGTCTGACTTTCATGCTGGCGGCGCACGAAGGAATCGCAAAGTCCGTTGGCGATCGGGAACGTAGCGCTGCACTCAACGAACTTCTGATGTCCGCTGTTCGCCTCAAAATGGGATTCAGCCCTGATGATATGCCGCGCCTCGCCGTCCTTGGCATGCGAACCTGTGTCGGGGTATTCCGCCCTGCTGATGAGCGTTTCTATGCCCAAGGCTGTATCAGCGGTGGTACTTACGCCCGGATGTGGGAGAAGGCAGCTGGCGTGAAACCATTCAAAGCAGCCCTTGCTGGGGCTGCAGGCGATATCAAACAAGACTCCCGCGTGGCGACCGGCCTGGCCGTACTCCTAGAAGGAGATGATTCCGACGACCTGTTGCCGCGCCATGAGGGCCGTCAGGTTTGGTGGGTTACCTCGGTGAACTGGGCCAATGATACGATCAACCTGAGCCGCTACCGCCTCCGCCCAGACTCTCGTTACCCCTTCACCAAGAACGATCCCCCAGCAAAGCGCCTGACGCTTTCTCGCTGCGAATGGGAGTCTCGGATGGCCGAAGTATCAGCGACCATGGGCAATGGCTCAAAGGCCGCATAGGCTTCTGTCACACTTCACCCAGGATGATGATGGTGCTTTCCAAGGAGAGCACCGATGATTGACCAACGCCGAATACAGCTTATGCTGCGCAACCCCAAGGCAATGATGGACTTCACGTGTACCGGCAGGTTGCCAACTCTCAAGGTTCCGGCCAGCCCGCTTATCACTCTGATCGAGTCCATCCCACCACGTTATCGGAGCCGCATCACAAAGGTTCTGATTGGCCCTTCTCTTGGGTATCAGGGTAACCATCGCTTTCACAACCTGGCCCAGGCCATGAATTGGTTGAAACCCAGCTATACGGCCGCCTCCTACCCCAGTGAGAGCTGGCGTTTGAAGCAATTCGCAAAACCGCTCTCTCTTGAGGACCTGAAACTGTGCTGTGAAGTGCCAGAGCAGATCGAGGCTCACTTGATGCGCCATCGCAAACGCTAGCCTGGGCTTCTGGCACACTCCCTTCCCCCTGATGATGGTCTTATCCCAATGGAGACCACATCATGCCTCACCTTCTAAGCGCTATCGCACCCCTACAGGGCGAATTCACAGCGCCAAGCTGGTTGAACCCTTACCGAGATGGTGAACGCATCGGCCGCTCTCAAGCCATTCAGGCCTATAGCGACTATTACTGCGTCGATGGATCGGCCGACACGGATGGTGCGATCGAGGAGCGCATCGTGCTGCAGCGCACCCCCATGGTCCCCTACGCCAGCCGGACGGGTACCAGGCAGAACCTCGACGCAATGCGTGCAAATGGCTGGGGCTTGCTGGTATCAGCAAAGGGAGTGCTACGCACTGAGGGTTTTAAGAACTTCATGCTCGACAATGGAGCTTGGTCAGCGTTCACCCAGGGACAGCCATTTGATGAACTAGCCTTCTGCAAGGCGTTCGACCTGCTCGGTGAGAGTGCGAGAATGGTGGTGGTTCCCGACATCGTTGCTGGCGGCCTAAAGTCCCTCGACTTCTCGCTCAAATGGCTCGATCGGTTGACCGGTATCCCGGGCATACGCCTTCTGGCCGTTCAGGATGGCATGGTTCCTGATGATGTCCGTGACTTTCTGAATCCTGGGATCGGCATCTTTGTAGGTGGATCGACCTCATGGAAACTGCGGACTGCCCATAGCTGGGGCCTGCTGGCGAGACGCAGACGGTGCCATTTGCACATAGGCCGGGTGAATAGTGCGAAGCGTATTCTACTTTGCTCTGCAGCTGCCGGCGCGCACTCAGTGGACGGGACCTCTGCCTCGATGTATGCCAAAACGGTTGCTCCCCTCACTGCGGCCGTGAACTACGGTGAAACCCAGCCTGATTTCCTCTCCCCCAATGGCCAGGACTTTGAAGCTACCCCATATGACTGTGCGTGGCCTGCAGATCTTGCCCGATAGCTGGTGGCACGCCGGAATGGGCCTCATCCTGCGCCCATCGAATCCGCCGATGAGGCATTGGAGCTTATATGAACCTTGAGGCCATTAAGTCGCAGCTGTCACTGGACTCAACTGCACATGCCCAGAACACTGCCGTTCTACGGCAGCTGATCATGCCGTTGGATGCAGCCAAGCAAGAGATGAACTACCAGTTCAAGCGGGTGCTGCCAGCTTTGACTGAACTGGGGCATGACTTTGGAGGTTTTAGCTTAGAGCCAGACTACCAGCGAGGCCATGTTTGGACCGCGGACCAGCAACGCGCTTACATTGAGAATGTCCTACGTGGTGTCATCGACACGGCGGGGCTGCTGCTCAAGTTCAACTGCCCAAACTGGGAGAACGACAAGTACGAAGGAGCGCTACCACGGGGCTTGGAATGCCTTGACGGGCTTCAGCGCCTCACTGCAGTGGTCAAGTTCTGCGAGGGAGAGGTGCGTCCATTCGGGTTGGCTGTCGGCGACCTGGCCTACAGCTCATTTTCGGTGTCGAACCTTAACTTTCGTGTGGCGTTCTACAATTTCCAGACCCGGGCTGATGTGCTTCGCCATTACTTGGCTTTCAACGGCGGTGGCGTGGTTCATAGCAAAGAAGAATTGGCCCGTGTCCAGGGCCTGCTGCTAGAAGCGATTGACCGAGGCGAGTAGGAAACGTGCGCCAATCCTAACCATCGCATAGTGACCTGCCGGGCAACGAAATTGTCCGCGCTGATTTCCGACAATTAAAGCGGTTATCAGACAATTAAAGCTGTTATCTTCGATCGCCCCACCCCTCGGAGGGGCGATCGCGGTACGTTTCTCCTCCCCCACCTAGCCCTGATCGTTGCCGTTCGAGCATGCCTGCCAATCTGCCTTTGCGAATTCAGCCGGAAGAGTCGATTCGTTCTTACATAGCGCGATCCTTATTCCTCAGTGTCGAGGACTCTTCTGTCGACAAGATTCTCGCGTTTCGAAATCATGTGCGATTCATCACACTCGACCTCAAGCAGATAGCTGATTACTTAGGCTGGCCGGGCTGCTATGGATTAGACCGGTTAATCTGTCTCCACACGCCGATGGCTGTAAAATATTTAATCAAGAATTCACAGGATATTTCCTATTCACGTGGCCTCTACGCCTATGGCAGTATCTCCCACTTTGAGAGGCATATATCTTACTGCCCTGAGTGCACTAAGAAGGATGTAGTAAACTTCGGTTTTTCATATTGGCGGCGTTCAAGCTCACCAATAACAGAATCAACTGTTTGCCCCCGGCATAATATATTGATGCTGACGCACTGCCCATTCTGCAATGAGTCGTTTAGCGATCGTGAGCATGGCATTGGAGTCATGTGGGGTGGCTGCAATGGTCGTTACTTGTGGGAAGTTGATTCTACACCAAACTATGATAGATCAGCTCTACTGCAGTCTCAGTTCAACTTTAAGCTTTGCTCGTCTAAATATCATATTTCTGATGAGGCGGTGTTGTCGGCCGTGCTTCGTAAAAAAGGTGCATTTACAAATCTAGCGCCATCTTGCGACGTTGAGTTCTACATGTTCGAAAACGAATTGGAGTTAACTGCTGAGCGAATCGCGGAGCAAAAACGAAACAATGACGCAACCCTTGTAGAAGAGAATCTTTGCGTCGTTAATAAGTACATATTCGACTACTACGATGATTTCGAAGATCTAGCTCGGGATATCGGAGATCAGGGGTTCACAAGGCCAGTCCAAGAGGGGTGGGGCACGTACTTGGCGATGGGTGGAGAATCGGAGTGGTTTGTGACAGAAGATTATGCATCTGGTGTTGGGGTGTTTTCGTGTCCCTATCCATATGACACAACACTGCGTAAAACCGGTGAGGTCCCTATGCATGAGGTAGGTGAATTATATTGTCCTTGCTGCTGGTTCGTGGAGCTGACGTCTGAAACCATAGTTAGACATCCGCCACGTGTATTGCCAAGTATTCCGATACTAGATGCTTCACGAATTAAAAAATGACTACTATTCAAAGATCGATAAAAACTGTTTCAGCCTAACAGAATCCAATCATAGCATCGTTTTTAGAAATGCTCTGGTGCGAGGATAGTGGCATCGCTTTTCAAGTGCGGAGGCTAAAGCGGGACACGCTAAATATAGAGATGCTCTGCTGATCTTTCTACCGGTCTCCCCCTCACGCAACTTGCGTACCCTCATTTTCACCTGGTTCAGAAGCACATCATCACGTTGTGCCCAGTTCACCGAAGCGTTATTACCTCGTCTCCCTGATTCCATTTCACTTGTTCTCGATAGCAACCACTCTTGATCGTTTCTGTAAAGCCAGGCGTAAACGCTTGGAATTCGGATCCTTATATCTTTCGGGCTACGTTCTGTGTAACTACTACTCGCTGCTAACCAGAGCGCCCGGTGCTCTTTCAGGTTAGATATCAAGCGCTCATGGAGCCACGATTGGTGTACCTCGGGTTCAGAACGAAGCAGTTTGTTGACAGTGGAAACGGTGATCCCAAATGCGTCGCAGATGCCATTTTTCTCTTCCCCGCGGCTTAGATGCTCGAGAATGCCAGCGCGAATGTTTGGCTTGAGCACTTTCGGTTTGCGGTTGGCCGAGGGTGTGATAGCTCGATCTGGTTCAACGGTCTCTTCAGCGAGTTGAACAGTATCCCAAACCTTCTGGGAGAGGCTTTCCGTCAACTTGCGGTCTACAGCACGATCGTATGCTTCGACAAACCCGCTCACTGATCCGTACAGCCAGGTGATCACCGCCAGGTGCTTGAGCGGGTGGCTGCACCCCTGTCGATTACGGACCAGTTGAGTCCAGAAAGCAGGGACCTGCTGAGGGTCTGATGGCAGTGATGTGAGCGGTGGATAGGCTTGGAGTAACGCACAGTGTTGAGAGAATGTGGACGCTAGGTTCTCAGCGCCGACCTTCAAGGCGTCTCTATAAAGTGCTCTCACGACGTCTGGATTAAATTGCCGGGTCCGTCCGCAGACGGCCAGGTCGAGTACCGCGTTGGCTAGCTGCTCGAGTGCCCGCAAGGAGGGCCCAAGAGGAGCGTCCCCATGGGCCGGAGCGAGTGTGCTCTCCTCGGGCAGGATCCATTGTAAGCGCCTCGACCATTGCCGGTTACAGCAGCTCTCCCTAAGCAACTCGCAATGTACAGGGCAGACCTGCACACCAGGGTACTGGTGGGACAGATGCCAGTAGGCAAATCCATGAGTATCTAGATCGGCCGCCATGCAACTTGAGCATGCCTTGAGGGGGTGTTCTGCGCCAAAACGACCAGTCAGCAGACCCAGTCGATACTTGAGTGAACCCAAGACTGGGCTTTCCATGGCTTGAAAAGCTTCCAGTGCGTTCTTAGCGGATTGGAACGGCAAGAAAACTGGCAGGATCGTGTGCTCTAGGATGATCGAGCGTGGATCACCCCACGCCGACATCGCCGCGGGGTTCAGCGCTGAAAGATTGTACGGAAGGTCGTGGGTCGTAGTTGCGGACGTCGTGTTGAATAGCCACGCCAACGTTGCTGAGGTACTGGCTGCGCCCAGCACACAGTGTTGACGGCTACAGGCGCTATAGAAGGTCTCGTCATCCATCCATCGGACGATCGGGGAGTCAACGAGAGCGGGGGAGCACAAGGGAAGCATCTTCGTAGGCTCGTTTGAAGCCGAACTCAGATCATAGGCCCGAGCGACGTCTTCAGATAATGCCTTTTCGGAATAACGATTTCAGTAGCACTGTTTTGGTTTGTCAAAATTACTAAAAGCTAAGTGGCTGCGTATAGCGGGAAGTTTGTAGACAGTAGTCTGCAAAAGCAGAATAGTACGAAAAGTATTTTTTCTGAAGTTTACTCTTCTCACTCCGAAGATACTCTTTTCTATTGTCAGAAAAGAAACCCGAGCGGTAACATTGATCGCTTGCTCAAAGCGAATGTAGGCCGCCCAATATGGGTTAGGATCGGTTCACAGTAGACGTTTCAACCATCAGCAGAGATGTTCCCAGGATGTGGGAATGCCGATAGAGAGGATTTTCATGACATAGCTAGCAGAGAGCGCTAGAGAAGTCAGATAGACAAAGACCCAAGTGCTACCTTGGGCCTCTGTGGATAAGTCAGATATCAGCCCTGACACCTCCATTGTCTATCCAGCGCATGTGGGGCGTCAAGCCCCGCACGACTTCGTTCGTCCACAAGAAGATCGGCGTTATCCACAGCGTCGCGCGCGGGTTCATGCCCGCAGGATAAGGGTTTGCTCGACGGCTTGGTTGTTATCCCCAGTCAGTCGGAGTCGGCAATCTCATGACAATAGGCCCTAGTGATGACCCCGCAACAACGCTTTGACATGATAGTCAGACGCCAAAACGGATTCGAATGGGGAGATGCGTACGTCCCCTCGATCTTGGCGGTACCTGGAGAAGCACCGAGAAGCTCGAGGCTCAGTCGATTGAACAGCCGCTTGCTCGGTCGCACCATCCATACGCTATCGCGCCCGGAACGGCTTTTTACCCAATTCGCTCTCTATCACCCGAATCTTTTTGATCTGCACGAGCAAAGAATGCTTTGGCCGATCCAGCACTCGCATCCTCTTTTCGGCCACCCTTTGATGCATGGAATCTTCCTGCCCCATTTGCGAGGGACCGGCGAGATTGCGCTGGACATAGGCTTCAAGCACTACGAGATAGACATGGAAGGGCCAGATGGTGAGTGGGAAAAGATGCTCTTTCCTTACGTTGGGGACCTTCTTTTGTACCTGCATGGGCGGAACGGTCCCTATGCCTTGAACTGGACGGTCAAGGATAGAAAGGAGGCCTTCGGTGAACGACGGAGCGGCCAAGCGAAGACCCCAGTCCAGCAGAAGAAGGACCGGGTGAAAGCAGAGCTCCGGGCAACCCTTGAGGAGACTTATTACTCAAGCGCCGGCATCAGGACTGTCCAGGTCTCAATGGATATGTTCGACCCTTCGCTCGTCCAGAACCTGGGGCTGCTGTTTCCCATGCACGCTTTGCCGTTGAGGCTCGACGAGAGCTTGCTGGAGGACTTCAGCGGCGCTGTAACAGAGGCAGTTAGAGAGGGCATTCCGCCGGTGCTGGTCGCAAAGCAGTACGCTGCTGATTGGGGCACGCGTGATCAGTTCATCTGCAAAATCTACCAGGACATCTGGCACCGGCACCTACCGGTGAGTCTGCTCGACCCAATCTTGATCGATCAGCCACTTTCAACGTCTGGACCTGACGCGTTGTCGGTGTACGCCTCATTATTTGAGGAGTCTGCCTCATGAGGATCGGGTCACGGATTATTGCTCCGGAGGGGTACAACTGCTTGGAGAAAGGCGCCGTCTATCACTTCCTTCTCAGCGACGGGCTCAACAATCGTGTCCGATTGGTTTTCTTCAACAAGGGAAAAAACCAGATGACCGCTCAGTTGATTACGCTGGGCAGAATCCAATTCGAGCAGGCGCTGGAGGATGGCCTCCTGATTGAGGACGGTACCCAGGATCGATACCCCCCGTGGCTTTCCAATATTCAGGGGATCTCGATTCAGCACTTGGAGGATCAGCGTCGCTCTACAAAGGAGACTTACCTCCAGAAGGTGAATCGCAGATATATGGCCATTGCTGACTTGGTAACACGGTGGCAAAGCATCCTGGGCGGCGAGAACCCTGTTGCCGTCATTGGAGCGCACGCCAAGTCCCAAACTCCGCCACAAAATCCAACCCGGGTAAGGCTCTGGTTTTACACCTACGTCGTTTTTGGGCGAAACCTTTGGGCTCTGCTGCCGCCGGTACATGCGGCTGGTAGGTGGGACCGGGAAAATACGCCCCTCAAGAAAAAATTGGGGAGGCCAAGTCGAAAAGGTAAGAAATATGGTTTCCATGCAGACCGGGCGATGCGGGAAAAAATACTGGCGGGTTTTTTACGTGAAAAGTCTCCGTACGCTACCCAGGAGTCTATTTACAGAAAGGTTCTGGCCAAGGACTTCTGTTGTGTTGCTGTCGTAAACAAGACGGGTGGGCATGATTTCATCCAGCCTGACGGGAAGCCTTTCCCGACATTTCGACAGTTCTGGTATGCGGTAAAAAAACAGATGAGCTCTCGCGAACTAGCCCTGGCGCTAAGAGGACGCAACGGAAGCCGAGCTGTCGCTGGCTCAGATGGTGAGTTCGCCGAGCTAATCTCCAACGTGAATCAAGTGGTCGAATTTGATGGCTACTACATTTCCGAACGCCCGTCGGGTTTGCTTGAGGGAAGCGCACAGGACGGCTACTGCGTAGTTCGAGCAATCTGTGGCCTATCCGGGGCTGTTATTGCAATCGGTTTTTCTGAAGGGCGCGAGACGATGGCGGCTTATCGAATGGCGCTTTTTTGCATGGCAATCAACAAGGTGAAGTTCTTCGACCTGTTCGGGTTCACGTTAGGCCCCGATGAGTGGAGGTGTGAGGGTATGTCTGGAGACATTGTCCTGGATAAAGGACCTGCAGCGACTCTCGACTGCTTGCCCGAGATCAACTGGCTCGGAACACTCGAACTGACGCCCACGTTCGCAGGACAATCCAAAGCAACCGTCGAGTCTTCGCACCCTCGAGACAAGAAACCTGACGAGCAGCCGAGCCATTTTCACAGCGATAAGAACTTCATCGCTTTGGCTCGACGTGAGCTCTATCAGGTGTTGGAGGACAACCAGACCTCGAACGCCAAAAACCGAATGAATGACGACATGCTCATGGCAGGGATAAGGCCGACACCCAAGGGCATTTGGGATTATTGGGATGCTCGAGGTAGAAATTCGTCGATTTCCATGGAGTTCGACACAGCAGTCAGAACCTTTCTGACTCCCGTTCCGGTCACCATCACCAGAGATGCAGTTTGCCTGCATAAACGGAGGTACAGATCTGCAGCCCTGGTGGCCACCGGGGTCTTTGATCGTGTTGCTAGGAATGGCGTCATCCAGGCCACTGGCTACGTCCTCACCATGTGTGTCAGGCACATCTGGATTGAGGTTGAGGGTGTCCTCTATGAATTGGGCGTGGTGCGCTCCACGAAGACGGTAGAGCACACGATCGATATCACACTTGAAGAGCTAAGCATGCTCGGCCAGCTCAGCCGCGATAATGAAGCGATGCTGCGGGACGAGAACCCAGCTGCGAAGCACTCCATTCGTGAACGCTATGAGCAGGCCACCGGAGAAAGCTGGGATGGCGGAGTGCGCAAGCGCGGCCAAGTGCCCAAGAATGCCGCCGCCAGATTGGACAAAGCTGATCACGCTCGAGCAACAGGCAAAGCCCGATGAATAAGGTGATTGATTCGCGGTTTAACGGATGTCTCGAGCTTGAACAAATCCGCCAGCGTGTGACCTTTCGACCGGAACCGATCGAAGATCTGAGCTCGTTGGATCCTTTGCTCGGCGGGAAATTGCTTCAGGAAAAACTGGAGGAGATCTGTCTGCCAAATCAGTTCTCGCTATCGTTCATCCAAGAAATGGTAGGACGTGCGGAGAGCTTCAGTCGGCGCTTGTTTGTCAGTGAGCGTGATTACCAGGCGGGGCTTTATAACCCACCTGTAAAGGCGGTGACTCCTATATGCCTGACTGGTCTTGCAGGTGTTGGTAAATCCAAGGCCATCGAGGGGCTGAGGAAGGTGCTGCCGGGGCCTTTGGAGGTTGAATGCGGCCACTTCCAGGGCCAAGTGACGCTGATCTCTCATTGGTACGCGAGTGCTCAAGACAAGGCCAGCTTGAAGGAGCTTTTTGCACGCTTTGTGTATGGATCTGAGCCCCCCAACCGTGGCTTGAGCATGGGAAAACTTCGGGCTGCATGTCGGCGCAAAGCCTCCAGGGATGGCGTTTCGCTTCTGATTCTGGACGAGGCTCAGTATGTTACCGAAGGCAGTGGCGTGGCCTTGGTGACCAGCATGCTCCTTGATATGGCTCGGATAGGAGTTCCCATGCTTTATGCGGCGAATTACAGCCTGCTGCACAAGCTCGATGGCCGAGGGTCCGAGGACAAGCAGCGATTGATGGTTGAACCAAGAGACATGCCTCCGGACGACCCTGCCGGACAGGATTGGAAGGACTACGTCGCTGAATGTGTGCGGGTCAGCGGGGGGCAGATTCGAGCTCCGCAGGACGAGTTCGCTATGGAGCTTTACCGCTTTACCTACGGGCTCAAACGATTGGTGGTGCAGTTGCTCAAGCTCGCCTATATCGAATGTCGCAAAGCCGGACGGCGCCACATTGGACTAGCCGATATCAATCAGGCTTACCTTTCGTTGGGGTATTCGAGCAATCGGAAAGATGTGGCGGAGCTGGTACGGATCACGGTTGAAGGCCCCAGGGGGACGAATCGGAAGGACCTGTATTCTCCTTTAGCAGCCTCTTCTGCTCCGAAATCCAACATTCTGCCTTTCACCTGGCAGGATCGCGATGAGCGGAGCAGCGCCAAGATGATTGACTCATCTTTGACCGCGCAGGAGCGCGAAGCCGTGAAGCAGATCGAGGCGGCGAGCCGGAGCCCTCAAGCCAAAGCCTCGCGACGCAAACCAGCGCCAAAGTCCACTGCTGAAGAAAGCCAGGCGAGTTTCGCGAAGTACTTGGAGCGAACAAATCCGAAAAAGCCCAGAAAGCCCGGATGAGAGCGCCATTGCAGTGCTGAAGGCTTCCTCGAATCAAACGCAGCTCTGCTCGGTGCGGTTGAGCCGCGGCGGCTCCCTGAGGGCCGGCGTGTTGCAGTCGAAAATCACCGCTTCGGTCAGTGGCGGCTAGTTCACGCTACGCAGGCCCAGCGCCATGGGCAACGCGGCAATCGGCGAGATGTACAGCAGCACGCCGACTAGGGTGCAGGCGAGGTTGAGCCAGGCAATCGGCAAGCGATCGACCAATCCCATCAGTATGTCCTTGGGTACGGCGCCATAGATCGAGACACTGCCAGTCCTGCTGGACTTGATGTGCTTGACGCTGACGGTGGTGAGCCCTCAGGACCATCGACATACTTAGAGACAAGACTGCGTTTCCAACCATCTCGTGATGTCAGGGGGGAAGCGCCCCTCGGAGCAACAAAATGCTGTTGATTACGACTGGAGGTGCATCTGGACCTCAAATGGCGATCTGTTGCTTCAAGTACCACCGTTTCATGCGAAACGGACTCCAGGCCGTACTCGTCGGACATGCTGCTGGAGTAGGCATCACTCCGTTGTGAAGAAGGTTTGGCTGACTACCAGCGCTGGACTGATTCAATCCCTGTCACTTCAATGTGAGAGCGCCATGGGCGCCGGCAGTTCAGTTTGTTTACTTATCTGGTTAATGAGGGAAAGGAGCTGAGATACGCATTCAGCGACGCATCCTGGGTAATTGCACAGACTTGCCCACCCATTTGCATTCGACCTGACCAGTCATTTGCATCGGATTTGGCCAGCACGATTCGTGGACATGACCGGCAGAGAACGGCCGATGCTGTTGAAAAAGTCGGCCTTGGTTTGCGCATTAGAAAAATACGCGTCCGAGCTTGAAATCTTTACTTTTGGCAGAGGCTTCTGGACTCGGATTTCACGTAGCAGCATGCAAAAAAGGCGTTTTCAACAGCCAATTAGCGGGCAGTTTGGGCTGACCGACTTTTTCAACAGAATCGACCCATTGCGGACGTTCGGCACTGGGATTCGAGATTATTTTTTTGCCCCGCGTTGATGGAATCTCACGCTGTGCCCTCAACCCAAATTCAGGTTGCAGGAGCAAGGAAACTACGAAGCACGCCAACAATTTCTTGAAGCGCCGTATCGTTTCTGCGCATCAAATATCCAAAGATCTGTTTCTGCGTCGCTAGCCCCGTACAATAAAATCAAGCAACATATCAAATATAGCCTAATTGTTTAAAAATTTTCTGATAGATATCACGTACCACTTTACTTTTATTTTCATGGTATTTCTGAATA
>NZ_JACOPV010000079.1 GCF_016881005.1 Pseudomonas arcuscaelestis | reverse complement strand
AAGGCCTGGCCAAAGACCGTGCAGAAGCCGCGAAGAAATTCATCGCCTTCTCGGTACAGCCGCAGCAGCAGAAGACCTACTCGGAAAACATCGCCTACGGCCCGGCCAACACCCAAGCCGTACCGTTGCTGGCCAAGGACATCCTCAAGGACATGCCGACCACCCCGGAAAACATCGCCAATCAGGTGCAGATCGACGTGAGCTTCTGGGCGGATAACGGCGAGCAGTTGGAGCAGCGTTTTAACTCGTGGGCTGCCAAGTAACTCTTGTCGTACCTGTAACCCCTGTGGGAGGGGGCTTGCTCCCGATAGCGGTGCATCAGTAGATACATTCATCAACTGACAGACTGCTATCGGGAGCAAGTCGAACCGTCGCACCGCCCCTCCCACATGGATCTTCTGTGTTCAGTAGATTGCATTCAATTTCAAGAATCGGAGTTTGCCATGGACATCGCCATTCCAGGCCCCACCCTCAAGCAGCGCCTGGCGCGTGCCGAGCGGCTCAATCGCTGGAAGGCCCAGGCCTTGATTGCGCCGCTGGTGCTGTTTTTGCTGTTGGTGTTTCTGGTGCCCATCGTTGCGCTGCTGTTTAAGAGCGTCGGCAACCCGGAAGTGGTCGCGGGTTTGCCGCGCACCGTGGTGGCGGTTACCGCCTGGGATGGCCGTGGCCTGCCGGGTGAGCCGGTGTACCAGGCCCTCAGTGAAGACCTGGGCGAAGCCCGCAAAAACCAGACCCTGGGCGACTTGTCCAAACGCTTGAACATGGAACTGGCCGGCTATCGCAGCCTGCTGACCAAAACCGCGCGGGCGCTGCCGTTTACCGAAGCCCCGGCCTCTTATAAAGATGCGCTGGAAAACCTCGACGAACGCTGGGGCGACCCGGCGTACTGGCAGGCGATTCGGCGCAATACCAGCAGCCTGACGCCGTTCTACCTGCTGGCCGCCGTCGATCATCGTATCGACGACCTCGGCGAAGTGGCCCCGGCCACGCCGGACCAGGCGATCTACCTGGACATCTTCGCCCGTACCTTCTGGATGGGTCTGGTGATCACTGCCATCTGTTTGGTGTTGGCTT
>NZ_JACOPV010000078.1 GCF_016881005.1 Pseudomonas arcuscaelestis | reverse complement strand
AAGTAGTTCATGTGGCGTCCTTTGCACAGAGTTCGGAAATCATCTTCAAGCGGCGGCGGGCTTCGCTGACGAACGGGTTGCGCTCATCCCAGGCGTAGCCGGCGAGGATCGAACAGATCATCCGACGGATTTCCGCCTGGCTGTCTTCATAAAAAATCACGTCCTGGAAAGTCCCGGCGTACCAGCCCTCGACGTAGCAGCGAAAGGTGTCGACGCCGCGCTTGAGTGGCTCGGCAAACTCGCCTTGCCAATCGACTGTTTCACCTTGCAACTGACGGTGCAAAACCGCTGCCGCCATGCTCGCCGAGCGCATGGCGATGGTCACGCCGGAAGAGAACACCGGGTCGAGGAACTCCGCCGCATTGCCCAACAGCGCAAAGCCTGGGCCGTGCAGGGTTTTGACGTTGGCCGCATAGCCGCCGATGGTGCGCGCCGGGGTATCCCACACGGCGTTTTGCAGCACACCGGACAGGCTTGGGGTTTCGTCGATGAAGCTGCGCAGGCAGGCGTCGAGGTCGCTGTCGCGGCCGTCGAAATGCTCCTTGGCGGCGACCACGCCCACCGAGCAGCGGCCGTTGCTGAACGGGATGGTCCAGAACCAGATGTCGCGTTTCGTCGGATGGGTCGTTACCAGAATCTTGGTGCGGTCGAAGCCTGGGTGTTCGATGTGGTCTTCAACGTGGGTGAATACCGCCTGGCGCACGGGGAAATCAGATGGCAAGTCCAGGTCCAGCAGGCGCGGCAACACACGGCCGTAGCCGCTGGCATCGAGTACGAACCTGGCCTTGAGGTGGTACTCGCTGCCGTTCTCGCGGCGTACATGCAGGTAGCGGCAGTCACCGCTGAAATCCACGCCGACGATGGTTTCGCCGTAGCGAATTTCCACGCCTTGCAGCGCCGCTTGATCTGCCAGCAACTTGTCGAACTCGCCGCGCTGCACCTGGAAGGTGGTGGGCTTGCCGTTGCTGAACGTATCGCTGAAATCAAACGCGCTGTAGCGCTCGCCCCAGGCGAACGCGGCACCGGTTTTCAGCTGGAAGCCGGCGGCCTGCACGGCGTCGAGCATGCCGGCTTCTTCG
>NZ_JACOPV010000077.1 GCF_016881005.1 Pseudomonas arcuscaelestis | reverse complement strand
AGCTCAGCGATAGCCTTATTAGCCTGCACGAGGGCACGCTCTATCGATCGTGCTTGCTCGGGCTGCATCAACAGGCCTTGAGTGCGTAACTGCTGTTTGAGGTGATCAGCCTCTTCCACGGATGACGGGTTAGCGATGTCGAAGGCCTGGAGAACCAAATGCCGTGGCACCCAGGTTTCCTCACCGGCCAGAGGGTTGAGGCCCCGGTCCTGGGGGTCCAATACTTCACGTGCCGCGCGTAAAGCCGCTGAAGCCTGCCACCACCCCGAATCATCGCTTGTGGAGAAACTGACAGCCGTGCGCACGCCACCTCGGTCGGCGTATCCATGGAGGGTGTCTTTATGCAAAGTGAGGGTATGCATTTCAAGGGCCTTGCTGGTCAGCCAAGCCTGCAGGGTTGGCTCGCTCCAACGTTGCTGGTACAGCGCCAGCGAGGGCGCGAGGCTGCTGTTGGCGGGCACTTCAAGCATGGTGTAACCGTTTTGCATCGCATCGCCCAACCGCTGCCCCAGAAGGATGTCGGCAGAAGAACGATCATCTCCCTGCGGTTCTGCGGCGCGTCGAACCCTCAGCAGCGGCGGCGAATGTACAACCGGCAATGGGTCATGCTGCAGCGTAAGGGCAGCGTCCCCGCCGCCGTTGGTATTGAATACGGTAACTTGTCGGCGAATGAGCGCGGGGATTGTCATGAGGTCGTTCTCTTCGGGTGATATACGCCAAAAGAGTGGTCCCGAGCCGAGCAAACGTTCTCAGTAAATCGTGAGAAAATTCGTCACGAGAAGCGCTTAGAGAATCCGATACAGCAACCGCTCGATCCTCACCCGGCTGACCCGGCGTAAAAACTTGCCAACTGCTTGCGGGTACTCCACCAGCGTCTGCAAGTCCTGGTATCGCTGAATGCGCGTGGTATGCAGGAAGATCTGCGCCAACTCGGTACGTCGCGGCTCAAGCCATTGGCCCTGTGGGTCGTCGATCAACAAGGCGTTTTCCAGGTCCAGGCGAAACGCCCGTGGGTTGAGGTTGTTGCCGGTAAGCAGGGTGTAACGCTGGTCGACCCACATGCCCTTGAGGTGATAGGTG
>NZ_JACOPV010000076.1 GCF_016881005.1 Pseudomonas arcuscaelestis | reverse complement strand
ACTTCTCTGGCAATGTCCACGGCGGCACCCTGCTCAAGTACCTCGACGAAGTGGCCTACGCCTGTGCGAGCCGTTATGCCGGTCGCTATGTCGTCACGCTGTCGGTAGACCAGGTTATTTTTCGCGAGCCGATCCACGTAGGAGAGTTGGTGACCTTCCTCGCCTCGGTCAACTACACCGGCAACACCTCGATGGAGGTGGGCATCAAGGTGGTGACCGAGAACATCCGCGAGCGTTCGGTGCGCCACACCAACAGCTGCTTCTTCACCATGGTGGCCGTTGACGACCAACGCAAACCTGCCGCTGTACCGCCATTGCAGCCGCATAACAGCGAAGACAAGCGCCGCTTTGTGCAGGCCCAGCAGCGTCGGCAGATTCGCCAGGAGCTGGAGAAGCGGTATCAGGAAATCAAGGGCTGATCCGCTTAAAATCCCAGGATTAAAACTGGATCAAATGTGGGAGGGGGCTTGCCCCCGATGGCGTCAGCAGCCACACCGCAGGACTCCCATGAATTCCCAAAGCATCCTTGTTCCGAAAATCTCCACCTTGCCCGTCCACGAACCCCGCGCCCGGGCGATCGTGCGTTGGCTGGTGCGCAAGAACATCATCAAGGAAGAACTCACCACCTGTGGCCGCACCGGCAACCGCATGGGCCACGCCCTGGCCGATGGCGCCCGCGCCGTGGTGCTGCACCCCGAAGCGCTGCCGTTCAACGAGCCGGTCAACGGCCTGGAGATTATCTACAAGCGCTGTATCTATACCCCTGCCAAGGGTTTTCTCGAAGAAGCCGGCTGCCCGGAATGCCGCAAGGAAGTCGGCGAAGCACTGTTCGAAAGCCTGGAAGACTGGATGCCCGGCCACACCGACAACTTCACCTGCCCGCTGTGTGGGCATGAAGACGACATCAACGGGTTTCTGTTCCTACAGGAGTGCGGGTTTTCCAACCTGGGCTTCATTTTCAACAACTGGGCGGAGGCGGGGTTCAAGCAGAGCTTTATCGACGAATTTGCCGATTGGCTCGATCAACCTGTCTCTTGGGTCAAGGTGGAGCTGTAGCAGCCGTCGTTCCCGTCTATCAGCAACATGTA
>NZ_JACOPV010000075.1 GCF_016881005.1 Pseudomonas arcuscaelestis | reverse complement strand
CGCGCTTGCCATTGAAGTAGCTGATCAGGGGCGGGTATTTGAAGCGGCCACGCTTGAGCTGCTTGCGCAGGATCAAATACAGCACCACGCCGCAGCTCATGGCCACCAGGCTCATGATCATCGGCGCGTTCCAGCCGTGCCAGATCGCCAGGCTGTACTCGGGCAGCACGCCGCCTACTACCGGAAGGGCAGCAGCGGCCAGGATCGAACCCACCACCTGGGCCGGGAAGATCCCCACCAGCAGGCAGGTAAACACCAGCAGCTCCACCGGTGCGCGCATCCAGCGCGGCGGCTCGTGGGGCGTATGGGGTAGGTTGGTGGCGGTGGGGCCGAAGAACACATCCACAGTAAAGCGCAGGGCATAGACCACGCTGAACGTACCGGCGAAGGTCGCAATCACCGGCAGCGCGAACTCCACCCAGCCGGACGAGGAAATAAACACGGTTTCGGCAAAGAACAACTCTTTGGACAGGAAGCCATTGAGCAACGGCACCCCGGCCATGGAGGCACTGGCAACCATCGCCAATGTGGCGGTAAACGGAATCAGGCGAACCAAACCACTGAGCTTGCGGATATCCCGCGTGCCGCTTTCGTGATCGATAATACCCGCCGCCATGAACAGCGAGGCCTTGAAGGTGGCGTGGTTAAGAATGTGGAAAACGGCAGCGACGGCTGCCAGCGGGCTGTTAAGGCCCAGCAGCAAGGTGATCAAGCCAAGGTGGCTGATGGTGGAGTAGGCCAGCAGGCCCTTGAGGTCGTTCTGAAAAATCGCGCAGTAAGCGCCGAGGAGTAGAGTAATCGCGCCGGCACCGCCGACGATATAGAACCATTCTTCGCTGCCGGACAGCGACGGCCACAGGCGGGCCAACAGGAACACGCCGGCCTTCACCATCGTTGCCGAATGCAGATACGCCGACACCGGCGTGGGGGCCGCCATCGCGTGGGGCAGCCAGAAGTGGAACGGGAACTGCGCGCTTTTGCTCAAGGCGCCGATCAGCGCCAGGGCCAGCATGATCGGGTACAGCGCGTGGGTGCGAATCTGATCGCCCGCCGCCAGCACCAGATCCAGGTCATAGCTGCCGACAGATC
>NZ_JACOPV010000074.1 GCF_016881005.1 Pseudomonas arcuscaelestis | reverse complement strand
CGGCTCCAAGCCGGTGGTGGGGCAATTCCTTATCGACCTGCGCCTGCCGGATGGGCGTTGGTTGCAAGTGGATGCGCGCGAGGAACAGGGCTGGACCAGCACCTCGCCGCTGGACCTATTGTTCGACTATGTGATGCGCATTTATCTGCTGCGGGTCTTGGTGCTGGTGGTGATTGCCCTGGTGGCCGTGCGCCTGGCCATCCGCCCGCTCAACGCCCTGGCCAAGGCAGCCGAAGCGCTGGGCCGGGACATCCAGCGCCCGCCATTATCGGAGGATGGCCCCACCGAAGTGCGCCGCGCAGCCCAGGCGTTCAACGCAATGCAACAACGCCTGATCGCCAACATCGCCGAGCGCACGCGTTTTCTTGCGGCGATTTCCCACGACCTGCGTTCACCCATCACACGCCTGCGCCTGCGCACCGAGATGCTTGACGACACCCGCACCCGTGAGCGTTTTCGCAGTGATTTGGAAGAAATGGAGCACATGGTCGCCAGCACCCTGGATTTTGTCAGCAGCGGCGAAATCAACGAGGCGCGACAGAACATCGACATCAATGCCTTGCTGCAAAGCCTGCAGGCGGATCTGGAAGACGTGGGCGAGAGCGTGCGAATCGAAGGCCGGGCGAAACAACCGTTACCGGGGTATGCCCGCAGTCTCAAGCGGTGTGTGCAGAACCTGTTGGAAAACGCAGTGCGCTATGGCAGCGATGTGGTGGTACGGGTTGAGGACGTGGCGGACAGCTTGACGATCACCATCAGCGACCGAGGGCCGGGGATTCCCCAGGAACAGCTGGAGCAGGTGATGGAGCCGTTTTATCGGGTGGAAGGGTCACGCAATGCCGAGACCGGCGGGTATGGGTTGGGGTTGAGCATTGCTCACACCATCGCCAGGGCGCATGAGGGGCGGTTGAGCTTGAGGAATAGGGAGGGCGGGGGCTTGGAAGTGGAGTTGCTGTTCCAACGCAAGAATAACGGATAAAACACGGTCCAAATGTGGGAGCTGGCTTGCCAGCGATGGCATCACCTCGGGATCACAGAAAGACCGAGTTGCCGGCATCGCAGGCAAGCCAGCTCCCACACAAACCAGCTCC
>NZ_JACOPV010000073.1 GCF_016881005.1 Pseudomonas arcuscaelestis | reverse complement strand
CTCGCGGTTGGCGTGATATTGGGCGGCAAGTCGGTCGCCGTGCTGGCGGATGCCACGCTGGATCTTTCCGGCGGTGGTGAGCTGCTGGGGGCAGGCTTTGTGTCTGGGCGCGGTGGTTCGACGGACGCACGCTTTAACCCGCTGGTGCAATTTGGCGCCAACGGCGGGTTTGTATTGCCGGGCCTGTCCACCAACCCGGTCTACGCGATCGTACCGGGGGTGCAGCCGGTCGCTGCGCCTGCGGGCGGTGAGGGCGGTGCGGTTGCGCCGTTGATTGGCCAGCAAATCACCATCGGCGCCGGCGTACCGGGGTTGCCGGCGGGCACCTACACCCTGATGCCGTCGACCTATGCGTTGCTGCCGGGCGCCTTCCGCGTCGAGATCAACGGCCTGGCCGGTGTCGGCGGCGGGGCCACGCAGTTGATGCGCAATGGCTCGTGGTCTACCGCCGGGCATTTGTCGATTGCCAATACGGGGATCCGCGACAGCCTGGCGAGCCAGTTGATCTTGACGTCGGCCGACACCTTGCGCCGTTATTCCCAATACAACGAAACCAGCTACGCGCAGTTTGCCCGTGCGGATGCGGCGAAACTTGGGGTGCCGCGCGCGATGCTTGAAGTCGATGCCAAGACGTTGAAGCTGGCCATGCGTGCGGGGGGCGGGGCGAGTGCGTTCACCTTTGAGGGCATGGGTCGTTTCGATGCGGCGGCGGGTGGTTACGGCGGCACCGTTGCCGTGGTCGACCTGGCCAGGGGCGGCATTGAGGTGGTCGCGGCAGATCAAGCGGCAACCCAGGGTTTCAGGGGGATTACCTTCAGCGCCGACAGCCTCAATGCGCTGGGCGCATCGCGCCTGATCATTGGGGGCTTGCCCTACGTTGCCTATGGCCAGTCGGGTAGCTACATCACGTTTGCGGAAGGGGTGAACGGCGCCAGGAGCAACATTGTGCTGCGCGAGGGTGCTGTATTGGCCGCGCCCGAGGTGTTGTTAGTCAGTCAAACTGGCTCGATCGTCGTTGAGCAGGGGGCCTCGATCAACACAATCGGCCGTGGCAGCGCAGGCTTCGACGCCCGCGACGGTTTTATCTACAAG
>NZ_JACOPV010000072.1 GCF_016881005.1 Pseudomonas arcuscaelestis | reverse complement strand
TGCTCGGCTTTGGCTTTAGCGAGCCGGGCACGCGGGCGGTGCTGTTCGTCGCCACAGTGCTGTTGCTGGTGGCGAGCCTGTTCATTGGCTGGCGCCTGGCCCGAAGCAAATTCGGCCGGGTGCTGACAGCGTTGCGCGATGCCGAAATCCGCCTGATGTTCTGTGGCTACGACCCACGCGGCTTCAAGCTATTTGTGTGGGTGCTGAGCGCGGTGCTGTGTGGTTTGGCCGGGGCGCTGTATGTGCCGCAGGTGGGCATTATCAACCCCAGCGAAATGTCGCCGACCAACTCCATCGAAGCTGCCGTCTGGGTGGCCCTCGGTGGGCGCGGCACGCTGATCGGCCCGCTGCTGGGCGCGGGTGTCGTGAACGGCATGAAGAGCTGGTTCACCGTGGCCTTCCCGGAATACTGGCTGTTCTTCCTGGGCGCGCTGTTCATCATCGTCACCCTGTACCTGCCCAAGGGCGTGATCGGGCTGCTGAAGAAGTGAGGAACGTCATGCTTGAACCTATTTTCGATGCCGGCAGCGGCCGCGATGCCATCGGCATTGGCCAGGCGGCAGGCCCGGGCCTCAACACCCGCCACGGCACCATCCTGACCCTTGAAGACATCAGCGTCAGCTTCGACGGTTTCAAGGCCCTCAACGACTTGAACTTGTACATCGGCGTCGGCGAATTGCGCTGCATCATCGGCCCCAATGGCGCGGGCAAGACCACACTGATGGACGTGATCACCGGCAAGACCCGCCCCAGCCACGGCACCGCCTGGTTTGGTGAAAACATCGATTTGACCAGCATGAGCGAAGTGCAGATCGCCCAGGCTGGCATCGGCCGCAAGTTCCAGAAGCCCACGGTGTTCGAAGCCTTGAGCGTGTTCGAAAACCTGGAGCTGGCGCAGAAGACCGACAAGTCCGTGTGGGCCAGCCTGCGCGCACGCCTGAGCGGCGAGCAGAAAGACCGAATCGACGAAGTGCTCGACACCATCCGCCTGACCGCCTCGGCACAGCGCCCGGCGGGGCTCTTGTCCCACGGCCAGAAGCAGTTCCTGGAAATCGGCATGCTGCTGATGCAAGACCCGCAACTGTTGCTGCTGGAC
>NZ_JACOPV010000071.1 GCF_016881005.1 Pseudomonas arcuscaelestis | reverse complement strand
AGGCCGAGCCGCTGTATCGCCAGGCGCTGAGTGCCTCGGACGCCGAGCCAGATGATCGGGTCGAAGACAGCACCGCGTTGTACTACGCCCTGCAAGAAAGCGACAAGGGCGAAGACGCCCGCGAAGTCGCCAACGGTCTCGCCAACAGCCAGAAGCCTCGGGTTGAACTCAAGGGCCTGCCCGTTGGCAACCCCAACGATGCCTGGATGGACGCGCAGCAACTGTCGGCCCAGGCCGGCGTCTACGGTGGCGACCTGCCGGGCAGTGAAGCCGGCCTGGAGGCGTTGGTCGCCAAAGCGCCGGGTAACGTTGGCCTGCGCCTGGCCCAGGCAGACATGTACCGCGCCCGTGATTTACCGCGTCGCGCCGAAGGCATTCTCAAGGAAACCGAAGCCCAGGCCCCGCGTGATATCGGCCTGGAAGTCAGCCAGGCGTACACCGCCATGGACCTTCAAGAGTGGCGCCAACTCGACGTGCTCACCGATGACGTGCTCGCCCGCAACCCGGACAACCGTCAGGTGCAGCGCCTCAGCCGCCTGCGCGATGTGCACGACATGGCCGAACTGCGGGTCGAGGCCTACACCGGCAAAAGCTTTGGTGGCGGCAATAACAACGAGGCTGGCGCAGTGGCCGGCAGCCGTGACTGGGGCATTGAAAGCCGTCTCTACACACCGCCTATCGACGAAGACTGGCGCCTGTTCGCCGGTGCCGGTTATGCCACCGCTGACTTCGAAGAAGGCACCGGCCACCATCGCTGGCAGGTGATTGGCGTAGAGCGGCGTACCCGCGACATGACCGTCGAAGCCGAAGTCTCCAACCATTCCTATGGCAATGGCACCAAGCAAGGCGCTGCCGTGTCGATTGCCCGTGACATCAACGACAACTGGCAATACGGCGGCAGCCTCGGCTACCTGTTGTCCACGACACCCCTGCGGGCGTTGAACGCGGACATCACCGCCAACGGCGGCAGCGGCTTTATCCGCTGGCGCGCCAATGAAAGCCGCGAGTGGAAGCTCACTCTCAGCCCGTCCCATTTCAGCGACGGCAACGACCGCTTCGAAGCCTTGCTCAGTGGCCGCGAGGGCCTTTACAGCTC
>NZ_JACOPV010000070.1 GCF_016881005.1 Pseudomonas arcuscaelestis | reverse complement strand
TGGGGCTGCGAAGTGCTCACGGCCACCGATGAAGCTGGCGCCATGGACGCGTTGCAGGGCAGGGCGCCGGAACTGATTCTGGCGGACTATCACCTGGACCATGGGGTGGTGGGCTGTGAGGTGATCAAGCATTTGCGCGAGCATTTTGCCTGCAAGATCCCGGCGGTGATCATCACGGCCGATCGCACCGACCAGTGCCGCCGCGCGTTGCGCCGCCTGGAAGCACCGTTGCTGAATAAACCGGTCAAGCCCGGGAAGTTGCGGGCGGTGTTGAGCCAGTTGCTCGGCTGAACGTGCCCTGTAAACCCAATCCAATGTGGGAGGGGGCTTGCCCCCGATAGCTGCTTTTCAGCCAAGTATTCATTAGCTGACACACCGCCATCGGGAGCAAGCCCCCTCCCACATTTGGATCTTCACACTATCTTGAATATCAGGACTTTTTGGCCTGCTGGTAAAGCGGCATCACCTTCGGAATCGCCGCCTGCAACGAAGCGATCCGGCTGTCAGACGCCGGGTGAGTGCTCATAAACTCCGGCGGCGAGCCTTCCGACGCCTTGGCCATCTTGTTCCACAACGTAATGGCCGCATTCGGGTTGTATCCCGCACGGGCCGACAGCTCCAGGCCGATCAGGTCTGCTTCGTTTTCATTGCTGCGGCTGTTAGGCAAGGTCATGCCGTAGTTAGCCACGGTGTCGGCCAGTGCCAGGCTGTCCTGGCCCAGGCCGAACAACGCACCAGCGCCCTGCTTGGCCATCTCGATACCGTAGGCCTTGGACATGGCTTCACGGCCGTGTTCGCGCAAGGCGTGGGCGATTTCATGGCCCATCACCGCTGCCAACTCGTCGTCCGTCAGCTTGAGGTTGTCGATCAGTGCGCTGTACACGAAGATCTTGCCGCCAGGCCCGCAGTTGGCGTTCATCTCGTCGCTCTTGATCAGGTTCACTTCCCACTTCCACTGCGCCGCATCGGGGCGGAAAGTCGGCGCCTGGGCGATCAAGCGCTTGGCAATGGCCTGCACCCGCTTGGCGTTGGCGCTGGTCTTGTCCACCTGGCCTTTGCTGCTGGCTTCGCCCAACGTCTGCTGATAGGACTGGGCATAC
>NZ_JACOPV010000007.1 GCF_016881005.1 Pseudomonas arcuscaelestis | reverse complement strand
GGTACGGATGGGTTTCGCCGGGGTTGTTGCGGATGTCCTGATTCAGCTGGGCTTGGGTCCAGATGTGGCGAGTGAAGTGCTCGCCAGTGACCTGATACTCATGAAAGGTTTGCTCGACGCTGTCCCATACATACAACCAGCCGTCACGCAGTTGGCGCAGGGTGTAGCTGCGGGTTTTCAGCGTGGGCAGTTGCCCCTGCCAGTTCGGTGGCAGCGGGTTCGGTCCTTGGTTGCTGGCTTTGCTGTGCGGGGATTCATCCAGTGCATAGCGCACCGGAAAGATGCTCACTTGCGGCTGCCTGAATGCGCATTGGGCTACATCGAAGGGTGTGTTGGTGAATTCCTGGTTGCGTCTGGCACGGTGCAGTTCGGCTTCAGAGGCGGGCTTGTGCATCACACATCCTTGTTCGATTCGAGCTGATGGCGAACAGAGAAAGTGTGTCGTTCGTTGAGCGCGGCATTTACCGGTACGAACGTAGGCTTGCCCTGAACCTGAGAAAAGCAGAGGGCACGCTAACAAGGGTTAAAAAAAATTGATGTAGGACGCTTCCTTAAGTGCTTATAAGTGAGTCCTGTTGTCGATCGCCCAGGCGAGCATCAAGGCGCAATCACCTTGTTGCTGCCTGGAGGGCCAATGACTCAGACCACGACTTCTGCCGGCGATACGATATTGGTCTTGCCACCGCGCGAGCGTCCCGAGCTCAAGTAGGCGGCGATCGATTCCTGGGTCACTTCGCCAAGAAACACTTGCTCGGCATCGAGCACTGGCAGCCACGAGCGGTTGAACTCGTACATTCGCGACAGCAGGATTCGCAGGTGTTCATCGTGGGCGGCTGTTGCGTTGAAGGTCCGCAGGAAATCGCTGCAACTACCTTGCTGGCGATGCAGGTCACGTCGGCGCACGTAGCCCATGGCCTTGTTCTGCGCATCTGTCACCACGACATAGCGGCGGTCATGTTCGTCCATCAGCTCCAGAGCGTCACTCACTGGCGTCTCGGGGCTTACCGACGGCGCATTGTCGGCAGCGTCTTCGGCGCGGACCAGCAGCAGGCGCTTGAGTGTGCTGTCCTGACCCACGAAATTGCTGACGAAGTCGTCGGCTGGGTGCGCCAACAGAGTGTCGGGATGGTCGATCTGGATCAGTTTGCCCGCGCGGAAAATGGCAATTTTGTCGCCCAACTTGATGGCTTCATCAATGTCATGACTGACCATGATCACGGTTTTGTTCAATGCCCGCTGCATCTCGAAAAACTCGTTCTGAATCATCTCGCGGTTGATCGGGTCGACCGCGCCGAACGGTTCGTCCATCAGCAGCAGCGGCGCTTCAGCGGCCAAGGCGCGGATCACACCGATGCGTTGTTGCTGTCCACCGGACAACTCCCGTGGGTAGCGCTGCAGGTATTGCTTGGGCTCAAGCTTGATCATGCTCATCAGCTCGCGAGCACGCTCGTGGCATTTTTGTTTGTCCCAACCAAGCAGGCGCGGGACCACGGTGATGTTTTCCTCGATGGTCATGTTGGGGAACAGACCGATCTGCTGAATCACATAGCCAATGCGCCGACGCAGGGTTACTTCGTCAAGGCCGGTGGTGTCTTCGCCATTGATCAGGACCTTGCCGGAGGTGGGCGTGATCAGGCGGTTGATCATTTTCAGCGTGGTGCTCTTGCCGCACCCGGACGGGCCGAGGAATACACAGATCTCGCCTTCGTTGACGGTCAGGCTGACAGCATCGACGGCTTTGACGTCTTTACCGTTGGCGTGAAAGGTCTTGCTCAGGTTCTGAAGTTCGATCATTTGCGCAGTCCTTCTGGAGTCAGGGCACGTTGCAGGGTTTGCAGCAGCAGGTCGGCGAAGATGGCCAGAAGGCTCACCAGCAAGGCACCGACCAGCAGCATCGACATGTCGCTACGGCTGATAGAGGTAAGGATAAGTACACCCAGGCCACCGGCACCGATGGTGGCGGCGATGGTCATGACGCCGATGTTCATCACCACGGCAGTACGCACGCCAGCGAGGATCACCGGCACGGCGATGGGCAGTTCGACCATGCGCAGGCGCTGGCCGAAGGTCATGCCGATACCGCGTGCGGCTTCACGAATACCGGGCTCGACGTTGGTCAGCGCCAGGTACGTGTTACGCAGAATCGGCAGCAGTGAATAAAGGAACACGGCGGTGATTGCCGGTAATGGGCCCAGGCCCTGGCCGAATTTGGAGTAGAACGGCAGCAGCAGGCCAAACAACGCGATCGACGGAATGGTCAACAGCACCGTGGCGCACGCCTGCAGGGGGCCGGCCAGGGAAGGGAAGCGGGTCATCAGGATGCCCAGTGGCACGCCGATCAGAATCGCCAGGCTTACGGCAATGCCGACCAGGGTGATGTGTTGCCAGGTCAGATGCAGAACCTCGGCCCAGTCCAGGTGAGTGAAGGTATCGAGCATGATTATGGCTGCTCCTGTGCAGGTGGATGCTGGCGCAGGTACTCGGCGGCGACCTTGCTCGGGCTCTGGTGCTCGACGTCGACTTTGGCGTTGAGCTCGCGCATGGTCTGGTCATCCAGTTGCTCGGCCAGCGGTTTGAGCAGGGTTGCCAGTTGCGGGTGAGCGTCGAGGATTTCCTTGCGCACCACGGGAGCGGCGGTGTAATCGGGGAAGTAGTGTTTGTCGTCTTCGAGCAGCTTGAGGTCGAAGGCGCTCAGGCGTCCGTCCGTGGTGTAGACCAGCCCGCTGAATACCTGGCCGTTGCGCAGGGCGGTGTAGACCAGTCCTGCATCCATTTGCCGGATGTTGCGGCGGGTCAGTTGCAGGTCGTAGGTTTCGGTCAGGCCGACAAGGCCGTCGGGGCGATTGGCAAACTCGGTATCGAGCGCCACCACATGATCGCGATCCTTTTCTTCACGCAGCACCTGATTCAACTGGCTGATGCTGTTGACCTGCGGATACTGCTCGGCAATCTTGCGTGGCAGTGCCAGGGCGTAGGTGTTGCTGAATTTCGAAGGCGTGAGCCAGATCAGGTTTTTCTTCGCATCCAGCTCCTTGACCTTGGCATAGGTTGCAGCGGCGCTGGGCATGCGCTCATCGATATGGTTGTAGGACACCAGGGACACGCCGGTGTATTCCCAGACCATGTCCAGTTGACCGGTTTCGTGGGCGCTCCGGGCCAGGCTGCTGCCCAGCCCACCGGTAATGCGCACATCAAAACCGTTCTGGTTCAGGTAGCGGGCAGTAATTTCGGCCAGCACAGTCTGTTCTGTGAACACCCGCGCGCCGAGGCGAATTACAGGTTTTGTCGCGGCTTGGGCAAATCCGGAGAACAGCAGGGCCGCGCCCAGAAACAAGGCGATTCTTTTCATTGGAGTTCCTTCGCTTAGTGGGCCAGGCCGCGTTCAAGCCAACGCCGACTGCCTTGGGCCACCAGGGCGTCGAGCAAGAGGGCGAGCAAAGCGGTGCAGGCCGCGCCGAGCAGCAGTTGCGGCTGATTGTTCAGGGCAATGCCAGGGAAAATCAGACTGCCCAGGCTATTGGCGCCAATCAGAAACGACAGCGGTGCGGTGCCTACGTTGATTGCCAGGGCGACGCGCACACCGCCGACGATGATCGGCACGGCATTGGGCAGCTCGACACGCCATAAGCTTTGACGAGGCGTCATGCCGATGCCGGTGGCGGCTTCCTTGAGCGAGGCGGGAACGTTTTTCAGGCCCTCGTAGGTGTTGCGCACGATGGGCAAGAGAGAGGCGAGGAACAATGCGAAGATCGCGGGGCCTGCGCCGATGCCCAGAAAACTCAGGGCAATGGCCAGAACGGCCAAGGGGGGGATGGTGTTGCCAATGTTGAAAAACTGCATGAAACGTTCGGCGCGGTCGACTCTGTGCGGTCGACTCAAGGCAATTCCAGCGGGTATGCCCACGGCTAACGCCGCCACCATCGACAGCAGCACCAACACCAGGTGTGCTTGCAGGTAGAACCATAGATCGGCACGGTAGTGCGCGATCGTATCAATGCCGATCCAGTGGATCAGCAGGGCCAGGATGACGAGCGCGAAGGCACATCCCATCAGCCCCTTGCCATAGCTTTTAGCCACAGGCGGACTCCTTTTGTTGTCGGCGAACACACTCCCGTGGCGGCCACCATTCCAGGCGGCAGGCAGTGTGATCGCGATAAGCAGCGTGTGGCCCGGATCGGAGCGAAACACGCCATAAGCGAAGCCTCGTCAGGCTCGTGTTGCCAGTGAAATCAGCCCTGACGAATGGTTAAAACCAATTGCGAATCAGGGCAGTGGACGCCTCCACAGCCCTAAAGGTTCCCATCTGAAGCGGCATTTGGCCAGCGTTAATCGACCCAACGGTTCAGTTCGCAGGTTAAATTGGGCTATAATCTGCGCCCTTTTTTTGAATCACCTGCCAGGCGATTTCCCATGACCAACCAGGCCGCCGAAGTCGCGAAACGCCGCACCTTCGCTATTATTTCCCACCCCGATGCGGGTAAGACCACCATCACCGAGAAGCTGTTGCTGATGGGCAAGGCGATTGCCGTTGCCGGTACGGTGAAATCGCGAAAGTCCGACCGCCATGCCACCTCCGACTGGATGGAAATGGAGAAGCAACGGGGTATCTCCATCACCACCTCGGTGATGCAGTTCCCGTACCGCGAGCACATGATCAACCTGCTCGACACCCCCGGTCACGAAGACTTCTCCGAAGATACCTACCGTACGCTCACGGCGGTGGACTCGGCGCTGATGGTGCTCGACGGCGGTAAAGGTGTTGAGCCGCGCACCATCGCCCTGATGGATGTCTGCCGTCTGCGTGACACGCCGATTGTCAGCTTCATCAACAAACTCGACCGTGACATCCGTGATCCGATCGAACTGCTCGACGAGATCGAGGCAGTATTGAAAATCAAGGCTGCGCCGATCACCTGGCCGATTGGTTGCTACCGCGATTTCAAGGGTGTGTATCACCTGGCGGGTGACTACATCATTGTCTACACCCCAGGTCACGGCCACGAGCGTACCGAGGTGAAGATCATCGAGAAGCTCGATTCCGATGAAGCCCGGGCCCACCTGGGTGACGAGTACGAGCGCTTCATCGAACAACTGGAACTGGTTCAAGGCGCTTGCCACGAATTCGACCAGGGCGAATTCATGCGCGGTGAGCTGACCCCGGTGTTCTTCGGTACTGCATTGGGCAACTTCGGTGTCGACCATGTACTCGACGCAGTCGTCAACTGGGCGCCGCGTCCATTGCCACGTGCCGCCAACGAGCGCACCGTCGAACCGACCGAAGAGAAATTCAGCGGCTTCGTGTTCAAGATCCAGGCGAACATGGACCCCAAGCACCGCGACCGTATCGCGTTCATGCGTATCTGTTCCGGACGCTACGAGAAAGGCATGAAAATGCGCCATGTGCGCACCGGCAAGGACCTGCGCATCGGCGATGCACTGACGTTCTTCTCCTCCGAGCGTGAGCAACTGGAAGAAGCCTGGGCTGGCGACATCATTGGTTTGCACAACCATGGCACCATCCAGATCGGCGACACCTTCACCGAAGGCGAGGCGCTGGGCTTCACCGGTATTCCGCACTTCGCCCCGGAGCTGTTCCGCCGCGTTCGCCTGAAAGACCCGCTCAAGTCCAAGCAACTGCGCCAGGGCCTGCAGCAACTGGCTGAAGAGGGCGCCACCCAGGTGTTCTTCCCGGAGCGCAGCAACGACATCATTCTCGGCGCCGTGGGTGTGCTGCAGTTCGATGTGGTCGCCAGCCGCCTGAAGGAAGAGTACAAGGTCGAGTGCGCCTACGAGCCAATCACCGTATGGTCCGCGCGCTGGATCAGCTGTGACGACAAGAAGAAGCTTGAGGAATTCAAGAACAAGGCAGTGGAAAACCTGGCGATCGACGGCGGTGGTCACCTGACCTATTTGGCCCCGACCCGAGTCAACCTGGCGCTGATGGAAGAGCGCTGGCCAGACGTCAAGTTCCGCGCAACCCGCGAGCATCACTAAAAGCCACAGGCTTCAAGCTACACGCTGCAAGAGGGCAGCAGGCCGGACATCCGCCTGCTTTTTCTTGCAGCTTGCAGCTTAAAGCTGGCCGAAGGCCTTCAGTTTCCCGCTTTGATGCTGGTCCAGATTCGTGTGCGGATGCGGTCGATTTTGGCCGGCATGGCTTCCAGGGCGAACAGCTTGCCGAGCATTTCTTCGCTCGGGTAGATCATGGTGTTGGCCTTCATGGCCGGGTCGACCAGGGCGTCCGCCTTGAGGTTGCCGTTGGCGTATTGCACGTGCTCGCTGATGTTGGCCATTACCTCGGGTTGCAGCAGATAGTTCATGTACGCATAGCCGGCTTTTTCGTTGGGTGCGTCGACCGGCATGGCAACCATGTCGAACCACATCGGTGCGCCTTCCTTGGGAATCGAATAGCCCACCTTCACACCATTCTTCGCTTCCTCTGCACGGTTCTTGGCCTGCAGCACGTCACCCGAGAAACCCACTACGACGCAGATGTCGCCATTGGCCAGGTCGCCGGTGTATTTCGACGAGTGGAAGTAGTTGATGTAAGGGCGTGCCTTCATCAGCAATTCCTTGGCCTTTTCGTAATCTTTGGGGTCCTGGCTGTGATGCGGCAAGCCCAGATAGTTGAGGGCAATTGGTAGCAGCTCGGGGCCGTTGTCCAGCACCGCTACGCCGCAACTTTTCAGCTTGCTGATGTACTCGGGCTTGAAGATCAGGTCCCAGGAGTCCACCGGGGCGTTGTCGCCCAGAACCGCCTTGACCTTGTCGATGTTGTAGCCAATGCCGGTACTGCCCCACAGGTAGGGGAAACCGTACTGGTTGCCCGGGTCGTTGACCTCCAGGGCCTTGAGCAGCACAGGGTTGAGGTTCTGCCAGTTGGGCAGTTGGCTCTTGTCGAGCTTCTTCAGGGCCTTGCCCTGGATCTGCCGGGCCATAAAGTGGTTGGACGGAAACACGACGTCGTAGCCGGAATTGCCAGTCATCAACTTGCCATCGAGGGTTTCGTTGCTGTCGAACACATCGTAGGTCGGCACAATACCGCTGGCTTGCTGGAAGTTCTTCAGCGTATCGGGGGCAATGTAGCTGGACCAGTTGTAGATTTTTACCGAGTCGGCTGCCTGGGCAGCGGCGGTGGCCAACAACAGCGGTGCGATGAGCAATGGGCGCATGTCTGGATTCCTTGCTTTGTCTGTTTTTATCGAAGGAGGCAGGCGATCAAACGATCAGAAAATCAATACATAGGTTTTGCGCACGGTTTCCTGGATATCCCAGATTCCGGTGCTATTGGCTGGCAGCATGACTGCATCACCGGCCTCGATGGTCAGTGGTTCACCGCCATCCGGGGTAAAGGTGCAGCGGCCCTTGATGAAGTGACAGAACTCTTGCTGCACAATCTGGCGCCGCCAGCGGCCCGGGGTGCATTCCCAGATGCCGGTTTCAACACCGTCGCTGCGCTCGACAGACGTCACCGAGGCAATTGAAACCGGCTCGCCAAGTGGCACGGCAACCGGATTGGATTCTTGCAGGACTGCAGTGTCGGTGTTCTTGAACTGGGTAATGCTCATACCGGTAGATCCTGTACTGGGGGAACGAAAAGGTCAGCGCATGAAACCTTCCATGAAGTCCGCGACACCACTGGCCAAGCGACGACGCCAAGGGGCGCTGTCCGGGTTGGCGAGGGTCTGGTCTTCATGGACAAAACTTTTGATGATGGCGTTGTAGCCCAGCCAGCGGCACGGTTCTGGCTCCCAGGCGGCGAGGCTGGACAAGGTTCTGTCTGGATGCGCCCACGGCTGCTGGGTAAGCACGCTCGGGCGCTCAAGAATCAGATCGGTCAAGGTCCGCCCTGCCAGGTTGGTGGCACCGACGCCTTCGCCACCGTAGCCTCCAGCGAGGGCGACGTGCTGCTTGCGGTCACAGAGCATGTGCGGCTGGAAGCGTCGGGCCATGCCCAGGTTACCGCCCCAGGAATGAGTGATGGCGACGTCTTTGAGCTGTGGAAACAGCTCACCAAACAGGTAGCGACGCAGTTCAATCTCGCTGCTGGTGAGGTCGAAATCTTCCCGCAGGCGCCCAGCAAAGCGGTAACCACCACGGGCGCCGAACACCAGGCGATTATCGGCACTGCGCTGGCCGTAGGTAACCTGGCGACTGTTTTCACTGAAGGCCTGACCGCCGTTGAGGCCGATTTTTTGCCAGACCTGTTCAGGCAGCGGTTCTGTTGCCACCAGCAGGCTTTGCACCGGCATCTGGTATCGACCAAGCGGCGGCAGGTTGACCGAGTAGCCTTCAACTGCCGGCACCACCCACTGGCATTTGATCCGGGCTTGAGCAGTGCGCACTTCGCCGGGTTGCCAGTCGATGACCGGACTGTTCTCGTAAAGGTGAACACCCAGGCGTTCGACGGCACGGGCCAGGCCGCGAACCAGCTTGGCCGGCTGGATCGTTGCCACATTCGGGTTGAAGATAGCGCCGTAAGGCTTGCTGATGCGCAACTGGGTCGCCAGTTCTTCCGCGCTCATCCAACGGTAATCGTCTTCGGTCAGACCCTGCTTGTAGAGCTTTTTCAGGTAGTCACGCAGCGTGGCTTCCTGCTCCGGATAACGTGCGGCACAGTACAGTACGCCACCTTTGCGGTAGTCGCAGTCGATGTCCTCTAGTTCCAGAACACGCTGCACTTCATCGGGTATGCCATGCAGCAAGTCGAAGGATGCCCGTCGCTGTTCGGGGGAGCTGGCAGCCAGCAAGCGATCTTCGCCGAGCAGGTTGCCCATCAGCCAGCCACCGTTGCGCCCGGAGGCTCCGAACCCGGCAATACTGGCCTCGACAATGGCGATGTTCAGGTTCGGGGCTTGTTGCTTGAGGTAGTAGGCGGTCCACAGCCCGGTATAGCCGGCGCCGATGATGCAGACGTCCACGTCCAGGTCCTTGTGCAGGGCTGGGCGGGTGGTCAGCGTCTCGTCCAACTGGTCCATCCAAAGGCTGATTTTGCGCCATGGCTGCATTCTGTTCGGCTCCACATCCGTTACGGTCTGTGGTGATCCTAGAAGCAGGCGGGGGGTGTTGTCTTAGCTGCGTGCACGCAGAGAATTTTGCTTCACCCAGGCTTTTGGCGAGAGGCCCGTATGCTGGCGGAAACACTTGTAGAACGCCGATAGCGAATTGAACCCGGCGGCAAAGGCCAAGTCATCGATTTTCGCGCTGGAGGTCGCTTGCGCCAGGCCATTGAGCAGGTGTTGTAGGCGCGCATGGTTGACGTAGCGGTAGAAGCTCTGGCCCAACACCTGGTTGAGCAGATAGGAAATCTGGTTGCGGCTGTAGCCGCTTTCCTGGGATACGCGTTGCAGGTCCAGCTCTGGGTCGAGGTAGGGTTGCTGGCGCTGGAAATACTGCTCCAGGTCTTGTGCCATGGAACTCAGCTGCCGTGGCGACAGGCCGAGGCGGCTGATGGTCGGGCGCACATCGCTCTGGGCCGATTCCGGGTTGGGTTCGCGCACCAGAGACGCGTATTCGTTGACCCGCCAGACCAGACCGTCACGTACCGTAATCGCTTCGCTGGACTGGAAGGCCACCAACCCTTCGCCGCCTTGCAGGGTGACCTGGTACTGGATGAAGGCGGTACAGCCGTCGACGCGGATGCGGTCGCTGTGCACGATGTCTTCATCCACTTCACGAGGCATGCTGGCGCGGACATATTCACGCAGTTCGGCAAGATGCAGTACACGGTTCTGAAAGTAGTCGTTGTACTGGATGTGGGGGTGAAACAAGGCCATCACCCCGTCGAGGTCGCGATGCTTCCAGCACAGATGATAACGCAGCACGGTAGCGGCGGTTTCCGGGGTCTGTTTCGGGCCGTCGGGGATAGGGTCAGGGATCATGTGGGAATAGTGATGGAGTGCTTGATCGCGGGTCAA
Source organism: Pseudomonas arcuscaelestis (assembly GCF_016881005.1). Lineage (GTDB taxonomy): Bacteria > Pseudomonadota > Gammaproteobacteria > Pseudomonadales > Pseudomonadaceae > Aquipseudomonas > Aquipseudomonas arcuscaelestis. The sequence continues at coordinate 278,853 of NZ_JACOPV010000007.1, read as the reverse complement.
GCCCGCTCCCGCAGGCCAGAGTCGAATCCGGCCTGTGGGTGCGTGCTTGACCTGTGAAGGGCCCTAGAGGAACTGCTCGGCGTAATGACACGCCACCTGCCGAGTCGCCACCTGCCGGAACGCTGGCTCTTCGGAGGAACAGCGCTCGGTGGCATACGGGCAACGCTTGTGGAAAGCGCAGCCAGATGGCGGGTCAAGAGGATTGGGCAGTTCACCGACGATTTTTATCTTCGGCTTGAGCGGGTCCGGGTGAATGGTCGGTGTGGCCGACAACAGGGCCTGGGTGTAGGGGTGCAGGGGCTTGTTGTAGATATCGTCCTTGGGGCCCATTTCCGCCGGACGCCCCAGGTACATCACCAGTACCTGGTCAGCCACATGGCGCACCACTGCCAGGTTATGCGAGATGAATACGTAGGCGGTGTTGAACTCTTTCTGCAGGTCCATGAACAAGTTCAACACCTGGGCCTGAATCGACACATCGAGGGCCGAGGTGGGTTCGTCGGCCACCAGTACCTTGGGTTGCAGCATCATCGCCCGGGCCAGGGCAATACGCTGGCGCTGACCACCGGAAAACATGTGCGGGTAGCGCTGGTAGTGTTCGGGGCGCAGGCCAACCTGTTGCATCATGGCCTGGACTTTTTCCCGCCGTTCGCTCTTTGACAGCGTGGTATTGATCAGCAGCGGTTCGGCCAGTTGGTCTCCGATTTTCTGACGCGGGTTGAGTGAAGCGTAAGGGCTCTGGAACACCATCTGCACGTCTTTGCGCAGTTGCTTGCGTTCGGCCTTGTTGGCGCCGGCCACTTCCTGACCGGCAATTTTCAACGAGCCGGAAGAGGGTTCTTCGATCAGCGTCAGGGCGCGTGCCAGGGTTGATTTGCCGCAGCCGGACTCACCGACCACGGCCAGGGTCTTGCCAGCTTCAAGCTCAAACGAGACCCCATTGAGTGCGCGCACCAGGGCATGGCCTTTGAACAGGCCGCGGGAAACCTCGTAGTGACGGGTTAGTTCACGGGCGGTAAGGACGACAGTCATCACGCCACCTCCTGGTTCAACGGGTAAAAACAACGCACCTGGCTATGGGCCTGGGGATCGAGCGTCGGGCGTTGTCGGCGGCAGTTTTCCTGAACGTATGGGCAACGCGGTGAAAGCAGGCAGCCTTCAGGGCGGTCGTAACGGCCGGGAACGATTCCGGGCAGGGTCGCCAGGCGCTCGGCGCCTTCACTATGTTCTGGAATGGCCGCCAGCAGAGCTTCGCTGTAGGGGTGTGCAGGAACCTCGAACAGCGCCGGCACCTGGCCGACTTCCACGGCTTGACCGGCATACATCACGCAGACGCGTTTGGCTGTCTCGGCAACGACAGCCAGGTCGTGGGTGATCAGGATCAGGGCCATGTTTTGCTCTTGCTGCAGGTTGAGCAGCAGCTCCATGATCTGCGCCTGAATGGTGACGTCCAGAGCGGTGGTCGGCTCATCGGCGATCAGTAGCTTGGGTTCGCCAGCGATCGCCATGGCGATGGCCACGCGCTGACTCATACCTCCAGACAGTTGATGAGGGTAGGCATTGAGGCGGCTTTCGGCCGCTGGAATTTCGACTTTCTTGAGCAGCTCAAGCGCGCGTTGGCGCGCGGCCTTGCCGCGCAGGCCAAGGTGCTGGCGCAGGACCTCCTCAATCTGGAATCCCACGGTGTAGCTGGGATTGAGGGCAGTCATTGGGTCCTGGAAGACCATTGCCATATCCTTGCCCACCACTTTGCGTCGTTGCCGACCGCTGAGGGTGAGCATGTTGACGCCGTCAAAGCTCAGGGCATCGGCGGTGATGCGCCCAGGTGCGTCGATCAGCCCCATCAGCGCCATCATGGTGACTGATTTGCCCGATCCCGACTCGCCGACAATTGCCAGGACTTCGCCTTCGCTGACGGTAAGGTCCAGACCATCGACAACCGGCACAGCGTTGGCATCGCCAAAGCGCACATTCAAATTCTTGATTTGCAGAAGTGACATGGCGTTCTCCTCAGGCGGCATTCTTGAGTTTCGGATCGAGCGCATCGCGCAGTCCGTCACCCATCAGGTTGATTGCCAGCACGCTGAGCAAAATGGTCAGCCCAGGCAGGCTTACCACCCACCAGGCACGTTCTATGTAGTCACGGGCCGAGGCCAGCATGGTGCCCCACTCAGGGGTCGGAGGTTGCACACCAAGGCCAAGGAAGCCCAGGGCTGCGGCATCGAGAATCGCCGAGGAAAAACTCAAGGTGGCCTGGACGATCAGCGGCGCCATGCAGTTGGGCAGCACGGTGATAAACATCAGGCGCGGCAGGCCAGCGCCTGCCAGGCGCGCAGCGGTGACGTAGTCACGGTTCAGTTCAACCATTACCGCTGCCCGGGTAAGTCGCACGTAGGAGGGCAATGAAACGATAGCAATGGCAATGACGGTGTTGATCAGGCCAGGGCCGAGGATGGCGACAATCGCCACGGCCAGCAACAGCGACGGCAGGGCCAGCATCACGTCCATCAGGCGCATGATCGAGGGGCCGAGAATACGCGGAAAAAAGCCCGCCAACAGGCCGAGAAACACACCGGGGATCAGCGAGATCAGCACCGAAGACAGGCCGATCAGCAGCGACAGGCGTGAGCCCTGGATGAGGCGCGAAAGCAGATCGCGGCCCAGTTCGTCGGTGCCGAAGATAAATTGCCAGTTGCCGCCTTCAAGCCAAACCGGCGGCGTCAGCAGGAAGTCGCGGTACTGCTCGCTGGGGTCGTGGGGCGCCACCCAGGGGGCGAACAAGGCACAGAACACGATAAGGCTCATGAACATCAGCCCGGCGACCGCGCCCTTGTTGCGCGAAAACGCCTGCCAGAACTCTTTGTAGGGCGAAGGGTAGAGCAGGCTGGTATCGACAGCGGTGACCGGGGCGGTGTTGGATTTGGCTATTGGGGTTGTCATGACGTGGCCCTCAGCGCTGATGACGGATGCGTGGGTTGGCCAGGCCGTAGAGAATATCCACGACGAAGTTGACCAGAATCACCAGGCAGGCAATCAACAGGATGCCGTTCTGTACCACGGGGTAGTCTCGGGCGCCGATGGCCTCGATCAGCCATTTGCCGATGCCCGGCCAGGAAAAGATGGTTTCGGTCAGTACCGCACCTGCGAGCAAGGTGCCGACCTGCAGGCCGAACACGGTAAGCACTGGAATCAGCGCATTGCGCAGGCCGTGGACAAATACCACCCGAGCAGGCGACAGGCCCTTGGCCCGGGCTGTGCGAATGTAATCTTCGCGCAGCACTTCAAGCATTGAGGAGCGAGTCATCCGCGCGATCACTGCCAACGGAATGGTACCGAGCACAATGGCCGGCAGAATCAGGTGCATAACGGCGTCCTTGAACGCGCCTTCCTCATCGCTGAGCAGGGTGTCGATGAGCATGAAGCCGGTTTTCGGCTCGATGTCGTAGAGCAGGTCGATGCGCCCGGAAACCGGGGTCCAGCCAAGGCTTACGGAGAAGAACATGATCAGAATAAGCCCCCACCAGAAGATCGGCATCGAATACCCTGCCAGGGAAATGCCCATTACCCCGTGATCGAACAGCGAACCGCGCTTCAGTGCGGCGATTACCCCCGCCAGCAGGCCTATCACGCCGGCGAACAGCAAGGCGGCCAGGGACAGTTCCAGGGTCGCCGGAAACAGGGCGAGAAACTCGGTCCACACGCTTTCACGTGTACGCAGCGATTCACCCAGGTCGCCTTGGGCAAGTTTGCTGACGTAATCCAGATACTGCTCTGGCAGTGGCTTGTTCAGGCCCAGGCGCTCCATGGCCTGGGCATGCATTTCTGGGTCAACCCGGCGTTCACCCATCATCACCTCCACCGGGTCACCGGGTATCAGGCGTATGAGTGCGAAGGTAAGCAAGGTAATGCCGAAAAAAGTCGGGATCAAAAGTCCCAGGCGCCGGGCAATAAAACTAAACATCTTATGGTGTACCTCATCAGCCGGTCAGGCATTCCCGCCAGTGCCCGGGTAGGGCGCTGGCGGTCGTTCTTGTTCTACTTCACCTGGGTGGTGGCGAAGTTGTTATTGGTGAGGGGGTTGATGTGGTACCCCTCCACATTGTTTCGCATGGCAGTGAACATCTTCGGATGCGCCATGCTGATCCACGGTTGGTCTTCATCGTACACCGCCAGGGCCTTTACATAGAGCGCTGCGCGCTCATCTGTGTCGGACACTGTACGTGCCTTGTCGATCAATGCCTGGAATGTCTGATTGCACCAGCGCGCATAGTTCTCCCCGCTTTTGACGGCATCGCAACTGAGCAGGGGCGTGAGAAAGTTGTCCGGATCGCCGTTGTCGCCTGCCCAGCCGGTGGAAACCATATCGGCTTCACCCTTCTTCGCCCGGCGCAGCATCTCGGCCCACTCCATGATGCGGATATCGACTTTCAAACCGATCCTGGCAAGGTCGGCCTGGAACATTTCTGCGCTCAGGCGCGGGTTGGGGTTGGTCGGGCCGCCACCATTGCGGGTGAACAGCGTCAGCACTGTGCCTGGCGGTACACCGGCTTGCTTGAGCAGGCCGCGGGCCTTGTCGAGGTCGCGGGGTGGGTTGCGGTTACTGGTGTTGTAGCCCATCAGCGTTGGCGGATAGGGGTTGATAGCCACCAGTGCGTTGCCTTTGCCGAACAACTGGTCGACATGGGTCTGGCGATCAAAGGCGATGTTGATCGCTTTGCGCACGCGCACGTCACTCAAGTACTTGTGCTCGGTATTGAGCGAAATGTAGCCGGTGGTCAACGCCTCCATTTCGGCAACCTTGAGTGTGGGGTCTGCCTTGATGCTGTCGATGTCATCAGGCTTGGGGTAGAGCGCCACCTGGCATTCATTCGCTTTGAGCTTCTGCAGGCGCACGTTGTTGTCGGTGGCGATGGCGAAGATCAGGGCATCGGCGGGTGGCTTGCCGCGAAAGTAGTCTGGATTGGCCTTGTAGCGAACCTGGGCGTCCTTGTTGTAGCGCTGGAAGATGAACGGGCCGGTGCCAATGGGTTTGCTGTTGAGCGCTGCTGTTTGCCCGGCCTTGAGCAACTGGTCGCCGTACTCCGCCGAGTAGATCGAGGTGAAGGCCATGGCCAGGTCAGGCAAGAACGGCGCTTCTGGGCGATTAAGCGTAAAGACTACGGTGTGATCGTCGGTTTTCTCCACGCTCTTGATCAGGGCCTTGAACCCCATGCTTTCAAAATAGGGAAAACCGATGCTGGTCTTGTTGTGCCACGGATGGTTGGGGTCCAGCTGGCGACGGAAGCTCCACAGCACATCGTCGGCATTCAGTGGGCGAGTCGGTGTGAAGTAGGCAGTGGTGTGGAACTTCACACCTTCGCGCAGGTGAAAGGTATAGGTCATGCCGTCGGCACTGATCTCCCAGCGCTCGGCCAGGGCCGGCTGGATTTCAGTGGTGCCGGGTTTGAAGTCGACCAGGCGATTGAAAATGGTTTCAGCCGAGGCGTCGGCAGTCACCGCGGTGGTGTACTGGACGATATCGAAGCCTTCCGGGCTGGCTTCGGTACAGACCACCAACGGCTTGGCCGACAGGCTTGCAGCGGCGCTCAACAGGAGGGCTGTCAGGGCAGCCTGTAGCGGTAGCGATTTCATGAACTCTCCCTGCTATCAATTAAGCCAGCGTAGTCGCCACGACCGATTCAGCGAACCGGTCGTGGCCGCCGCAGCTACAGAATGTTGAACGGAATGGTGGTCACGATGCGCAGCTCATCAAGGCTGCCGTCAGCCTGGGCCTTGCTCGCCCGGTGGGCGGTGTAGGTAGCGCGGACAGTGGTGTCCCTGAGCGCACCGCTCTGCACGGCATAGCTGGTACCGATACCCCACTCATAATGGTTTTCGCCGTCCTGGTTGCGCACGTCATAGCCAGTGCCCTTGTAGTGAGTGCCATCGATGCCCCAGCCGCGTGCGTTGTACAGGTTGAATTTCAACCCAGGTACGCCGTACTGGGCCATGTTCAGTACATAGGCTATCTGCATCGACTTTTCGTTCGGACCGTTGAAATCCGAAAGCAGGGAGTTGGCCAGGAAGATGGCGTTGGTTTCGTGCAGGTAGTCGAAGTACTCGTTACCGTTGACCTGCTGGTAGGAGAACGTCAGGTTGTGCGCCTGATGCGTGAGCCCCAGCGACAGGCTGTAGGTGTCGTTGTCGATTTCACCCAGTTTGCTGCGCCCCTCGTCCTTGGTCTTGTAGTAGTTCAACCCGGTGTTCAGGCTCACTACCGAACTGTCGCCCAACTCATGGTTGGCACTGAAGTAGTACTGGTTCCAGAAGTCCTCGACCTTTGAAGCATACAGGCTGGTCCTCAGGCTTTGCAGCGGCTGGTAGGTGATGCCGGCCATGCTGATGCGATCGGTTTCTACACCAATGGCCGCGTACTCGGAGCGGAATTTGCTCAAGCTCTGCTCCGTGCGTGGCGATACGCGATCAAAGGAGCCTGCGTCGAACGACAGGTTGTTGAACTCTTCGCTATGAATGCTCACCCCCTGGAAACTTGAGGGCAGGGCGCGGTTGCCGATGTACGCAATCACCGGTGTATCCACCGAGTGGCGGCCGGCGGTCAGGGTAGTGTTGGAGACCCGCGCCTTGACGTTGGCCAGGCCCATCTTGCTCCATTGGCCGATGACATCACCGTCACTATGGGTAAGGGTGCGATTGTTCGGTCCGGCGACGGCGGCACGGCCTTGCTCCAGGGCCACGGCGTTATAGGCGGCGACTTCTGTGGCGAAGCCGACGGTGCCTTGGGTGAAGCCGGAGCTGTAATTGAGAATGGTGCCTTGCAGCCAGTTGTCGCGGCTGTGGGTATCGTGGCGAGTGCCATCGCTCTTGTAATACTTCCAAAGCGGTGCGCGGGTGGCACGTTCGCGGGCATACCAGTTACGGGTCGAACCGGACAGGCTCTGTCCCTCGATGAAACCGGTGGCTTGTTCTTGGGCACTGGTGGTTTTGGCGCTGAGCGGAACATAGTCCTGGCTCGCGGGTTCGGCCTGGACCATGGCTGACAAGCCACCAAGGGACAGGGCTAATACTGCTGTTTGGGTTCGTCTCAAGTTGAAGCTCCCTTTTCTTTTCTTTTTTTAGTTGCCGCCTGGCCTCGTGAGCTGGGCGTCTTGCCGGTTGCAGCAAGCCTTGCAAACGTTTGCTTGAGCACAAACGGTCTTATTCGGGCAACGATCGCCCGTGGGGATGGTGTTCACCCCCTTGGACGATCCCGGTTTTTATTCGGTGCTGACGCCTGAGAAGCTGTTACGTCCGAACGGACTTACCTTGAAATCCACGACCTTGGCACTGAGCGGCTGGTTGACCGTCGAGTGCGCAATCGGCGTGATAGGCAATTGCTGTCGCAGCCGTTGTTGCGCCTGTTTGTAGAGAGTGGTGCGTTGCTCGCGGTCGGTAACGGTCTTGGCTTGCTTGACCAGAGCGTCATACTGCGGGTCACACCACATTGAATAGTTGTTGCTGCCAATCGCATCACAGCTGTAGAGCGTGCCCAGCCAGTTGTCTGGGTCGCCGTTGTCACCGGTCCAGCCGATCAGCGTTACATCGTGTTCACCATCCTTGGTGCGCTTGAGATATTCCCCCCACTCGTAGCTGACAATCTTCACTTTGAAGCCAATTTTGCTCCAGTCAGCCTGGAGCATTTCAGCCATCAGCTTGGCGTTGGGGTTGTAGGGGCGTTGCACAGGCATTGCCCACAGGGTGATTTCGCTGCCTTCTTTGACGCCTGCAGCCTTGAGCAGCTCGCGGGCCTTGTCCGGGTTGTAGCCTGCATCCTTGATGGTGTCGTCATAGGACCATTGTGTGGGCGGCATGCTGCCGACCGCCAGTTGTCCAGCATGCTGGTACACCGCCTTGACGATGGCTGACTTGTTCACCGCCATATCCATCGCCTGGCGCACTTGGAGTTGGTCGAACGGTTTGTGTTGAACGTTGTAGGCGATGTAGCCGAGGTTGAACCCGGGCTTTTCGATGACCTGCAGGTTCGGATCACGCTTGAGGCTGTCGAGGTCGGCAGGGCGTGGGTTGAGGGTCACTTGACACTCGTTCTTGCGCAGTTTCTGGATACGTACTGAGGGGTCGACGTTGATCGAGAAGATCAGTTGCTCGATCTTGACCTGGCTTGGGTCCCAGTAATCCTTGTTGCCGCGGTAGCGGATCTGCGAGTCCTTCTGATAGCGCTGAAACACGAACGGTCCGGTGCCGATGGGTTTTTGGTTGATATCGCTGGGTCGGCCGGAGGTCATAAGTTGGTGGGCGTATTCGGCGGAAAGGATTGAAGCAAAGCTCATTGCCAGGTTTTGCACGAAGGCGGCATCGACGCTGTTGAGGGTGAAGGTAACTGTCATTGCATCGATCTTCTCGATCCGGGCAATGTTCTTGTCCAGGCTCATGCTGGTGAAATAGGGAAACTCGGTAGGGTAGGCCTTGCGAAAAGGGTGTTCGCGGTCGAGCATGCGCTTGAACGTGAACAGCACGTCGTCGGCGTCGAGCTCGCGCGTCGGCGTGAATTCCTTGTTGCTGTGAAACTTGACCCCTTCGCGCAGGTGGAAGGTGTAGGTCAGGCCGTCTGGCGAAACCTCCCAGCTTTTTGCCAGCGCCGGCTTTACTGCGGTAGCTCCGCGTTCGAACTCTACCAGGCGGTTATAGATCGGCTCGGCGGCGTCGTTGTCGGTGGCGCTGGTGTATTGGGCAGTGTCGAAACCGCCTGGGCTGCCTTCGGAGCAGAACACCAGATTCCTGGCCAGCCCCTGGGGGGCCTGGGTGAGCAGGCCGAGGCCCAGTAAAGCTGCAAAAATGGAGGTATGGCGCATGGACAATCCCTTCTCTCTTGTAGTTTTGAGCGGTTCAAGGCGCACAGCCATGCGGATAGCACCGACTGAAGTGAAGCTTTGACGGTAAGGCCATCAGCGCACTTCAGCGAGGTACAATTCCGGATAGATGTGTAGGAGGATTCCGAGAGTGCGGTACGACTTTCCCTTGTCGTTGCACGGGCGGTCTGCCTGCCAAGCCTCGTGCTCCAGCCTTGGACGCCGATGCGTCGCAAGGCCGAAGAAGTGGGCGGCTACTTGCTGACGCTGACCCCATAGAAGGAGTTCAAGCCGAACGGGCTGATCTTGAAGTCCTGTACGGTGGTGCGCATAGGTTGATACACCGTCGAGTGAGCGATCGGTGTCATTGGGACCTGGTCTTTGAGGCGATGCTGAGCTTGCTTGTACAGCTCGGTACGCTTGGCCTGGTCAGAAGTGGCCTTGGCCTCTTTGATCAGCTTGTCGTATTCAGGGTCGCACCACTTCGAGAAGTTGTTGCCGCTGATGGCGTCGCAGCCGAACAGGGTGCCAAGCCAGTTGTCCGGGTCGCCGTTGTCGCCGCTCCAGCCAATCAGCATCGCGCCGTTTTCGCCGCCCTTGGAACGCTTGATGTACTCGCCCCACTCGTAGCTGATGATCTTGGCCTTGATGCCGATCTTGCCCCAATCGGACTGCAGCATTTCGGCCATCAATTTGGCGTTGGGGTTGTAGGGGCGTTGAACCGGCATGGCCCACAGGGTGATCTCGGTGCCTTCTTTGACGCCGGCTTCCTTGAGCAGCTGTTTGGCTTTTTCCGGATCGTACGGCACATCCTTGATGGTGGTGTCGTAGGACCATTGGGTTGGCGGCATGGCGTTGACCGCCAGTTGCCCGGCACCTTGGTAGACCGAGTCGATGATCTGCTGTTTGTTCACCGCCATGTCCAGGGCCTGGCGAACCTTGAGCTGGGCCATGGGGTTGGATTCGTTGCTGCCCTTGATCTTGTCCATCACGTTGTAGGCGATGTAGCCGAGGTTGAAACCGGCCTGGTCGGGCATCTTCAGGTTCGGGTCAGCCTTGAGTGGCTCGATGTCGGCTGGTCGTGGGAACAGCGTGACCTGGCATTCGTTTTTCTTCAGCTTCTGCATCCGCACCGAAGCGTCGGTGGTGATGGCGAAGATCAGGTTGTCGATCTTCACGTCATCGGGCTTCCAGTAGTCCTTGTTGCCCTTGAAGCGGATCTGCGCATCTTTCTGGTACTTGCTGAACACGAACGGACCGGTGCCGATCGGTTTCTGATTGAGGTCAGCGGGTTTGCCCTGCTTGAGCAACTGCTCGGCGTATTCGGCGGACTGGATCGAGGCGAAGCTCATCGCCATGTTCTGGATGAACGCTGCGTCGACACCATTGAGGGTGAACTTGACCGTGTGATCGTCCACCTTCTCGACCTTGGCGATGTTTTTGTCCATGCCCATGTCGGTGAAGTACGGGAACTCAGTTGGATAGGCCTTGCGAAACGGCATGTCCTTGTCGAGCATTCGATTGAAGGTGAACAGGACGTCGTCGGCGTTGAATTCGCGGGTTGGCTTGAAGAAGTCGGTGGTATGGAATTTAACCCCTTCACGCAATTGGAAGGTGTAGGTCAGGCCGTCAGGGGAAACGTCCCAGCTGGTTGCCAGGCCAGGAATTACCGCCGTGCCGCCGCGCTCGAACTGGCTCAACCGGTTGAAGACCGTCTCGGCTGACGCATCGAAGTCTGTTCCGGTGGTGTACTGCCCCGGGTCGAAGCCAGCGGGACTGCCTTCGGAGCAAAACACCAGGTTAGTCGCCGCTAGGGCGGATGGAGCGCTGGCAAGCAAGCCGGCGCCGACTAGAAACGGAATGACCGCGTGTTTGAGCATGGTGGCCTCATTGTTGTCATTTTTAATAGAGGTGGCCTTGTGAGCCGACCTTTGGATACTTATGCAGGGCCCGTACCTAATGCAAGAGTGAATTTAAGACGTAATGACAAACAGTGGAACGAGCGTACAGGAATGTCGCATACGTATAATTTTTCTACGAAGTTAAACGTTTGCGCGGCGAAATTTATCGATGTTTCGAAGATGTTACATGTTGGCGGGGGCACTTAAAGCACCACGTTGGTGCGTTTAAATGCTACATGTAACGGTGCTCGCGGCAGCCTCAGCTACCGCGAGCAGTACAAAAGGTAACGCTGCTCAGGGCATCTGGATTTCAATGGTACCGTCGGCACTGAGGGTGACCTGGCTGGTACCCGCTTCGATTTCCGGTGCTGGTGCGGCGTCTTCGGCCATGCCCGCTTTCATCATCATCGGTGCACTGCGAGCGTACGGATGCGGATAACCGCTGCTATTAAGGTTCAGGTTGACGACTTTGTAACCCTTGCCACCCAGGGCTTCGGTGGCCAGTTGCGCACGGGCCTTGAAGGCGTTGACAGCATCCTTGAGCAAGTCGTCTTCGCTGGTCTTGCGTGTGGCCGGGGCGATGGAGAAATCCATGCCGCCCATTTTCAGGTCCTGCAGCAAGGTCCCGGTAAGCTTCGACAAGGCCGGGAAGTCGGCGCTTTCCAGACGCAGTTCGGCTCGTTCACGCCAGCCGGTGATTTTCTGGCCTTTGTTGTCGTAGATCGGGTAGCTGTTGCGACTGCCCTGACTGATTTTGATCTCCTTGACGTCGCGGGCCTGCTGCACCGCCTTGTTCATGGTTTCAGTGATCTCTTTTGCCAGCTTGCCCGGGTCGGTATTCTGCGCTTCGCTGTACAAGGTCACGATCATCAGGTCGCGTGCCACTTCTTTGCTGACCTCAGCACGCAGCGAGATCTGGTTGTAGCGTGGCTCTTCTGCCAATGCTGGAAGACTGGCAAGCAGGCTGGAGGCCATCACCAGGGCGGCGCTGCGACGGGAATTAAGCATGTATGACTCCTTGAAATTGAGGCGTGGACGCTGTGAAATCCATTCCACGCAGGCCCATGAGACTCGCAACAGTGTAGTGAGGTTCAAAAAGGCCATCATTGTTGTGTAAAAAAGTGTGGCGCTTTGCCGCATCCCTGCAGACCAAGGTGCAGCTTCGGTATACTCGCCACGATTCGCCCTGGAGCACTCATCAGGAGAGCTCATGCTCGCCCCCGTACAAATGCTTTCCGCAACTCGCCAGAACCTCTGGCGCCTGACCTTCATCCGCATTCTGGTACTGGCTGCCCAGGCAGGTTCGGTGGGCGTCGCCTACTGGACCGACTTGCTGCCGCTGCCTTGGTTGTCGCTGGTCATTACCCTTGGCCTGTCGAGCCTGCTGTGTGCCTTTACGGCCTTGCGCCTGCGTTTGTCGTTGCCTGTCACTGAACTTGAATACGCCTTCCAGCTCGCCTGTGACCTGTTGATCCACAGCGCCTTGTTGTATTACTCCGGGGGCTCGACCAACCCATTCGTTTCTTATTACCTGGTGCCTCTGGCTATTGCCGCGGTGACCTTGCCCTGGGTCTATTCATTGGTGCTCTCGGGCATCGCCCTGGCGGCCTACAGTTTGTTGCTGGTGCAGTTCTACCCGCTGGAGACCTTCCCCATGGCGCGGGAGAAAATGCAGGTCTACGGCATGTGGTTGAGTATTGCCCTGGCCGCTGCAGTGATCACATTTTTTGCGGCGAAGATGGCTGAAGAGCTACGTCGCCAGGAACAGCTGCGTGCAGAGCGGCGCGAAGAAGGGCTGCGCGACGAACAGTTGCTGGCTGTCGCCACCCAGGCCGCCGGTGCTGCCCATGAGCTGGGTACACCGCTGGCGACCATGAGCGTACTGATCAAGGAAATGCGCCAGGACCATCACGATCCGTTGCTGCAGGAAGACCTGGCGGTGCTGCAGGATCAGGTCAAGTTGTGCAAGGAAACCCTGCAGAATCTGGTGCGCGCTGCAGAAGCCAACCGGCGCATGGCGGTGGAGCTTCAAGATGTTACTGCCTGGCTGGATGAGGCACTCAACCGTTGGCACTTGATGCGTCCCGAGGCCAGCTACCGTTTCCAGCGCCTGGGGCAGGGCAGCGTACCGCAACTGGCGCCACCGCCTGACCTGACCCAGGCGCTACTGAACCTGTTGAACAATGCAGCTGATGCCTGTCCGGACGACCTTGAAGTGCGCCTGGACTGGGACGCACAAGATGTACTGATCAGCATCCGCGATCATGGTCCGGGCGTGCCGGTGGCCATAGCCGAATCGATCGGAAAACCCTTCTTTACTACCAAGGGCAAGGGTTTCGGCCTAGGCCTGTTCTTGAGCAAGGCCAGCGTTACCCGTGCTGGCGGCTCGGTAAAACTCTATAGTCATGAAGAGGGCGGTACGCTCACCGAGCTACGCCTGCCGCGTGACGCGCGAGGAGATGTGTGATGAGTGATGAAATCCAGGTTGAAGGCGAAGAGCTCCCGCACTTGTTGCTGGTAGACGACGACGCCACCTTTACTCGAGTCATGGCGCGGGCCATGAGCCGCCGAGGTTTTCGCGTGAGCACGGCGGGTTCCGCTGAAGAGGGATTGTTGCTGGCCCAGCAGGATGTACCGGACTACGCCGCCCTGGACTTGAAGATGGATGGCGACTCGGGCCTGGTGTTGTTGCCCAAACTGCTTGAGCTCGACCCGGAAATGCGCGTGGTGATCCTCACCGGTTACTCGAGCATCGCTACGGCGGTAGAAGCCATCAAGCGCGGCGCCTGCAACTACCTGTGCAAACCGGCTGATGCCGACGATGTACTGGCGGCCTTGTTGTCCACCCACGCAGATCTTGACAGCCTGGTGCCGGAAAACCCGATGTCGGTAGACCGTCTGCAGTGGGAGCATATTCAGCGCGTGTTGACCGAACACGAAGGCAATATCTCTGCCACGGCACGTGCCCTGGGCATGCATCGACGTACCTTGCAGCGCAAACTGCAGAAGCGTCCGGTTCGGCGCTGAGACTGGTTATCGGCTGCCCCGATGAGTGTGGGCTTGCCCTGCGATTGCGTGGCTTTGTTGCTGGCGTATCATTAGCCGCCTAACGACAGTCAACGGAATCCTTGCGCATGCTCGCCCTTTTCCTCCAGACGCTGAACATCACGGCACCCGTGTTTGCCATGCTGTTCATGGGCGTGCTGCTCAAACGTATCCATGCAATCAACGACGGCTTTATCCACACCGCTTCGGCACTGGTGTTCAACGTATGTATGCCGGCGCTATTGTTCTTGGGGATTTATCACGCCGACCTGAGCACGGCAGTACAGCCGCAATTACTGCTCTATTTTGCCGCCGCTACCCTGATCGGCTTTGGCCTGGCCTGGGGCATGGCAATCTGGCGTTGCCCGCGGGAAGACCGCGGGATCTACACCCAAGGCGCGTTTCGTGGCAACAACGGGGTGATCGGCCTGGCGCTAGCGGGGAGTATGTATGGCGACTACGGCATTTCACTCGGCGCTGTTCTCGCTGGCCTGGTTATCTTGCTCTACAACTCGTTATCGGTGGTGGTGCTTGCGGTGTACAGCCCCAGCGCCAAGTCCGACCCCTGGAGTATTTGCAAAAGCATTCTGCGCAATCCACTGATCATCAGTGTGCTGCTCGCGGCTGTGCTCGCTTATGGGCAGGTTGCACTGCCTAACTGGCTGCTGACCTCAAGCGATTACCTTGCACAAATGACCTTGCCGCTGGCACTGATTTGCATCGGTGGCACTTTGTCGCTGACGTCCCTGCGTCAAAGTGGCGGGTTGGCGGTGAGTGTCAGTCTGTTGAAAATGGTCTGGCTACCATTACTGGCCACCGTGGGTGCCTTTCTCTGTGGTTTTCGTGGCGCCGAACTGGGTATTTTATTCCTCTATTTCGGCAGTCCCACAGCAGCGGCAAGCTATGTGATGGCCCGATCCAGCAATGGCAACCATCAACTGGCTGCGGCGATCATCGTGATAACTACGCTGATGGCGGCGATTAGCACCAATATCGGCATCTTTTTCTTGCAGTGGGGCGGCTGGATCTAGATTCTGTAAAAAAATAATTCCAATACTGCCTCTTACCTTCGAGGACACTTCATGCAAGACGAGATCACCCCAGAACGGCTGCACCGGGGGCTGAAAAACCGCCACATCCAGTTGATTGCGCTGGGGGGCGCTATCGGCACCGGCCTGTTTCTTGGGATTGCGCAAACAATCCAGCTGGCCGGCCCTTCGGTATTGCTCGGTTATGCCATTGCCGGTGTGATTGCCTTTTTCATCATGCGCCAGTTGGGTGAGATGGTGGTCGAAGAGCCGGTTTCCGGCACCTTCAGCCACTTTGCCCATCGCTACTGGAGCGAGTTCGCCGGGTTCATGTCCGGTTGGAACTACTGGGTGCTCTACGTACTGGTAGGCATGGCCGAACTCACCGCCGTGGGTATCTACATCCAGTATTGGTGGCCGGGTTTTCCGACCTGGGCCACCGCAGCCATTTTCTTCGCGATAATCAACCTGATCAATCTCAGCCAAGTGAAAGTCTTTGGTGAGATGGAGTTCTGGTTCGCCCTGATCAAAGTTGTGGCCATCGTCAGCATGATTGCCTTTGGTGGTTACCTGCTGATCAGTGGTACCGGTGGGCCTGACGCCAGCGTTGCCAACCTGTGGCAGCACGGCGGCTTTTTCCCCAATGGCGTCGGCGGCCTGATGATGGCCCTGGCCGTGATCATGTTTTCCTTCGGTGGCCTGGAGCTGGTGGGCATCACTGCCGCTGAAGCCGACAATCCCAAGCACAGCATTCCCCGCGCGACTAACCAGGTTATCTATCGCATCCTGATTTTCTACATTGGTGCCCTGGCAGTGCTGTTGGCGCTGTATCCGTGGCAGAAAGTAGTGCAGGGCGGCAGTCCCTTCGTGATGATTTTTCATGCCTTGGACAGCAACGTTGTTGCCACCATCCTCAACATGGTGGTGTTGACCGCGGCGCTTTCGGTTTACAACAGTTGTGTGTACTGCAACAGCCGCATGCTCTTCGGCCTGGCTGTGCAGGGTGATGCACCCAAGCGTCTGCTCAAGGTCAATGCCAGGGGCGTACCGTTGGCGGCCTTGGGGATTTCGGCGCTGGCGACTGGCTTGTGTGTGGTAATCAACTACCTTATGCCGGCTGAAGCCTTTGGCTTACTGATGGCGTTGGTGGTGTCATCGCTGGTAATCAACTGGGGCATTATCAGCATTACCCACTTGAAGTTCCGTCGCGCCAAGCAGGCTGCAGGCCAGACGACGTTCTACAAAAGCTGGGGCTATCCGCTGACCAACTATGTGTGCCTGGGTTTCCTGGCCCTGATTCTGGTCATCATGTACTTGACCCCGGGCATCCGTATTTCGGTGTTGCTGATTCCAGCCTGGCTGGCTGTGCTGGGCGTGGCTTTCTGGTTGAAGAAAAAAGGCCACAAGGCCGCCGTCGCTGCCGACTGACGGCCCGTGCCTGGGGGTGATCGATCAGCTGTTCTGGTAGCTATCGATCACTTCCTGGGCGGCGCGAAACGCGTCGATTGCCGCCGGCACACCGGCATACACTGCGCAATGCAACAGTGCTTCTCGAATCTCTTCGACACTGCAGCCATTGTTCAAGGCGCCGCGCACGTGGCCCTTGAGTTCCTGTGGGCATTTGAGTGCCGTCAGCGCGGCGAGGGTAATCAGGCTGCGTGTTTTCAATGGCAATCCTTCACGGCTCCAAACACTGCCCCAGGCATGTTCGTTGACGAAGTCCTGTAGCGGCTGAGTGAACGCTGTGGCATTTCCCAGTGCACGGTCGACAAAGGTGTCGCCCATGACTTGGCGGCGGACCTGCTCGCCGGTTTTGGTGTTGTCGCCCATGTTGTTTTCCTTAGTGTTGGCGGCGCCAGGCGCGCAGGGTGGTATACAGCAAGAGCGCGCCCAGTGCTGGCAGCGCATAGAACAGCATCAGTTTTTCCAGGCGGGTGGCCAATGGCATGCCGGTGGTGAAGGCCACCACGTGCAAACCATAAGCCAGGTACAAGCCAAGAAACACCAGACCTTCGGCGCGGGTCACGCGATAGCCCGAGTAGAACACCGGCAGGCTCAAGGCGGCGACGCCAAGCATTACCGGCAAGTCGAAATCCAGGGCGTTGGGTGAGATCGACAGCGGCTCAGGTGCTAGCAGGGCGGTCAGCCCGAGCACCCCCAGCAGGTTGAACAAGTTGCTGCCAATCACGTTGCCCACGGCAATTTCCCGCTCGCCGCGCAGTGCAGCAATCAGCGAGGTGGCCAGTTCCGGCAGGGAAGTGCAAACCGCAACGACTGTCAGGCCGATTACCCGTTCAGACAGCCCCAGGTCGCTGGCAACCTCAACAGCGGCCTCCAGCAGCAAATGACCGGCCACACTCAATAAGCCCAACCCGGCAAGCATCAGCAACAGGCTGGTAAGCCAAAAACCGCCGCCTTGCTGCGGGCGTGGGCCGGGGGCAGGGAAGGTGCGGGCATAGTGACGCGACTGATGCCAGAGGACCGCCAGATAGGCGACCAAGGCCATCAACAGCAGCATACCTTCGAGTCGGCCAAGCAATTCATTGAGTGCCAGCAGATAGACCAGCAGGCTGGCGCCGATCATCAGCGGGATATCCAGGCGCACCAGTTGGCGCGAGACCCGCAGTGGGATGATCAGGGCTGCGAGGCCGAGGATGACCAGGATATTGAAAATATTGCTGCCGATTACGCTACCCACCGCCACGTCTGGGGCGCCGGTGTAGGCTGCCTGCAGGCTGACGGTCAGCTGCGGTGCGCTGCTGCCGAAGGCTACCAGGCTCAAACCGATGATCAGTGGGCGAACCTGCAGGCTGGCGGCAAGGCGCAGGGCCGAACGTACCAGCAGTTCGGCGCCGGTGATGAGCAACAGCAAGCCTACCGCCAGTTGCAGCAGGCTGAAGGTGGGTAAGGCGGCCAGGTCGAAAATGATCGTGCTCCGTAACAGGGTCAGTCGCTGAGACTTTGTACCCGTACACGCGCTGTTCCGCTACGGATCATGCCCAGTTTTTCTGCGGCAGCCCGTGACAGGTCAATCAATCGGCCGCGGGTGTGGGGACCACGGTCATTGATGCGCACAACTACGCTACGGTCGTTGTTGAGATTGGTGACCTTGACCTGGGTGCCAAATGGCAAGCTGCGGTGGGCAGCGGTCATGGCATTTTGATTGAAGGGCTCGCCACTGGCAGTACGTTTGCCATGATGGCGGGAGCCGTAGTAGGAGGCAGTGCCGGATTTGTCGTAACCGCGAGGATCAATATCGTGGCTGGCACAGCCGGCCAGCAGGGCAAAAAGCGCGAATGCGCTGAGAGGACGCCACATGTGTGCAGATGCTCCGTGGGGTGGCTTTCGCGGCGCACACCAGCTCCTACTGCGTGGGAGCCGGTGTGTCGGCGAAAAGCAGGTGACGCGAATTACCCTTCGAGCTTGTTTTTGAGCAATTGGTTCACTTGCTGCGGGTTGGCCTTGCCTTTGGAAGCTTTCATGGCCTGACCGACGAAGAAGCCGAACATCTTGCCGCGCTTGGCTTCATCGGCGGCACGGTACTGTTCGACCTGCTCGGCATTGGCGGCGAGCATTTCATCCAGCACTTTCTCGATTGCACCGCTGTCAGTCACTTGCTTGAGGCCTTCGGCCTCGATGATCTGGTCAGCATCACCTTCACCAGCCGCCATCTTCTCGAATACGACCTTGGCAATCTTGCCGCTGATGGTGTTGTCGAGAATACGCTGCAGCATGCCGCCCAACTGCGCAGCAGTGACCGGTGCCTGGTCGATTTCCAGGCCAAGTTTGTTGAGCAGGCTGCCCAGCTCGACCATGACCCAGTTGGCGGCCAGTTTGGCGTCGCCGCATACCGACACTACCTGTTCGAAGTAGTCGGCTTGTTCGCGGCTCGAAGCCAGCACGTTGGCGTCGTAGGCCGATAGGCCGAACTGGCTCTGGAAGCGCTCGCGCTTCTGCGGTGGCAGTTCTGGAAGGGTGGCGCGAATGCTGTCGAGGAAGGCACCCTCGATGACCACTGGCAGCAAGTCCGGATCGGGGAAGTAACGGTAGTCGTTGGCTTCCTCCTTGCTGCGCATGGAGCGCGTCTCGTCCTTGTTCGGATCGTACAGACGGGTTTCCTGGACGACTTTGCCGCCATCTTCAATCAGTTCGATCTGGCGCTGGATTTCGCTGTTGATCGCGCGCTCGATGAAGCGGAACGAGTTGACGTTCTTGATCTCGCAGCGGGTGCCGAATTCAACCTGACCTTTTGGTCGGATCGAGACGTTGCAGTCGCAGCGCAGCGAGCCTTCGGCCATGTTGCCGTCGCAGATGCCCAGGTAGCGGACCAGTGCGTGGATAGCCTTGACGTAGGCGACCGCTTCCTTGGCACTGCTCATTTCCGGTTCGGAAACGATTTCCAGCAGTGGGGTGCCGGCACGGTTCAGATCAATACCGGTGGCACCGCTGAAGTCTTCGTGCAGGCTTTTGCCCGCATCTTCTTCGAGGTGCGCGCGGGTTATGCCGATACGCTTGACGGTGCCGTCTTCAAGGGCGATGTCCAGGTGGCCCTTGCCGACAATCGGCAGTTCCATCTGGCTGATCTGGTAGCCCTTGGGCAAGTCAGGATAGAAGTAGTTCTTGCGTGCGAAGACGTTGTGATGACCGATCTCGGCGTCAATCGCCAGACCGAACATGCAGGCCATGCGCACGGCTTCCTGGTTGAGTACCGGCAGCACGCCGGGCATGCCCAGGTCGATCAGGCTGGCCTGGGTGTTCGGCTCGGAACCGAAGGTGGTGGCGCTGCCGGAGAAAATCTTCGACTGGGTGGCGAGCTGGGTGTGAATCTCCAGCCCGATGACAACTTCCCATTGCATGTGGTGATCCCTCAGAAGCCGTTAGGTGCGCGAGTGTGCCAATCAGTCACTTGCTGATAGCGGTGCGCGACGTTGAGCAGGCGGCCTTCCTGGAAATACGGGGCGAGCAACTGCACGCCGACCGGCAGACCATCGACAAAACCGGCTGGCATCGACAGGCCCGGCAGCCCCGCCAGGTTGGCGGTAATGGTGTAGACGTCTTCCAGGTAGGCAGCAACCGGGTCGTTGTTCTTGGCGCCGATCTTCCAGGCCAGGTTTGGCGTGGTCGGGCCGAGAATCACATCGACGTCGTTGAACGCTGCCATGAAGTCGTTCTTGATCAGGCGGCGGATTTTCTGCGCTTGCAGGTAATACGCGTCGTAGTAGCCGGCCGAGAGTGCATAGGCACCGACCATGATCCGGCGTTGTACTTCGGGGCCGAAGCCTTCGCCGCGGGAGCGCTTGTACAGGTCGGTCAGGTCAGCCGGGTTCTCGCAGCGGTAGCCGAAACGCACGCCGTCGAAACGCGACAGGTTGGACGAGGCTTCAGCAGGGGCGATGACGTAGTAGGCCGGAATCCCATGCTGCATGTTTGGCAGGCTGATTTCCTTGACCACGGCACCGAGCTTTTCCAGTTCCTTGACGCTGGCCTGGATCAAGTCGGCAATACGTGGGTCCAGGCCCGCTCCGAAGTATTCCTTCGGCAAACCGATGCGCAGGCCTTCGAGCGAGCCGTTCAGGGCGGCGCTGTAGTCGGGTACCGGCTCATCGATGCAGGTGGAGTCCTTGGCGTCGAAACCGGCCATGCCTTGCAACATCAGTGCGCAGTCTTCGGCAGTGCGAGCAAGCGGACCGCCCTGATCGAGACTGGAGGCATAGGCAATCATGCCCCAGCGCGAAACACGACCGTACGTCGGTTTCAGCCCTGTGAGGTTGGTCAATGCAGCCGGCTGTCGGATAGATCCGCCAGTATCGGTGCCGGTGGTCGCCGGCAGCAGGCGCGCAGCCACAGCTGCGGCGGAACCGCCGGACGAGCCGCCCGGTACGTGCTCCAGGTTCCATGGGTTCTTCACCGCGCCGTAGTGGCTGGATTCGTTGGCCGAACCCATGGCGAACTCGTCCATGTTGGTCTTGCCAAGGGTCACCGTGCCGGCTTCGGCCAGCTTGCTGACGACGGTGGCGTCATAGGGTGCCTTGAAGTTGTCGAGCATCTTCGAGCCACAGCTGGTGCGGATCCCTTGGGTGCAGAACAGGTCCTTGTGGGCGATTGGCGCACCCAGCAGGGGGCCGTTCTCGCCAGCAGCCCGACGGGCATCAGCCGCGCGAGCCTGGCTGATGGCCAGCTCTTCGGTGACGCTGATGAAGCTGTTCAGTTGCGGGTCGAGCTGGTTGATCCGCGCCAGCAGGGTGCGGGTCAGCTCTTCGGAGGAGAAGCTCTTGTCGGCGAGTCCGCGGGCGATCTCGGCCAGGGTCAATTGATGCATGGCAGGCTCTATTCCCTTACTCGATGACTTTCGGAACCAGGTACAGGCCGTTTTCCGTCGACGGGGCGATGGCCTGGTAACTGTCTCGATGGTTACTTTCTGTTACCACATCGGCGCGCAGGCGCTGATTGGCTTCCAGCGGATGCGCCAGTGGCTCAATGCCAGTGGTGTCGACTGCTTGCATCTGGTCGACCAGTCCCAGAATACTGTTCAGGGCATCGGTAGTGCGTGGTAGATCGGCTTCATTCAGGCCCAGTCGGGCCAGATGAGCGATCTTTTCCACGTCGCAGCGTTCAAGCGCCATGGGGATCTCCTGGGGAAACAAAAAACGGATTTGGTCCGCGATGAGGAACATGCTGGCGGATTTACGGTCATAAGGCCGCGATTGTGCGCTGGCTTGCTCGGAAAAACTGCCAATTTAACATATTGGCGCCTTGCCCAAAATCCCCGCCGTTGTTAGAGTTTGCCGCACTTTTTTACCCACGCGTTGCCTAGGGTCACTTTCCCATGTTCAAGAAACTGCGTGGCATGTTTTCCAGCGATCTTTCCATCGACCTGGGCACTGCCAACACCCTTATTTACGTGCGTGAGCGCGGTATCGTCCTGAATGAGCCCTCGGTTGTGGCCATTCGTACTCACGGCAACCAGAAAAGTGTCGTCGCGGTAGGTACCGAAGCCAAGCGTATGCTGGGCCGTACGCCCGGCAACATTGCTGCCATTCGTCCGATGAAGGACGGCGTCATCGCCGACTTCAGCGTTTGCGAAAAAATGCTGCAGTACTTCATCAACAAGGTTCACGAGAACAGCTTCCTGCAGCCAAGCCCGCGGGTACTGATCTGTGTGCCGTGCAAGTCGACCCAGGTTGAGCGTCGTGCGATTCGTGAGTCGGCGCTGGGCGCCGGTGCCCGCGAAGTATTCCTGATCGAAGAGCCGATGGCTGCCGCTATCGGTGCCGGCCTGCCGGTCGAGGAAGCACGCGGATCGATGGTCGTCGATATCGGCGGTGGTACCACCGAAATCGCGTTGATCTCCCTCAACGGTGTGGTCTATGCCGAATCCGTTCGTGTGGGTGGTGACCGCTTCGACGAAGCGATCGTGACCTATGTGCGTCGTAACTACGGCAGCCTGATCGGTGAGTCCACTGCTGAGCGCATCAAGCAGGAAATTGGTACTGCCTACCCAGGTGGTGAAGTGCGTGAAGTCGATGTTCGCGGCCGTAACCTGGCCGAAGGCGTGCCTCGTGCCTTCACCCTGAACTCCAACGAAGTGCTCGAAGCACTGCAGGAATCCCTGGCGACTATCGTTCAAGCGGTCAAAAGCGCGCTGGAGCAGTCGCCTCCGGAGCTGGCTTCGGACATCGCCGAGCGTGGTCTGGTCCTGACCGGTGGTGGTGCCTTGTTGCGCGATCTGGACAAGCTGCTTGCCCAGGAAACCGGCTTGCCGGTCATCGTTGCCGAAGACCCGCTGACCTGTGTTGCTCGTGGCGGTGGTCGTGCCCTGGAAATGATGGATAAACACACCATGGACCTGCTCTCCAGCGAGTAAGCTGGCTGCAGTAAACATGCCGCCCGGTTTACAGGTAGTGCCCACAGTGCTACCTGTATGTGCTGGGCTGACGTCCGCGTGGGCGTCATTTTCTGTCAATCCGCAAGCAGGCCGGTGCTTTGCCGTATGAATGACCTCTTGAATCGTCTTCCACGAGGAGCGGCTTATTAAACCGCTTTTCGCCAAGGGCCCTTCGCTGGGCGTGCACCTGCTCGTGCTGGTTGTGATGTCGATCACCTTGATGGTGGTTGATGCGCGCTTCCCGTTGCTCAAGCCCGTACGCAGCCAGATGGGCCTGGTGTTGATGGAGTCCTATCACATCACCGACTTGCCGCAGAGCCTGTGGCAGGGTATCGCCAGCCAGTTTGGCAGCCGTACGGAGCTGGTCGCCGAAAACGAAAAACTCAAGACCGAAGCCTTGCTGATGCAAGGGCGCGTACAGAAACTCGCCGCCCTTACCGAGCAGAACGTGCGCTTGCGCGAGCTGCTCAACTCCTCGGCATTGGTCAATGAGAAAGTCGAAGTCGCCGAGCTGATCGGTGTCGATCCCAACCCGTTCACGCACCGCATCCTGATCAACAAGGGTGAGCGGGACGGCGTGGTGCTAGGTCAGCCAGTCCTCGATGCCCGGGGCCTGATGGGCCAGGTGGTCGAGTTGATGCCCTATACCGCGCGAGTATTGTTGCTCACCGACACCACCCACAGCATTCCGGTGCAGGTGAACCGCAATGGCTTGCGGGCAATTGCCAGTGGCACGGGTAATCCCGAGCGCCTGGAACTGCGGCATGTCGCCGACACCGCCGACATCAAGGAAGGCGACCTGTTGGTCAGCTCCGGCCTCGGACAACGCTTCCCAGCCGGTTATCCGGTGGCCACGGTAAGGGAAGTTATCCACGACTCCGGCCAGCCGTTCGCCATTGTCCGGGCTGTCCCGACTGCAGCGCTCAATCGCAGCCGTTACTTGCTACTGGTGTTCACCGACAGCCGTACCCCCGAGCAGCGCGCAGCCGATGCTGCCATGGCTCAGGAGGCCGCGGATCGTCAAGGCTTGCCGGGTAGTGGTGATGCTGCACAGCCCGGCGCTGCGGCCACACCTCCTGCTCCGGCGACTGGCACAGCGCCAGCGACGCCTGCCAGCAACGGCCAGGCACCGGATGTAGCGCCCGCACCGACGACAACTCCGGCCGCAGCTGCCCCGACATCCACCCCGGAGAGACACTGATGGTAAGTACTCGCAGCCGTAACGGCTGGGTGGTCTGGCTGACGTTTGTGCTGGGCCTGTTACTCAGCGTTTCGCCATTGCCACAGTTTATGGAAGTCTTCCGGCCCATGTGGCTGGCACTGTTGCTGGCCTTCTGGACCCTGGCTCTGCCACATAAAGTCGGCATGACCACAGCCTTTTTTCTGGGCCTTGCCGAGGATGTGCTGTACGGCACTTTGCTGGGGCAGAACGCGCTGGTACTGACCCTGATTACGTTCCTGGTGCTGACCTTGCAACAGCGCCTGCGGATGTTCCCGATGTGGCAGCAGAGCCTGGTGATCCTGGTGATCTTCGGTCTGGCCCAACTGGTACAGCTATGGTTGAGCGCCCTGACCGGTAACCGTCTGCCGACGCTTGCCTTGATCTGGTCGGCTGTCATCAGTGCCTTGCTTTGGCCGTGGATCAGCTTTGCCCTGCGTGGACTGCGACTGCGTCTGAGCATCAACTGAATCCGCTTCCCGACGCTGACAGGGAGAAGTCACGATGACCCAGCTGTACCTGGCCTCTGGTTCACCCCGCCGCCGCGAGTTGCTGACCCAGATCGGCGTGCCCTTCACTGCCCTTAGTGCGGCGGTGGACGAAAGTCCTCTGCCCGATGAGGCAGCGCCTGCATACGTCGAGCGCCTGGCCGTAGCCAAGGCCAAGGCCGGACTGGCTGTTCTGCCGCCAATGGACGTGAGCGCTCGCCTGGCGGTGCTGGGTGCAGACACCGCCGTAGTCCTCGATGGCCAGATCCTCGGCAAACCTGTCGATCGCGAAGACGCCCTGGCGATGCTTGCCGCGCTTTCCGGACGCGAGCACAACGTGCTGACGGCAGTTGCGCTGGCAGATCAACAGCGTTGCCTGAGTGTTTGCGTCGCCAGCCAAGTGCGTTTTCGCACGATCTCCAGGCAGGAGGCCGAAGCCTATTGGGCCAGCGGCGAACCATTGGATAAAGCCGGTTCCTATGCCATTCAGGGGCTGGGTGCGATATTTGTACAGCGCATCGAAGGTAGTTATTCGGCTGTGGTGGGTTTGCCGCTGAGCGAAACCGCCGCGTTGCTGGGGCAATTTGCCATTCCTTGTTGGCAGTCGTTGTCGACCCGTTGATTGAGGACCATGCAGTTGCTAGCCAGTCGCCTGAGAGCGATCCATCATTACTGAAGTCCTTTGACGAGAGCCTGCCATGAGTGAAGAGATTCTGATCAATATCACACCGATGGAATCACGCGTGGCGGTGGTGGAAAACGGTGTTCTTCAAGAGGTGCATGTCGAGCGCACGCAGCGGCGCGGCATAGTCGGCAATATCTATAAAGGTAAAGTGGTTCGCGTGTTGCCTGGAATGCAGGCAGCGTTTGTCGACATCGGCCTGGATCGCGCAGCGTTCATTCACGCATCGGAGATTTCCCAGCGCGAAGGGTCGTCAGTGGAAAGCATCAGCGCATTGGTGCATGAAGGCCAGAGCCTGGTAGTGCAGGTCACCAAAGACCCGATTGGCTCCAAGGGCGCACGGCTGACCACCCAGTTGTCGATCCCCTCGCGTTACTTGGTGTACATGCCGCGTACCAGTCACGTCGGCATTTCCCTGAAGATCGAAGACGAAGCCGAGCGCGAGCGACTCAAGCAGGTAGTGACCGATTGCGTTGCCCAGGAAAACATCCAGGATGCCGGCGGTTTTATTCTGCGTACGGCGGCAGAAGGTGCGGGCGCTGATGAAATTCTCATGGATATTCGTTATCTGCGCAGGCTTTGGGATCAGATCGGTGCGCAGATCAAGACGGTTGGGGCACCAACGGAAATCTATGAAGACCTCGGTCTGGCGTTGCGAACCCTGCGCGATCTGGTCAACCCGAAAATTGAGAAAATCCGGATTGATTCCCGGGAAACCTTCCAGAAAACCACGCAGTTCGTCGGCGAATTGATGCCCGAAATTGCCGATCGTCTCGAGCACTATCCCGGCGAACGGCCGATATTCGACCTGTACGGCGTCGAAGACGAAATTCAGCGTGCGCTGGACCGCAAGGTTCCGCTCAAGTCAGGTGGCTATCTGGTGGTAGACCCGGCAGAAGCGATGACCACCATCGACGTCAACACCGGGGCCTTCGTTGGCCATCGCAACCTTGAAGAGACCATTTTCAAGACCAACCTCGAAGCGGCCACCGCCATCGCCCGTCAGCTGCGCCTGCGCAACATTGGCGGCATCATCATCATCGATTTTATCGACATGGAAGATGAAGAGCACCAGCGCCAGGTGCTGCGGACCCTGGAAAAGCAACTGGAGCGCGATCACGCCAAGACCAACATCATCGGTATCACCGAGCTTGGCCTGGTGCAGATGACCCGCAAGCGCACCCGTGAAAGCCTTGAGCAGGTACTGTGCGAGCCGTGCCATTGCTGCCAGGGCCGGGGCAAGTTGAAAACCCCGGAGACAGTTTGTTACGAGATTTTCCGCGAGATCCTTCGCGAGGCCAGGGCCTATCAGGCTGAAGGCTATAGAGTGCTGGCCAATCAGAAGGTAGTCGACCGTCTGCTTGATGAAGAGTCAGGCAACGTAGCCGAGCTTGAAACCTTCATTGGCCGAACCATTCGTTTCCAGGTCGAGTCAATGTACTCCCAGGAACAATACGATGTGGTGCTGCTCTGACGTCTGAATGCATCCGGTCGCACCGAGGGCTGGAAAAGTACCCGGTTGCGACCATAGTTAACGCACGAGTTGGAGGGCCATTGCCATGGAACGTCTAATGCGCGTTCTTGGCGCGATGACCCGCTGGGGCCTGGGGATTTGTGCCTTGCTGGCGGTGCTGGTAGCACTGTATGTCAGCCTTGGCCGGCAACTGGTGCCGCTGGTGGCAGAATACCGTGCCGAGATTGAAGACAAGGCTCAGCAGGCCTTGGGCATGCCCGTGCATATCGGCAGCCTGGAAGGGCACTGGATTGGCTTGGCCCCGGTGCTGGTGATCAATGACATCCAAGTGGGCGAGGGCGCTACAGCGTTGCGCCTCGATGGGGTCAAGGCAGTCCCTGATCTGTGGGCAAGCCTGAGCGAGCGACAAGTGCGCCTGGCCAACCTGGAACTTGGCGGCCTGCACTTGAGCCTGCGCGAAGATGAACAAGGGGCCTGGAGCCTCGACGGACTGCCGAAAACCGATGATCAACCGCTCGATCCCGAGCAGTTGCTGCAGCGCATGCAAGCGGTGTCGAAGATTACCGTGCTCGACAGTCAGGTCACTCTCGAGCCGTTCCAGCACGATCCAATGACCCTTACCTATGTCAGTCTTGGCCTGCAGACGGGTAGTGTGCGTCAGCGAATGGATCTGCGCCTGACCCTGCCTGACGGCCAGCCCGTAGCCGTGAGTTTGCATAGCCGTGTACGTGCGCAACAGTGGCGTGATGGCGAAGTCGATGCCTACCTCAGTCTGCCCCAGAGCGATTGGGCTCGCTGGTTGCCGACACGCCTGCTTGGGCAATGGCGGGCCAAGGAGCTCAAGGCCGGTGGTGAGTTCTGGCTGAACTGGAACAAGCGCCAGATGCAGAGCGCCGTGGTTCGCTTGAACGCGCCGCAATTGCGCGCAGCCTATGGCGATCGCAAAGAGGCCAAGGTGGAGAACCTGGCGCTCAATGGCTGGTTCCAGCGTTCGGCGCAGGGTTTTGATGCCAAGATCGATTCGCTGGCCATGAGCCTGGGTAAGACACGTTGGGAGTCGCGCCTGCAGCTCAGCCAGACCGCGGCCAGTGAAAGTGCCGAAGAAAGCTGGAAGGTCCAGGCCGATCGCTTGAACCTGACCCCGCTTACGCCGCTTATCGAATCGCTGGCACCGTTGCCCGAACAGGGCATGGCTGTGGTCGACGGGCTCAAGGTTACCGGCAGTTTGCGCAATGTCTTGCTGGATATCCGTCCCAAGGCAAGCGGGGATCAACGCCTGAGTTTCGCTGCCAACCTTGAGCGAGTGGGTTTTGACGCTTATCACGGCGCACCGGCGGCCGGAAATGTCAGTGGCAGTATCAGCGGCGACCTGGGCCACGGCGAACTGCGCCTGGACACTGACGCCTTTATGCTGCACCTGGACCCGATTTTCGCCAAACCCTGGAATTACCAGAAAGCCAATGCACTGCTCACCTGGCGCCTCGACCAGGAAGGTTTCACCCTTGTCGCGCCATACCTGAAGGTGCTGGGCGAAGAGGGAAAGATCGCCGGTGATTTTCTCATTCGCCTGCTGTTCGATGAGGCGCGCGAAGACTACATGGACTTGCGTGTCGGTCTGGTCGACGGCGATGGTCGCTATACCGCCAAGTACTTGCCTGAGGTCTTGAGCCCGGCATTGGATGAATGGCTGCGTACAGCGATTGTCAAAGGCGCAGTCGATGAGGGCTATTTCCAGTACCAGGGCTCGCTCAATCACGGCGCGTCAGAGCAGGCGCGCAGCATCAGCCTGTTCTTCAAGGTTCATGATGCTGCTCTGGATTTCCAGCCTGGTTGGCCGCAAGTGCAAAAGGTCGAGGGTGAAGTGTTCATCGACGACGATGGCGTGCGGGTCAACGCCAGGAGCGGACAGCTACTCGATACCAAGGTCAGTGATGTACAAGTCAATATCCCTCATGTCGCCAGTGGCGAGCACTCTCATATGTACCTGGATGGTGCCTTTGACGGTAGCCTGGGTGACGGCCTGAAAATCCTTCAGGAGGCGCCAATCGGTACCGCAGCCCTGTTCGCCGGCTGGGAGGGCCATGGCGGGCTCAAGGGCAAGCTCAAGCTGGATGTTCCGTTGGCCAAGGGTCAAGAGCCGCAAGTAGTGGTGGATTTCAATACCAGTGATGCACGCTTGAAAATCGCTGCGCCGGTGCTTGAGCTGAACAATCTCAAAGGTGCGTTCCGTTTTGACTTGGCCAAGGGGCTTAGCGGTCAGAACATCAGTGCGCGGGTATTCGACAAACCGATCACCGCGCAGATCTTTGCCGAAGGCAAACCCGGCCAATTGCAGACCCGGGTCCAGGCCAAGGGTCAGGTTGCGCTCTCGGCATTGACTCAGTGGTTGCAGGTAAAACAGACCTTGCCGCTTGCCGGAGAGCTGCCGTATCAGCTGCAACTGTTACTGGGGAGTCGTGATAACCAGCTTAAGGTCGACTCCACGCTCAAGGGCCTGGCAATCAATCTGCCTGCTCCGTTCGGCAAGACCGCCAACGAAACCCGTGCCAGCCAGTTCGGTATGACCCTGCAGGGGCCTGAGCGACGCTTCAACTTCAGCTATGCAGACGTCGCCAACATGCTCTATGCCGCGCCCATGGACAAGCTTGACCAAGGGCGTGGTGAGCTGGTGTTTGGCAGTGGTAATGCACAACTGCCTGGCGGCCAGGGCGTACAGGTACGCGGACGCCTGGCGGAACTGGACCTTGCTCCCTGGCAGCAGCAGGCGCAAAGCCTGGGTGGCGATGACCCAAGTGGCAGCGCCCGGCAACTGTTGCGTGGCGTCAACTTGAGCATCAATCGCCTCAAGGGCGCAGGCCTGGAGCTGAACCAGGCAGTGGTAAGCCTGGTGCGCAACAGCAATAACTGGGCGCTGCGTCTGGACAGCAAGGAGGTCATAGGTAATGCCCGCCTGCCTGATGCCAAAGGTGCACCGCTGGTGGTGAATCTGCAGACTATTCATTTGCCGCCACAGGATCCGGCCGAAATCACTGTGCCCAATGCTCCCGATCCGATGGCCACTATCGATCCACGCAAGATCCCTTCTATCGACCTGAGCATCGACAGGCTGTTTCGTGGCGATGATCTGCTTGGCAGTGCGGCAGTAAAGGTGCGATCAACGGCCAAGGGTATTGCGCTGAATGACCTGGACCTCAACCTCAAGGGCTTGCAGATCGATGGTAGCGCAGGCTGGGAAGGCGCACCGGGCGCCAGTACCAGTTGGTACAAGGGACGTCTTGAGGGCAAGAACCTTGCGGATGTCCTTAAAGCCTGGAACTTTGCTCCGACCGTTACCAGCCGTGACTTTCGTCTGGATGTCGATGCGCGTTGGCCAGGCTCGCCCGCCTGGGTCAGCCTGGCGCGACTCTCCGGCAGCCTCGACGCCGCTTTACGCCAGGGTCAGTTCGTTGAAGTCGAAGGCGGCGCCCAGGCGTTGCGGGTATTTGGCCTGCTCAACTTCAATTCCATTGGCAGACGCTTGCGGCTGGACTTCTCCGATCTGTTTGACAAAGGCTTGAGTTACGATCGAGTCAAAGGCCTGTTGGTGGCCAGTGAAGGTGTCTATGTGACACGAGAGCCGATCACCGTGACCGGGCCGTCGAGCAACTTTGAGCTCGACGGCACTCTGGACATGGTGCGTGACCGCGTGGATGCCAACCTGCAGGTGAGCTTGCCGGTGACCAACAATTTGCCACTGGCGGCATTGATTGTGGGCGCGCCGGCAGTGGGTGGTGCGTTGTTTCTGGTCGATCGCCTGTTGGGTGACCGGGTGTCTCGCTATGCAAGCGTGCACTATCGCGTCGAAGGTCCCTGGAAAGAGCCTAAAATCAGCTTTGTAAAACCGTTCAACAAGTAGCCTCGGGAGCGCGCATGAAGTCAGCAGTGATCCAGATGGTCAGCCAGAGCGATATTTCGGCCAATCTCGAGCGGGCTCGGCAGTTGCTCGAGCAGGCGGCTGAAAACGGTGCGCGTCTTGCGGTGTTGCCGGAAAACTTTGCCGCGATGGGGCGGCGCGACAGTGCAGCCATCGGCCGCGCCGAAGCACTCGGACAAGGGCCGATTCTGCCCTGGTTGAAACAGGCTGCTCGCGACCTCAAGTTATGGGTGGTGGCCGGCACCTTGCCTTTGCCACCGCAAGGCCTTCCCGACGCCAAAGCGCATGCGTGTTCGCTGTTGATCGACGATCACGGTCAAACCGTAGCGCGCTACGACAAGCTGCACCTGTTCGATGTCGATGTCGCTGACAACCGCGGTCGCTATCGAGAGTCTGATGATTATGCCCACGGCGCCCAGGTGGTAGTGGCGGATACGCCAGTCGGTCGGTTGGGCTTGAGCGTATGCTATGACCTGCGATTTCCTGAACTCTACAGCGCCTTGCGCGCCGCCGGGGCCGAGTTGATCAGTGCGCCTGCGGCTTTCACTGCGGTAACCGGTGCGGCTCACTGGGAGGTATTGATTCGCGCCCGGGCAATTGAAACCCAATGCTATGTGTTGGCGGCCGCCCAGGGCGGTGTTCACCCAGGGCCGCGTGAAACCTATGGTCATGCAGCGATCATTGATCCATGGGGGCGTATCGTCGCCGAACAGGCCAGCGGTGAGGCGGTGCTGCTGGCCGACCGCGACAGCAGCGAACAGGCGTCCATACGGGCGCGGATGCCGGTGGCCTTGCACCGGCGCTTTTTCTCGCAGGACGCTTTGCGGCCTGCGCACACCTCGGAGTGACTATGAGCGAGATGTTATCCACTGTCAGCGAGCACCTGCTGGCACCGGGGGGGCTCACCCTCGATAGCCTGCAGTCCGTGCTGGGTGAATTGGCCGGGCCGGGTATCGATGCTGCCGACCTGTATTTCCAGGGGCAAATTTCCGAGTCCTGGGCACTTGAAGACGGAATCGTCAAAGAAGGCAGCTTCAACCTCGACCAAGGCGTAGGTGTCAGGGCCCAATCCGGTGAAAAAACCGGTTTCGCCTACAGCAACGCCATCAACCTCGAAGCGCTGACGTCGGCTGCCCGTGCCGCTCGCTCTATTTCCCGTGCCGGGCAAAATGGCAGTGTCCAGGCCTTCAAAAGCCAGGACATCATCCAGCTTTACGGTACCGACAACCCGCTGGAAGTGATCAGCCGGGCAGAAAAGGTCGAGTTGCTCAAGCGTGTCGACATCGCTACGCGGGCGCTGGACTCACGTATTCAGCAAGTCACAGTGAGCATGGCCGGGGTCTGGGAGCGTATCTTGATCGCCGCGGCCGATGGCAGCCTGGCTGCGGATGTACGTCCACTGGTGCGTTTCAACGTCAGTGTGATCGTTGAGCAAAACGGCCGGCGTGAGCGCGGTGGCCATGGCGGTGGCGGTCGCACCGACTATCGCTATTTCACCAATGAGCGGGTCATGGGCTTTGCCCGTGAAGCGCTGCGCCAGGCATTGGTCAATCTCGACGCCATTCCAGCACCAGCCGGCACGTTGCCAGTGGTGCTGGGTTCAGGTTGGTCTGGGGTCTTGCTGCACGAGGCGGTAGGCCATGGCCTGGAAGGTGACTTCAACCGCAAGGGCAGTTCAGCCTATAGCGGAATGATGGGCCAGAAGGTTGCCTCCAGCCTGTGCACGATTGTCGACGATGGCACCCTGGAAGGGCGTCGTGGTTCGTTGAGTGTGGATGACGAAGGTACGCCGACCGAATGCACCACGTTGATCGAAAACGGCATTCTCAAGGGCTACATGCAAGACAAACTCAACGCGCGTCTAATGGGTATGGCCGTCACGGGCAACGGTCGTCGCGAATCCTATGCGCACTTGCCGATGCCACGGATGACCAATACTTACATGCGTGCGGGTGAAAGTGATCCTGAAGAAATCATCAAGTCGGTCAAGCGCGGTATCTATTGCGCCAACCTTGGTGGCGGACAGGTGGATATCACCAGTGGCAAGTTCGTGTTCTCGACCAGCGAAGCCTATCTGATCGAAGACGGCAAGATCACCACGCCGGTCAAAGGCGCAACCCTGATTGGTAATGGTCCGGAGGCCATGAGCCGAGTGTCGATGGTGGGTAATGATTTATCCCTGGACAGCGGCGTAGGCACCTGTGGCAAGGATGGTCAGTCGGTTCCGGTTGGCGTGGGCCAGCCGACGTTGAAGATCGATGCGATCACTGTTGGTGGCACGGGCGCATGAAATTGATACCGGGCGGGCAGGTTGCCTGCCCGGTAGCGAGGGTCAACGCAGGCCGCGTTGGATCTCGTCGAGGTCGCGGATGTACTTGAAGATCTTGCGGCTAGCGGTCGGCGTCTTGTTGGTTTTCAGCTCATGCTGGGCCTGACGGATTTGCGAGCGCAGTTGCTGGCGATCAGCATCCGGGAATTCCTGGACGAATTTCTCCAGGACATCGTCGGTGCCATTGATCAGTCGGTCGCGCCAGCGTTCAAGGTTGTGGAAACGCTCGTTGTACTGGCGGGAGGACGCGTCGAGTTGGTCAAGAAGCGCAGTGATGGCGTCGATGTCCTGGTCACGCATGAGCTTGCCGATGAACGACCGATGGCGTCTTTTCGCCTCGTTGGCGGTGTGCCGCTTGTGCTCTTCCAGAGCGGCGCGCAGTTCGTCGGTCAACGGCAATTTGGCCAGGATATCGGGCTTGAGCGTAGTGAGGCGCTCGCCCATCTCGACCAGGGCCTGCATTTCGCGCTTTACCTGAGTTTTGCTTTTTTCGCCGTCAAAGGCGGTGTCGTAAGAATCAACCATGGGGGCAGTCCGCTGAGAATCGCCGCCATGATAACCAGTCGGGGGCCGCTTGTCCGGTCCGGTCGTAGATTGACCCGTGCCGAACGCAGAATTTGAGTGGAGAAAACCATGAGTGCAGTCCAGAGCGTAGGTCCACAGGCCCTGCCGGCCTTGCAGGAGCAGGTTGAGCAGATTATTGCCGAAGCCAAGCGCCAGGGCGCCAGCGCCTGTGAAGTGGCAGTGTCGCTGGAGCAGGGTTTGTCGACGTCGGTGCGCCAGCGTGAAGTGGAAACCGTGGAATTCAACCGTGACCAGGGCTTTGGCATCACCCTGTATGTCGGTCAGCGCAAAGGCTCGGCCAGTACCTCGGCCAGTGGCGCCGACGCTATTC
This sequence comes from Pseudomonas arcuscaelestis, assembly GCF_016881005.1. Lineage (GTDB taxonomy): Bacteria > Pseudomonadota > Gammaproteobacteria > Pseudomonadales > Pseudomonadaceae > Aquipseudomonas > Aquipseudomonas arcuscaelestis. The sequence goes on along the minus strand of NZ_JACOPV010000007.1, from coordinate 245,151 downwards.
GCGAGACCGTCGCGGCCGCCCTGGCAATCGCCAAGCACACCTCTGAAGATGACTGTGCAGGCTTGGCCGACCCGGCGCTGATGGCGCGTGACCTGACTGACTTCGATCTGTATCACGCCTGGGATATCACCCCTGAGCAGGCCATCGAAAAGGCGCTGGCGTGCGAAGCTGCCGCGTTCGAGGCCGACACGCGAATCAAGAACGCCGACGGCACCACGCTCAGCACTCATCAAGGCTGCCGTGTGTATGGCAACAGCAATGGTTTTATTGGCGGCTATGCATCGACTCGCCACAGCCTCAGTTGCGTAATGATTGCCGAAGCCGATGGGCAAATGCAGCGCGATTATTGGTACGACGTCAATCGCCAGGGTGAGTTGCTCGCCGATCCGCGCAGCATCGGCCAGCGTGCCGCGCAGCGGGCGGCCAGCCGGCTGGGCGCCCGTCCGGTTCCCACGTGTGAGGTTCCGGTGTTGTTTTCCGCAGAGCTCGCCGGTGGCTTGTTCGGCAGTTTCCTCTCGGCGATTTCCGGTGGCAGCCTGTATCGAAAGTCGTCGTTCCTGGAAGGAACCATGGGCCAGCGCCTGTTTCCCAGCTGGCTGACCCTGGATGAGCGTCCACACCTGATGCGCGCACTGGGCAGCGCGGCATTCGATGGCGATGGCCTGGCGACCTACGCTAAACCGTTCGTCGAAAAAGGGGAGTTGGTGTCCTATGTACTGGGGACTTATTCCGGACGCAAACTCGGCTTGCCGAGTACCGCCAACGCCGGTGGAGTGCATAACTTGTACGTAACCCATGGTGTGGAGGATCAGGCGGCACTGATTCGGCGCATGGGCCGAGGGTTGCTGGTAACTGAGCTGATGGGGCACGGTTTGAACATGGTGACGGGTGACTACTCGCGAGGCGCAGCAGGTTACTGGGTCGAGAACGGCGAAATTCAGTTCGCCGTGCAAGAAGTCACGATCGCCGGCAATATGAAAGATATGTTCCAGCAGATTGTCGCGATCGGGAATGACCTGGAAACCCGTAGCAATATTCATACGGGCTCGGTGTTGATTGAACGGATGACCGTCGCCGGTAGCTGATTTGCTTAACCGCGGCTTGCCCTGCGATTGTGTCCACTGAAGGAAAACCCATCGCGGGGCAATCCCGCGCCTTCCCCAAGAAGCCCGGCCATGTGTCGGGCTTTTTGTTTAATCTGCACTGCTCGACTTGAACTGATTATAATTATCATTTAATAATGAATATCATTATCTAGGCGATGATGTTCATGAAACCTGTCCTTCACGAATTGCCCTACCTCGAAAACTGGCGCTGGCTCAGTCGCCGCATACGTTGCGCGATGGAGCCGGACGAGCCGCGCTTGATCGAACATTACCTGGCTGAAGGTCGCTATCTGGTGTGCTGCACCGAGACTTCGGCATGGACCGTCGCCCTGACCTCATTCCGTCTGCTCCTGGATACCGCCTGCGATCGCATGCTGCCTTGGCATTGGCGCTGCTTGTGCCTGGATCAGGCCTGGAAGCCACTGCTGCAGCTGCGCAAGCTCGATGGTGGCGAGCACGGCCAGCGTTGGCAGCCTCTCGCCCTGCAACTGGCGAACTGCACGCTGCTGCCTTCGATTTCTTTCGCTGAACTGATGCAAGGATTTGATGATGAGTAATACCCGGATCGAGCGTGACAGCATGGGTGAACTGCAGGTGCCGGCCGAAGCCCTTTATGGCGCTCAAACCCAGCGAGCGGTAAACAACTTCCCGGTTAGCCAACAACGCATGCCCATACAGTTCATTCGTGCACTGTTGCTGGCCAAGGCTGCTGCAGCCAAGGCCAACGTCGAACTCGAACAAATGCAAGCAGGGCAGGGCGAGGCTATCGTCAAGGCGGTAGAGCAGCTTCTGTCCGGCGATTTCATCCAGCACTTCCCGGTGGACATTTTTCAGACCGGCTCCGGCACCAGCTCGAACATGAACGCCAACGAGGTGATTGCCACCCTGGCGAGTCGCATATTTGGCGACAACATCAACCCCAATGACCACGTCAATTGCGGGCAGAGCAGCAACGACATCATCCCCACCACAATTCATGTGAGTGCCGCTCTGGCATTGCACGAGCAACTGCTGCCGGCCTTGAGGCATCTGGTTCAGGTGATCGAGCGCAAGGCTGTTGAGGTGCATCCATTCATCAAGACCGGTCGCACCCACTTGATGGATGCGATGCCCGTGCGCATGAGCCAGGTGCTCGGTGGATGGGCGGCGCAGGTCCGGGCAGCTGTCGCACACATTGAGTCGACGTTGCCCGCCCTACAGGCGCTGGCCCAGGGCGGTACGGCGGTAGGGACCGGGGTCAATGCTCATCCGGAGTTTGCCGTGCGCTTCAGCCAACAGCTTTCCACGCTCACCCAAATACCGTTTACACCGGGGCAAAACCTGTTTGCATTGATCGGCTCGCAGGACACCGCCGTGGCAGTGTCGGGTCAGCTCAAGACCACAGCCGTCGCCCTGATGAAAATTGCCAACGACTTGCGCTGGATGAACTCCGGACCATTGGCAGGCTTGGGCGAAATTGAGCTTGAGGGCCTGCAACCTGGCTCTTCGATCATGCCCGGCAAAGTAAACCCCGTGATTCCGGAAGCCACCGCGATGGTAGCCGCACAGGTTATCGGCAACGACGCGACCATCGCGGTGGCGGGGCAGTCGGGCAACTTCGAGCTCAACGTCATGCTGCCAATCATTGCCCAGAACCTGCTCAGCAGCATCGAGCTCATGGCTAACGTCAGCCGCTTGCTGGCGGACAAAGCGATTGCCAGCTTCAAGGTCAACGAGCCCAAGCTCAAGGAAGCGTTGGCGCGCAACCCGATTCTGGTCACCGCCTTGAACCCGATCATCGGCTATCAGAAAGCCGCGGAAATCGCCAAGACCGCCTACAAGCAAGGGCGCCCGATTATCGACGTGGCCCTGGAACACACCGACTTGTCGCGTAGCCAACTTGAAGTACTGCTGGACCCGGAAAAGCTCACCGCTGGCGGTATCTGACACCGCCCTGGAGGTTTGTCATGCAGCACTGGAAACGCACCACAGAGATCGCCAACCGCCTGTTCGAACAAGGTGAACTGGTAGACGCCCGCGAGTTGTACCTGCAGGCCCTGGCCCTGGCCCAGGTGTTATTCGAGCGCTGGCATGACGCCGACGAAGCGGTTGCGGTGTGCGTGATCGCGCATCACAACCTGGCCGATCTGCACTTGCGCCTGAATCAACCGCAGGAAAGCGCGGAGTACCTCTGCGCTGTCCACCAGCGGTTGCTGCAGGCCATGCAGGATCAGCGTCTGGCACCTGCGTTGCGCCAAGCGGCGCTGCGTCATAGCAGCAAAACCTATACCGAACTACTGAATTTCATCAGCGAGTACGGCCAGTACCCGCGAACCGAACGCCTGCTTCACAGTCATGGCCCGCAACCGGTGGCACTGGCCGGTCAGGAAAGCGTCGGGTCTTCAGCACACCACTACGGAATCCACTGAAAATGCCTTACACCTTGCCTGCATTGCCTTACGCCTACGATGCGCTGGAACCGCACATCGACACCCAGACCATGCAAATCCACCACAGCAAGCACCACCAGACCTACATCAACAACCTTAACGCAGCGGTCGAAGGGTCCGAGTGGGCTGATTGGTCGGTAGAAGCGTTGGTCGCTGCAGTGAAACAACTGCCACACAAGCTCCAGGCTGCGGTCATCAATCAGGGCGGTGGCCATGCCAATCACTCACTGTTCTGGACGGTAATGTCACCTCAGGGTGGTGGTGAGCCCGTTGGGGCGGTGGGCGAGGCGATCGATGCACAGTTGGGGGGCTTTGAGTCCTTCAAGGATGCTTTCACCAAGGCTGCGTTGACCCGCTTCGGCAGCGGCTGGGCGTGGCTGAGCGTAACGCCGGAAAAGACCCTGGTCGTGGAGAGCAGTGGCAACCAGGACAGCCCGCTGATGAATGGCAATACGCCAATCCTTGGACTGGATGTCTGGGAGCATGCGTATTACCTGCTGTATCAGAACCGTCGCCCTGAATACATCAATGCTTTCTACAACGTGATCGATTGGTCCGAGGTAGAACGCCGCTATGTAACTGCCCTGGCGTGAGTCGCTCCGGTATGCGTTCCGATGTGATGTCCATTGGCAGCGTGCGCTTGTTTCGCCTGGCGCTGGGTACTTTGTTGTTACTGGTTGGCTTCGCGCTGCTGGTGGCACAGGGTTTTGCCTGGCTAGACCTTGAGCCACGCATGATGCGTGCGCTCGAAGGAGGCGCCTTGTGTGCGCTGGGCACCGCCCTGGGTGCGGTACCGGTGCTGGTAATCCGCAGTATGCCGGTAGCCTTGGCCGATACGTTGCTGGGCTTTGGCGCAGGGGTAATGCTGGCGGCGACTGCGTTTTCCCTGATCATTCCCGGCCTCGACGCCGCTCAGGCGATTGGCCTGGGCAAATGGGGCGCCGGGGGGCTGATCAGCTTCGGTTTGTTGTTCGGTGCATTTTGCCTTTACCTGGTCGACCTGAAAGTCTCCGGCGCCTCGCCCGAGGCATTGGTGGGCAACACCCAGCAGCCGGTGATTGCGGCGCGGATCTGGGTTTTCGTCATTGCTATCATTGCTCACAACATTCCGGAAGGTATGGCTATCGGCGTGTCGGCAGGCGGAGGGATGGCCGATGCCGACAGTCTGGCGATGGGTATCGCGTTGCAGGATGTGCCTGAGGGCCTGGTGATTGCCCTGGTCCTCGCCGGAGCCGGTATGGCGCGGTTCAAGGCTTTCGCCATCGGCGCGGCCTCTGGGCTGGTTGAGCCGGTGGCGGCGGTGCTTTGTGCTTGGCTGGTGACGGTGGCGCAGATGCTGTTGCCACTTGGCCTGGCCTTTGCGGCTGGGGCCATGTTGTTGGTGGTGACCCAGGAGATCATTCCCGAGTCACGCAGCAACGGTCATCATCGCCTGGCAAGCCTGGGGCTTTGCGTTGGCTTCTGCCTGATGATGGTGATGGATACGGCGTTGTCGTAAGAGGCGGGCGAGGGCGCTTACTCGCCCTCGTCGAAGTAGTTGTTGATCAGTTCGACCAGTGCCGTGAGCGCTGCATCTTCTTCTTCGCCCTCGGTGTGCAAGTGAACCTGGGTGCCTTTGCCCGCGGCGAGCATCATTACAGCCATGATGCTCTTGCCATCCACCAGTTTGTCTGGGGCTCGACCGACGCGCACCGTACAGGGGAAGCGTCCGGCCACGCCGACGAACTTTGCCGCAGCCCGGGCGTGCAGCCCCAGCTTGTTGATGATGGTTATTTCACGAGCGGGCATCGCGGCGGTAGTCCTGTGGGCTAGAGGTCGCGGTGGCGAACCTGGACATTCTTCAAGGATTGCTGCAGCGACTGGCCCAGGCGTTCGGTCAAGTAAACCGAACGGTGGTGTCCCCCGGTACAGCCAATGGCAATGGTTACGTAAGCGCGGTTGCTGGCGGCAAAGCGTGGCAACCATTTAAGCAGGTAGCTGGAGATGTCCTGGTACATTTCCTCGACATCAGGCTGTGCAGCCAGGTAATCAATAACAGGTTGTTCGAGCCCGGAGTGATCGCGCAGTTCCGGCTTCCAGTAAGGATTGGGCAGACAGCGCACATCGAACACCAGGTCGGCATCAACCGGCATGCCGCGCTTGAAACCGAACGACTCGACCAAAAATGCAGTGCCAGGCTCCGGCTGGTTGAGCAGGCGAAGCTTGATCGAGTCACGCAACTGATACAGGTTCAGATTGGTGGTGTCGATCTTCAGGTCGGCAAGGTCGGCAATCGGCCCCAACAGGTCGGTTTCGACCTTGATCGCTTCGGCCAGCGAGCGATTGGCGTTGGTCAGCGGATGGCGCCTGCGGGTTTCCGAGAAGCGCTTGAGCAGGGTTTCTTCATCGGCATCCAGATACAGCACATCACATTGAATGTGCTTGCTTCGGGCGTCTTCCAGAAGTTCCGGGAATCGAGTCAGATGACTCGGGAGGTTACGCGCATCGATCGACACGGCCACCTTCGGCTGCATCAACTCGGTGTTGATCAGGGCGTTTTCAGCCAGCTGCGGCAGCAGCCCGGCAGGCAGGTTATCGATGCAGTAGTAGCCGTGGTCCTCCAGGACTGCGAGGGCGGTGCTCTTGCCGGAGCCGGATCGGCCACTGACGATAATCAGGCGCATGTTCAGTGCTCGTTCTGTACGTCCAGTACAACCTGGTACAGGGCTTCACTGCTCTGGGCGGCACGTAGCCGGTCACGCACTTCCTTGCGGTCGAGCATGCTGGCAATTTGGCGCAACAGTTCAAGGTGCGCATCGGTGGCCGCTTCGGGAACCAGCAGGACAAACAGCAGATCGACCGGGGCGCCATCGATGGCGTCATAGTCGATCGGTGCATCCAGGTGTATCAGGGCGCTGATGGGGGAAGTGCAGCCTTTTAGGCGGCAATGTGGAATGGCAATGCCATTACCAAATCCGGTCGACCCGAGTTTCTCCCGGGCAAACAGGCTTTCAAAAACGATTTGCATCTCCAGGTCCGGAACTTCCCGGTGGATCAGGGTGGCGATTTCCTGGAGTGCGCGCTTTTTACTGCCACCCGGCGCGTTCACTAAAGAACGGCCGGGGGTCAGGATGGTTTCAAGTCGGATCATGGATGAGGGGGATCAGCGGGCCGCTGCACCTTGCAGCAGGCTTTGCTGTTTTTCCTTGTGTTTTTTCAGTTGGCGGTCGAGCTTGTCGGTCAAGGCGTCGATCGCTGCATACATGTCTGTGTGTTCGGCATTTGCAACCACTTCGCCGCCGGGAATAAACAGCGTTGCTTCAATTTTCTGCTGCAGTTTCTCGACCTTCATGATCACCGTTACGTTGGTAATCTTGTCAAAGTGCCCTTCCAGCCGTTTCAGTTTCTGTTCTACGTACTCGCGCAGCGGCTGGGTGACTTCTACATGCTGTCCACTGATATTGACTTGCATACAGCTTCTCCTTTGTTGCCCGTGCATAAGAGGCAGGTGTTGCGCCTGCCACTGAACTGCTGTGGCGATCCGAGGGGCTACATCAGTCGCTTGCGTTCACTCGACGGTGCAATGCCGAGGGACTCGCGGTACTTGGCGACGGTGCGACGGGCTACCTGGATGCCTTGTGCCTCCAGTAAACCAGCGATCTTGCTGTCACTCAATGGCTTTTTCTGATTTTCAGCGGCAACCAGTTTTTTGATGATCGCGCGAATCGCTGTGGACGAGCATTCGCCGCCTTCAGAGGTGCTTACGTGGCTGGAGAAAAAGTACTTCAGCTCGTAAATTCCCCGAGGTGTATGCATGTATTTCTGCGTGGTGACCCGAGAAATCGTCGACTCGTGCATGCCCACCGCCTCGGCGATGTCGTGCAGCACCAAAGGCTTCATTGCTTCGTCGCCATGGTCGAGGAAACCGCGCTGGTGTTCGACGATCTGGGTGGCGACCTTCATCAAGGTTTCGTTGCGGCTCTGCAGGCTCTTGATGAACCATCGGGCCTCTTGCAACTGGTTGCGCATGAAGGTGTTGTCGGCACTGGTGTCGGCACGGCGCACGAAACCTGCGTACTGCGGATTGACCCGCAGGCGCGGCACGGCCTCCTGGTTGAGTTCGACCAGCCAGCGCTCGTTGTCCTTGCGTACGATTACGTCGGGGACTACATATTCGGGTTCGCTGGACTCGATCTGCGAGCCCGGGCGAGGGTTGAGGCTCTGGACCAACTCAATGACCTGGCGCAGCTCGTCTTCCTTGAGCTTCATCCGGCGCATCAATTGGCTGTAGTCGCGACTGCCGAGCAGGTCGATGAAGTCCCGCACCAGTCGCTGGGATTCGGCCATCCAGGGGGTATTGGCTGGCAACTGGCGCAATTGCAGGAGCAAGCACTCACTGAGGTTGCGCGCGCCGATTCCGGACGGTTCGAACTGCTGGATACGATGCAAGACGGCTTCGATTTCATCGAGTTCGATGTCCAGCTCGGGATCGAAGGACTCGCAGACTTCCTCGAGGGTTTCGTCCAGGTAGCCCTGGCTGTTGATGCAGTCGATCAGGGTAACGGCGATGAGCCGGTCGGTATCGGACATCGGCGCCAGGTTCAACTGCCAGAGCAGGTGGCTTTGCAGGCTCTCGCCCGCCGACGTGCGGGTGGTGAAGTCCCACTCGTCATCGTCGTTGCTGGGCAGGCTGCTGGCACTGGTCTGGTAGATGTCTTCCCAGGCGGTGTCGACGGGAAGTTCGTTGGGTATGCGCTCGCTCCATTCGCCATCTTCCAGGTTATCCACAGTTTGCGTGGTTTCCTGGAAGCTGCTGTCCTGGACTTCGGCGACAGGTTTACTTTCGGCGTTATCCGCCATCGGGTCGCTGTTGTCGAAATCCTCGCCTTCTTCCTGGCGTTCGAGCATCGGGTTCGACTCCAGCGCTTCCTGGATTTCCTGCTGGAGGTCCAGGGTAGAAAGCTGGAGTAGTCGGATAGCCTGTTGCAACTGAGGAGTCATCGTCAGTTGCTGGCCCATTCTTAGGACGAGCGATGGTTTCATGGCAGGGGCTTAACACCTTTTTCGCCGGCGCACATGCGCCATCCACTACAAGGGCACCGAAGCGCCAACTTTAAGCAAGTTATATGCCTGAAATTGGAGCGTTTGCCTAGGGTGCCGTATCAATTAAGCCGGATTTCACCGGATCAGCAGCCCATGGCAAATGCTGGTCGCATCGAACTTACAAGCGGAACTCGTGGCCCAGGTAGACCTCTTTGACCAGGTCGTTGGCCAGGATAGTCTCTGCGTCGCCTTCGGCAATCAGTTGACCATCATTGACGATGTAAGCTGTTTCGCAGATATCCAGGGTCTCGCGGACGTTGTGGTCGGTGATCAATACACCGATACCCTTGGCCTTGAGGTGGTGGATGATCTGCTTGATGTCACCGACCGAAATCGGGTCGACACCGGCAAAGGGTTCATCGAGCAGGATGAATTTAGGCGCGGTAGCCAGGGCGCGGGCGATTTCCACGCGGCGACGTTCGCCACCGGAAAGGCTCATGCCAAGGTTGTCGCGAATGTGGCTGATGTGAAATTCCTGCAGCAGGCTTTCCAGCTCTTTGCGACGTCCGGCGGCGTCGAGGTCCTTGCGGGTCTCGAGGATCGCCATGATGTTGTCGGCAACCGAAAGCTTGCGAAAGATCGATGCTTCTTGCGGCAGGTAGCCAATGCCTGCGCGGGCGCGGCCGTGCATGGGCTGGTGGCTGACATCCAGGTCGTCGATCAGGACGCGGCCCTGATCGGCCTGGACCAGGCCGACGATCATGTAGAAGCAGGTGGTCTTGCCGGCGCCGTTAGGGCCTAGCAGGCCGACGATCTGGCCGCTGTCGATAGACAGGCTGACGTCGCGTACCACTTGTCGGCTCTTGTAGCTCTTGGCCAGGTGCTGAGCTTTGAGGGTCGCCATTTACTCGGCCTTCTTCTTCGGCTGGATCACCATGTCGATACGTTGGCGCGGTGTGGTCACGTTGCCGCCACGACCGGCAGTCGCTACTTGGGACTTGGTGTTGTAGACGATCTTCTCGCCTTCGGTGGTATTGCCTTCGTTGATCACCTTGGCGCGGTCGGTCAGCACGACCAGGTCTTTTTGCGCCTGGTACTGGATGGTCACGGCATAGCCTTGCATCTTGTCGGGCTTGGCGGCGCTTTGTTGCTGCTCGAAGTAGGCCAGGTTGCCCACCGAAGTAACCACGTCGATGTCGCCGGATTGGGCGCGCGTGATGGTTACGGTATTGCCTTTGATCATCATCGACCCTTGAGTGATGATGACGTCGCCGGTATAGGTGGCTACGCCTTTCTTGTCATCCAGGTGCGCGTTGTCGGCCTGGATGCGAATAGGCTGATCGCGGTCGTTCGGCAGGGCCCAGGCGCTCGCGCTTCCCAGTGCTGCGCTCAGGCTGAGCAAAAAGGGGAGGGTTTTAACGAGCCTCATACTGTCCTCTTACGTTAGAAAGCAGGTCCATCCTGCCTTCTTTCAAATACGCTTTCATTCCATTGCCCGTAGTAACGCCACCGGCGCCGTCGATTCTAACGGCTTGCTCGGTTTGAGCATATTGCTTCTGCGGGAATACGGTCATGCGACTGCTGGTAATGATCATGGTGCGGTTCTTTTCATCGGTACGGGCAACCCGTACCGAGTCGATCAGTTCCACTTCAGTGCCGTCAGGGTTGACCTCGCCCTTTTCACTTTGCACATGCCAAGGGTAGGTGGTACCGCGATACATCTGCAGGTCCGGCTTGGTCAGCAGGGTCACTTCACTGACCATGAGATGCTCGACCTTGTCTGCGGTCATCTCGTACTGCATTTTGCCATCTGGCAGGAACTGCACGCTGTGGGCGTTGGTGGCGTAGTAATCGATTGCATTCTTGTCGACGGTCGCCTGGGGCTTGTCGAGGAAGCTTTCGGGGCTGATGTTCCAGTAGCCGACCGCCACCAGCAAGGCGGCTATCACACTGAACAGCGCAATGGTTCGAATCTTTTTACTGAACATGTGTCGCTCTACAGGTAATTGGCATTGGCCGCATCGAGATTGCCCTGGGCTTGCAGGATCAACTCACAGAACTCTCGGGCGGCGCCTTCACCGCCACGGGCCTTGGTAATCCCGTGGGCGTGCTCGCGTACGAAGGCTGCGGCATTGGCCACTGCCATGCCCAGGCCGACGCGCCGGATCACCGGCAGGTCGGGCAGGTCGTCGCCCAGATAGGCGACCTGTTCATAGCTTAGGTTGAGTTGGCCAAGAAGTTCGTCCAGCACCACCATTTTATCTTCGCGGCCTTGATACAGGTGAGGAATACCGAGGTTCTTGGCCCGGCGTTCGACGACTGGGGTCTTGCGCCCACTAATGATTGCGGTGGTAACGCCCGAGGCCATGAGCATTTTAATGCCTTGGCCGTCGAGGGTGTTGAATGTCTTGAACTCGCTGCCATCTTCGAGGAAATACAAGCGCCCATCGGTCAAGACACCATCAACGTCGAATACGGCGAGCTTGATGGCTTTGCCACGTTGAAGCAGGTCCTGGCTCATTTACATCACTCCCGCACGCAACAGATCGTGCATGTTCAGGGCGCCAACCGGGCGCTGGTCCTTGTCGATCACCACCAGGGCGCTGATCTTGTGGTCTTCCATGATTTTCAGTGCCTCGGCAGCGAGCATCTCGGCGCGGGCAGTCTTGCCATGAGCAGTCATGACGTCTTCGATCAGGGTTGTGTGCACATCGATGCTGCGATCCAGGCTGCGGCGCAAGTCACCGTCGGTGAAGATCCCGGCCAACCGTCCGTCGGCTTCGAGCACCACCGTCATGCCCAAACCTTTTCGAGACATTTCAAGAAGCGCGTCCTTGAGCAGGGTACCGCGTTGCACATGGGGCAATTCCTCGCCTGCGTGCATGACGTTTTCGACCTTCAGCAGCAGTCGCCGCCCCAGGGCGCCGCCCGGGTGTGAGAACGCGAAGTCTTCAGCGGTGAAACCGCGCGCTTCGAGCAGTGCAATGGCCAGGGCGTCGCCCAATACCAACGCGGCGGTCGTCGAGGACGTCGGTGCAAGATTGAGCGGGCAGGCCTCCTGGGCGACGCGAGCATCAAGATTGACTTCCGCAGCCTTGGCCAGGGGCGAGTCCGGGTTGCCGGTGAGGCTGATCAGCTGGATGCCCAGGCGTTTGATCAACGGCAGCAGGGTAACGATTTCGGCGGTAGATCCGGAATTGGACAGGGCGAGGATGACGTCGTCACGCGTGATCATGCCCATGTCACCGTGGCTGGCCTCAGCCGGGTGCACGAAGAATGCCGGGGTGCCAGTACTTGCCAGGGTGGCGGCGATCTTGTTGCCGATATGCCCAGACTTGCCCATGCCGACCACTACCACTCGGCCTTTGCTGACCAGGATCAGCTCGCAGGCCTTGACGAAATCGGCGTCGATGTGGGCCAGCAAGCCCTCAACCGCTTCGAGTTCGAAACGGATGGTGCGTTGCGCGGATTGGATCAGGTCGCTGGATTGGCTCATGTCGAAAATCGGATTGCCTGATGAAAAGGCGGCGATTATAGCGGTAATGCGCAAAACCCTCACCTTGTGATTGTCATACATTCGCTCATTAACCTTAACCGTAGCTGAACAAGCACAGCGGCGGCCTTGGGGCGCCGCTATCAGCGATGCTATAGTTCGCCGCCTGTTCGGCCCGCTCCGGGCGTTCGTGCCTCCATGAAGGGGGCGCGCGTCTGAGTGAAAAGGGTGCATCGCAAGGAGTTTAGATGAGCGTTGATAACGCCTACGCGGTCGAATTGAAGGGCCTGTCCTTCAAGCGCGGTTCGCGCAGCATCTTCAATAATGTCGATATACGCATTCCCCGCGGCAAGGTTACCGGCATCATGGGTCCTTCCGGGTGCGGCAAGACCACACTGTTGCGTCTGATGGGCGCACAGCTGCGTCCGAGCAGCGGTGAAGTCTGGGTTGCCGGTCAGAATCTGCCGACGCTGTCGCGCAGCGATCTGTTCGATGCGCGCAAGCAAATGGGGGTGCTGTTTCAAAGTGGTGCGCTGTTTACGGATCTCGATGTATTCGAGAACGTCGCGTTTCCGCTGCGGGTGCACACCAAGCTGTCTGACGAGATGATTCGCGATATCGTCTTGATGAAGCTACAGGCCGTCGGCTTGCGCGGTGCAATCGAATTGATGCCTGACGAGCTGTCCGGTGGCATGAAACGTCGTGTGGCCTTGGCGCGTGCCATCGCTCTGGACCCGCAAATCCTCATGTATGACGAACCCTTCGTCGGTCAGGATCCGATTGCCATGGGCGTTCTGGTGCGCCTGATCCGTTTGCTCAACGATGCGTTGGGCATTACCAGCATCGTGGTGTCCCATGATCTGGCCGAAACAGCCAGTATTGCCGACTACATTTACGTGGTGGGTGATGGCCAGGTGCTTGGTCAGGGTACACCGGATGAGCTGATGGGGTCGGATAACCCGCGCATTCGTCAATTCATGAAAGGCGACCCGGATGGCCCGGTGCCCTTTCACTTTCCTGCGCCGGATTACCGCGCCGATCTTCTGGGGAAGCGTTGATGCGCAGAAAATCTTTACTCGAACGTATTCGCCGCTTTGGCCGTTCGGCCATCGATGTGCTGGCGATACTCGGCCGCTCGTTCCTGTTCCTCCTGCATTCTCTGGTAGGGCGCAGTGGGACTGGCGGCGGTTTTCAACTGCTGGTCAGGCAACTTTATTCGGTCGGCGTCCTGTCGCTGGCGATTATCGTCGTATCCGGTGTGTTCATCGGCATGGTGCTGGCGCTGCAGGGCTTCAGTATTCTGACCAAGTACGGCTCGGAACAGGCGGTGGGGCAGATGGTTGCCTTGACCCTGCTGCGAGAGCTGGGTCCGGTGGTCACTGCGCTGTTGTTCGCCGGGCGGGCCGGTTCGGCGCTTACCGCCGAAATCGGCAACATGAAGTCCACCGAGCAGTTGTCCAGCCTGGAAATGATCGGTGTTGATCCGCTCAAGTACATTGTTGCCCCGCGGCTATGGGCTGGCTTCATCTCGCTGCCATTGCTGGCGCTGATTTTCAGCGTGGTGGGAATCTGGGGTGGGTCGTGGGTGGCAGTCGACTGGCTGGGCGTCTATGAAGGCTCGTTCTGGGCGAACATGCAAAATAGCGTGTCGTTTACCGATGACGTGCTCAATGGCGTGATCAAAAGTATTGTTTTTGCCTTCGTTGTTACCTGGATTGCCGTATTCCAAGGTTATGACTGCGAGCCCACGTCAGAGGGGATCAGTCGTGCCACTACCAAGACCGTGGTCTATGCCTCGTTGGCAGTCCTGGGTCTGGACTTTATTCTGACCGCCTTGATGTTTGGAGATTTCTGATGCAAAACCGCACCCTGGAAATCGGTGTCGGCCTGTTCCTCCTGGCCGGGATCCTGGCGCTGATTCTGCTGGCCCTGCGTGTCAGTGGCCTGTCGGCGAGCCCGAGCAGCGATACCTATAAAGTTTATGCAAATTTCGACAATATCGCCGGTTTGACGGTCAGAGCTAAAGTGACCATGGCCGGTGTAACCATCGGTAAGGTCACAGCCATCGATCTGGACCGTGACACCTATACCGGTCGAGTGACGCTGCAACTGGAAAAACGCGTAGACAACCTGCCTACCGACTCCACTGCATCTATCCTCACCGCTGGGTTGCTCGGCGAGAAGTACATCGGGATCAGCGTGGGCGGCGAAGATGCAGTACTCAAGGATGGTTCGACCATCCATGACACGCAGTCGGCGCTGGTGCTGGAAGATCTGATTGGCAAGTTCCTGCTCAATACCGTTGGCAAAGAAGCTAAATAAGGGGTTTCCATGATTTCTATCCTGCGACGCGGTTTGCTGGTTATTTTGGCGGCGCTGCCGTTGATGGCTGGCGCGGCTGCCCAGTCACCCAAAGAGGTGATTCAGGGCACCACCAATCAATTGCTGGCTGATCTGAAGGCCAACAAGGAGCAGTACAAGGCCAACCCAAGTGCGTTCTACGATGCGCTCAATGCCAACCTGGGTCCGGTTGTGGACGCCGACGGTATTTCGAAAAGCATCATGACCGTCAAGTATTCGCGCAAGGCTACCCCGGAGCAGATGCAGCGCTTCCAGGAAAACTTCAAGCGCAGCCTGATGCAGTTCTATGGCAACGCCCTGCTCGAGTACAACAACCAGGGCATTACCGTCGGCAATGCCAAGCTTGACGGTGATGATCGTGCCAGCGTCGACATGACGGTCAAGGGCAATAATGGCGCCGTCTATCCGGTGTCCTACACCATGACTAAGCTGGGTGGCGAATGGAAAGTGCGTAATGTCATCGTCAACGGCATCAACATCGGCAAACTGTTCCGTGACCAATTCGCCGATGCCATGAACCGTAATGGCAACGACCTGGACAAGACCATCAATGGCTGGGCAGGTGAAGTGGCCAAGGCCAAGGAAACTGCCGACGACGCAGTCGAGAAGCAAGCACAATGAGTGATAGCGCCGTAACCATGAGCGAGCCCGGCGTGCTCAGCCTGGCCGGGGTACTGGACTACCGCAGCGGTCCAGCCTTGCGCAAGGAAGGCGAGGCTTTGATTGCAGCTTGCAAGGCTGAAAGCCTGGTGCTCGATTGTTCCAGGGTAGAGAAATCGAGCAGCGTCGGACTGTCGCTGTTGCTGGCGTTCATGCGCGATGGCAAAGCGGCCGGCAAGGCTGTCGAGTTGCGTGCGATGCCACAGGACATGCGTGAAATCGCCGAGGTTTACGACCTCGATGAGGTGCTGGTCGGTCAATGATCGCCAGCCAATAACTGGCCCCTCTGTCAGAGTCTCCGTTTACGGGGTTCGCAGGCGAGGGGCTTTTTTGTATGATGGCCGACCCGCGCGCACAGGGCGCCGATTGAGGTTGAGCATGCAGGCCGTAGAAGTTAAGAACTTCCTTGAAGAAAAGTTGCCGGGAACCCGGGTCGAAGTTGAAGGCGAAGGCTGCAACTTCCAGTTGAACGTGATCAGCGACGAGTTGGCGGCCCTGAGCCCGGTCAAGCGTCAGCAGCAGATCTATGCTCATCTTAATCCGTGGATCACCGATGGCAGCATCCATGCGGTAACCATGAAATTTTTCAGCAGCGCAGCCTGGGCTGAGCGCAACTGAGCCTAAATTGGCGGCGAGACAGAAATGGACAAACTGATTATTACTGGCGGTGTTCGCCTTGATGGCGAAATCCGCATTTCCGGTGCCAAGAACGCGGCTCTGCCGATTCTTGCCGGTACTCTGCTTTGTGATGGTCCGGTAACGGTGGGCAACCTGCCGCACCTGCACGACATCACCACCATGATCGAGCTATTCGGACGCATGGGCATCGAGCCTGTGATCGACGAGAAACTCGCGGTTGAAATCGATCCCCGCACCATCAAGACCCTGATCGCACCGTACGAGCTGGTTAAAACCATGCGTGCCTCGATCCTGGTTCTGGGCCCTATGGTTGCCCGTTTCGGCGAAGCCGAAGTGGCGCTGCCTGGCGGTTGCGCCATCGGTTCGCGTCCTGTCGACCTGCACATCCGTGGCCTTGAAGCCATGGGCGCGAAGATCGAGGTCGAAGGTGGTTACATCAAGGCCAAGGCGCCTGAAGGCGGCCTGCGTGGCGCACACTTCTTCTTCGATACCGTCAGTGTGACCGGTACCGAGAACATCATGATGGCCGCAGCTCTGGCCAAGGGCCGCAGTGTCCTGCAGAACGCCGCACGTGAACCGGAAGTGGTGGACCTGGCCAACTTCCTCAACGCCATGGGCGCCAAGGTTCAGGGTGCCGGTACCGATACCATCACTATCGATGGCGTTGAGCGTCTGGGTTCTGCAACCTACCGCGTCATGCCAGACCGTATTGAAACCGGTACCTACCTGGTCGCTGCTGCCGTCACCGGTGGCCGTGTCAAGGTCAAGGACACCGACCCGACCATTCTTGAAGCCGTCCTTGAGAAGCTCAAGGAAGCCGGCGCCGAAGTCACCACCGGTGAAGACTGGATCGAGCTGGACATGCATGGCAAACGGCCAAAAGCCGTCAACCTGCGTACCGCTCCGTACCCGGCTTTCCCGACCGACATGCAGGCGCAGTTCATCTCTCTCAACGCGATTGCCGAAGGCACTGGCGCAGTGATCGAGACGATTTTCGAGAACCGTTTCATGCACGTCTACGAGATGCATCGTATGGGCGCACTGATCCAGGTCGAAGGTAACACCGCTATCGTTACCGGTACCAAGACCCTCAAGGGTGCTCCAGTAATGGCCACCGACCTGCGGGCTTCGGCCAGCCTGGTGTTGTCGGCTCTGGTAGCCGAGGGTGACACCCTGATCGATCGCATCTACCACATCGACCGTGGTTATGAGTGCATCGAAGAAAAACTGCAGATGCTGGGCGCCAAGATCCGTCGCGTACCGGGCTAGTCTGTTATCGGCGCAGGGACGCGCCAGCCAATTGCTGCACCGAATTGAATGCGGTCGGGCCAACTCAGGTCCGGCCGGCTGTAGCCGCATAAGGACCGACGTTTCCCATGTTGACCATCGCGCTATCCAAAGGTCGGATTCTCGACGATACCCTGCCACTGCTGGCGGAAGCGGGTATTGTTCCGACCGAAAACCCGGACAAGAGCCGCAAGCTGATCATTCCTACGACGCAGGACGATGTACGCCTGTTGATCGTACGGGCTACCGACGTGCCGACCTATGTCGAGCATGGCGCCGCCGATCTGGGTGTGGCCGGCAAGGACGTGCTGATGGAGTACGGCGGCCAGGGTCTCTATGAGCCGCTGGACCTGCAGATTGCCCAGTGCAAGCTGATGACTGCCGGCGCAATCGGCGCCCCCGAGCCAAAGGGCCGGCTGCGCGTGGCGACCAAGTTCGTCAACGTTGCCAAGCGCTACTATGCCGAGCAAGGCCGTCAGGTCGATATCATCAAATTGTATGGTTCGATGGAGCTGGCGCCGCTGATCGGCCTGGCTGACAAGATCATCGACGTCGTCGATACCGGCAACACACTGCGCGCCAATGGCCTGGAACCCCAGGAAATGATTGCCACCATCAGCTCCCGGCTGGTGGTCAACAAGGCTTCGATGAAGATGCAGCATGCCCGCATCCAAAGCCTGATCGACACCCTGCGCCAGGCTGTCGAATCGCGACACCGCGGCTGACCTCTGCGCGCGACCTTCGCTGTCGCGCCCGTCTATCCGCGTCATAGCCAATTTTCTCGGGTGCCCGCGCGGATGGACTGGTAGCTTAGGGTGCCTGAGCAATCGCCATTTATTGAGGCCCTCGCTATGACCACGTCCACTGCAATTGCCCGACTCAATGCCGCTGACCCGGATTTCGCCCGACATCTGGATCATCTGTTGAGCTGGGAAAGTGTGTCTGACGATGCGGTCAACCAGCGTGTGCTCGACATCATCAAGGCTGTACGTGAGCGCGGTGATGCGGCACTGGTGGAATTTACCCAGCGTTTCGATGGCGTAGACGCCAAATCGATCGATGACCTGATCCTCGGTCGTGAGCGCCTGGAGCTGGCTCTGACTCGCATCACCCAAGCCCAACGCGATGCCCTGGAAAAAGCTGCCAGCCGCGTGCGCAACTACCACGAACGGCAGAAGCAGGACTCCTGGAGCTACACCGAAGCTGACGGTACCGTGTTGGGGCAGAAGGTCACGCCACTGGATCGCGCCGGCCTTTATGTACCGGGGGGCAAGGCATCCTATCCTTCCTCCGTGTTGATGAATGCGATTCCAGCCAAGGTGGCCGGCGTTGGTGAAGTAGTCATGGTGGTGCCAACCCCGCGCGGTGAGGTCAACGAACTGGTGCTCGCGGCGGCCTGTATTGCCGGGGTCGATCGGGTGTTCACCATTGGTGGAGCGCAGGCGGTAGCCGCGCTGGCCTATGGCACCGAAAGCGTGCCGCAGGTGGACAAGGTGGTCGGGCCCGGCAACATCTACGTTGCGACTGCCAAGCGCCACGTATTCGGCCAAGTGGGCATCGACATGATTGCCGGACCTTCGGAGATCCTGGTGGTGTGTGACGGCCAGACCGATCCGGACTGGATCGCCATGGACCTGTTCTCCCAGGCTGAGCACGACGAAGACGCGCAGTCCATTCTGGTCAGCCCGGATGCCGCGTTTCTCGACAAAGTTGCGGCGAGCATCGACAAGCTGCTGCCAACCATGGAACGTGCCGAGATCATCAAGACCTCGATCAACGGCCGCGGTGCGCTGATCCAGGTACGTGACATGCAGCAGGCCATGGAAGTGGCCAACCGTATCGCGCCCGAGCACCTGGAACTTTCGGTAGCGGATCCACAGGCCTGGCTTCCACAGATTCGCCACGCCGGTGCGATCTTCATGGGTCGCCACACCAGCGAAGCGTTGGGTGACTACTGCGCAGGGCCAAACCACGTGTTGCCTACCTCGGGCACCGCGCGATTCTCATCGCCACTGGGGGTCTACGACTTCCAGAAGCGTTCGTCGATCATCTTCTGCTCCGAGCAGGGTGCATCGGAACTCGGCCACACCGCGTCGATCCTGGCGCGCGGCGAATCGCTGACAGCCCACGCCCGCAGTGCCGAATACCGCATCGTTGCAGACAAAAAGGGGAACTGAGCATGAGTAAATTCTGGAGCCCCTTCGTCAAGGACCTGGTGCCTTACGTTCCGGGTGAGCAACCGAAACTGGCCAGGCTGGTCAAGCTCAACACCAATGAGAACCCGTATGGCCCATCGCCAAAGGCGCTTGAAGCGATGCGTGGCGAGTTGAACGACAATCTGCGCCTTTACCCTGATCCCAACAGCGATCTGCTCAAGCAGGCGGTGGCGAACTACTACGGGGTAGAAGGCAACCAGGTGTTCCTGGGCAACGGCTCGGATGAAGTGCTGGCGCACATTTTCCATGGCCTGTTCCAGCACGGCGCGCCCTTGCTGTTCCCGGACATCAGCTACAGCTTCTATCCGGTCTACTGCGGCCTCTATGGCATTCCTTTCGAGCAGATTGCGCTGGACGAGCAGTTCCAGATTCGTGTGAACGATTACGCCAAAGCCAATGGCGGCATCATTTTTCCCAACCCCAACGCGCCTACCGGCTGCCTGTTGGCGCTTGATGCCATTGAGCAGTTGCTCAAGGCTAGCCCCAACTCGGTAGTGGTTGTCGATGAAGCCTATATCGACTTCGGTGGCGAGACGGCAATCAGCCTGGTGGATCGCTACGACAACCTGCTGGTCACCCAGACGTTGTCCAAGTCGCGTTCGCTGGCGGGTCTGCGAGTTGGCCTGGCGGTAGGGCATCCAGACTTGATCGAGGCCCTGGAGCGGATCAAGAACAGCTTCAACTCCTACCCGCTCGATCGCATGGCAATCGTCGGTGCTGCGGCGGCATTCGACGATCGCACCTACTTCGATGAAACCTGCCGCAAGGTGATCGACAGTCGCCAAGCGCTGGTGGGCGAACTTACTGTGCGTGGCTTTGAAGTGCTGCCGTCGGCCGCTAACTTCATCTTTGCCCGCCATCCGCAGCACGATGCCAGCGAATTGGCGGCAAAACTGCGCGAGCAGGGGGTAATCGTGCGTCACTTCAAGCAATCGCGTATAGCTCAATTCCTGCGCATTACTATCGGTACACCGGAGATGAACCAAGCGTTGCTTGATGCGTTGAACTGAAACGCGTTCGAGTTGTTCGTGGGGTAAGCTGGCTCTCACAAATTGGGAGTGGGCTTGCCCCCGCGATTGCTTTTGCACTTTTGAGAGGGGTATTCTCTCTCATCTAAATTCATCCGATGATTGGATGTAAGTGCAAATGACGCTACTAATCAAACGTTCTCTAGTCGAACAGGCTGTCGATCAACTCCGTCAACGCATTGCCAACGGTGCTTGGTCGATAGGGCAGCGTCTGCCTACCGAACCTGAGCTGGCCGCCGAGCTTGGCATTAGCCGTAATACTGTGCGTGAAGCTATGCGTGTGTTGGCGTTCAGTGGCCTGGTCGAAGTCCGCCAGGGCGATGGCAGCTACCTGCGTACGGCTGTCGATCCGCTGCAGGCGGTGCAGGCTTTGTCGCGTTGCAACCTGGAGCAGGCACGCGAAGCCCGGCACATTCTGGAAGCAGAGGCGATTGGCCTGGCAGCCTTGCGCCGCACCGAGGAAGACCTGCACGGTCTGCGTGAGGCGCTCGCGCACAGCAGCGCGCATTTCCATGCAGACCTCGAGCGTTACGTAGACTGCGATCTGATCTTTCACCAGCGCCTGGTCGACGCTGCGCACAATCCGGCCCTGAGCGAACTGTATCGTTACCTCTCCGGCGTGGTAGCTGCGACCGTCCATCACAATTTGAGCCACGCTCCGCGCTGCCAGCTGGTTTTCGACCTGCATGGGCAGATTCTCGACGCCATCGAACAACGCGATTCGGACAAAGCCAAAGCGCTGAGTCGGACGTTGATAAACGAATCCTCAACCTTGCGAGACTGCCATGGCGCATGACACTACCCCTAGCGCTCCTGCGGCCAGTGGCCCGGAGCTTGAAGAATTGCTGATCGATGCCGAGGTTGACGACGAGCAGGTTCAGCAGCAGCCGCTGTTGTTGAGGCGGCCCTGGTTGCTTCTGGTCGGCCTGGTATTGGTGGCATTGAATCTGCGCCCGGCATTGTCGAGCATGGCGCCGCTGCTCGGCCTGGTTTCCGAAAGCCTTGGCCTCAGTGCCTCTCAGGCTGGACTGCTAACGACCTTGCCAGTGCTTTGCCTGGGGTTGTTCGCACCGTTGGCGCCAGTATTGGCTCGGCGTTTTGGCAGTGAGCGAGTCATTCTCGGCATCCTCCTGACCTTGGCTGCGGGCATTGCCGTGCGTAGCGCTTTTGGTGCCACTGGTGTTTTCGTCGGCAGTGTCATGGCCGGCGCCAGTATTGGAGTGATCGGCGTGCTGCTGCCGGGTATCGTCAAGCGCGATTTCCCCAAGCATGCGGGAACCTTGACCGGGGTCTACACCATGGCCCTGTGTCTGGGGGCGGCGATGGCGGCGGGTGGCACAGTACCGTTGAGCGAGCACTTGGGCAATAGCTGGGAGTTGGGCCTGGGGTTCTGGTTGATTCCGGCGCTATTCGCTGCGCTGGTGTGGCTGCCTCAGGCGCGCCAGGGCCATGGGCCGCACCATGTGGCCTATCGAGTACGCGGCCTGCTACGTGATCCACTGGCATGGCAGGTAACCCTGTACATGGGATTGCAGTCGTCACTGGCTTACATCGTATTCGGCTGGTTGCCATCAATTCTTATCGGCCGTGGCCTGTCGCCGACCGAAGCGGGCTTGGTGTTGTCCGGCTCGGTGATAGTGCAATTGATCAGTTCACTCAGTGCACCTTGGCTGGCAACGCGCGGGCAAGATCAGCGCCTGGCCATTGTGCTGGTCATGCTGTTGGCGTTGGCTGGTTTGTTTGGATGCCTCTATGCGCCGATTGAAGGTCTTTGGGGCTGGGCTGTGGTATTGGGCCTGGGGCAGGGTGGTACCTTTGCACTGGCGTTGACGCTGATCGTGCTGCGCTCCAAAGACGCCCATGTGGCGGCCAATTTATCGAGTATGGCTCAGGGCGTGGGTTACACCTTGGCATCCATGGGGCCATTTGCGGTGGGGCTGGTGCATGACCTGACCGGTGGCTGGAACGCAGTCGGCTGGATCTTTGCCGTCCTGGGCGTCGGCGCCATTGGCTTTGGCTTAAAGGCTGGGCGTAATCTGCATGTTCAGGTAGTCAGTGAGCGTGTGTGAGGCGTCACGAGTCATGCATTAGCTGGCGATTTGGATGTTGCCGATATTCATCCGCTAAATGCTCGTAGCTTTTTGCCACTTGCGCAGACTATCGTGCGGGTCCCTCCTTTCGGAAACGGACCCGCCTCATGAGCGCTGTCAACTCTGCTTTGATCAATCGCTTCTACCAGGCTTTCCAGCGCCTGGATGCAGAAGCCATGGTGGCGTGCTACAGCGATGACATCGTTTTCAGTGACCCGGCCTTTGGTACCTTGCGTGGTAAAGACGCTGGCGACATGTGGCGCATGCTCACCACGCGCGCCAAGGACTTCTCCCTGACCTTTGACAGCGTGCGCGCCGATGATCGCAGCGCAAGTGCGCATTGGGTTGCTACTTACCTGTTCAGCCAGACCGGTCGTATCGTGATCAATGACATTCAGGCCCGTTTCGTTATTCGCGATGGAAAAATCTGCGAGCACCATGACAGTTTCAGTCTGTGGCGCTGGTCACGGCAGGCGTTGGGCACCTCGGGGCTGTTGCTGGGGTGGACGCCGTTGGTGCAGGGCAAAGTGCGTGGGCAGGCGCTTAAGGGCTTGCGAGCGTTTCAGGCAGGCCGCTGAGGCGTTAAGCTGGGCGCTTTCTCCTTTGCAGTCGATGCCGTGACAGAACCTAATGCCCAAGCGCTGAAAAAAACCTGGTATGTCTATCTGGTGCGCGCGGCCAACGGTTCGTTGTATTGCGGGATCAGCGATAACCCGCAGCGGCGTTTCATTGCTCATCAAAAAGGTCAGGGTGCCCGTTACTTCAGCACTAGCCCGGCAGTGGCGCTGGTATATGTCGAGGCGTGGCCGGACAAGGCCGAGGCATTGCGCCAGGAGCGCCTGGTAAAGAAGCTGCGCAAGAGCGCGAAGGAGGCCTTGGTGGCCTCCTGGCAGGGGCTCAGTCTTTGCGACGCTTGAGCTGATCGGTGAGCTGGGTCGGCAGCCCCTTGATGATCAGCGTGCCGTTCTCTTCGTCGTACTCGATCTTCGAACCCAGTAGGTGCGCCTCGAAGCTGATCGACAGGCCTTCGGCACGTCCGGTGAAGCGGCGGAACTGGTTCAAGGTGCGCTTGTCAGCGGGAATCTCCGGTGACAGGCCGTAGTCCTTGTTGCGAATGTGCTCGTAGAACGCGCGCGGACGATCCTCGTCAATCAACCCGGACAGTTCTTCCAGGGTCACCGGTTCGCCAGCCTTGGTTTGACTGGTGGCGTAGTCGACCAGGGTCTGGGTTTTTTCCCGGGCGGCTTCTTCAGGCAGATCCTCGCTTTCGACAAAATCACTGAAGGCTTTGAGCAGGGTACGGGTCTCGCCGGGGCCATCGACGCCCTCCTGGCAGCCGATGAAGTCGCGGAAGTACTCCGAGACTTTTTTGCCGTTCTTGCCTTTGATGAACGAGATGTACTGTTTCGACGCCTTGTTGTTCTGCCACTCCGAAAGGTTGATCCGCGCGGCAAGGTGCAACTGGCCAAGATCCAGATGACGGGACGGAGTGACATCGAGCTCGGCGTTCACCGCTACGCCTTCGCTGTGATGCAGCAGGGCGATTGCCAGGTAGTCGGTCATCCCTTGTTGATAGTGGGCAAACAGGACGTGGCCACCCACCGAAAGGTTGGATTCCTCCATCAGCTTTTGCAGATGCTCGACGGCAACTCGGCTGAAGGCAGTGAAGGTGCTGCCATCCTCCAGGTATTCTTTCAGCCAGCCGCTGAACGGATGGGCGCCGGATTCGGCGTGAAAGTAGCCCCAGGCTTTGCCCTGTTTGGCGTTGTAGCTGTCGTTGAGGTCGGCAAGAAGGTTTTCGATGGCGCCGGACTCGGCAAGTTCAGAGTCGCGTGCGTGCAATACAGCGGGGCTGCCATCGGGCTTCTTGTCGATCAGGTGGACGATGCAATGACGGATCGGCATGGGATTCTCGGTTGAAAATGGGCGGTGCGGGCCGCGTTGCAAAGTGGCCAAGTGTACCTCAGGCCGAAGGTGATTCTGCGGCCAGATGTTGGCAGAAATGTCGGTTGTTCGTTTTTTGTTCAATTTTTTGCGTTTTTTCGCGCAAACCCCCGAAAAACCTGCACATTTACCGTGTCAGCAGCGGATATTTATCCATTCCTGTGGTAGTTTTGCCCGGTCTTGCGCACCGTGTGTGGCGCATTGCTGGCAGACCGCTCGCGTCAGGTCGAACCAAACGTCTTTTTGCGTATCTACATACGCGATTGACATGGCTTTAACTCCGGACCGCTGGTTACCCCGCAGGTCTGGCTCGATGACTGACGCAGCACTCTGCATACTCACTGAATTTGATAGGGAAGGAACACCACCATGGCATTGACCAAAGACCAACTGATCGCCGACATCGCCGAAGCTA
Organism: Pseudomonas arcuscaelestis; assembly: GCF_016881005.1. Classification (GTDB taxonomy): domain Bacteria; phylum Pseudomonadota; class Gammaproteobacteria; order Pseudomonadales; family Pseudomonadaceae; genus Aquipseudomonas; species Aquipseudomonas arcuscaelestis. The sequence goes on along the minus strand of NZ_JACOPV010000007.1, from coordinate 220,461 downwards.
TCGACGCGCCGAAAACCACCGCGCGTAACGCTCTGGAGCAACTGGGTCAGATCGTTGCTGATCAACTGGAAAATGGCAGCGAAATCACTCTGCCAGGCATTGGCAAACTGAAAATCACCGAGCGTCCTGCCCGTACCGGCCGCAACCCTTCGACTGGCGCTGCCATCGAAATCGCTGCCAAGAAAGTTGTTAAGTTCGTGCCAGCCAAAGTGCTGACCGACGCTGTAAACAAGTAATTGTAAACAGCAAAAAAAAACCGCGTCTGGTGTGAGCCAGACGCGGTTTTTTTGTGCCTTTTTGCTGGCTGCAGGTATTATTTGGTCGCCCAGCGTGCGTGGCGGGCGCTGGCATCCTGGAAGGTCCAGGCCACCATGCGGCTTTGCTTCTGCCCTTGGCCCATCTCGACAATGCGCACTTCCTGCGCACCGGCTTTCTTCAATGCAGCTTCGATGCCGGGCAGGTTGGACGCCTTGGACACTAATGAGGTGAACCACATCACCTGTTTGCCAAGCGCAACGCTTTCAGTCACCAACTGGCTGACAAAACGGATTTCTCCGCCTTCGCACCAGAGTTCGTTGTTCTGCCCGCCAAAGTTGAGCACCGGCAACTTGCGCTTGGGGTCGGCCTTGCCCAGGGCTCGCCATTTGCGCTGGCTGCCCCGCGTGGCTTCCTCTCGCGAGGCGTGAAACGGCGGGTTGCACAGGGTCAGGTCATAACGCTCGTCGTCTTTTAGCAGGCCCAGCAAAATGTGTTTGCGATTGCTTTGCTGGCGCAGGCTGATGGCTTTGTCCAGGCCGTTGGCGTGCACGATGGCCTTCGCTGCCGCTAGCGCCGTGGCGTCGATGTCCGAGCCGAGGAAGCGCCAGCGGTAATCACTGTGGCCCAGCAACGGGTAGATGCAGTTGGCACCGACACCGATATCCAGGGCGCGTACCTGGGGCCCACGGGGGATTTCGCCGCCGTTGTCCAGGGCCAGTAGATCGGCTGCTACGTGAATGTAGTCGGCACGACCAGGAATCGGTGGGCACAGGTAGTCGGCGGGAATATCCCAGTGTTGGATACCGTACTGAGCCTTGAGCAGGGCACGGTTGAACACCCTGACTGCCTCGGGATTGGCAAAGTCGATACTGGGCTTGCCGTATGGATTGGTGATCATGAACTGGCCCAATTCAGGGCTACTCTTGATCAACTCGGGGAAGTTGTAACGGCCCTGGTGGCGGTTGCGCGGATGCAGGGTCGGTTTGTCAGGTGTCGTCATTTTAAGGTCCGGTGAAAAGCATCGCGGGTCAAGCCCGCTCCTACAGGGTGTCCTGTGGGAGCGGGCTTGACCCGCGATAGCATCACTGAAATCAGCGATGTTTACAGGGCGGCGATCCGTGCATGCTGCTCGGTGAAGTTGGCCAGGGCTTGTTCAGCCTCGGCCAGCTTGGCGCGTTCCTTGTCGATCACTGCTGGCGGCGCCTTGTCGACGAAGGCTGCGTTGGACAGCTTGCCGCCCACACGCTGAACTTCGCCTTGCAGACGCTGAATTTCCTTGTTCAGGCGTGCCAGCTCGGCGTCCTTGTCGATCAGGCCAGCCATCGGCACCAGCACTTGCAGGTCGCCCACCAGCGCGGTGGCGCTCAGCGGTGCTTCGTCCTGTTCGCCCAGTACGGTGAAGGACTCGATTTTCGCCAGCTTTTTCAGCAGCGCTTCGTTTTCCTGCAGACGGCGTTGGTCTTCAGCGCTGGCGTTCTTGAGGAACAATTGCAGCGGCTTGCCTGGACCGATGTTCATTTCGCCACGGATATTACGGACACCGAGCATCAGCTCCTTGAGCCACTCGATATCGTCTTCGGCCGCCGCGTCGATGCGGCTTTCATTGGCCACCGGCCATGGCTGCAGCATGATGGTCTTGCCTTCGGCACCGGCCAGCGGCGCGAGTCGCTGCCAGATTTCTTCGGTGATGAATGGCATGAACGGATGCGCGAGGCGCAAGGCCACCTCCAGCACGCGCACCAGGGTACGACGGGTGCCACGAGCGCGCTCGACCGGGGCGTTTTCGTCCCACAGCACAGGCTTGGACAGTTCCAGGTACCAGTCGCAATACTGGTTCCAGATGAACTCGTAGAGCGCCTGGGCGGCCAGGTCGAAGCGGAACTGCTCCAGCTGGCGGGTCACTTCGGTTTCGGTTCGCTGCAGTTGCGAAATGATCCAGCGGTCAGCCAGCGACAGCTCGTAGGCTTCGCCGTTCTGGCCACAGTCTTCGCCTTTGTCCAACACGTAGCGGGCGGCGTTCCAGATCTTGTTGCAGAAGTTGCGATAGCCTTCTACGCGGCCCATGTCGAACTTGATGTCACGACCGGTGGATGCCAGCGAACAGAAGGTGAAACGCAGGGCATCGGTGCCATAGCTGGCGATGCCTTCGGGGAACTCGGCCTTGGTCTGCTTGGCGATTTTCTCGGCAAGCTTGGGTTGCATCAAGCCGCTGGTGCGTTTTTCCAGCAGTTCGTCCAGGGTAATGCCGTCGACGATGTCCAGCGGATCAAGGACGTTGCCCTTGGACTTGGACATCTTCTGGCCCTGGCCATCGCGAACCAGGCCGTGAACGTAGACAGTCTTGAACGGAACCTGCGGGGTGCCATCCTCGTTCTTCACCAAGTGCATGGTCAGCATGATCATCCGGGCAACCCAGAAGAAAATGATGTCGAAACCGGTGACCAATACGTCGGTGGAGTGGAAGGTCTTGAGGAATTCGGTCTGCTGCGGCCAGCCCAGGGTCGAGAAGGTCCACAGGCCCGAGCTGAACCAGGTATCGAGTACGTCGTTGTCCTGATTCAGGACCACGTCGGCGCCGAGATTATGTTTGCTGCGAACCTCTTCTTCGCTGCGGCCTACATAAACCTTGCCGGACTCGTCGTACCAGGCCGGAATGCGGTGGCCCCACCAGAGCTGGCGGCTGATGCACCAGTCCTGGATATCGCGCATCCAGGAGAAGTACATGTTTTCGTACTGTTTAGGCACGAACTGAATACGGCCATCTTCAACAGCAGCGATGGCAGGTTCGGCCAGCGGTTTGGTCGACACATACCATTGGTCGGTCAGCCATGGCTCGATGACCGTACCCGAACGGTCGCCTTTTGGCACTTTCAGGGCGTGGTCATCGACGCTTACCAGCAGGCCCGCGGCGTCGAAGTCGGCGACGATTTGCTTGCGTGCAACGAAACGGTCCAGGCCGGCGTATTGGGCGGGCAGGGTGGCGTCGACGCTTTCATTGACGCTGCCGTCGAGATTGAATACCTGGGCGACAGGCAATACGAAGGCGTTCTTGTCGAAGATATTGAGCAGCGGCAGGTTGTGGCGCTTGCCGACTTCATAGTCGTTGAAGTCGTGGGCCGGGGTGATCTTCACACAACCAGTACCGAACGCCGGGTCGCAATAGTCGTCGGCGATGATCGGGATGCGACGGCCAACCAGCGGCAACTCGACGAACTTGCCGATCAGTGCCTTGTAACGCTCGTCTTCGGGATTAACGGCAACGGCGGCGTCGCCGAGCATGGTTTCCGGACGGGTAGTGGCAACCACCAGGTAGTCTTTGCCGTCGGCGGTCTTGGCACCGTCAGCCAGTGGATAGCGCAGGTTCCACAGGTGACCTTTCTCGTCATGGTTCTCCACTTCGAGATCGGAGATCGCCGTGTGCAGCTTGGTGTCCCAGTTGACCAGGCGCTTACCGCGGTAGATCAGGCCGTCTTCATGCAGACGCACAAAGGCTTCCTTGACCGCTTCGGACAGGCCGTCGTCCATCGTGAAGCGCTCACGGCTCCAGTCGACGGAGGAGCCCAGGCGGCGGATCTGACGACTGATATTGCCACCGGACTGATCTTTCCATTCCCAGACTTTTTCCAGGAATTTGTCGCGGCCCAGGTCGTGGCGGCTCTGGCCTTTGGCTTCGAGCTGACGCTCGACCAGCATCTGGGTAGCGATACCGGCGTGGTCGGTGCCCGGCTGCCACAGGGTATTGCGGCCCTGCATACGACGGAAACGGATCAGTGCGTCCATGATCGCGTTGTTGAAACCATGACCCATGTGCAGGCTGCCGGTTACGTTCGGCGGCGGAATCATGATGGTGTAGGCATCGCCCGCGCCTTGCGGAGCGAAATAATTCTCGGACTCCCAGGTGTTGTACCAGGAAGTTTCAATAGCGTGCGGCTGGTAGGTCTTATCCATGCGCGGCGGGACCCTATGGCATTTATTCAGGAAAGCCGGAGAGTATAACGAAGCGGCAAGCTTCAAGCGACAAGCTCAGAGCGCCGCACGGCTCTTGAAGCTTGCAGCTTGGAGCTATTGCCTATTGATTGAGCAGGCGTTCGAGCCGGGCATCAAGACGACGCTTGATTTCGTTCTCGATGTGCGGGGTAAAGTCGTTGATCACGTCCTGCATGATCAACTGCGCCGCTGCGCGCAGTTCGCTGTCCAGGTGCAGCAGGGTTTCCTGACGCTTTGCCTGTGGGTCGGCAGGTGCTTGTCGCTCAGGTTCTGGCGTCAGCACAGGGGCTGGATCGGCTTCTTCGAGTAGAAGCGGAATCTGCTCTTCGACGGTGTCTGTCAGCAGTGGCGGCTCGAGGGATTCATCGCCAAGCAATTGGCGAATTGATTCGAGGTCGTCCAGCAGGTGGGCCGATTGGGGCAAGGGAGTGGGTTTGTCCATTGTCTTTAGAGTCGCTGTAAGCGGTGATCCTGCAGAGCATAGCCCTGTTCGCGATAAAAACGGAAACTCTCTCGGGCGGCCTGGCGGATCGTGGGCTCTTCGACAACGATTTCGGCAATGCGGGCAAAGCGCGCGGCGAACGATGGCACCTTCAGATCAAGATTGATCAGCAGGTCCGTGTGGCTGCCGCAGTCATCACCGAGCCCCAGCACTACACCACCCAGAGCCGACTCATCAGCGTTGTTGTGCGGTACGAACGCCTCAGCCTTGAAAGCCCATAGGCGGGCGTCCAGATCGTCACGCTGGGCGGCGTCGGCACAGTGCAGGTAGACCTGATGGCCCATGCGCCAGGCTTTCTCACAGAGCTTGCAGGCAAAATCCAGGCGCGCCGACGGCGCGTCACTGGGCAGAATATAGAAGTCGACTTTATTCATGATCAGCGGGCCTGCCGGCTACGCCCGAAGGGGCGCAGGCGGCGGGCACTGTCTCAGGCGTTGGCGCGGTCGAGCAGGTACTGGGTCAGCAGCGGGACCGGACGGCCAGTGGCGCCTTTGTCCTTGCCACCACTGATCCAGGCAGTGCCGGCGATATCCAGGTGCGCCCAGTTGTAGGCCTTGGCAAAGCGCGACAGGAAGCAGCCAGCGGTGATACTGCCTGCCTTGGGGCCGCCAATGTTGGCGATATCAGCAAACGGGCTGTCCAGTTGTTCCTGGTACTCATCGAACAGTGGCAACTGCCAGGCGCGGTCGTCGGCGCGCTTGCCGGCGTCGAGCAACTGGTTGACCAGATCGTCGTTGTTGCCCATCAGGCCTGAGGTATGGCTGCCCAGGGCGACGATGCAAGCGCCGGTGAGGGTGGCGATGTCGATCACTGCCTGAGGTTTGAAGCGCTCGGCATAGGTCAGGGCGTCACACAGTACCAGGCGGCCTTCGGCGTCGGTATTGAGGATTTCGACGGTCTGGCCGCTCATGGTAGTAACGATGTCGCCTGGGCGGGTAGCGCCGCCGCTTGGCATGTTTTCGGCACAGGCCAGCAGGCACACCAGGTTGATCGGCAGCTGCAGTTCGAGCACTGCACGCACAGTGCCGAAGACACTGGCAGCACCCCCCATGTCATATTTCATTTCGTCCATGCCCGCACCGGGCTTGAGGCTGATGCCACCGGTATCGAAGGTGATGCCTTTGCCCACCAGCACGTAGGGCTTCTCGCTTTTTTTGCCACCCTGATAGTTGAGCACGATCAGGCGTGGTGGCTGGTCGCTACCCTGGCCTACGGCGTAGAAGGCGCCCATGCCCAGCTCCTTGATTTTTTTCTCATCAAGGACTTCGACCTTGAGGCCCTTGTAGGCCTTGCCCAGCCCCTTGGCCTGTTCGGCGAGGAAGCTTGGGTGGCAGACGTTAGGTGGCAGGTTGCCCAAGTCACGGGCAAGACTCATGCCGGAGGCAATGGCGCTGGCGTGCTTGATGGCGCGCTGGACGTCAGCGGTACCGGCCTTGTCGGCCAACAAGGTGATTTTCTTCAGGGCGCGAGGCTCAGCCTTCTTGCTTTTGAACTGGTCGAAGACGTATTCACCATCGAGCAGGGTCTCGGCCAGCAGGCGCGATTTGCTGTAGAAGGCGTCGCGGCCGGACACGGCCACTTCGTCCAGTGCCAGTACTGCGTCGCTGCCGTTGAGACCCTTGAGTACGTTCAGTACGCAGGAAACCACTTTGCGCCAGCTGCGGTCACCCAGTTCGTTGTCCTTTCCGGTGCCTACCAGCAAAACGCGTTCGGCCTTGAGGTTGGGCAGACTTTGCAGCAGCAGGGTCTGGCCCAGCTTGCCAGTCAGGTCGCCTCGCTTGAGAACAGCGCTGAGCGCGCCGGCGCAGGCTTCATCGACAGCCTTGGCGCTGGCGCCAAGCTTGCGCCCTTCGCCCACGCCGAGCACCAGTGTGGCGGTTTTCAAGGATGCAGCGGCTACACTTTTTACAACCAGTTCCATGTCAGGGTCCCCGAATGATCTGTCTTTGCGCGTTGTCTATGCAGGCGCTTGAGCGAGCTGGCCGCGTGGTCGCGCACCAGTGAGAAAGCTGCCAGTTTGAGCCTGCTCGGACCGCCCTGACAACCCCGTTGACCACGCATTGTGCGTCGCCAGTGACAGGCACGGCCAATCACAGGATAATGCGCCAACTTTTGTGCAGGTTCGCTCAGGCGAGCCAGCAACTATCTTGGCTGTTATGGATTTCTTGTTTGGCTGTCCGAGCCTGACAACCCAGGAGTGTCTGGTTTGATCGTCTTCCGATATCTATCCCGCGAGGTCCTGGTGACCTTGAGTGCCGTCAGCGCAGTGCTGCTGGTGATCATCATGAGCGGGCGCTTCATCAAGTACCTGGCCCAGGCGGCCCAGGGCATACTCGATCCGGGTGTGCTTTTTCTGATCATGGGCTACCGCCTGCCGGGTTTCCTGCAACTGATCCTGCCTCTGGGGCTGTTCTTGGGAATTCTCCTGGCCTACGGTCGCCTTTACCTTGAGAGCGAGATGACCGTGCTCTCGGCCACCGGCATGAGCCAACAGCGATTGCTGGGCATGACCATGGCGCCAGCTGCACTGGTGGCCTTGCTGGTCGCCTGGTTGAGCCTGGGCCTGGCACCGCAGGGCGTTACCAAGGTTGCGCAGATCATCAATCAGCAGGATGCCCTGACCGAGTTCGATACCTTGGTACCGGGCCGTTTCCAGACCTTGCGCGATGGCAGCCGTGTGACGTACACCGAACAATTGTCTGAAGATCGTGGCAACCTGGCGGGTGTGTTTATCTCCGAGAAGCGTTTCTCCCAGGACAAGACCAAGGAGCGAGCACCCTCGGTATTGGTGGCTGAAAAGGGTCGCCAGGAAATCGGTGCCGACGGCAACCGTTACCTGATCCTGGAAAACGGCTATCGCTATGATGGCAACCCAGGACAGGCCGACTACCGTGCCATCAAGTACGACACCTATGGCGTATTGCTGCCCAAGCCCGAGGTCAGCGAAGAAATCACTGATCGCGAGGCCATTCCAACTTCCGAGTTGTTTGCCAGCGACGGGCGCCGCGAGCGTGCCGAGCTGCAATGGCGTCTGTCGTTGCCACTGCTGGTATTCGTCGTAACCCTGTTGGCAGTGCCATTGTCACGGGTCAATCCTCGCCAGGGTCGCTTCCTCAAGCTGCTGCCGGCAATTCTTCTGTATATGGCGTACCTGACAATGCTGATTGCTGTGCGCGGTGCCCTGGAAAAAGGCAAGTTGCCGATCAGCCTGGGCATCTGGTGGGTCCACGGACTGTTCCTGCTCATCGGTCTGGGCTTGATGTATTGGGAGCCGTTGCGCCTCAAGCGTGCCGCGCGTCGTGCGGAGGTGGCCCATGGTTAAGCTCGACCGCTACATCGGCAGGAGTGTGCTGGTGGCCATTCTTGCCGTACTCGGGATCATCCTGGGCCTGGCATCGCTGTTTGCCTTCATCGATGAGATGGGCGACATCACTGACAGCTATACCCTGATGGATGCGGGCAACTTCGTGTTGCTGACTGCGCCGCGACGCCTTTACGACATGCTGCCGATGGCGGCGCTGATCGGTTGCCTGATCGGCCTCGGCAGCCTGGCCAGTAGCAGCGAACTGACCATCATGCGTGCTGCCGGGGTTTCCATCGGGCGCATCGTTTGGGCGGTAATGAAGCCCATGCTGGTACTGATGCTCGCCGGTATTCTGATCGGTGAGTACCTGGCCCCGGTAACCGAGAACAAAGCCCAGGCCGACCGTTCCCTGGCCCAGGGTAGCGGTGAGGCCCAGAGCTCTAAGCGCGGCATGTGGCACCGCCAGGGCGATGAGTTCGTGCACATCAACTCGGTGCAGCCCAATGGCCTGCTGTACGGTGTAACTCGCTACCGTTTCGATAACGAGCGTCATCTGATTACCTCAAGCTTTGCGCGTCGTGCGCAATACCAGGAAGACCACTGGCAGTTGAGCGACGTGACCACCACGCATTTCCGTGGTGACCACACCGAAGTCGTCAAGGCACCGGCAGAGCGCTGGGACGTTACGGTTACCCCGCAACTGCTCAACACCGTGGTGCTGGCACCAGAATCTCTATCGATTACTGGCTTGTGGGATTACATCCATTACCTGTCCGACCAGGGCCTGAACAATGCTCGCTACTGGCTGGCTTTCTGGACCAAGGTCTTGCAGCCAATGGTTACCGCAGCGCTGGTGCTCATGGCCATTTCCTTCATCTTCGGTCCGTTGCGTTCGGTGACCTTGGGTCAGCGGGTGTTTACCGGTGTACTGGTAGGCTTTGTGTTCCGCATTGCCCAGGACTTGCTGGGGCCGTCCAGCCAGGTATTCGGTTTCCCACCGCTGCTGGCGGTAGTGATCCCCGCGGCGATCTGTGCGGGTGCAGGATTATGGATGTTGCGTCGAGCGGGTTGAGTTCACGCACGTAAAAAAGCCGACCCCAGGGTCGGCTTTTTTGGTTCTGTCACTTTTTGCTTTTGGGCAACTGAACCAGTTGCGTTTCGGAGTACATGTCATGCCAGGTACGCTGGCGCTTGTCGAACAGCGACCAAATGAAGCCCAGGCCCAGGCACAGCCAGGAGGCGATGGAGACGAGGAAACGCAACAGTGCCTGCCACAGGCTGATGGCGCTGCCGTCGGCGTTCTGTACGCGAATGCGCCAAACTTGCATGCCGAGCGTCTGCCCGCCGTGGGTCCAGAACTTGGCGAAAAAACCGAATAGCACGAACAGCAGTACTGTCGACAGCAGCGGATCACCGTCCAGTGCGCCGGCATCGGTCATTGCGCGCATTTGCGCTTCTCCGATAACTGCCATCTGGATCATTTTGTAGATGCCAGCCGTCACGATCAGCAACGCGGTACACAAAAGAAAGTCATAGAACATGGCAGCCAGGCGCCGACCTAGGCCGACAGCGGGAAAATCACCCTGGGGCTGCAACAACTGCTTGGGCATACAAAGTGCCCTCCTTGGGCAAAAGGAGCCATTCTACGGAATTGCGCGGAGAAATCGTTGCCTTGTGGCAGGGTTTAGATGTCAGGTTGTTATCGCCGCGCCAGCGCGCGGTCACCGAGCGCGCACAAAAAAGCCCCTGCTGTTGCCAGCAGGGGCTTTTTGTTGAGGAAGATCAGCCTTCGGCTTGAACTTCGTCAGCCTGCATGCCTTTCTGGCCTTGCACGGCGATAAAGGTAACTTTCTGGCCTTCTTTCAGGCTCTTGAAGCCGTTACCTTGGATAGCGCGGAAGTGTACGAACAGATCCGGACCGCTTTCTGGAGTGATGAAACCAAAACCTTTCTCGTCGTTAAACCACTTGACGGTACCGCTCTGACGTTGGGACATTGTCTTATTTCCTTTGAAACTTAGAATTAGTAACAGTTTCTTCCAAATGAAAGAGTACTGGGCTGGGTTGCAGGAAAGTAACAGACGTCGAACGGGTTGTAGCAAATCTCAGCGCTACTGCCCAGGTCACGAACCATAGCGACCCATGCAAACACAGTGCAGTGACTCTACGCTAACTCAGTTGGCAAAAACAAGCCCTGGAAGCCGCTCCCTCTCTACCTTTTAGCTGTCCTTCGGTCGATTTTTTTTTGCTCATTCCAGACCGTACAGAGGTGCTTTTCGAAAGTTATAAAACACGTTCGAATTCGAAAATCCGAACGCGTTATGACACAAAGTTTCAACTATCGTTTCAGCCGCGATAATAGCGCTGGGCAACGAACGGCATCTTGCTAACTTTCATGGCGACACGCTTGCCGCGAACAATTGCCCAGACCGGTGTATCAATTGCGGTATGCGCAGTATCGAGATAACCCATAGCCACCGGAGCGGCCAGGGTTGGACCGAAACCGCCGCTGCAAACTTTACCGATGACAGTACCGGCTTCATCGACAATCTCTGCATCTTCACGCACCGGTGTGCGCTCTTGTGGCAGCAAGCCCACGCGCTTGCGAACGACGCCGTTCAACTGTTGGGCAAAAATCTGCTTGGCACCGGGGAATCCCGCTGCGCGTTCGCCATCGGCGCGGCGCACCTTGGAAATCGCCCACAGCAGACTGGCCTCGATAGGTGTGGTCTGGGTGTTCATATCGTGGCCGTACAGGCACAGGCCGGCTTCAAGGCGCAGGGAGTCGCGGGCACCTAGGCCGATTGCCGCTACCTCCGGCTCGTCCAGCAGTCGGCGGGCCAGGGCGTCGGCTTGATCAGCCGGAACGGAAATCTCGAAGCCATCTTCACCGGTGTAGCCGGAGCGGCTGACGAAGCAGTCGGCGCCGAGCAGTTGTACAGGTTTGAATTGCATGAAGGTCATTGTTGCCACGTCTGGTGCCAGGCGCTCGAGCACCTTGACTGCCATCGGCCCCTGTAGGGCCAGTAGCGCTCGCTCTTCAAACAGCGGCTGAATCTGGCACCGATCACCGAGGTGCTGGCGCAGGTGGGCGAGGTCCTGGTCCTTGCAGGCGGCGTTGACCACCAGGAACAGTTCATCGTTGCCCAGGTTGGCAACCATCAGGTCATCCAGGATGCCACCTTGTTCGTTGGTGAACATTGCGTAGCGCTGCATGCCCACTGGAAGGTCGATGATATCCACCGGTACCAGGGTTTCCAGGGCCTTGGCGGCATCAGCGCCGGTCAGACGGATCTGGCCCATGTGCGAGACATCGAACAGACCCGCCTGTGCACGGGTATGTAAATGCTCCTTCATCACGCCCAGAGGGTACTGGACCGGCATGTCGTAGCCTGCGAAAGGCACCATGCGTGCGCCCAGTTCCAGATGCAGGGCATGCAGCGGGGTCTTGTGCAGCGTTTCGGTGGACATTGATGACTCCTTGGGGCTTGAGAGGGTGTCAGCATTCAATAATGTTGACGGCCAGACCGCCGCGGGCGGTCTCCTTGTATTTGCTTTTCATGTCGGCGCCAGTCTGGCGCATGGTGCGAATGACCTTGTCGAGAGAAACAAAGTGCTGACCGTCGCCGCGCAGGGCCATGCGCACCGCATTGATGGCCTTCACCGAGCCCATTGCATTGCGCTCGATGCAAGGCACCTGGACCAACCCGCCAATTGGATCGCAGGTCAGGCCGAGGTTGTGTTCCATGCCAATTTCAGCGGCGTTTTCTACCTGTTGCACGCTGCCGCCCATGACTTCGCACAGGGCACCGGCAGCCATTGAACAGGCGACACCGACTTCGCCCTGACAGCCGACTTCAGCGCCGGATATCGAAGCGTTTTCCTTGTAGAGAATACCGATGGCCGCTGCGGTGAGCAGAAAGCGCACGACGCCGTCTTCATTGGCTCCATTGATAAAGCGCATGTAGTAGTGCAATACCGCAGGCACGATGCCGGCGGCGCCGTTGGTGGGTGCGGTAACCACGCGTCCGCCATAAGCGTTTTCTTCGTTGACGGCCAGCGCGTAGAGGTTGACCCAGTCCAGTACCGAGAGGGCATCACGCAGGCTTGCCTCAGGGTTGCTGCAGAGCTGGCGATACAGCGCGGCGGCCCGACGTTTGACCTTCAGCCCACCTGGCAGGATGCCTTCGTTGCGGCAACCGGCGGCGACACAGTCCTGCATCACTTGCCAGATACGCAACAGGCCTTTGCGGGTTTCGCCTTCCGTACGCCAGGCCGCTTCATTGGCCAGCATCACCTGACTGATGGAAAGATTCTGCGCGGTGCAGTGGCCAAGCAACTCTTTGGCAGTCTTGAATGGGTAGGGCAGGACGGTGCTGTCTTCGACGATGCGGTCGGCACCAGCTGCGTCTTCATCGACGACAAAGCCGCCGCCCACCGAGTAATACTCGCGGCTGCGGATTTGCAGGCCGGCGCTGTCGAAGGCGCGGAAAATCATGCCATTGGGGTGGTAGGCCAAGGGCTTGCGAATCATCGCCAGGTGCTGTTTCTCGATGAATTCGATGTCGTGCTCGCCCAGCAGCTTGAGCCGGCCGCAGCTGCGGATGGCCTGCAGGCGAGTAGGGATGGTTTCGGTATCGACGCTGTCTGGATGTTCGCCTTCAAGGCCCAGAATCACAGCCTTGTCGCTGCCATGCCCCTTGCCGGTGGCACCCAGCGAGCCATACAGCTCGACTTTAACGCTGGTGGTGGCCTTGAGCAGGTCGTCGCGGCGCAGTCCTTCGGCAAAGCGCGCAGCGGCGCGCATCGGGCCGACGGTATGAGAACTGGAGGGGCCGATGCCGATCTTGAACAGGTCGAAGACGCTAAGTGACATGGTTATGCCCTCGTAATGGTGAAGGGTTTTGCGGGACAAACCCGCGCCCACAGTCTGCGTGTGGGCGCGCGCTTTACCCGCGATCAGCCCCCTCAAACGTCCTGATAGCTCTCGATCGATGGGCAGGCACACACCAGGTTGCGGTCCCCGAAGACATTGTCGACGCGACCGACTGGTGGCCAGTACTTGCCTTCGACCAGCGTAGCTACCGGATACACCGCTTGTTCGCGGCTGTACGGATGGCTCCACTCGCCGGCAATTTCGGCAGCAGTGTGCGGGGCGTTCTTCAGCGGGTTGTCATCCTTGTCCAGGCTGCCGTTTTCAACCGCGCGAATTTCTTCGCGGATACGGATCATTGCCTCGCAGAAGCGATCCAGCTCTTCCTTGGACTCGCTTTCGGTAGGTTCGATCATCAGCGTACCGGCCACCGGGAACGACATGGTCGGGGCGTGGAAGCCGAAGTCGATCAAGCGCTTGGCAACGTCGTCAACGCTGACGCCGCTGCTGTCCTTGATTGGACGCAGGTCGAGGATGCACTCATGCGCTACCAGACCATTGCTGCCGGTGTACAACACAGGATAGTGCTCTTCCAGGCGACGGGCGATGTAGTTGGCATTGAGGATGGCCATTTGCGAGGCACGTTTAAGACCGGCGCCGCCCATCATGCGGATGTACATCCAGGTGATGGGCAGAATGCTGGCGCTGCCGAACGGTGCGGCGCAGACCGCGCCTTGCTTGTTCTGCATATGGCCGTGGCCAGGCAAGAACGGCGCCAGGTGCGACTTGACGCCAATCGGGCCGACGCCCGGGCCGCCACCGCCATGGGGAATGCAGAAGGTTTTATGCAGGTTCAGGTGCGAGACGTCGCCACCGAACTTGCCCGGGGCACAGAGACCGACCATGGCGTTCATGTTGGCACCGTCGATGTAAACCTGACCACCGTTGTCATGGATGATCGCGCAGATTTCGCCGATCGCTTCCTCGAACACACCATGGGTCGACGGGTAGGTGATCATCAGTGCCGCGAGGTGTTCGCGGTGCTCGATGGCCTTGGCGCGCAGGTCGTCGATATCGACGTTGCCACGTGCGTCACAGGCGGTTACTACCACGCGCATGCCGGCCATATGGGCGGTGGCCGGGTTGGTGCCGTGAGCCGAAGACGGAATCAAGCAGATGTCGCGACGGGCATCACCGCGGCTCTGGTGGTAGGCGCGAATGGCCAACAGGCCTGCATATTCGCCTTGCGAGCCGGCGTTGGGTTGCAGCGACACCGCGTCATAACCGGTTGCGGCGCAGAGCATGGCCTCCAGCTCGTCGGTCAGTTGCTGGTAGCCCTGGCTCTGTTCGGCGGGTGCAAACGGGTGCAGGTTGCCGAACTCGGCCCAGGTGACCGGGATCATTTCGCTGGCGGCGTTGAGCTTCATGGTGCATGAGCCCAGCGGAATCATGGTGCGGTCGAGCGCCAGGTCCTTGTCGGCCAGGCGGCGCAGATAGCGCATAAGCTCGGTTTCGCTGTGGTAGCGATTGAACACCGGGTGTTCGAGGATTGCAGACTGGCGCAGCAGGGCGGCAGGCAGTTGAACCTGAACACTGGCGGCGAGGACCGCGAAGTCGGGTACGACTTTGCCATCGGCAAACAGCTGCCAGAGTGTTTCCACGTCTGCCTGAGTGCTGGTTTCATCCAGCGACAGGCCCAGGCGTTGGGTGTCGATCTGGCGCAGGTTCAGGCGTTGGGCGCGCGCCTGCTCTTGCAGGGTTGCAGTGGCGGTGCCGGTGACCAGGGTCAGGGTGTCGAAGAACGCTTGGTTTTCGACGCTGGCGCCAAGCTGCTGGAGGCCCGCGGCGAGAATCGCGGTCAAGGCATGGGTGCGGCCTGCGATTTGCTTCAGACCCTGTGGGCCGTGGTAAACGGCATACATGCTGGCAATGTTGGCCAGCAGTACTTGGGCGGTGCAGATGTTGCTTGTCGCCTTTTCGCGACGGATATGTTGCTCGCGGGTCTGCATGGCCAGACGCAGGGCGGTCTTGCCGAAGCGGTCGATCGACACACCGACCAGACGGCCTGGCATGTCGCGCTTGAACGCATCGCGGGTAGAGAAATAGGCCGCATGCGGGCCACCGAAGCCCAGCGGCACACCGAAGCGCTGGGCGCTGCCAATGGCGACGTCGGCGCCGAACTCGCCAGGCGGGGTCAGCAGGGTCAGTGCCAGCAGATCAGCGGCAACCGCGACCAGGGCATTGGCTGAGTGCAAGCGTGCCACCAGTTCGCTGTAGTCGAAAACTTCGCCATTGCTGGCTGGGTACTGAAGCAGGGCACCGAAGAAGGCGCTGACATCGTCGAGCTCGCGCTCGTCACCCACCACCACTTCGATGCCCAACGGCTCGGCACGGGTGCGCAGCACATCGAGGGTTTGAGCATGGCAATGCACGGAAGCGAAGAAGGTGTGGCTGCCTTTGTTCTTGCTCAGGCGTTTGCAGAAGGTCATGGCTTCGGCAGCAGCAGTGGCTTCGTCGAGCAGCGAAGCGTTGGCAATCGGCAGGCCGGTGAGGTCGCTGATCATGGTCTGGAAGTTTAGCAGAGCTTCCAAACGGCCTTGGGAAATCTCTGGCTGATACGGGGTGTAGGCGGTGTACCAGGCCGGGTTTTCCAACAGGTTGCGCAGAATCGGCGCGGGGGTGTGGCAGTTGTAGTAACCCTGGCCGATGAAGTTTTTGAACAGTTGGTTGTTGCCAGCGATGGCTTTGAGCGAGGCCAGGGCATCGGCTTCGCTTTGGCCTGCGCCCAGCTCCAGCACACTGGTGCCCTTGATGCTGTCGGGAATGACTGCAGCACTCATGGCTTCCAGGGAGTCGAAACCCAGGGTCGCGAGCATTTGTTGCTCGTCATTCTGGCGTGGGCCGATATGGCGGGCGATGAATTCGTTGGCAGTGCCGAGGTTGATGGTCATGGTGATTCCTCAGGCGTCAGCGTTGGCTTTGATCAGGCGGTCGTAGGCATCCTGGTCGAGCAGTTGCGCAACGGCGTCGGCATCGGCTGGAATGAAGCGGAAGAACCAGCCTTCGCCCAGAGGGTCTTCGTTGACCAGCTCCGGATTGTCTGCAAGTTGGTCGTTGACGGCGACCACTTCACCGCTCAGTGGCATGTACACGCCGCTGGCAGCCTTTACCGATTCTACGGTCGACGCTTCAGCACCCTGCTCGTAACTTTGCAGTTCCGGCAACTGCACATAGACCACATCACCCAAGGCGTTCTGAGCGAAGGCGGTAATGCCGACAGTGACGCTGCCGTCAGCTTCGGTACGCAGCCATTCGTGATCTTCGGTAAAACGCAACTCGCTCATGGAAACTCCTCAAGGGTAGGCGTGGCCCAGGTTCGGCGCTGAGCCCTGATAATGAGCGTTCTCTTTGCAATTTCACTGCCATTTATAAAAATATCTTTAAAAACAATAGGATATGAAATTTATGAGTTAAGTGCGCGTCTGGGCTGTAGCGAAATCGCTACACCGCAGCGTAGGAAAAAAAGCTTAAAGGGATCAGAACCTTGCAGGGCAACGTTTCCCCAGGGCTGTACTGAAATCGATACACTGTAGCGTTTTCAATACGGGTGTTAGGGCTCAAAGCTTGGAGGGAATGCCGTACTTTCGCAGGCGATGGGCGATAGCGGTGTGGGAGGTCTGCAGACGGTTGGCCAGTTGGCGAGTAGAGGGGTAGCTGGTGTAGAGCTTTTCCAGCAGAGTGCGTTCGAAATCCTCCACGGCCTGCTCCAGGCTGCTCACGTCGCCATTGTGGCTGCGGGCTACCGAGGTGCCAGCGATATCCAGATCGCCTATGTCGACCACAGTGCTTTCGCAGATGGCCGCAGCGCGAAAAATCACGTTTTGCAGTTGGCGGACATTGCCAGGCCAACGGTTGTCGAGCAGGGCTGCATAGGTACCCGCAGCCAGCCGGCATAGCGGTCGCTGAATCTGGGTGCAGGCTTGCTGCATGAAGTAGCCGGCCAGCAGAAGAATGTCCTGGCCGCGTTCGCGCAGCGGTGGAACCTGGAGATTAAGCACATTCAGGCGGTAGAACAGGTCTTCACGAAAACTGCCTTCGGCGACCATTTTTTCCAGGTCACGGTGCGTGGCGCTGAGGATTCGCACATTGACCTTGACCTCGCGATCACCGCCAACCCTGCGAAAGCTGCCGTCATTGAGAAAACGCAGGAGCTTGGCCTGAAGGTAGGGGGACATTTCGCCGATTTCGTCGAGAAACACCGTGCCCTGGTTGGCCAACTCCATCAGGCCCGGTTTGCCACCGCGCTGGGCGCCGGTAAAGGCGCCTGGGGCATAGCCGAACAGTTCGCTCTCAGCGAGATTCTCTGGCAGCGCTGCGCAGTTCAGGGCCAGGAATGGGGCACTGTGGCGACTGCTGATGGCATGGCAGGCGCGGGCTACCAACTCTTTACCCGTGCCGGTCTCGCCATGGATCAGCAAGGGTGCATCGAGTGCTGCCACCCTTAGGGCGCGGGCCTTCAAGGTGCGGATGGGGGGCGAGTCGCCGAGTAGGGCGTCAAAACCTTCAGCGTGGTCGTGATGCAGTGCCGAGAGCCGTTCGCCGATACGGTTAGGCTGATACAAGGTCAGCAGCGCGCCTGCATTGGTGATTGGAGTGGCATCGAGCAGCAAGGTCTGGCCATTGAGCACCACCTCACGCATTGGCAGGCGAAAGCCCTGTTCGATCAGTGCCTCCAACAGGCCGGGGTCGTCGAACAGATCGACTACCGAGCGATCGGAGGGTTCTTGACCACACAGGGCTATCAGCGCCGGGTTGGCCAGGAGTACATGGCCGGCGCTGTCCAGGGCCAGTACCGGATCGCTCATGGCTGCGAGCAGGGCGTCGAGTTGCAGGTGGCGGCGCTGACCGGGGAGAATGTCGACAACGCGCACCGATTGCACGCCATGCACATTCAGCAATGCGTCGTGCAGTTCTTCAAGCACATGCGGGCTTAAGGTCGGGGCATCGATGTAGACATTGGGCGGCACCATCTCCACCGCATCCAGGTTGAGATTGCGGGCACCAAGCAGGGCCAGCACTTCCTGGGTGATACCGACGCGGTCGATGAAGCTGACGTGGATGCGCATTGGGCGAGAGGTTTCAAGGCTGCCGAAGAGGGCAAGTATGCCTTAAATCGCGGGGCAAGTCGGATAGCCGCCGTGCCCCGTGAAGAGAACGGGTGGGTTACTCGAAGTGCTCGGGGTTTACCGGATCGCCTGACTTCATGCTCAGCTGTTTACGCACATCCTCGAACATCGCGTCGTAGGGTTTGTGCATCGAGCCAATGCTGCTCAGGTGTTTTGGAATACCGTACTTTTCCGCGATCTTGGTCACGTTGCTGGCAAAGTTGTAGGCCTGTTCTTTGGCCAGGAAGAAGACTTCCTTGAATTCCTTACCTTCGATGGTGCCATGCATGGTGAACTGCATGCCCTTGCCTTCCTTGGGGTCGGTCGTGACTTCGTAGTCGATGAACAGATTGTAATTGCAGTCATCCTTGGTCAGCGCGTGGCGCTCGATATGCAGATGACCGGGTTCGAACTTGGCCATGGAAGGCTCCTCTGGAAGGGTGAAACGGGCGGACCTTGAGTCCGCCCAACTGCATCAACGGTAGCTTATTCCAGGCTTGGCCGTACTGACACGGGTTCCGGCAGTACCTTCAACAATTTTTTCGATATCCGCCAACGAACCAATCACCGCGACCTTGCCGGTTTCACGGGCAAATTCGCACGCGGCCTGGACCTTAGGCCCCATGGAACCTGCGGCAAAACCAAGGCGCTCCAGTTCGTCTGGGTGGGCCTGGGCCACCGCTTTCTGAGTTGGCTTGCCCCAGTCGATATAGGCAGCATCAACGTCGGTGGCGATAACCAGCAGGTCGGCCTTGAGTTGTTGAGCCAGCAAGGATGAGCACAAGTCTTTGTCGATCACCGCCTCTACGCCACTGAGCACCTTGCCGCTCTCGTCGTAGATGGTCGGGATGCCACCGCCACCTGCACAGATCACCACGGTGCCTTTTTCCAGTAGCCAGGTGATTGGGCGAATTTCAAAAATTCGTTTTGGCCGAGGGCTGGCGACAACGCGGCGGTACTTGTCGCCGTCCGGGGCGATCGCCCAGCCTTTTTCTGCGGCCAGGCGCTCAGCATCTTCTTTGGAATAGACCGGCCCGATTGGCTTGCTCGGCTTCTGGAACGCCGGGTCTTTACCGTCGACTTCAACCTGGGTCAGGAGGGTGGCGAACGGCACTTCGAACGCCAGCAGGTTACCCAGCTCTTGCTCGATGATGTAGCCGATCATGCCTTCGGTTTCAGCCCCGAGAACGTCCAGCGGATAGGCTTCGTCCGGCTTGTAGGACTGCGCCTGCAGCGACAGCAGGCCAACCTGTGGACCATTGCCATGGGCAATGACCAGCTCGTTCCCTGGATGGATCTTGGCGATCTGCTCGGTGGCAATGCGGATATTGGCGCGTTGATTTTCCGCGGTCATGGGTTCGCCACGGCGCAGCAGGGCGTTACCGCCTAATGCAACAACGATACGCATGATGAATTTCCTTCTGAAGAAGTGATTTGTGGGAGCGGGCCTGGCCCGCGATTACGATGTGCCGGGCACATCGCATCGCGGGGCAAGCCCGCTCCTACAGAGGTGTTACAGGTCAGCCAGGGTCGATACCAGGATGGCCTTGATGGTGTGCATGCGGTTTTCCGCTTGCTCGAAGGCGATGCAGGCTGGGGACTCGAATACATCGTCGGTCACTTCGATGCCATTGGCCAGGTGCGGATATTGCTCGGCGATCTGTTTACCGACTTTGGTGTCGGAGTTATGGAACGCTGGCAGGCAGTGCATGAACTTGGTCCGAGGGTTGCCGGTGGCTTTCATCAGCTCGGCGTTGACCTGGTATGGCAGCAATTGCTGGATGCGTTCGGCCCAGGCTTCCACTGGCTCGCCCATCGATACCCAAACGTCGGTGTGGATGAAATCGACGCCTTTGACAGCAGCTTTCGGGTCTTCGGTCAGGGTGATGCGTGCGCCACTTTCTTCAGCGTATTTTTTGCAGCGTGCAACCAGGTCGTCGTGCGGCCACAGTGCCTTGGGTGCGCAGATGCGTACGTCCATGCCCAGTTTAGAACCCACCAGCAGCAAGGAGTTGCCCATGTTGTTGCGGGCATCACCCAGGTACGCGTAGCTGATCTCGTGGATTGGCTTGTCGGCGTGCTCACGCATAGTCAGCACGTCGGCAATCATCTGGGTTGGGTGATATTCGTCAGTCAGGCCGTTGAACACCGGTACACCGGCAAACTTGGCCAGCTCCTCGACGATTTCCTGTTTGAAGCCACGGTATTCGATGGCGTCATACATGCGGCCAAGGACCCGCGCGGTGTCCTTCATGCTTTCTTTGTGGCCGATCTGCGAGGAGTTCGGGTCGATATAGGTAACGTTGGCGCCCTGGTCATAAGCGGCCACTTCGAAGGCACATCGGGTGCGGGTCGAGGTTTTCTCGAAAATCAGCGCGATGTTGTTGCCTTTGAGGTGTTGCTGTTCGGTGCCGGTGTACTTGGCACGTTTCAAGTCGCGGGACAGGTCCAGCAGGTAGCGCAACTCGCGAGGGGTGTGGTGTTCCAGGCTCAGCAGGTTACGGTTGTGAATATTGAACGCCATGATGATATTCCTTGAGTTCGGTAATCGGCCCAGCCGACGCCGGGTAGGCGCGGCTGGGTTGATGGTCGTTTTAGTAATCGATAGGGTCGCGAACAATTGGGCAGGTCATGCAGTGACCGCCGCCACGGCCGCGGCCGAGTTCGCCAGCGCTGATGGTGATGACTTCGATACCCGCCTTGCGCAGCAAGGTGTTGGTATACGTGTTGCGGTCATAACCGATGACTACGCCAGGCTCCACAGCCACCACGTTGTTACCGTCATCCCACTGCTCGCGTTCAGCGGCAAAGCTGTTGCCACCGGTTTCGACGACACGCAGTTTTTTCAGGTTGAGGGATTCGGCAACCACTTCGATGAAGGTCTTGTTCTCGCGGCGTACATCCATACCGTAAGGCTTGCTGCTGTCCGGACGGATGACGAACGGTACGATTTCCTTGACCACTTCAGGGAAGACCGTGACCAAGTCGCGGTCGCAGAAGCTGAACACGGTGTCCAGGTGCATCGCTGCCCGGGACTTCGGCAGGCCGGCGACAACGACTTTCTCGACCGCGCCCTTGGCGAACAGCGATTGAGCCAGTTGGCCGATGGCTTGGCGCGAGGTGCGCTCGCCCATGCCGATCAGCACCACGCCGTTGCCAATTGGCATCACGTCGCCGCCTTCAAGTGTGGCTTTGCCGTGATCCTGATCAGGATCGCCGTACCAGATTTCGAAGTCTGCTTCGGTGAATTCTGGGTGGAACTTGTAGATGGCGGTGGTCAGCAGGGTTTCTTGACGTCGTGCTGGCCAGTACATCGGGTTCAGGGTGACGCCGCCATAGATCCAGCAGGTGGTGTCGCGAGTGAACTGGGTGTTGGGTAGTGGGTCCAGCAGGAAGCTGGAGTGGCCCAGGTAGTCGCGGTACATCTTGATGACGCCGGAGCCTTCACTTTCCGGCAGGTCTTCACCGGCCACGCCGCCAATCAGGAATTCGGCAATCTTGCGTGGCTCCAGGCCTTCGATCCAGCTGCGTACTTCGTTGGTTAGGCCGATACCCACGGTATCAGGGGTGAGCTTGCGATCGAGGATCCATTTCAACGCTTCTGGGTTCTGAACGGTCTCGGTCAGCAGATTGTGCATTTCCAGCACTTCGATACCGCGCTCACGCATCTTGGTGACGAAATCGAAGTGGTCACGCTTGGCCTGGTTAACCCAGATGACGTCGTCGAACAACAGTTCGTCGCAGTTGCTCGGCGTCAGGCGCTGGTGCGCCAGGCCAGGGGAGCAGACCATTACTTTACGTAGTTTGCCGGCTTCAGAATGTACGCCGTACTTAACTTTTTCCGTGGACATGGTTATTTCCTCCAAGTTGCGAATACGGGGGTTACAGAGTCAGGAAGCCGTCGTACAGGCCATAGGCAGCCACCAGGGCGCCAATAACCACGGCGGCGAAAAGCAGTTTCTCCACGTTGGTAAAAATCGGTTGGCCGACCTCGCGCTTGGCCTTGGCGAACAGGATCACGCCAGGGGCATAGAGCAGGGCCGAGAGCAGCAGGTATTTGACGCCACCGGCATACAGCAGCCAGATGGCGTAGACCAGGGCGATACCGCCGATGATCAGGTCTTTCTTGCGTTCCGCCAGTGCTTGCTCGTAGGTCTCGCTGCGCCATGCCAGCAGGAAGGCGTAGGCCGCAGACCACAGGTAAGGCACCAGGATCATCGAGGTGGCGAGGTAGATCAGCGACAGGTAAGTACTGGCCGAGAACAGGGTGATGACCAGGAAGATCTGCACCATGGCGTTGGTCAGCCACAGCGCATTGGCAGGTACATGGTTGGCGTTCTCGCGGCGCAGGAACTCCGGCATGGTGTGGTCTTTGGCAGCGGCGAACATGATCTCGGCGCACAGCAGTACCCAGGACAGCAGGGCACCGAGCAGCGAGATGATAAGGCCGACGCTGATCAGCACTGCACCCCAGTGACCGACCACGTGCTCAAGCACGGCAGCCATCGATGGGTTCTGCAGTTTGGCCAGCTCAGGCTGAGTCATGATGCCCAGCGACAGTACGTTCACCAGAACCAGGAACAGCAGCACGGTGATGAAGCCGATGACGGTTGCCTTGCCCACATCCGAGCGCTTTTCTGCCCGAGCGGAGAAGATGCTCGCGCCTTCAATACCGATGAACACCCAGACGGTGACCAGCATCATGTTGCGCACCTGGTTCATCACGCTACCGAGGTCCGGGTTCATGGTGCCCCAGATGTCAGCGGTGAAGATGTCCAGTTTGAACGCGAACAATGCGATCAGAATGAACAGCGCCAGCGGCACAACCTTGGCTATCGTGGTGACCAGGTTGATGAAGGCGGCTTCCTTGATGCCGCGCAGTACCAGAAAATGTACGGCCCACAACAGCACCGAGGCACCGATGATGGCCGCTGGGGTATTACCTTCGCCAAAGATCGGGAAAAAGTAGCCCAGGGTACTGAACAGCAGAACGAAATAGCCGACGTTACCCAGCCAGGCACTGATCCAGTACCCCCAGGCGGACGAAAAGCCCATGTAATCGCCGAAACCAGCCTTGGCGTAGGCGTATACCCCACCGTCAAGATCCGGCTTTCGGTTGGCCAGGGTCTGGAACACAAAGGCTAGGGTCAGCATACCGATGGCGGTGATGCCCCAGCCGATCAGTACTGCACCTACGTCAGCACTTGCAGCCATGTTTTGCGGCAGCGAAAAGATCCCGCCGCCAATCATTGAGCCGACTACTAGTGCAACAAGCGCACCAAGTCGTAGTTTCCCGGGAGTGTCTGACATCGAATAACTCCATATCAGTTGAAAAGATGAAGCTAGAGTAAATCCAGCGACGTATTCGTAAGCTGATTCAAGTCAGTTTATGGTGCGGTCCGTTGCATCGTTGACAGAAAAAGCTCCCCCCGGAGTATGCCGATGGCCTTGCTGAAAGCCTCGCACACAGGCACCTCCATGGTGTTTTAGAGCATTCGCTCTGACAGCCTGCGAGAATTGAAGCTAGCCCGTTTCACAGCTTTAGCAAATTTTTAACGAGATTTTCTCTTATTTACTTGAAAGGCCCGAGCTAGTGCACAAAACTCACCATCTAGTTCGTCCGGCATAGGCGTCATAGTTATGAAAAGCATAGTTTTAAAGACGCATTATTTATAAACGCCTAAACTGCACATATATTTAACTTCAGGGTGCCTCGCTGAGGTTACAAAGACGAGACAAAAGGGGATCTGCATGTCCGAACCGGGACAAAAACTGCGCTTGGGTGCGTTGATCGCGTTGGTGGTCGGCTCGATGATCGGTGGCGGAATTTTTTCCTTGCCACAGAACATGGCTGCGCGTGCTGACGTTGGCGCAGTGCTGATCGGCTGGGGTATCACTGCGGTGGGCATGTTGGCCCTGGCGTTTGTGTTCCAGACCCTGGCTAACCGCAAGCCGGACCTGGATTCGGGCGTTTACGCCTATGCCAAGGCCGGGTTTGGCGATTACATGGGCTTCTCGTCCGCCTGGGGGTATTGGATCAGCGCCTGGCTGGGTAACGTCGGCTATTTCGTTCTGCTGTTCAGCACCCTGGGGTTCTACTTCCCGGTTTTTGGTGAGGGCAACACGCCAATCGCCATTGCCTGTGCCTCTTTGCTGCTGTGGGCCGTTCACTTTCTGGTGCTGCGCGGCATCAAGGAAGCTGCCTTCATCAACCAGGTGACCACGGTGGCCAAGATCGTGCCGCTGCTGATGTTTGTCGTCATCGCTGCGGTGGCGTTTCGAGCAGACATCTTTACCCGCGACATCTGGGGCTTGAGCAACCCGAAGTTCGGCAGTGTGCTCGACCAGGTGCGTAATATGATGCTGGTGACCGTGTTCGTGTTTATCGGCATCGAGGGCGCTAGCGTTTACTCAGGCAGGGCTCAGAAACGCTCGGACGTAGGTAAGGCCACGGTGATTGGCTTCGTCGGTGTGCTGGCTTTGCTGGTGCTGGTCAACGTGCTGTCGTTGGGTGTCATGACCCAGCCCGAACTGGCAGCGTTGCAGAACCCGTCGCTGGCGTCGGTGCTGGAGCATATCGTCGGGCCGTGGGGCGCATTGCTGATCAGTATTGGCCTGGCTATTTCGTTGTTGGGGGCATTGTTGTCGTGGGCACTGCTGTGTGCCGAAATTCTCTTCGCCACTGCGCGGGACCAGACCATGCCGCGCTTCCTGGCCAAGGAAAACGCCAATCATGTGCCTGCTAATGCCTTGTGGTTGACCAACGTGATGATTCAGCTATTCCTGCTGATTACGTTGTTCTCGGCAGGTACCTATACCAGCCTGATCTACCTGGCTTCGTCGATGATCCTGGTGCCTTACCTGTGGTCGGCAGCCTATGCCTTGTTATTGACGATACGCGGGGAAAGTTATCAGGAGCACGCCAGGGCGCGACGCAAGGATTTCCTGATTGCGGGAATCGCGCTGGTCTACGCCATTTGGCTGCTGTACGCCGGCGGGTTGAAGTATCTGCTGCTCTCGGCGTTGCTGTATGCCCCCGGTGTGATCCTTTTTGCTCGGGCCAAGCATGAGCAGGGCCAGGCGTTGTTCACCCACTGGGAAAAGCTGATATTTCTGATGGTGCTGGTGGGGGCGGGAGTGGCGGCTTATTCGTTGTATAGCGGGTTGTTGAGCCTGTAGAGGCGCGCTACCGGTCACCTATTGCCTGGCAATTTTGTTAGTTGTGGGAGGGTGAGTTGAACGCCTAACGTCGTGTTTCAGGTGGTCGCCAGCAGTTGGCGGCCAAAAAATGAGCGACGATAGGTGGGAGTTCACATGAGCTTGGTCAGATGTTTCGGCGTTTTTAGCGCTAGCCTTGGGTGGGGGTTGATGAGCGATCGGCGTGGTTCAAGGGCGCAGATTCCGGACGTGACCAGATCCACAGGTTGCCCAGGGCCATGCCGCCAATCGCAAGAAAAACCGGCCAACGATGGTCGAGAAATACCAGCATCACGCTTGCGCATATAACCATGCTCACCGTAGCGCTGAGTTTTGCGCGGCGCTGAATTACTTTGCCATTGCGCCAGTTGTGCAGGATCGGACCGAACAATCGATGATTTTCCAGCCAGGCACTCAGGCGCGGCGAACTGCGGGTGGCCGCCCAGGCCGCGAGCAGAATGAATTCGGTGGTGGGTAAACCAGGCACGACGATTGCGACCAGGCCAATGGCGAGGCTGACATAGGCCAGAAGGCCGAACAGCAGGCGAGCTAGTTTCGAGCTGGAGGGGCGAGTCATGGTGTCGTCGGTTGCACGAGGAGGGCCCGGTTACCAAAAGGGTAACCGGGTACGGCGCGTCAGGCCAGTTCGGCTTTAGGCGCAGTCGCGTAAGCGTGTTTGAGCAGTTCGGTGAAACGCTCGAATGCGGCGACTGCACCTTGCTCGGCCTTGGCTTCTTCTTCGGCGCTCAATTCCAGGGCGTCGAGAATGCGCGTGAACTGCTTCCAGCCCTCGGCGCGACCGCCGGCTGGCTCGCCCAAGTGACGAGCACCGAAGCTGTCGGACAGGCCCAGGCCTACCGCACGCTTGATCAGGAAGGCAGCACCGAGCTTGGAGCCTTCGGAAACGAAGATCCAGCCCATGGCCTCACCCAGGCTTGGGTTCTGCACGGCGCCGGCGAAATCAGCGGGAATTTCTGTGTTCAGGTCAGCCAGGTCAAGACCAGCCTGCTCGGCGCGGCAGCGTTCGGCCAGATCTGGAACGATGGCGATCAGTGCTGGGTCGGTGTACAGCGCTTTGAGTTCATTCTGGAACAAGTACTGGGCAACAACGAAGCGGGCGAAACTTTCGCGAGTTTCGAAAGGCGCGTGTGATTTGACCAGGGCATCGAGCTCGGTGTGCGGAGCATGGGTGAGCTGATTCAGGCGCTGCGAACGCAGGCTGGCGCGTTCGGTGGTGGTTGCGGCGGTCATGGTGATTCCTTGCGAAATGGGCGTGCCTTGTTACTAGACGAACAAGAGGACGTACGACAGTAAAAATTCCTCACCTCAGTGGAATGTCACGGGGCTACTCGGGTCATCGACTCGCCCCGCGATGCACTCAGATGTCCCAGACCAGATTGATGGCGAAGTTACGGCCGGGCATGGTCAGGCGGTCGAGGTTGGCAGGTGAGGTCACTGCTGCTTCACCGAGGCCGTCATAGCCGCGCACGTCGTCCCACTGCCAGTATTTCTTGTCAGTCAGGTTGTAGAGACCGGCGTTGACGCTAATGTCGTCGGTAACTTTGTAGAAGCCGGTAAGGTCGAGTACACCGTAGCCAGGCGTGCGGAATTGCTTGCTGGTACCGTCGGGGGCGAAGAAGGTAGTGTCGTCGACGCGATCCTTGCGCTTGACCAGGGTCCAGCTCAGCAATGCACCGTATTGCTCCTGTTCATAACCCAGGCCCATCACTGCTGTGAGCGGGTTGACGCTGTTGAGTGGTTGCCCGGTGTCGTCGTTGCGACCGTAGGCGTAAGCCAGCGAGCCCTGGGTGTAGAGGCCTTGAGGCGCACCGAAGTGATCGAGATTCAAGCGACCTTTGAACTCGGCACCCTTGATAGTGGCGTGCTTGATATTGTTGGCTTCAAACGTGGTGCCAATGTTGGAGCCTTGAATGGCGTCTTCGTTGATGAAGTCGCGGTACTTGTTGTAAAACACCGCGACATCAAAGTTGCCTGCATCAAAGTTGCCACGCAGGCCGGTTTCATAACTCTTGCTGGTTTCCGGGTCGAGATTGGAGTTCCCCCGTACGCTGTAGCCCAGTCCTGGGTTTTCGAAACGGCCGTAGAGTGCTTTTGCCGTTGGTGTACGGAAGCCTTCGGCGTACTGGCCGTACCAGGTGTAGTTATCGTTGAAGGCGTACGTCACGCCGAACTTGGGCGATACCCGGTGCCACTTCTTCTGGTCATCGTTGACCGGATCGGAACTTGAAGCGTCGACACCACGCAGGTACTCATCACTCATGTGGGGCTTGAGTTGGGTGTAGTCGTAGCGGACGCCAGGCAGGAAGGTCCACTGATTCCAGCGAATCTCATCCTGGGCAAACAAACTGTAGGTGTTGACGGTCGGGTCCGGGAAGTCACTCACCCGCTCCTGGCCATCACCTGGGCTGTCGGCGCCGATGGCGGTACAGGTGCCGCCGACGTTCAGGCAGGTTCCGGTGCCGCTGCGCGAGCCGGTGACCTTCTGATGCTTGAGCGTGGTGCCGTAGGTGAGCAGATGTTCGGTTTCACCGATGCTGAAAGCCTTGTCCAACTGGGCGTCGAAGACCCACTGGCGATCCTTGTAGGTGGTCTTGCGGTCACGGAAAACTTCTCGACCCCGGGCAGCGTACAGTTCTTCGGTACGTTGGTCGGTTTTGCCGATCTGGTAGTTCAGGCTCCACTTAATGTTGTCAGCCAGCAAACTGCCCAAGGCGAATTCGTGGTTGAGGCCGAAACGTTCGCGGGTCACGGTATCGTTGCCGGTGCGGTCGCGGTAGGAATTCATGGCGCCGAAACCAGGAATGAACGGTCCACCTACGGCGCTCTTTTGATCAAGGTCGCGATCGTCCTTGTAATGCTCATAAGTCAGGGCCAGGCGCGAGTCGTCGGTATAGTTCCAGCCGGCCTTGGCCAGAATGTTGGTGGTTTGCACGTCTTCAGGGTTGGCCTCGGTACGCTCAAGGCCGGTTCCGCCGTGATTGCCGTAGGACTCTGTCTCATGGCCATTGCGTTGGCTCAGGTGTAACAGAGCGTCGAAGTCGCCCTGGCGCCCGGCGACGGTGGCGGCGTTCAACCAGCTTTCGTCTGCCGAGCTGTAGCCGGTTTTCAACCGTGCACCGACATCCTGGCCAGGCTTGATGATGTCGTCGGCATCCAGGGTGAAGTAACTGACCGCGCCGCCAATGGCGTTGCTGCCATACAGCACCGAAGCCGGGCCTCGGAGGATCTCTACACGCTTGACGATTTCCGGGTCGACATAATTGCGTTGGGTCTGTGCGTAGGGACCGAAGAAGAAGCTGTCGGGGATCGACACGCCGTCGATCTGGGTCAGTACCCGTTCACCATCGATACCGCGAATGTTGTAGCCGTTCAGACCGCTGCGCTGACCGGTGCCGCTTACCGATACACCCGGCTCGTAGCGCACCAGATCCTTGATGTTGTTGACGTTCTGCCGGTCGAGTTGTTCGCGGGTCTGGACCGACACCGTGCTCGGTACCTGGCTGATGTCCTGGGCGCTGCGAGTGGCCGTGACTGTGATTTGCTGCAGAGCGATAGCGCTGGAGTTGCTGCGCTCCAGTACCACGTTGCCTGGGCCGAGTTTGCGGTACTTCAGGCCCGTGCCCACGAGCAGGCGCTGCAGGGCAGCATCCGGTTTCAGCGAACCTTGGACGCCTGGCGAGGCCACACCTTCTGCCAGTTCGGCAGACAGCCCGACCTGCCAACCCGTCACTGCGGTGAACGCATTAAGCGCCGATACCAGTGGCTGTTGGTTGATTGCAAAACGGTAGTCGCCCATGCGCGAGGCACTGGCCTGAGCGGGTTCGGCGGCCAATGCAGGCAAGCTGCAGGCGCCGCTGGCAAACATGGCCAGGGTCAGCAGGGAGAGGGTGCAACGTTGCAGGCCGGGTGTGCGTGAAGTGTCCGAGGACCGACGAGTGAAACCAGTAGACATCGAAAGCGCTCCCTGTCGCGCGAATGTTATAGGTGCTACCCGATTCAAAAATAAGAATCAGTTGCATTGGCTATAACGAGACGAATCGTCGCAGGGGATCGCGTAAAAATACTTTCGCTCAGTTGAGAATAACTACTGCCGGAAACTCGTACAGTTGTGCCGAGGTTATGTGTGCCAGAGAGCGCAACGTCTCCAGCGGCTGATCGAGGCGATAGTTGCCGGTAACGGCGACCTGCTCCAGACGCTCATTGCGGGAGATGATGAGGCCAGGGTAGTAGCGGCGCAGTTCGGCCAGTACCTGATTGAGTGGGCAATTCTCAAAAATCAGTCGACCCTGAACCCAGGCCAGGTCTTTCTGCGCGTCGACGCGCTCACGCTGGCCAAAGCCGTGTGGCCCGACCCTGATGCTGTCACCACTGGAGAGGCGAATACGCTGGTCGCTGCTTGCCTGGAGATCGACATCGCCGCGCTGTACCCGCACCAGGGCTTCCCCGTCGAGGTAGCGTACGGCGAAGTCGCTGTCACGAACACTGGCACGCAACGGCCCTGCCTGCAGTTCCAGTGGCTGTTCAAGGCCGGCGGGAACCTCGAAGAATGCCTCGCCCTGATAAAGGCGAGCGACGCGCTTACGGTTATCGATGTCACTGGAGAACGCTGAGTTGGTATTGAGCAGAACCTTCGAGCCGTCCTCAAGTTGCAGGCGCTGACGCTCGCCAACGACTGTCAGGTGATCGGCCTGAAGGCGCACCGGCAGATTGCCGAGAGTAAACACGCCAACCAGCAAAACTGCAGCCGCAGCCATGGGCTTCCAGTGCGGGCGCAAACGCGCCAGGCGCGAGGGGCGGTGGGCCTGGGCAATCTGGCTGGCAGCCTGGCGCACCGTTTCACCTAGCCAAAGTGCTTCAGCATCGACATAGGCCTGGGCATTGGCTGGATCGGCTTCCAGCCAGGCTTCGAACGCCTGAGTGTCTTCGGCGGTGGCACATTGCAGGCGTATGAGCCAGTCCAGCGCCTGATCCATGGCGCTAGCGCAGGCAGCCGGGTCCGGCGGCGAAGGGCGGTCAGAGGCGCTATCGGTCACGGAGAATCCTGGGTGGTCTTGTCGTTCTATTTATGATCAAGCGTAACGCGTTGCGTGGCAAGCCGGGACTAATCGCGGTTCAGGCGATTGGCGACGCCGACACAGATAGCCATGATCAATTTCAATTCCTTCTGAACCGTGCTGGCCGAGACATTGAGCTGCTCGGCAATTTCCATATAGCTGGCGCCGTGCAAGCGGCTGAGGATGAAAATTTGCTGTTGCCTTGGGGTCAATTGCCCAATGCTGACACTGAGGCGCTTGAGCAGTTGCTCGGCATGGGCTGCGTCTTCGGCGCTGCTGCTTGGAGCTGCGACGTTGTGCAGAATTTGCTCGGGCACGTCGTCAACCAGGTTGCGCGACTGCGCCCGACGAGCGCGCAGGTGGTCCAGCGCCAGGTTGCGAGCGGTCTGGAAAACGAACGGTTCCAGGTGTTCGATCGGGCGCTCGCCCAAGGCGCGGGTGACGCGCAGGTAAGTCTCTTGCAGCAGGTCTTCGGCGGTGCTGGGATTGTCGACCATGCGCTGCAGGGTACGCAGCAGACTGTGCCGCTGGGCAAGGAATACCGCGTTGAACTGAGACTGACTCACAGCAATACCCGACCAATGAGAAGCGAATGATAATGCTTATCATAAACCTGATGGTCAAGTAGTTGCGGCGTTAGAACCCGTTTTACCGTCCCTGGCCAGTTTGTGCGAGCGGGCTTGCCTCGCGATGAGACCCGCCCGGTAACAGACCCGAACTATTGTGCGTTACATAACGCCAGGCAGTTATCCAGCATGCGGTTGGAGAACCCCCACTCGTTGTCATACCAGGCCAGCACTTTGAGCATTCGCCCGTTGGTACGGGTATGGTTGGCGTCGAATATTGACGACAGCGGGTTGTGGTTGAAGTCGCAAGACACCAGCGGCAGGCTGTTGTAGCCGAGCACCTTGGAGTGGCGGCTGGCGTCCTTGAGCAGGTTGTTGACCTCTTCGACGCTGGTGTCGCGCTTGAGGTTAACCGTCAGGTCGACCAGAGAGACATTGATCACCGGTACTCGCACGGCCATGCCGGTGAGTTTACCGGCAAGTTCCGGCAGCACCAGGCCGACAGCTTCGGCTGCACCGGTCTTGCTCGGGATCATTGACTGGGTGGCTGAGCGGGCGCGAAATGGATCGCTGTGGTAGACGTCAGTCAGGCTCTGGTCGTTGGTGTAGGCGTGGATGGTCGTCATCAAGCCTTGTTCGATGCCCAGCTCACGGTGCAGTACCTGGGCCACGGGTGCCAGGCAGTTGGTGGTGCAGGAGGCACTGGAAATGATCTGGTGCGAGGCACGCAGCAGATCGTGGTTCACACCATAAACAATGGTTGCATCCGCACCTTTGGCCGGTGCCGAGATAATCACTTTGCGCGCCCCGGCAGTAAGGTGAGCGGCAGCCTTGACGCGTTCGGTGAACAGGCCGGTGCATTCGAATGCCACATCGATGGCTTCGGCTTTCCATGGCAGATCAGCCGGGTTGCGAATAGCGCTGACGGCTATACGGTCGCCATTGACGGTCAGGCTTTCGTGATCGGACTCGACGCTGGCAGCAAAGATGCCATGAACGCTGTCGTATTTGAGCAGGTGCGCATTGATCGCGCTGTCGCCCAGGTCGTTGATCGCGACGACCTGCAGGTCCTGACGGTAGCCTTCGGTATAGAGTGCGCGAAGGATATTGCGGCCGATGCGGCCAAAGCCATTGATTGCGATGCGTAGGGTCATGGAGCTACCTCTGCTAGCGGTGAAGCCGTGGTACAACGAGGAACTGCTTCACTTAAACGTTTTTGTTGTTGGAATTACAAGATTATTCGTAAAAAAATAGAAAACAAGCCTTTTTGCTGGCAGTATTTTATTCAATCTACAACGAGCGATCGGCCAAGCCGTCCTCCCGCAGCAGTTGTCCCTGGCTTTGAGCCTAGGTGGCGAACGCTGATTAGGGAAACTGCCGCAGAGGTCGCAACCACCGTTAGCCTGGAGTTCAGTACATGCATCCGCGCATTCTTGAGGTCACCCAACGGCTGATCGCCCGCAGCCGTCCTACCCGTGAACGCTACTTGCAGTTGATTCGCGGGGCAGCCAGTGACGGGCCGATGCGGGCCAAGCTGCAATGCGCAAACTTTGCCCACGGCGTGGCCGGTTGTGGCAGCCAGGACAAGAACAGCCTGCGCATGATGAACGCCGCTAACGTCGCTATCGTTTCCGCCTATAACGATATGCTCTCGGCGCATCAGCCTTACGAACACTACCCCGAGCAGATCAAGCAGGCGTTGCGTGAAATCGGTTCGGTGGGTCAGTTTGCCGGCGGCGTTCCCGCCATGTGCGACGGTGTAACCCAGGGCGAGCCGGGCATGGAGCTGGGGATCGCCAGCCGTGAAGTGATCGCTATGTCTGCGGCCATTGCCTTGTCTCACAACATGTTCGATGCCGCGCTGATGCTGGGGATTTGTGACAAGATCGTACCGGGCCTGTTGATGGGGGCCTTGCGCTTTGGTCATCTGCCGACTGTCTTCGTCCCTGGTGGCCCGATGCCTTCTGGTATTTCCAACAAGGAAAAGGCCGATGTGCGTCAGCGCTACGCTGAAGGCAAGGCCAGCCGCGAAGAGCTGCTCGAATCGGAAATGAAGTCCTACCACAGCCCCGGCACCTGCACGTTCTATGGCACTGCCAACACCAACCAACTGCTGATGGAAGTAATGGGTCTGCACTTGCCTGGGGCTTCGTTCGTCAATCCGTATACGCCGCTGCGCGATGCACTTACGGTCGAGGCTGCGCAGCAGGTCACGCGCATGACCAAGGCCAGCGGTGATTTCATGCCGCTGGGCGAAATAGTCGATGAAAAATCCCTGGTCAACTCCATCGTTGCCCTGCACGCAACGGGCGGCTCGACCAACCATACCCTGCACATGCCTGCCATCGCACAAGCGGCCGGCATCCAGTTGACCTGGCAGGACATGGCCGAGCTGTCCGAAGTGGTGCCGACCCTGTCTCACGTTTATCCGAATGGCAAGGCTGACATCAACCACTTCCAGGCGGCGGGCGGTATGGCCTTTCTAATTCGTGAGCTGCTCGATGCCGGGCTCTTGCATGAAGACGTCAATACCGTGGCTGGCCACGGCTTGCGCCGCTACACCCAGGAGCCCTTCCTGCAGGATGGCAAGCTGATCTGGCGCGAAGGGCCGCAAGCGAGTCTTGATGAGGCCATTTTGCGTCCGGTCGCGCGGCCGTTCTCGCCCGAGGGTGGCTTGCGCGTGATGGAGGGCAACCTGGGTCGCGGGGTAATGAAGGTTTCTGCCGTCGCCCCCGAACATCAGGTTGTCGAAGCGCCGGCACGGGTATTTCATGATCAGCAAGCGTTGGCAGATGCCTTCCAGGCTGGCGAGCTGGAATGCGATTTCGTCGCGGTGATGCGCTTTCAGGGACCCCGTTGCAACGGCATGCCGGAGCTACACAAGATGACGCCGTTCCTGGGTGTGCTTCAGGACCGCGGTTTCAAGGTCGCGCTGGTGACTGACGGTCGCATGTCTGGCGCATCAGGGAAAATCCCGGCGGCTATTCATGTTTGCCCCGAGGCATTTGATGGTGGGCCGCTGGCGCGTGTGCGCGACGGCGATATCGTTCGCGTCGATGGCGTTGCCGGCACGCTGACGGTGAAACTCGATGCCGCTGAACTGGCAGATCGCGAAATTCCCCCTGCGCCCACGGGCAACGACCTGGGCTGTGGACGTGAGCTTTTCGGGTTCCTGCGCATGGCCTTGAGCCCCGCCGAACAGGGTGCCAGCGCCTTTACCTCGGCGCTGGAGGCGCTTAAATGAAGCGTGCCCTGGTCGGTGACATAGGCGGTACCAACGCACGTTTTGCCCTCTGGGAAAATAACCGTATGCACTCGGTACAGGTGTTCGCCACTGCCGACTATACAAGTCCTGAGCAGGCTATCGGTGCGTACCTGCTGGCACAGGGACTGGTCAAAGGGGATCTGGGCGCGGTCTGCCTGGCAGTCGCGGGGCCGGTCAGTGGTGATGAGTTTCGCTTCACCAACAATCACTGGCGCCTGAGCCGTGAGGCGTTTTGCAAGACCTTGCATATTGAGCAACTGCTGCTGATCAATGACTTTTCCGCCATGGCCTTGGGCATGACGCGGCTGCAGCCGCACGAGCGTCTTGGCGTCTGCCCTGGTCAGGCCGAGGCGGGGCGCCCGGCTGTGGTCATTGGACCTGGAACCGGGTTGGGTGTGGGTACTTTGCTCGGTCTGGATGACGGCCGCTGGATGGCGTTACCGGGTGAAGGCGGGCATGTCGACCTGCCGGTCGGTGATGCCCGCGAGGCGCAGATCCGTCAGCAAATCGCCAGCGAGACCGGTCATGTCAGCGCCGAAACCGTGCTCAGTGGTGGTGGTTTATTGCGCCTGTACCAGGCGATGTGTGCGTTGGACGGGCAAGCGCCTGTGCTGCAGAGTCCTGCGGCCATTACCGATGCCGCATTGACCGGTGATGCGCTGGCGCTGGCGGTAATCGAGCAGTTCTGTCGCTTCCTGGGGCGGGTCGCCGGTAACAATGTTCTGACCCTGGGTGGGCGCGGTGGCGTGTACATTGTCGGCGGCATCGTGCCTCGTTTTGCCGAGTTGTTCTTGCGCAGCGGCTTTGCCGACAGTTTTGCCGCCAAGGGCTGCATGAGCGGCTATTTCAATGGCATCCCTGTGTGGCTGGTGACCGCTGAATTCTCAGGCTTGCTGGGTGCAGGTGTGGCACTGCAGCAAATCCGCTGTCACTGAACAAGGAACAGTACTGTGAGCAAGTCGATACTGCTGGTCGACGACGACCAGGACATTCGAGAACTGCTGCAAACCTACCTGAGTCGCTGCGGTTTCACTGTCCAGGCCGCCGCCGATGGTCGCGGCTTTCGCCAGGCCCTGGAAGACAGCGACTGTGACCTGGTGATTCTCGATGTGATGTTGCCGGATGAAGACGGCTTCAGCCTCTGTCGCTGGGTACGTCAGCATCCGCGCCAGGCGCAGATCCCGATCATCATGTTGACCGCCAGCTCCGATGAAGCGGACCGCGTCATCGGCCTTGAGTTGGGAGCGGATGATTACCTGGGCAAACCGTTCAGTCCGCGCGAGTTGCAAGCCCGTATCAAGGCATTGTTGCGTCGCGCCAGTTTCGGCCAGGAGCTTAGCAGTGGCGACGTGCTGGCTTTTGATGACTGGCGGCTCGATACAGTCAGTCACCGCTTGTTTCACCGCGATGGTGAAGAGGTGATTTTGTCTGGCGCTGATTTTGCCTTGCTCAAACTGTTTCTCGATCATCCCCAGCAGATCCTTGATCGTGACACGATCGGCAATGCCACTCGTGGGCGTGAACCCATGCCGCTGGATCGTATTGTCGATATGGGTGTCAGCCGTTTGCGCCAACGCTTGCGCGACACACACAAGCCGCCGCGATTGATTCGTACCGTGCGGGGCAGCGGTTACCTGTTGGCGGCCAGTGTTGCGCCTGCGCACTGAAGGGCGTTGGCGTTTGCCGCTGCCTCGATCATTACTCGGGCGCATGCTGCTATTGACCCTGCTGGTGGTGCTATTGGCCCAGGGGTTGTCGAGCTTGATCTGGCTGTCACAACTGCGTGCCAGCCAGTTGCAAGGGCTGGTTGCCAGCGCACGCAGCCTGGCGCATTCGATGAGTGCCAGCGTCAGTTACTTTCGCTCGTTACCGCTGGCCTACCGGCCCATGGTGCTCGATCAGTTGCGCAGCATGGGCGGCACCCGCTTCGTTGTTTCTCTCAACGACAAGCCGCTGGACATGCACGTGTTGCCCGAGACCCCGCGCAAGCGCGCGGTGATCACAGCGGTGGGTGAGGTACTGCGTCAGCGCCTGGGCGAGCAGGTAGACATCTCCCTCGAGTTTGTAAGCCCTCGGGATCTGCGTATTTTCAACAGCGGCCTGAAACTCGATGAATTACCGCGTTCCTGGGCACATTATGCGCTGACCCTGGAGCCGGTAGATCCCCCGATACTGGTCACTCAGATTCGGCTTGGCGAAGGCGAGTGGCTGTATATCGCCTCACTGATGCCCCAGCCCTATACCAGTCTTGAAGATGAAGGTTTGCCGCGCCAACAGGTGTGGTTCATCGGCCTGACCAGCTTCTTTCTGCTGCTGTTCATTGGCTTGCTGGTGCATTGGCAGAGCCGACCACTCAAGCGCCTGGCGCGAGCGGCCCGAGAGATGTCGCTGGGCGCCGATGTGCAGCCGGTGGTGGAGGGTGGCGCAAGTGAGGTGGTCGAGGTCGGCCGGGCGTTCAATGCCATGCGTGAGCGTATCAGCCGTTATCTGACCGAGCGCAGTCAGTTGTTCAGTGCAATCTCGCATGACCTGCGCACCCCGATTACTCGTTTGCGCTTGCGCGTGGAGTTGCTTGAGGATCCACAGCAGCAAATCAAGTTCAGTCGTGACCTCGATGAGTTGGAGATGCTGGTCAAAGGTGCGCTGCAGTGTGTCAAAGACACTGATATTCACGAGAACATCGAGCTTATCGACCTCAATCAGGTGCTCGATTGCCTGGTCGAGCCTTATCTGGTCAGTGGGCGGGTCACGGTAGAGGGGAGAGCGCTTGCGCTCTATCCGGGCAAGCCGCTGGCGTTGCGTCGGTGCATGGGCAACCTGATCGACAACGCCTTGAAATATGGTGAGCGCGCGCACCTGCGCGTGCTCGACAGTGAGACGGGGTTTGTCCTGCAGGTAGACGATGAAGGGCCTGGTGTGCCTGAACACAGTCAGGAACAGGTGTTCGAACCTCATTTTCGCCTCGCCGGGCAACAGCAAGGGTATGGTCTGGGCCTGGGAATCGCGCGCAACATCGCGCACAGCCACGGTGGGGAAGTGAGCCTGCGAAATTTGCGTGGCGGTGGCTTGCGCGTGACCTTGAGCCTGCCTCGTTACAGCGACTGAGGCGTCTTTCTGCTCAATGTCACCAACTGGTGACATTCACGCATCCCTTCGTTACTTCTGCCGCGCTAGGGTCTGGTTAGACTCCAGGCAAGCGCAAGCACCCAGACTTGCACCTGCATAACAACAAGAAAAGGTTTTGCCCATGAATGCGATCAATCGCCTCGCCGCTGTCGTTTCTCTTGCCTCCTTGTTGCCCTTCAACGCCATGGCTGCTGACAACGGTACCGTAGAGGTGCTGCACTGGTGGACTTCCGGTGGTGAAGCCAAGGCCGTTGAAACCCTCAAGGCCCAGGTGGAAAAAGACGGCTTTACCTGGAAGGACAACGCCGTCGCCGGTGGCGGCGGAGCAGCCGCCATGACTGTGCTCAAAACCCGGGCCATTTCCGGTAACCCGCCAGCGGCTGCACAGATCAAGGGACCGGACATCCAGGAGTGGGGCGCGCTGGGTCTGCTTACCGAGCTCGACGATGTCGCCAAGGCCAACAATTGGGATGCCCTGTTGCCGCAGAAAGTCGCGCAGATCATGAAGTACGACGGCCACTTCGTGGCAGTACCGGTGAACATTCATCGGGTCAACTGGCTGTGGATCAATCCGCAGGTTTTCGCCAAGGCCGAGGCAAAGGTTCCGACCACGCTCGATGAGCTCTTTGCTGCTGCCGATAAGCTCAAGGCAGCCGGTTTTATCCCCTTGGCCCATGGTGGCCAGCCCTGGCAGGACAGCACCGTGTTCGAGGACCTTGCCTTGAGCATCCTCGGTCCCAAGGGTTATCGCGCGGCGTTCGTCGAACTTGATCAAGACACCCTTACCGGAACGCAGATGATCGAGGTGTTCAAGACCCTGCAGCGCCTGGGCACCTACATGGATCCCAATCGCGCCGGCCGTGACTGGAACATCGCCGCTGCCGAAGTCATCAACGGCAAGGCTGGCATGCAGATCATGGGTGACTGGGCGAAAAGCGAATGGACCGCCGCCGGCAAAGTCGCCGGCAAGAACTACCAGTGTGTGGCCTTCCCGGGCACCCAGGGCAGCTTCGCCTATAACATCGACTCTCTGGCAATGTTCAAGCTCAAGAACGAAAACGACATCAAGGCCCAGAACGACTTGGCAAAAGTCGCTCTTGAACCGCAATTCCAGACTGTGTTCAACCAGAACAAAGGTTCGCTGCCGGTACGCCAGGACATGGACATGAGCCAGTTCGACGCTTGCACGCAGAAGTCTGCGGTGGACTTCAAGGAAGCCGAAAAAGGCGATGGCCTGCAACCGAGCATGGCCCACAACATGGCGACGACCCTGGCGGTGCAGGGGGCAATATTCGACGTGGTGACCAACTTCCTCAACGACCCGAAAGCGGACCCCGCAACGGCGGTCAAGCAGCTTAACTCGGCAATCAAGTCGGCCAAGTGAATACCTGCGGGAGCGGGCTTGCCCCGCGTTGATCCCACCTCACTCGAGAATCTCTGATGAGCACTGTTGCCACATTCAACAAGGCTTCGCCTGTCGACGCCTTGCAGCGCTGGCTGCCCAAGCTGGTGCTGGCGCCAAGCATGCTGATTGTCCTGGTGGGCTTCTACGGCTACATCCTCTGGACCTTCATTCTGTCCTTTACCAATTCCAGTTTCATGCCCAGCTACAAGTGGGTTGGCCTGGCGCAGTACGCCCGACTGATGGAGAACGATCGTTGGTGGGTGGCAAGCAAGAACCTGATGTTATTTGGCGGTATGTTCATCGCTATCAGCCTGGCGATCGGCGTGCTGTTGGCGGTGTTGCTGGACCAGCGCATTCGCCGTGAAGGCTTTATCCGTACGGTTTACTTGTACCCCATGGCGCTGTCGATGATCGTTACCGGTACAGCCTGGAAGTGGCTGCTCAACCCAGGCCTTGGCCTGGACAAGATGCTGCGTGATTGGGGCTGGGAAGGCTTTCGCCTGGACTGGCTGGTCGACCCGGACCGGGTTGTCTATTGCCTGGTAATCGCAGCAGTGTGGCAGGCCTCGGGTTTTGTCATGGCGCTGTTTCTGGCCGGGCTTCGCGGCGTCGACCCGTCAATCATTCGCGCAGCTCAGGTCGATGGCGCCAGCCTGCCCAGTATCTACCTGCGCATCGTGCTGCCGAGCCTGCGTCCAGTGTTCTTCAGTGCGGTGATGATTCTTGCGCATATCGCTATAAAGAGTTTCGACCTGGTCGCCGCGATGACCGCAGGCGGTCCTGGGTACTCCTCGGACCTGCCGGCAATGTTCATGTATTCCTTCACCTTCAGTCGCGGGCAGATGGGGATGGGCTCGGCCAGTGCGATGCTGATGCTGGGCGCGATTCTGTCGATTCTGGTGCCCTACCTGTATTCGGAACTGAGGAACAAGCGCCATGACTAGAGCCCTGGCACCGCGAACCTTCAGCTTCAGCCGTATAGCCATCTACTCGACACTGTTGCTGGCTTGCCTGCTTTACCTGATTCCATTGATCGTCATGCTGTTGACCAGTTTCAAATCAGTGGATGACATCCGTACCGGTAACTTGTTGAGCTGGCCCGAGGTAGTCACCGGGATCGGTTGGGTCACGGCCTGGGACGCCGTAGGCGGATACTTCTGGAACTCGGTAAAAATCACCGTTCCGGCGGTGTTGATCTCGACCTTGCTTGGCGCGCTCAACGGCTATGTCCTGTCGATGTGGCGCTTTCGCGGATCGCAATTGTTCTTCGGCCTGTTGCTGTTCGGCTGTTTCCTGCCATTCCAGACGGTATTGCTGCCTGCATCCTTTACGCTCGGCAAACTTGGCCTGGCCAGTACCACCACAGGTCTTGTATTGGTGCACATCGTCTACGGCCTGGCGTTCACCACGCTGTTTTTCCGCAACTACTACTGCAGTGTGCCAGGTGCCCTGGTGCACGCAGCACGGTTGGACGGGGCAGGCTTCTTCACCATCTTCGGACGCATTCTGTTGCCGATGTCGGTGCCGATCATCATGGTCTGCCTGATCTGGCAGTTCACCCAGATCTGGAACGACTTTCTTTTCGGTGTGGTGTTCGCCAGCGGCGATGCGCAACCGATCACTGTAGCCCTGAACAACCTGGTCAACACCAGCACCGGGGCCAAGGAATATAACGTCGACATGGCGGCGGCGATGATCGCCGGGTTACCGACCCTGTTGGTCTATGTGCTGGCTGGCAAGTATTTTCTGCGCGGGCTCACGGCCGGCGCGGTCAAGGGGTAAATCACTATGGCAACGATGGAACTGCGCAACGTCAACAAGACCTACGGCAGTGGTTTGCCGGATACCCTCAAGCATATCGACCTGTCGATCGATTCCGGGGAGTTCCTGATTCTGGTCGGGCCTTCCGGGTGCGGCAAGTCGACCCTCATGAACTGTATTGCCGGTCTTGAGCAGATCAGTGGTGGCGCGATTCTGCTCGACAATACCGATATCAGCGGGGTGAGTCCCAAGGATCGCGATATCGCCATGGTCTTTCAGTCCTATGCGCTGTACCCGACCATGAGCGTGCGCGACAACATCGCTTTCGGCCTGAAGATGCGCAAGATGCCTGCGGCTGCCATCGATGACGAGGTCGCTCGGGTGGCCAAATTGCTGCAGATCGAGCACCTGCTGACACGCAAGCCGGGCCAGCTCTCCGGGGGGCAGCAGCAGCGCGTGGCCATGGGAAGGGCGTTGGCCCGGCGGCCGAAGATTTATCTGTTCGACGAGCCGTTGTCCAACCTCGACGCCAAGTTGCGGGTGGAGATGCGCACCGAGATCAAGCTGATGCATCAGCGCCTCAAGACGACCACGGTATACGTCACCCACGATCAGATCGAGGCAATGACCCTGGGGGACAAAGTGGCGGTGATGAAGGATGGCTTGATTCAGCAATTCGGCACCCCGCAACAGATCTATAGCGATCCGGCCAATCTGTTTGTGGCCAGCTTCATTGGTTCGCCACCGATGAACTTCGTGCGTGTAGGTTTGCAGCACAAGGATGGCCGCTTGCAGGCAACGCTCGACAGTGGTCAGGCCCGCTGCGAGCTACCGTTGGGTATCAGTGATGCGAGTCTTGATCAGCGTGAAGTGATTCTTGGCATTCGTCCCGAGCAGATCAGCCTGGCACCTGCGCAGGGAAATGGTTTGCCGAGTATTCACGCCGAGGTGCAGATTACCGAACCCACCGGCCCCGACCTGTTGGCCTTCGTCACCCTCAACCAGACCAAGGTTTGCTGTCGATTGGCACCGGATGTGTCGGTGCGGGTTGGCGACACGCTCAAGCTCCAGTTCGATCCTGCACGGGTGCTGTTGTTCGATGCTGTCAGCGGCGAACGCCTTGGTGTGAACGTTGCGCCGCCAAGCGTGACCAAAGACAACGTAGCGCAATTCAAGGGCCGTTGAATTCGTTGTAAGCCGTATGAACCCATCAAGAACAATAAAATGAGGAAACAAAGGATGGATTACTTCAAACGCATCACGCCGTTGGGTTCGTTGACCCTGCTGGCTGCCCTTGGGGTCAGCGGTGCGGCGCAGGCGGCAGGTGCCTTTGCCTCCGAATCGAAATGGATGAGCGGCGATTGGGGCGGTACGCGTACCGAACTGCTTGAGCAGGGCTACGACTTTACCCTGGACTACGTGGGTGAGGTGGCGGGTAACCTCAACGGTGGCTACAACGACGATAAGACGGCCCGCTACAGTGATCAGTTTGCCTTGGGGGCGCACCTGGATCTGGAGAAAATCCTCGGCTGGCACGATGCCGAGTTCAAGCTGGCAATTACCGAGCGCAGTGGGCGCAACCTGTCCAATGATCGCATCAGCGACCCACGGGCTGGGCAGTTCAGTTCGGTGCAGGAGGTATGGGGGCGCGGTCAGACCTGGCGCCTGACGCAGATGTGGGTCAAACAAAAGTATTTCGATGGCGCCCTGGATATAAAAGCCGGCCGTTTCGGTGAGGGCGAGGACTTCAATAGCTTCCCTTGCGACTTCCAGAACCTGGCGTTCTGCGGTTCGCAGGTCGGCAACTGGGTCGGCGGCATCTGGTACAACTGGCCCGTCAGCCAGTGGGCAATGCGGGTGAAATACAACCTCACTCCGGAGTTTTTTGCTCAGGTCGGGGTATACGAGCAGAACCCTTCCAATCTTGAAACCGGTAATGGCTTCAAGCTCAGCGGCAGCGGCACCAAGGGTATGATCCTGCCGGTGGAGCTGGTCTGGTCGCCGAAGGTCAACGAGCTGCCGGGCGAATATCGTTTGGGTTATTACTACAGCACGGCCAAGGCGGACGATGTCTTCGATGATGTCAACGGCCAGCCCCAGGCGGTTACCGGCAATGACTTCAAATCGCACTCCAGCAAGCATGGCTGGTGGGTAGTGGCGCAACAGCAGGTAACCGCTCATAACGGTGATGCCAGTCGTGGCTTGAGCCTGTTTGCCAACTTCACCGTGCATGACAAGGCCACCAACGTTGTCGATAACTACCAACAGCTTGGCATGGTCTACAAAGGCCCGTTCGACGCACGCCCCAAGGATGACATCGGTTTTGGTGTGGCGCGGATTCACGTCAATGACGACGTCAAAGACCGCGCCAAATTGCTCAACCAACAGAGCGGTATCAGCGATTACGACAATCCGAACTTTGTGCCTATTCAGAAGACCGAGTACAACGCCGAGCTGTATTACGGCGTTCATGTAACCAACTGGCTGACCGTGCGCCCCAACTTGCAGTACATCAAGCGTCCAGGCGGGGTGGACGAAGTGGATAACGCGCTGGTCGCCGGCTTGAAGATTCAGTCGTCGTTCTGAAGGAATATGTTGTAAATTTACGAGCTGATCGCGGGACAAGCCCGCTCCCACTCAATGCGTTGTGGGGGCGGGCTGGCCCCGCGATCCGGCCCTTACTAACAACAAGAGTTCCAGACATGCCCGAGCACCCGCTACAGCGCTTCTTCACCTCACAGAGGCCGAGGCCGACCTTTGAGTGGGAGCGTTATCAACAGCGCGATGTGCTGATCATCGATCACCCCCAGTGCCAGGCTGCGTTCAGCCGTCAGGGCGCGCAGTTGTTGCACTTCCAGCCCACTGGCGAACGCCCGTGGCTATGGTGTGCGGCGCAATGGCCGCAGGTGGGAGCCATTCGCGGTGGTGTGCCGGTGTGCTGGCCCTGGTACGGTCGTCATCCCAGCGAAGATATGTGGCCAGCACATGGTTGGGCGCGCCTGCTCGATTGGAAGTTGATCGACAGCCGCGAGGATGAAGACGGCGTGACGCTCAAGTGGCGTTTGCAACTGTGCGACTGGCAGGTCGACCTGTTGGCCAGGTTAGGCAGCCGTATGGAGTTGCAACTGAGTACGTCGCATCAGGACAGCCAGCCCTGTCAGTTGAGTCATGCTCTGCTGGCTTACTGGCGTATTAGTGACGTTGCTGAGATAGCGCTATCTGGACTTGAAAACATTGAAGGGTACGACCGGTTGAACCGTCAGGCTTGCCGCCAGAAAGGCGCCTTGAAGGTCCATGGCGGTTGTCAGCGCGTGTTTCCTCATGCGGCGAATGTACAGTTGCACGATTCGGCCTGGCAGCGGCAGTTGAGTATCGATACCGGCGACAGTGAAGACACAATAGTCTGGCATCCGGGCAATCGTCCCCTACTGGGCGTCAGCAGCAGTGAAACCCTGGGCTTCGTTTGCGTCGAGGCCGCCAGTGGCAGCAGCGACAGCCTTAGCCTTGCACCGGGTGAACAGGCTCACCTGCGCTTGCAGGCACAATTGTTCAGTTGAGTTCGTCGTCGATCGGGTAGCGGCTGGCGTTGAGGCTTTCCTTGATTTTGCGTAGGTGCGGCTGGAAGTCCACGCCCCGACGCAATGTCATGCCGGTGGCCAGAACGTCGAGTACAGTCAGTTGGATGATGCGTGAGGTCATCGGCATGTAAATATCGGTGTCTTCTGGCAGCGGTATGTTCAGGCTCAGGCTGCTGGCTTTGGCCAGGGGGGAGTCGGCAGCGGTCAAGCCGAGTACCGAGGCGCCGTTTTCCCGGGCCAGGCGTGCCACCTCGACAAGCTCGCGGGTGCGTCCGGTATAGGAGATGATCACGAACAGTTCGCCAGTGTGAGCCACCGAGGCCAGCATACGTTGCATCAACACATCGGCGTGGGCCGACACAGCCAGGTTGAAGCGGAAAAACTTGTGTTGAGCGTCCAGTG
Organism: Pseudomonas arcuscaelestis; assembly: GCF_016881005.1. Classification (GTDB taxonomy): domain Bacteria; phylum Pseudomonadota; class Gammaproteobacteria; order Pseudomonadales; family Pseudomonadaceae; genus Aquipseudomonas; species Aquipseudomonas arcuscaelestis. Next base: position 175,999 of record NZ_JACOPV010000007.1, on the reverse strand, counting down.
CCACCGGAGCGGAAGCACCGAGGCCGAAGAAATGGATCTGCCGCGCCTGGATCAGCATATCGACGGCGCGGCTGACCAACTGTGGATCGAGTTGCTGGCAGGCGCTGTCCAACGAGGCGATGGCACTGCCGAAGATTTTCTGAGTGTAGGAGGCCGGATCATCATCGGCTTCAACCGCTCGGCTGACGTAGGCGGCGCCGCTGGCCAGGCTTTGGGCCAGTTGCAGTTTGAGCTCGGGGTAGCCACTGACGCCGAACGAGCGGCAAAAGCGGTTTACGGTCGGCTCGCTGACCTTGGCCGCCTGGGCAAGGGCAGCAATGCTGAATCGAGTGGCTTGTTGAGGATTGAGCAGAATGACTTCGGCGACTTTGCGCTCAGCCTTGTTCAGTTCTTCGAGGCGGCCCTGGATCTGCTCCAAGAGGTTTCGCACGCGGTCCATGGGTATGTGTCCTTGGGTCGATGAGGCGGCCCGCGCTTTGAGCTGCGGGCTTTTGAAGCGGTGGCCTATCGTACTGATGGCATGGATGGCACACCACTCGAATCTATTTGTTGAACAAAATGTTGTGGTTTTTACTACATTATTCCTTGAAAACTCGGATTGAAACCGGTATTTCTACGTCAACTTGATAAAAGAACCAACATGTCATGGCATCGATCAGCGTTGAACCTTGCACCTTTGCCCTGTTTGGCGCCCTTGGCGATCTGGCTTTGCGCAAGCTGTTTCCGGCGCTTTATCAGCTTGATCGCGCCGATTTACTGCACGCTGAAACCCGCGTGCTGGCGCTTGCCCGCGAGTCGGGCAGCGTTGATGAGCACCTGGCAACAATCGAGAGGCATCTGCGAGAGTTCGTCCCGCAAAATCAGGTCGAAACACTGGTGTTGCAGCGTTTCCTGGCGCGCTTGAGCTACGTGCATGTGGACTTTTTCAAGGCTGAGGACTATCACGCACTGGCCAGTCAGATTGGTGATGATACCCAGCTAATTGCTTACTTCGCGACGCCGGCGGCGGTTTATGGCGCCATCTGCGAGAACCTCGACAAAGCCGGGCTCAGCGCGCGCACTCGCGTTGTGCTGGAAAAGCCCATCGGCCATGACCTGGACTCTTCACGCCGGGTGAATGACGCGGTGGCCCAGTACTTCCCGGAGGACCGCGTCTACCGTATCGACCATTACCTGGGCAAGGAAACCGTTCAAAACCTCATTGCCCTTCGGTTTGCCAACAGCCTGTTTGAAACCCAGTGGAATCAGAACTCGATTTCCCATGTTGAAATTACCGTGGCGGAAAAAGTTGGAATCGAGGGGCGCTGGGGCTATTTCGACAAGGCCGGGCAGTTGCGCGACATGATCCAGAATCACTTGCTGCAGCTGCTGTGCCTGATCGCCATGGACCCGCCCAGCGATCTTTCTGCCGACAGCATCCGCAACGAGAAGGTCAAGGTGCTCAAGGCCCTGGCACCGATCACCGGTGAAGGTCTGAGCACACATGTGGTGCGTGGTCAGTACATTGCGGGCTACAGCGAAGGTAGGTCTGTGCCCGGTTATCTGGAGGAAGATAACGCCAACGCCCAGAGCGATACTGAAACCTTCGTCGCCTTGCGCGCGGATATTCGAAACTGGCGGTGGGCCGGCGTGCCTTTCTACCTGCGCACCGGCAAGCGTATGCCGCAAAAACTCTCGCAAATCGTTATTCATTTCAAAGAAACACCGCACTACATCTTTGCCCCGGAACAGCGCTTGCAGATCGGGAACAAACTGATCATTCGCTTGCAGCCGGACGAAGGTATTTCGCTGCGGGTGATGACCAAGGAGCAGGGGCTGGACAAGGGTATGCAACTGCGCAGTGGCCCGTTGCAGCTGAATTTTTCCGACACCTGGCGTAGCGCCAGGATCCCTGATGCCTACGAGCGCTTGTTGCTGGAAGTGATGCGTGGCAATCAGAACCTGTTTGTTCGTAAAGATGAAATCGAATACGCATGGAAATGGTGTGATCAGCTTATCGCTGGTTGGAAGCGCAGCGGTGAAGCGCCCAAACCCTATGCCGCGGGCTCCTGGGGGCCGATGAGTTCGATTGCATTGATTACCCGTGATGGGAGGTCTTGGTATGGCGATATCTGAATTGCAACTGCCTGAGGGCGTGACGGCGCATGACTTCAATAACGCTGCACAATTGGCCGAAGGGTTGGCCAAGGATGTAGCGGGGCGCTTGAATGCGGCGATAGCGGCTAACGGCCAGGCTACGTTGGTGGTGTCCGGGGGGCGTAGCCCGGTGGCGTTTTTTTCGGCGCTCATCCAGCAGCCGCTGGACTGGTCGAAAGTGCTGGTGACTTTGGCCGACGAGCGCTGGGTGCCGGTCGAGCATGCCGACAGCAATGCGGGTCTGCTTAAACGTCACTTATTGACCGGCAAGGCTGCCAAGGCGCGCTTCCTCAACTTATACCGCGCCGCTGGCAACCTTGAGGCCGCAGCGTTGGACGCTGACAAGGCCCTGGCCGAGCTGCCCGGGATCGATGTGCTGGTACTGGGGATGGGTGATGACGGGCATACCGCTTCACTGTTCCCCAACAGTCCGAATCTGGCCGAGGGCCTTGACCCGCAAAGCAGTCGCCGTTGCCTGCCGATGCTGGCGCCAAGTGTTCCTCATCAACGCCTGAGCATGACCCGTGCGTTGCTGGCCAGCGCTCAGTTCACTGCCTTGTCCGTGCAAGGTCCGGGCAAACTCGCTACCCTGCGCGCCGCCTTGCAGGGCGCAGACATTGCCGAAATGCCGATTCGCGCTTTTCTTCAAGACCCTCTGGATATTTACTGGTGCCCATGAACCAAGGATCCGCCGTTATGACCACGCATGAACTGAAACAGCCGGGAATTTCGATGACCGACAAGATTGCCCGGATCGATCAGATATGCACCCAGGCGCGCATTCTGCCGGTAATCACCATTGCCCGCGAAGAAGACATCCTGCCATTGGCTGATGCCTTGGCTGCCGGCGGCATCAAGACCCTGGAAGTAACCCTGCGTTCGGAGCATGGCTTGAAGGCCATCAAGGTACTGAGCGAACAGCGCCCTGAGCTGTGCGTGGGTGCCGGCACAGTGCTCGACCGCAATATGTTTGCTGCGGTCCAGGCGGCCGGTGCCCAGTTTGTGGTGACTCCGGGTATTACCCAGGACATTCTCCAGGCGGGTGTGGAAAGTGAAATTCCGTTATTGCCAGGTATCAGTACCCCATCGGAAATCATGATGGGTTACACCCTGGGTTACCGACGCTTCAAGCTGTTTCCCGCAGAGATCAGCGGCGGTGTAGCGGCGATCAAGGCGTTTGCCGGTCCGTTTGGCGATGTACGTTTCTGCCCAACCGGTGGGGTCAACCCAGGAAATGTCAAAAACTACATAACGCTACCCAATGTGATGTGCGTGGGTGGCACCTGGATGCTCGATAGCGGTTGGATCAAGAACCGCGACTGGGCGCGCGTCCAGGCTTGCAGTGCCGAGGCATTGGCGCTGCTGGATTAAACAGAATCGTTGTGTGCTGTACGGCTTATGGGGGCGCTTGGTCGGCGCCCCCTTTTTTTTGCCTGACGTATCTACAGCACTTAGGCAACCTTGAAGCGGTTGACCAGTTCTTGCTGCTGCTCCGCCAGTCGCGCCAACTCCTGGCTGGTCACAGCCGTCTGCTGCGCACCCGCACTCACCTGTATCACCAGGTCGTTGATCTCGTTCACATTGCGGTTGATGTCTTCCGATACTGCACTCTGTTCTTCTGCGGCAGAAGCAATCTGTATGTTGCGGTCATTGATACTGGCAACACCATCGGCAATTTCTGAGAGCAGTTCGCCCGCGCGTTCGATGTTGCAGGCGCCTGACTGAGCTTTGCTCAAGGTTTCAAGCATCGAGGTGCTGGCGCGGTCAGAGCCGGTTTGCAGATTGCTGATCATCTGCTGGATGTTGCCGGTTGATTCCTGGGTTCGCTGTGCCAAGGTCCGTACCTCCGAGGCGACCACGGCGAAGCCGCGGCCGTGATCTCCGGCGCGGGCCGCTTCTATCGCTGCGTTCAAGGCCAGCAGGTTGGTCTGGTCGGCAATCCCGCGGATGACATCAAGCACCGATGAGATGGCATCGCTTTCGCGCTTGAGGTCATCAATGGTGCTGGCAGTCTGCTCTGCCTGGTCCGACAACTGACGAATCAGCTCGATGGTGCTCTCAATCTCGATTCGACCCTGCGCCGCGTTGGCATTGACTTGTTGAGACATACTCGCCGCATCGCTGGTGCTGTGAGCCACTTCGCGTACGGTTGCGCTCATTTCGTTGATGGCAGTAGCGACCAATTCGGTGCTTTGGCGTTGTTGTTCGACGCTACGGCTGGTTTGCAGCGTGACCGCCGAGGACTCTTCAGCGGCAGTGGCTACCTGCGTGGTGGCATTGCTGATTTCCTCGACAATGTGGGTGATCTCTTTGCTCATGCGATTGAGGTTGTTGGCGATCTGGCCGAACTCATCGTCACTTTGGTAAGTGGTCCTGGCGGTCAGGTCGCGTTGGGCCAGCTTGTCCAGTGCTTGATTGATATCGCGTACAGCTACATCGATGCTGCGAATTATCGCCCAGGCCAGCAGTGCAACTGCGAGCAGCGCGACAAGGGCGCTACCGATGGTCAGCCACAGAGCCCTGCTTGCCTCGCTGCGTGCCTGCTCGGCCAGAGTGCCGACCGCCTGGGTCAGTGAATGCTCGACCTCGCTCATCTGATCGATACGCTGGGTGGCTGTTTCAAACCAGACGTCCGGATTTATGCCGAGCGGCTGGCCAAGGGGTACTTCAAATGCCAGGCGTTGCAAACGAGCAACTTCGACGGCGGCTGCTGATTGCATTTTTTCGTCGTATTGGCGCAGTGCCGCAGTTGGCGCCTTGCGTCGAAACCCGTCGGCATATGCGCTGAACTCTCCCAGGTTGCGAGCAAAACGCGAGAGCAACGTTTCATCAAAACGGTTCTGGTGGAAGACCAGACCAAGCGTTACGCGCTCACGGCCGGCCCGCTCTTTCATTTCAATGAACTGGTTAAGCGCGCTCAACGCATGAATGACACGGGTATTAGATACGCCGCTTTCCAATAATTGGGTGTAGCCGATCAATTGATCGATAATGTGCGTGTAGCGTGTTCCTGATTCGGTGCTGTCGATGCTCAGTTTGTCCACTTGGCTGCGTATTTCAGGTAGTTGCTGCAGGGCTGCAAGTACTTTCTCAAGTCCGGCGTCCTGGTCGCTGGACTGGCTGCTCACCGCTTCAACGGCCGCAGTGGACTCGCTGCGCATGGACGCCAGACGGTCGGCCATAGCGGTTCCACGGCTGCCGAGAAACACCCCGCTGGTGCCGCGTTCGCGCTGCAGGGTGGTAATCAACTGGCTCAGTAGTGTTACCGTGCGGGTGGCTTCGACAGTGGTATTCATGTCGTTGAGCGTTCGGTAGTTGTCCGTGATGAACAACCCCGCCAGGCTCAGGAATCCGAGTACGGGTAATACCAGCAGCAATAATAGTTTCAAACGAAGCGGTGCGTTCTTGAGCATGCTGATTCAACCTCATATGCAGTCTGTAGTAAGCGCGCGGTCGGGTCCTTTTATTGTTTGATGGCACGCAGCCATTATTCTACTAGAGTGAATATAAGTGGAGATAGGTTTAACTAACTTGAAGGGTTAATTAATAATACTGCTAACATAAGTTAAGTTTTATAAAATTGATTAATGTCAATTGCATAAAACTTATAGACATAAGTTTGTGGGTGGACATTGGTTAATAAAAAAGGCCCGTATCCTTGGATACGGGCCTTTGCGGTTTAACAGCGTCAGCTTATGCGGCTTTGGCTTCCTGCTGGCTCAGCGAGCGGTTCAGCGCGCTGAACAATGCCTTGAAGCTGGCGGTGGTGATGTTTTCGTCGATACCCACACCGTGTACTGGGCGACCCCCGGCGACACGCAGCTCGATGTAGGCTGCGGCCTTGGCATTGGTGCCGGCGCCGATGGCGTGCTCGTTGTAGTCCATGATTTCTACGGCTACCGGCAGACCGGCGACCAGGGCTTCGAGAGCACCATTGCCTTTGCCGCGCCAGTGCAGGGTGGTCTCGCCTTCACCGGACACTTCCACCTCGACATTGCTGTTACCGTTCTCTTCCTGCAGGCGGTGGCTGACCAGCGCGTACGGCGAGTTGGCTTGTAAGTATTCGCGGTGCAACAAGCTATAGATCTGTTGGGCAGTCATTTCCAGGCCCAAGCGGTCGGTTTCACCCTGGACTACCTGGCTGAATTCGATCTGCATGCGGCGAGGCAAGCTGATGCCGTATTCCTGTTCGAGCAGGTACGTGATGCCGCCTTTGCCCGACTGGCTGTTGACGCGGATGACCGCTTCGTAGCTACGGCCGATGTCCGCTGGGTCGATCGGCAAGTAAGGTACTTCCCACTTGGCATCGTCTTTCTGCTGCGAGAAGCCTTTGCGGATGGCGTCTTGGTGCGAGCCGGAGAAAGCGGTGTGAACCAGGTCGCCAACGTACGGGTGGCGTGGGTGAACCGGGAGTTGGTTGCACTCTTCGACCACTTTGCGTACGCCGTCGATGTCGGAGAAATCCAGCTCGGGATCGACACCTTGGGTGTAGAGGTTCAAGCCCAGGGTTACCAGGTCGACGTTGCCGGTGCGCTCGCCGTTGCCGAACAGGCAGCCTTCGACACGGTCGGCGCCAGCCATCAGGCCAAGCTCGGTGGCTGCGACGCCAGTACCACGGTCGTTGTGGGTGTGCAGACTGATAAGCACGCTGTCACGGCGGCTGACGTTACGGCCGAACCATTCGATCTGGTCGGCGTAGATGTTCGGCGTCGAGACCTCGACGGTCGCTGGCAAGTTGAGGATGACCTTGTGCTCTGGTGTCGGGTTCCACACCTCGATCACCGCGTCACAGACTTCCTTGGCAAACTCCAGTTCGGTAGCGCTGAAGGTCTCTGGGGAATATTGGAAGGTCCACTGGGTTTCCGGCTGCTGGGCAGCATATTTGACGAACAGCTTGGCCGCGTTCACCGCAATGTCTTTCACGCCTTGCTTGTCCTGGTTGAAGACGATACGGCGGAACGATGGGCTGGTAGCGTTGTACAGGTGAACGATGGCTTTTTTCGCGCCGCGCAGGGATTCGAATGTCCGAGCGATAAGGTCTTCACGGGCCTGGGTCAGCACCTGGATGGTGGTGTCGTCGGGGATGTGGCCATCTTCGATCAGGGTGCGGACGAAGTCGAAGTCGGTTTGCGATGCCGATGGGAACGACGCTTCGATTTCTTTCACGCCAACGCTGACCAGGGTTTTCCAGAAACGCAGCTTCTTCGCCGCATCCATCGGCTCGATCAGCGACTGGTTACCATCACGCAGGTCAGAGCTGCACCAGATGGGCGCCTGGGTGATGGTCTTCGACGGCCAGGTACGGTCAGGCAAGTTGACGGTAGGGAAGGCACTGTATTTTTTCGAAGGGTCTTTGAGCATGGTCATGAAAGCAATCCTTGAGTGTGCGGCCTGGAAAGGTGGCCTGCCGAACGAAAACGAGATGAAAAGGCGAGGCAACGCGTTTCAGCTTGGTAGTCGTGCACTGACCAGGCAGAGGCTGCGATGTTGACGAAGCAGGATGAGGGTCTGAAAGTTCTTCATGGCTTCAACCCTAACCAGTGGGATTGAGGATGGCAAGCCTTCAGGAAAAATTGAGAGAAATGCTTAAAAAGCGGACCGTATCGAGATTTTATGGCTGCTTATGAATAAAAAGACCACGTCTATTGCGCGGTCTTTTTAATTGGCGCAAGCCACTGTCAGGGCTGGAACGCACCAATGAAGATGGCTGGATCTACCCGTGCATCATTGAGGCTGACGTTCCAGTGCATGTGCGGGCCAGTGGCGCGCCCGGTCGAGCCAACCTTGCCGACTACGGCGCCGCGACTGAGCATCTGGCCGGGTTTTACATCGATCTTGGACATGTGGCAGAACATGCTGATAAAGCCCTGTCCGTGGTCGACGAAAACCGTGTTGCCATTGAAGAAGTAATTGCCGATCAGGATCACCTTGCCGTTGGCCGGGGTTTTGATTGGGGTGCCGGCAGGTACGGCGAAGTCGAGGCCGGCATGGGGGTTGCGCTCTTCACCATTGAAGAATCGACGCACGCCGAACTTGCTCGATAACGGACCAATGACGGGTTTGTCGAGAATCAGGTTGCTCGGCAGGTTGGGGCTGAAGCTGCGATAGGCCTTGAGCTGTTCGGCAAGCTCGGCATCGATGCGCTTGAGGTCGGCGGGGTCTGGATTGACCTGGCGTTTGTTCTTCAAGGTGATGCGTTGCTCGGGGTATTTTTTGCTACCCACGGTAAAACTCAGTGTTCGTGAGCCTTGGCTGAGCTGCGCCGGTCCAGGTTTTTGGGTCAGTGGCAAGCCGACGATGGCCAGCCAGTTGTTCTGCTCCTTGACCACCAGTACGGGTTTGCCGTCAAAGCGAGCGCTTGGCGCCTGGGCGGCTGGGCCAAGGTTGATGACGGCAACGCCTCCGGGTACGGGTTTGTTCAATTGACGGGTGATGTAGCTGGCATGGGCACTGCTGGCGAACATCAGGCACAGCATTAACAGCGGCGTAATCAGACGGGGCATGGCTCAATCCAGTAGAGATAGCGTGACCGGGGTCAGGTGATTGTCTTCAACCCGCACTTGCAGTTCACCTTCACCCAGGCGGGCAGTCAGGCGCTGGCCGTTGTGGGTCTGCGCGGCACTGCGGATGGCTTGGCCGCGCTCATCGAGAAGAATGCTATAGCCGCGACCCAGAGTCGCCAGGGGGCTGACAACCTGCAGGGTTTGCACGTGGGCTTGTAGGCGTTGGCGCCGGTCCTTGAGGGTGTCGCGCATGGCGCGTGGCAAGCGTTCGGCGAGGCTGTCCAAGCGCTGTTTGAGCAACGCCAGAGTGCGCCCGGGATGCTGCGCCGTCAGGCGCGTGTCGAGACGGGCCAGGCGTTCGCGGCGCTGGTTGAGGCGTTGCTCGAATGCCCGGCGCAGACGCATGTCCAGGTCATCCAGGCGCTGGGCTTGTTGGCGCAGGCGTTCGCCTGGGTGGCGCAGGCGACGTGTCAAGCTGTCCAGGCGCAAGCGGTCGTGCGTCAGTCGACTTTGAATGCGCAGCAGCAGACGCCGCTTGAGGCTGTCGATGCGTCGCTGCAAGTCACTGCTGTCGGGCGCCAGCAGTTCGGCGGCGGCCGAAGGTGTTGGGGCACGAACATCGGCGACAAAGTCACTGATCGAAACATCGGTCTCATGACCGACGGCGCTGACGATGGGCGTCACACAGGCGGCGATGGCTCGGGCTACCGCTTCTTCGTTGAAGCACCAGAGATCCTCCAGCGAACCACCACCACGGGCCAGGATCAGCGCATCGAAGCCGCGGCCGTCAGCCAGCTGCAAGGCGCGAACGATCTGATTGATGGCCTCGCGTCCTTGCACGGCAGTGGGGATCAAGGTGAGTTCGACCTGTGGGGCACGTCGGCGGAACACACTGATAATGTCGCGGATAACGGCGCCGGTCGGCGAACTGATAATACCGATACGCTGCGGATGAGCGGGCAGGGCGACCTTGTTCTCGGCGCTGAACAGGCCTTCAGCGCCAAGCTTCTCCTTGAGCGCTTCGAATGCCAGGCGTAGCGCGCCGTCGCCTGCCGGCTCGACGGTGTCGAGAATCAGCTGATAGTCGCCGCGACCCTCGAACAGCGAAACCTTGCCGCGTACCTTGACCGCCAAACCGTCGCGCAGGGCCTGGCGAACCCGCACGGCGTTCTGCCGGAACAATGCGCAACGCACCTGGGCGCCGCTATCCTTGAGGGTGAAGTAGATGTGACCAGACGCCGGGCGGGCGAGGTTGGATATCTCGCCTTCCACCCAGACATTGCGGAACACGTCTTCGAGCAGCACTCGGGCGCGGCCGTTAAGTTGACTGACGGTGAGGACTTCGCGGTCCAGGCCGAGTCTTTCGAAAGGGTCTTTGATCATGGGGCAGCATCATAAAGGAATGTGGCGCTGCGATGGTAAACTGGCGGCTTTCAAGCATGTTTGGCTGCCGTCATGATTACCCAGAGCATTATTGTCCCGAAGATCTCCAGCGTTCCTGTGCATGAGCCGCGTGCGCGGGCGATTCTGCGCTGGCTGGTGCGTGAAAAGATCATTGAGGAACAATTGAGCACGTGCGGAGGTACTGGCAACCGCATGGCGTATGCCGTTGGCGAGGGGGCGCGCAAAGTGGTGGAGCGTCCTGAACTATTGCCCTACGACAAGGCGGTCAACGGCCTGGAAGTGATTACCAAGCGTTGCATCTATACCCCGCTTGACGATTTCCTCGAGGAAGCTGGCTGCCCGCAATGCCGTCGTGAGGTTGGCGTGGCCCTGTTCGAAAGCCTGGAGGAGTGGATGCCTGGACAGACCGACAACTTCATTTGCCCGTTGTGCGCGCATGAAGACGACATCAATGGCTTCCTGTTCCTGCAACCTTGCGCATTTTCCAACCTGGGATTCATCTTCAACAACTGGAGCGCGGCGGGGTTCAAACAGGCCTTTCTCGATGACTTTGCCGACTGGCTGGATCAGCCTGTGGCCTTGGTGCAGGTCAGGCGCGCAGGTAACTGACCGAAGGCCCATCTTTGCATTGAGCGAAGGGCTCTGGATGAGTATAATGGCGCGCTTCCATTTTTCCCGCCCGGGAGCCCCCGCGATGCTGCGTATCAGCCAAGAAGCCCTGACCTTCGACGACATTCTCCTAGTGCCTGGTTATTCAGAGGTACTACCCAATGAAGTCAGTCTCAAGACCCGTTTGACCCGTGGCATCGAGCTGAATATTCCGTTGGTTTCTGCTGCCATGGATACCGTGACCGAAGCCCGCCTGGCCATTGCCATGGCCCAGGAAGGTGGCATCGGCATCATCCACAAGAACATGACCATCGAGCAGCAAGCTGCCGAAGTGCGCAAGGTCAAGAAGTTCGAGGCCGGCGTGGTCAAGGACCCGATCACCATCGAGGCTGACGCCACGGTCCGTGACTTGTTCGAATTGACTCGCCTGAACAACATCTCCGGTGTTCCGGTACTGCATAACGGCGACCTGGTCGGCATCGTCACTTCCCGTGACGTTCGCTTCGAAAGCCGCCTGGATGCCACCGTCCGCGAAGTGATGACGCCTAAAGAAGGGCTGGTCACTGTCAAGGAAGGCGCCGACAAGAACGAAGCACGCGAGCTGCTGCACAAGCACCGCATCGAGCGCGTGCTGATCGTCGACGACAAGTTCGCCCTCAAAGGCATGATGACCGTCAACGATATCGAGAAAGCCAAGGCCTATCCGCTGGCCAGCAAGGACGACCAGGGTCGTCTGCGCGTGGGTGCTGCGGTCGGTACCGGCAAAGACACTGCTGACCGCGTTTCCGCACTGGTCGCCGCGGGTGTCGATGTAGTGGTTGTCGACACCGCCCACGGTCACTCCAAAGGTGTGATCGACCGCGTTCGCTGGGTAAAAGAGAACTTCCCGCAGGTTCAGGTCATTGGTGGCAACATCGCCACTGGTGCTGCAGCCAAGGCCTTGGCCGAAGCTGGCGCTGACGCAGTCAAGGTCGGTATCGGCCCAGGCTCGATCTGCACCACCCGCATCGTCGCAGGTGTCGGCGTTCCGCAAATCAGCGCTATCGCCAATGTTGCTGCCGCGCTGGAAGGCACCGGTATCCCATTGATCGCCGACGGTGGTATCCGTTTTTCCGGTGACCTGTCCAAGGCCATCGTAGCCGGTGCTTCGGCTGTGATGATGGGCTCGATGTTCGCCGGTACCGAAGAAGCGCCGGGCGAGATCGAACTGTTCCAGGGTCGTTCCTATAAGGCCTACCGCGGCATGGGTTCGCTGGGCGCAATGTCCCAGGCTCAAGGTTCCTCCGACCGTTACTTCCAGGACTCCTCGGCAGGTGCCGAGAAACTGGTACCGGAAGGTATCGAAGGTCGCGTGCCGTACAAGGGCACCCTGACCGCGATCATCCACCAGTTGATGGGTGGCCTGCGTTCCTCGATGGGCTACACCGGCAGCGCCAACATCGAAGAAATGCGCACCAAGCCTGAGTTCGTGCGTATCACCGGTGCTGGCATGGCCGAGTCCCATGTGCATGACGTACAAATCACTAAAGAAGCGCCAAACTACCGGGTCGGCTAACGCCTCCTGTCGCCAGTTGAAAGCTTCCTGCTTCAAGCGGTAGTTGCGCAACAGCAGCTACCGCGTTTCCCCGATCAACTTGCAGCTTGCAGCGCGAAGCTTGCAGCTGCATCAGAGATTGAGTCATGGCCCTCGATATTCACGCTCACCGAATCCTGATCCTCGACTTCGGTTCCCAGTACACTCAACTGATTGCTCGCCGCGTGCGTGAAATCGGCGTGTATTGCGAACTGCACCCGTTCGACATGGATGACGAAGCGATTCGCGAATTCGCTCCTCGCGGCATCATCCTTGCCGGCGGCCCGGAGTCCGTGCATGAAGCCAACAGCCCGCGCGCGCCACAGGCCGTCTGGGACCTGAACGTACCGGTTTTTGGCATTTGCTACGGTATGCAGACCATGGCCGAGCAACTGGGCGGCAAGGTTGAAGGTTCCGAGCTGCGCGAGTTTGGCTACGCCCGTGTCGATGTAGTCGGCAAGAGCCGCCTGCTTGATGGCATTGAAGATCACGTCGATGCCGATGGTGTACTGGGCCTGGACGTCTGGATGAGTCACGGTGACAAGGTCACCCGCATTCCAGAAGAGTTCCACATCCTGGCCAGCACCCCGAGCTGCCCGATCGCCGGCATGGCCGACGACACTCGCGGCTATTATGGCGTGCAGTTCCACCCGGAGGTGACCCACACCAAGCAGGGCGGTCGCATCCTCTCGCGCTTCATCCTCGATGTCTGCGGCTGCGAAGCCCTGTGGACTCCCTCGAAGATCGCTGAAGACGCCATTGCCCAAGTGCGTGCCCAGGTGGGTAGCGACAACGTCCTGCTCGGCCTGTCCGGCGGCGTTGACTCTTCGGTAGTTGCCGCGCTGTTGCACAAAGCCATTGGCGACCAGCTGACCTGCGTCTTCGTCGACAACGGCCTGCTGCGTCTGCACGAAGGTGAGCAGGTCATGGCCATGTTCGCCGAGAACATGGGCGTCAAGGTTATCCGCGCCAACGCTGAAGATCAGTTCCTGAACAACCTCGCGGGCGAGGCGGACCCTGAGAAGAAGCGCAAAATCATTGGTCGCACCTTCATCGACGTGTTCGATGCCGAGTCGAACAAGCTGCACAACATCAAGTACCTGGCTCAGGGCACCATCTACCCTGACGTGATCGAGTCGGCTGGCGCCAAAAGCGGCAAGGCTCATGTGATCAAGTCGCACCACAACGTGGGTGGCCTGCCGGAGGAAATGAACCTCAAGCTGGTCGAGCCGCTGCGCGAACTGTTCAAGGACGAAGTCCGTCGTCTTGGCCTGGAACTGGGCCTGCCGTACGACATGGTCTACCGTCACCCGTTCCCAGGCCCGGGCCTGGGCGTGCGTATCCTTGGTGAAGTGAAGAAGGAATACGCCGACCTGCTGCGTCGTGCCGACCACATCTTCATCGAAGAACTGCGCAAGGCCGACTGGTACCACAAGGTCAGCCAGGCTTTCGTGGTGTTCCAGCCGGTGAAATCGGTTGGCGTGGTTGGTGACGGCCGCCGTTACGCCTGGGTCGTGGCCCTGCGTGCGGTAGAAACCATCGACTTCATGACTGCACGTTGGGCGCACTTGCCTTACGAGTTGCTGGAAACCGTCAGTGGCCGCATCATCAACGAAATCGAAGGCATCTCCCGCGTCACCTACGACGTGTCGAGCAAGCCGCCTGCCACTATCGAGTGGGAGTAAGTTGAACAACAAGGGCGCCTCACGGCGCCCTTGTTGTATCTGGTGCAGTTGCTTTTAGCTTGCGCTTACATCCAGGGGCGCGAGATCGGTACTTTCAACAGCAGGTCGTTTCTGACGAACAAATCATCACCTTGTATCTCGTCCCATATCCCAGTGTCGGCACCAATGCTTCCCGACTGACCAATTTCAATGTCTTCGATGCGCAGGCCAATGGCGCCTTGCAGTTCACTTAGCCCAGGAACGCCCTCAAAGTTATTGGTGTGCGAGTTGCCTACCAATGCCACCCATCGCCCCGCGCCTCGACGAGCCTGATCGGCCTCAATGATCCTGTGGGCATAGAAATTCATCATTTCCTGGCGAATCGTGAGCGAAGGTTGCACATACCAGGCCTGGCGATAAGAGGCCATGCAGTCGATGCCTTGTATCCGTATGTTTTGCCGAAATGCCTCGTACATCACTTTTTTGAGCGTGTGAGGTGTCTGCATGCCCAAAGTGGCCATGTAGTCATGATTCTCAACGTAGGCTTTCAACTCTGCAGGCATCGTTCCGGTTCGATTGAACAAGTCCAGGTCGGCCTGCTGAAAGTCGGTCATGAAATGTTCCATGTAAAAGACATCCACCCCGAGCTTCTTCAACTGACGCATGTTGTTCATCAGAAATTGCTTGGCACTTTCCTGGGTGTGGGACTCGCCGATCACAAGTCCTTCACTCTCTTCGTACAGGCTGCGCAGTATTTCTTTGGGGCTGGCGGTGCTGGGGATTTCGGGAATCGATGGGCGCGGCGGTTGTTCGAAGGCTCCATAGAACTGGTGTGCGTCAAGGGCCAGCTGGTCACGTAGCTGCCTGTAAAGTGAGTGCGGCGCGCCGCTGTCTGGGTCGCTCAATGCAAAGTTTTCTCTGCCGTCCGCTGCGGCCCTCAATGCCTCGCGCTCGGCCTGTGGCACTTCATAAGGGCTAGGTTCCAACGCTGGTAGGCCAGGTCGTGGTGCCACTCTGCCCCAGATTTTCAGCAAGAATCGAGGTGCACCTCCTTTGAGTCCCAAACGCGGCTTGATCTGCCAGTTCCCCTGGTCATCCACTGCAATGGGAATATTGCGGGAAAACGAGTAGGGGTTGTCTGGATCAATGATCACCCAAGTCGATAACTCTCCTACGTAGCGCACCTGGTAGGTTTGCTCGCCCACCATGGCGTATTGTTTGCCGTCCTGGACGAAAATCCCTTTGAACTCGCTGTCAGGCGCGGTCCTCAGGATATCGTTGCTTTCAAGTGATTCCAGCAACCGCGCCTGTCCTTCGTACCTGAAGGATTCGGGGACCCAGGTTTGCATTTGCGCAGGTGTGATGGGTTCGAACTCTTCGCTTGCGAGTGGGTTTTCAGGGGCGTTCGCAGCGGCATCGCCCCCTGCAGTTGTTTCCGTCATTTCCCCCGCAGCATCAACGCCTCCAGCGCGCAACAGGGTGGCGTTGAACAAGGTATTGATGCCCGCCAGTATTGCGCCTGTGACACCCGCCTGACGTTCTGCGGTGGTGTGTCCATTGATGGCCTGGTCAACATTCAGTCCGGTTTCCGCCAATCCGGCGCCCACTACGGCGAGCGCCACCGGCCAATCGAAAGCCGCCATGGGCCCGAATACCTTGGAGAAGGCAGCGAGGTAGCCGATCCAGAGTTGTTTGCGCAAATCGGCATTTGAACGCAGGGCAAAATGCGCATCGTCGAGCATGCGTTGACGTGCCGCGTCACGTAGATGGCTGAATGCGTCCGAGTGCAGTGGGGTGTCCAACATGTTCAAACCGTCGAGGCGGGGGCTGTCCCATTGCGTTTTCATGACATCTAGCAGGTGATCGAGCCCTACACCCTGATCATTCGGGTCCTGACTGCTGAGGGCAAAATGGCTCAGCAAGCGTGCGCGCTTTTCTGCCGTGCGGGTTTGCGTCAGCACCCAGGTACGAAGCTCCAGGTTATTGGCAAACAGCTGCAGTGGATCAAGATCGCCGGGCAGATAGAGCAACTCACAGCCATCATCCATTACGACCCTAAGGATAGAGCTGGCGACATGGCCACCGATGTCGAAGGTGCATAGGCGAAATCCCGGTGCCGGTGTGACGGTATTTTGCAGTTGTTGCAAGGTCGGCGGCCATGTTGTATCTCCGGCCAAGGCAATGGCGACCTTGTGCAGGCAGGTGGCTAGCTTGTTGTCGCCCGGCTGGGCGCAGGCTTCCAGTACTTTGCTGAGGAAAGTGGACTTGGCTAATGTGCGATAGGCGTCTGAATAGTTCGCCCAGAAGCTTTCAAGGCGCTGGCTATAGCCGGTGCTTAAATTGATGCTCCAGAAGTATTCGAGCACTTCCTTGGGCGCCAAGCGGATTTCGTTACCTTCGTCGTAGGCATCCTTGCCTGGCCCATCCGAATAGAAGCCGGTGTAGTTACCGAGTTCGTCGGTGCTGTCCTGATCGGCAACATTGAAGCGATGTACTACCAATTGCGCCAGGGTCAGTGATTGATAGGGAGGGCTGTGATGTTGCCAGCCGCTAAAGGTGCGGGGGCTGCTCGAGCCGGAGTGGAAACGGTGGAAATAAACATGGTCGGGGTCGTGGTCTGCAAGGTTATGCCGGTCGAGCAGGGCGATGGCAGCATCGCGGGCCATCTGGCGAAGGTCCGGGCAATGGCTGCTTACCTGGGTAGCCATAAGCCTCAGGTCTTCAAGATCCTTGTTCTGCTGTGCGGTTTTTAACATGAGCATTCTCGTGAGAGAGGGGGGCGCTCAGCGTGAAACAGGCAATGGTGGCAAAGGTGGTAATTAGTGCTGGGCGGTGCGCGGAGTGGGTGCGACATCGTGCACCGGTGATTGAACAAGACTTAACTTAATATTTCGCAATTGCAGGTGTATCGTATTCGCCCTTCATCGTTGGCACCTGGCAAGGTGCCGACATGTTGTTCCTGGCATTACGAGGTACCTGCGGCATGTCCTTTACCCGGCGACAAATACTCGGTGGCCTGACTGGCCTGGTGGCAATCGGTTTGGGCGCCGGCGGCGCATCCCGCTACTGGCTGGGGCGCACTGACCCTGATGCCGGCCACGACTATGAGTTGATTGCTGCCCCGCTGGATGTAGAGCTGGTCTCGGGGTACAAGACCGAGGCTTGGGCGTTCGGTCCGTCGGCACCTGGAACCGAGTTGCGAGTGCGTCAGGGTGAATGGCTGCGCGTACGCTTCATTAACCATCTGCCGGTAGCCACTACCATTCATTGGCACGGCATCCGCCTGCCGCTGGAAATGGACGGTGTGCCTTACGTTTCGCAGTTGCCGGTATTGCCGGGCGAATACTTCGATTACAAGTTCCGCGTGCCGGATGCCGGCAGTTACTGGTATCACCCGCATGTGAACAGTTCCGAAGAGCTCGGCAAGGGTTTGGTAGGCCCTCTGATTGTCGAGGAGCGCGAGCCTACCGGTTTCAAGCATGAGCGCACCTTGAGCCTGAAAAACTGGCATGTGGACGAGCAGGGTGCGTACCTGCCGTTCAGCATTGCTCGTGAAGCCGCCCGCGGTGGCACTGCCGGCCGTCTGATTACCATCAATGGCCAGGCCAATGCGGTCGTTGATATGCCCGAAGGGCAAATTGTCCGGGTGCGCCTGCTCAATCTGGACAACACGCTGACCTACCGCATCAACCTGAAAGGAAATTTCGAGGCGCGTATTTACGCGCTCGACGGTAATCCGATCACGCCAAGGCCGCTGGGCAAGGACTACTGGCTTGGGCCTGGCATGCGTATTTGCCTGGCAATCAAGATGCCATCTGCGGGTGAGGAATTGTCCCTGCGCGATGGTTCCGTACGCCTGGGAACCCTGCGCTCGGTCGCCAGCAATGAAGTACCAGGCGAATGGCCCCAGGCGTTGCCGGCCAATCCGATCGCCGAACCAGACCTGGCCAATGCCGAGAAGCTCAATTTCAATTTTGAATGGGTGGGGGCGGTGTCGGTGAACACCGAGAATGGCAAGCCGCCAAGCCTTTGGCAGATCAACGGCCAGGCTTGGGATATCACCGACAAGACCTGTGCGGATCGACCGATCGCGACGCTGACCAAGGGGAAGAGCTATATATTCGAACTCAAGAACATGACCCAGTACCAGCACCCCATTCATTTGCATGGCATGAGTTTCAAGGTTCTCAGCTCGAACCGGCACAAGTTTGCGCAGCAGTACTTCACTGATACGTACCTGTTAGGCAAGAACGAGAGTGCGCAGGTGGCCTTGGTTGCTGATAACCCGGGAACCTGGATGTTCCATTGTCATGTGATCGACCATATGGAAACCGGCCTGATGGCCGCTATCGAGGTCGTCTGATGCGTCAGCCGCAAATTATCGATCGTAGCTGCGACCAGGCGTTCATGCGTCAGGCCCTGGAACTGGCCGCACAGGGCGCAGCGTTGGGTGAAGTGCCTGTGGGAGCCGTGTTGGTGCAACATGGTCAAGTCATTGGTCGTGGCTTCAATTGCCCGATCAGCGGCAGTGACCCCAGTGCGCACGCTGAAATGGTCGCCATTCGTGCCGCCGCCCAGGCGGCGAGTAACTATCGTCTGCCTGGCAGCACCCTGTACGTAACGCTGGAGCCCTGCAGCATGTGTGCAGGGCTCATCGTTCACTCGCGCATTGCTCGGGTGGTGTATGGGGCGCTGGAGCCCAAGGCGGGCATCGTACAGAGCCAGGGGCAGTTCTTTACCCAGGGTTTCCTCAATCATCGGGTGATGTTCGAGGGTGGGGTACTGGCAGAGGAGTGCGGCACGATCCTCTCCGAATTCTTCAAGGCGCGCCGAGCCAGAGCTTGAATCATGCCACTGTGTCAGGCGCGGGAAGCCTCAGAGGGGAGGTGTCTGCTCGGCCGGCTTGGTCTTGTCGACACCTGGAACATGAAGGTTGCCATCGGCGACCTGACTGCCTTCGAGTTGTGGCTGGGTCACCCAGGTGAGAATGTCGTAATAGCGGCGGATGTTGGCCACGAAGTGCACGGGCTCGCCGCCTCGGGCATAGCCGTAGCGGGTTTTGCTGTACCACTGTTTCTGCGATAGGCGCGGGAGCATTTTTTTCACATCCAGCCATTTGTTCGGGTTCAAACCCTCGCGTTTGGCCAGTTTGCGCGCATCCTCCAGGTGGCCACCGCCGACGTTGTAAGCCGCCAGGGCGAACCAGGTCCGGTCCGGCTCCTTGATCGAGTCGTCCAATGATTTCTTGACGTACATGAAGTACTTGGCCCCGCCGCGAATGCTTTGCACCGGGTCCAGGCGGTTGGACACGCCCATGGCCTGGGCTGTGCGCTGGGTTAGCATCATCAGGCCGCGTACACCGGTTTTTGAGGTGACTTCAGCCTGCCACATTGATTCCTGGTAACCGATTGCGGCCAGCAGGCGCCAGTCGACCTGTTCTTTTTTTGCGGACGCCTTGAAGTGCTTTTCATAGCGTGGCAAACGCTGCTGCAAGTGTTGGGCGAAAGTGTAGGCGCCCACATACCCAAGTACATCTACATGGCCGTAATAGCGATCTTTCAGACGCTGTAAGGTGCCATTTTTCTGAACTTTGTCGAGAAATTCGTTGATTTCGTTGAGCAGGCTGTTGTCTTCGCCGGCAGCTACCGCCCAACGTTGATCGCGGGAGTCACCAAGATCGAAGGCGACGCGCACTTTGGGGAAGTAGACCTGGTTCATCGCCAGTTCGTTGGAGTCGACCAGGGTCAGGTCGATTTGCCCTTCATCGACCATACGCAGCAGGTCGACCACTTCTACTGCATCGGATTCTTCGTATTCGAGCGCGGGATACTGCTTTTTGAGTTCGGCCAACTGCTCGGCATGGGTGCTGCCCTTGAGCACCATGATCTTCTTGCCGACCAGGTCCTTGGCATCGGTTGGCCGCGAACGACCGTTGCGGTAGATGATCTGTGGGGTCACTTCAAGATAGGGATGGGAAAAACGTACCTGTGCCCTGCGGTGCTCGCTGCTGACCAGGCCTGCAGCTGCTACCACCGGTCCGGAAGGCTTGCCGAGCTGGTCATACAATTCGTCGAGGTTGTCGGCTGTTTCGATTTTAAGCTCGACCCCGAGGTCCTCTGCAAAGCGCTTGACCAGTTCGTACTCGAAACCGGTTTCGCCGTTGCGGTCCTCGAAGTAGGTAGCAGGGCTGTTGCGAGTAATCACGCGCAGTACACCGTCCTCCTTGACGCGCTCCAGGGTGCTGGGTTTTTCAACACAGGCACCGAGCATCAGGAAGAGTCCGGTTGCGATGAGCCATTTGGCGCAGCGCTGGCGCAAAGCAGTTTGGGCGAACATAGGTTGCAGTATACGCAAAGGACTGGTCCCGCCATATCTCGACAACTGTTTGCTTGTCTGCTAGCACGCTTTGCGCTATGTACGCGGTGGGGCTCTGGAAAGGCCGGTTTTTTGACCCCCGAGTCCGCTTTGCTCCACCGACATGCGGCTGCGTCAGAATGCTGTGTTGCGGGTGCCGGAAGCGACGGATTTAGGCTAGAATGCACGGCCTCTAAGCACACCCCCTTCCTGAGGCTGTCCCGACGATGTTGATCCTGCGCGGCGCTCCTGCCCTTTCTGCCTTTCGCCACGGTAAATTACTCGAGCAATTGAGCCAGAAAGTCCCCGCTGTTAGTGGTTTGTACGCTGAATTCGCTCATTTCGCCGAGGTTGACGGCGATCTGACTGCCGACCAACAGCAAGTGCTCGCGCGCTTGCTCAAGTACGGTCCGAGCGTACCGGTACAGGAGCCAAGCGGTCGCCTGTTCCTGGTAATGCCTCGATTCGGCACCATCTCGCCCTGGTCGAGCAAGGCCAGCGACATTGCCCACAACTGCGGCCTGGAAAATGTCCGGCGCCTGGAGCGCGGTATTGCCTTCTACGTCAGCGGCCAGTTGAGCGAAGCCGATGCTGCCAACGTTGCCGACGTCCTGCACGATCGCATGACCCAAATGGTCCTGAGCAAGCTCGAAGAGGCCGCGGGTCTGTTCAGTCACGCCGAGCCCAAACCGATGACCTCGGTGGATATCCTCGGTGGTGGCCGTGCTGCACTGGTACAGGCGAACACCGACCTGGGCCTGGCACTGGCAGAAGATGAGATCGACTACCTGGTCGAGGCCTTCCAGACGCTTGCGCGCAACCCGAATGACATCGAACTGATGATGTTCGCCCAGGCCAACTCCGAGCACTGCCGTCACAAGATTTTCAACGCCAGTTGGGATATCGACGGCCAGAGCCAGGAAAAAAGCCTGTTCGGCATGATCAAGAACACCTACCAGATGCACAGCGAAGGCGTGTTGTCCGCTTACAAGGACAACGCCTCGGTGATCGTCGGTAACGTCGCCGGCCGTTTCTTCCCGAACCCTGAGACCCGCCAATACGGCGCGGTGCAGGAACCGGTGCACATCCTGATGAAGGTCGAGACCCACAACCACCCGACCGCCATCTCGCCATTCTCCGGTGCCTCCACAGGTTCCGGCGGTGAAATTCGTGATGAAGGTGCCACAGGTCGCGGCGCCAAGCCAAAAGCCGGCCTCACCGGTTTCACCGTTTCCAACCTGCAGATCCCGGGCTTCGAACAGCCATGGGAGAAGGCCTACGGCAAGCCTGAGCGCATCGTTACTGCACTGGACATCATGATTGACGGCCCGCTGGGTGGCGCGGCCTTCAACAACGAGTTCGGTCGTCCGGCCCTTACTGGCTACTTCCGTACTTTCGAGCAGTCGATCAACACACCTCATGGCGAAGAAGTGCGCGGCTACCACAAGCCGATCATGCTCGCCGGTGGTATGGGCAACATCCGCGAAGATCACGTCCAGAAGGCCGAAATCACCGTGGGCGCCAAGCTGATTGTCCTCGGTGGCCCGGCCATGCTGATCGGCCTGGGCGGTGGTGCGGCATCCTCGGTTGCCACTGGCGCCAGTTCTGCGGACCTGGATTTCGCTTCGGTACAGCGTGAAAACCCGGAAATGGAACGCCGCTGCCAGGAGGTCATCGACCGCTGTTGGCAGCTGGGTGAGCAGAACCCGATCGCTTTCATCCACGACGTGGGTGCGGGAGGCATTTCCAACGCCTTCCCTGAGCTGGTCAACGACGGTGGTCGTGGCGGTCGCTTCGAACTGCGTAACGTGCCTAACGACGAGCCAGGCATGGCACCACATGAAATCTGGAGCAACGAATCCCAGGAGCGCTACGTCCTGGCAGTCGATGCTGCCGACTTCGAGCGCTTCCAGGCCATCTGCGAGCGTGAGCGCTGCCCGTTCGCCGTGGTCGGGGAAGCCACTGAAGAACCGCACCTGACCGTGACCGACAGCCACTTTGGCAACAGTCCAGTGGACATGCCGCTCGAAGTGCTGCTGGGCAAGCCGCCGCGCATGCACCGTTCGGTTACCCGTGAAGCTGAGCAGGGCGACGACTTCGATCCGTCGGGCCTTGAGTTGAATGACTCGGTCGAGCGCGTGTTGCGTCACCCGGCCGTAGCCAGCAAGAGCTTCCTGATCACCATTGGCGACCGGACCATTACCGGTCTGGTTGCCCGCGACCAGATGGTTGGTCCTTGGCAGGTTCCGGTGGCCGACGTTGCTGTCACTGCTACCAGCTTCGACGTCTACACCGGTGAAGCGATGGCGATGGGCGAGCGTACGCCGTTGGCACTGCTGGACGCCCCGGCTTCCGGGCGCATGGCTATCGGCGAAACGCTGACCAACATGGCCGCCTCGCGTATTGCCAAGCTTTCTGACATCAAACTGTCGGCCAACTGGATGTCCGCAGCCGGTCACCCAGGCGAAGACGCGCGTCTGTACGACACCGTCAAGGCTGTCGGCATGGAACTGTGCCCGGAACTGGGCCTGACCATTCCGGTCGGCAAGGACTCCATGTCGATGAAAACCAAGTGGAGCGAGGAGGGGACGGAGAAATCCGTCACCTCGCCGCTGTCGCTGATCGTCACCGGTTTTGCCCCGGTAACCGACATTCGCAAGACCCTGACCCCGCAACTGCGTATGGATAAGGGCGAAACCGACCTGATCCTGATCGACCTGGGTCGTGGTCAGAACCGCATGGGCGCCTCGATCCTGGCCCAGACTCACGGCAAGCTGGGTAGCCAGGCACCGGACGTCGATGATGCCGAAGACCTCAAGGCATTCTTTGCAGTGATTCAGGGCCTGAACGCTGATGGCCATCTGTTGGCTTATCACGACCGTTCCGACGGCGGCCTGATGACCACCGTGCTGGAAATGGCCTTCGCCGGTCATTGCGGTCTGGAGTTGGAACTGGACACCCTGACCAGCAAACGCGAAAAGATTGCCGCCATTCTGTTCAACGAAGAACTGGGTGCGGTCATCCAGGTGCACCAGGACGCTACCCCGGATGTACTGGCGCAGTTCAGCGCTGCCGGCCTGGGTGAAGACTGCGTCGCGGTTATCGGTCAGCCGATCAACAACGGTGAAGTGGTGATCAACTTCGCTGGCGAGCAGCTGTTCCAGGGTGACCGTCGTCTGCTGCAGCGCCAGTGGGCCGAGACCAGCTATCAGATCCAGCGCCTGCGCGACAACGCCGACTGTGCCGATCAGGAGTTCGAAGGCCTGCTCGAAGAAGACAACCCGGGCCTGAGCGCCAAGCTCGGCTTCGATGTCAACCACGACATCGCTGCGCCGTACATCAAGAAGGGCATTCGTCCTCAGGTGGCGGTGCTGCGTGAGCAGGGCGTCAATGGCCAGGTCGAGATGGCTGCGGCGTTCGATCGTGCCGGTTTCAACGCAATCGATGTGCACATGAGCGATATCCTCGCCGGCCGCATCGACCTGGACGCGTTCAAAGGTCTGGTTGCCTGTGGCGGCTTCTCCTATGGCGACGTGCTCGGCGCCGGTGAAGGCTGGGCCAAGTCGGCGCTGTTCAACAGCCGTGCCCGTGATGCCTTCCAAGGCTTCTTCGAGCGCACCGATAGCTTCACCCTGGGTGTGTGCAACGGTTGCCAGATGATGTCCAACCTGCATGAACTGATTCCTGGCACCGATCTGTGGCCGCATTTTGTGCGCAACCGCTCCGAGCAGTTCGAAGCCCGCGTGGCCATGGTTCAGGTTCAGGAGTCGAACTCGATTTTCCTGCAAGGCATGGCAGGTTCGCGCATGCCAATCGCCATCGCTCACGGAGAAGGCCATGCCGAATTCGAAAGCGAAGAAGCGCTGCTCGAAGCGGATTTGTCCGGTTGCGTAGCGCTGCGCTTTGTCGACAACCATGGCAAGGTTACTGAAACCTACCCTGCCAACCCGAACGGTTCGCCGCGCGGTATCACTGGCCTCACCAGCCGCGACGGTCGCGTCACTATCATGATGCCGCACCCTGAGCGGGTTTTCCGTGCGGTGCAGAACTCCTGGCGTCCGGATGACTGGAACGAGGACGCCGCTTGGATGCGCATGTTCCGTAACGCGCGGGTGTGGGTGAACTAAGGGTGTACAAACTCGCCTTCTTCGTCCCGCCCAGCCATGTGGAAGTGGTCAAGGCCGCTGTGTTCGCCGCAGGCGGTGGACGCATCGGCGACTACGACTGCTGCGCCTGGCAGGTGTTGGGCCAGGGCCAGTTTCGCCCGTTGGACGGTAGTCAGCCGTTTATCGGGCATACGGGCGTGGTTGAACAGGTCGAAGAGTGGCGGGTAGAACTGGTGGTGGCCGACGAGCTGATTCAGTCGGTAATTGTTGCGCTCAAGCACAGCCATCCTTACCAGACACCGGCTTATGAGGTTTGGCAGCTCGCCAGCGTCTGAGGCTTTAAAAGCTTTATCGCGGGGCAAGCCCGCTCCTACCCGTTATGGTAGGAGCGGGCTTGCCCCGCGGTGCTTTTCAGCTACTCAATTGCTGGATTTGCTGATCAGGCTTGATGTCAGGACGGTGCTACGGTCATGGCCGTTGGTGCTGACCAGGCCAAGGTCGACGGCGTTTTCGCCTTTACCGCTGTTCGCCGAGCTGTAGTGCACGATCAAGCCGCTGATCAAATCCACAGGGGCATTTGAAGCGTTGACGTTTACTGCGCGACGATAGTCGCGACCATTCAGTGTCTCCTGGTTAATTGGACCATTCCCGAGTTCGACCTTGCCATTGGCTGCCTGTACCCGGGCACCTGAAAGCGCGGTTTCGCCACTGACCATCAAGGTTACGCCGTCACGGCCACTGAGCAGGCTTTGACTGGTCACGCTGTCACGCTGGCTATGTTCGATGTCGAGCTTGAATGTAGGCGACAGCTTCGGGTCGGCCTTCTGTACAAAAGGTCCAACCCGTTTTTCCACGTTACTGGCAAACGGCCCAGCCAAGGCGGTAGCGGCGTTGATGTAGCCTTGAGGGTTTTTCTCCTGGCTCAGTCGTGCGTCGGCATCCACCCTCAAGGTGTTGATACGGTCCTGGCGACTGGCAACGCGAAGATCACCGCCAATCTTGCCGTCTATACTTTCGGCCTCCATGCGCACACCTTCCAGGCGAGTGTCGGTCAGGCTGTTGAGGGTGATGTGTTTGGCCCGCCACTCGCTGTTTGCGTAAGTTAGGTTGTCGCGTCGATCAATGTTCACTTTCGCCCGGGCATACAACCCGAGAGTGGATAGCTCGGAGGTTGCGCCAGGTGCGCCGCTGACCCCGGCACCTGCGGTAATTTCCTGGTTGTTGCGCTGCTCGGTATTGCTGGCCGCTTCGATGAGTACGCCGCCATTGTTGGCGCTGATGTCCACTTCTGCTGCCGAGGCTTTTACACCTTGCAAATGCACGGCGTCGGCGTTTGCCCCGGCACTGCTTGCTGTCAATTTGCCTGTGGTCAACCATTGAGCTGCGCTGCTGCTGGTGCTGCGCTCTTCAGTGTGACCAATGCCCACGTGACCACCGACTCCGCCGCCCTTGCCGGCGGCAGTGCTGTTGCCCAACAGCTCAACGCCACCGCCTAACAACTTGCCTTGAGCGGCGTGGGAGTCTGTAGCGGCCTTGACTACCAGTGCATCGTTACCGTGCAAGCTGATACTTGCGACTTTGGCACTGTTGCTGCCTATGCGCGGCCCTGCCAATTCAAGTGCTCCACCTGCCTGCAACTGCACATCACCCTTGGCGTCTATCGTGGTAACTCGGGCCTGGCTATCGGTAGTGTCGAGTGTGGTGTGATCGAGGTAGCCTCGCAGCTCCAGGCTCGTGTCCAAGGGATTGTTGCCCCCCTTGGCCCAAGCGCTACCGTCGAGCTGTTTCAGCTGGCTTTGCTGAATGTCGTTGGCCTGCTCCAGGCTCAGGTTGCCATCAGCCAACAGTTTCAATGAGCCTTGGCCTGCGTCGAAGTGCGTACCTTCGTAGGCACCGTCGCTGCCCAGCTGAATCTGGATACCTGTGTGCCCATAGAGGCTACCGGGATTGGCCGTCTGCTTGAGTTGGTCATTTTGCACAGAGCCGCCCTTGCCCGAAAGACGCAGGTTGATATCGCTGCCTGTGCTGGTATCGGCGCGTACAGCGGTTTCGACATCCAGGCGTCGGACACTGTTCGCGCTGCTGTTCTGGGCGGCGGCAAAGCGATGGTTCTGTGCCTGAATAGACAGCGGCCCCTGCTCGGCGCGGTACTGAGTGCCGGTATCCTTGATTGTGTCGGCTTTGATATCTATGCTGCCAGCGCTCAGCTGGGCGACCTGGGCAGTGGTGGTTTGGCTGATCTCCTCACGGTTCAGATGCTTGAACTCAAGTTCAGCGCCTATTGCCGGAGGCGCCAGGGCGTCTTCGACTGATGCCTGCTGGAATCGACTGGCTTCTTCGCCCTTGATCAGACTCTCGATAGGACGGGTCAGGCCTCGGTAGGCAACACTGGCACCCAGGCTTGCCTGCCAGTTCTGTTCGGTCTTGCTGGAGGTCTGAATGTTATCTACTGCACGGTTTTCCAAGGTGCCGGTGTTCAGTACCAGCGCTTGACCTGCCGTCACCCTCGCGCCCTCGTTGACCATTGTGCCGGTTGCCACATGCAAATCTTTACTGCTTTGCAGGCTGCTTAGCTGCGCCTGGCTCGAATGCTCCTCGAGGCCCTTTTGCTGCTGATAACCGTCAAACGCGCTACCCAGTTTGTCGATACCGCCGCTGACAGAGAGGCCTCCACCGTCCTCCTGATTACTGGTCTTTTGAGACTGCTCATCATGCGCTGCTACAAGGTTGATGTTCTGCGCATCGACCTGCAGGTCCCCAGCGGTTGCACCGATGCTTGAGCCCTTGATGTTAACGTCGCTTTTGCCGTTGATTTTCACCTGTGCGCCGGTAAGGGAGCTGGCAATCTGCTTTTTATCAGCTCGAGTGCTTTCGCTTGTGCTGACGTTGTAGCCTACCGAGGCGTTGTATTGATGAGAGTCGGGTTTACCGTCGGCGGCGTCCTGGGTCTGGCTGGCACTGGCAGTGAAACCTTTGCTTTGCTGGCGGACGCTCAGGCTCTGCGATTGTTCTGCGGTGCCAATGGTGATGTCCTTTTTAGCCTGAAGCTGTAATTGCTGTCCGGCATCGACTTTGGCCCCATGTATCCGCAGTTCATCGGCGCTGGCCAGGCGCAGGTTACTTTGCGACGCCACGTCACTGGTCAGTACGTCCTTGCGTTGCTCTTGCTGTTCGCTCTGTTCTTTGATCAACCCGAACAGCTTGCTGTTGCTTGCACGCTGATTGAGGGAAGACTGGCTTTGTGCTGCATCGACTGTCAGCAATCCTTTCTCGCTGAGTACCAGCGCGTCGCCCCGACTGTTCACCTTGGAGCCTTTGATCTGCACCTGGTCCGCAGCCACGGTTAACGTGCCCCCGGCGTGAATGGAACTGCCGCTGGCGGTTTGGCCGTCGCCGTCGGATTGGTCGTTGGTGCCGAAGAAGGTGCCCGAAGCCAGGTCTCCTCGATAACCTTTGGCATGCTTGCTGTTGTTCAGGGTAATTTCGGCAACCTCCAGGCTGCCAGCTTTGACGTTGGTGTCACCTTTGCTGGAAAGGGTACTGCCAAGCACCTGGGTAGGTCCTGCCGATATCAAGGAAATCTGCTGGCCGGAAAGCTCGCTGGGCTTGGCACTCTCCTGATGCTGACGGGTGTTCTGATCTGCGCGCCAAAGATGTTTGCGATGATGAACCTGTTCGTCGATCTGCTGGCTGTCGGTTGCGGCACTGATGTTCAGCGCGCCACCCGCGTTTGCGCCCAGCTCACCTTCGGCCTGCACTGTGGCGGCAACCAGACTGATATCTTTTCCGGCTTGCAGGTCAATGTTTTCACTGGCCTGCAATTGACTGCCGAGATACTTGCGCTCGGTACGGGTGCTTTCTCGGTTGTAGGTTTCGGTAGGAACGAACCACCACTTTTTTTCCCGGTTTTCGTGCTCACGGTTCTTCGTTTCGCGCACGCGCGTGTCGAGGCTCAGGTTGGTTCCCGCCTTGGCAAGAATCTGCTGCCCTTTGACTTCAACGGCGGACAAGCTGAGGTTATCTGCGGCATTCAGCGTTACCGCGCCATGCTCGGTGTTGAACACGCTGCGCTTGTTTTCCGAGCCGCTGATTTCCAGGGGGCCCTGGGATTGAATGCTTATACCGTTGCGAGCTAGCAGGTTGTTGTCAGCCATCCGTACGCCGGCGCCTTCTGCGGTGCTGAGAATTCTGATTCGCCCTGCCTGCATTGCCCCGAACACGCTGGCATCAACGCTCGAGGTTGGCGCCGCACGATGATCGATTACCTGTTGGTCCGTGCTGCGGACAAGATTCCGGCCCACGGTAAGGTTCAGGTCGTCGCGAGCCACAAGTGAGCCCTGGCTGTCGATGCGTGGTGCAATCAGGTCGAGAGCACCTTCTAGGTTGCTCTGGCCACTTCCAAGCACTCGCAGGCTGCCGGTGGCATTGCGGGTATCGAGGTTCTTGATGCTTTGCCCATCGATCTCGGGGCTGCCGACCAGAAACCCGGCGCGAGTGGTATTGATAAACGTGCCGCCATTGAGCGTGATGCCATTGGGGTTGGCCAGTATGTAGTCTGCGCGGCTGCCGAAAATCTCCTGTGGGCCCTCGATGCGCGAGGCGTTGCGGCTGATGACTTCGTTGAGGATGGTCGAGGCGGCCTGGCCTTGAAATTGCGGGTTGGCAGCCAAGGCCCCGGCCAGTTGCGATTGTCCGGCGTGTATTGCGTTGTTGAGCACTAGGCCCGGTGCGTTGACGTTGTAGTCGAGAAATTGATTGTGTGAGAGGCCGCCGGCGTTGGGCGCAACAATGTTGATAACTGGCACGCCATGCTGGTTATTAATCAGCGGTGTGCCGCCAGCACCTGCGGCGGCTTGCAGGCCATTCTCGGCCACGCTGACATAGGGAATAAGCAGGCACAGGGCAATCATCCAGCGCAGGTGATTAGGGCTGATTCGCTCGAATGTTTGGGCGGGTGTTCGGGTTTGTCTGGACATCGTGGTCTCTCTTTTTTTTTGTGGTGGAAGTCAGATGTTCACTACCCACTCCAGCAGCCAGTAGCCCTTTTCCAGCGCTGCGCGGGGAGCAACGCTGGCATAGATGGCATGCTGGTAGTCGAGCTTGAGTTGGCTGTCGGGCAGGCTCAGCTCCAGGCCGGCATGCGCGCCGGCCAGACGTTGTGCAGCAGTGCCGTGGCTGAACTTGCTCCAACCCAGATCCACACCCAGTTGTGGGTGCAGCACGAGGGCCTGGGGCAGGTCCAGGGCGAGCGGCTGGCTTAGGGTGTTGCGCCAGACGGCGCCATTGGCACCGGCGACCACCTGCTGGCGAAAGCCGCGTACAGCAGTGGTATCACTCAACTGCTGTTGTTCGACGGCAGGGAGCACGTCGGGGCTGTACTGCAGGTTCAAGTCACTTTGCCAACGCCAGGGCCAATTCGGATTGCGACCTTGGCGCAGATGCATGAAGTTGGCGCGGTACTTTCTAAAACGCGGCTCAGGCGCATTGTTGCGCAGTGCTTCACGATCGGCGCCAAACCAGTCCAGGCCCTGACTCACCCCCAGGTATGCGCTCCATAGACCGTCACCGAGCCATAGTAGATTCAGACCTGCCTCGGTTGTGGTGAGTGTTGGGCTTTGTAGTGACAGGCGCTGTTTGCCCAGACGATTTTCCAGGCGTTTTTGCTCCATGCGCACACTGGCACTGAGCAGGCCCTGCTGATTGCGCCACAGCGTGCGCTCCAGGCCCAGGCCGTAGAAGTCGCTTTGGCCGCTGCTGTGCAGGCGTCGGGCCGGAAGCTGCGCCTGATACTGCAGTTGGTTGAAGTTCATGGCGTAGGTCCAAGCGCCGTACGGAATGCTGTAGTACACGCCATACCCGCGGCTGTAGCTTGAACCTGACGGAAGTGTGGAGTTGGCCGATATCTGCACGAAGTCATTGAGCTGCAGGGGACTGTCCAGGCTCAAGTTGACTCCCAGCCGCTCGCGTCCGGTTTGTTCGCTGCCGCGATTGTCGAAGCTGCCGCCAAGATGCCAGCGCCGCTTGATTTGCCTGGGAACCACCACGACCCGGCTTGCGCCTTGGCGACTGCCCGGAAGAATGTCGGCACCCAGTTCGAATGCCTTCAACCGATTCAACTGGTCCATGCCTTGTTCCAGCTCGGTCAGGCGCAAGGGCTTTCCCAGTAATGAAGGAAATGCACTATTCAATGACAGGGGCAAGGCAGGGTCAGCCAGTTCGATCGACTCGACATAGCCTTCGACAATCACGATATCCAGTGTGCCACCGGCGACCAGAGGCGCCGCCAGGTAGGGCCGGCTGGCCAAGTAACCGGCCTGGAGGTACTGCTGGGTAATGGCTTTGAGGAGCTGATTGATTTGAGCCGGGCTCATGCACGGCAGGATCAGCTGTGTAAGCGCGTCACTGAGTTGGGCCGATGACAGTTGCTGGTTGCCCGCCAGGCGCACGCCCTGCAATGGCCAGCACGCACCTGTATCTGCAGGGGCAGGTTGCTTGTCGATTTCGGTGGATGCTTCGTCCGCGCGTTGCAACGTGCGCAGGCGTTGGCGTTGTTCCAGTTGCTCGCGCTGCTGGCGCTGGTCCTGCAGTTGTTGCACCGCTGGATGGCTTTCGGATGCAGTCGACGGGCCGGTCCACAGCAAAAGGCCCAGGGCAAGAGCAGGCAGTTGCCCGGGGCGCAGACATGAGCCGGCAGATTTGCAGGCATAAGGCATAAGGTGGCGTCCAGGGCGTTGGGTGCTGAAAACACCCGCGTTAATCCGATTGCACGGATTTTATGGACGCTACTATTCGTTTGGATGCGATACCGGGCCGATAGCCTTGTAGGGCGGGAGTTGGAATTGCGTAGGGTGTTTCCGGCGCGATGCGCCGGAGAAAAGAATTGGCGAGTGCTCAGGGACGAATTTCGATCATCGTGCCGTCTGGCACCAAGCTCCAGACCTCGCGCATGTCGCTGTTGGTCATGGCGATGCAGCCTTCGGTCCAGTCCAGGGTATGGAAGACTTCTTCTGGATACTCTTCGTCCAGCGGAGTGCCATGGATCATGATCATTCCGCCAGGCGGCACGCCTTCGCGCCGCGCACGCGCCGAATCGCTGATGTTCGGATAGGACACATGCATGGCCAGGTTGTAGCGGTCGCTGACTTTGCGCCAATCAATCCAGTAAAAGCCTTCAGGGGTTCGCTTGTCGCCTTCGCGCTGTTTGGCGCCCTTGGGCTGTTTGCCCAGGGAGATGCGATAGGTTTTCATTGGGGCCCCGGCGCTGATCAGTTGCAGGCGCCGCTCGGATTTCAGCACCAGGATCTTATCGATCGCCGTGGACTGCTGGGGCTTGAGTTGCAGAGGCGACGGCGCGACCTTCTCAATTGGCTTGGTGACAATGGTTTCGGTAAACGCTGCCTGGGACACCGAAGCCACACTGAGGCAGAAAAGGGCAAGCAACCAGCGCATGAAACGATATCCCTGAAAACTAGGTGTTGAGTGACGGAACGAGCAATGGCGGCAAATATTCGTTGCCAATCGGGTAGTGCTGCTCGATACGGTCGCGATAGTAGCATTCTAGGGTACGACTGACGGTCCTGAAAGCCAGCTCGTCCCACGGGATCTCACTTTCATCGAAAAGTCTCACTTCCAGGCTTTCGACGCCGACGGCGAAGTCCCGGTCGGCAAGCTCGGCGCGAAAAAATACATGGACCTGGTTGATGTGCGGTAGATCGAATAATTGGTAGAGGGTCATCTGCCCGACCCGGGCACAGGCTTCCTCGATGGTTTCGCGACGGGCGGCCTGTTCCAGGGTTTCGCCGTTCTCCATAAAGCCGGCCGGCAGTGTCCAATAGCCGCGCCGTGGTTCGATGGCTCGGCGACACAACAACACCTGCTGGCCCAAGGTCGGGAGCACCCCGGCGACAATATTGGGATTCTGGTAGTGGACAGTGTGACAGTGGTCGCAGACGTAACGCAGGCGAGTGTCACCTTCGGGAATACGCTGAATTACCGGATTGGCGCACGCACTGCAGAATTTCATGCTTTTATTCCTATAGGTTGTGCTTATCTTGGCGCGACTTTCATCGCCGCTGCAAGCCGGTTCACCGCAGGGCTTGGGCGGCTCGCGGCTTTGGTGCATCATGCTGACCAAGCTTTGGAATCGAGAGAGAGCAATGCTGGACGAGCTACTTCGCCGCGTGAGCAGTCATACGCCGGGCACCCTGGAAACCGATCATCGTTTTCCCGAGGCTGCTGTGTTATTGCCCATTACCCGCAGCGAAGCGCCTGAATTGGTACTTACGTTACGTGCCAAGGGTTTGTCGACTCATGGCGGCGAGGTCGCCTTTCCGGGCGGTCGGCGTGACCCTGAAGACCCCGATCTGGTGTTCACCGCCTTGCGCGAAGCCGAAGAGGAAATCGGCCTGCCGCCAGGTCTGGTGGAAATTATCGGTCCTTTGAGTCCGCTGATTTCACTGCATGGGCTGAAGGTAACACCGTTCGTCGGCTTGATTCCCGACTTCGTCGAATACCGGGCCAACGATGCTGAAATTGCCGCAGTGTTCACCGTGCCCCTGGAGTTTTTCCGCCAAGACCCCCGGGACCACACTCATCGCATCGATTACCAGGGGCGCAGTTGGTATGTGCCCAGTTATCGCTTTGGCGAGTACAAAATCTGGGGACTGTCGGCGATCATGATCGTCGAGCTGGTCAACTTGCTTTACGATGCACAGATCAATCTGCACCACCCGCCTGAGCGCTTCATTCCAATTTGAGCGGGCCCACCCGCCGACATTGTCGCACCGTGAGGAACCACGCATGAAATATCGTTTGGGCGACCTTGAGGTCGAAACCCATCCACGCAGCTGGGCGGCGCCAACCGCGACGCTGATTGGCAAAGTGCGACTGCAGGCGGGGGCCAGTGTCTGGTTCGGCGCAGTGCTGCGCGGTGATAACGAACTGATCGATATTGGCGAGAACAGTAACGTCCAGGATGGCACAGTGATGCATACCGACATGGGCTCGCCGCTCACCTTGGGCAAAGGCGTGACTGTCGGTCACAACGCCATGCTGCATGGCTGCAGCGTCGGTGACTACAGCCTGATCGGTATCAATGCGGTCATCCTCAATGGTGCGCGTATCGGCAAATATTGCATTATTGGCGCCAATGCGCTGATTCCGGAGGGCAAGGAGATTCCTGACGGATCATTGGTGATGGGCTCTCCCGGCAAGGTGGTGCGCGAGCTGACTGAGTCACAGAAGAAAATGCTCGAGGCAAGCGCCGCGCATTATGTGCATAACGCCGAGCGTTATGCCCGTGACCTGGCCCCGCAGGAGGATTGATGAGCAGTAGTGAACGCCCGGTCGCGTCGCCCTGCGTGCATATCTGCGCCCTGGACGAGGCCGACATCTGCACAGGCTGCCAGCGCAGCGCTGCAGAAATTACCCGTTGGGGACGGATGGACAACATCGAGCGTCGGCAGGTGCTCAAGTTGTGTCACGAGCGGGCAGTGGCGGCGGGAGTGATGCTCAGCGTCGGTAGCGTCACGTGCTGAACTGGCACTTGGCCGCAAGCAGCCGCTCCAGTACCCTGTAGGGCTTGTCCAGCGGTCTATTCCATGCCTTTTTTGATTGCCTACATCAGCAGCGTCGTGCTGATCAACTACGCCTTCTCCAGCGCCCCGCATCTGGACGTCATCTGGTCTGCCTGGGGCGGGCTGGTGTTCATCCTGCGGGACATGGTGCAAACCCGTTACGGTCATGGCGCTTTGTTGGCCATGCTGGTGGCGCTGGTGCTGTCCTATGTGACCTCCGAGCCTGCCATTGCCTTGGCCAGTGCGACCGCTTTCGCCGTCTCCGAGCTTATCGACTGGCTGGTTTTCAGTGTTACCAAGCGGCCTTTGCACGACCGCTTGTGGTTGAGCTCGGCGCTGAGTATTCCCATCGACACCTTGATCTTTTTCGGCATGATCGGCGCCTTGACGCCGGCGGTGGTCGGTACCGCACTGGCTTCAAAATTTGCCGGTGTGACGGCAGTCTGGCTGATCATGGCCTGGCGCCTGCGCAAGCGTGCCATCGTTGGCTGAGGCCATGCGCCGCAGTTCATGTAAAATGGCGCTCCTTTTCACTGGCCTGCGCCGCTTGGGGCAGCCCGGGATTCCTTCCCTCTGAGGACCTGAAATGACTCGTATCGGAACCCCATTGTCGCCGACAGCGACCCGCGTACTGCTTTGTGGCTGTGGCGAGCTGGGCAAGGAAGTCGTGATCGAGCTGCAACGCCTGGGCGTTGAAGTGATTGCCGTGGACCGTTACGCCAATGCACCTGCCATGCAAGTGGCCCATCGCAGCCATGTAGTCAATATGCTCGATGGCGCGGCCCTGCGAGCAGTGATCGAGGCCGAGAAGCCGCACTACATCGTGCCGGAAATCGAAGCCATCGCCACCGCGACGCTGGTCGAGCTGGAAAACGAAGGTTTCACCGTGGTGCCCACCGCCCGTGCCACCCAGTTGACCATGAACCGTGAAGGCATTCGTCGCCTGGCTGCTGAAGAGCTGGATCTGCCGACCTCGCCTTATCATTTTGCCGATACCTTCGAAGACTATCGCAACGCGGTCCAAGACCTGGGCTTCCCGTGTGTGGTCAAGCCGGTAATGAGTTCATCGGGCAAAGGCCAGAGCTTGCTGCGCAGTGCCGACGATGTGCAAAAAGCCTGGGACTATGCTCAAGAGGGTGGTCGCGCCGGCAAGGGGCGAGTGATCATTGAAGGCTTCATCGACTTCGATTACGAAATTACCCTGCTGACTGTGCGCCACGTCGGCGGCACCACGTTCTGTGCACCGGTGGGCCACCGTCAGGAGAAGGGCGATTACCAGGAGTCCTGGCAGCCGCAGGCCATGAGCCCGGTGGCGTTGGCCGAATCCGAGCGCGTAGCCAGGGCTGTTACTGAGGCATTAGGCGGTCGGGGTCTGTTCGGTGTGGAGCTGTTCATCAAAGGTGATCAGGTGTGGTTCAGCGAAGTATCTCCGCGTCCGCACGATACCGGCCTTGTGACCCTGATCTCCCAGGACCTGTCGCAATTCGCCTTGCATGCACGCGCCATTCTGGGCCTGCCGATTCCACTGATTCGTCAGTTTGGCCCATCGGCATCTGCGGTTATCCTGGTGGAAGGGCAATCGCAACAGACCTCGTTCGCCAACCTCGGCGCAGCCCTGAGCGAACCGGATACTGCCATTCGTCTGTTCGGCAAGCCTGAGGTCAATGGCCAGCGTCGCATGGGTGTGTGCCTGGCCCGTGACGAATCGATCGACGCCGCCCGAGCCAAAGCCACACGCGCCTCTCAAGCGGTCAGCGTCGAGTTTTAAACGCCGCAAGTGCTCAGTTTGCAAGCTGCAAGTACGATCACTTGCAGCTTGCAGCTCCAGCCTTCAGAGCTCTGAGTGCCGGGTTTCTTTCAGGCACAGGACGGCTATCAGACTTAATACAGCCGCTGCCGAGACATACCCGCCAACCCAGCTCAATCCACCCATCGTTACCAGTTTCTGGGCGAAGAACGGTGCTGCCGAAGCACCGACAATCCCGCCCAGGTTATAGGCTGCCGAGGCGCCGGTATAACGCACATGGGTCGGGAACAGTTCAGGCAGCAACGCGCCCATCGGGGCAAATGTCACGCCCATCAGAAACAGCTCGATGGCCAGGAACAGCGCCACCCCGGCAGTTGAGCCCGAGGTCAGCAACGGCTGCATGGTAAAGCCCGAAAGAATCGCCAGTATTGCGCCGATGATCAGCACCGGCTTGCGCCCGTATTTGTCGCTCAACCAGGCCGACAGTGGCGTGGCCAGGGCCATGAACAGCACTGCGAAGCACAGCAGGCCGAGGAAGGTTTCGCGACTGTAGCCCAAGGTGGACACGCCATAACTGAGCGAGAACACCGTGGATATGTAGAACAGGGCGTAACACACCACCATCGCCGAGGCGCCGAGTAGAACCGGCATCCAGTAGTTGGAGAAAAGTTCGACCACGGGCATTTTCACGCGCTCGTGACGGGCAATGGCTTTGGCGAACACCGGGGTTTCTTCAAGCTTGAGTCGTACATACAGGCCAACAATGACCAGCGCTGCGCTGAGCAGGAACGGGATGCGCCAACCCCAGCTGCGAAACTGCTCGTCGGTCAGCGTCATGGCCAGGGTCAGGAACAGGCCGTTGGCGGCCAGAAAGCCGATTGAAGGCCCAAGCTGGGGGAACATGCCAAACCAGGCACGCTTGCCTTTAGGGGCGTTTTCGGTGGCCAGTAGCGCTGCGCCGCCCCATTCACCGCCCAGCCCTAAGCCCTGACCAAAACGCAGTACGCATAACAGGATCGGTGCCCAGGCCCCGATGCTGTCGTAGCCTGGCAGTACACCGATCAGGGTGGTGCACACCCCCATGAGCAGCAACGATGCCACCAAGGTGGATTTACGCCCGATACGATCACCGAAGTGGCCAAACAGGGCAGAACCCAGGGGGCGGGCAAGGAAGGCAATGCCGAAGGTCAGAAAAGCCGAAAGCATCTGGGCGGTGCCAGAGGTCTGCGGAAAGAACACCGGTCCAATCACCAGGGCGGCGGCAGTGGCATAGACATAAAAGTCGTAGAACTCGATGGCGGTACCGATGAAGCTGGCGGTTGCCACTCTCGCTGGCGAATTGCCGGGGCTGGCCTGGGCCGTTTCGGAGTAGGTGCTGCTGGTTGTCATGCGATTATCCCTGACAGTCGAGTGCTCCATGGGCGCGTTTGCCGACCTGCACGGGAAGGTGTCAGCGGGCAGGCGCCGAAGCATATTGTTGTTGGTCGCGTGACTGAGCATAAGCCCGTTGGGGATAGGGGCGGCGCAGGCAATCTTCGGGGGTGTGAAGCAGTGCCGGAAAAACGCGCGGTATTCAGTGATGCGGGCTGGTCGGGAGACGCTGGGTGCGGGTAGCAAGCGAGACGGCCAGGCTGGGTAAGCGTTGGCCGAGTATAGCTAGCGAGTTACCGTCCAGACCAGTATGCGACTGGCACAATTGTCTTCTGTTTCGAGAATTTCCAGCCGGTAACGACCAATTTTCAGGCATACCGCGCTGGCTGGGATACTTTCCAGGGCTTCGGTAACCAGGCCGTTGAGCGTCTTCGGGCCATCGCTGGGCAGGTGCCAGCCCAGGCTGCGGTTCAGCTCGCGGATCGACACCGTTCCTTCGATGACGAAGCGACCATCGGCTTGAGGATGAATGTGCGGGTTGTCCAGGCTGTGTTCGTCTTCGAATTCGCCGACGATTTCTTCGAGAATGTCTTCCAGGGTAACGATGCCCAACACTTCGCCGTATTCATCGACCACTACGCCGAGGCGACGTTGTTGCTTGTGAAAATTGAGCAGCTGCAGTTGCAGGGGCGTACTTTCAGGCACGAAGTAGGGATCGTAGCAAGCCGCCTGCAGGGCTTCACGGGTCAATTCGGCCTTGGGCAGCAAGTGGCTGATCAGCTTGGTGTTGAGTATGGCTTCAACTTGGTTGATGTCGCTGTGATAGACCGGCAGGCGCGTGTGACGACTGATGATCAACTGTTCGATGATCTGCTCGATCGAGTCGTCGAGATTGATGCCGTCGACATCATTGCGCGGTACCAGAATGTCGTTGACGGTGATTTTGTCCAGGGCCAGCAGGCTGTCGGGAAGATTGAGGCGGTAGTCGGCATGCAGGTGTTCTTCTGCATCTGTATCGTAGCTGTCCTGGTCGTGCAGGGTTACCGCGGGGGGCTGAACCCGAAACGGACGCAGCAGTACTCGCGCACAGCCATCGAGCAGCCAGGCCAGGGGCTGGAGTATCTTCAGTGGCGCTTTAAGCAGGCTGTTGCCCAAGGTAATGAACGTTTGTGGATTGCGCCGCGCCAATTGCCGTGGCAGGTATTCGGCCAGGACCAGTACAAGGGCAGCGCCTGCCAGGCCGCTAAGCCAGAAACCTTGTTCGCCGCTATAGCGTTGGCCCAGCAGGCAGGCCAGGGCCAGGACCAGCAACTTGCCCAGGGTTGAGCAAAGCACTAGCGATTGGGGGGCGACAGCCAGGTTCGGATGTTCGTCCGTCAGGCCGTTGCGTCGCGCGCTGTTGAGTTGCTGCTGGGCGGCGTCCACCGCAGTGAATATTGCCGACCAGAGCAGTGCCAGGGCCAGAATGCCAAGCAAGGGTCCTAACGGCAGTTCGTCCATTTACCTGTGCCTGTCAGATATGCAGGATGAATTCACGCACCAGCTTGCTCCCGAAGTAGGCAAGCATCAGCAGGCAGAAACCGGCCAGGGTCCAGCGGATTGCCTTGTGGCCACGCCAGCCTAGGCGGGTGCGGCCCCAAAGCAATACGCTGAAGACTATCCAGGCCAGGCATGCCAACAGAGTCTTGTGTACCAGGTGTTGGGCAAACAGGTTGTCGAGGAACAGCCAGCCGGATATCAGCGATAGCGACAGCAGGCCCCAGCCGGTCCAGAGAAAGCCAAATAGCAGGCTTTCCATGGTCTGCAGCGGTGGGAAGTTGCGGATCAGGCCGGAAGGGTGCTTGTGCTTGAGCTGGTGGTCTTGTACCAGCAGCAGCAAGGACTGGAACACGGCGATGGTAAACAGCCCGTATGCCAGTATCGACAGCAATATATGCGCGAGGATGCCGGTCTCTTCGTTGATCAGCGGTACCGTTCCCGACGGTGCGAACTGGGCCATCAGCGCCGTCGCCATGCCGAGTGGAAACAGCAGCACTAAAAGGTTTTCCACCGGGATGCGCAGGCAGGCAAGCAGCGTGAGGGTGATCACGGCCATTGCGATCAGGCTGGCAGCACTGAAGAAGTCCAGGCTCAGCCCAAGGGGCGTGAGCAACTGCCAGAACAGCGCGGTGCCCTGGGAGATGACCGCAAGCGCGCCAAGCAGGCCGAGCAGGCGTTTGTCGGCCTTGGCACCTTGCGCCAGACGGGAGCCTTGATAGAAGGTCGCGGCGGCATACAGGCAGGCGGCGATAAGATTGGGTAGCAAGCTGGGTGACAAGGGGAGCATAAGTCCTGTTAGGCAAGCCCGAAAAGAATTGAGTTTGGCATAGAACGCGCCTGCCAAGGAAGACTGTCAGCCGACGGCGAGGTGTGCGCTTGCCCGAGTCTTCGTTATAATCGCCGATCTGCCCCTGCCCAAGGCCCGTCGAATACGCCAGAGGCAGCTGATAAACCTCGGTTCTACAGAACCCGAAAGGATCACCATGTTTGAAAACCTGACCGACCGTCTGTCACAGACGTTGCGCCATGTCACTGGCAAGGCCAAGCTGACCGAAGACAACATCAAAGACACCCTGCGTGAAGTGCGCATGGCGTTGCTGGAGGCTGACGTCGCCCTGCCGGTGGTCAAGGATTTCGTCAACAAGATCAAGGAGCGTGCGGTCGGCACCGAGGTGTCGCGCAGCCTGACACCAGGCCAGGCGTTTGTGAAGATCGTTCAAGCCGAACTCGAAGGCTTGATGGGCGCCGCCAACGAAGATCTGACGCTCAATGCCGCACCTCCGGCCGTGGTGCTGATGGCGGGT
Organism: Pseudomonas arcuscaelestis; assembly: GCF_016881005.1. Taxonomy (GTDB): domain Bacteria; phylum Pseudomonadota; class Gammaproteobacteria; order Pseudomonadales; family Pseudomonadaceae; genus Aquipseudomonas; species Aquipseudomonas arcuscaelestis. The sequence continues at coordinate 136,114 of NZ_JACOPV010000007.1, read as the reverse complement.
TTGCAGGGCGCGGGTAAGACCACCACTGCCGGCAAGCTGGCGCGCTTCCTCAAGGAACGCAAGAAAAAGTCGGTAATGGTGGTGTCGGCCGACGTTTACCGTCCTGCTGCAATCAAGCAACTGGAAACCCTGGCAAACGATATCGGCGTTACCTTCTTCCCGTCCGATATCAGCCAGAAGCCGGTGGCTATCGCTGAAGCAGCTATTCGCGAAGCCAAGCTGAAATTCATCGACGTGGTGATCGTCGATACCGCAGGTCGCTTGCATATCGACGCCGAGATGATGGCCGAAATCAAGGACCTGCACGCTGCAGTCAAGCCGATCGAGACGCTGTTCGTCGTCGACGCCATGACCGGCCAGGATGCCGCCAACACCGCCAAGGCTTTTGGTGATGCGCTGCCGCTGACCGGTGTGATCCTGACCAAGGTCGATGGTGATGCCCGTGGCGGTGCCGCACTCTCGGTGCGTGCCATTACCGGCAAGCCGATCAAGTTCATCGGTATGGGTGAGAAGAGCGAAGCGCTCGAGCCGTTCCACCCGGACCGTATTGCCTCGCGCATCCTGGGTATGGGTGATGTGCTCAGCCTGATCGAACAGGCCGAGCAGACCCTCGACAAGGAAAAGGCCGACAAACTGGCCAAGAAGCTGAAGAAAGGTAAGGGCTTCGACCTCGAAGACTTCCGAGACCAGCTGCAACAAATGAAGAACATGGGCGGTCTCGGCGGCCTCATGGATAAACTGCCAAGTATCGGCGGGGTCAATCTGGCGCAAATGGGTAATGCCCAAGGCGCAGCCGAAAAGCAGTTCAAGCAGATGGAGGCGATCATCAACTCCATGACCCCGGCTGAGCGCCGCGACCCTGAACTGATCAGTGGTTCGCGCAAGCGCCGGATCGCCATGGGTTCCGGCACCCAGGTGCAGGACATTGGCCGCTTGATCAAGCAGCACAAGCAGATGCAGAAAATGATGAAGAAGTTTTCTGCCAAGGGCGGCATGGCGAAAATGATGCGCGGCCTGGGCGGTATGATGCCCGGCGGCGGCATGCCGAAGCTGTAACCTGATTCAGATTATCGGTGCATACCGCACCGACGATCGGAACCTGCCTCGGGTCGAGGTAAACATACTTGGCCCGTGCGGTAGGACACTGTTGCCTTATATAGAGGCAGCGTTATTCGCAGATCTACAGGCGGGCCTTTTTTCTTGAGCTAAAAAGGCATTTGCAAAAGTCCGTGTATTCCTTGAGAATATGCGGCCTTTCGGGCACCCGTGTGCCCGCTGTGCATTATGATTTGCAGCACCGACTACAGGAACGATGTTCAATGCTAACCATCCGTCTTGCCCGTGGTGGCTCTAAAAAGCGCCCATTCTACACCCTGACCGTGACCGACTCGCGTAACCCAGTTACCGGTTCGCACATCGAGCAGGTTGGTTTCTTCAACCCTATCGCTCGTGGCCAGGAAGTTCGTCTGTCCGTTAAGCAAGACCGCGTTGCTCACTGGTTGAGCGTTGGCGCACAGCCGTCTGAGCGCGTTGCTCAGCTGCTGAAGGACGCTGCCAAGGCTGCTGCCTGAGCAATATGAACGCGACGCCAGAAAGTGCTGACGATTTGATCGTTGTCGGCAAGATTTTTTCGGTTCACGGCGTTCGCGGCGAAGTGAAGGTTTATTCCTTTACTGATCCGATTGAAAACCTGTTGGGGTACCGCAACTGGACGCTTCGGCGCGAAGGCGTGGTGAAACAGGTCGAGCTGGTCAGTGGCCGTTCCACTCAAAAGGATCTGGTCGCCAAGCTCAAAGGCCTCGACGATCGTGATGAAGCGCGTCTTCTGAGCGGTTATGAGATTTGTATCTCGCGAAGCCTGCTGCCCAACCTGTCTAGCGACGAGTACTACTGGTACCAGTTGGTAGGCCTGAAAGTCATCAACCAAGACGAACAACTGTTCGGCAAGGTTGATCACCTGTTGGAGACCGGCGCGAATGATGTATTGGTGGTCAAGCCCTGCGCGGGCAGCCTGGATGATCGCGAGCGGTTGTTGCCCTATACAGAGCAATGCGTGCTGGCAATCGACCTGGATGCAGGCGAAATGAGGGTGGAATGGGACGCGGACTTCTAAGCAATGGCCAGCCTGCGCGTAGACGTCATCACGCTGTTTCCCGAGATGTTCTCGGCCATCAGTGAGTACGGCATTACCAGCCGAGCGGTAAAACAGGGGTTGCTGCAATTGACCTGCTGGAACCCGCGGGACTACACCACAGATCGTCACCATACGGTGGATGATCGGCCTTTTGGCGGTGGTCCAGGCATGGTGATGAAGATCAAGCCTCTGGAAGATGCCCTGGTGGATGCAAGGCAGGCAACCGGAGAGGCGGCAAAGGTCATTTACCTGAGCCCACAAGGCCGCAAGCTGACTCAGTCGGCGGTCAAGGACCTGGCGAAGCACGAATCGTTGATTCTGATAGCCGGTCGTTATGAAGGCATTGACGAGCGTTTTATTGATGCTCATGTCGATGAAGAGTGGTCGATTGGTGATTATGTGTTGTCCGGTGGTGAGCTGCCGGCGATGGTCCTGATTGATGCGGTTACGCGGCTGCTGCCCGGAGCTTTAGGGCATGCGGACTCGGCGGAGGAAGACTCCTTCACTGATGGTCTGCTTGATTGCCCGCACTACACCCGACCGGAGGTGTATGCGGATCAGCGTGTTCCCGACGTGTTGCTTAGTGGCAACCATGCACATATCCGGCGATGGCGTTTACAGCAGTCCCTTGGGCGGACCTATGAACGACGCGCCGATCTTCTGGAAAGTCGCTCACTTTCTGGAGAAGAGAAGAAGCTGCTGACGGAATATCTCCGTGAGCGGGACGATAGTTAACGTATCGATGGTAAATCCATTTGATTTACCTTAGGAGCACAGCATGACTAACAAAATCATCCTTGCACTCGAAGCAGAGCAGATGACCAAAGAGATCCCGACCTTTGCCCCGGGCGACACCATCGTCGTTCAGGTGAAAGTGAAGGAAGGCGATCGTTCGCGTCTGCAGGCTTTCGAAGGCGTTGTCATCGCCAAGCGTAACCGTGGTGTGAACAGTGCTTTCACTGTTCGTAAAATCTCCAACGGTGTTGGTGTTGAGCGTACTTTCCAGACCTACAGCCCGCAAATCGACAGCCTGGCCGTGAAACGTCGTGGTGACGTGCGTAAAGCCAAGCTGTACTACCTGCGCGACCTGTCCGGTAAAGCCGCTCGCATCAAGGAAAAACTGTCCTGATGACAGTTTGACCGGTGGCTGCGGCCACCATGCGAAAAAAGCAGCCTTCGGGCTGCTTTTTTGTTGTCTGTAATTTGTCCAAGATGTGAAGTTTATGAGTTCAAGAGAGCAGGAAATCGAACGCCGCACCGAACTGTCGGTAACCCGCGTTACCAAGGCGGTGTTTCCGTCCACCACAAACCACCACAACACCTTGTTCGGTGGTACCGCTTTGGCCTGGATGGATGAAGTATCGTTTATCGCTGCCACGCGTTTTTGCCGGTTGCCGCTGGTGACTGTGTCCACTGACCGAATCGACTTCAAGCACCCGATTGCCGCTGGTTCCATCGTTGAGTTGGTCGGGCGGGTAGCGACGGTGGGCAACACCAGCCTCAAGGTCGAGGTTGAAGTGTTTGTCGAAAGCATGAGCTGTGACAGTCGCGAGAAGGCGATCCATGGCCTGTTCAGCTTTGTTGCTATCGACGAAGACAAGCGTCCGGTGCCGGTGTTGCCGGGGTTCTGAACCCAGCTCGGGGGCTCAGCGGCCCTGAGTACAGGGCAGGCTGGACTGTCTGCAATCATTCAAGCTCGGGCTGGATCAATGCGACCACCGTCCAGCCTGCGCTTGGCTTGAGCACGCTTTCTGGCCCAAACACATGCACCCAACCGCCGTTGTCTCGGGCAAATAGCAAGGTCGCACGTTGGCCATGCAACGCCTGGTAGTCTTCCCAGCCAAAGGTGTCGGTCAGGTGGGTGCTGTACAGCTCTGCGCCCTGGTGCAAGCGGTTGGCCAGTTGTACATAGGTCAGCTCCTGACTACCGAGAATGTGGCCGCGATGTTCATTGCTGGCGCGATGCTTGTCGCTGCGGCGTGCTTCCAGGCCGCTGGCGAGAACAAACAGGCGCGCGTGGCCAAAGTCATGGCGAAAGCGCGCACACGCCAATGTGTTCAGCTCTCCAGAAGGCGAAAGCCCGAGCAGGTGCCCCAGGCCGACCAGGTCCAGGTGGGCATCGGCATGTTGCGAGGCCGGGTTGCCAAAGTAGGTGGGCAACCCCTCCATACGTGCTGCGCGGATGTTCTCCCAGCTCGAATCGGTCAGCAGTACGCGGCAGTCAAGTTGCTGCAACGCCTTGGCGATGGTCCTGGCTGGTGGATTGGCGCCAACGATCAGAAAGCCGCTGGGCGCGGGCTCTGCAACCTTGAGCATGCGAGCCAGGGGGCGCGCTGTGGCGCTTTGCAGCACGACTGTTCCAATAATCACGGCAAAAGTCAGCGGTACAAGCAATAGGGCGCCCTGGTGTCCTGCTTCATGCAGACGAATGGCGAAGATCGCCGACACCGCGGCCGCCACGATTCCGCGTGGGGCGATCCAGCTCAGCAAGGCACGTTCTCGCCAGTTCAATTGCGAGCCCCAGGTTGATAGCGCCACGTTCAATGGTCGCGCGATCAACTGGATCACCAGCAGCAGGGCTAGTACTGCCGGGCCAAGCCCAAGCAGTGCATTGAGGTCCAGGCGAGCGGCCAGGAGGATGAACAGTCCGGATATCAGCAGGACACTGAGGTTTTCCTTGAAGTGCAGGATTTGCCGGACGTCCACCCCTTTCATGTTGGCCAGCCACATGCCCATGATGGTCACCGCCAGCAGGCCGGACTCATGCATGACCTGGTTGGCGGCAATGAAAATACCCAGCACTGCTGCCAGGGAGGCCAGGTTGTGCAGGTATTCGGGGAGCCATTGCTCGCGCATGACTTGGCCAAGTATCCAGCCACCGGCAGCGCCGAAGGCGCTCCCGCAGAGAATCACGCCGGCAAAGGTCAGCAGGCTCTGGCTCAAGCCGTTACCGGCCGCACTGGCAATGATGAAGCTGTACACAACCACTGCCAGCAGGGCGCCGATCGGGTCGATGACAATGCCTTCCCAACGCAGGATATTGGCAATCGTGGATTTGGGGCGCACCACGCGCAGCATCGGCACAATGACCGTGGGGCCGGTGACCAGCGTGAGGGTGCCGAACAGGGTCGCCAGCAGCCAGTCGAATCCGAGCAGCCAATGGGTAGCCACAGTGATGACTATCCAGGTGGACAGCGCTCCGAGGGTTACCATGCGTTGGACAACCGTGCCGATTTCGCGCCATTGCGACAGGTGCAGGGTCAGGCTTCCCTCGAACAGAATCAGCGCAACCGCCAGTGAAACGAGGGGCATCAGCAGCGGGCCGAACATTTGTTGTGGGTCAAGCCAGCCTAGAATCGGCCCGGCAAGAATGCCGCTGAGCAGTAAAAAGAGGATCGCAGGTAGTTTCAAGCGCCAGGCCAGCCACTGGCAGGCGAGGGCGGCACCACCGATGCCGCCGAAGGTCAGCAATATTTGTTGATCGTTCATTCCAATTCCCTATGCTGACCGTGTTGTGGAAGACTAGCGGCAATTTTTCGTTTTTGTCTTTTGCCTTCGAGTTGTCATGCCCGCACTAGAGCATCCTCTGATCGACCAATTCCTCGATGCCCTGTGGCTGGAGAAAGGCCTGTCCGACAATACCCGCGACGCTTATCGCAGTGACCTGGCCTTGTTCAATGGCTGGCTCCAGGAGCAAGGCGTGGCGTTGCCCGCTGCCGGACGCGAGTTGATTCTCGATCATCTGGCCTGGCGACTGGACCAGAGCTACAAGCCTCGTTCTACTGCACGCTTTCTCTCCGGTGTGCGTGGCTTTTATCGTTATTTGCTCAGGGAAAAACTGATCGAAATCGATCCAACCCTGCAAGTCGACATGCCGCAGTTGGGGCGGCCATTGCCCAAGTCTTTGTCCGAGGACGACGTAGAGGCGTTGCTACAGGCGCCAGACTTGAGCGAGCCGATTGGTCAGCGCGACCGGGCAATGCTGGAGGTTCTTTATGCCTGTGGCTTGCGTGTAACCGAACTGGTCAGCCTGACCCTGGATCAGGTCAATCTGCGCCAGGGTGTATTGCGCGTGATGGGTAAAGGCAGCAAGGAGCGCCTGGTGCCGATGGGTGAAGAGGCGGTGGTGTGGATCGAGCGCTATATGCGCGATGGGCGTAATGAAATGCTCGGCGGTCGCCCGAGCGATGTGTTGTTCCCCAGCCTACGTGGTGAGCAGATGACCCGGCAGACGTTCTGGCACCGGATCAAGCACCAGGCTCAGGTCGCCGGCATCAGTAAAAGCCTTTCGCCGCATACCTTGCGCCACGCTTTTGCCACACATTTGCTCAATCACGGCGCCGACTTGCGCGTGGTGCAGATGCTGCTCGGACACAGCGACCTGTCCACCACTCAGATCTATACCCATGTGGCCCGTGCGCGATTGCAGGAGTTGCATGCGCGCCATCATCCACGTGGTTGAATGCACCGCGCATGTGTCGCCTGGGGGGCGGTCTGTGCGGGGATGTTGTGGTAGGCTTGGACGGTTTGCATCAAGGGCCGTTCGACCGCCGTTATTTCAAGACGCGCGTTGCTCACCGGCTCTTTGCCCGCCTTCAGGAGTTCCCATGCGCGTGACCCAGATTATCGCCACCGCCGCCCTGGCGTTGGTCAGTACCTTTGCTGCCGCTACCGAGACCGCCGAGCAGGCGATTCGCAAGACCCTGCAGACCCTGGAATTGGGTTTGCCGGTTGAAAGTGTTGCCTCCAGCCCGTTGAACGGCCTTTACGAAGTGAAGCTGCAGGGCGGCCGTGTGCTGTACGCCAGCCCCGACGGCCAGTTCGTCATGCAGGGCTATCTGTACCAGATCCAGGACGGCAAACCGGTCAACCTGACTGAAAAAACCGAGCGTCAGGCCATCGCCAAGACCGTCAATGCTATTCCAGCCGCAGAGATGGTGGTTTATCCTGCCAAGGGCGAAACCAAATCGCACATCACTGTGTTTACCGACACTACCTGCCCGTACTGCCACAAGCTGCATGCCGAAGTTCCCGAGTTAAACCGCCGCGGTATCGAAGTGCGCTATGTAGCCTTCCCGCGTCAGGGTCTCGGCTCCGCGGGCGACGAACAACTGCAAGCCGTCTGGTGCTCCAGCGACCGCAAGGGCGCTCTGGACAAGATGATCGACGGCAAAGAAATCAAAGCTGCCAAATGTGCCAATCCGGTCAGCAAGCAGTTCCAGTTGGGCCAGTCCATTGGTGTCAACGGTACTCCGGCCATCGTTCTTGAAGACGGCCAGGTAATCCCGGGTTATCAACCGGCACCACAGGTAGCCAAGCTGGCATTGGCCGGCGGTAAATAATTCAACAAGCGAGCCGTCACCATGGGGAGACGGCTGATATCACGGACGGCTTAGCGCCATTCGTTCAATGGGGAGTTCACAGTGAAACCGGTCAAAGTAGGCATCTGTGGGTTGGGGACCGTCGGTGGCGGTACCTTCAATGTACTTCAGCGTAACGCCGAGGAAATCGCCCGCCGTGCCGGGCGTGGTATCGAAGTGGCGCAGATTGCCATGCGTTCGCCAAACCCGAATTGCCAGATTACCGGTACCCCCATTACCGCTGATGTATTCGAGGTCGCAACGAACCCGGAAATCGACATTGTCATCGAGCTGATTGGTGGCTACACCATTGCCCGTGATCTGGTACTCAAGGCTATCGATAACGGCAAGCACGTTGTCACCGCCAACAAGGCGCTGATTGCCGTGCACGGCAATGAAATCTTCGCCAAGGCACGCGAGAAGGGCGTTATCGTTGCCTTCGAAGCGGCCGTAGCCGGTGGCATTCCCGTGATCAAGGCAATCCGTGAAGGGCTGTCGGCCAACCGCATCAACTGGGTAGCGGGGATCATCAACGGTACCGGCAACTTCATTCTCACCGAGATGCGTGAGAAAGGCCGTGCCTTCCCAGACGTGTTGGCTGAAGCCCAAGCCCTAGGCTATGCCGAAGCCGATCCAACCTTTGACGTCGAAGGTATCGATGCTGCGCACAAGCTCACCATCCTGGCTTCGATTGCCTTTGGTATTCCGCTGCAGTTCGACAAGGCCTACACCGAAGGCATCACCAAGCTGACGACTGCTGATGTGAACTACGCAGAAGCGCTTGGCTACCGCATCAAGCACCTGGGCGTTGCCCGCAGCACTGCCAACGGCATCGAACTGCGCGTACATCCAACCCTGATTCCATCCGATCGCTTGATCGCCAACGTCAATGGCGTAATGAACGCTGTCATGGTCAACGGCGATGCCGCAGGGTCCACCTTGTTTTATGGTGCGGGCGCTGGCATGGAACCTACCGCATCCTCGGTGGTGGCTGACCTGGTCGATGTGGTGCGTGCCATGACCTCAGATCCGGAAAACCGTGTGCCGCACCTGGCCTTCCAGCCGGACTCGCTGTCGGCCCACCCGATCCTGCCGATCGAAGCCTGCGAATCTGCGTATTACCTGCGTATCCAGGCCAAGGATCACCCAGGCGTACTCGCCCAGGTGGCCAGCATCTTGTCTGAGCGCGGTATCAACATCGAATCGATCATGCAGAAGGAAGTCGAGGAACAAGACGGCCTGGTGCCGATGATCCTGCTTACCCATAGCGTGGTCGAACAACGCATGAACGATGCGATCACCGCCCTGGAAGCGTTGCAGGACGTGGTCGGCAACGTGGTACGTATCCGCGTCGAACAACTCAGTTAACTTTAGTTGCAAGTTATAGGCTGCAAGCGGCAGGCAGGGAGCAACGCGTTCCTGCTAGTCGCTTGAAGCGTAAAGCTTGAAGCCCAAACCGAAGGTTTGTCCTTATGCGTTATATCAGTACCCGCGGCCAGGCACCGGCCCTGAATTTCGAAGATGTGCTGTTGGCTGGCCTGGCCAGCGATGGCGGTTTGTATGTGCCGGAAAACCTTCCACGGTTCACCCAGGAGGAGATCGCTTCCTGGGCTGGCCTGCCGTATCACGAGTTGGCTTTTCGGGTGATGCGCCCGTTCGTCACCGGCAGCATTGCCGATGCCGACTTCAAGAAGATCCTCGAAGAAACCTATGGCGAGTTCGCTCACGCCGCTGTCGCCCCCCTGCGTCAATTGGGCAGTAATGAATGGGTATTGGAGCTGTTCCACGGCCCGACCCTGGCCTTCAAGGACTTTGCCCTGCAACTGCTGGGGCGCCTTCTTGATCACGTACTGGTCAAGCGCGGCGAGCGCGTAGTGATCCTTGGCGCTACCAGTGGTGACACCGGTTCAGCGGCCATCGAGGGCTGCCGTCGTTGCGACAACGTCGATATTTTCATTCTGCATCCGCACCAGCGTGTTTCGGAAGTTCAGCGTCGGCAGATGACCACCATCTTCGGCGAGAACATCCACAACATCGCCATCGAAGGCAACTTCGACGACTGCCAGGAAATGGTCAAGGCCAGCTTCGCTGACCAGAGCTTCCTCAAGGGCACCCGCCTGGTGGCGGTAAACTCGATCAACTGGGCACGCATCATGGCCCAGATCGTTTACTACTTCCATGCGGCCCTGCAACTGGGTGGCCCGGCGCGTTCGGTTGCATTCTCGGTGCCGACCGGCAACTTCGGTGACATCTTCGCCGGTTACCTGGCGCGTAACATGGGTCTGCCGATCAGCCAACTGATCGTCGCCACCAACCGCAATGACATCCTGCACCGCTTCATGAGCGGCAACCAGTACGTCAAGGAAACCCTGCACGCGACCCTGTCGCCGTCGATGGACATCATGGTTTCGTCCAACTTCGAACGCCTGTTGTTCGATCTGCATGGTCGTAACGGTGCAGCAATTGCCGACCTGATGGACAACTTCAAACAAGGAGGCGGCTTCAGCGTTGAACAGGATCGCTGGACCGAGGCGCGCAAATTGTTCGACTCGCTGGCTGTCGATGATGCGCAAACCTGCGAAACCATTGCCGAAGTCTTTGCCCAGACCGGTGAAGTGCTCGACCCGCATACTGCAATCGGGGTCAAGGCAGCACGCGAATGCCGGCGTAGCCTGGACACGCCGATGGTGGTGCTCGGTACTGCCCACCCGGTCAAGTTCCCCGAGGCCGTCGAGAAAGCTGGCGTTGGTAAAGCGCTTGAGCTGCCAGCGCACCTGAACGATCTGTTCTCGCGGGAAGAGCGCTGCACGGTTCTGGCCAACGACTTGAAGGCTGTTCACGCGTTCGTCGCGCAGCATGGCAACCGCGGCAAGCCGTTGTGATCATCCGATAGACACCCAGAAAAACCCGTCTCTGACGGGTTTTTTTTTACTGGCCTGGGCCAGACAAGAGCGACGAGGAACCGATGAGCAAGTGGCAGCAACGATCAATAGGGCTGGTGATTGCCTGCCTGTTGTGGGCCTGTGCAGGCGCATGGGCATTGGCTGCACAGCTACCTTTCACCTTGGTGCCCCCGTTCATCAGCCTCCAGCCGATGCCGTTGAATCAGGTCGAACGCCAGTGGCTTGGACCTTCACGAGTGTTACGGGTGGGCATTTCCTTTGCCGACTACGAACCTGTCGACATAACTATCGACCGTAACCGCTATCAGGGTATCAGTGCCGATTACTTGAGCTTGGTCGCGGCCCGCCTGGGAGTGCAGACTCAGGTTCTGGCGTTTGCCAGACGCGAGGAAGCAATCAAAGCGCTGCAGGAGGGCGAAATCGATGTGCTGACCAGCGCCAACGGATTTGAGCGCAGTGTGCCTGACCTGGTGTTTACCCGTGACTACATTCCGGACCGCTCCATGGTCGTGGTGCGCGGCGGTGCGCCGGTTCCACAAGCGTCACTGGCTGGGAAAAAAATCGCATTGCTCGATGGCTATGCCGATTTCCAGCAAATGCAGCGAGATTACCCTCAGAGCAAGGTGATCCTTGCACCCACCCTCAGCAGCGCGCTGGAAGCGCTGCGCCAGGGTGAGGTCGATGCGTTTATTGGTAACGAGGTCATCATTCGTGCCTATAACGGCTTGCGACCCTATCTCGGGTTGCAGGTGGTGGGCCCCAGTGCCTTGCCGCCGATAGGCTTTGCCTTTGCCATGCGCGCTGAGGATCGCACCTTGCGTGACGTGTTTGACCGCGCCTTGATCAGCATTGATGATTCGATTCGCGGTGAAATTCTTGCGCGCTGGACCTCGGGGCTGGGATCGGATGTAGCCCACCATCGGATCGAATTGACCGAACAGGAGCGTCAATGGATTACCCAGCATCCCACAGTGGCTGTGGTAGGCATTCAGTATCCGCCTTACCTGTTTCGCAATCGTCAGGGCGACTGGGTGGGTCTGAATAGCGATGTGCTGGCAACTATTGCGCAATTGACCGGCCTACAATTTCGCTTCACCGCTTCGACGTCCATCGCCCAGAGTTTGGCATTGCTCAAAAGCGGCGAGGCAGACATGAGCACCACACTCAGTGACTCACCTGAGCGACGTGCGTTTCTCGACTTCAGCCATACCCTGGGTGGGCAGAGCTGGGTGTTTATTGTTCGCCAGCCTGACCTCGGTCCGGCTTCGCTGGATGAGCTGTCAGGACAAACGCTAGCGCTGCCAGCCAAGCATGCGCTGGAAAGCAGTATTCGTCAGTCTCATCCCGACATCCGCCTGTTGCTGGTGGACTCGCTGGAGCAAGCCCGGGAAAAGGTTCGCCGAGGCGAGGCCGTCGCGACCATCGACAGCGAAGTCGGTGCTTACATGGAGCTCAGTGACGATCCGACAATCAAGGTTGGGCGTGGCGTTGAGGGACAATGGGCGCCCGACCACTTTTCGGTGCGACGTAGCGCGCCGGAGCTCCTGAGTATTCTCAATAAAGTGCTGGAAGCCTTTCCGGTTGCCGAGCTTCGGGCATTGCGGATGCGATGGCTGGGGGCGCAGGCCCCCCCAGCGTCGGCCTGGCGACGCATCGCACCTTGGGTTTATTGGGCTGTTGGCGCCGCAGTGCTGTTGGGTTTGGTGTCGCTGCTTTGGAGCAGTCGCTTGCGTGCCCAGATCCGCCAACGAGAGAAGGCGGAGGAGGCGCTGAACGATCAACTGGCCTTCAAGCGCGCGTTGCTCGACGGCATTCCCAATCCCATCTATGTGCGGGATTTAGAAGGGCGCTTGATCACCTGTAACAAAAGCTACGAACAGGCGTTCTCGTTGCGCCTGGAAGACGTCAAGGGGCGTCGCCTCACTGATATCGCAATGATTCCACCTGAGCTTGCAGATGAACTTCATGCTGACTACATAAGGTTGTTACAGGACTCTAAGCCGTTATTCGTCGATCGGCGCATCGAGTTGGACGGACAGTGTACAGAGGCCTATCAATGGACAGTGCCTTTCTACCGCGCTGACGGGCAGTTGCAGGGTTTGCTGGGGGGCTGGATCGACATCACCAAGCGTAAGCAACTGGAGGCCGACCTGATGCAGGCGCGCCAGCAGGCGGAACAAGCCAATCAGGCCAAAAGTACGTTTCTGGCGACGATGAGCCATGAGATTCGCACGCCCATTGCCGTGATCGTCGGCTTATTGGAATTGGAGCGGGAAACCGCTCTAGTCCAAGGCAAAGCGCCGTCGTCAGGGCTGGAGACGGCGTATCGAACGGCGAACGAGTTGATTGCCTTGATTGGCGACAGTTTGGATCTGGCCCGTATTGAGGCCGGTAGTTTGCAATTGGCACCGCAGGCAACCGCTCTGCTCCCTTTCGTTGAAGACATTGTCAGCCAGTTTCGAAACCAGGCTCAAACGCAAGGCTTGCACCTGCAATTGCAGGTTGCCGACGACGCACATGGCACGTATTGGTTCGATCCGTTGCGACTGCGCCAGGTGCTGGTCAATTTGCTGGGCAATGCCCTCAAGTTTACCCACCTGGGGCAAGTGAGCCTGAAGGTCAGTCGTACCGGGGAAGACTCGCCAGCGGGTGTCGGTCTGCTTTTGAGCGTGCGCGACACGGGTATTGGTATCAGCGCGAAGCAGCAGTCAGAACTGTTCACCCCATTTGCCCAGGCCAATGCGCGCCTGGCTTCCGAGTACGGTGGATCTGGCTTGGGGCTGAGTATCTGTCGGCAACTGGTGGAGTTGATGGACGGCACCATCAGCTTGCACAGCAATCTGGGCGAAGGAACAGAGGTCCGGGTGACACTGACTCTGGAACCGCTGGCGCAGGTGCCGGCTCAAGCCGCGATGGTTACGCTTCGTCAGGAAAGTCAGGCAAGGCGCATCCTGGTCGTTGACGACCTGTCTGCCAATCGCTTGGTTCTCAGCCAGCAACTGGAGTTCCTCGGGCATCACGTGCTGGCGGTGAAAAATGGTCAAGAGGCGTTGGATGCCTGGCAAGCGGATCACTTCGATCTGGTAATCACAGATTGCAACATGCCAGTCATGAGTGGTTATGCCTTGGCCCGTAGTATTCGTCAGTTGGAAGGCCGTAAGCAGCGTTCGGCCATAGCCATTATCGGGTGCACCGCCAATGCCATGAAAGAGGAGCGCGAGCGCTGCCTGGCAGCGGGAATGGATGAACTGCTGGTCAAACCGGTGTCCCTCGACCATCTGGCGGCCATGATCGAGGAACAGGCGCCGGTGTGTGGCTTTCGCATGCAACTGCTACAACAAATGACTCAAGCCAATCACCTGGTGATGCGGCGCATGCTGGAGGAGCTTCATAAAAATTTGATTGAGGAGCAGTTGTTGCTCAGCGAAGCGGTCGCGAGTCAGGCCGTGGGCGCCATTCGAATTTCCTTGCATCGACTCGAGGGCATTGCTTGCTTGGTTGATGCAGTGCAGTTGGCGCAAGCGTGTTCTGCCTTGAGTCGCGCGTGTGCTGATGGGGTGCCGGGTGCCTTGCATGGCGCTTGGGAGGAGATGTCGCGGGTGTTATCGCAGCTCAACCGTGATATCGATAAGGAACTAACGAAAATTCCGGTCCAACTTTAGGACTTGTCCGATAGGTTGCGGAGGGGTTCTTTCCTAAAGTGTCGCACGCACATGTTTGCAGACGCGGGTAAGACTCATGCACTCACTCAAGGTTCTGATTCTAGAAGATCATCCTTTCCAACTTATGGCGTTGCATCAGATGCTCAATGCCATCGGCGTGTTTGACGTACTGACCGCTGACTCGGTTGAGGTCGCCCGGCAGACCCTGGCGCGTCGCGGTCGCGTTGACATTGCCATCTGTGACCTGCAGATGGACGGGCAAGATGGCCTGGCGTTGATCCGCCATCTGGCGGAAAACAATCTGGCCGCAGCGTTGATCATTCTCAGCAGCGCCGAGGCCTGTGTTATCGACAGTGTCGGCGTGCTGGCTCGGCAACTTGGACTGAATGTGCTGGGTTGCCTGCAGAAACCGGCCAACAGCGTTGTCTTGAACCAGTTGTTCCGCCGCTACCTGGAGCAGGTTCAGGTCGAGCCCAGCCCTACCAGGCCGGTATTACAGTTGGAACTGTCGGAAGTCACTGCGGCTGAGTTGGCGCAGAGTAAAGATCAGTGGACCGTTCACTATCAGCCCAAGGTCTGCTTCGATGGCAAGCTGGTGGGCGTCGAGGCTTTGGTGCGATGGCAGCATCCTAGGCTGGGTATTTTGTCGCCCGCGCAGTTTTTTCCGCTTATCGAGCGCACTGGCTTGTTCGATACCCTGTGTTGGCATGTTCTCGATCAAGCCCTGGCACTGAGTGCGCAGCATCAGGCCTGCGCGGGTAAGGCATTGCCGGTAGCGGTAAATATTGCTCCCGATCTGTTGGTTCGTGATGATTTCCACGACCAGGTGAAGTCAGCGCTGGAGCGTCATGACGTTCCAGCAAGCGCGTTGACCCTGGAGATCGTTGAAACCGCTGGCAGTGCATTGGATAACCAACAGCTCGAAGGGTTGCTGCGCTTGCGGATTCTGGGTTGTCAGTTGTCCATCGATGATTTCGGTACGGGCGTTTCCAATGTCCAGCGTCTGCTGGAGCTACCGTTCAGTGAGTTGAAGCTGCCGAGCGAGTTCGTTCGCGGCATGGCCCATGACGGGCGCAAGGCTGCGGTGGTGGCAGGCGCCCTGATGATGGCGCGGCGCATGAACTTGAATGTGGTGGTCGAAGGCGTGGAAACCGCTGACGATCTGCTGGCACTCAAGGACCTTGGGCAACCGGTCATGCAGGGGTATTTCATCGCCCGCCCCATGCCCGAGGCCGAGCTGCAGCAATGGATGGATGAACGTACGCGATTCAACCACCAGGCCATTGCTTGAGGTATTGTTCAGGCTAGGCCATTTTCCTGCAGATAAAGGTAAAGTGCCGCATCGTTGCTTACGCCCAGCTTACGCATCGCGCTGACTTTCTGGGAACTGACAGTCTGCTTGCTACGACTGAGCAATGTCGCGATCTGGTTCACTGTATGACCTGCGGCAAGCAGCCGGGTGACCTCCAGTTCTTTGGGTGAAAGTGGATCTTTGACCGCCATCATGTCTTCGCGTACCGCACCGTCCTGCATCAGCAGATGCTGGACCGAGGCGGCCAGATAAACCTTGCCCCGTGACATGCTGCCAATCGCCTGGGGAAGTTCGTCAGCCAGGCTGGCCTTGCTCAAAAGGCCACTCACTCCCAGGCCAAGCATCGCCCTGAACAGTCCGGCATTGTTGAGCATGGTCACCACCAGGATCGGAAGTTGCGGGTGCTGACGGCGAATCTGCTCGAGTAGTTTCAGACCATCGTTCTGCTGGTCCACCGGCATCATAAAGTCGGTCACCAGTATGTCGCATTCCAGTGTCTGCAGTTGGTCTTTGAGTTCCAGCGGGCTAGCTGCCTGGCCGACCACTTTTACGTTGGGTATCTGTTCCAGGACAGCCTGTAGTCCGATGCGAAAAATCGGATGATCGTCCGCCAGGACGATACGCAAAGGCGACTTTGCAAAGGTGCTCAAATTGCGGCTCCGGTAGACCAATGGGAAGACTCGGACTGTCTGAGAATGAACCTTTGCCCCGCTAGGTAATCAGAACATGTAAGGTCAGTTGATTGGCATTTTGCTCCGATGTCTTCCAACTGTCGCTAAAAGTCCTACGGGGCTTTTGTTTAACCCCGAGCGGTCTCCCCAACGTTCGGGGTTTCTTTTGCCTGTTCACTGGGGGGCGGCGAAGAACTGCCGACTGTCATCGAGGTAAAGCTCACGCAGCTCCGGATCCAGCCACTGGGCATACAGGTTTGGCAGGGTGTCCCGACGCAAGCTGTCGAGCAGTTGGTTGATATGGGTGACGGCTTCGCGCCCTTGTGGGGTGTCGGCGCAGCCAACGTGGATGAACTGATAGCGTGCCACACCCTGGATCGGATAGAAGCCGTAGTCGGCTACGGTCCACCCTTGTTGCTTGATCAGGTAGCGAACTTCCGGCCAATAGCCGAGGAGCAGCTGTAGGCGTTCGCGCTTTTGCATCTGCAGCAGGTTGGTGACGGCATCATTGCCGAAATGGCGACTGAGGGTTGCCGATGGCAGTGATTTGAGCAACGTGTCGACTGACGGGCTGTAACTGCGTTCGGCGACGACCCCCAGCTTGAGTTCGGTGCCTTCGAGCAGTTTGCGCAGGTCGATCTCACCCTTGTTCAGGAACGGGGTGAGCAGTTGCTGGTCCTTCTGGCGTACTACCAGGCCACTGCTGAGTACGCCCAGGCTGGGTTGCGAGAAGTGTATGTACTTGGCTCGTTCCGGGGTCCAGAGCAGCATCGGGTCGCAGGTGAAGCGTCCCTCCTGCAGCATCTGGTTACCCCGAGCGCGGTTGACCCGAAGAATACTGTGATCGTACTCAGGCATTTTTTCGATCAGCATCGGCAGCAGTTGATCGACGATACCCTGACCTTTGCTCGAGCCCTCGAAGACGGTCAGCGGCGGTAGATCACGCAGCAGCCAGACAAGACGTTCCTTGGCCCCGGCCGCACCCGCAATGCCGACCCCCATCAGGGCAGAGAAGGCCCATGCCAGCAGCGTACGCCAGCGCTGTTGCCTGCGTCGGGTCATGTACCAGTCTCCACTGTCGGGCTGCTCACTGGGCCAGGCGCAATGTTTATACCGCGCCTTGTTGACGCAGACGAGCAATCTCTGCCCCGTCGTAACCCAGCTCACCCAGCAATTGCTCGGTGTGTGCGCCCAGTTCCGGTCCGACCCACTCGCTGGAGCCTGGCGTCTGCGACAACTTGGGTACGATGCCGGGCATCTTGAATGGCTTGCCGTCCGGCAGCTTGGCTTGCAGGAACATTTCCCGAGCCAGGAACTGCGGGTCACTGAACATATCTTCGGCACTGAAGATTCGACTGGCCGGCACTTGAGCCTCGTTGAGCAGTTGCATCAGCGCATCCAGCGGTAAAGTGCGCGCCCAGCGGTCGATGACCCCGTAGAGTTCATCGCGGCGCAGGTCGCGTCCGTCATTACTAGTCAGGGTCGGGTCGTCGGCAAGATCCTGGCGCCCGATGGCTTGCATGAAACGCTTGAAAATCGCGTCGCCGTTGGCACCGATCTGTACATGCTTGCCATCGGCACTGGTATGGATCGAGGAGGGGGTGATGCCCGGCATGATGTTACCGGTACGTTCGCGAATGAAACCGAACACGTCGAACTCCGGCACCATGCTTTCCATCATGGCGAAAATGGCTTCATACAGCGCCACATCCACCACTTGGCCTTCACCGCCGTTGACTTCGCGATGACGCAGCGCCATCAGCGCGCCGATCACCCCCCACAGCGCGGCAATCGAGTCGCCAATGGAAATGCCGGTACGTACGGGCGGACGGTCCTCGAAACCGGTGATATAGCGCAGGCCGCCCATGGACTCACCCACGGCACCAAAACCCGGCTGATCTTTCATCGGACCGGTCTGGCCGAAACCTGAAAGGCGCACCATGACCAGTTTCGGATTCAGGGCGTGCAGGGTGTCCCAGCCCAGCCCAAGCTTTTCCAGCACGCCGGGACGGAAATTTTCGATAAGAATGTCGGCTTCGGCCAGCAGTTTCTTGAGAATCTCGATGCCTTCGGCATGTTTGAGGTTGAGTGTCAGAGACTGTTTGTTGCGCGCCTGAACAAACCACCACAGCGAGGTGCCTTCATACAACTTGCGCCATTTACGCAAGGGGTCACCGCCATCGGGCGACTCGACCTTGATGACCTGCGCGCCGAATTCTGCGCAGATGCGCGAGGCAAACGGGCCGGCGATCAAGGTGCCGAGTTCGATGACTTTGAGGCCGGCGAGGGGTTTGCTGGGCGTAGGCATGGGGCGTCCGTAGCAACTGATCAGAACTCCCGTTTTTATCATAGCTTGGCGCGCTCAGATACTGCCGCGGGGCAAGGAACATGCGGATCGGTTAGACTGGGCGACTTTCCCTGTCGCAAGAAGCCCCGCCCATGGCCCAGCCGTCCACCACCTACAAGTTTGAACTGAACCTCACCGACCTCGATCGCGGCGTATACGAAAGCGTAAAGCAGACCATCGCCCGTCATCCGTCGGAAACCGAGGAGCGCATGGCCGTTCGGTTGCTGGCCTATGCCCTGTGGTACAACGAACAGTTGTCCTTCGGTCGGGGTCTTTCAGATGTGGATGAAGCTGCGCTGTGGGAAAAAAGTCTGGACGATCGCATCCTCCACTGGATCGAAGTAGGGCAACCGGACGCTGACCGTCTGACCTGGTGTTCGCGTCGTACCGAACGCACCAGCCTGCTGGCCTATGGCAGCCTGCGGGTGTGGGAGACCAAGGTGCTCCCGGCCGTCAAAAATTTGAAGAACGTGAATATTGCAGCAGTGCCGCAGGAGGTCCTCGAGACCCTGGCCACCGATATGCCGCGGGCGATCAAGTGGGACGTAATGATTAGCGAAGGCACGGTGTTCGTTACCGACGACCGTGGCCAACATGAAGTGCAGCTGCAATGGCTGCTTGGCGAGCGCGGCTGATTCTTTCCCTTCATCCATAGAGAAGCTTTTACTGTCCCATGCGTATCGAATCGCGTCCCCTGCCAGTTACTTTGCCGTTCCTCGGCGACCTGCCGCCGCTGTTGACCCGCTTGTACGCCGCCCGTGGCGTACAAAGCGCGGCCGAACTGGACAAAAGCCTGGCGCGACTGCTGCCTTATCAGCAACTCAAGGGCATTGATGCGGCGGTAGACCTGCTGGTAGAAGCCCTGGCCCAGCGCCAGCGCATCCTGATCGTTGGCGACTTCGACGCCGATGGCGCCACGGCCAGTACGGTCGGGGTGCTGGGCTTGCGTCTGCTGGGGGCGGCCCACGTCGATTATCTGGTGCCCAATCGCTTCGAGTATGGCTACGGCCTTACCCCGGAAATCGTCGAGGTTGCGCTGCAGCGCCAGCCGCAACTGCTGATTACCGTGGATAACGGCATTTCCAGCGTGGAGGGGGTGGCTGCGGCCAAGGCGGCCGGCCTGAAAGTGCTGGTGACCGATCACCACTTGCCGGGCCATGACCTGCCGGCAGCCGATGCCATCGTCAACCCGAACCAACCGGGTTGCGAGTTCCCGAGCAAGGCACTCGCCGGAGTCGGGGTTATCTTCTACGTGCTGATGGCCTTGCGTGCTCGATTGCGCAGCCTTGGGCATTACAACAATGCACCACAACCGAATATTGGCGAACTGCTCGATCTGGTGGCGTTGGGCAGCGTTGCCGACGTCGTGCCGCTGGATGCCAACAACCGTATCCTGATTCACCAGGGGCTTGAGCGGATCAGGGCGGGGCGGGCACGGCCGGGGCTCAAGGCCATTCTGGAGGTTGCGCGACGTGATCATGCGCGGATCACCTCTACTGACCTTGGTTTCATTCTCGGCCCTCGTCTGAACGCGGCCGGTCGTCTGGATGACATGAGTTTGGGCATCGAATGCCTGCTCAGTGATGATCCAAACCTGGCACGTGAGATGGCTGGGCAGCTCGATGAGTTGAACCAGGACCGCAAATCCATCGAGCAGGGCATGCAGCGCGAGGCACTCGCTCAGCTCAAGGACCTGCCGCTGGAATCCATGCCTTTCGGCTTGTGCCTGTTCGAGGCGGATTGGCACCAGGGCGTGATCGGTATTCTTGCTTCGCGCCTGAAGGAACGCTATCACCGTCCTACCATTGCTTTTGCCGATGCTGGCGAGGGCATGCTCAAAGGCTCGGCCCGTTCGGTGCCAGGCTTTCACATTCGTGACGCACTGGATGCAGTGGCCGCTCGTCATCCGCAACTAATCAGCAAATTCGGTGGTCATGCCATGGCCGCGGGTCTGTCGTTGCCCGGCGAAAATTTCCCGGCCTTTGCCCAGGCATTCGACGAAGAAGTTCGTCGTCAACTGTGCGAGGACGATTTGACCGGGCGCTTGCTTTCCGATGGCACCCTGGCCGTGGAGGAGTTTCATCTGGAGCTTGCTCGCGCCCTGCGCCATGCCGGGCCATGGGGACAACATTTTCCCGAGCCTCTGTTTCATGGGGTATTCCAGTTGGTCGAGCAGCGGGTGGTCGGTGAGCGACACCTGAAAGTAGTGCTCAAAAGCGAGTGTGGTTCGGTGAAGCTCGACGGCATCGCATTCGGCGTGGACCGTGATGTCTGGCCCAATCCGACGGTGCGCTGGGTCGAACTGGCCTTCAAACTCGACGTCAACGAGTTCCGCGGGCAGGAAAGTGTGCAATTGATGATCGCTCATATGGAGCCACGCTGAACCCTCGGATCAAACTGGTCTAGGCTCAGAATGATTGGTCGATGAACCTGCGGGGAAGATTCTGTGGTCGACCGGTCAACCATCTGGAGCCTTACCACTTGATTTGAGAGGTGCCCCATGAGCCTGCTGCTTGATCCCTACACCCTGCGTCACCTGACCCTGCCCAACCGAATTGCAGTTTCACCCATGTGCCAGTATTCCAGTGTCGATGGCCTGGCCAATGATTGGCACCTGGTTCATCTGGGTAGCCGGGCGGTGGGGGGCGCTGGGTTGATTTTTACCGAGGCAACAGCCGTTACTGCTGACGGACGAATCACCGCCCAGGATTTGGGGTTGTGGGACGATGCGCAGATCCCGCCGTTGCAGCGCATTACCCGCTTCATTACCGCCCAGGGCGCCGTGCCCGGCATTCAACTGGCTCATGCCGGGCGCAAGGCCAGTACCTATCGACCCTGGCTTGGCAAGCATGGCAGCGTCAAGGTGGAGGAGGGCGGCTGGATCCCCATGGGACCGTCGAAAATCGCCTTTGATCCGCAGCACACTGCGCCCGTGGAAATGACTCAGGAGCAGATAGACGAGATCATCCAGGCCTTTGCTGACGCAGCCAGGCGCGCCCTGGAAGCGGGCTTCAAGGTGGTCGAGGTGCATGCCGCGCATGGTTATCTGCTGCATCAGTTTCTTTCACCCTTGAGCAATCAGCGTCGCGACGACTATGGCAGCAGTTTTGAAAACCGCATTCGCTTGACCTTGCAGGTGACCGAAGCGGTTCGGGAAGTGTGGCCTGAGGAATTGCCGTTGTTCGTGCGCCTGTCGGCTACCGACTGGGTGGAAGATGGCTGGAACCCGGATGAAACCGTAGAGCTGGCCAAGCGCTTGAGAAAGCTGGGTGTGGACTTGATCGATGTGTCATCGGGTGGCACCTCGGTCAACGCCGAGATTCCTACCGGCCCTGGGTATCAGACGCAGTTTGCTGCGAAAGTGCGCGAGGAGTCAGGCATCGCCACGGGAACGGTTGGGATGATCACCGATCCCATGCAGGCTGAAACTATCCTGCGCACGGCCCAGGCCGATATTATTTTCCTGGCCCGGGAACTGCTGCGCGATCCGTACTGGCCATTGCATGCGGATGATGATCTGGGGGGGAATCGGGCGACCTGGCCGGCACAGTATCAGCGTGCCACCAGTCGGGCTAATCCCATTCATGAGTCTGATTTGCGTGACTGAATCGTGGGGCAAGCTTGCTGCCACTGACTGGCTTTCAGCAGAGCGTATGCGATCGGGTCGAGCTTTTTGGCGATCCAGTTTTGTCGCAAGTGCAGCCGGTGGTGGTGGTGGGCTTGTGATGAGGCTCTTCGATTTGGGGCTGATCCGTTTGCTCGGGTGGCGCTGAGTCACCTTTGCGCCCTTACGGCGCCTTACTTTGGCAGTCGCCCCAAAGTAAGCAAAGGGCTTGCCCCACCAGGGGCCCTACGCTGCGCTTCGGGTACCCTCGCTACGGTGTCGCTACAGGGCATTGCGATCTACGTGTTGCAAGCAACACTACGATTCGCAACTTCGGCCAAGGCCGAAGGCGCTGCGCGCTAGCCCTTTCGCAACACCTTCACTCGGCCCTTCTGGTTAACGGGGCAGGTGGATCAAGATCAAAAGCAGGTCAAAAGCAGGTCAAAAGCAGGTTGAAGTGCCTTCCTTCAGTGAAGGGCTTGGCCGGTGATACGCGTCTAAGCTTGCTCGCCAACCGCCCGCCACGCCTCGTCGATTGCAGCATGGGCATAGGCGCTCCAGGCGGCATCGGAGTTGGCGATGCTGACCTTGCCCAGCGGTTTGCGTGCCAGTTCTATCCATTGCTCTGTCTGCTCGGCATTGTCGTAGAGGGTGTTGGTGAAACAGGCGTAACCATGTGGCCAACGGTTGACGGTGATCGCCAGGATGTCCTGGTTGTGATCGAAGCCGCCAGGCCCAAGCATGCGCTGCAGTTGGTCACGCAGTTGGCTTTCCAGCGCTTCAAACGGTGTGCCGTACAACCTGCCACGTCCGGCGCGGGCCTGGTCGCGGCTGTTCATGCCGCTGTCCGGGCTGGTGGGCACGTAGACCATGTGCAGGCCGATTGGCTGCGTCGGGTCACGTGGATGCTCATACCCGCCCATGCTTACCGGGTAGTCCAGCTTGATCCGGCTATAGGGTTGGGTGGCGGCGTAGATTTCATGCACGCCGAGTTTCTCGAAGGCGTGCCAGTTGCGCACGATGACCTTGGTGTAGACCAGGGGGAATTTCACATTCTGGCTCAGCGCAAACGCTTGTTCGGCCGAGAGGTCGCGCAACAGGAATGGGATCATCATGTTGTAGCAAGCCAGGATGCAGTGCTTGCCACGCACTTGGGTCAAATTGCCGTCCCGGCTGTAGCCAATGTTCACGCCGCCGTCGACGTTGCGTACGCTGACCGCAGTACTGTTCAGGCGCAGGCGTACCGGGTGCGCTGCACGGTCGAGTTGGCTGTAGTCGAAGTTGGCCAGAACGATATCATTCATGTCCTTGCCCGCTGCCACGCCTGGAATCAGGCTACGCACCAATAGGCGCGCCAGAGAAGCATTGCCGTCAGGGAAGTGGTAGATGTAGGGCTCCTCCATCTCCGCCTGGGCTTCTTCACTGATAGGCTCAAGGTTCATTGCCCCAAACCCGGGGAAGCCAACGTAATAGGCGTCAGCCGCGGCCACGGCATCGATACTCAGCGCCATGAAGTCGTTGCTGCGGCCCTGGAAGTACTTCACCGCCGCTGGCGACAGCCCGACATCCTTGAGCAGGAAGTCTTGGTAGCTGGTGCGTTCCAGGTAGGCGGTCTTGTCCTCCAGCGACTTGCCCGCCAGGTAATCCCTGGGGGCTTCATGCAGGTCGATCAGCGCCGTGCGGTCGCTCTCGGGCAGAGGGAAATCGTTGATGAAGGCGCGGATTGGGCGAGCGTTGAGGCGTTCAGGGGCAATATCGTCTGCGACCATCGGCGTTGGGTCGCCGCTGACCAGTTTGTCTTCGCCGAAATTCTCTTTGTCGAAAAACACCCCGCGAGACAGACCCAGGTCCGGGTAGAAGTTGCGGTCAAAAGCGCTTTCAAAGCGCTTGATATCAACACCAAGCTTTTTCAGCAGTCCGTTGACCTCGGGACTGTACAGATGATTGGGAGACTGGAACGCCTCGCTGCCGCCGTAGCCAATAATCATCCGGCCATCGACGCTGAATTCGTTGCGCTTGGCATGGCCGCCAAAATCATCGTGGTTTTCGATAATGAGGATTTTTGCCGTGGGATGCCTTTCCCGATAGAAATACGCCGCCGAGAGCCCGCTGATACCAGCGCCAACCACCACCAGGTCATATTCCTCGCTGATCGGCAGGGCGTCGGTTGCAAAGCGCTTTTTCTCCCAGCCCATCTGGTGAGCCACCTCGAACGCGCCAACATGGCTGCCACGCAGCCCGGTCAAGGCGGGAGGGTAATAGCGCTCGCTCTGGGCCGCCTGCAGCAGTTGCAGTGGCGTCAGGCCCGCCGCAATGCCGATAGCGACTCCATTGATGAAGTCGCGTCGGGTAATTTCCATGGGTTTCCTTACCTTAATGTTTGAACATCACATGCCGAACGCAGGTGTAGTCTTCCAGTCCGTACATGGACATATCCTTGCCATACCCCGACAGTTTCTGACCACCGTGGGGCATTTCACTGACCAGCATAAAGTGCGTGTTGACCCAGGTACAACCGTATTGCAATCGTGCCGAAACCCGGTGGGCGCGCCCCACATCCTGGGTCCAAAGCGAAGAGGCGAGGCCGTAGTCGGAGTCATTGGCCCACGCCAGGGCCTGGGTTTCGTCGTCAAAGCGAGTGACTGAGACCACCGGCCCGAAGACTTCGCGCCGGACGATTTCGTCATCCTGCTGCACATCGGCCAGCACTGTGGGCTCGAAGAAGAAGCCGTCCCCTGACACGGCCTTGCCACCGGTTACCAGACGAACATGCG
The DNA here is from genome assembly GCF_016881005.1 of Pseudomonas arcuscaelestis. Classification (GTDB taxonomy): domain Bacteria; phylum Pseudomonadota; class Gammaproteobacteria; order Pseudomonadales; family Pseudomonadaceae; genus Aquipseudomonas; species Aquipseudomonas arcuscaelestis. The sequence goes on along the minus strand of NZ_JACOPV010000007.1, from coordinate 111,347 downwards.
GCTGGGCGACGGCGCGTTCGACCATGGCCGCGACGCGATCACGGTGCTGGGCGGTAATCAGCGGCCCGAGTTCGGTCTGTGGATCGTTCTGCAGGCCATGCTTGATACTGGCCACGGCGTTGCCGAGCTTTTCCACGAATTGTTCGTAGATGCCGCTCTGCGCATAAATCCGGCAGGCTGCCGTGCAGTCCTGGCCAGCATTGTAGAAACCGAAGGTGCGGATGCCTTCGACGGCGGCGTCAATATCGGCATCGTCGAAGATGATGACCGGGGCCTTGCCGCCGAGCTCCATGTGCATGCGTTTTACACGTTCTGCCGTGCTGGCAATGATGTTGGCGCCGGTGGCTATGGAACCGGTCAGCGATACCATGCGCACCTTCGGGTGGGTGACCAGCGGTGTGCCGACGCTCGGCCCACGGCCAAAAAGAATATTCAGCACGCCAGCGGGGAACAGATCGGCAGCCAGCTGTGCCAGGCGCAAAGCGGTCAGCGGTGTTTGCTCCGAAGGCTTGAGCACCACGGTGTTGCCTGCCGCCAGGGCCGGGGCGATTTTCCACGCAACCATCATCAATGGGTAGTTCCACGGTGCGATGGAGGCGACCACGCCGAGCGGGTCGCGACGAATCATCGAGGTATGCCCTGGCAGGTATTCGCCCGCGGCCGATCCTCCCAGGCAACGGGTGGCGCCGGCGAAAAAGCGGAACACGTCGGCAATCGCCGGAATCTCATCGTTGAGCGCGGCAGCGTAGGGTTTTCCGCAGTTGTCCGACTCCAGACGGGCCAGTTCCTCGCCATGTGCCTCAATGCTCTGGGCCAGCTTCAGTAACAGCAGTGAGCGGTCCTTGGGCGTGGTCTGCGACCAGCTCTCGAACGCACGATCGGCAGCGCGTACAGCGGCATCGACTTGAGCTTCGCTGGCTTCGTTGATTTCCACCAGCACGCTGCCCAACGCCGGGTTGAGGACTGCCAGCGCGTTACCTTCGCCAGCTACCAGTTGGCCGTTGATCAACAGTTGGGTTTGCATCGTAAAGTCCTCTTGGAGTTATTTGCCACTGCCGGCAACGCTTTCGCCGCCGCGGGTAAGGTAATAGGCGCCAAGAATCGGCAGCATGGTGACCAGCATGACCAGCATGGCGACCACGTTAGTCACCGGTACGTCCCGGGGGCGACTGAGCTGGTTGAGCAACCAGATCGGCAAGGTTCGTTCGTGTCCGGCGGTGAAGGTGGTGACAATGATTTCATCGAATGACAAGGCAAATGCCAGCATGCCGCCGGCCAGCATCGCCGACCCCAGATTGGGCAGGATGATGTAGCGGAAGGTTTGCCAACCGTCAGCGCCCAGGTCCATCGACGCTTCGATCAGACTATGGGAGGTGCGGCGCAATCTGGCGATGACGTTGTTATAGACGATCACCACGCAGAAGGTCGCGTGGCCCACGACAATGGTGAATATGCCTGGCTCGATCCCCAGGGTTTTGAACGCCGAAAGCAGGGCGATGCCGGTGATGATCCCGGGCAGTGCGATAGGCAGGATCAACATCAGCGAGATGCTTTCCTTGCCAAAGAAACTGCGTCGATACAGCGCTGCGGATGCCAGCGTGCCGAGCACCAGCGCGATCAGAGTGGCCAGGCAGGCAACTTGCAGCGACAGCTTGATTGACTCCAGTACATCGGGACGGGAAAAGGCCACGCTGAACCATTTCAAGGTAAAGCCCTGCGGCGGGAAGCTGAACGCCGCATCCTGGGTGTTGAAGGCATACAGAAAGATAATCAGGATTGGGAAGTGCAAGAACACCAATCCGCCCCAGGCCGCCAGGCGCAGGCCCCACGAAGCGCGCTCAGAGTGCATCGAAAGCCCCCAGACGTTTGACCATGGACAGGTAGATGGCAATCAGCACGATGGGCACCAGGGTGAAAGCTGCTGCCATGGGCATGTTGCCAATGGCGCCTTGCTGGGCGTAGACCATGCTGCCAATGAAGTAACCCGGTGGGCCCACCAGTTGCGGCACGATAAAGTCGCCCAGGGTCAGTGAAAACGTGAAGATCGAGCCGGCTGCGATTCCGGGAACCGACAGCGGTAGAATCACCTGCATAAAGGTTTGTCGGGGTTTGGCGCCTAAATCCGCCGAGGCTTGCAGCAACGACGGTGGCAAACGCTCCAGCGAGGCCTGGATGGGCAGGATCATGAACGGCAGCCAGATGTACACAAACACCAGAAAGCGTCCCAGGTGCGACGTGGACAATGTGCTGCCGCCAACGCCGGGAATGCCGAGGATGAACTGCAGCAACGGCTCCATATGCAGTTGCTGGACAAACCACTGCGCCACGCCGCCTTTAGCCAGCAGCAGGGTCCAGGCATAGGCCTTGACGATATAGCTGGCCCACATCGGCATCATCACCGCGATGTAGAAAAACGCCTTGGTTTTGCCCGTGGTGTAGCGGGCCATGTAATAGGCGATTGGAAACGCCAGGGCGGCGCTGGCGATGGATACCGCAACAGCCATGCCCAGCGTGCGCAGGATGATGTCGAAATTCGATGGATTGAACAGGGCGGCGAAATTGGCCAGGGTCAGCGTCGGGGTGACCGCCATGGTGAAGTCGTCAAACGTGTAGAAACCCTGCCAGAGCAGGCTAAGCAACGAGCCAAGGTAGATGGCACCGAACCAGATCAGCGGTGGTATCAGCAGCAGCGTCAGATACAGGTTGGGTCTGCGGTAGAGCAAATTTGAAAAGCTGCGCAGGGCCTGGCTCATCTATGGGCCCTCGTTCAAGACAGTTTCCTGCAGTGAGGTCATCGCTTCCCGTGACCAACGAGCCTGCAGGCGCTGGCCGGGCTGCCAGGGCGCGGCCTGCTCTTGCCATTGATTATTGGCCTGGCTGACATTGAGCAATTGGCCGTTGTCCAGTTTCAGCTCGTAGCGGGTGGCACTGCCCTGATACTGGACATCGTGGAGCAACCCGCTGACCTGGATCTCATCGCCGGCAGTTGCTTGTTCGCCCAGACGGATGTGTTCCGGGCGAATAGAGAAGGGCAGGTGACTGCCATTCAACTGGGTCGCCAGCTCCCCACGCAGCACGTTGGAGGTACCGACAAACTCGGCGACGAAGGTGGTGGCCGGTTTCATGTATAGGTTGCGCGGGGTATCCACCTGCTCGATGCGACCGCGGTTGAATACCGCGACACGATCGGACATCGACAGCGCTTCGGTCTGGTCATGGGTAACGAAAATGAAGGTAATACCCAATTGACGCTGGAGCTTCTTCAGCTCGCTCTGCATTTGCTCGCGCAGCTTCAGGTCCAGTGCGCCCAGGGGTTCGTCCAGCAGCAGCACTCGGGGGCGGTTGACCAGCGCCCGGGCCAGGGCCACGCGCTGACGCTGGCCGCCCGACAGTTGAACCGGCTTGCGTTGCCCGTAACCTTCCAGGGCGACCATGGCCAGGGCTTCTTCGGCACGGGCCAGACGATCCTGCTTGCCAACGCCTTTGACCTTAAGGCCATAGGCGACGTTGTCGCGGACATTCATATGCGGAAACAGGGCGTAATCCTGGAATACCGTATTGACGTCACGTTGGTAGGGCGGCAGCCCGGCCGCTTCCTCACCATGAATGCGAATAGAACCGGCGCTGGGTTGCTCGAAGCCGGCAATCAGGCGCAGGCAAGTGGTTTTTCCCGAACCGGAGGGACCGAGCATCGAGAAAAATTCGCCGTCCTGGATGTCGATGGACACCCGGTCGACGGCCCTGACCTCGCCAAAATAGCGGGAAACATCGGTGAACTGGACTGCAAGGGTCATGCTGCGGTGCTCCCGGTGTCTAGACGGAATCGCCGGGCAAGCCGCGCGCTGTGGCGGCGCCGCTTGCCCGGCGACAGGGCCTCAGCGGCCGCCCATGATCGCGATATAGTCCTGGGTCCAGCGGCTGTACGGCACAAACTTGCCACCCTCTGCCTGCGGGGTTTTCCAGAAAGCGATTTTGTCGAAGTTGTCGAAGCCGTTGGTTTTACAGCCCTCAGCGCCAAGCAGTTCACTGCCGGTGCAGGCCGCCGGTACTGCAGGCAGCGAGCCGAACCAGGCTGCCACATCGCCCTGAACCTTGGGTTGCAACGACCAATCCATCCATTTGTAGGCACAGTTGGGGTGTTTGGCCTCTGCATGCAGCATGGTGGTATCGGCCCAGCCGGTGGCGCCTTCCTTGGGAATGGTCGAGGCCACCGGTTGGTTGTCGGCCTTGAGGGTGTTGACCATGTAGCCCCAGGAACTGGACGCGACCACGCCTTCGTTTTTTACATCGCTCATCTGGACCGTCGCATCGTGCCAGTAGCGATGAATCAACGGTTGTTGCTGGCGCAGCAGATCGAGTACGGCCTTGTATTGTGTTTCATTGAGTTCGTAAGGGTTCTGGATGCCCAAATCGGGCTTGGTCGACTTCAGGTACAACGCTGCGTCGGCTATATAGATGGGGCCATCGTAGGCCTGGACGCGACCCTTGTTCGGCTTGCCGTCAGGCAAGTCTTGCGGCTCGAAGACCACGCTCCAACTGGTAGGCGCTTGCTTGAAAACGTTGGTGTTATACAACAGCACATTGGGACCCCACTGGTAAGGGGTGCCGTATACCTGGTCGTTCACTACATACCAGGCGCCATCCTTGAGCCGTGGATCGAGGTTTTTCCAGTTCGGGATCAATGCAGTGTTGATCGGCTGAATACGTTTGCCCGCAATCAGGCGCAGCGAAGCATCGCCGGACGCCGTGACCAGGTCGTAACCACCCTTGGTCATCAAACTGACCATCTCGTCGGAAGTGGCAGCGGTCTTGACGCTGACTTTGCAGCCGGTTTCCTTCTCGAAGCCGCTAACCCAATCGTAGGCTTTGTCACTTTCACCGCGCTCGATATAACCGGGCCAGGCGACGATATCCAGTTGCCCTTCGCCAGCGCCTACAGCCTTCAGAGGTTGCGCCGCCTGCAGGCTGGTGCTGGCCAGCAAGGCGGTACCCAGGGCACTGAGCAAAGCGGTCTTGTTCACAAGCATGGTGTTCCCTCTTGTTCAAATTATGATCGGGTGAGTCATGAAAGCGGTGGCACATCGCTTTAAGCGTAGTGCAACATCTGGATGCAAATGCATTCAGCTTGATTTCAGCTTGCGGCAGTAATCTTGGGGTTTATTTCCCGTCCTTGGAGGTTCCAGATGAACACCCGTGGTTTGCTCGATCAGTTGCTCAAATCCGGTCAGGACCTGCTGCAGAATCAGGCTGGCAAGAACTCAGCCGGCAAGGCTGGTGGGTCAGGCGGTCTTGGCGATCTGCTGGGAGGCAAAGGCGGCGGTGGCCTGGGCAGTCTGCTTTCCGGAGCCGGTGGCGGCGCCCTGGCAGCAGGTGCAATGGGGCTGTTGATGGGCAGCAAAAAGGCGCGCAAGTATGGCGGCAAGGCCCTGACCTACGGCGGCCTGGCGGCACTTGGCGTGCTGGCGTACAAGGCTTATGGCAACTGGCAGGCCAAACAGGGCACTGCGGTGCAGGGCGAGCCGCAGACGCTCGATCGCCTGCCCCCGGCGCAGGTCGAGCAACACAGCCAGGCCATCCTCAAGGCCCTGGTGGCGGCGGCCAAGTCCGATGGTCATGTCGATGAGCGCGAGCGAGCGCTTATCGAAGGTGAATTCGTCAAGCTTTCCAACGATCAGGAGCTGCAGCACTGGTTGCATGCCGAGCTCAACAAACCCCTGGATCCCGCTGATGTCGCGCGCGCCGCTACTACGCCGGAAATGGCCGCGGAGATGTATATCGCCAGTGTCATGCTGGTCGACGAGGAGCACTTCATGGAGCGCGCTTACCTTGACGAATTGGCGCGGCAACTGAAGTTGGACCCGGCATTGAAAGTAGAACTCGAGAACCAGGTAAAACAAGCTATTGGCCAATGATTTCAGGCTAGTGGCCATTATCCTGGCTGCTAGGTCCGGTCCAGCCTGAAAGTCAGGCGCAAAAGCCCTTGGAGCCTGGGCTATACTCTGCCCATTTTTCTGCTCGCGTAGAACACTTGAGGGCTGACTGTGAAAAACTGGACCTTGCGCCAACGGATTCTGGCGAGCTTCGCCGTGATTATCGCCATCATGCTGTTGATGGTGGTGGCGGCCTATTCAAGGCTGGTGACCATCGAATCCGGCGAGGAAGCGGTTCGAACCGACAGCATTCCCGGGGTGTACTACAGCTCCATGATCCGCAGTGCCTGGGTCGACAGTTACGTGTTGACCCAGCAATTGGTGGGCTTGAGCGGCAATCGCGAGATCACCTCTGCTGACCTGGCGTTGTACAAGGGCTTTGAGGCACGCCTGAAACAGCACATGGCCAGCTACCAAGGCACCATCAAGGATCCACAGGATCAAGCCAGTTTCGATGAGTTCGAACACCTCGAAGACGGCTACATCAAGTCGATCGAGACGGTGCTTGAAGCCTATCGTCGCAAGGACTACAGCGAAGCTGAGCGCCTGATCAACGAGGTGTTGACCCCGGCCTGGAACATTGGTCGCAATCACCTGAACGCAGTAATCGAGCGCAACCGCCATTCTGCCGAAGAAGCAGCCGAATCGATCGTCGGCGCTGTGGTGACGGCCAAGTTCAGCATGATCACCTCTCTGGTCCTGGCGATTATCGCAGCAACTATCTGCGGCTTGCTGCTGATGCGTGCCATTACCGCGCCGATGCAACGTATCGTCCACGCCCTGGATAAGCTCAGCAGCGGCGACCTGAGCGTGCGCATGAACCTCGACCGCAAAGACGAATTCGGTGCAGTGGAAACCGGCTTCAATGAAATGATGGGCGAGTTGACCAGCCTGGTCTCCCAGGCCCAGCGCTCATCCGTGCAAGTGACTACGTCGGTCACCGAAATTGCTGCCACCTCCAAGCAACAGCAGGCTACCGCTACCGAAACGGCAGCCACTACCACTGAGATTGGCGCCACCTCACGGGAAATTGCGGCAACCTCTCGTGACCTGGTGCGCACGATGACCGAAGTTACCTCGGCCGCCGACCAGGCTTCGAATCTTGCAGGCTCCGGCCAACAAGGCCTGGCACGCATGGAAGAAACCATGCACCAGGTGATGGGCGCCGCCGACCTGGTCAACAACAAGCTGGCGATCCTCAATGAGAAGGCCGGCAACATCAACCAGGTCGTGGTCACAATCGTCAAAGTTGCCGATCAAACTAACCTGCTCTCGCTCAACGCGGCCATCGAAGCGGAGAAGGCTGGCGAATATGGCCGGGGCTTTGCGGTGGTGGCCACTGAAGTACGACGCCTGGCAGACCAGACAGCAGTTGCTACCTATGACATTGAGCAGATGGTCCGTGAGATCCAGTCAGCGGTGTCCGCCGGGGTGATGGGCATGGACAAGTTCTCCGAAGAAGTGCGCCGTGGCATGTTCGAGGTGCAACAGGTGGGTGAGCAACTGAGTCAGATCATTCATCAAGTCCAGGCCCTGGCGCCGCGAGTGCTGATGGTCAATGAGGGGATGCAGGCCCAGGCCACCGGCGCCGAGCAGATCAATCACGCGCTGGCCCAGTTGGGCGATGCCAGCAGCCAGACGGTTGAATCGCTGCGTCAGGCCAGCTTTGCCATCGACGAGTTGAGCCAGGTTGCTACCGGCCTGCGTGGTGGCGTGTCGCGGTTCAAAGTCTGATTGACGATGACTGACCTCAAGCTTGATCGTAGCCAGCACATGAGCGCTCACGGAACGTTGTACTTGTTGTTCCGAATGGGTGAGCAGCGCTTCGCGTTGGACGCACATGAAATTGCCGAGGTATTGCCGCGTCTGCCGCTCAAACCTCTGGCCCACACCCCTGCCTGGGTTGCCGGGGTGTTGGCTCATCGAGCTGCATTGGTGCCGGTGATTGACGTCGGGGCGTTAAGCTTTGGTGTGCCTGCGCCGGTGCGTACCAGTACACGCCTGGTGCTGGTGCACTACCGTAACCACCCGTTGCAACCTGAGCGATTGCTGGGGTTGATCCTTGAACAGGCCACCGACACCTTGCGTTGCTTGGCACAAGAGTTCCAACCCTACGGCGTGGATAACCATCAGGCTCGCTACCTTGGGCCGGTGCGCGAGGATGCTCAGGGCTTGGTGCAGCGCATCAGCGTACAGGACCTGCTCAGCGACGAGGTACGTGCCTTGCTCTATCCCTTGCCTGAGGAACAGGTGCCAGCGCACGGGGAGCAGCCATGAGCAATGAACAACGTTTTTTCCGATTTCTGCAGGAGCGTATCGGTCTTGATGTCGCTTCGGTCGGCAACTCGATGGTCGAGCGCGCATTGCGTCAGCGTTGCGCTGCAGTAGAGGCGGTCGATCTGGATGACTACTGGCTGCGGCTGCAGCAGTCGAGTGAGGAAAAGCAGGCGCTGATCGAGGCAGTGATCGTCCCCGAAACCTGGTTTTTTCGTTATCCGGAGTCATTTTCGGCGTTGGCAAGCCTTGCCCGCAAGCGTTTGGCCGAGCTGGCTGGGGCGCGTCCATTGCGTATTCTCAGCCTGCCGTGCTCCACCGGAGAGGAACCTTACTCGATTGCCATGACCCTGCTGGATGCCGGGCTTGGCGCGCACGCGTTTCGTGTCGACGGCATGGACATCAGCCCAATCTCAATAAGCCGGGCCGAGCAAGGCCTGTACGGGCGGAACTCTTTTCGCGGGTCCGATCTGCAATTTCGTCAGCGGCATTTTGATGAAAGCGAAGAGGGTCACCGGCTTCATGAGCGAGTGCGTCAACAGGTCAAACTGCAAGTCGGCAATGTGCTCGACCCGGCGCTGCTCAGCCTGCAAGGCAGTTATGATTTTGTCTTCTGCCGCAATTTGCTGATCTATTTTGACGTACCCACCCAGAAACGGGTTTTTGAAGTACTCAAGAGCTTGATTCATGAGGAGGGGGTGCTGTTCATCGGTCCGGCCGAAGGTAGCTTGTTGGCGCGCATGGGCATGCGTCCGCTGGGTATCGCCCAATCCTTTGCCTATATGCGCCAGGCAGAGATCGTCGAGCCGGCGCCGCTGTTTTCCACTAAACCGCTACTGGCGCCTATGCCGCCAATACCGGCCGCCAAAAGCGTGCCCGCACCCGTGCCGGTAACCGCGCGTAAACCCAAGATCGTTGCACCGCCTGCTGTTATTCAGGCCTCGCTGCCGGGCAGCCGTGACGAATTGCTGGCGCAGATCACCCGGCTGGCTAACAACGGCAGCAGTGCCGAGGCCAAGGCTGCCTGTACTCGCTACTTGCAGCAGTATCCGCCGCATGCCGAGGTGTTCTACTGGCTTGGGCTGCTCAGTGATACGGCAGGTGATGCGGGCGAAGCGCTTAGCCACTATCGCAAAGCACTCTACCTCGACCCGCAGCATGCCGAGGCACTGGCACATCTGGCGGCATTATTGGCGTCCCAGGGCGATGTCGCTGGCGCGCGTCGTCTGCAGGAGCGCGCTGCGCGACGGGCCGATCGGGAGTCTGAACAATGATTGCTGACGATCAGGTTCTACTCGTCGCCGCCGATGCCAGCGCAATCGATGATTGCTGGAATCGTATCGGTGTGCGCGGCGATAAAAGCTGCCCGTTGTTGGTCGAGCACATTCACTGCCGCAACTGCGATGTCTATGCCAGTGCTGCAACGCGCTTGTTGGACCGTTATTCGTTGTCCCAGGACGCCCACCAGCAGGTTCAGGTCCTGGAGCAGCGGGCCACTCGCTCGATGCTGCTGTTTCGCCTTGGTGAAGAGTGGCTGGCACTGGCCACTCGCTGTCTGGTTGAGGTCGCGCCGTTGCAGCCAGTGCATTCGCTGCCTCATCAACGTTCGCGAGTGCTGCAGGGTGTAGCCAATGTGCGTGGCGCCCTGGTGCCGTGCCTGTCGCTGGCAGACCTGTTGGGCCTGGAGGTTCAGGCTGATGTCAGTTCCTCGGCCAGAATCATGCCGCGTATGTTGATCCTGGCCGCTGCTGGCGGTTCGGTGGTGGTGCGGGTAGATGAAGTCGATGGTATCCACGGCCTTGACCCGGAGCTTGTGCAGCAGGAGCACAGCGAGGCAGCACGCTTTACCGCTGCCGTCCTGCAGTGGCGCGAGCGCAGTGTGCGGGTGCTGGATGAAGAACAGGTGCTTTCTGCTGTGAACCGGAGCCTTTCATGACCCCAGAGCAAATGCGGGACGCGTCCTTGCTCGAGTTGTTCAGCCTGGAAGCCGAAGCCCAGACTCAAGTGCTCAGCGCCGGTCTGTTGGCGCTGGAGCGCAACCCAACCCAGGCTGACCAGTTGGAAGCCTGCATGCGTGCAGCTCACTCGCTCAAGGGCGCGGCGCGTATCGTTGGCGTCGACGCCGGGGTCAGCGTTGCGCATGTGATGGAAGACTGCCTGGTGGGCGCGCAGGAAGGGCGCCTACGCTTGCGTGCTGAACACATCGACGCCTTGTTGCAGGGTACTGATCTGTTGATGCGCATTGCCACGCCTGGCGATGCGGCGTTGGAGCCCGCCGTGCAGGCTTTTCTGCTGCAAATGGCCGCGCTGCTCGACCCCTCTGCTGCGCCAGCGATAGCCGCACCAATGGCGCCGATTGCCACTGCGCCAGCGCCGCAGCCGAGGGAAGCGGTAGCTGAGCCGGCAGTGGAGCCCACAGGCTTTGATAACGAACCAGAGGTCGCCAGCAAGCGTAGCGGCAAGCGCGCCGCTGAAGGTGGTGAACGGATTTTGCGAGTAACTGCTGAGCGCCTGAACAGCCTGCTCGACCTGTCCAGCAAGTCGATGGTCGAAACCCAGCGGCTCAAGCCTTACCTGGCCACTCTGCAGCGCCTCAAACGCATGCACAGCCAAAGCATCCGGGCCCTTGACGGGCTCAAGATCCAGCTCGAAGCCAGTGGCCAGAGCCTGGAAGTCCAGGAGTCGCTGGCCCAGGCCCAGCAGCTACTGGGGCAAACCCAGCAGATTCTGCTGCAACAGGCCGCCGATCTGGACGAATTCGGTTGGCAGGCCAGTCAACGCGCACAACTGCTCTATGACACAGCCCTGGCGTGCCGCATGCGCCCGTTTGCCGATGTGTTGACCGGGCAAAGCCGAATGGTCCGCGACCTGGGGCGCTCGCTGGGCAAGCAGGTTCGCCTGGAGATCGAAGGTGAGAAGACCCAGGTAGATCGCGACGTTCTGGAAAAGCTCGAAGCGCCGTTGACCCATCTGTTACGCAATGCAGTCGACCATGGCATCGAGTTGCCCGAGCGGCGGCTGTTGGCTGGTAAATCGCCGGAAGGCCATATCCGTTTGCGAGCGTCCCACCAGGCGGGCCTGTTGGTATTGGAACTCAGTGATGACGGCGGTGGAGTCGACCTGCAGCGGTTGCGCCAGAGCATTATCGAGCGGCAGTTGTCTCCGGCTGAAACCGTGGCGCAGATGAGCGAGGCCGAGCTGCTTACCTTCCTGTTCCTGCCGGGCTTCAGTCTGCGCGACAAGGTTACCGAGGTTTCCGGGCGTGGCGTTGGCCTGGACGCAGTGCAGCACATGGTCCGCCAACTGCGCGGGTCTATCGTGCTTACCCAGACTAACGGGCAGGGCAGCTGTTTTCACCTGGAAGTACCCCTGACCCTTTCAGTCGTGCGCAGTCTGGTTGTGGAAGTCGGCGCGGAGGCCTATGCCTTTCCGCTGGCACACATCGAACGAACCCTGGAACTGCCCCCTGAGGCCATCGTACAGATAGAGGGTCGCCAGCACTTCTGGCATGAAGGCCGGCATGTCGGCCTGGTTGCGGCCAATCAGTTGCTCAATCGGCCGCCGACCGAGACTGATGCGCCGACGATTAAAGTAGTGGTTATCCGGGAGCGAGACATGCTCTACGGCGTGGCAGTCGAACGCCTGGTCGGCGAGCGGGTGTTGGTGGTTATGCCGCTCGATGCGCGGTTGGGCAAAGTCCAGGATATTTCCTCTGGGGCCCTGCTGGATGATGGCAGTGTGGTGTTGATCATCGACGTCGAAGATCTGTTGCGCTCGGTCGAGAAGTTACTCAGCACCGGCCGTCTGGAGCGCATCGAGCGTGGTCACCGCAATACTCGCGAGGCGGCACGCAAGCGCATCCTGGTGGTTGATGACTCACTGACCGTGCGCGAACTGCAGCGCAAGCTGCTCAGCAATCGCGGCTATGAAGTTGCGGTGGCGGTTGACGGCATGGACGGCTGGAACGCGCTGCGTGGTGAGGATTTCGATTTGCTGATCACCGATATCGACATGCCGCGCATGGATGGTATCGAGCTGGTCACGCTGTTGCGTCGCGACAGCCGCCTGCAATCGCTGCCCGTCATGGTGGTGTCCTACAAGGATCGTGAAGAAGATCGTCGTCGTGGACTGGACGCCGGAGCCGACTACTATTTGGCGAAGGCAAGTTTCCATGACGATGCCTTGCTGGATGCTGTGGTCGAGTTGATCGGGGGAGCCCAGGGATGAAAATCGCTATCGTCAACGACATGCCCATGGCTGTGGAGGCTCTGCGCCGGGCGCTAGCGTTCGAGCCGCTGCATCAAGTCATCTGGGTGGCCAGCAACGGTGCCGAAGCCGTGAAGTTGTGTGCCGGACAGACGCCGGACCTGATCCTGATGGATCTGATCATGCCTGTCATGGATGGCGTAGAGGCCACCCGGCGAATTATGGCCGAGACACCCTGCGCCATTGTGATTGTCACCGTGGACCGTCAGCAGAATGTCCACCGCGTATTCGAAGCCATGGGGCATGGCGCGCTGGACGTGGTCGACACCCCGGCGCTGGGAGCGGGTGATCCCAAGGAAGCGGCAGCGCCGCTGCTGCGCAAAATCCTCAATATCGGCTGGTTGATCGGCCAACAACGCAGCAACACCCCGCAGCCAATGGCGGCGCCCGCGCGCGAACTCGCGCAGCGCCAGAAACTGGTAGCCATTGGCTCATCGGCTGGTGGTCCGGCGGCTCTCGAAGTACTGCTCAAAGGTTTGCCGCGGGATTTTCCTGCCGCCATCGTGCTGGTGCAGCACGTCGATCAGGTATTCGCCGCTGGCATGGCTGAATGGCTCAGTAGCGCCTCGGGTTTGACCGTGCGCTTGGCCTGTGAGGGAGAAGCGCCGCAACCAGGGCAGGTACTGCTGGCCGGCACCAACCACCACATTCGCCTGCTCAAGAACGGCACCCTGGCTTACACCGCAGAACCGGTGAACGAAATCTACCGGCCTTCGATTGATGTATTTTTTGAAAGCGTTGCCCGTTACTGGCGCGGGGACGCAATAGGTGTGCTGTTGACCGGGATGGGCCGCGACGGTGCCCAAGGTCTGAAATTGATGCGCCAGCAAAGCTTCCTGACCATCGCTCAGGACCAATACAGCAGCGCCGTTTACGGCATGCCCAAGGCCGCGGCTGCGATAGATGCGGCCATGGAAATTCGCCCTCTGGAGCGAATTGCTGCACGATTGATGGAATTTTTTCCAAAATGACGATATGTATTTCGCCACGCCGGACCTCCGGCAGTGACCAGGTGACAACGCATGAATGATTTACCGCTCGACGGTTTTCCGGCCGCCAATGAAAATTCGGCAATGGTCCTGCTGGTCGACGATCAGGCAATGATCGGTGAGGCGGTGCGGCGTGGGCTGGCTCATGAAGAGAACATCGATTTCCACTTCTGTGCCGACCCTCATCAGGCCGTTGCACAAGCTGTGCAGATCAAACCAACGGTGATTCTCCAGGACTTGATCATGCCCGGGCTCGACGGTCTGACGCTGGTGCGTGAGTACCGGAACAATCCGGCAACCCAGGACATTCCGATCATCGTTCTGTCGACCAAGGAAGACCCGCTGGTAAAAAGCGCAGCCTTTGCCGCCGGCGCCAACGATTACCTGGTCAAACTGCCCGATAACATTGAATTGGTAGCGCGAATTCGCTACCACTCACGTTCATACCTGACCTTGTTGCAACGTGACGAGGCGTATCGCGCCCTGCGCGTGAGCCAGCAGCAGTTGCTTGATACCAATCTGGTGCTGCAGCGCTTGATGAACTCCGACGGCCTCACCGGGCTGTCCAATCGTCGTCATTTCGATGAGTACCTGGAGCTTGAATGGCGCCGGGCGATGCGCGAGCAAGCTCAGCTTTCGCTGCTTATGATCGACGTTGATTACTTCAAGGCATTCAATGATACGTTCGGGCATCTGGCAGGCGATGAGGCGCTGCGCAAGGTTGCCGAGGCCATTCGCGGCTCCTGTGCTCGTCCTACCGATCTTCCTGCCCGTTATGGTGGTGAAGAGTTTGCGCTGGTACTGCCCAACACCTCGCCGGGTGGCGCGCGCCTGGTAGCGGAAAAGCTGCGCCAGATTGTGGTTGGGATGAACATTGCGCACAACATGCCGGTCGCGGACGCCAACTTGACGGTGAGTATCGGTTTGTCGACCCTTACGCCTGCGATTGGCAGCCATTGTCGGCAGCTGATTTCGGCAGCAGACAAAGGCTTGTACCTGGCCAAGAACAATGGTCGCAACCAGGTTGGCGTGGCATGAGGCAGGCCTTGGTGCCAGCCCCGATTTAGCGATGCAGATCCTTGTGCAACAACCGCCCGACGGGCTGCCGTCGGGTTCCAGACTCAGTTATACTCTCCGGCTTTTCTACAGATTACGCACGAGAGCCGCCCGCCCATGGAAATCCAACCAATCCTGAATACCATCAAGGACCTGACCGAGCGTTCCGAGTCTATTCGGGGGTATCTTTGACTACGATCAAAAGAATGAGCGTCTGATCGAAGTCAACCGTGAGCTTGAAGACCCTAGTGTCTGGAATAAGCCTGAATACGCCCAGGAGCTGGGCCGCGAGCGCGCTGCGCTGGCGCAGATCGTCGACACGCTCGACGAAATGGCCAGTGGCCTGGCCGACTCGCGCGAATTGCTCGACATGGCTGTTGAAGAAAACGACGAAAGCTCCGTCAACGATGTCGTCGAGATGCTTGAAGGCCTAGAAGCGTCTCTTGCACAGTTGGAATTCCGCCGCATGTTCAGCGGTGAAATGGATGCCAATAACGCTTATCTGGATATCCAGGCCGGCTCCGGCGGTACCGAAGCCCAGGACTGGGCCAACATCCTCTTGCGCATGTACCTGCGCTGGGCTGACAAGCGCGGTTTCGAGGCTACCATCATGGAGCTGTCGGCCGGTGAAGTCGCCGGGATCAAGGGTGCTACCGTGCACATCAAAGGCGAATATGCCTTTGGCTGGCTGCGCACCGAAATTGGTGTTCACCGTCTGGTACGCAAAAGCCCGTTCGACTCCGGCAACCGCCGCCACACTTCGTTCTCGGCGGTGTTCGTGTCCCCCGAGATCGACGACAAGGTCGAAATCGATATCAACCCGTCGGACCTGCGTATCGACACCTATCGCTCTTCGGGCGCGGGTGGCCAGCACGTTAACACCACCGACTCGGCCGTACGTATCACTCACGTACCGACCAACACCGTGGTCAGTTGCCAGAACGAACGTTCCCAGCACGCCAACAAAGACACCGCCATGAAAATGCTGCGGGCCAAGTTGTACGAGCTGGAAATGCAAAAGCGCAACGCGGCGTCCCAGGCCCTGGAAGACAGCAAGTCGGACATTGGCTGGGGTCACCAGATCCGCTCGTACGTGCTTGACGCCTCGCGGATCAAGGATCTACGCACCAACATCGAGCGCAGCGACTGCGACAAGGTGCTCGACGGCGATATCGACGAATACCTGGAAGCCAGCCTCAAGCAGGGGCTGTAACCGCGACACCGATGCCGCGGGCAAGCGCACCTGTAGCGCTTGCCCCGCGATCCCAGGCCCTGGGACAATGAACCTGTGATGGAAGATGTGACGACATGAGCGACCTAAAACTCGACCCGCAAGACCTGCAACAGGAAGAAAACACCCTGATCGCTCTGCGCAAGGAAAAACTTGCCGCAGAACGTGCCAAGGGCAATGCCTTCCCCAACGACTTCCGCCGTGACAGCTACTGCAACGATCTGCAGAAACAGTATGTCGACAAGACCAAGGAAGAGCTGGAAGCTGCAGCGATTCCGGTCAAGGTTGCCGGGCGCATCATGCTCAACCGCGGCTCGTTCATGGTGATCCAGGACATGACCGGCCGTATCCAGGTCTACGTCAACCGCAAGACCCTGCCGGAAGAAACTCTCGCCGCAGTCAAGACCTGGGACTTGGGCGACATCATTGCCGCCGAAGGCACCCTGGCGCGGTCCGGCAAGGGCGACCTGTACGTCGAGATGACCAATGTGCGCCTGCTGACCAAGTCGCTGCGCCCGCTGCCGGATAAACACCATGGCCTGACCGACACCGAGCAGCGCTATCGCCAGCGTTATGTCGACCTGATGGTCAACGAAGAAGTGCGCGATACTTTCCGCGTGCGCTCCCAGGTCATCAACCATATTCGCAACTTCCTGATCCAGCGCGACTTCCTGGAAGTGGAAACGCCAATGCTGCAGACCATCCCGGGTGGTGCAGCAGCCAAGCCGTTCGAAACCCACCACAACGCCCTGGACATGGCCATGTTCCTGCGTATCGCGCCGGAGCTGTACCTCAAGCGCCTGGTGGTGGGTGGCTTCGAGAAAGTTTTCGAGATCAACCGCAACTTCCGTAACGAAGGTGTTTCGACCCGGCACAACCCCGAGTTCACCATGCTCGAGTTCTACCAGGCCTACGCTGACTACGAAGACAACATGGACCTTACCGAAGAGCTGTTCCGCGAGCTGGCGCAGCTGGTTCTGGGCAGCACCGACGTGCCGTATGGCGACAAGGTGTTCCACTTCGGCGAGCCATTCGTGCGTCTGTCGGTATTCGACTCGATCCTCAAGTACAACCCTGAGCTGACTGCTGACGACCTCAACGACATCGATAAAGCCCGTGCCATCGCCAAGAAAGCCGGTGCCAAGGTTCTCGGTTTCGAAGGTCTGGGCAAGCTGCAGGTGATGATTTTCGAAGAGCTGGTCGAGCACAAGCTGGAACAGCCACACTTCATTACCCAGTACCCGTTCGAAGTCTCGCCATTGGCCCGTCGCAACGACGAAAATCCGAACGTTACCGATCGCTTCGAGTTGTTCATCGGTGGCCGTGAGATTGCCAACGCCTACTCCGAGCTCAATGATGCCGAAGACCAGGCCGAGCGCTTCATGGCGCAGGTTGCCGACAAGGACGCTGGTGACGACGAAGCCATGCATTACGATGCTGACTTTGTTCGCGCCCTGGAATACGGCATGCCGCCAACCGCGGGTGAGGGTATCGGTATCGACCGTCTGGTGATGCTGTTGACCAACTCGCCGTCAATTCGCGACGTTATCCTGTTCCCGCACATGCGCCCACAAGCCTGAGGGGAGTAATGAAAAAACCGCCTTTCCAGGCGGTTTTTTATTGAGCTGCAAGAGCGGATGCAGCGACGTGGAGTGCTCCACCATCCAACTTTCCCGAGGTACCCCGTGACGATGGCCCATCAAGGCGCCGCCGGCGTAGCAACCGCCGTGGCCGAAAGTGTTCGATATCAGGGCCGAAAGGCCAGTCGCCAGGGCAGCGAGCAGCGCCGGCAGGATATTCTCGATGCGGCCATGCGCATTGTCGTTCGTGATGGTGTGCGCGGTGTGCGGCACCGCGCGGTAGCGGCCGAGGCCGGGGTGCCTTTGTCGGCGACCACCTATTACTTCAATGACATTGAAGACCTGCTGACCGATACCTTTGCCCAGTATGTGGAGCGCAGTGCCGCTTACATGGCAAAGCTGTGGGAGCACACTGAGGTGGTCTTGCGTCAGTTGCTTTCCCAAGGTGATCAAAGCCTGCCCTGTCGCGCGCTCCTGGCCGATGAAGTGGCGAAGATGATGGTCGACTACGTCCAGCGCCAACTGCACAACCGTCGTGATTTTCTCATGGCCGAGCAGGCCTTTCGCCAGGAGGCGCTGCTATGCTCGCGCCTGGCCGAACTGGTTAAGCTGCACGAGCAGATTTTGCTTCATGGCGCCTGCCAGATGCTTGAGGTTGTCGGTTCATGTCAGCCGCAACAGGATGCGCTGGTGTTGACGGCGATTGTCGAGCAGATGGAATATCAGGGCCTGCTCGACGGTTCACAGGCCGATGCGCATACGCAGATGCTCGCTATCCTTACTCGGTACTTGCATCTGGTGCTGGCCGCCGTGTGAGGTGCGACCCTATTTCAAGGAGAACCCGATGAAAGCCAGAAGTCTGTTGTTGGCGTTGTCGTTTTTGCTGCTTGGCGGTTGTCTGGTCACCTTTAATGAGCCCATGCCGGCCAACGAGGCCGCGCCCAAGGCGCTGCTGGGCAAATGGACCAGCAAGGACGCCTGGGGGGAACCGTTGAGTCTGCAGATCAGTCGTAGCGGTGGTGACGCCTACAAGGCGCTGGCTATTGGCAAGGACAAGAAGCGCGATGAGTATGTATTCACGGTGTCCCGCCACGGCAACCGCTGGTATCTCTCGGCGGGTGTACCCAAGCGACTCGGTGGGAATTTCCTGATTGGCGGGTTCGAGGTCGTCGATGGCAAGGAACTGGTGGTCTACAACCTCGATGTCGAGCAAGTCAACCAGGCCGTTGAGAAGAAAGAGCTCAGCGGTCGCACCTATGAGGTTCCAGAGGACAACGGTGAGGGCATGCTGATCGACAGTCCGGCCGAGCGGGTTCTGGCCTACCTTGACGACCCGGCCAACTCCGACCTTTTTATCGAAGTGGCGCGGTTCCAGCGGGCTGGCAAGTAAAAGAGTCAATTCAAGGAGAGTAGGGTGGACGAGTACCAGCAGACGATACGTGCCCTGTCTGATCGCATTGTCCTGGCACAAACGCCCATTCGCGTGCTCGATGCGGTGAAGTGGGACGACAACATTCGCCAGGGGTTTCTCAAGGCCAAGGGCAAGGAGATGCCCGCGGTTGATCGGGCTTATTACCAGGGCCGGCCATTATCGTTCGATTCTGGCGCAGTAAAGCTCGAGTTCCAGAACATCGAGCGTGACATTACCCGTCAACTGGGCCAGTTCAACCCGGTCGGGCAGATCATGCGGCGCATGTGCAAGGAGTACCGCATGGTGGTGCGCATGCTCGAGGCGCGCGGCACCGACGACTTCGGGCTGATTTCTCAGGAGCTTTACGGTGCCGCTTCCGATGCGTTTCACGCCGGCGACCCGACCCTAGCTGACCTGGGGTTGATGCTCTCGGATTATCTGAACAATATCGACGGCCGAGGCGACCTCAAGGACGAACCGAAGAACCTCACGGCCAAACAAGCCGTCGAGATGCTGCAGGGGCGTTTGAACAAGGTTTTCAACGAAGCCGAGGACACTATTCGGGTGTTCGAGTCCGACGGTATCGTCGCCGACGCCGCAGCGGGTGCCGACTACATCAAGATACGCGCCGATGCGATGTTCAACAGCCGCGACGTGCGGGCACTGGAGGTCCACGAAGGGTTGGTGCATGTGGGCACCACGCTCAATGGCTTGAACCAGCCAATCTGCACCTTTCTGGCCAAGGGGCCGCCCTCGTCGACTGTTACGCAGGAAGGCCTGGCGATACTCATGGAGGTCATTGCCTTTGCCTCTTACCCGAGTCGCCTGCGCAAGCTGACCAACCGCACCCGGGCCATCCATATGGTCGAGGAGGGCGCTGACTTCATTCAGGTCTACGAGTTTTTCCGCGCCCAGGGCTTCGGCATGCCGGAGAGCTACGGCAATGCCAGTCGGGTGTTCCGTGGGTCGGTGCCCAATGGGCTGCCATTTACCAAGGATTTGTCCTACCTCAAAGGCTTCATCATGGTTTACAACTATATTCAGTTGGCCGTGCGCAAGGGCAAGCTTGAACAGATCCCGTTGCTGTTTTGTGGCAAGACCACGCTTGAGGACATGCGCACCTTGCGCCAATTGGTCGATGAAGGCCTGGTGGAACCACCCAAGTACTTGCCGGAACAGTTTCGTGACCTCAACGCGCTATCGGCCTGGATGTGCTTCTCCAACTTCCTTAACCACCTGAGCCTGGACCGGATTGAAGCCGATTATTCGAATATTCTCTGAATCTGGGCGCAGAACCCTGGGCTTGCTGCTGGTGGTGCTGACGCTGGGGGGTTGCAGTTCGCTGCTGTTCTACCCCGAGCCTGGCCAGCCGTTCACTCCCGAGAAAGCCAAGCTTGAATACCGCGACGTAACGCTTACGGCTGCTGACGGTACGCGCCTGCACGGCTGGTGGCTGCCAGCCAAAACTGGGGTCGAGGTCAAGGGCACGGTTCTGCACTTGCATGGCAATGGTGGCAACCTGGCCTGGCATCTGGGTGGCAGTTGGTGGCTACCGGAGCACGGTTATCAGGTTCTGTTGCTGGACTACCGCGGTTACGGCTTGTCCCAGGGCAAGCCGGCGCTGCCTGAGGTCTACCAGGACATTGCCGCAGCACTGGACTGGCTCGACAAGGCCCCACAGGTACAGGGCAAGCCGCAAATACTGTTGGGGCAGAGCCTGGGCGGCGCCATGGCCATTCATTACCTGGCGCACAACCCACAGCAGGCCAAGCGTTTCAAGGCGATGGTGTTCGACGGCGTGCCGGCCAGCTATCGTCAGGTCGGACGCTTTGCCCTGAGCAATTGGTGGGTGACATGGCCATTGCAAGTACCCCTGTCGTGGCTAGTGCCTGACAGCGACAGTGCGATCAACTCGATTGCGCAGCTCAAGACACCGCCGAAGTTATTCTTCCACAGTATCGACGATCCTATTGTGCCGCTGGCCAATGGCATTGAGCTGTATCAGGCAGCGCCGCCGCCAAGGGTGTTGCAATTGACCCGTGGTGGTCATGTGCAGACGTTTGCCGACCGTACCTGGCGGCAGGTGATGCTGCGCTTTTTGCAAGATCCGGATCATTTCAATGGGCTGCGGCGTTTGGTCGAAGTCCCTAATTACCCTGACGAGACGTCACAATGAGTGAAGAACGTAACGCTGTCCCCCTGATCATTACCGGTGTTTGCAGCATCATCGGCACCGTTGCAGCGCTGTGGTAC
Organism: Pseudomonas arcuscaelestis; assembly: GCF_016881005.1. Classification (GTDB taxonomy): domain Bacteria; phylum Pseudomonadota; class Gammaproteobacteria; order Pseudomonadales; family Pseudomonadaceae; genus Aquipseudomonas; species Aquipseudomonas arcuscaelestis. The sequence continues at coordinate 90,357 of NZ_JACOPV010000007.1, read as the reverse complement.
TACGGCTACCTGCATTTTGCCAAGCCGGAAGATGCGCTACTGCTGTCGGATTTCACCATGCTCAAGACAATACCGGGGGAGGACTACAAGATTTCGCTCAAGCCGGCCAACCAGGTCGCTCAATGTGTCGATGGAGTGTTGGTGTTGTTCGATATGTCGCAAAAAGGCCTGACCGGTGTGCTGGTGGACAACAAGAAGCAAGCCGTGCGATGCATGGGTCAAGAGACGCCGCAACAAGAACAGTAACGGCAAGCCCGCCCCACGGATTGGATTTCGTGGGGCGGGCATGCTTTTGCGATACAGCTTTACATCAATGCGCCTGGCTTACCGAGCGCGGTGCCACGGGTTGGTTGTCGTTGGAAATAGTCACTTCCACGCGACGGTTCTGGGCGCGGCCCGAGTTGCTCGCATTATCGGCAATGGGGTATTCCTTGCCGTAGCCCTGGGCAACGATTCGCGATGGATCGACACCTGCACGTACCAGCGCCATGCGCACCGAGGCTGCGCGACGCTCTGACAGCGTCTGGTTGTAGTTGGCGCGACCTTTGCTGTCGGTGTAGCCCTCGACAATCACTTTGCGGTCAGGGTTTTCCTGGAGGTAGCGAGCCAACGTGGTGATGTTGGGCAGGGCGCTGCTTTTCAGGTTGGCTTTGTCGAAATCAAACAGTACATCGCCAAAGGTCACCAAGGTGCCGCGATCGGTCTGCTTGGCGTTGAGGCTGTCCTGCAGTTTCTGGATCTGTGCATCACGTGATTCCAGGCGGGCCTTGGCGCGCTGGGCAGAGGCATCTTTCAAGTTACCTTCGGCGGTGCGCAGGGCGATGGTCTGCTTGGCAACTTCAATGCGCTGGTTGGTCAGGTAGGCGAGTTGATCGACCTTCTTCTCGTCATCCTTGTTCATGTAGGCCGCATCGGCTTTATTCAGCCAGTCCTGGGCGTCCTTGGTTTCCAGCGCGGCAACTTTGCTGGCCTGCGGATTGTTCTGCAGGGTTGAAAAGTTGGTCCGTGCCGATTCCAGATTGGCGTTCGGCTGTGTTGAGCAAGCGGCCAGACCGACGCTCAGCGCCAGCAGGGCGGGGATCATCATGTGTTTGCGCATAATGGTTCATCCTTTGATCAATTACGAATGCTTGGGTCGACAGTGCGGCGCTCACTGAGCGCTGCGCATGCCTTCCTCACGCAAGTCCTGAACGCCCTCGTGGGCATCTTGTACGGCTTTCTCGGCCTTGGCGGCTTGCGCCTTGCGCTCGGCAACACGTGCATCCCATTCGGCCTGTTCGGCCAGGCGCTTGGCATCGTCGTATTGCTTGTCGTGCATGGCGATTTCAGCCTGCTTGAGCTTGTCCTGGGCGGCCTTCATTTCCACTGCGGCAAACTCGGTTCCGCCGGCGCTGACTGCCGAGTTGACAGCCGACTGGGTGACGGCGTACTGCTCGGTGGGCGGATTACCGGCACAGCCTGCCAGCACCAGGCTGCTGCCCAGTGCCAGCGCAGCCAGTTTGAGCCCGCGCAGGTGAGAGGGTGAGGTGTTAGCGGTATGGGTCTTCATACTGGTCAACTCCATTGGATCGCTCCTGATGAACAACAGATTCCGTAACAGTCCATCGGCAGTCCGGTCAGCTTCGGTGGCTGATGGGCTTTGCCGTGATGGCTACTGGCTGTGACCGAGGTGTTTTTTCAATAGTTCAGAAAAAATCGCGTCAAAAAAGCGGGTTTTTCTGACTGATCAGTCAGTGCTTTTTTGCCGGAACTTCGAGCGTTGCGCGGGGTACGCGGGCGCATGCGCGAGCGCCCGATACCGGAGCTGAAGAGGGATTTCAGTGGGTCGGTTCGTCTTTCTGGCTGCTCAGGTCGTGCAGATAGCGACGAGACAAGGCGAGGAAGCGGGGAGTGGGGCCGATGTCCTCGGATATAGGTTATACAAAGGAAAATTTCGTGGCCGAGGTTGTCCCTCACAATCCAGCTCAGTCCAAATCGGTCGAGGGTAGTGGTCGTATCCGGGCGGCAATCCCAGCACCATTACTTGGTGTGCTTGAGCGTTCGATGTTAAAACGCCTGTACAGGATTCCGCTCATACGATAGCGAGTTATGAACGATGGCACCACGGAAGAACAGAGCACCAAAGGTTGTTGAAGAAGGAATCAGCGTAAGCACCCGCGACGACTTTTCTGATGTGACTAAGATTGAGCTGCTTGTGAGAGCGGCGAACCTCTGTTCGCGTTGCCATGTCTTCACGATTGGCTCCACAGATGCTGGCGACAGGAAAAATAGCATTGGTGTCGCTGCACACATTTGTGCGGCTGCGAGTGGGCCGGGTGCCAAGCGGTTTGACGCGAGCCAAACGAAAGCCCAGAGAAGACATTTCGATAACGGTATCTGGCTTTGCTATTCGTGCTCCAAGCTGATCGACAACGAAGAGACATTTCACACAGTAGCTCATTTAAAAGAAATGAAGGCTCGCCATCAAGTCTATGTGTCTGGATGGGTCGGTGTAGTGCCAATGGCACCATTCGAAGCCAAATCTGAAATTCGTGCGGGGATTCTTGAAGCAACCATCTTCTTGATTACAAAGGCAGGCAGTCCGGCAAATTTCGATGTCTCTGCAGTCGTAGAAGGCTATGAACAAACAATAAACAATATCGATCCAAATTTTAAGGTTGTCGTTACCGCCACGAGCGATTCTGTTGTGCATGAATTGGTCCCAGTCACCAGCCCTGCACCGCCAATTCAGATGGTTTTTAATGATGATGATGCTAACATTTCTGCTGATCTCGCTTGGCAGAAAATGATTGAGGTAGGGGAGAGTATCCACATCCCTACAAATGATTTCAAATTCGTAGGTTCAAAACTATTCGAACATCTTAATGATGTCATCGTAGGTGGAACTCTTACGCTCACTCCCAGTAAACGACGACTAGAAACGTGCATCTATTTTGTCAGTGATGATGCGGAATTCGAGCTTGCTGCTACTGAATCATTTATGGGGAAGGGGTCAAAACAATTTGACATTGAAGGATCTGCGTTAGATGGATTTTTTACTTATCGCTATTTTATTCATGACCGCTACAAGGTGGACGCAACGTATACGTTCGACGTTGCTGGATGGCTCGGGCAGTCGATCAATAATCTGAGACATTATCATCGGATTAAAAGAGCATATGACTTCGTTGTGAAATATCCGAAGTCTAAAGTCTCTATTGAAATTGTGCTGAATGGGCATCCCATGCGTCTTTGGGATGGAACGCATTCGGATTTTACCGAACTGTTCAACCGCTTGAAAAGAATAGTGGAAATAGCTGAGTGGTCTAGAATCATCGCCGCAAAAATTTCTAAGTCGTTAAAATTGAAAACTCTTGATTTGACAGTGAAAGATGAACGCTATTTAGAGTTGTATGCTCAACTATTGAAAGGTGATGTAATTCGTAAACTTGATTATGGCGAATATATTTTTTCCGCTCGTATTGACGAAGCGGAAAGCAAGGCCATAAATGTTTTCTGCTCGGAAGAACACACTCAGGTTACGATTACAAATTCACCTAAAATTGATTTTTTTGGTAATACTATCCGACTGCCCAAATTGACGAAGAAGGTTTCTTCTTACGATATCGTTTTCTATTCAAGTATACGAGAATCTGACTTCAAGTCTTTGTGGTGCCTAGGTAGGGCGAATAACTCTAGCGAATCAGTGATTTCAATTGAGGATGAAAGTTCACCTGTCCTGATCGAAAATTAAATTCATTCAGGTTTTCTTTGAAGTGTGTAAGTTTTTAAAGGAGCATTATTCTGGTGTCAATCATTCAGGTAGAAAAAGCACTTCATGATTTTTCAGTCAAGAAAATGGGTTCTGCAATTGTTCTGAAAGGAGAGTGGGGCACGGGTAAAACCTTTCTCTGGAATTCGGTAATTGAAAAGTATAGAGCTGATTTTGCTCACGCTAATTATTCCTATGTTTCACTGTTTGGAATTAACTCATTAGCGGACTTAAAACGTTCAATTTTTGAGAATACAGTTCCCAGCAAAAAGGCTGGTGATGTTACCAGTAAAGATTCTGTTGTAGAGAATTTGAAGAAGCTTGATTTCAGCGATGGGGTTGGATGGCTGAGAAGAAATTTCGGCCATGGCAGAGAAGCTAAAATTCCATTTGTTGGAAGTTTTGGTGGGGTTATTGATTCAATTCAATATTCACTGGTGACAGAAACAATTGTATGTATTGATGATTTCGAGCGTCGTGGTAACTCCCTAGCCGCTCGGGATGTTTTGGGGTTGGTTTCAAATTTGATTGAAAAAAAGAATTGCTCTGTAATTCTTATTCTCAATGAAGGTTCTTTGAAGCCTGATGATGAGTTTTTTACCTATAGTGAAAAGGTATTCGATTACGAAGTTTTTTTCAGTCCGTCAGTGCAAGAATCTGTTTCTTTGGTTTTTAATCCGTCGGATGAAACACGCAAGATCGTTTCCGGTAATGTTGCTAAGCTGAAAATAAATAATGTGCGATTGTTGAAGAAGGTTGATTACTTTGCGGGGCTTCTTCATGATCGGCTTAATGGCTGTCAGGAACAAATAAAACAGCAGGCTTATAAGATATTGCCCCTCGCTATACTCTCAATATATGGTGGGAAATCAGCAGTCGTAGATATTGATTTCGTATTGAATTATGAGGGCAATTTTTCAGGCTATCGTTTGCCCGGTGATGAACCGACACCAGAAGAGTTAGCGGCACAAGCAGTGATAGATTCAAAGATAGAATATCTTGAATCATACGGTTTTGGAGCCTGTGATGAGTTTGATGTTGCAATCATAGATTTGGTTAAAAAAGGTTATGCTGATGATGAGTCATTGCAGAATCTAGTCCAGACCTTGGAGTCTAAGATAAAACATGAAGAAGATATTGCTCTGTTGCAAAAGGCATGGAATGTTTTTCATGCTTCTTTTTTGAATAATGATGATGAGGTTTTTGCAGCTTTCGATTTGGCTATGGATGTCGCTCTTGTAAAGTTTACAATAAATGATTTGGGTTCAATCGCTTCTATTTACTATGATGTGGGGAAAATAGTAAAAATTAATGAAGCTATTGACGCGTATTTTTCTGAAGTGATCATTCCTAGCGACATACGTGAAAAAAGTGATATTTTTCGCTGGCCTTCAAATGTGTATATTCAGCAGAAGCTTGAAGAGTATTTTGATAGTTTGGTGATAGAGAGAAGTTTATCTGAACTAATGAATTACGCTTACAACGTTTCTGGATTTGATAGTGCTGGCGTAAGGAATAGCGTCGCAAAAAAAACCGAAGCCGAGTATTTAGAATATTTCTCTAACCTCAATGATTATAATTTTACAAATTATGTGAGAATGTGTTTGAAGTGTGGTCAGGTTAGTTCTCCTGATAAAGATATTCAGGACGGCTATCAGAATGTTTTTGTAAAAACCTACCACTGCCTAATGAAAATGTCGGAAGGTTCTTTGCTCAATAAGGCCAGAATGAGCAAATTTCAAGGTTACGAAACGCTTTATGCTCAGGCAGTTCAGAAACTGGCTAGTCAACAAGGTCAACCTGAATAGCCTCTTGCGAGGCTCGATTCAGGATTTCAGACCCTATCCCCGTAGGGTCTTTGAAATTGCTTGTTCAGCTTCGACGTAGGCGGGTGTCTTACCAGCGTCGGCAAAAATCTCTTCACCTTCCTCCACTCGGATCACCTCAGACCCTTTGACGTAGGGCATGGCTGTTTCCGCTTCTTTTATAGCAGTGTGAATTAGCCCCTCAGTGATGACGCTTTCATCCAGTTCGTAGGCTTCCGCAAAGGCTTTGATTTTCACTAGGTCTTGTTTGCGGATGGTCAGGGTGATTTCAGCAAGCTCCGAGGCTTCGTGAGCCTTGTTTTCCCAGTTGCTGAGCATGGTCTTGAAGGTGTCCATGGGGTATCTCCGGCTTGGCTACATATGTTCGTAAATCTGTGACTGTCTTTACCGCTCATGGTTCGCTGAAATGATCGCAAACCCATGTTCTACGCGGCCTTCAAGAGACCTTGAGTTTTTCCTATTGCGTGCTCGCTTTCTTCGTAAAGCGGATTGCCTTCTTCATCGGTGGCGATTACGTGCTGTCCCTGGATGTAGGGGAAGCTTGCTTCCAACTCTTCCAGCGCAGCACCCAGCAGCTCGCCGAGTAATTCTTCGGGGCGTCGCCTGGGGTACATTTGCGCCAACGCCGCCAGGCGCGCCGCCGATTCTACGTCCAGATGCAGGACATGGCCGGTGGGGCTCAAGCGGCCTTTGTCGTGTTGTTCCCAATGCTGGGCAAGCTCACGAATTTTCATGATTACCTCATCAATCCTGAAGGATCTGCTTTCAGCGTAGTCACTGCGCAGCCATTGGTCTGCCTTGAAGCATGACCGGTAGTGGGGCACTCTTTGGCCAAAGCGGTTTTCCAGGAATGCCGGAGACAAGGCTGATGACTGATATCGATGTGCGCTTGCGTGAAGATGTTCATTTGTTGGGTGAGTTGTTGGGGGACACCATACGTGATCAGCACGGTGAGGCGTTCCTGCAGAAAATCGAAGATATCCGCCGCAGCGCCAAAGCGGATCGCAGTGGTGCTGCCGAGCAATTGAGCACTACCCTCAATGACCTGGCTGACGATGAGCTGCTGCCGGTCGCAAGAGCATTCAACCAGTTTCTCAATCTGGCCAACATCGCCGAGCAATATCAATTGATACGCCGGCGCGATAGCGGTCAAGCGGAGCCGTTCGAAGCACGAGTACTGCCGGAGTTGCTGGCGCGACTCAAGGCAGCAGGGCACAGTGACGACGCCTTGGCGCGCCAGGTCGGCAAGCTGAGTATCGAACTGGTATTGACCGCTCATCCCACCGAAGTCGCTCGTCGCACACTGATTCAAAAATACGACGCGATTGCTGCGCAGTTGGCTGCTCAGGATCACCGTGACCTGACCCCTGCCGAGCGCGACCAGGTGCGTCAGCGCCTGCAACGCTTGATCGCTGAAGCCTGGCACACCGAAGAAATTCGCCGTACTCGGCCAACGCCCGTCGACGAGGCCAAGTGGGGCTTCGCGGTGATCGAGCATTCGCTCTGGCACGCTATTCCCCATCATCTGCGCAGGGTCGACAAGGCGCTTCATGCCGCCACTGGCCTGCACTTGCCGCTGGAAGCGGCGCCTATCCGCTTTGCCTCGTGGATGGGCGGTGACCGTGACGGCAATCCCAATGTCACTGCCCCGGTAACTCGCGAAGTGCTGTTGTTGGCGCGCTGGATGGCCGCTGATCTGTTTTTGCGTGACGTCGAATCCCTGGCTGCCGAGCTGTCCATGCAGCAGGCCAGCGAGGCTCTGAAGGCCAAGGCTGGTGACTCTGCCGAACCCTATCGGGTGATACTCAAACAGCTGCGTGACCGTTTGCGGGAAACCCGTGCCTGGGCGCACAGCGCATTGAAGTCGCCGCAGGTGCCGTCGCCGCTGGTGCTGCAGGACAACCATGAGCTGTTCGAGCCGTTGCACCTGTGTTTCGAGTCCCTGCATGCCTGTGGCATGGGTGTGATTGCCAATGGGCCGCTGCTGGACTGCCTGCGCCGAGCGGTTACCTTTGGCCTGTTCCTGGTGCGCCTGGACGTGCGTCAGGATGCTGCCCGGCACACCGCCGCGCTGAGTGAGATCACCGAGTATCTGGGGCTTGGACGTTACGCCGACTGGGACGAGGAGGCGCGTATCGCCTTCCTGGCCCAAGAACTCACTAGCCGACGTCCGTTGCTGCCTGGCTATTTCCAGCCGCAGGCCGACACTGCCGAGGTTCTTGCCACTTGCCGCGAGATCGCTGCTGCACCGGCTGCGTCGCTGGGTTCCTATGTAATCTCCATGGCGGGTGCTGCTTCCGACGTGCTGGCCGTGCAGTTGCTGCTTAAGGAGGCCGGTGTACTGCGCCCGATGCGTGTGGTGCCGCTCTTCGAAACGCTGGCGGACCTGGATAACGCCGGTCCCGTGATGGAGCGCCTGCTTGGACTGCCGGGTTATCGCAGCGCCCTGCATGGTCCGCAGGAAGTCATGATCGGTTACTCCGATTCAGCCAAGGATGCCGGTACCACCGCAGCCGCGTGGGCGCAGTATCGGGCGCAGGAAACGCTAGTCCGTATCTGTCGCGAGCAGCAAGTCGAGTTGCTGCTGTTTCATGGCCGTGGTGGCACGGTTGGACGTGGCGGCGGCCCAGCCCATGCGGCCATTCTTTCGCAGCCGCCAGGATCGGTCGCAGGGCGCTTTCGCACGACCGAGCAAGGCGAGATGATTCGCTTCAAGTTTGGTCTGCCGGATATCGCCGAGCAGAACCTGAACCTGTATTTGGCGGCAGTGCTGGAAGCGACCTTATTGCCGCCACCGCCGCCCCAGCCAGCCTGGCGGGCGTTGATGGATGCGTTGGCCGCCGACGGGGTCAAGGCCTACCGCGGCGTCGTGCGGGATAATCCCGAGTTCGTCGAGTATTTCCGTCAGTCCACCCCGGAGCAGGAACTTGGACGTTTGCCCTTGGGTAGCCGCCCGGCCAAGCGCCGTGCGGGAGGCATCGAGAGCTTGCGCGCAATTCCGTGGATCTTCGGCTGGACGCAGACGCGCTTGATGCTGCCAGCCTGGCTGGGTTGGGAAGCAGCATTGAACAACGCCTTGAGTCGCGGTCAGGGCGATCTGCTGGCGCAGATGCGTGAGCAATGGCCGTTTTTTCGCACGCGTATCGACATGCTGGAAATGGTCCTGGCCAAGGCCGATGCCGAAATTGCCCGCTCTTACGACGAACGTCTAGTGCAACCAGAACTGCGACCTTTGGGTGCACATTTGCGCGACCTATTGTCGCAGGCGTGCAGTGTGGTGCTGGGGCTGACCGGGCAGCCGGTGCTACTGGCGCACAGTCCCGAAACCCTGGAATTCATCCGTTTGCGCAATACCTACCTGGACCCGCTACATCTATTGCAGGCGGAGTTGCTGGCGCGTTCGCGCACACGTGAAGCCGCTCTGGACAGCCCATTGGAACAGGCTCTGCTGGTTACTGTGGCAGGTATTGCCGCAGGCTTGCGCAATACCGGTTGAGTTCAGGCGCAACGCTGCGAGCCGCCTTGAAGCGAGGAGGAGAATGCTTGCAAAGCAATGGGTTGCGCTCGGCGCAACCTTTGCTTTGTACGGCGCGTGTGTGTGCTTTCTTCCGACTTTCGAGCGCTTGTGTGGCTTGAAGCCGCTGTGTATCTTGAGCAGCCTTTTGACCGATTTGTGGTCATGACCCAATTCCGGACTTGGCCCTCTGCGCCGACTCCATTGATTTGCTTACAAAAATGAGGAGCACAATATGCGCGTGATTCTGCTGGGAGCTCCCGGGGCCGGTAAAGGTACTCAGGCAAAGTTCATCACCGAAAAATTCGCCATTCCACAGATCTCCACCGGCGACATGCTGCGTGCTGCTGTAAAGGCCGGCACTCCGTTGGGCCTGGAAGCCAAGGCGATCATGGACGCGGGCAAGCTGGTTTCGGACGAGCTGATCATCAACCTGGTCAAGGACCGCATCGCCCAGGCCGACTGCGCGAACGGCTTCCTGTTCGACGGTTTCCCGCGCACTATTCCTCAGGCGGAAGCCCTGGTGACTGCTGGCGTTGAAATTGATGCCGTCGTTGAAATCGCCGTCGAAGACGAAGAGATCGTTCAGCGTATCGCCGGTCGCCGCGTTCACGAAGGTTCTGGTCGCGTCTACCACATCGTCTACAACCCGCCGAAGGTTGAAGGCAAAGACGACGAAACCGGTGAAGCGCTGGTTCAGCGTAAAGATGACACCGAAGAAACCGTGCGTCATCGCCTGGCTGTCTACCATGACCAGACCAAGCCGCTGGTAGATTTTTACCAGAAGCTGTCGGCTGCCAATGGCGGCAAACCGAAGTACGCCCATATCGAAGGCGTAGGTTCGGTTGACGCCATCACCGCCAAGGTACTGGCTGCGCTGAGCTGATTGATACTCGGTAGCAGACAACGGCCCGCTTGCGGGCCGTTGTTGTTTATAATGCCGCTCTTTTTTCTCTCGCCTGGAACCCCCGATGACCACCTTGCTGGCCCTGGATACCGCCACTGAAGCCTGCTCCGTTGCCTTGCTGCATGACGGCAAGGTTTCCAGCCATTACGAGGTGATCCCGCGCCTGCACGCGCAAAAGCTGCTGCCGATGATCCAGCAGTTGCTGGCAGACGCCGGCATCACCCTGGCGGCGGTCGATGCCATTGCCTTTGGTCGTGGTCCAGGTGCGTTCACCGGTGTGCGTATCGCCATTGGCGTCGTCCAGGGGCTTGCCTTTGCCTTGGAGCGGCCGGTGCTGCCGGTTTCCAATCTTGCAGTGCTGGCCCAGCGCGCGTTGCGCGAGCAGGGTATAAGCCAGGTCGCCGCGGCTATCGATGCGCGCATGGACGAAGTCTACTGGGGCTGCTACCAGGAAACGGCAGGGGAGATGCGTTTGCTCGGCAGCGAAGCGGTGCTGTCTCCAGAGCGTGCGGTGCTTCCTGCGGGTGCCAGCGGTGAGTGGTTTGGCGCAGGCACCGGCTGGGGCTATGCCGAGCGCATTGGGGTGAAATTGTGCGGTCAGGATGCAAGTCTGTTGCCTCACGCGCAGGATTTATTGACCTTGGCTACCTTTGCCTGGCAGCGCGGTGAGGCCATTGCTGCCGATCTTGCCCAGCCCGTGTATCTGCGCGATAACGTGGCGACCCCTAAGGCGCGCTGACGGCTGCTCGTCTATTATTTCCAGAGCAAACAAAACCTTTTGCCCGAACTGTGGTCCAGTTATCAATCGGGCATTAGCGAAGGCACTCTGATGCTGCTAAATTGCCATCATTGCTCCTGAGAGATCGCCATGCGCATCGACGGTTTTTCCTCACAGTCCTATCCGATCAGACGAACCCCGCGCAGAGCGCCGGTGCTCAGCGACGATGTGGACGAGGATCTACCGGGCGAGTTCGAAGTGCAGCCGCAAGCCACCACTGGACAGGCGCGCACCGGGGGGTTGCCCGCGCGCCAGCAGGACATGATCTTTCCCCGTGCTTGCAACAAGCGCACAGCCCAGGCCCTCACCAGCTACCTGACCACCGCGGGCTTTGTCGATTGGGAGATGGAAGTGCTGGGGCTGGACCTGTACATTTGATGGATGACTCTGTCCACGCTTCCTTATTTTCTCGGTTGTCCCTCCTGGAGTGAAAGCGCCTGGCGTGAGTATCTTTATCCTGCGCACGCTAAAACCGGTGACCTGTTGGGCCTCTACAGCCAAGTGTTCAACGCTGTAGAAGGCAACACTACCTTCTATGCCCGGCCGGCACCGGCAACCATCGAGCGCTGGGCACAGGTCATGCCCGCGCATTTTCGCTTCACGGCCAAGTTTGGGCGTGACATCAGCCATGCTGGCGACTTGCGGGATCAATTGACGGCTGCTCAGACCTTTATCCAATTGCTCAAACCCCTCGGGCCCCGCGTTGCTCCTTATTGGCTGCAATTACCGTCAACCTTCGGGCCGGCGCGTCTTAGCGAGTTGGTAGCCTTTCTCGATGAGGTCGATGTACCGGTCGCTGTGGAAGTGCGCAATCGCGCTTTTTTTGCCAGGGGTGATGAGGAGCGCGAGTTGAATCGCTTGTTGCAGGGTCGGGGTGTCGAACGAATCTGCCTCGATCCACGCGCCTTGTTCAGTTGTACCTCGCAAGCCCCGGGAGTGCTCGACGCCCAATCAAAAAAGCCACGGGTACCACCGCGGCCGACGGCTTTCAGCCAGCATCCACAGGTGCGGTTCATTGGTCATCCGGATTTGGCGGCCAACGAACCCTTTCTGCTGCCCTGGCTGGACAAAGTAGCAGCCTGGATCGAGGAGGGTCGCAGCCCCTATGTTTTCCTGCATACTGCCGATAACCGACTGGCCGCTGCCCTGGCTCAGCGTTTTCATCGCGGCCTGATGGAACGCCTACCCGGGTTACCGGCTTTGCCAGAACTGGACAGGGCGCCAGAGGCCGAACAACTCGGACTGCTTTGAGCGCTCCTGTCATTTGCCCGGGAGCTGTGATCATGGATGTACAAACGCTACGTGCCGAAGCCTTCAAAGCCCTGCATGAACGCGACAGGGCATTTGTCATTCCCAACCCTTGGGATGCCGGTTCCGCCAAACTGCTAGCGAGCCTCGGCTTCGAGGCCTTGGCGACTACCAGTGCTGGGTTGGCTTTCTCCTTGGGTCGACCAGACGCCGAAGGCGCCATGAGTCTTGAAGAAACCTTGGCAAACGCCCGCGCTATTGTCGATGCGACCGCTCTGCCGGTAGCAGCCGATCTGGAAAATGGCTTCGGTGAAAGTGCCAAGGAGTGTGCCGAGGCTATCTTGCAGGGCGCGCAGGCAGGCTTGGTGGGTGGCTCCATCGAGGACGCCAGTGGTAACACCGAGGAGCCGATCTACAGCTTCCATCACGCCGTGGAGCGGGTCGAAGCCGCTGTGGCGGCGGCTCGCAGCCTGGACTTTCCCTTCATGCTCTGTGCCCGCGCGGAAAACCTTTTGCACGGTCGCCTGGACCTGGACGACACCATCGCTCGCCTGCAAGCGTTCGCTGAAGTTGGCGCGGATGTGCTTTACGCCCCTGGCTTACGCACGGCAGAAGAAATTCGCGCGGTGGTTCAGGCTGTAGCGCCTAAACCGGTCAACGTGTTGATGGGCATGAGTGGGGTGGCGTTGAGCGTCAATCAACTTCAAGACCTTGGCGTTCGGCGTATCAGCGTCGGGTCGTCGTTGGCACGTGCTGCGTACGGAGCGTTTTACCGTGGTGCCGAAGAGATTTTCAATCAAGGCTCGTTCAGTTATGGCGATCAGGCACTGCCTTTCGATCATTTGAATCAGCTGTTTCGGCGTTGATCCTGTATGCGTAAAGGCGTGGTCCTGCTGTGCCTGGTGTTGATCGGCCTAACGGTATACGCCTGGCGTCAGGGTTGGCGTGTCCCGGATGCATGGAACCCATGGGCCGTGCTCGATGTGCGCGAGCCGCCGAACCTGCTGACGCCTTATAAGCTTGGGCGATTGCAGGATAATCCGCAGCTCTGTGCACAAGCCCTGGCAAGTTCGGATCTGCGTTATCGCCCGCAAGCCGACAGCGCGCCCACAGCGCAGTGCCCGTTGCAGAACGTGGTGCGTGTCGAGGGTTCATCCGTGCGCCTGAGCAGCAGTTTTCTCGCCAGTTGCCCCTTGGCGGTTGCCTATGCCCTGTTCGAACGCCATGCGTTACAGCCGGCCGCGCAGCGGGCATTTGCCCAGCGCGTGGTGCAAGTCGATCACCTCGGCAGCTTTGCCTGTCGCAACATGTACAACCGCAAAGAGGGACGGCTCAGCCAGCATGCCACGGCCAACGCGCTGGACATCGCCGGCTTTCGCCTGGCGGATGGCCGGCGTATCAATCTACTCAAGGACTGGCAGGGCGAGGGCGCCAAAGCGCGCTTTCTCAAGGATGTTCATGCCAGTGCCTGCGACAGCTTCAACACGGTTCTGGGGCCGGACTATAACGCCGCCCACCGTAATCACTTTCATGTGGACATGGGGTTCTGGCAGATCTGTCGCTGAGACTCAGGCAGCGATGCGCACATTGTTCAGCACCACCGGACGAGCCCAGCGGGTGTCGAAGTCCAGTGCCGATTGCTGGGCTACCAGCGTAGGCTCGTCGAATGGCTCAGGTGCTTTGTCGAGCAGGTCCATTTCGAACTCGGCGATAGGCAGGAACAGCGATTTGGGTAGTGGTCCAGGGCCAGGTTCCGGGATTGGCTGACCCTGGCTCATGACCACCGGGCGCATCCAGGTATTGCTGATGTCCAGTTGGCGCTGTTGCTCAATCAGTTCGACGTCGTCGAACGGCGGTGCCAGTTTCTCCAGCAACTCTGGTTCGAATTCGGCAATCGGCAGGAACAGGGGCTCGGGCGGGGCGATCTCGGTGTCCAGCACATTGCATTGGCGCTGGGTATGGATGTGCGCCAGCAATTGGCTGCCACCCAAGGGTTCGCCAGTGGCCTTGTCGAATTGTTCGATGGCGAGGGCCGTTTCCGGCTCGACTTCAGCTTGCTGCTCAGCCAGGGCGCGGGCAAAAAAATCCTGCCACAGGTGGCTGACGCCGCCCAGTGCCTGGGTGTTGTGCCGGCCATAGTCGCCAACGGGCGATAAGTAACCTGAGCTGAGCTGAAGAATGTCGGTCATGGCAGTCGCGGGCCGTAAGGTCTGGCAAAATAGCGAATACTTCGTATATCGGCAGTGGCCGGCGATCATTTAATTTTTTTGAGTACAGGGTTCGATGGTGGAGCAACAGGCAGACGGCGGTATCCGGGTCGAGGCGCTGACAGCCGATTATCAATCTAAGGCGCAAGAGTGGGCACAGCGTTTGGGCCTGCCTCTGGAAGACACGCAAGCCGGCTTCGCCGTGCAGGTGGGCGCCAGCGGCCTGCAGATCCAGCAACTCGGCGCTCAGGCCCCAGGCCCGGTGCGCGTCGACTTCGTCGAGGGTGCGGCAGCGCACCGACGCGTGTTTGGTGGTGGTAGCGGGCAGATGATTGCCAAGGCAGTGGGCGTCGCCCAAGGCGTTCGACCGCAGGTGCTTGATGCCACGGCAGGGCTTGGTAAGGATGCCTTTGTATTGGCCAGCCTTGGCTGTCAAATGACCCTGATAGAACGACAGCCGCTGGTGGCTGCACTGCTTGAGGATGGGCTGGCTCGGGCGGCGGGTGATGCCGAGGTGGGGCCCATCGTGGCTCGCATGCAGTTGCTCACTGGCAACGCCATCGAGCGCATGCGTAGCTGGCAGGGCGAGCCGCCACAGGTCATTTACCTCGATCCGATGTTTCCGCACCGGGACAAGAGCGCTCTGGTGAAAAAGGAGATGCGGGTGTTCCGGCCATTGGTTGGCGATGACCTGGACGCACCTGCACTGCTTGAGGCAGCCCTGGCGCTGGCCAGTCACCGGGTAGTGGTGAAGCGTCCGCGCAAGGCGCCAATCATTGAGGGGCCCAAGCCGAGTCACAGCTTGGAAGGCAAGTCGAGTCGCTACGATATCTACCCGAAAAAAGCCCTCAAGTGATCAGGAGCGGTAGGCGCGCAAGAACACTTCAACCACCTCTGCGACATGAGCCTTGGCGGCTTCATCGTCCAGCGGCGGGGCGTAACCGAGCAAAAGGCGATAGTTCGGTGCGCCCTTGAGCAGACAGAAGAAGTGCTCCGCCGCCTTATCGGGGTGTTCGATACGAAGCAGGCCGCGCTGATCGACGCGGCGCAACAACAGTTCCATTTCCCGCAACACCCTTAATGGGCCCGCCTCGAAAAAAATCTGGCTGAGCTTGGGGTCCTGGTTTCCGAGGGTCATGATCAAGCGGGTCAATTGCACCGACTGGTCGCTGCTGATCAACGCCTGGAAATTGCAGCCGATGTTGAGCAGAACCTGCTCCAATGGCACACCGTCGGGCAGCTCGAAGATCAGTTCCGGCAATTGCGCCGTACACGTGGCGGAAATGGCCGCGGTGAACAGCGTTTCTTTGTCGGTGAAATGGCTATAGACGGTTAATTTTGAAACACCTGCCGCTGTCGCGACCGCATCCATGCTGGTGCTGGCATAGCCAAGCGTAAGAAACAGCTGCTTGGCCGCCTCGAGAATTGCCTGGCGTTTTGCCAGATCCTTGGGCCGGCCTGGGCCGACGGGAGCGGTGAGATCGTTGTGCATGGGTGACTTGTACAGATTCCGGTAAGTGAGCATGGTACATCGCCAGGCCATGACAGGCCTGACAGATATCGTCATAACGAAGCGCTGTTAATACATTTTTTCTCTTGGGCAGACGCTTCCCCGGTTTGATTCGCTGATTTAATATACTCGCGAGTATAAATATTCCAAGCGTCACTCGCGAAAGGTCATTCATCATGTTGCGCCATGCCTTGCCCCTCGCTCTGCCCATTGGTCTTGCCTTGCTGCTGATAGCGTGTGGGCAGGAAAGTGCGCCGCAGACTTCCCTGCGCCCTGCCTTGGTGGTGCAGCCGCAACCGGCCAGCGCCGCTGCCGATAGCTATCCGGGCGAGGTGCGCGCGCGCTTCGAACCTGAGCTGGCGTTTCGCATTGGTGGCAAAGTCAGTAAACGCCTGGTGGAAGAAGGGCAGCGGGTCAAGGCTGAGCAGCCGCTGGCCGAGCTGGACCCGCAGGATGTGCGCCTGCAGTTGGAGGCCAGTCGTGCACAGTTGGCTGCCGCCGAGGCCAACCTAAGGTTGGTAAAAGCTGAGCGCGATCGCTACCAGACCTTGCTGGAGCGACAAATGGTCAGCCGTTCTCAGTTTGATAACAGCGAAAACCTCTATCGCGCCGGTCTTGCCCGGCTCAAGCAAATGCGCGCTGAGTTCGATGTGGCTGGCAATCAGGCAGAGTACGCGGTGCTCCGCGCCTCCCAGGACGGGGTGATCGCCAAGCGTCAGGTCGAGGTGGGGCAAGTGGTCGCTGCAGGTCAAACCGTATTCACCCTGGCTGCCGACGGTGAGCGCGAGGTGTTGATTGGCCTGCCCGAGCAGCAGTTCGGCCGCTTCAAGGTCGGTCAACCCGTGGCGGTCGAGCTTTGGTCGCAGCCGGATCAGCGCTTCAGCGGACGTATTCGTGAACTGTCACCGGCAGCCGATCCACGCTCGCGGACCTTTGCTGCGCGCATTGCTTTCAGCGCCGGTAAGGTGCCAGCAGAGCTTGGTCAGAGTGCACGGGTTTTTATCCAGCATGAGCAACAGGTTGCACTAGCGGTGCCGCTGTCGGCATTAACCGCTGAAAATGGCCAGAGCTATGTTTGGCGTGTGGAGGCCGATAACACGCTCAAGCGCGTTCCGGTTCGTGTGGGTGCCTATGGCGAAAAAACTGTCCCGGTGCTTGAAGGATTGAGTGCCTCGGACTGGGTAGTGGCGGCTGGCGTGCATGTGCTCCAGGAGGGGCAACAGGTACGGCCGGTGGATCGGTCCAATCGTGTGGTGAATCTAGCGGCCAAGGAGTAAGTCCCGATGGGTTTCAACCTTTCCGCCTGGGCCCTGCGCAATCGGCAGATTGTGCTGTTCCTGATGATTTTGCTGGCTGTTGTCGGCGCGTTGTCCTACACGAAGTTGGGGCAGAGCGAAGACCCTCCCTTTACTTTCAAAGCCATGGTGATTCGCACCAATTGGCCTGGAGCCAGCGCAGAAGAAGTTTCGCGCCAGGTAACCGAGCGCATTGAAAAGAAGCTGATGGAGACGGGGGAGTACGAGAAAATCATTTCGTTCTCCCGGCCGGGTGAATCGCAGGTTACCTTCATGGCCCGCGACTCAATGCATTCGGCCGACATACCCGAGTTGTGGTATCAGATCCGCAAGAAAGTCGCAGATATTCGGCATACCCTGCCGCCCGGCATCCAGGGTCCGTTTTTCAATGACGAGTTTGGCACGACCTTTGGCAACATCTACGCATTGACGGGCAAAGGTTTCGACTATGCCGTGCTCAAAGACTACGCCGACCGCGTGCAGATTCAACTGCAGCGGGTCAAGGATGTGGGCAAGGTCGAGCTGCTGGGGCTGCAGGACGAAAAGATCTGGATCGAGCTGTCCAACCTCAAGCTGGCGACCCTTGGTTTACCTCTGGCAGCCGTGCAGCAGGCCCTCGAAGAGCAGAACGCGGTCAGTACCGCGGGCTTTTTTGAAACACCCAGCGAGCGCTTGCAGCTGCGGGTGAGTGGTCGCTTCGACACCGTCGAGCAGATCGAGCAGTTCCCGATTCGTGTGGGGGATCGCACCTTCCGTATCGGCGATGTGGCTCAGGTTCGTCGTGGTTTCAATGACCCTCCTGCACCGCGCATGCGCTTCATGGGCGAGGACGCTATCGGTCTTGCGGTGTCCATGAAGGCCGGCGGCGACATACTGGTGCTGGGCAAGGCACTGGAGGCTGAGTTCGCGCGCATTGCCCACAACCTTCCTGCCGGCATGGAACTGCGTAAGGTTTCCGATCAGCCGGCTGCTGTGAAAACCGGGGTCGGCGAGTTTGTTCAGGTGCTGATCGAAGCACTGGCGATCGTCTTGCTGGTAAGTTTCTTCTCCCTGGGCATGCGCACCGGTCTGGTGGTGGCCCTGGCAATACCGTTGGTACTGGCAATGACCTTTGCCACTATGTATTACCTCGGAATTGGCCTGCACAAGATTTCTCTCGGCGCCCTGGTGCTCGCTCTCGGGTTGCTGGTGGATGACGCCATCATCGCGGTGGAGATGATGGCTATCAAGATGGAGCAGGGCTTCGACCGTATCAAGGCCGCCAGCTACGCGTGGACCAGCACCGCGTTCCCGATGCTGACCGGAACCCTGATCACCGCGGCGGGCTTTTTGCCCATTGCTACCGCGCAGTCCAGTACCGGTGAATACACTCGCTCGATCTTTCAGGTGGTCACCATCGCCCTGGTTGCCTCTTGGATTGCCGCGGTAGTATTTGTGCCCTACCTGGGCGAGCGTCTGCTGCCGGACCTCGCCAAGCGGCATGCCGCCAAGCACGGTACGGCAGACGGCGGACCTGATCCTTACGGCACGCCGTTCTATCAGCGTGTACGGCGGGTGGTAGGCTGGTGTGTGGAGCGGCGCAAGACAGTAATCGTGGCGACCATTGCGCTGTTCATTGGCAGCATTGTGTTGTTCCGCTTCGTACCCCAGCAATTCTTCCCTGCCTCCGGGCGCCTGGAACTGATGGTCGATCTGAAGTTGGCCGAAGGCGCATCGCTGAGCAACACAGCCGAGCAGGTCAAGCGTCTGGAGACAATGCTCAAGGACCGCGCCGGCATCGATAACTATGTGGCTTATGTCGGCACGGGGTCACCGCGCTTCTATCTACCGTTGGACCAGCAACTTCCAGCCGCCAGTTTTGCCCAGTTCGTGGTGCTGGCCAAGACCATCGAAGAGCGTGAAGCCTTGAGAACCTGGCTGATCGCGACCCTCGATGAGCAGTTCCCCGAAATGCGCTCGCGCGTCACCCGCCTGGAAAACGGTCCACCTGTGGGCTATCCAGTGCAGTTCCGGGTTACTGGCGAACACATCGAGCAGGTACGTGCCCTGGCGCGCAAGGTGGCGGCCAAGGTGCGCGAGAATCCACATGTGGTCAATGTGCACCTGGACTGGGAAGAGCCGAGCAAGGTGGTTTACCTCAACATCGATCAGGACCGCGCGCGTGCTCTTGGCGTAAGCACCGCCAACCTTGCCAAGTTCTTGCAGAGTTCGCTGACCGGTTCATCCGTCAGCCAGTTCCGTGAAGACAACGAGCTGATCGAAATCCTTCTGCGTGGTACTCAGCAGGAACGCAGCGAACTTGCCAGCCTGCCGAGCCTGGCGGTGCCGACTGACAATGGCCGCAGTGTTGCCCTGTCGCAGGTAGCGACGCTGGAGTATGGCTTCGAGGAAGGCATCATCTGGCACCGCAACCGACTGCCGAACGTTACCGTGCGGGCCGATATATACGGTAAGGAGCAGCCTGTGACTCTGGTCCAGCAGATCCTTCCGACCCTGGACTCGATACGTGCAGAACTGCCTGACGGCTACCTGCTGGACGTGGGCGGAACGGTGGAAGACTCGACGCGGGGGCAGCAGTCGGTGAATGCGGGTGTGCCGCTGTTCATCGTTGTCGTGTTGACCTTGCTGATGCTGCAGTTGCGCAGCTTCTCGCGCACGGTGATGGTGTTCCTCACCGCACCGCTTGGGCTGATCGGCGTGACCCTGTTCCTGTTGGTGTTCCGTCAGCCGTTCGGCTTTGTCGCGATGCTCGGCACCATTGCACTGTCAGGAATGATCATGCGCAACTCGGTAATTCTAGTCGACCAGATCGAGCAGGACATTGCCGCGGGCCTGGACCGTTGGCAGGCGATTATCGAAGCCACAGTACGACGTTTTCGTCCCATCGTGTTGACCGCACTGGCAGCGGTGTTGGCAATGATCCCGCTGTCACGCAGCGTGTTCTTCGGGCCGATGGCGGTGGCGATCATGGGCGGGCTTATTGTGGCGACCGCGCTTACGCTGTTGTTCCTGCCGGCACTGTATGCGGCCTGGTTCAGGGTCAGGAAGGGCGGCTAGCTGCTGCAAGCGAAGGGTTGTTCAACCCCGCTTGCAGCTTGAGGCTTGCAGCTTGTAGCTGGCGCGCTCAAAGCGCGCCAAACACCTTCTTGGCCAAGCCGGTTGCAGCAGCAGCCGGGTTCTGGCGAATGGTTTCTTCCTGCTTGGCGATCATCTCGAATAGGCCATCGAGCGCCTGTTCGGTCACATAGCCCTCAACATTGGCGTTCTTGGCATCGAGCACCCCAAAGGTCGCGGCTTGGCCGGCGAAGTTGTTGTACTGCTGGGCCAGGCCAACCTGATCGGTAGCTTTCTTGACGATGGGCAGGAACTTGGCGCGGATCTGTTCGCGGCTGGTCTTGTTCAGGTACTGAGTGGCTGAGTCATTACCGCCGGCAAGAATGCCCTTGGCGTCTTCGACGGTCATCTTCTTGACTGCATCCACCAGCAGGGCCTGAGCTTGTGGCACCGCAGCTTCGGCAGCCTGGTTCATGCTTGTCTCAAGTGCTTCGACCTCGGCACCCATACCAAACTGCTTCATCTTCTTCGCGACTTTGCCAAGGTTGCCCGGCAATTCGATGCGTACCTCAGGATTGTTGCTGAAGCCACCCGGTGTGCCGAGTTGCTTTACGGCGACCTGAGCCCCTTGGGTCAGTGCGTCCTTCAGGCCACCAGAGGCGTCCTTCTGTGACAGGTCGCCGAGAGACAGCGCCATGGCGCTGGCCGAGAGCAGCAGACCGGCGCACAAGCCGGTCAAGGTAAGAGCAGGGCGGAACATGGCAGCATCCTTATCTGTAGTTGGAACGGTTATCAGCGAACTGCATCAACTTTGATGCGTACCGGCTGCGGATCGCTGCCGTCGAGTTGAACGCCATGATGCTCAGTGTTGATGAACAGCAGTTTGCCATCCGCTTCGATACGCGCGCTGACTGCATAGCGATGGCCAGGTTTTACTTGCGCAGGGTCATAGCTCAAATGAAAAGGCAGCGGAACGCTGCCGTTGATCGGACCGTTCTGGCTTGCCAAGGTGACCGCTGGGGCATCCATCAGCGACACGTCCTGCAGGCTCACATTCAGGGTGGCTGTGGGTGGCAGAGCGATACGCTGCAGGTAGAAGACCTCGCCGTCGAGCGAGGCCTTAGAAGGGAGACTGGAGCTCGAACAGGCGGCAAGCAAAGAGCTACATAACAGTAAAACTAATTTTTTCATAAAAATTCCGTAGGCAGTAATGTCGATTTTTCACGACCGTCCTGAACTTTAACGGATTTTTTCGTGTGAGCCTAAACGCACGGGTTAGAGCTGTGCGGCAAAGCCTAAAGGTGAACCCTGTAGAACCATCATGATTTTAGCCTGACTGCCATTGAGGGTGACCAGATAACTGTTGGTGTTGGTGAATAGAAGCAGCCCGTCCAGTTCGATTCGAGCTGTTAGGGAATAGCTGAGGTCGGCGTCAACCACTCTGGGGTCGTAGCGCAACTGAAAGTGGATAGGTACATTGCCATTGGTCCTGACGCTCTGAGAGGCCAGAGGTTTCGCAGCGACATCCTGCTGTGAGACGTCGTTCAGGTCCAGGCTGACCGTGACGCCTTGTGGCAGTCCAATGCGCTGCATGTAGAGAACTTCGACATCAAGGTATTTATACCAGTCGTTGTGCATGTGGTGCTCCTTGGAGGGATTCAGATCGAGATTGCTCGTGCATCCTGAATCCTCCCAAGGGACTCTTGCAGATAGAAACCTTTACTCTTGTGTGGTTCCTGAGGCGTCGTCACGGTGCAGCGCTACCTGGCGAATTGACAAACGAATTTCCGCCGACAGCACACGCTTGGCCGCCCCTTCGGCCAGTTCACTCAGTTTTTCATGGTATCCAAGCTTGCCATTTGTATCCGGGCGCAAAACACCCTGCGTGATCTGGGTCTGGATGAAGTGGCGGAACAAGGTCTTGTCGAAGAACTCTGGCGCATTCAGGCCATGCAGAATAGATAGGCGCTGGGCCATTACCACGCACAAGTCTTCAAGTTCTTCAGCGCTCAGGGTGTGCTGGCCACTATTGAGCAGCAAGGCGGTAGCCATGTAGAAGCGTTGCAGGGTCTGGGTGATGGCCCGGGCCAGCAATGTCAGCAATACAAACTGCCGCGAGCTGGGTGCCGGACGCAAGTACACACCGTTTTCATAGCGCAGCAGACCTTGCTCGACAAACGCCTGCAGCCACTGGTCAATTACCGCATCCAGCTCTTGTGGCTGCCAGCGAATGAAAAGCTCGGACTGCAGATACGGGTACAAGGCCCGGGTGTACTGCAGGATCAACTCGCGGCTCATGCGCGAGCTGCTCTGGAAGAAGCTCGCCAACAATGCCGGCAGGGCGAAGATGTGCAGGACATTGTTGCGGTAGTAGGTCATCAAGACCGCGTTCTGTTCGTCCAGGTAGAGAATCCTGCCCAGGGCATCGCTTTGCTCGGCCAACAAGTCCATACCCCTGACGTAGCTGATCAGGGCCAGGCCGTCGCCTTCTGGCAAGGTGGTGTGCGGTGAGTAAGGAACTTTGCGCAGTAACGCCAGGTACAGATCCAATACCCGTGCCAGGGCGCGTTCGTCCAGGGCCAGGCGGCTGGTGGAGAGCAACGCGAGGGCCACCAGGTTGACCGGATTGATCGCCGCTGCCTCGTTGAGGTGCTGGGCAACTTTCTCACCCAGGCGTGAGGTGGTCTCATTAAGCCAAGCCGGGCGGAACTGCGGCGCGTAGGACTGTTCGCGCCAGCCCGGTTGCTGCTGGTCGAGGAAAGCGCCAAGACGGATCGGCTCGCCAAAGTTCACTGCTACCTGGCCAAAGCGCTGTTTGAGGGCGCCAACGACTTTGAAAATATCGAAGATCGATTCTTTCTTTTTGCTCGCGCCGCGCAGCTCGCCCAGGTAGGTACGCCCCTCCAGCACGCGTTCATAGCCGATGTACACCGGCACGAAGACTATTGGAGTGCGAGATGAACGCAGGTAGCTGCGCAGGGTGATGGCCAGCATGCCGGTCTTCGGTTGCAGCATGCGACCGGTACGCGATCGGCCGCCTTCGACGAAATACTCGACTGGGAAGCCTTTGGTAAACAGGGTGTGCAGGTACTCATTGAAAACCGCCGTGTACAGCGGATTGCCCTTGAACGTGCGGCGCATGAAGAATGCCCCGCCACGGCGCAGCAGGCCGCCGATCACCGGCATGTTCAGGTTGATCCCGGCGGCAATGTGCGGTGGTGTCAGGCCGTTGCGAAACAGCAGGTAGGACAGCAGCAGGTAATCAATGTGACTTCGGTGGCAAGGTACGTAGATAACTTCGTGACCTGGGGCTATGCCTTGTACCTGCTCGATGTTATTGACCTTGATGCCGTCATAGATTTTGTTCCAGAACCAGCTGAGCACCACTTCGAGAAAGCGGATGGCGGTATAGGTGTAGTCCGAGGCAATTTCATTGCCGTAACGCAAGGCCTGCGCCTCGGCTTTGGCAAGTGTGATTTTTTCGCGCTCCGCCTCGTCGGCAATGGCCTGGCGCACCAATGGATCGTGAACCAGGCCTTTGACCAGGTTACGCCGGTGCGAGATGTCCGGGCCGATGACCGCGGTCTTGAGGTTGCGAAAGTGCACCCGCAGCATGCGTTGAGCCATTCGTACCGTGCGCTCATGACCCTTGTTGTGCTGGACCAGTTCGCGCAGGTGGATCGGGGCAGAGAACTGAACCCGGGTTTTGCGCCCCAGAATCAACACCGTCAGCAACCGACGCAATCGTCCGGTAACAGCCCAGCTATCGGCAAACAGCAATTTCCACGGGCTGGACTCACTGGCAGGCGATTGCCCCCAGAACACACTGACCGGAATAATCTGCGCGTCTTCTTCTGCATGCTGGCTGATGGCATTGACCAGGCGCGACAGTGTCGGTGGGGCGCCGCGTTTGTCCTGGCGACCCAGCCAGTCTGGTTCGGGAGTCAGGTAGAAAAACGCCGCGGGCTCGTGCAGCGTGCCAACGGCGACCGGCAATACCGGGCGTGGCAGCCCCGCTTTGGTGCACTCTCGATCAAGCACCGCCAGATCGGTCAGGGAAGGTGACTGCAGGGCATAGAACACGGGTCGGCTGCGATCCAGGTTCAGGGTGAAGGAGGACTGGTTGATGGTCTCGGAGCGAACCCACAGGTACAACAGGCGACGCAGGGCGCCAAAGATCAGGCGGCGCAGGGGAGAACGGGTCATACAGTGTGTGCTCTGGGTGATTTTTTTGAGTGATTGCTCAGTCGGTTAGTGTGACGTATCTGCGCAACTTCAGCAAAATGCTCGGCCGTCATAAAAAATATTTCTAGCCTGACATATACTCGGTCCGCAGCTTGCAGGAGTAATGCTCAAGCTGCGTCAGCGAAGGAGGGTGATCCTTCGCTTGCAAGGCGATTCCAAAATAAAAATTCGGAGTAGTTCAGATGTCGTCTCGTGAGACTGGAAGTGTGAAGTGGTTCAACGATGCTAAAGGTTATGGCTTCATTCAGCGTGGAGATGGTGCGGATGTGTTCGTTCACTACCGTGCCATTCGTGGTGAGGGGCATCGCACCCTGATCGAGGGCCAGCAGGTCGAATACAATCTGACTCAGGGCCAGAAAGGCCTGCAGGCAGAAGACGTTATAGGCCTCTGACGCAGCAAGAATGAAGCTGTAAGCTACAAGTTGATCGTGCTCGACTTGTAGCTTGCAGCTCACAGCGTCGAGCTACTGCGTCCTCCAGGTGATTTCTTCTTCGCCATCGGCGCTGATGCGAATCCAGCGATCGGCATCTTCCTCCCCTTCTTCTTCGACCCAACTGCCAGGTGCGCAACGCACTTCGACGTTCAGCGCAGCGAACGCAGCACGAGCGCAGGCGATATCGTCATCCCACGGGGTCTTGTCACTTTCCAGGTACAAACTGTTCCATTTGCCCACAGCCTTCGGTAACCAGGTAACCGGAATGTTACCGGCCATGCACTTGTAGGTCTGGCCTTTCTGCTGCCATTCACTGCAAGGGCCCAGTGCTTCGGTCAGCCACGCAGCGATCTGCTTGTGATCGACGTCGGCGTCTTTTAAGTAAATCTCGATATCGGGTTGGCGCATTGGGGGCTCCGGGTGTGCTCAGTCTTGGCGCATGAAATAGTCATATCGCATCGATACCGTGACCTCGAAAGGCTCGGCCTGTTCGATGACGCGAGCTCGTTTTTCAGCGCTGGCCCGCCAGCCATGAGGCGTCATGGCCAGCAAATCGGCGCGGGATTTGCCATCGACAAGGCTTAAGCGGAATTTGAGGGTTTCGCTGTGAGCGTGCTGCATGCCTGCCGGGACCAATGCCAAATGCTTGTCGTCGGCATAGTCGCGCACTTCATCATAGAGCTTGTGGCGCAGTTCGATCAGGTGCTCGTTGGTTGGGCCGACACGCATCAGGCCGCCTCCCGGTGCGAGCAGGCGCAGGGCTTCCTGCCAGTCGAGTGGACTGAATACACTGGCCAGAAACTGGCAACTGGCGTCAGCCAGCGGCACGCGGGCCATGCTCGCTACCAGCCATGTCAACGCGGGGTTGCGCTTGCAGGCGCGTTTGACCGCTTCGCGGGAAATGTCCAGGGCATAGCCGTCGGCGTTGGGCAGCGCCTGGGCGATCTGCGCGGTGTAGTAGCCCTCGCCACAACCGATATCCAGCCAGCGCTGTGGTGCACGTTCAGCGGTAAGTTCCGCCAGCCGGCGAGCTACCGGGGCGTAATGCCCAGCATTGAGAAAATCGCGGCGGGCTTCAACCATAGCCTGGTTGTCGCCTGGGTCGCGACTGTTCTTGTGCTGCACCGGCAACAGGTTCAGGTAGCCCTGCCGCGCACGATCGAAGCGGTGTCCGGCCGGGCAAGCCACGCCGTTGTCGAGGGCGTTCAGCGGAGCGCTGCAGAGGGGGCAGGTGAGCATCAGGCAAGCAACCGGATGAGGGTCTGGTAATAGATTTCGGTCAGGACGTCGAGATCGCTGGCCAGAATCCGCTCGTTGACCTGATGGATAGTGGCATTGACCGGGCCCAGTTCAACCACTTGGGTACCCAGGGTGGCAATGAAGCGACCATCGGAAGTACCGCCGCTGGTCGATGCCTGGGTGTCACGGCCAGTGACCGCCTTGATGCTGGCAGACACTGCATCGAGCAAGTCACCCGGTTCGGTCAGGAAGGGCAAGCCGGACAGCGCCCAGTCCACGTGCCAGTCGAGTTGGTGCTTGTCGAGAATGGCTGCTACCCGCTGTTGCAGGCCTTCAACGGTCGACTCGGTGGAGAAGCGGAAGTTGAAAAGTGCTGTGAGTTCGCCCGGCACAACATTGGTCGCGCCAGTGCCCGCGTTCAGGTTGGAAATCTGGAAACTGGTCGGCGGGAAGAACGCATTGCCCTCGTCCCAGTGCTCGGCGGCCAGCTCTGCCAGCGCCGGGGTGGCGAGATGAATCGGGTTTTT
Source organism: Pseudomonas arcuscaelestis (assembly GCF_016881005.1). Lineage (GTDB taxonomy): Bacteria > Pseudomonadota > Gammaproteobacteria > Pseudomonadales > Pseudomonadaceae > Aquipseudomonas > Aquipseudomonas arcuscaelestis. The sequence continues at coordinate 63,822 of NZ_JACOPV010000007.1, read as the reverse complement.
CGCCAGGTGCGGATACGCTACATGGCCTTGTACGCCGCGTACTGTCAGCTTGGCGCCGAGCGAGCCGCGGCGACCGTTCTTGACCACGTCACCGACCAGGCTGGTGCTAGACGGTTCACCGACAATGCACCAGTCCAGGCGCTCTTTGCGTGCAGCCAGGCGCTCGACCACGGCCTTGGTGCCATGGTGGGCCGGGCCTTCTTCGTCGCTGGTAATCAGAAAGGCGACTTTACCGCGGTGATTCGGATAGTCGGCAACGAAACGCTCGGTGGCCACGACCATGGCTGCCAGGCTGCCTTTCATGTCGGCAGCACCGCGACCACAGAGCATGCCATCGGCATCGATCAGCGCATTGAATGGATCGTTTTGCCATGCTTGCACGGGGCCGGTAGGCACCACGTCGGTGTGGCCGGCAAAGCACAATACCGGACCTTCCTGGTTGCCATGGGTGGCCCAGAAGTTATCGACATCCTCAATGCGCATTGGCTCGAGCATGAAACCGGCATCGCCCAGGCGCTGCATCATTTGTTTCTGGCAGTCGAAGTCCAGAGGGGTTACCGAAGGACGACGGATCAGGTCGCAGGCCAGTTCTAAGGTAGGCGAAAGGTCGGCTGGGGCCGTCATTGAAGGAACTCCGGGGGCAAGGCAGGGCACGAATTCGAGGGGCGTTATCTTATAGCAAAACGATCGAGTGAGGGTTGCCGGTGAGCTTGGGCAGGAACGGGCTTGCTCCGCTATGCGATGTGGTTGGCAGATCGCAATCGCGGGGCAAGTCCGCCCCTACCGGGGTGCGTCAGGAAGCTTGGGCTGGCTGGGCAGCACTCAGCGGCTTGGGCAGTGACGACAGCATGGCCATGATCAGCGCCGCCAGGTAGGGCAGCGACTGCACCAGCAGCATGGTCACCCAGAAGCGCATGTCATTGCTCGGCAGTCCCTGGACCAGGTAAATCCCGGCAGCGGCCCCCCACAGCAGCAGCATGATGAACAATTCTTCCCGGGCCTCGGAGAGTGCCACCAGCAAGCCATGGCTGTCGGCGTTCTTGGGCGTGCGGAAGAACGGAATACTGCTGGTGAAGAAACCGTAGAGCACGGCTTTGGCAATGGTGTGCGATAACGCCAGACCGGCCAGGGCCGCAGCGAAGGCGTCCTTGAGGTTGACCCCGACCGCGCGGCGGTAAAGGAACACGATCTTGCCGACCTTGAACACAAACAGTGCCAGGGGCGGAATAGCGAAAATCAGCAACGGTGGGTCGACCCGTTGCGGCACGATGATCATCGCAGCAGACCAGAGCAACGCACCGACGGTAAAGAAGATGTTCATGCCGTCGGCAATCCACGGCAACCAACCTGCGAGGAAGTGGTAGCGCTGCCCACGGGTGAGCTCCGAGTCCTTGCCGCGCAACAGGCTGGCAGCATGGCGCTTGATGATCTGGATGGCGCCATAGGCCCAGCGGAAGCGCTGCTTCTTGAAGTCGATGAAAGTGTCCGGCATCAGGCCTTTGCCATAACTCTCATGGGAGTAGGCTGCCGAATAGCCTTTCTCGAACACCCGCAGGCCCAGTTCAGCGTCTTCACAAATGCACCAGTCGGCCCAGCCCAGTTCTTCAAGCACCGAGCGCCGGGTCATGGTCATGGTGCCGTGCTGGATGATCGCGTCACGATCATTGCGGGTCACCATGCCAATATGGAAGAAGCCCTTGTACTCGCTGTAGCACAGCTTCTTGAAGGTGCTTTCGTTCTGGTCGCGGTAGTCCTGTGGCGACTGCACCACGGCGATTTTCGGGTCGGCGAAATGCGGCACCATGTGCTTGAGCCAGTTGCGGTCCACACAGTAATCGGAGTCGATCACTGCGATCACCTCGGCATCCTTAGCGGTGTGCGGGATCAGGTAATTCAGTGCGCCACCTTTGAAGCCGGCCAGGGGCGCTACGTGGAAAAACTTGAAGCGCTCACCGAGCATTTCACAGTGCGCCTTGATCGGCTCCCAAACTGCCGGGTCCTTGGTGTTGTTGTCGATGATCAACACTTCGTAATCCGGGTAATCCAGTGCTGCCAGGGCATTGAGGGTCTGTTTGACCATCTCTGGTGGCTCGTTGTAGCACGGTACATGCACTGAGACTTTCGGTCGGTACGCGCTGTCGGCCTGAACGGGTAGGAACTCCCGCCGCCGTTTGTGAATCCACACGGCTTCGGCCAGTTCATGGGCCTCGGTCAGCAATACAATGAATACCCCCAGCGCACCGAGCGCCAGCAAAAAGCCTACCGTCAGACTGAACCAGGTGCTGTATTGCTGGCTGTAGTCGTAGCCGATCCACACCAGCACCGACCCACAGAGAAAGGCGATGAAGGTCAGGAAGGTACGACCACGCTGTCGCAGAGCCGAGCCGTCGATCAGCAGCAAGGTCAACGACAGCATCGCCAACACCACTGAACCGACGGCCAAGACCCGCCACTGCGGAATGGCCACTACCGGCCCTTCGAAGTTGAATTTTTGTTGGCGAGCGGCGTTGAACACGCCCCAGTAGGCGCCAACAGAACCCTCATCGCTGGCCTTCCACGGCTGGTCATAGGCCTCGATGACGAAGTAGTTGTAGCCCTGGCGGTTGAGCTTGTTGACCAGGGTGCGCAGGTAAATGGCCTGGTCAGCCTGGGTTGCGTCGGCGCCGCCACGCATACGGCCGTTGCTTGGCCAGCCGACTTCCGAGAGCAGAAGTGGTTTACGCGGGAACTGTTGCTTGAGGTCGCGGGCACGGTCGAGCACGAATTGGCCGGCCTCCTTCATCGGGATGAACTCCCAGTACGGCAGGATGTGCGCGGCAATCAGGTCAACGTGTTTGGCCAGTTCCGGGTGTTCTTTCCAGATATGCCACTGCTCACTGGTGGTCACCGGTACCTTCACCGCCGCACGCACGCGATCCAGGTACTGAATCAATGCCTCAGGGGTGATTTCCTCACGGAACAGGGCTTCGTTACCGACCATCACTCGCACAACACTGCGCGAGCTGTTGGCCAGTTCGATGGCTTTCTGTATTTCCCGCTCATTGCGCTCGAGGTCCGGACTGATCCACACGCCGAGCGATACCCGCAGGCCGAACTCTTCGGCCAGGCGCGGAATTTCAGCCTGGGTGCCTTCAACGGTATAAATACGAATACTGTCGGTCAGCTTGCTAAGCTGTTCCAGATCCTGGCGCAGTTCGTCTTCAGTAGGGTACTGGCCTTTCTGTGGGCTTTCTCCCAGGCGAAACGGCGAGTAGGAGAAACCGGAAATCTGCTCCGGCCAGTTGGGTGCGGAAACCGGGCGGTTGATCAGCGCCCAGAACCCGGTGAATAGCGCGGCGATGGCCATGACTATTACCAGGTTGATACCAAATTTACGCGATGACATAGATAGTTCGGGTTCCGAAAGGTGGAACGGGCGAGCGCCACATGGCGCTATTCCTGCTATACGAGCGCCTATGCTGTGAAGGCACAGGTGGGCGCTGTAGGTTAGATAGACTTCAAACGTTGAAGTTCTGCGGCCCGTGCTGTTGTCGTCCTGGACCAGGGATTGCCTGGCACATTAAAGCAGGAATACCGCTGACTTCCCAATGTGCCCATGGCGACTGGTCCGATGCGGGATGGCATCAGGCTTCAAGAGGCCTATAATGCGCGCCGGTTTTTCGGGGTTTGGCCATGAGTACAGATGATCCACGCTTTGCCGGTGTTGCCCGGTTATACGGAGACAACGGTCTGCAGCGCCTGCGCGAGGCCCATGTGGCTATCGTCGGTATCGGCGGTGTTGGCTCCTGGGCAGCTGAAGCCATGGCGCGAAGCGGTGTGGGGGAAATATCGCTGTTCGACCTCGATGATGTTTGCGTCAGCAACACCAATCGTCAGTTGCACGCCCAGGAAGGCAACATTGGTCGCGCCAAGGCTGAGGTCATGGCAGAGCGGCTGCGCGCGATCAACCCGGCGTGCAAGGTACATGCGGTGGTTGATTTCGTGACCAAGGAAACCCTCCCTGAATACATCGGCGAGCACATCGACTGTGTGATCGATTGTATCGATAGTGTCATGGCCAAGGCTGCGCTCATTGGTTGGTGCAAGCGCCACAAGGTCACCATTATCAGCACCGGTGGTGCCGGTGGGCAGATAGATCCTACCCAGATCCGCGTCGCTGACCTGAACAAGACCTTCAACGACCCGCTGGCGTCGCGAGTGCGTTCAACCTTGCGTCGCGACTATGGCTTTTCGCGCACGGTCACCCGCAACTACAGTGTGCCCTGCGTGTTTTCCACCGAGCAACTGCGCTATCCCAAGGGTGACGGCAGCGTGTGCCTGCAGAAGAGCTTTGTCGGTGAAGGGGTCAAACTCGATTGTTCGGGCGGCTTCGGTGCCGTGATGATGGTCACGGCGACGTTTGGCATGGTTGCCGCCAGCAAGGCGGTGGAAAAATTGGTAGCGGGTGCACGTCGCCCAAGTGAGCGTCAGGCTCAGTTGCCAGCGGCAAGCTGAGCCATACGCTGCAGCACGGCATTCAGGCCGTTGCTGCGCGAAGGGGAAAGCTGGCGCCCGAGTCCTAGCTGGTTGAACCAGCCGGGCAGGTCGAGTTGTTGCAGCTCGGCATTGGTCAACCCCTCTACCCGTACCAGCAGCAGCGCCAGCAGCCCGCGGATGATTCGGGCATCGCTGGCACCTTTGAAGCGCCAAAGCCCATCCTCTTGTTCGGCAACCAGCCAGACCTGGCTTTCACAGCCATGAACCCGGTTGGATTCTGACTTTTGCGCATCGCTCAACGGCGCCAGGCGCTCGCCCCATTGCATCAGCAAGCGCGCGCGCTGCTCCCAGCCAGTCGCTTGCTCGAAGCTGAGCAGCGCATTCTGTGCATTGTCGGACAGCTTCATTGCAGCAGCTCCAGGGCTTGATCCAGTGCCTCGAAGAAGCGCTGTAGGTCGTCTGAGTCGTTGTACAAGGCCAGCGATACGCGAATAGCGCCGTCCAGGCCCAGGGACTTGAGCAGCGGCATGGCGCAGTGATGCCCGGCGCGTACGGCGATCCCCTGTTCGGTCAGCATGTGCGCAAGGTCGGCGTTGTGGACACCTTCGACCACAAAGCTGGCCAGGGCTAGCTGTGGTTGACCCAACACACGGATGCCTTCGCGATCATTCAATCCGCGCAATAGACTGCGGTGCAGGCCGGCTTCGTGTGCGCAAACCGCAGTGGCATCGAGCCCTGCAAGGTAGTCCAGGCTGGCACCCAGGCCGATGACACCGGCAATTGGCGGCGTGCCGGCCTCGAAGCCCAGAGGCGCCGGGCGGAAGCTGGCGCTCTGGTAGTCGGCCACGTGGACCATCTCGCCACCGTACTGCCAATGTCTCAGGCGGGCCAGTGCTTCGCTGCGGCCGTAGAGCACGCCAACCCCGTCTGGACCGTAGAGTTTGTGGCTGGAGAATACATAGAAATCGCAACCGAGCTGTTGCACGTCCTGGCGAGCATGGACCACGCCCTGGGCGCCGTCGACGACGGTCAACGTCCCTTGCGCGCGGGCGTGGGCCAACAGCGGGGCAAGTGGCTGCCAGGCGCCAAGCACGTTGGACAGTTGGCTGACTGCCAACAGCCGGGTGCGCGGGCCGATCAATTGCAGCGCGACTTCAAGATCAATCAGGCCTCGGCTGTCCAGGGGTAGAACGACCAGCTTGAGTCCACGGCGATGAGCCAATTGTTGCCACGGCAATAGGTTGGCATGGTGCTCAAGCGCACTGATGGCGATTTCATCCCCACTTTCAAACCCACTTTCCAGGCCGTAGGCCAACAGGTTCAACGCTGATGTGGCGCCGTGGGTGAAAATGATTTGTTGTGCATCGCTGGCATTCAGCCAACCTGCAACTTTTTCCCGGCTTCGTTCAAACGCCTGGGTAGCGAGGGCGCCTGGAAGGTGTTGGGCACGGTGCACATTGGCAGCACCATGGCCGTAATAATGGCTCAAGGCATCGAGCAGATTCTGCGGTTTTTGTGTGGTAGCAGCGTTGTCCAGGTAGGTCTGGTGCTGGCGCTGCAGAGCGGCGATGGCTGGAAAATCAGCGCGCCAAGGGGAAGGCTGGAACATGATGGTCGGACCTGAAAATCGGGCCTGGCGTTAGGCCAGACCCGATGGTACCACTTAGTTGTGAGCGTGCAGCGCTTCGTTCAGCTCGATGGCCGACTTGTGGGTTTTGCACTCTACGGCGCCGTTCAGCGAGTTGCGACGGAACAGCAGGTCGGTCTGGCCAGCCAGATCACGGGCCTTGACGACCTTGACCAGTTGGTTGTTCTCGTCCAGCAGGTTCACCTTGGTTCCGGCAGTGATGTACAGGCCGGCTTCAACGGTGTTGCGGTCGCCCAGCGGAATGCCGATACCGGCGTTTGCGCCGATCAGGCAGCCTTCGCCGACTTTGATCACAATGTTGCCGCCGCCTGACAGGGTGCCCATGGTCGAGCAGCCACCACCGAGGTCCGAACCCTTGCCGACGAATACGCCAGCCGAGACGCGGCCTTCGATCATGCCTGGGCCTTCGGTGCCGGCATTAAAGTTGACGAAGCCTTCGTGCATGATGGTAGTGCCTTCGCCGATGTAGGCACCCAGGCGCACGCGGGCGCTGTCGGCGATGCGAACGCCAGCTGGCACCACGTAGTCGGTCATTTTCGGGAACTTGTCTACCGAGAACACTTCCAGCAGCTCGCCTTTCAGGCGCGCTTCCAGTTGTTGCCCGGCCAGTTCGGCGAGGTCCACTGCGCCCTGGCTGGTCCAGGCCACGTTAGGCAGCAACGGGAAGATGCCAGCCAGGCTCAGGCCGTGAGGTTTGACCAGGCGATGCGAAAGCAGATGCAGCTTAAGGTACGCTTCTGGTGTCGAGGTCAAGGCAGCATCTTCTGCCAATACCGTGGCGACCAGGGGTTTGTTGCTTTCGGCAAGGCGGGTCAGGAGGGCCGCCTGGGCAGCGTCGACACCCTTGAGGGCGTCAGCCAACTGTGCTGCCTGGGTGTTGCTGAAAGCGATGGCCTGGTTGCCGCCTTCGTAGCCCAGCACGGGGGTGATCGCGGCGACCAGTTCGGCGCTCGGGTTGATCAATGGTTGGGCGTAGAAAACTTCCAGCCAGGCGCCTTGACGGTTTTGGGTGCCGACACCGAAGGCCAGGCTGAACAGAGTAGTGGACATGCAGTTACCTCTTGCGAATTAGAGTGAAAGCGTGGCGCCGTGTTACTGGAGGGCGGCCGCGTACAGGTCTGGCTTGAAACCGACAAGGGTCCGTTCGCCAAGGTCGAGCACCGGGCGCTTGATCATCGACGGTTGGGCTAGCATCAATTCGATGGCTTTGTTCTGGTCGAGGTCGGCCTTCTGGGCGTCTTCAAGCTTGCGGAAGGTCGTGCCGGCACGGTTGAGGACCGTTTCCCAGCCGTGCTCGGTGCACCAGCGGGTCAGGCTCTCACGGTCGATGCCTTGGCTCTTGTAATCGTGAAAGTCGTAATCCAGGCCTTTGTCTTCCAGCCAGGTACGGGCTTTCTTCATAGTGTCGCAGGCCTTGATTCCATAAAGGTGCAATGGCGTGTCGCGTTTGGTCATGTCTTGCCCCTCCTGGGAAAAAATGGTGAAGGATTATGCCACGGTCGGCCGAATTGGGTTGGCCTTGGCGAAGCACTTTGTAGCATTGTGTTACAGGTTTTGGCAGCCTCTGCGACTTTTGTGCAGCGGTGCGTCAGCAGCCTGAACGGCTACTATGTCGTTTCAATGGCAATGTCCAGAATGGGCAAATGGTGCGCCGTTGACTGTTTGAATTGAAAGGAACACGCCGTATGCAATCAGCCTATACCGTTCTCATCCTGCTGATGCTGGTGAGTGTCTCCAAACTTGTTGGCCGGGTGATCCCGTTGCCGTTGCCGCTGGTGCAGATCGGCGCTGGCGCCTTACTTGCCTGGCCGACACTCGGCTTGCATGTGGCGCTTGACCCTGAACTGTTCCTGTTTCTGTTTCTGCCGCCCTTGCTCTTCGCTGACGGGTGGCGCATGCCCAAGCGTGACCTCTGGCGCCTGCGCGGTCCGATCCTGACGCTGGCTGTGGGCCTGGTGCTGTTCACGGTGGTCGGGGCTGGCTACTTCATTCACTGGATTCTACCGAGCATTCCATTGCCAGTAGCTTTTGCCCTGGCCGCAGTGCTGTCGCCCACCGATGCTGTAGCGGTATCGGCCATTAGCCAGGATCGTCTGCCAACCCCTTTGATGCACATGCTCCAGGGCGAAGCGCTGATGAATGATGCAACGGGCCTGGTGACGTTCAAATTTGCCCTGGCAGCAGCCATCACCGGCGCGTTTTCACTGACCGAAGCCAGTTTCACCTTTGTTCTGGTGGCGCTTGGCGGTCTGGCCATCGGTGTGGCGTTGAGTTGGTTGGTAGGGCGTCTGCGCGCCTGGATGATCGCCCGTGGCTGGGACGATCCGGCGACTCACGTGGTGTTCATGCTGTTGCTGCCGTTTGCCGCTTATGTACTTGCCGAACGCCTGGGGGCATCAGGGATACTCTCGGCAGTGGCAGCGGGCATGATGCAGAGTTGGCTTGACCTGTTGCCTCGGCAGACCAGCACTCGCTTGCTCAATCGCAGCGTCTGGTCGCTGTTGGAGTTCAGTTTCAATGGCCTGATCTTCCTGTTGTTGGGTTTGCAGCTGCCAGACATCATCAAGGCTGTGACCAGTCACGAAGCGTCGTTGTGGCCAACCTTGTTGTGGCGTTGCCTGGATGTAGTAGCGATCTTCGCAGTGTTGCTGGTTCTGCGCTTTGTCTGGGTGCAAAGCATTTGGCGCTTGATTGGGGTGATCCGTCGCTGGCGTGGCAAGGAAGACCTGGTGCTGGTGCCCAATGCTCGTTCCTGCTGGTTGTTGACCATCGGTGGCGTGCGTGGCGCAGTGACCTTGGCCGGTGTTATGTCGGTGCCGTTGCTGATCAGTGCGGGCACGGCCTTTCCGGAGCGAGACCTGCTGATATTCATTGCTGCCGGGGTGATTCTGTTGTCACTGGTTTCGGCCTGCATAGCCTTGCCTTTGTTGCTGCGAGGAGTAGCGAAGAGCCCCGACGACACCATGCGTCAGGAGGCTAAAGAAGCTTGGCGGCGCACCGCAGAGGCGGCAATTCACGCGCTGGAAGCCGAAGACCTGACTGAGCCGGGTGCGCCTCAGGATGCAGCACAGTCGGCATTGGCAGCGGAATTGAAGGCGAGGTTGATGGCTGAATACCGCCATCAGTTGGACAGCTACAACGACAGCGCCGAAGCTCAGGCGCTAGCGGAGCAGATGGACTTGCTGGAGCGGCGTTTGCGCCTGCGTGCGCTGCGTGCCCAACGTCTGGAGCTGTATAAGCTGCACCGTGATCACCAGATAGGCGATGACGTGGTGCGGGAGGTATTGGGGGAGCTCGACATGAGTGAAGCGAATCTGGGCGCGGTGAAATAGCCTCACGCTCGCGTGTTTGCCAGCTTGAGGGGCACGCATCGCCCCTCAAGGTGATCAAGTTGCACTTAATGCTGCAGGAATGTACGGATCCGCTCGGCCGCTTCCACACACTCGGCCAGGGGCGCAACCAGCGCCATGCGCACACGTCCGGCCCCCGGATTGACACCCATCACTTCACGCGACAAGTACGAGCCTGGTACCACGGTCACGTGCTGGGTTTTGTATAGGTCACGACAGAACTCGGCATCATCGCCAGGTACCTTGGCCCATAGGTAGAAGCCACCATCCGGGCGTTGCACGTCGAGCACCGGCGCCAGGATTTCCAGCACGGCATCGAACTTCTCACGGTACAGGTCGCGGTTGGCCAGTACGTGCGCTTCATCGTTCCAGGCGGCAATGCTTGCCAGCTGGGTTTGCACAGGCATGGCGCAGCCGTGGTAGGTGCGATACAGCAGGAACGGCTTGATGATCTCGGCGTCGCCGGCGACAAAGCCCGAGCGCAGGCCTGGCAGGTTGGAGCGCTTGGACAGGCTGTGGAACACCATGCAACGCTTGAAATCACTCCGGCCTAGCTCTACGCAGGCGCTGAGCAGGCCCGGTGGCGGGGTTTGTTCGTCGAAATACAGTTCGCTGTAGCACTCGTCGGCGGCAATCACGAAGTCGTGCTCGTCCGCCAGGGCAATCAGCTTTTTCAGGGTTTCCATCGGCACCAACGCGCCAGTGGGGTTGCCGGGGGAGCAGATGAACAGGATCTGGCAACGCTTCCAGGTTTCGGCCGACACCGCATCGAAGTCAGGGTTGAAACCATTGCTGTCCAGGCACGGCAGGTAGTGCGGGGTGGCGCCTGCCAGCAGGGCCGCACCTTCGTAGATCTGGTAGAACGGATTAGGGCTGATAACCAGGCCGTCGGCGCTGCGATTGACTACCGCTTGGGTGAAGGCAAACAGCGCTTCGCGGGTGCCATTGACCGGCAGCACGTGTTTGTCGGCATCCAGCCAGGCGCTTGGTACGCCAAAGCGACGTTCGCACCAGCGCGTAATGGCCTGGCGCAACGCAGGCAGGCCTATGGTGGTCGGGTAAACGGCCATCTGTTGCAGGCTGTCGGCCAGGGTTTGGGCGACGAACGCTGGCGACTCATGCTTGGGCTCACCGATCGACAAGGCGATGGCGCGTTTGTCGGCGGCAGGCTGGACGCTGCCGAGCAAGGCGCGCAGTTTCTCGAACGGGTAGGGCTGAAGCTGAAGCAAATCAGAGTTCATCGGCGCGGGGTCTCGTCAAACGTTAAATGGTCAGGCGGGAAATCGGTGCCACGGCGGCCATGTCGGCGCGCAATTGCTCGACAATGGCGTCCTGCAGGCGGCTGCACAGTTGTGGGTCGGACAACGGTTGGTTATCGGCATCGGTAATGAAGAACACGTCTTCGACCCGTTCGCCGAGGGTGGCAATCTTGGCGTTTTGCAGCGACAGGTCGAACTCCAGGAAAATCTTGCCGATTCGCGCCAGCAGGCCTGGGCGGTCGGGAGCACTGAGTTCGAGAATCGTTACTGGACGCTGGGCGTCGTTGTGAATAGTGACCTGTGGGGCAAAGTTGAAGTGCTTGAGCTGACGCGGCACCCGACGTTTGATGATGGTCGGGTAGTCGTCCGGATTGCGCAGGGCATCGCTTAAGCCATCGCGAATTTCCTTCACCCGCTGCGGGTTGTCACCGATGGAGCCGCCATCGTTATCGAGCACGATGTAGGTATCGAGGGTGAACTGGCTGCTTGAGGTGATGATGCGGGCATCATGGATGTTCAGGTTGAGCTGGTCCATGGCCGCTACGGTCACGGCAAAGAAGTCGTGCTGGTCGGGTGCATAGATGAAGATTTGCGTGCCGCCCTCAAATTCTCGCTGGGTGGTTTCCTTGATCAGCACCAGGGGGCCACCGTCGGCAGGTTGCTGCAGGATCGCGTCGCTGTGCCAGGCCACATCGGCTGCTGTGTGGCGCAAGAAGTAGTCATCGCCCAGTTGCGCCCAGAGCTGTTCGACGTCGTCGGGGTCGGTGCCTTCGCGAATCAGAATGTCCAGTGCTGCGCTCTGGGTCTGGCGGATCTGCTCTTCCCGGTCCAGCGGGTTTTCCAGGCCGCGGCGCAAGGCACGCTTGGTCTCGGTGTAAAGCTGGCGCAACAGGCTGGCGCGCCAGGAGTTCCACAGGCTGGGGTTGGTGGCGTTTATGTCGGCCACGGTCAGCACGTAGAGGTAGTCCAGGTGAGTCTCGTCGCCTACCAGCTGGGCAAAGTCGTGAATAACCTGCGGGTCGGACAAATCCTTGCGCTGGGCGGTGGTCGACATCACCAGGTGATTCTGGACCAGCCAGACGATCAGGCGGCTGTCCCAGGCCGGCAACTGGTGGCGTGCGCAGAACGCCTGGGCATCCACGGCGCCCAACTCCGAGTGATCACCCTGACGACCCTTGCCGATGTCATGGTACAAGCCAGCCAGGTAGATCAGTTCAGGCTTGGGTAGGCGGCCCATCAGTTTGCTGGCCAACGGGAATTTCTCGGAGACCGGGGTGTACTGCAGTTTGCGCAGGTGCTTGATCAAGTTCAGGGTATGGGCATCGACCGTATAGATATGGAACAGGTCGTGCTGCATTTGCCCGATAATCAAGCCGAACTCTGGCAGGTAGCGGCCAAGAATGCCGTAGCGGTTCATGCGCCGCAGATTGCGATGGATACCGATTTCGCACTTGAACAGCTCGATGAACAAGCTGGTGTTGCGAATATCGTTGCGAAACTCATCGTCGATCAGGTGGCGATGTTCGCGTAACAGGCGAATGGTGTCGGCGCGCGCCCCTTTGATCTCGGGGTGCTGAGCCATCAGCACGAAAATTTCCAGGATGGCGAAGGGCGTACGCTTGAATACGTTCGGCCGCACCGCCTCGATATAGCCGTCGTGCAACCTGAAACGCGCATTCAGCGGCTGGGTGTTGCCGCTGTCGTCGTCGAGGATGACCTCTTCGAAGTGCTGGATGATCAGGTCGCTGAGCTCGGCAATGCTCATGACCACTCGATAGTACTGCTGCATGAACTGTTCAATGGCACGTTTCGGGTTGTCATCGGTAAATCCGAGCAACGCGGCGATGCTGCGTTGATGATCGAACAGCAAGCGGTCTTCAGCACGTCCGGCGAGCATGTGCAGGGCGTAGCGAACCTTCCAGAGGAATTCCTGGGAGGAGGCCAGCAGGGCGTTCTCACTCTCAAGCAGAAAGCCTTCATCGGCCAGGGCATGCAAGTTGAGGGTGCCGTATTGGCGGCGGGCGATCCACAACACGGTCTGGATGTCGCGCAGGCCGCCGGGCGAGCCTTTGACGTTGGGTTCCAGGTTGTATTCGGTGTCGTTGTACTTGTGGTGCCGAGCCTTTTGCTCTGAGCGCTTGGCCAGGAAGAATTCCTTGCTCGGCCACATATGGGCCGTGCTGGTCACCTCGAGCATGCGTTGGCGCAGTCGCTCGGGACCAGCGATGGTGCGGCTTTCCATCAGGTTGGTAACGACGGTCAGGTCGGCGCTGGCCTGCTCGGCACATTCATCGACCGAGCGTACGCTTTGCCCTACTTCCAGGCCGATGTCCCAGAGCAGGGTCAGAAAACGCTCTATAGAGTCGCGAAACACCTCGTGATCTGCACTGTCGAGCAGAATCAGCAGGTCGATGTCGGAGTAGGGGTGCAACTCACCCCGTCCGTAACCACCGACTGCCACCAGGGCAATGTCGGCATCATCGCTCCAATCGAACTGATTCCACGCCTGTTGCAGGATGTTATCGACGAACCAGGCGCGGTCTTCGATCAGTCGGCGGATCTCCCTGCCTTCACGAAAGCGCTTGTCCAGCGCTTCGCCAGCGCGGCGGATGGCCTTCTTGAAGGCTGCAATTGGGCTAGACTTTAGAGCCAGTTCTGCCTGGAACTGGCCGCGGTCGAACAGCTCGGGATCCACCTGGGGCATTGAGTCACTTTCCTGTTTGAATCAGGCCGACGTGCGGGGAATGGTGTCGTCTTTACGCAGGGTGAAGATTTCGTAGCCAGTCGCCGTTACCGCTAGCGTGTGTTCCCACTGCGCCGAGAGTTTGCGGTCCTTGGTGATGGCGGTCCAACCGTCGCCGAGCACTTTGGTGTCGGCGCGCCCTTGGTTGATCATCGGCTCGATGGTGAAGGTCATACCTTCCTTTAGTTCCATGCCGGTGCCAGCACGACCGTAGTGCAGGATTTGCGGCTCTTCGTGGAACACTTTACCGATGCCGTGGCCGCAGAACTCGCGGACCACCGAGAAACCGTTCTTCTCGGCGTGCTTCTGGATCACTTCGCCGATATCGCCCAGGCGGCAGCCCGGCTTGACCAGCTCGATGGCCTTGTACATGCATTCCTGGGTAACCTGGGACAGACGCTCAGCCCAGACCGGCACGTTGCCGACATGGAACATGCGGCTGGTGTCGCCGTGGTAGCCATCCTTGATAACGGTGACGTCGATGTTCAGGGTATCGCCGTCCTTGAGCGGCTTGTCACCTGGGATGCCGTGGCAAACAACATGGTTGACCGAGGTGCAGATCGACTTCGGGAAGCCTTTGTAGTTGAGTGGAGCCGGGATCGCCTTCTGTACGTTGACAATGTAGTCGTGGCACAGACGGTCGAGCTCTTCGGTGGTGACGCCAGGCTTGACGTGCTCCTCGATCATCTCCAGCACTTCAGCGGCCAGGCGGCCGGCGACGCGCATCTTTTCGATGTCTTCGGCGGTTTTAATGGTGACGGTCATTGCAGGCTCTCTACGGCGCATAGATGCGCGAATAAACTGGGGGAAAGCTCGGATTCTACCAGAGCCGCGCCCGCTCGGGCGGCTATGGCAGCGATGCAGCCTTTATATAGGGGCATTTTGGCGCGATTAACGTGTCGGTGCAAAACCCTGTAACAGCGCAAGCGTTGAGCCGGTGGTACGGGGCTTACCCCGTGTTCGAACCCGCTAGGTGAGGCCTGGAGTGCAACCTCGTGAGGCAGTGGTGCGTACTGATGCTAAATCGGGTTCCGTTCGCTGCGCTTCTATGATATAAAATGCGCCGCTTTACGGGGATAGCCTCGTGAGCTTAAACCCACACACGTGTCGACACGATGACCTGGGTGCCCTCGATCTGCGGATCCTGGGTTGGTCATTGGGATACGTGGAGGCCCAACCCGACTTATCAAGGAACTATCATGTCCCAAGTCAACATGCGCGATATGCTGAAGGCCGGTGTGCACTTCGGTCACCAAACCCGTTACTGGAACCCGAAAATGGGTAAGTACATTTTCGGTGCGCGCAACAAGATTCACATCATCAACCTTGAAAAAACCCTGCCAATGTTCAACGACGCACTGACTTTCGTCGAGCGTCTGGCCCAGGGCAAAAACAAGATTCTGTTCGTCGGCACCAAGCGTTCCGCTGGCAAGATCGTTGCTGAAGAAGCAGCACGTTGCGGTTCGCCGTACGTGGATCACCGCTGGTTGGGCGGCATGCTGACCAACTACAAAACCATTCGTGCTTCGATCAAGCGCCTGCGCGACCTGGAAACCCAGGCCGAAGACGGCACTTTCACCAAGCTGACCAAGAAAGAAGCGCTGATGCGCTCCCGTGATCTGGAAAAACTGGATCGCAGCCTGGGCGGTATCAAGGACATGGGCGGCCTGCCTGATGCCCTGTTCGTGATCGACGTTGACCACGAGCGCATTGCTATCACCGAAGCCAACAAGCTGGGCATCCCGGTAATCGGCGTTGTCGATACCAACAGCAGCCCAGAAGGCGTTGACTACATCATCCCAGGTAACGATGACGCCATCCGCGCTATCCAGCTGTACATGGGTTCGATGGCTGACGCAGTAATTCGTGGTCGCAACAACGTTGCTGGCGGCACCGAAGTTTACGCTGAAGAAGCAGCACCAGCTGCTGAGTAATTGACGCCTGGCGTCTACTCGGCACGCAAAAAGGGGGCTAGGCCCCCTTTTTGCCACCTTGAAATCCTCTTGTCAGCATCGCCGTTGCAATCTTGTTGGGCATGAGTGCTGGTGAGTGGATTTACAGAATTGAACGCCCGTCAAGTATCGGGTGGAATGGTTGAAAACCTATCCAAGAGGAATTTGAAATGGCAGCAATTACTGCAGCGCTGGTTAAAGAACTGCGTGAGCGTACCGGCGAAGGCATGATGGATTGCAAGAAAGCCCTTGAAAAGGCTGACGGCGACATCGAAAAAGCCATTGATGACATGCGCGCTTCGGGCGCCATCAAGGCTGCTAAAAAGGCTGGTAACGTTGCCGCTGAAGGCGCAATCGCCATCAAGGCTGACGACAAGTCTGCCGTTCTGCTGGAAGTTAACTCGCAGACCGACTTCCTGGCCCTGCAAGACGACTTCAAGAACTTCGTTGCTGAAAGCGTTGAACAAGCTTTTGCCGAAAAACTGACCGACGCCGCTCCCCTGATCGCATCGCGTGAAGCTGCTCGTGAAGCCCTGGTTGCCAAGGTTGGCGAAAACGTCAACATTCGCCGCCTGGTGCGCGTTGAAGGTGACGTCGTTGGTACTTACCTGCACGGCAACAAGATTGGTGTTGCAGTTGTCCTGAAGGGCGGTGACGTCCAGCTGGCCAAAGAAATCGCCATGCACGTTGCTGCCAGCAACCCTGAGTTCCTGCTGCCGTCGGAAGTTTCGGCTGAAGCGATCGAGCGCGAGAAGAATGTCTTCCTGACGCTGAACGAAGAGAAGATCAAGGGCAAGCCTGAGAACATCGTCGAGAACATGGTCAAAGGCCGTATCTCGAAGTTCCTGGCCGAAGCTAGCCTGGTCGAGCAAGCGTTCGTCATGAACCCAGAAATCAAGGTCGGTGATCTGGCCAAGAAAGCTGGCGCTGAAATCGTTTCCTTCACCTACTTCAAAGTAGGCGAAGGCATCGAGAAGCCAGTCGACAACTTCGCCGAAGAAGTTGCCGCTCAGCTGGCTGCTGCCAAGCAGTAAGACAGACTCACATCTGTCGCCCCAAAGAGGCTGCCCGCTTACGCGCGCAGCCTCTTTGTCAAAGCGGTAGCGGTTTACAAAGCCGTTGTCCGCTGGCGCAGTAGCTGCGCCACGCTAGAGTTACGCGCAGGCTGAAAGCAGCCCGCAAGATTTTTTTTCAAACGCCGCAGGAGAGATTCGCAATGGCTCAGCAGGGCAGTGGTTATCAGGCTCGCTATAAACGCATTCTACTCAAGCTTAGCGGCGAGGCCCTGATGGGCTCGGAAGAATTCGGGATCGACCCCAAGGTCCTGGATCGCATGGCGCTGGAAGTTGGCCAACTGGTCGGTATCGGTGTCCAGGTAGGCTTGGTAATCGGTGGTGGCAACCTGTTCCGTGGTGCGGCGCTCAGTGCAGCCGGCATGGATCGCGTCACTGGCGACCACATGGGCATGCTGGCTACTGTAATGAACGCCCTGGCCATGCGCGATGCGCTGGAGCGCGCGAACATCACCGCTATCGTCATGTCCGCCATTTCCATGGTTGGCGTGACCGATCACTACGATCGCCGCAAAGCCATGCGTCACCTCAACGCCAAAGAAGTTGTAATCTTCGCTGCCGGTACCGGTAACCCGTTCTTCACCACTGACTCTGCCGCTTGCCTGCGCGCCATCGAAATCGATGCCGACGTGGTATTGAAGGCAACCAAGGTCGATGGTGTATACACTGCAGATCCATTCAAAGACCCGCATGCCGAGAAGTTCGATCATCTGACCTACGATGAAGTGCTGGATCGCAAGCTGGGCGTGATGGATCTGACAGCAATCTGCCTGTGCCGAGACCACAAGATGCCGTTGCGCGTCTTCAACATGAACAAGCCCGGCGCCCTGCTGAATATCGTGCATGGTGGCGCGGAAGGTACTCTGATCGAGGAAGTTCAAAAATGATCAACGAAATCAAGAAAGACGCCGAACAGCGCATGCAAAAGTCGGTGGAATCCCTGGCACATAACTTCGGTCGAATTCGAACCGGCCAGGCGCACCCAAGCATCCTTGAAGGTGTGATGGTGCCGTACTACGGCGCAGATACCCCGATCAAGCAAGTTGCGAACATCACTGTTAAAGATGCACGTACCCTGCAAGTAGTTGCCTTCGAACGCAACATGCTGGGCGCGGTAGACAAGGCTATTGGTAGTGCGGGCCTGAACCTGAACCCGACCAACCTCGGTGAGCTGCTGCTGATCACCATGCCGGCGCTGACCGAAGAAACCCGCAAGGGCTTCACCAAGCAGGCGCGTGATATTGCAGAAGACGCTCGTGTTGCCGTGCGCAACATTCGTCGTGATGCAAACAGCCAGCTCAAGGATCTGGTCAAGGAAAAGGAAATCAGCGAAGACGAAGAGCGCCGTGCTGGCAGCGATATCGACGACCTGACCAAAAAGTACGTCGCCAAGATCGATGCCGATCTGGCTCAGAAAGAAAAGGACCTGATGGCCGTTTAAGGGTCGGGACTTTTTTTAATGGAAAAGACCAAACAGGGTGTGTCCCCATCGGTGCCGCGCCATGTCGCGATCATCATGGATGGGAATAATCGCTGGGCGAAGAAGCGCCTGTTGCCCGGTGTTGCCGGGCACAAGGCAGGCGTCGACGCAGTGCGCGCGGTCATTGAAGTGTGCGCCGAGGCCAAGGTCGAGGTCTTGACCCTGTTCGCCTTCTCCAGCGAAAACTGGCAACGACCGGCCGAAGAGGTCGGTGCGTTGATGGAGCTTTTCTTCTCGGCCTTGCGCCGGGAAGCCAAGCGCCTCAATGACAACAACATCAGTTTGCGCATCATTGGTGATCGCTCGCGCTTTCACCCTGAGCTGCAGGCTGCCATGCGTGAGGCTGAAGCGCTGACCGCTGGCAGCAACCGCTTCATTCTGCAGATTGCCGCCAACTATGGCGGCCAGTGGGATATCGCCCAGGCCGCCCAGCGCCTGGCGCGTGAGGTACAGGCCGGTCATCTGCGTGCAGATGACATCACCCCTGAGCTCTTACAGACCTGCCTGGCTACAGGTGATCTGCCATTGCCCGATCTGTGCATCCGCACCGGTGGCGAGCACCGCATCAGCAACTTCCTGTTGTGGCAGCTGGCTTATGCCGAGCTGTACTTCTCCGACCTGTTCTGGCCGGACTTCAAACACGAGGCCATGCGCACTGCGCTGGCCGATTATGCTTCGCGCCAGCGCCGCTTCGGGAAAACCAGCGAGCAGGTCGAAGCTGGAGCCCGTGCTTAATGCTTAAACAACGCATCATCACTGCGCTGATTCTGTTACCAATCGCCCTGGGGGGCTTTTTCCTGCTCGATGGCGGGGATTTTGCCCTGTTCATTGGCCTGGTGGTTACCCTGGGTGCCTGGGAGTGGGCGCGACTGGCAGGGCTGGTGGCGCAAACCGTGCGTGTGGCCTACGCCGCCGTGGTGGCCGGGCTGCTGATGCTGCTCTACCTGATGCCGGACCTGGCACCCTGGGTGTTGGGCGCGTCGGTTTTGTGGTGGGGTGTGGCGACTTGGCTGGTACTGACCTATCCCCGGACCAGTGAGTTGTGGTCCAGCGTCGCCTGCCGTTTGCTTATCGGCCTGTTGATTCTGCTGCCTGCCTGGCAAGGCCTGGTGTTGCTCAAACATTGGCCACTGGGCAATTGGTTGATCATGGCCGTCATGGTGCTGGTTTGGGGGGCGGATATCGGTGCCTACTTCTCTGGCCGTGCTTTCGGTAAGCGCAAATTAGCCCCGCAGGTGAGCCCGGGCAAGAGTTGGGAGGGCGTCTACGGGGGGCTTGCGCTAAGTCTGGTCATAACGCTGGTGGTCGGCCTGAATCGTGACTGGAGCGTTGCACAGTTGCTGCTGGGCCTGCTGGGTGCTGCTGTTGTGGTGTTGGTTTCGGTGGTGGGTGATCTGACCGAGAGCATGTTCAAGCGTCGCTCCGGGATCAAGGACAGCAGCAATCTGCTACCGGGTCACGGTGGCGTGCTTGACCGTATCGACAGCCTCACCGCCGCCATTCCGCTGTTTGCCGTGCTGCTGTGGGCAGCCAACTGGGGCGTGATGTGAGCAGCTTGCAGCGTATTACCGTTCTCGGTGCGACCGGTTCCATTGGGCTGAGCACCCTGGATGTCATTGCTCGCCACCCCGAGCGCTATCAAGTATTTGCCCTGAGCGGCTATTCGCGTCTGGACGAGTTGCTTGCACTGTGCCTGCGTCATGCGCCGGTGTTCGCCGTGGTGCCGTCGGCCCAGGCGGCCGAACAGTTGCGCGCAGGCCTGACGGCGGCCGGATCGGCTACCGAGGTGCTGGAAGGCGAGGCTGGCTTGTGTCAGGTTGCTGCCGCCGCCGAAGTCGACGCGGTAATGGCAGCGATTGTCGGCGCGGCAGGCTTGCGTCCAACCCTGGCCGCCGTCGAGGCCGGCAAGAAGGTCCTGCTGGCCAACAAAGAAGCGCTGGTTATGTCCGGCGCCCTGTTTATGCAGGCGGTGCAGCGCAGTGGCGCTGTATTGCTGCCAATCGACAGCGAGCACAATGCAATTTTCCAATGCCTGCCTGGCGACTACGCTCGTGGCCTGTCGCAGGTAGGTGTACGACGCATTCTGCTGACCGCATCCGGTGGGCCGTTTCGCGAAACACCGGCAACTGAACTGGCGCAAGTCACTCCGGAGCAGGCGTGCGCCCACCCGAATTGGTCGATGGGTCGTAAAATTTCGGTCGATTCAGCGAGCATGATGAACAAAGGCCTTGAGCTGATTGAGGCGTGCTGGTTGTTCGACGCGCGCCCGAGTCAGGTCGAGGTGGTGGTGCATCCGCAGAGTGTGATTCACTCGTTGGTCGATTATGTCGATGGATCGGTATTGGCCCAGTTGGGCAATCCGGATATGCGCACGCCGATTGCCAACGCCCTGGCGTGGCCGCAGCGGATCGACTCTGGAGTGGCCCCGCTTGATTTGTTCGCCATTGCCCGCCTGGACTTTCAGGCGCCCGATGAACAACGTTTTCCATGCTTGCGCCTGGCGCGTCAGGCAGCCGAGGCGGGTAATAGCGCCCCAGCAATGCTTAATGCTGCCAATGAAGTAGCGGTGGAGGCATTTCTGCAGCGGCGCATTCGCTTCCCGCAGATCGCGAGTATGATCGAACAAGTGCTCGACCAGGAGCCGGTCGTAGCGGTGCAAACGCTCGACGCGGTATTTGCCGCTGATCAGCGGGCCCGGCAGTTGGCTGGGCAGTGGTTGAACCATCACGGGCGCTAATGCAGGGCGCCTGGTTGGGCTGAACGTCATTCGGAGAAAGATATGAGTGCGCTCTACATGATTATCGGCACCCTGGTGGCATTGGGTGTGCTGGTCACCTTTCACGAATTCGGTCACTTCTGGGTGGCCAGGCGTTGTGGCGTCAAGGTTCTGCGTTTTTCCGTAGGTTTCGGTATGCCCCTGTTTCGCTGGCATGACCGCCACGGCACGGAGTTCGTGATCGCGGCGATTCCGCTGGGTGGTTACGTAAAGATGCTCGACGAGCGTGAAGGCGATGTTCCGCGTGATCAGATCGAGCAGTCTTTCAATCGTAAGTCGGTACGCCAGCGCATTGCGATTGTCGCGGCCGGACCTATAGCCAACTTCCTTCTGGCCATTTTGTTTTTCTGGGTGCTGGCAATGCTTGGCACTCAGCAGGAACGTCCGGTCATTGGTGGCGTTGAGTCGGGCAGCATTGCTGAGGTCGCCGGCCTGAAGGCTGGTCAGGAAATTGTTTCCATTGATGGCAAGGCGACCAATGGTTGGTCGGCTGTCAATTTGCAGTTGATTCGCCGTTTGGGCGAGAGCGGTCAGTTGCACATCAATGTGCGTGAAGAAGGCGCTACGGTCGACAGCGCTCACGTACTGACTCTCGATAACTGGCTCAAGGGCGCTGACGAACCCGATCCAATTCGTTCGTTGGGCCTGCGCCTGTGGCGCCCGGCGTTGCCGCCGGTATTGGCCGAGCTGGACCCTAAAGGGCCGGCCAAGGCGGCGGGCCTGCAACCCGGTGATCGCCTGTTGACGCTTGACGGTACTGCGCTTAATGACTGGCAGCAGGTCGTCGATACTGTACGTGGGCGGGCGGGCAGCAAGGTCTTGCTGCAAGTCGAGCGCAACGGCGCAACGCTGGATGTTCCGGTTACGCTGGCCAGTCGTGGCGAGGGCAAGTCGGCGAGTGGTTACCTTGGGGCTGGCGTAAAGCCAGTGAAGTGGCCTGATGCCATGCTTCGCGAAGTTAGCTATGGGCCGCTGGAGGCCGTGGGAGAGGGGCTTTCGCGGACCTGGAACATGAGCGTCCTTACCTTGGAATCGCTGAAGAAAATGCTGTTCGGCGAGCTCTCGGTAAAAAACTTGAGCGGACCGATAACCATTGCTAAAGTGGCGGGCGCTTCAGCCCAGTCAGGTGTTGGGGATTTCCTTAATTTCCTCGCCTACCTGAGCATTAGCCTGGGGGTTCTTAATTTGCTGCCCATTCCAGTACTGGATGGGGGGCATTTGCTGTTTTACCTGATCGAATGGGCGCGTGGTCGTCCGCTTTCGGATCGGGTGCAGGGTTGGGGGATTCAAATCGGTATCAGTTTGGTAGTCGGGGTGATGTTGCTTGCCCTGATCAACGATTTGGGTCGACTGTAAAGCTTCGCTCAATTGCGAACCTGTCGCGTCCCGCGGCGGGTCGTTTATTGCCAGTTGGAATAAGAAAGGACTTCATGAAACGTCTGTTGCTAACTGCGGTTCTCGCCGTACTGATGATCGCTGAAGTTCACGCCGAGTCCTTCACCATCTCCGATATTCGTGTAAACGGTCTGCAGCGGGTATCCGCGGGCAGCGTTTTCGGTGCTCTGCCATTGAACGTCGGAGATGAAGCTGACGACCGTCGCCTGGTGGATTCCACCCGTGCGTTGTTCAAGACCGGCTTCTTCCAGGACATCCAACTGGGTCGTGACGGCAACGTCCTGATCATCACCGTGGTCGAGCGTCCTTCGGTTTCGAGTATCGAAATTGAAGGTAACAAGGCAATCAGCACTGAAGACCTGATGAAAGGTCTGAAACAGTCTGGCCTGGCCGAAGGCGAGATTTTCCAGCGCGCAACCCTTGAAGGCGTACGTAACGAGCTGCAACGTCAGTACGTTGCCCAAGGTCGTTATTCGGCAGAGGTAGAGACCGAGGTCGTGCCACAGCCGCGTAACCGAGTTGGTCTGAAGATCAAGATCAACGAAGGTACCGTTGCTGCCATCCAGCACATCAACGTGGTTGGCAACACTGTCTTCCCAGAAGAAGACCTTGTCGGACTGTTCGAGCTCAAGACCACCAACTGGTTGTCGTTCTTCAAGAACGATGACAAGTACGCCCGTGAAAAACTCTCCGGTGACCTGGAGCGTCTGCGTTCCTACTACCTGGACCGCGGCTACATCAACATGGACATCGCTTCCACCCAGGTGTCGATCACCCCGGACAAAAAGCACGTCTACATCACTGTCAACGTCAACGAAGGCGAGAAGTACACCGTTCGTGACGTGAAGCTGTCCGGTGACCTCAAGGTTCCGGAGGACCAGGTCAAGTCATTGATGCTGGTGCAGCCAGGCCAGGTGTTCTCACGCAAGGTGATGACCACCACTTCCGAGCTGATCACCCGTCGTCTGGGTAACGAAGGCTATACCTTCGCCAACGTTAACGGCGTGCCGCAGCCTAACGACCAGGACCATACTGTCGACATCACTTTCGTTGTCGATCCGGGCAAGCGTGCCTACGTCAACCGCATCAACTTCCGCGGCAACACCAAGTCTGAAGACGAAGTGCTGCGTCGCGAAATGCGCCAGATGGAAGGTGGCTGGGCTTCGACCTACCTGATCGATCAATCCAAGACTCGACTGGAGCGTCTGGGCTTCTTCAAGGAAGCCAACGTCGAGACCCCGGCAGTTCCAGGAACCGACGACCAGATCGACGTCAACTACAGCGTTGAAGAACAAGCTTCCGGTTCGATTACAGCCAGCGTCGGTTTCGCTCAGAGCGCCGGTCTGATCCTCGGCGGTTCCATCAGCCAGAGCAACTTCCTGGGCACCGGTAACAAGGTTTCCCTCGGCCTGACGCGCAGTGAATACCAGAGCCGCTACAACTTCGGCTTTGTGGACCCCTACTGGACTGCCGATGGCGTCAGCCTGGGTTACAACGCCTTCTATCGCACCACTGACTACGATGACCTTGACGTCGACGTTGCCAGCTATGCGGTTGACAGCCTGGGTGCGGGCGTAAGCGTCGGCTACCCGATCAGCGAAACTTCGCGTCTGACCTTCGGCCTGACCGTACAGCAGGATGAAATCAAGACCGGTAAATACACCGTCGACGAGATCTTCGATTTCGTTAACGAGGAAGGTGACAAGTACCTGAACTTCAAGGCGTCCGCCGGCTGGTCCGAGTCGACCCTGAACAAAGGCGTGCTGGCTACCCGTGGCCACTCCCAGAGCCTGGTGCTCGAGGCAACCACTCCAGGCAGCGACCTGTCGTTCTTCAAACTCGACTACCGTGGCCAACTGTTCAAGCCAATTAACAACGACTACACCCTGCGCCTGCACACTGAGTTGGGCTATGGTGATGGTTTCGGTGGTACTTCGGGCCTGCCGTTCTACGAGAACTACTATGCCGGTGGTTTCAACTCGGTTCGTGGCTTCAAGGACAGCAGCCTGGGTCCACGCAGTACCCCAAGTAACGGTCACAACCCGGGCACCATTGCCGACCCGGATCAGGATCCGCTGCCGTTCGGTGGTAACGTCCTCGTACAGGGTGGTGTAGAACTGCTGTTCCCGCTGCCGTTCGTCAAGGACCAACGCTCGCTGCGCACCTCGGTATTCTGGGATGTGGGTAACGTGTTCGATACCAACTGCGGCTCCAAGCCCGATTGCGAGAAGGTCGGCCTGTCGGGCCTGGCCAGCTCCGTCGGTCTGGGCGTCACCTGGATTACCGCGCTCGGTCCGTTGAGCTTCAGCCTGGCAATGCCGGTCAAGAAGCCGGACGAAGCCGATACCCAGGTGTTCCAATTCTCTCTGGGCCAGACCTTCTAAGGTCTGCCCCTTGCTAACGACATCGGATTCTGTAGGAGTGCATCGTGCGTAAGTTGACCCAACTGGCAGTACTGGCTGCGACCCTGATCGCAACCCCGGCTTTCGCCGAAATGAAGGTTGCTGTCCTGAACTATCAAATGGCATTGCTCGAATCGGACGCGGCGAAAAAATACGCTGTCGATGCCGAGAAGAAGTTCGGCCCGCAGCTGACCAAGCTGAAAAACCTGGAAAGCAGCGCCAAAGGCATTGCCGACCGTATCCGTGCCGGTGGCGACAAGATGGCTCAACCAGAGCGCGAGCGTCTGGAGCTTGAGTACAAGCAAAAGGCCCGTGACTTCCAGTTCCAGTCCAAGGAGCTGAACGAGTCCAAGGCTGTTGCCGACCGTGAAATGCTCAAACAGCTGAAGCCAAAGCTCGATGGCGCTGTTGAAGAAGTGATCAAGAAGGGCGGTTTTGACCTGGTGCTCGAGCGTGGCGCGGTGATTGATGTCAAACCTCAGTACGACATCACTCGCCAAGTCATCGAGCGCATGAATCAGTCCCGTTGAACATGACTGTGACCATGAAGCTCGGTCAGTTGGCCGAGTTCCTCGGGGCCACCTTCAGTGGCCCCGAGGAGCTGGAAATCACTGGCCTGGCGACGCTTCAGGAAGCCGGGCCGGGACAATTGAGCTTTCTTGCCAATCCGCAGTACCGCAAGTACCTGGGTGACAGCAAGGCGGCGGCAATTCTGCTCAAGGCAGCCGATGCCGAAGGTTTTGCCGGCAATGCGCTGATTGTTCCAGATCCGTACCTCGCCTACGCGCGGATATCCCACCTGTTCGATCCAAAGCCTAGGGCTGTAGCGGGAATTCATCCCAGCGCCGTGGTAGCCGACGATGCGCAGGTCGATGCCAGTGCAAGTATTGGTGCCTGTGCGGTGATCGAGAGCGGTGCGCAAATCGGTCCGGGTGTGACGATCGGTGCCCAATGCTTCGTCGGTGCGCGTTGCGTGATCGGCGAAGGTGGCTGGCTGGCTCCGCGAGTAACCCTGTACCACGATGTGCGCATCGGTAAGCGGGTTGTAATTCAGTCCGGTGCAGTTATCGGTGGTGAAGGCTTTGGCTTTGCCAACGAGAAAGGCGTCTGGCAGAAGATCGCCCAGATCGGTGGCGTCAGTATTGGCGATGATGTCGAAATCGGTGTCAACACTGCAGTCGACCGTGGCGCACTGGCAGATACCCGGATCGGAAACGGGGTTAAGCTCGACAACCAGATCCAGATCGCCCATAACGTACAGATCGGTGATCACACGGCGATGGCGGCTTGCGTCGGCATTTCCGGTAGCACCAAGATTGGCAAGCACTGCACTATTGCCGGCGGTGTCGGCATGGTGGGACATATTGATGTCTGCGACGGTGTTTTCGTATCGGGCATGACCATGGTCACACGCTCTATCACCGAGCCTGGGGCCTATTCTTCCGGTACGGCGATGCAGCCGCTGGGCGAGTGGCGCAAGAGCGCCGCACGGATTCGCCAGCTCGACGAAATGGCGAAACGTCTTCAACAGTTGGAAAAGCGTGTCGAGGTCGTGACCTCGGACAGCCAGCCTTCATCAGAAGGCTGATACCATTTCCTGATCGAGAGTGAATAGCCGCAGGCTGACTCTTTGATTTTGCAAAAGGAGCGCCTGGCAAAAGCAGGCGCTCCCTATCTTTACTACAGGCTTCCCCCCGAAATGATGGACATCAACGAGATTCGCGAATACTTGCCTCACCGTTACCCGTTCCTGCTGGTGGACCGGGTAGTGGAACTGGACGTAGAGGCTCAGCGCATTCGTGCCTACAAGAATGTCAGCATCAACGAACCTTTCTTCAATGGTCACTTTCCGGCGCACCCGATCATGCCGGGCGTCCTGATCATCGAAGCGATGGCCCAGGCAGCTGGTATCCTTGGCTTCAAGATGCTGGATGTTAAGCCTGCGGACGGTACGCTGTACTACTTCGTCGGTTCCGACAAGCTGCGGTTTCGTCAGCCTGTACTGCCGGGCGATCAGTTGATCCTGGAAGCCAAGTTCATCAGCTGTAAGCGCCAGATCTGGAAGTTTGAATGCCAGGCGTCGGTCGACGGCAAGCCAGTGTGCTCGGCCGAGATCATCTGCGCGGAACGCAAACTATGAGTTTGATTGACCCTCGGGCAATCATCGATCCGTCGGCGAAGATCGCCGATGGCGTCGAGGTTGGTCCTTGGTCTATCGTCGGTGCTGGTGTAGAGATCGGGGAGGGGACCGTCATTGGTCCGCATGTGATCCTCAAGGGTCCTACCCGAATTGGTCGGCACAATCGTATCTACCAGTTCTCATCGGTAGGCGAAGATACCCCCGACCTCAAGTACAAGGGTGAAGCTACACGCCTGGTAATCGGTGATCACAATGTCATTCGTGAGGGCGTAACCATCCATCGTGGAACCGTCCAGGATCGTTCGGAAACCACCTTGGGCGATCACAATCTGATCATGGCCTACGCGCACATCGGCCATGACAGCGTCATCGGTAATCACTGCATCCTGGTCAACAATACGGCGTTGGCCGGCCATGTTCATGTTGACGACTGGGCGATTCTCTCCGGGTTTACCCTGGTGCATCAGTTTTGCCATATCGGCGCTCACAGCTTTTCCGGCATGGGTACCGCCATCGGCAAGGATGTACCGGCTTATGTAACGGTGTTCGGCAACCCGGCTGAAGCACGTAGCATGAACTTCGAGGGCATGCGCCGTCGTGGATTCAGTGAAGAAGCCATTCATGCCCTGCGCCGCGCCTACAAAGTTGTCTATCGCCAGGGACTGACGGTCGAGCACGCGATTGCCGAACTGGCCGAGCCTGCATCCCAGTTCCCTGAAGTCGACGTATTCCTCAAGTCGATCCAGAACTCTACCCGCGGCATCACGCGCTGATCATGGCTGAGTTATGTGTAGCGCTGGTGGCGGGCGAGGCCAGCGGCGATATTCTTGGCGCCGGTTTGATGCGCGCGCTCAAGTCCCGCCATCCTCAGGTACGTTTCATTGGTGTCGGCGGGCCGCTGATGCAGGCCGAAGGGCTGGTGTCGTACTTTCCCATGGAACGCTTGGCCGTCATGGGGCTGGTCGAGGTGTTGGGTCGCCTGCGTGAGCTGCTCAAGCGACGCAAGGCTTTGATCCAGACCCTGATCGAAGAACGCCCGGACGTATTTATCGGTATCGACGCGCCCGATTTCACCCTCAACATCGAAATGAACCTGCGCAAGGCCGGAATCAAGACCGTGCATTATGTCAGTCCTTCGGTCTGGGCCTGGCGCCAGAAGCGTGTGCTGAAGATTCGCGAAGGCTGCGATCTGATGCTGACGCTGTTTCCTTTCGAGGCGAAATTCTACGAAGAGAAGGGTGTGCCGGTGCGTTTTGTCGGTCACCCGTTGGCTGACAGCATCCCGCTGGAAGCTGATCGGCACGCAGCTCGTGAACAGCTGGGGCTTGGCGACGGGCCGCTGGTCGCCCTCATGCCGGGTAGCCGTGGTGGTGAAGTGGGACGTCTTGGTGCGCTGTTTCTCGAAACTGCAGAGCGCTTACGTGAGCTGGTGCCGGGTGTGTGCTTCGTTTCGCCGTGTGCCAACGCCGAGCGCCGCGCTCAGTTGGAACAAATGCTTGAAGGTCGTGACTTACCGCTGACCCTGCTGGATGGGCAGTCGCACCAGGCGCTGGCCGCATGTGACGCGGTTTTGATCGCTTCCGGTACAGCCACCTTGGAAGCATTGTTGTTCAAGCGGCCGATGGTGGTTGCGTATCGCCTCGCTCCGCTGACCTACTGGATTCTCAAACGACTGGTCAAAAGCCCTTATGTGTCGCTGCCCAACCTGCTAGCCCAGCGCATGCTGGTGCCTGAGTTGCTGCAAGAAGCTGCTACCCCCCAAGCCCTGGCTCAGACGCTGGCGCCACTGGTCGAAGGTGGCGCCCAGCAGACTGAAGGTTTTGACCAGATCCACCGTACCCTGCGCCGCGATGCCTCCAACCAGGCAGCTGAAGCGGTGCTGGCCCTGCTGGAAACTCGATAGATGCAAATGGGACTGGACTTCAACCTGGTCGAGGACCTGGTCGCTGGTGTCGACGAAGTCGGACGTGGCCCGCTTTGTGGCGCGGTAGTGACGGCTGCGGTAATCCTTGATCCACAGCGGCCGATTCTCGGGCTGAATGACTCGAAGAAGCTGACCGAAGCGCGTCGTGAAAAGCTGTTCGATGAAATCTGCGAGAAAGCCCTGAGCTTCTGCATCGCCCGTGCCGAAGTCGAGGAAATCGACCAACTGAATATCCTGCACGCAACCATGCTGGCTATGCAGCGTGCGGTCGAAGGCTTGAGTGTTACGCCGAAGCTGGCGTTGATCGACGGCAATCGCTGCCCCAAGCTGTCGGTGCCTGCGGCGCCGGTGGTCAAAGGCGATAGCCAGGTTCCGGCAATTGCTGCTGCGTCGATCCTGGCCAAGGTTACCCGTGACCGGGAAATGGCCGCCTTCGAGCTGATTTATCCAGGTTACGGAATCGGTGGCCATAAGGGATACCCGACACCGGTGCATCTGGAAGCGCTGGCGCGCCTTGGGCCGACGCCGATTCATCGACGCTCCTTTGCCCCGGTGCGTGCGGCGTTCGAAGCGCGTGATGCACTTGCTAGCGGATTTGGCGAAGTGTGACCGGGTGAGGTAGGTGTCAGCGGTCTGTTCAATCTTCACAGGCTGCTGTTTTGATCAAGGCCCGGTACAATCCGGGCCTTGTTGTTTTGTGCTGCTATAGGATCATCATGTCGGCTTCTTTCGTTCATCTTCGCCTGCACACTGAATTCTCCCTGGTCGACGGCCTGGTGCGGATCAAGCCACTGGCCAAGGCACTGGCGTCGATGAACATGCCGGCCGTAGCGGTTACCGACCAGAGCAACATGTGCTCGCTGGTGAAGTTCTACAAAAACGCCATGGGCTCGGGCATCAAGCCGATCTGTGGGGCTGATCTGTGGTTGGCCAATAGCGATCCGGATGCGCCGCTGTCGCGAATCTGTTTTTTGGCCATGGATGCCCAGGGTTATCGCAATCTTACCGAGTTGATTTCCCGCGGCTGGGTCGAAGGTCAGCGCAACGGCCTGGTGGTTATCGAGCGTGACTGGATCGCCCCTGCCAGTGAAGGCCTGATTGCCCTGTCCGCAGCCCGGGAGGGCGATATCGGCATGGCGTTGCTCAATGGCAACCCCGATGAAGCTCAGGCGCTGCTGCAAGACTGGATGGCGATGTTTCCGGACCGCTTCTACGTCGAGGTGCAGCGCACCAACCGCGCGGGGGACGAAGAATACCTGCATGCGGCTGTCGCCCTGGCCGACAAGCTGAATGCTCCGCTGGTTGCGACCAACGATGTGCGTTTTATCAAGCAGTCGGATTACGACGCCCATGAAACGCGCGTATGTATCGGCGAAGGCCGTGCCCTGGATGACCCGCGCCGTTCACGCAACTACAGCGACCAGCAATACCTGAAAAGCCCGGAAGAAATGGCCGAGCTGTTCAGCGACCTGCCCGACGCGCTGGCGAACACGGTAGAAATTGCCAAGCGTTGTAACATCCAAGTGCAACTGGGCAAGCACTTTCTACCAGATTTCCCGACGCCCAACGGCATGGGCATCGATGACTATCTTCGCCATGTTTCCCATGAAGGGCTGGAAGAGCGCCTGGCGGTGCTGTGGCCGAAAGAGACCACGCCCAATTACGAGGAGAAGCGCCAGGTCTACCTCGATCGCCTGAAGTTCGAACTGGATATCATCATCCAGATGGGGTTCCCCGGTTACTTCCTCATCGTTATGGACTTCATCAAGTGGGCCAAGAACAACGGCGTGCCTGTCGGTCCTGGCCGGGGGTCGGGTGCAGGCTCGCTGGTCGCCTATGTGCTAAAGATCACCGACCTTGATCCGCTCGCCTACGACTTGCTGTTTGAACGTTTCCTCAACCCGGAACGGGTATCGATGCCCGACTTCGACGTCGACTTTTGCATGGATGGTCGCGACCGGGTAATCGAGTACGTAGCCGATGCCTATGGCCGTAACGCGGTAAGCCAGATCATCACTTTCGGTACCATGGCCGCCAAGGCTGTGGTGCGCGATGTGGCGCGAGTGCAGGGCAAGTCCTATGGCCTGGCTGATCGTCTGTCGAAGATGATTCCTTTCGAAGTAGGCATGACGCTGGAGAAAGCCTACGAACAGGAAGAAGTGTTGCGCGACTTCCTCAAGACCGATGAGGACGCCAAGGAAATCTGGGACATGGCCCTCAAGCTTGAGGGTGTTTGCCGCGGTACCGGTAAGCACGCCGGTGGTGTGGTAATTGCACCGACCAAGCTTACTGACTTCTCGCCAATCGCCTGTGATGAAGAAGGCGGCGGTCTGGTTACTCAGTTCGACAAGGATGACGTTGAAGCCGCTGGTCTGGTGAAGTTCGACTTCCTCGGCTTGCGCACCCTGACG
Source organism: Pseudomonas arcuscaelestis (assembly GCF_016881005.1). GTDB lineage: Bacteria > Pseudomonadota > Gammaproteobacteria > Pseudomonadales > Pseudomonadaceae > Aquipseudomonas > Aquipseudomonas arcuscaelestis. The sequence continues at coordinate 32,793 of NZ_JACOPV010000007.1, read as the reverse complement.
ATCATCAAGTGGGCGATGGAGACCATCAACCGCGAGCAGGCCAAGCAGGGTCTGGAAGACCTGAACATCGACTTCATCCCGCTGGACGACAAGAAAACGTTCGACCTGTTGCAAAAGGCGGAAACCACTGCGGTGTTCCAGCTCGAATCCAGGGGCATGAAGGAGCTGATCAAAAAGCTCAAGCCCGACTGCCTGGAAGACCTTATTGCACTTGTAGCACTGTTTCGACCCGGCCCGCTGCAATCGGGGATGGTTGATGACTTCATCAACCGCAAGCACGGTCGCGCCGAGCTTGCGTACCCGCACTCGGACTACCAGTACGAAGGCCTCAAGCCGGTACTGGCGCCCACATACGGCATCATCCTGTATCAAGAACAGGTCATGCAGATTGCCCAGGTCATGGCCGGTTACACCCTCGGTGGTGCGGACATGCTGCGTCGGGCTATGGGTAAGAAAAAGCCCGAGGAAATGGCCAAGCAGCGTGGCGGCTTCATCGAAGGGTGTGCATCCAACAATATCGACCCGGATCTGGCAGGTAACATCTTCGATCTGGTGGAGAAGTTCGCAGGCTACGGCTTCAACAAATCTCACTCTGCAGCCTATGGCTTGGTGTCTTACCAGACCGCATGGTTGAAAACCCACTTCCCGGCACCGTTCATGGCAGCGGTGCTGTCGGCGGATATGCATAACACCGACAAGGTCGTTACGCTGATCGAAGAAGTGCGCAGCATGAAGCTGCGCCTGGATGCGCCGGATGTGAATACCTCCGACTTCAAGTTCACGGTCAACGATGACGGCCGTATTGTCTACGGGCTTGGCGCAATCAAGGGTGTGGGCGAGGGGCCGGTAGAGGCTATCGTTGAAGCGCGGAGCAATGGGCCATTCAAGGACCTGTTCGACTTTTGCGAGCGTGTCGATCTCAAACGCATCAATAAGCGCACGCTCGATGCCCTGGTGCGCAGCGGCGCCCTGGATCGCTTGGGGCCGTATTTCCATGATGAGCTCAAGGCTTACCAGGCGAACGTCGACCGCAATCGCGCGGTTTTGCTGGCGACCATGGAAGAAGCGATCAAGTCTGCCGAGCAGACTGCCCGTACCGCCGATAGCGGTCACGCCGACTTGTTCGGCGGGTTGTTTGTGGAAGAAGACGCCGATGTCTACGTCAAGCACCGCAATGCACGTGAGTTGACCCTCAAGGAGCGCTTGCGAGGCGAGAAGGACACCCTGGGCCTGTACCTGACCGGGCACCCGATCGACGAGTACGAAGGCGAAATTCGCCGGTTTGCCCGCCAGCGTATCATTGATCTGAAGCCGGCCCGCGACACGCAGACGGTCGCCGGCATGATCATTGCGCTGCGGGTGATGAAGAATAAAAAGGGTGACAAGATGGGCTTTGTCACTCTTGATGACCGCTCCGGGCGTATCGAGGCTTCGTTGTTCGCCGATGCGTTCATGGCTGCCCAGCCGCTTTTGCAGACCGATGCGATGGTCGTCGTCGAAGGTGAGGTCAGCAATGATGACTTCTCTGGTGGTTTGCGCCTGCGGGTAAAACGGGTCATGAGCATGGAAGATGCGCGGACCAATTTGGCCGAGAGCCTGCGCCTGAAAGTGCACAGCGATGCCCTCAAGGGTGATCGTCTCACCTGGCTGGGCGAGCTGTTCAAGCGCCATCGTGGTGCCTGCCCGATTACCATGGAGTACACCGGCAGCGATGCCAAGGCAATGCTGCAGTTTGGAGAAGGCTGGCGGATCGACCCGGCAGATGGCCTGATTCAAGCCCTGCGTGACCAGTTCGGGCGTGAGAACGTCTTTTTGCAATATCGATGAATTTTTAATCTCGACCTGAATGCGCCTGATCCCTTAAGGTAGGGCGCCAAACGGATCAACCGGCCGGCCGCCTGGCCGTAGACCCAAGACGGATGCCTATGAACCCGAATTTTCTGGATTTCGAACAGCCGATTGCTGACCTGCAAGCCAAGATTGAAGAGCTGCGCTTGGTGGGTAATGACAACTCGCTGAACATCGGCGATGAAATCGCCCGTCTGCAAGATAAAAGCAGCACCCTGACCGAAAGCATCTTCGGCAACCTGACCAGTTGGCAGATTGCCCGGCTGGCACGTCATCCTCGTCGTCCCTATACCTTGGACTACATCGATCACCTGTTCACTGAGTTCGACGAACTGCACGGCGATCGGCACTTCTCCGATGACGCAGCAATCGTTGGTGGTATTGCGCGCCTGGACGACAAGCCAGTCATGGTCATCGGCCATCAGAAAGGTCGAGAAGTGCGCGAAAAGGTTCGCCGCAACTTCGGCATGCCACGTCCAGAGGGCTACCGCAAGGCTTGCCGCCTGATGGAAATGGCCGAGCGTTTCAAAATGCCAATCCTGACGTTCATCGACACCCCAGGTGCTTACCCGGGTATCGACGCTGAAGAACGCAACCAGAGCGAAGCTATTGCCTGGAACCTGCGCGTCATGGCCCGTCTGAAAACCCCGATCATCGCCACCGTTATTGGTGAGGGCGGTTCCGGTGGTGCGCTGGCCATTGGCGTATGCGACCAGTTGAACATGCTGCAGTATTCGACCTATTCGGTCATTTCGCCGGAAGGTTGCGCGTCGATTCTGTGGAAGACCGCTGAGAAGGCGCCTGATGCAGCCGAGGCCATGGGCATTACTGCCGAGCGCCTGAAGGGCCTGGGTATTGTCGACAAAGTTATTGCCGAGCCCTTGGGCGGCGCCCACCGTGATCCGGCGAAGATGTCCGCGAGTATCCGTGGCGAACTGATCGAGCAGTTGGACATGCTCAAGACGTTCGACAACGACGCACTGCTCAAGCGCCGTTATGATCGACTGATGAGCTACGGGCTCTGATCTGAGCGTATCGCGGGGCTCCATTAGCCCCGCGATCACTACCGAGCCTGCGCCGATGATTGATCTGAGCAGCAAGCTTTCTCCCTGGCTAAGCGCCCCCTCCTGGTGTGTCGCCCTCTCTGGCGGCCTGGACTCCACTGTCCTTTTGCATCTGTTGGCGAACCTGCCGCGCAAGCCCCCCATACGTGCTATCCATGTCCACCACGGCCTGCAGGCTGTTGCTGATGCCTGGCCGAGCCAATGTCAACAGCTGTGTGAAGGACTGGGCGTGACCTTGCAGGTCATCCATGTCGAAGTGGGCACAACTGCCAGTCTTGAACAGGCAGCGCGGGATGCCCGTTATGCTGCCTTCAACGCTGCCCTGAGGCCTGGAGAAGTGTTGCTGACCGGCCAGCACCGTGAAGATCAGGCGGAAACCCTGCTGTTTAGATTGCTGCGCGGGGCGGGGGTGCGAGGCTTGGCGTCGATGCCGGTTCAGCGGGCGTTGGGGCAGGGCGTGCTGCTGCGGCCATTTCTCGATGTCTCGCGAAAAGCATTGGAGGCCTATGCCCGAGAGCATCAGCTGACATGGGTCGAAGACCCGAGTAACAGCGATATGCAATATTCGCGAAACTACCTGCGTCACGCAGTGTTCCCGGCTTTGCGCCAACGCTGGCCGCAAGCTGCGCAGAATCTGGCACGTACAGCGGAGCATTTGAGCGAGGCCCAGGGCTTGCTCGACGAGTTGGCCCAACAGGATCTGGCGCTTGCCTCGACCGTGAATGCCTATGATTGGCTCGGATTAGCGTCCCTGGATTTGCGCGTCATGCGTAGTTTGTCTCCCGCTCGTCAGCGAAATGCATTGCAATACTGGATGGCGCAGCGCACACGCCTGCCGGATGCAAGGCACTGGGCAGGCTGGGAGACGCTACGTGATGCAGCCTGCGATGGACGGCCAGTGTGGCGTCTCACCGATGGCGAGCTGCATCGCAGCAATGAACGGGTCTGGTGGCTAGCCGGAGACTGGCTTAAAGCTCCGCAGGGGCGACAGGCCTGGACCGATCCGAGCGTAGCGCTGGCATTGAGTGGCAATGGCCAGGTCAGTTTCAGTGGCACGTTGCCGCAGGGGATATTGCACGTTGGTTATCGCCAGGGTGGTGAATCTTTACTTGTTCTCGGTCGAGGTCGACGTGATCTGAAACGCTTGCTCAACGAGCTGGAGGTGCCCGCTTTTGTTCGCTCGCGGCTGCCGCTGCTCTATTGTGACGAGCAGATAGTGGCGGTCGCCAACCTGCCGGATTTGAGCAGAAAGGGCTTTGTTTTGAGTTGGTGCCTACCGACGAGCGAGCAAGGTTTGAGATGAAAGGGACATTCCGGTAGACTACGCTCCCTTCTTGATACAACTTCTGTGGCTTCCCTCAGAACCGCAGTAGTTGCCGATTACCAAGCAGTTTTTTGCTGGGCGATTCTAAAAATGTGTAGCGAGCGCCGTACCGGGTCTAAAGCCCCCGGTCTGTCCAGACGCGGCAGTTTTTTAAGTGGCACTGTGATTGACGCAGGTGATCGGGGGCTTCGGCCTTCCTTCGCTTTCCCCGGCGGCACTGACCGCTTTAACGCAGACTTCTAGGGTTTTTCATGACGCGCTACATATTCGTCACGGGCGGTGTTGTTTCTTCATTGGGGAAAGGCATTGCCTCGGCTTCATTGGCGGCTATCCTGGAGGCGCGGGGGCTCAAGGTCACCATGCTCAAGCTGGATCCGTACATTAACGTCGACCCGGGCACCATGAGCCCGTTCCAGCATGGCGAAGTGTTCGTCACTCACGACGGTGCCGAAACTGACCTGGACCTGGGCCACTATGAGCGGTTCATCCGCACGACGATGACCCAGAACAACAACTTCACCACAGGCCGTGTCTACGAGCACGTGCTGCGCAAAGAGCGCCGTGGTGATTATCTGGGCGCCACCATCCAGGTGATTCCGCACATTACCGACGAAATCAAGCGCCGCATCATCAAGGGTGCAGGCGATGCCGACGTGGCAATGGTCGAAATCGGCGGTACCGTGGGCGACATCGAGTCGCAACCGTTCCTCGAAGCCATTCGTCAGTTGCGTTTCGAAGTGGGCGCCAAACGCGCAATGCTGATGCACCTGACACTGGTGCCGTACATCGCCACCGCAGGCGAAACCAAAACCAAGCCTACCCAGCACTCGGTCAAGGAGCTGCGCTCCATCGGCCTGCAACCAGACGTGCTGGTTTGCCGCTCCGATCACCCGATCGACAACTCGTCGCGTCGCAAGATCGCACAGTTCACCAACGTTGAAGAGCGTGCGGTGATCGCGCTGGAAGATGCCGATACCATCTACAAAATCCCGGGCATCCTGCATTCCCAGGGTCTGGACGATTTCGTCGTCGAGCGTTTCGGCCTGCAGTGCGAAAGTGCAGACTTGTCCGAGTGGGACGCTGTAGTCGATGCCAAGCTCAATCCAGAGCACGAAGTCACCATCGCCATGGTCGGCAAGTACATGGAGCTGCTGGACGCCTACAAGTCGTTGATCGAAGCGATGAGTCACGCGGGTATCAGCAACCGTACCAAGGTCAACCTGCGCTACATCGACTCCGAAGACATCGAGAACCAGGGCACCAGCCTGCTCGAAGGCGCCGATGCCATTCTGGTGCCAGGCGGCTTTGGCCTGCGTGGTGTCGAAGGCAAGATCACTGCCGTGCAGTATGCTCGCGAGAACAAGGTCCCTTACCTGGGTATCTGCCTCGGTATGCAGGTAGCTGTCATCGAATTCGCCCGTAACGTAATGGGCTGGAAAGATGCCAACTCCACCGAGTTCGATCGCAACAGCGGCCATCCGGTCGTTGGTCTGATCACCGAGTGGGAAGATGCTACCGGTGCGGTCGAAACCCGTACCGAAGCCTCCGACCTGGGTGGCACCATGCGTCTGGGTGCCCAGGAATGCCAGCTGGAAAGCGGCTCCAAGGTTCATGACTGCTATGCCAAGGATGTGATTGTCGAACGTCATCGCCATCGTTACGAAGTGAACAACAAGTTGCTGCCGCAGTTGATTGACGCCGGCTTGAAAGTTTCCGGTCGCTCCGGTGACGGTGCACTGGTAGAAGTGGTCGAGTCCCAGGATCATCCTTGGTTCGTCGCTTGCCAGTTCCACCCTGAGTTCACCTCGACTCCGCGTGACGGGCACCCGCTGTTCAGCGGCTTCGTCAAAGCGGCATTGGCTCAAAAGAACAAGGCCTGATACATGACCCAGAAGATCATTCGCGTCGGTAACATCGAGATCGCCAACGACAAGCCGTTCGTCCTGTTCGGCGGCATGAACGTGCTGGAATCCCGAGACCTGGCCATGAAAGTCTGCGAAGAATACGTACGGGTTACCGAGAAACTCGGTATTCCTTATGTTTTCAAGGCCAGCTTCGACAAGGCCAACCGCTCGTCGATCAACTCCTACCGTGGCCCAGGCCTGGAAGAGGGGATGAAGATCTTCGAAGAGATCAAGCGCACCTTCAATGTTCCGGTTATCACCGACGTTCACGAGCCGCATCAGGCGCAAGCCGTGGCGGATGTCTGTGACATCATTCAGCTGCCGGCTTTCCTGTCGCGTCAGACTGACCTGGTGGTGGCAATGGCCAAGACCGGCGCAGTGATCAACATCAAGAAGGCCCAATTTCTCGCGCCACAGGAAATGAAACACATCCTGACCAAGTGCGAAGAGGCCGGAAACGATCAGTTGATCCTCTGCGAGCGTGGTTCGAGCTTCGGCTACAACAACCTTGTGGTAGACATGCTCGGCTTCGGTATCATGAAGCAGTTCCAATACCCGGTGTTCTTCGATGTGACCCATGCCCTGCAGATGCCGGGTGGTCGCTCCGATTCCGCTGGTGGTCGCCGTGCCCAGGTCACCGACCTGGCCAAGGCCGGCCTGAGCCAGGGTCTGGCCGGGCTTTTCCTCGAAGCCCACCCAGACCCGGACAACGCCAAGTGCGACGGTCCATGCGCGCTGCGCCTGGACAAACTGGAGCCATTCCTGGCCCAGCTCAAGCAACTGGACGATCTGGTGAAGAGTTTTCCGACGGTAGAAACCGCGTAATCCTCAATTCTCCGGTAAAGTACCGCTCGTTCAATCCCTGACCCACGGGTCAGGGGTGCGTCTTCGTCAGGCCTGCCCTCTTTCAACAGCCTGGCGAACGACAAAGATTTTTCTCAGCTGCGTTGTTTTCGTCAATTCTGGAGTGCTTACAACAATGGCAAAAATCGTCGACATCAAAGGTCGTGAAGTTCTCGATTCGCGTGGCAACCCCACCGTAGAAGCGGACGTACTGCTCGACAACGGCATCATCGGCAGTGCTTGCGCGCCGTCCGGTGCTTCCACTGGCTCGCGCGAAGCGCTGGAGCTGCGTGATGGCGACAAGAGCCGTTACATGGGCAAGGGCGTGCTGAAGGCTGTTGCTAACATCAACGGTCCGATCCGCGACCTGCTGCTGGGTAAAGACCCGGTTGACCAGAAAACCCTCGACCGCGCCATGATCGACCTGGACGGTACCGAGAACAAAGCCAATCTGGGCGCCAACGCCATTCTGGCTGTATCCCTGGCCGCTGCCAAAGCTGCTGCCCAGGATCAGGACCTGCCGCTGTATGCGCACATCGCCAACCTGAACGGTACCCCGGGCCAGTATTCGATGCCGGTTCCGATGATGAACATCATCAACGGTGGCGAGCACGCCGATAACAACGTCGATATCCAGGAGTTCATGGTTCAGCCGGTTGGCGCCAAGACCTTCTCTGACGCGCTGCGCATGGGCACCGAAATTTTCCATCACCTCAAAGCTGTGCTCAAGGCTCGCGGCCTGAACACTGCGGTGGGTGACGAAGGTGGTTTCGCCCCGAATCTGGCCTCCAACGAAGACGCGCTGTCGGCTATCGCTGAAGCCGTGGCCAATGCCGGCTACAAGCTGGGCACCGATGTCACCCTGGCGCTGGACTGCGCTGCCAGCGAGTTCTTCGAAGACGGTAAGTACAACCTGTCCGGCGAAGGCAAATCCTTCGACGCTGCTGGTTTTGCCGACTACCTCAAAGGCCTCAGCGAGCGCTTCCCGATCATCTCGATCGAAGATGGCCTGGACGAATCCGACTGGGCTGGCTGGAAGATCCTCACCGACAAGATCGGCGACAAGGTACAACTGGTCGGTGACGACCTGTTCGTAACCAACACCAAGATCCTGAAGGAAGGCATCGACAAGAGCATTGCCAACTCGATCCTGATCAAGTTCAACCAGATCGGTTCGCTGACTGAAACGCTTGAAGCCATTCAAATGGCCAAGGCTGCCGGTTACACTGCAGTGATCTCGCACCGTTCGGGCGAAACCGAAGACTCGACCATTGCCGACCTGGCCGTGGGTACCGCTGCCGGCCAGATCAAGACCGGTTCGCTGTGCCGTTCCGACCGCGTTTCCAAGTACAACCAGTTGCTGCGTATCGAAGAGCAACTGGGCAGCAAGGCTGTGTACCGTGGTCGTGCCGAGTTTCGCGGCTAAGCAAGAGATGGTAAAAAGACAGCAGCCAAGGTTAGCTGAGCAGTCATACTGACTGTTCAGCAACTTGTGCAGCAGGTCTGTGTACACAAAGCCTGGCTTCGGTCAGGCTTCGTGCCATCAGTGCCCTGTACAGGCCGCGGTCTTTTTCCACTGGATACCCTGATGCGCAGTCCTTATTGGTTGTTCCTCGTCCTGCTCCTACTGCTCGGTGGCCTGCAGTATCGCCTGTGGGTGGGCAATGGCAGCCTGGCCCATGTCACCGAACTCAAGCAGCAAATTGCGGAACAGCACGCCGAGAACGAGCGGCTGCTGGAACGTAATCGTGTGCTTGATGCTGAAGTACTGGAGTTGAAGAAAGGTATGGAAACCGTCGAAGAACGGGCTCGCCACGAACTGGGTATGGTCAAGGAGGGTGAAACCCTCTACCAGCTTGCCCAATGAACCAGACCTTGCCGGCCTTCTGGGCCGTGATTCCTGCTGCGGGCGTTGGTGCCCGCATGGCTGCCGACCGTCCCAAGCAGTACCTGCAATTGGGCAGGCAGACCATTCTCGAGCATAGCCTCGACTGTTTTCTCGACCATCCCTGCGTAAAAGGGGTGGTGGTCAGTGTTGCTGCTGACGACCCTTATTGGCCCAACCTTCGCTGCGCCAGCGATCCACGCATTCAGCGTGCTACTGGCGGCCTGGAGCGCGCCGACTCGGTGCTGAACGCCTTGTTGCTGTTACATGCTCAAGGTGCGGCGGACAGCGATTGGGTGCTGGTACACGATGCCGCTCGGCCGAACCTTGCGCGCAGTGACCTTGATAGGCTGCTGTTCGAACTTGCCGACGACCCTGTTGGGGGGCTGCTGGCTGTGCCCGCACGCGATACCCTCAAGCGCGCTGATGGCAAGGGCCGAGTCAGTTCCACCATTGATCGCAGCACTGTCTGGCAAGCGTACACACCGCAGATGTTTCGCTTGGGTACCTTGCACCGGGCTCTGGCTGACAGCCTGGTGGCTGATGTGGCAATCACCGATGAGTCCTCGGCCATCGAATGGGCCGGACAGGCGCCGCGCTTGATTGAAGGGCGTAGTGACAACATCAAGGTCACTCGGCCTGAAGACCTGGAATGGTTGCGCCAGCGCTGGGCCAAGCGCGGCTGAAAAGCCGCCGTTGGTAGCAGCGGGCTTGTCCCGCGACAGGGCCCGCTCAGCCTGCGCGATACTCGGGCAGACGCGCCAATCCCTCACGTAAATAATCCACCAACTTGCGTACTTTCGGTGACAGGTGCCGTTGCTGTGGATACAGCGCCCAGACCGCGGTGTTGGGAGGCTGCTGGGCCTCGAGCAGCGACACCAATGATCCCGTCTTCAAGTGTTCCAAGACGTAGTAATCCGGAAGCTGACACAACCCTATTCCTTGCAGTGCGGCATCCAGCACCGCCTGGCCGCTGTTGCAGCGCCAATTACCCTGCACCCGAAGGCCGTGCTCACGGCCATCCTGTTGCAATGTCCAGATATCCGAGCTGCCGATCAGGCAGTTATGCCGTACCAACTCCGAAAGACTGTGCGGGCGCCCATAACGCTCGAGGTAAGCAGGCGATGCGCATACATACATGCGTCGCGCAGCCAAGCGGCTGGCGATCAGGCGCGAGTCCTGCAGTCGGCCCAGGCGAATGGCCAGATCCATGCCTTCATGAACCAGGTCCAGTGTGCGGTTGCTCAGTTCGATGTCCACTCGCAACTGTGGATACAGCGTCATGAACCGCGTCACCAGTGGAACAATGAAACGCTCGCCATAGGCCACCGCACAGGTCATGCGCAGCAAGCCTTTGGGTTCGCTGGTCAGGTCGCCGATGGCGCGCAGGGCTTCCTCACGGCCATCCTGTAGGCGCTGACAGTGTTGAAGAAAGGTCTGTCCGGCTTCGCTCAAGGTCACTTTTCGGGTGCTGCGGTACAGCAGGCGAGTTTGCAGGCGGTCTTCCAGCCGGGCGATCTGGCGGCTGATATGCGAGGACGAAACCCCCAGGCGCTCGGCTGCTGCGGTGAACTGGCCAGACTCGGCCACCGCAACGAACTCGTCGATCCCTTCCCAGCGACTGCTCATTGATTATCCCTGTATGGCAATAATGTTTTGTCTTTACCCGGATTATTAAGCAAAACAGGATGAATTACACTTCGAGCTTGAACCGACCCCTTGCTGGAGAAGATTGATGATCAAGTCCCGTGCCGCTGTTGCCTTCGAGGCGAAAAAACCGCTGGAAATCGTCGAAGTCGATGTGGCGATGCCCAAGGCAGGCGAAGTGCTGCTGCGCGTAGTTGCCAGTGGTGTCTGTCATACCGATGCGTACACGCTGTCCGGTGCGGACCCTGAAGGTATCTTTCCATCGATTCTGGGTCATGAAGGCGGAGCTATCGTCGAGGCCGTGGGCGAGGGCGTCACTTCGGTAGCCGTGGGTGATCATGTTATCCCGCTGTACACGCCCGAATGTGGGCAGTGCAAATTCTGCCGCTCCGGCAAGACCAACCTGTGCCAGGCCATTCGTGCGACCCAGGGCAAAGGCCTGATGCCAGATGGCACAACACGTTTTTCCTACAAAGGGCAGCAGCTGTTCCATTACATGGGTACTTCGACTTTTTCCGAGTACACCGTGCTGCCGGAAATTTCCGTGGCCAAGATCCAGAAAGAAGCGCCGCTGGAAAAGGTCTGCCTGCTGGGCTGCGGCGTCACTACCGGTATCGGTGCAGTGCTCAACACCGCCAAGGTAAAGCCTGGTGACACCGTGGCTGTATTCGGTCTTGGCGGTATTGGCCTCTCGGCGATCATTGGCGCAGTCAAAGCCAAGGCTTCTCGTATCATTGCCGTAGACATCAACCCGAGCAAATTTGAAATCGCCCGGCAGTTGGGTGCCACCGATTGCGTCAACCCAAAGGATTACGATCGTCCAATCCAGGAGGTAATTGTCGACCTCACCGATGGCGGCGTGGACTTCTCGTTCGAATGCGTCGGCAACGTGCAACTGATGCGCGCAGCGCTGGAATGCTGCCACAAGGGTTGGGGTGAATCGGTGATCATTGGCGTTGCCGGTGCCGGCCAGGAGATCTCGACGCGTCCGTTCCAACTGGTTACCGGGCGGGTGTGGCGCGGTTCGGCCTTCGGTGGCGTGCGTGGCCGCAGCGAGCTGCCAAGTTATGTTGAGATGTCGGAAAAAGGTGAGATTCCGCTGGATACGTTCATTACCCATACCATGGGCCTGGAAGATATCAACAAGGCTTTCGACCTGATGCATGAAGGCAAGAGCATTCGCAGCGTTATTCATTTCTGAGGTTAGCCATGAGCCTGGAAAACATTTCCTGCCAGAAAAGCTTTGGTGGCTGGCACAAGCGCTACCGCCACCGGTCCGAAGTGCTGGGTTGCGACATGGTGTTTGCCGTTTACCTACCACCTCAGGCAGAGCATGGCGGCAAGCTACCCGTGCTGTATTGGCTTAGCGGCCTGACCTGCACGGACGAAAACTTCATGCAGAAGGCTGGGGCACAGAAGCTTGCCGCCGAGTTGGGGTTGATCATCGTTGCGCCTGACACCAGCCCTCGTGGGCCGCAAGTGCCGACAGATCCGGAGGGTGCCTGGGACTTTGGCCTGGGGGCCGGTTTCTACCTCAATGCCAGCGAGCAGCCCTGGGCGCAGAACTATCGCATGCACGACTATGTTGTGCAGGAACTGCCGAAATTGATCGAGGCGCATTTTCCAGCCTCCGATCTGCGCGGGATCAGTGGGCATTCGATGGGTGGGCACGGTGCTTTGGTCTGTGCGCTGCGCAATCCTGGGCGTTATCGCTCTGTGTCGGCGTTCTCACCGATCAGTAATCCAATGGATTGCCCATGGGGACAGAAGGCATTTTCGCGCTTCCTGGGCGAAGATCGGGCGCGCTGGCGCGAGTGGGATGCCAGTGTGTTGATAGCCGAGGCTCAACAGCGTTTGCCGCTGCTGGTGGACCAGGGGGATCGTGACGACTTTCTTGAAAACCAGCTCAAGCCACAGGCATTGATCCAGGCCGCGCAAGCGGCAGGCCATCCACTGGATCTGCGCATGCAGCCAGGCTATGACCATAGTTACTACTTCATCGCCAGCTTTATCGATGAGCATTTGCGCCATCATGGAGTGGCACTGGGTTTGTTGTAGGCACCGTCTTACAAATCAGCCTAATGCCCGGCAAAGCAGGTAGAATCACGCCCTGACTCAATCAGGGCGTTTTTTTATGCGTATTGGCCACGGCTACGATGTGCACCGCTTCGCGGAAGGCGATTTCATCACCTTGGGTGGGGTGCGCATTGCGCACAAGTTCGGGCTGCTGGCCCATTCCGATGGCGACGTGGTGTTGCACGCCCTGAGCGATGCCTTGCTTGGGGCTGCGGCGCTGGGTGACATCGGTAAGCACTTTCCCGATACCGACCCTCAGTTCAAAGGCGCCGACAGTCGTGTATTGCTGCGCCATGTGCTCAATATCGTTCAGGCCAAAGGCTGGAAGGTTGGCAATGTCGACGCCACTATTGTCGCCCAGGCACCCAAAATGGCGCCGCACATCGACACTATGCGCGAGCTGATTGCTCTGGACCTGCAGGTCGAGCTCGACCAGGTCAACGTCAAGGCCACCACTACCGAGAAGCTTGGCTTCACCGGTCGCGAGGAGGGCATTGCCGTACACGCTGTCGCCTTGTTGCTGCCCGCATGAATGAACTGCAACTGTTAGGCCCGCGCGCGTCGGGCCCGGTACTGGGCAACGCTATTCTCAAAGCCACCGCGGAAGACTTTCAGGTCGATGAGGTGCTGGACATCCCGCTGTCCGGTAACGGTGAACACCTGTGGTTGTGGGTCGAGAAGCGCAATCTAAACACTGAGGAGGCCGCGCGCCGTTTGGCCCGGGCCGCCGGTGTACCGCTGCGCAATATCAGCTACGCCGGTCTGAAAGATCGCCAGGCACTGACCCGTCAATGGTTCAGTCTGCACCTGCCAGGCAAGGCCGACCCGGATCTTGGCGCGGCCGAAAACGAGACCCTGAGCATCCTCAAGCGCACCCGGCATTCACGCAAGCTGCAGCGCGGCGCGCATTCAGCCAACGGCTTCACCTTGCGCCTGACAGGCCTGAATGCCGACCACCCGGCCCTGGACGCACGCCTGGAGCAATTGCGCAGTCAGGGCGTTCCCAACTATTTCGGCACCCAGCGTTTCGGTCACGAAGGCGGCAACATTCACGACGCCCTTGATTGGGCTGGGCGCCAGGCGTTGCCGGAACAGCGCAATGTGCGTTCGCGACTGCTCTCCAGCGCGCGCAGCTACCTGTTCAATCAGGTATTGGCGCAACGTGTGACCAACGGAAGTTGGCAGCACGCTCAGGTCGGCGATCTGCTGGCTTTTACGGATAGCCGCAGTTTTTTCCCGGCGGGGGAGGCGGAGTGTTCCGACCCGCGCCTGGCAATTCTCGACTTGCATCCCACCGGCCCCATGTGGGGCGAGGGACTGCCCGCTACCAGCGGCGTCACTGGCGAACTGGAACAACGTATCGGTGAACAGCAGGCTTCGTTGTGCCAATGGCTGGCGCGGGCGGGTATGACGCACGAACGTCGTATCCTGCGACTGCCCATTGGCGGTCTGACGTGGCATTATCCCGAGCCTGATGTTCTGCAACTGGAATTCGTCCTTCCGGCCGGATGCTTTGCCACCGTCGTGGTGCGCGAGCTTGTTGATCTGGTGTCGGTAGGGCAGACGGACAGCTAATGCGTATTCTGATTTCGAACGACGACGGGGTTACTGCACCGGGGCTCGCCGCGCTGCATGCGGCGCTGGCCGATTATGCCGAATGTGTGGTCATAGCCCCTGATCAAGACAAAAGCGGCGCCAGCAGCTCGCTGACGCTCGACCGTCCACTGTGCCCGCAGACTTTGTCCAACGGTTATATCAGTCTCAATGGCACGCCTACCGACTGTGTGCACCTGGGGCTCAATGGCCTGCTGGAGCAGACGCCAGACATGGTGGTGTCGGGGATCAACCTGGGCGCCAACCTGGGTGATGACGTACTGTATTCCGGGACTGTCGCGGCAGCGCTGGAGGGGCGTTTCCTGGGCGGAACGTCTTTCGCTTTCTCGCTTCTGTCGCGCCTTCCCGACAACCTGCCTACCGCTGCCTATTTTGCCCGTAAGCTGGTTGAGGCGCACAAGAGCCTGGAATTGCCGCCGCGAACAGTGCTCAATGTAAACATTCCCAACCTGCCGCTGGAACATATTCGTGGCATCCAGTTAACGCGTTTGGGGCACCGTGCGCGTGCTGCGGCGCCTACCAAGGTAGTCAACCCCAGGGGCAAGGAAGGTTACTGGATCGCGGTGGCGGGTGATGCCGAGGATGGCGGCCCGGGCACCGATTTTCATGCGGTGATGCAGGGCTACGTCTCAATCACACCATTGCAGCTCGACCGCACTTTCAATGATGCATTCGAGCGTCTGGATGGTTGGCTGGAGGGGCTGCTCTGATGCGTGAACAGGAGGATCTGATGCGCCATGGTATCGGTTTTACCTCTGAGCGAACCCGTGAACGTCTGATCAAGCGCCTGATAGAAGAAGGGGTCTCCAACCCCAAGGTGCTCGACGTATTGCGGCGTACGCCACGTCACTTGTTTGTCGACGAGGCCCTGGCTCATCGCGCCTATGAAGATACTGCGCTGCCAATCGGCAATAACCAGACGATCTCTCAGCCGTTCATGGTTGCGCACATGAGTGAACTGTTGCTTGAAGCAGGTCCTCTGGACAAGGTGCTGGAGATCGGCACCGGTTCTGGCTATCAAACCGCCATTCTCGCTCAGTTGGTCGAGCGGGTTTTTTCGGTTGAGCGCATCAAAGTGCTGCAGGATCGCGCCAAGGAGCGACTCACCGAGCTGAACTTGCGCAACGTGGTATTTCGCTGGGGTGATGGTTGTGAAGGCTGGCCGGCGCTCGCGCCTTACAACGGCATCATCGTTACCGCCGTTGCCCCGGAAGTTCCGCAGGCCTTGCTCGACCAGTTGGCACCCGGTGGGCGGATGGTCATTCCCGTAGGGCCAACAGGTGAAACCCAGCAGCTGATGCTGATTGTGCGCGAAGAGCATGGTTTTTCGCGGCGGGTACTAGGTGCCGTGCGCTTCGTTCCCCTGCTGACCGGGCCTTTGGCCTGATCAGCTTTTTTTCGTAGCCGGCGAATTACTCCAGCATTGCTCTGTCTATCTGCCTGGCTGCCCTAATCTGTCAGGGTTCACATTTGCGAAGACCCGGTGTCCGCAAGGTGCATGTGCTCGGTTATAATTGAAACATTATTGCATTTTCACAGCGTTCACCAAGAGAGGGAGCGGCGGGTGGGTCACACAATCATTCAGCAGCGCAGGGGATTTTCGAGCTTCAAGCTTCTGGTGATTGCACTTGCCGTGGGTTCACTGTTGTCCGGCTGCTCCAGCACCTCCTCCAACAGTGCCCGAGTGGTAGACCGCAATGCACCGACGATAGCTAAGCGCCCAGCAACTACCAGCGGCCAGTATGTGGTGCGCCCTGGCGATACCTTGTTTTCTATCGCCTTTCGCTATGGTTGGGATTACAAGGACCTGGCTGCCCGTAACGGTATTGCGCCGCCTTATACCATCCGCCCTGGACAGGCTATTCGTTTTGATGGTCGCACTGGGAGCACTGTTGCAGGCTCCACCAAGGTGGTCACTACCTCCTCCTCTCCCTCCAGCAAAACCACCGTTACCACCCGCCCGGCAGGTACACCTGCCAAGCCGCTGTCAACTGCGCCAGCCACTAAAGCGCCAGTGGTGAGCACCTCCACCGCAGCACCAGTACAGGTGCCTGCGCGGGAGCGTGCAGTGGGCGGTTGGGCCTGGCCGGCTACCGGTGTATTGATTGGGAAATTTGCTTCAAACGGTAGTTTGAATAAAGGCATTGATATCGCCGGTGATTTGGGACAGCCTGTTTTTGCTGCGTCTGATGGTTCAGTTGTCTACGCCGGGAGTGGCTTGCGGGGCTACGGCGAGTTGGTAATCATCAAACACAGCGATACCTACGTCAGTGCCTACGGTCACAACCGCAGGCTTTTGGTTCGGGAGGGTCAGCAGGTCAAAGTAGGGCAGACAATTGCCGAAATGGGTTCCACGGGCACAGACCGGGTGAAGCTGCATTTTGAGATTCGCCGCCAGGGCAAACCTGTTGATCCGCTGCAGTTCCTGCCGCGTCGTTGATTGCTAGAACCCGGCCTGTTCCTCACGTAGAGGGGACAGGCTCCAGCGCTGCCAAGGATATCGGCGTCGCTTGAGTCTGAGTTCGAACTCAGCAAAGGACTATAACAATGGCTCTCAGTAAAGAAGTGCCGGAGTTTGACATCGACGATGAAGTTCTCCTGATGGAGACCGGCATTGTTTTGGAAACGGATGCGGTGTCAGACGAACCTGCTGTATCTACGGTTCGGACCAAGGCTAAACAAGGCTCATCACTCAAGCAACATAAGTATATCGACTATACGCGGGCGCTTGATGCAACCCAGTTGTACCTTAATGAAATCGGCTTTTCGCCTTTACTCTCACCCGAGGAAGAGGTCCATTTTGCGCGGCTGTCGCAAAGTGGCGATCCGGCTGGGCGCAAGCGCATGATTGAGAGCAATCTGCGTCTGGTGGTGAAAATCGCCCGACGCTATGTCAATCGTGGGCTGTCGTTGCTGGACCTGATCGAGGAAGGCAACCTGGGGTTGATTCGTGCAGTCGAGAAATTCGACCCTGAACGTGGTTTCCGTTTCTCTACCTATGCTACCTGGTGGATTCGGCAAACTATCGAGCGGGCGATCATGAACCAGACCCGTACGATTCGCTTGCCCATACACGTGGTCAAGGAGCTAAACGTTTACCTGCGCGCTGCACGCGAACTGACCCAGAAGCTCGATCACGAACCGTCCCCGGAAGAGATCGCCAGCCTTCTGGAAAAACCAGTTGGCGAGGTTAAGCGCATGCTTGGGCTCAACGAGCGGGTATCGTCAGTGGATGTGTCCCTGGGGCCGGACTCTGACAAGACCTTGCTTGATACCCTGACTGATGACCGTCCCACTGACCCTTGTGAGTTGCTCCAGGATGACGACCTGTCCCAGAGCATCGATCAATGGTTGAGTGAACTGACCGACAAGCAGCGGGAAGTGGTGATTCGTCGTTTTGGCCTGCGGGGGCACGAAAGCAGCACCCTGGAGGATGTTGGACTGGAGATCGGTCTGACCCGTGAGCGGGTTCGCCAAATCCAGGTAGAAGGGCTCAAGCGTCTGCGTGAGATCCTCGAGAAAAATGGCTTGTCCAGTGAGTCGCTGTTCCAGTAAGCATTTGCTTGCAGCAAAGAACGCCTCGACATGATCGAGGCGTTTTTGTTTGTGCCGTTGCCAAGGATGTTGGCCATGCTTGCGCCGAAGCGTAAAGCGACTAAGGGGTGAATGTTTCCTTTTAGTACCAGTGAAATATTCGGACTTGGCGAAAGCTCCCTTCCAAGGGTGTCTCAGTACCTTTCCGTGTAGGCGTTTGCTTACGTGTGGTGTAAGCCATCGTCATGTAATTAAGTAAATTTATGTCGATAATTTCGTGATCGTTTTTGTAAGTCATTGAAAATCAATATTATTGTTGTTTGTTTCAACAATATTTCCGCAGCTTTTTGAGAGCTTTAACCGGTTGCTGGAAATCGTGCGCACGCTAGTATCTGAACTGTGTCTACGGACTGACACAGGCTTTCAAGGATGACGGCCAAGGACATCGCAGGACGCGATTCATCAGGACGATGACAGGGAATAAAGGGACTACGGAAAAAATGTGGGCGGGTCAAACCGCCCCTTTTTTTTGCCCGCGATAAACATGAAAAAAGGCCCTTGAAGGGCCTTTTTTTGATCCGCAGAGCTTAGCGCTCCAGGTCTGCGATCTTGCCTGGCTTGCCATCCCACTCTTCAGCGTCTGGCAGGGCATCCTTACGCTCGGTGATGTTTGGCCAGATCTCTGCCAGCTCGGCATTGATCTCGATGAAATTCTCCATGCCGCTTGGCACTTCGTCTTCCGAGAAAATGGCTTGGGCAGGGCATTCAGGCTCGCACAATGCACAGTCGATGCACTCATCCGGGTGAATGACCAGGAAGTTCGGGCCTTCGTAAAAGCAGTCCACCGGACAGACTTCTACGCAGTCGGTGTACTTGCACTTGATGCAGTTGTCGGTGACGACGAAGGTCATTTCTAATTCTCTCCTCAGGCGACGGCAGCGATACCCTTCCAGACAGGGACGCTCGGTTTGATCATTTTGCTGCAGGCCAGGCTAGTAACCTGCAGCACCGTCAAACCGCGCGGGATTCTATCAGCTTGTGCGGGCTCGCGTTATAACAGAGTCTTTAGTGTATAGAGCATTTCGATAGCTTGACGCGGCGTCATGTTGTCCAGGTCAAGCTTCCCGAGCTTCTCAATGGCCGGGTGTGGCAGGCTGGCAAACAAGTCGCTCTGGTGCGGAACATCAGGCGCACCTTTGGGCACAACGGGCATTTCATGGGGCAGACTGGCGGTTTCCAGCCGACCCAGGTGTTCGCGTGCACGCTGGATTACCGGTGTTGGAACGCCGGCCAGCTGGGCCACGGCCAGGCCGTAGCTCTGACTGGCAGGCCCCGGTAGCACATGGTGAAGAAAGACAATACGTTCGTTGTGCTCGGTGGCGTTCAGGTGCACGTTGGCAACCAGAGGCTCGCTTTCCGGCAACACCGTAAGTTCGAAGTAGTGCGTGGCAAACAAGGTATAGGCGCGCAGCTGCGCCAGGCGCTCTGCCGCTGCCCAGGCCAGCGACAGGCCGTCGAAGGTACTGGTTCCACGACCCACTTCGTCCATCAGCACCAAGCTGCGGTCGGTAGCGTTATGCAGGATGTTGGCGGTTTCACTCATTTCGACCATGAAGGTCGAACGCCCGCCGGCCAGGTCATCGCTGGAGCCGATACGGGTGAAAATCCGGTCTACCAGCGACAGCTCGCAACTGGCGGCCGGTACAAAGCTGCCGATATGCGCCATCAGCACGATCAAGGCGGTCTGACGCATGTAGGTGGATTTACCACCCATGTTCGGGCCGGTGATCACCAGCATGCGGGTGTTGTCATCCAGGCTCAGGTCGTTGGCCACGAAAGGTGTGGTCAGTACCTGCTCGACTACTGGGTGGCGGCCCTGGTTGATGCGCATGCAGGGCTCATCAACAAAGATTGGGCAATTGAAGTCGAGATTCAGCGCGCGTTCGGCAAGGTTGCTCAACACATCCAGTTCGGCCAAGGCCGCGGAGGTGTCCTGCAGCGGTGCCAGATGACCGATCAGGGTTTCGAGCAGGGCGTCGTAGAGCATTTTTTCGCGTGCAAGGGCGCGGCTCTTGGCCGACAAGGCCTTGTCCTCGAAGACTTTCAGCTCAGGGGTGATAAAACGCTCTGCGCCCTTGAGTGTCTGGCGACGGATGTAGTCGGCGGGCGCCTGTTCGGCTTGTTTGCTCGGCAGTTCGATGAAGTAACCGTGCACACGGTTGTAGCCGACTTTCAGGTTGGCAAGGCCGGTACGCGCTTTTTCCCGGGCTTCCAGATCGATAAGGAACTGACCGGCGTTCTCGCTCATCGACAGCAGTTCGTCCAGCTCGCTGTCGTAGCCGGTTTTCAGCACTCCACCGTCACGAATGACAGCAGGTGGGTTGTCGATGATGGCTTTTTCCAGCAGATCGGCCAGTTCCGGATAAGTCCCCGCAATAACCGCCAGGCGTGCCAGGTGCGGTGCTTCAAGCTCCGCCATGGCATTTTGCAGTTCCGGCAGGGCGCCGAGGGCATCGCGCAGGCGCGCCAGGTCGCGGGGACGGGCATTACGCAGACCAATTCGGGCGAGAATCCGCTCGAGGTCGCCGATTTCCTTGAGTTGGGGCTGTAGCTTCTCAAAGCGGTAGCTGTCGAGCAGGCAGCGAATCGAGCCTTGGCGCGCTTGCAGCACTTTCAGGTCGCGAAGCGGCCGGTTCAGCCAGCGCGTCAGAAGGCGACTGCCCATGGCGGTCTGGCAGCGGTCAATGACCGACTGCAAGGTGTTGTCGCGGCCACCTGCCAGGTTTACATCCAGCTCGAGGTTGCGGCGGCTGGCGCCGTCGAGCACCACGGTGTCATCCAGGCGTTCATGCTTGAGGCTGCGCAGATGCGGCAGGGCGGTACGCTGGGTTTCCTTGGCGTAGCCCAGCAAGCAGCCGGCGGCGCCGATGGCCAGGGTGAGTTTCTCGCAGCCAAACCCTTTGAGGTCCTGGGTTGCGAACTGCTGGCACAGGCTCTTGCGCGCCGAATCGCGATCGAAATCCCACGGCGCACGGCGACGGGCACCACGACGCTTCTCTGCCGGCAGGCCTTGGGGCCAGTCATCGGGAATCAGCAACTCGACCGGATTGATGCGCTCAAGCTCGGCCAGGAGGTTTTCCCAGCCCTTGATTTCTACCACGGTGAAGTTGCCACTGGTGATATCCAGCACTGCCAGGCCGAACAGGCGTTCATCACCCAGCACGGCAGCGATCAGGTTGTCGCGACGCTCATCGAGCAGCGCTTCGTCACTGACCGTACCCGGCGTGATGATGCGCACAACCTGCCGCTCTACCGGACCTTTACTGGTGGCCGGGTCGCCAATCTGTTCGCAGATCACCACCGACTCACCCAACTTCACCAGCTTGGCCAGATACCCTTCGGCCGCGTGGAAGGGAATACCACACATGGGAATCGACTGGCCCGCCGATTGCCCGCGGGCAGTCAGGGTAATGTCCAGGAGTTTTGCGGCCTTCTTCGCATCTTCATAGAAGATTTCGTAGAAGTCGCCCATGCGGTAGAACATCAGTTGGTCTGGGTGCTGGTTTTTCAGCCTCCAGTACTGCTGCATCATCGGGGTGTGCGCGGAAAGATCACTCATTACAGAAACATGGCTCGCAGTGTCGTTTAGACCTAAGGCAAGCGGACAATGTTACAGGGATTTTGCCGCAGATGCCGAGCCATCCTGCGCGCCGCGACCATTTGTCCATGCATTTTCGTAGATGTCCTGCGCGAGTGCTGCAGCCCAGAAGATGTATGCCGCACGGCGCTGGTGTAGGGTAGGCAGCAGTCTTTCAAGGAGCGTGTCATGGATACGATCACTGTGCTTTCCGCCCGTTTGGGTGAGCACTTGCGGCGTTTCAATGCCCAGGTGACCACTGCCGAATCCTGTACCGGGGGTGGTATCGCCGAAGCTATAACGCGGATACCGGGCAGTTCAGCCTGGTTCGAAGCTGGTTATGTAACGTATTCCAACCGGCAGAAGACTCGACAGTTGGCAGTGCCTGAAATTCTTTTCGCTCAAGTCGGGGCCGTTAGCCAGGAAGTGGTTGAAGCCATGGTCCGTGGCGCCCGGGCAGCCAGTGGCGCACGCTTTGCCGTAGCGGTCAGTGGTGTGGCCGGGCCAGACGGCGGCTCTGCGGCGAAGCCGGTAGGCACCGTGTGGCTGGCTTGGGCTGATGGCGAGCGTGTGAACAGTGAGCGCCGGCACTTTGAAGGCGACCGTGACGAGGTGCGCCGACAAACGGTGATCGCCGCGCTAGAGGGCTTGTTACAGCTTGGTGCAGAGTAAATCGCACTTCGGGGGTAGGCGGGAAGAAAACCCTGTGGAATAATACTGGCTACTTATACAGGTGTTCAGGCCGTCAGGCCCTATCGATTACGTGAGGACTTCAATGGACGACAACAAGAAGCGCGCCTTGGCTGCGGCCCTGGGGCAAATCGAGCGTCAATTCGGTAAAGGCGCGGTCATGCGCATGGGCGACCACGAGCGTCAGGCTATTCCGGCCATTTCCACCGGCTCCCTGGGCCTGGATATTGCCCTGGGCATTGGCGGTCTGCCAAAAGGTCGTATCGTCGAAATCTACGGTCCTGAGTCGTCGGGTAAAACCACGCTGACCCTGTCGGTTATCGCCCAGGCCCAAAAAATGGGTGCTACCTGTGCGTTCGTCGACGCCGAACACGCGCTCGACCCTGAGTACGCGGGCAAGCTGGGTGTCAATGTTGACGACCTGTTGGTCTCGCAGCCAGACACCGGCGAACAAGCCCTGGAAATCACCGACATGCTGGTGCGTTCCAACGCTGTCGACGTGATCATTGTCGACTCCGTGGCTGCGCTGGTACCCAAGGCTGAAATTGAAGGCGAGATGGGTGACATGCACGTGGGCCTGCAAGCCCGCTTGATGTCCCAGGCGCTGCGTAAAATCACCGGTAACATCAAGAACGCCAACTGCCTGGTTATCTTCATCAACCAGATTCGTATGAAAATCGGCGTGATGTTCGGCAGCCCGGAAACCACCACCGGTGGTAACGCGCTGAAGTTCTACGCTTCGGTCCGTCTGGACATCCGTCGTACTGGTGCGGTGAAGGAAGGTGACGAAGTCGTCGGTAGCGAAACCCGCGTCAAAATCGTCAAGAACAAGGTCGCACCTCCTTTCCGTCAGGCTGAATTCCAGATTCTCTACGGCAAGGGTATTTACCGCAACGGCGAGATCATTGACCTTGGCGTACTGCATGGCTTCCTGGAAAAAGCCGGCGCCTGGTACAGCTACCAGGGCAGCAAGATTGGTCAGGGTAAGGCCAACTCGGCCAAGTTCCTCCAGGAAAACCCGGAAATCGCTGCCACCCTTGAAAAGCAGATTCGCGACAAGCTGCTGAACCCCGGCGCAGTGGAGGCTGCGGGCAAAGCTGCTGCGGTTAACGCCGAGCCTGAAGACGAAGCTGAAACTGAAGCTGGTTGATTTGTCCCTATGTCCGTTGTACTCGACACCCCCGTCGCCGTAAGGCGGACAGCCATGGACCTGCTCGCGCGCCGCGAGCATGGTCGAGTCGAGCTGACGCGCAAGTTGCGTCAGCGCGGCGCTCCCCCCGAATTGATTGATCAGGAACTCGACCGTTTGACGGACGAGGGTCTGCTCAGCGAAGCCCGCTACCTGGAAAGCTTTATCAGCTATCGCTCGCGATCTGGCTACGGCCCTGCACGCATTCGCGAAGAGCTCAGCCAGCGGGGCCTGCAACGTGGCGACATCGACCAGGCCCTGCGCGAGAGCGGAGTGGACTGGGCGGGGCTGTTACAAGACACCTGGCAGCGTAAATTTTCCGGTCAGTTGCCCAGCGACCCGCGCAGCCGTGCACAGCAAACCCGCTTTCTGGTCTACCGTGGTTTTTCCATGGAGATGGTCGGCCGCTTGTTGAGCGGCCGAGGTCTGGACGATTAGTCGCATACCAACCTATGTAACTTTCAGCGCTTCGCGAGCCCGCTGCGTCGTATGCATGGGTTCAGGTTTGGCCCAGTTCTCCGAAAGGTTGATAAAGTCCACCAGTTCGCGCAGGCGTCCTTGGTCACGGCCATTGAAGGCAAACGAAAGCCGTGTCAGGTGGCTGAACCTGGCTTCGTCGTGGTGTTCTCCCGCGTAGGCGTGCTGGTGGTACTGGCCGCTCAGGCGCAGGTCGGCAAAGCCCTCTTGTAGATCAAGCAGTGCACCTTCGTTAAGAGGATGATGCATGCGAATCACGAACTGGTTTTTCAGCCAGCGACTGGAATGGTAGTTGCTGTAGAACTGATTGATTTCTTCTACAGCTTCCTCGGCACTGTGTACCAGGCGCAGTAACTTCAGGTCGCTGGGTAGGATGTAGCGGTTTTCTTCCAGCTGCCGGGTGATGAAGTTCAGGGCGTCCTGCCAGAAATTGCCGCCTGGCGAATCCAGAAGTACCACAGGTACCAATGGGCTCTTGCCGGTCTGGATCAGAGTGAGCACCTCCAGCGCTTCGTCCAATGTGCCAAAGCCGCCCGGGCAAAGCACCAGGGCATCGGCCTCCTTGACGAAGAACAGCTTGCGGATAAAGAAGAAGTGAAACGGTAGCAGTTTGTCAGTGCCGTCCACGGTGGCGTTGGCGTGCTGTTCGAACGGCAGCGTGATGTTGAAACCCAGGCTGTTATCGACGCCTGCACCTTCGTGGGCAGCGGCCATGATGCCGCCACCAGCACCGGTAATGACCATCAGGTTCGAGCGGGCAAGCGCTGCGCCCAGTTCCCTGGCCAGTGCATACATGGGGTGTTCGATGGGGGTACGGGCGGAGCCGAACACGGTGACCTTGCGCTTGCCCTTGTACTGTTCAAGGGTGCGGAAGGCGTGGTCCAACTCGCGTAGCGCTTGCAGGGTGATCTTGGCGTTCCAGCGGTTACTGTCGTCCTGGGCCATGCGCAGTACGGTCAGCATCATGTCGCGGTACAGCGGCAGGTTGGGGCTATTGGGTGCAACCAGGTTCAGTTGTTCTTCCAGCTTGCTCAGATCGATTCCATTACTTTTGAAATGACTGTAAAGCAGCTCATTCGGATGGTACGGCATTCAGCGTCTCCTTCTGCAGCAAAACCTCTGACCGGACCCATTGTAGAGCTTCCGGCCGCGACACTGCATGTGTCGCTGGCTGCTGTGGCTCGAG
Source organism: Pseudomonas arcuscaelestis (assembly GCF_016881005.1). Taxonomy (GTDB): domain Bacteria; phylum Pseudomonadota; class Gammaproteobacteria; order Pseudomonadales; family Pseudomonadaceae; genus Aquipseudomonas; species Aquipseudomonas arcuscaelestis. The sequence goes on along the minus strand of NZ_JACOPV010000007.1, from coordinate 7,875 downwards.
TGTGCATCTCGAGCATTGCAGTAGACCTGCAAGGTCTCATTGCAGTGATGATGGGCTCTTTGTTGTTGTCGCTTGGCAATGCTAATGCAAGGCCTCCGCAGGCATCCCCCGGTGCTATCCCCTCAACGGGCGGGCGCTTGCTTTCAATTTAGACCTTGGCGGGGGTTTATGCAGAAAGGTTCTACTGTCGAGTTGTGCAATGGCATTGTGCACCGCTCGTCGGTCGAGGATCTGCAAAGGCAAGGGAATGGTTAACTGGAAATCTGAATAGTTGTCGCGGTGCAGGGAGGCTGTCACATGCAACGGCTGAATCTGGAGCTCGATGCGCAATTGTTTGAGCAACTCGAGCGTTCGGCTCAGGACAACAATCTGAGCCTTGAACAAGAGTGTCTGCGTCGTCTTGGGGGAGGGGAGCGACACTCACGCTACGTCCAGGCCCTGGTGGCCGAACTGCGCGCCGATGAAAAGCAACGGCGCGACAGTGAGGAAGAAGAGGTGGTGTAGGGGGGCTAAGGCTACTTGGTTACTTTCAGGCCGCAGCTTGCGGCATCAAAGGCCTGTTCACCGACCAGACGATTGGTCTTGTACTCGGTGAAACGATAGGTCAGGACCGCGCCTTTGGCCAGCAACTGGCGGAAGCCGGTGTTCTTGCAGACGCTGTCGCCCAGTTGGCTGCGCACAGTGTTTGGATCAGCCTGCATTCTTTCGGCATGGCTGGCGCGCACGCTCAGGTGGTTGATCAGTTGCTTGCCTTCGACGGTATAACCTTGGTCGAGGATATCTTCGTTGATCGCCCGCGGTGTGCCCACGCTGCTTTGGGTGGCAACTTTCTGCAGCATCTTGCTCAGTTCGTATTCCTGCTTGGAGGCGGCATTGGCAGCCAGGGGCAGGGCGAGCAAAAGGCTCAGAGTCGGGGCGATGAAACGCAGCATGAATTTCTCCTGATTCGATAACTGGCGATTTGACCGGCAACTGCGCACGGCGTTCCCTCAAGTGCGAAGTCGTGGTGCCAGTGGGAAGCGACAGGCTGGGGATTATAAGGAGTCGACGCTTAAGCTGCACGGCAAATACCGTCAGCCAGTAGGGAAGCTCTGATAAACTGCACGGGTTTTCCTGTCTTGCCGAGTCCACGCAGTGCCATCCCTCCCTTGCCTACATAGTCTGCTGCCATGAGCCACGCCGTATCGCGCCTGCGCGCCGAACGCCTGGCGCGCAGTGTAAAACCTTTCGTTGCTCGTGGATCACGGGCACCACGCTGCCCACACTGTCGAGTCATTTTCAGTCACTGCCTGTGTGCCTGGCGACCGCAGTTGCCGGCCGACTCAGCCATGTGCCTGCTGATGCACGACACCGAGCCATTGAAACCGAGCAATACCGGCTGGCTGATTGCTGACCTGATTGCCGATACCTCGGCGTTTGGTTGGCAGCGTACTTCGGTCGACGAGGCGCTGCTGGCATTGCTGGATCAACCGCATTGGCAGCCTTATATCGTCTTTCCGGGTGAGTTTGTCGCGCCGCAAAGGGTCGTTAATGAGGTGGTCCGTGAGCCGGGTAAACGGCCGCTGTTCATTCTGCTGGATGCAACCTGGACCGAAGCCCGCAAAATGTTTCGCAAAAGCCCTTACCTCGATCGTTTCCCGGTACTGAGCCTGCAGCCGGAGCAGCTCTCGCGGTATCGTCTGCGACGCTCCAAACGTGATGATCATCTCTGCACTGCAGAGGTTGCGGCTTTGTGTCTGGAGCTGGCGGGTGATCAACGCGCCTCCGAGGCACTGGATGCCTACCTGGATGTATTCAGTACGCATTACCTGAGTGCCAAGCATCAATGGCCGATTGACGAGCAGGACGCGGTACACCAGCGTTTGCATACCTTCCTATAGTACAAGGGGCAGGCGCCGCACATTGCGCCATAATGGACGGGCTGGCGACCATTGCCTGCCTGCCCGGACCGGGCAATCAGCTTGACCACCCGGTCCGGGCTCGGCATCCTTGGCGCCGATTCGGGCATATACAAGGCTTGAAACACTGCAATTCCTGGCCTTGAAGTGCCTTTTGGGTGTGCGGCAGTGCCGCCAATACCTTGAGTTGCCCGCCAGGCGCCTATTTTTCCTCCCTGCGCCTGCACAAAACAGGATCATTAGATCGATGGCCACGTACGAAATCCTGATTGCCGATGACCACCCGCTGTTTCGCAGTGCCCTGCGTCAGGCAGTAACCTTGGGTCTTGGGCCTGATGTTCGCCTGGTAGAAGTGGCGAGTATTGCCGAGCTTGAAACCCGCCTCGCTGAAAAGTCCGACTGGGACTTGGTGCTGCTCGACCTCAACATGCCAGGAGCCTACGGTTTCTCAGGCCTGGTGTTGCTGCGCGGACAATACCCACAGATTCCCGTGGTGATGGTTTCTGCTCAGGAAGAAGCCGCAGTGGTGGTGAAGTCGCGTGAATTCGGCGCCAGTGGCTTTATTCCTAAATCAAGCTCGCTGGAAGTCATTCAGGAAGCGGTAAAGAAGGTTCTCGATGGCGACGTCTGGTGGCCGCCACAAGCGTTTGAAAAAGTCGATGTCTCGCCGGAAGCCAAAGCTGCCAGTGAGGGGCTGGCCAGCCTTACACCGCAGCAGTTCAGGGTACTGACCATGGTCTGCGAAGGTTTGCTGAACAAGCAGATCGCCTATGAGCTGAGTGTTTCGGAAGCGACCATCAAGGCGCATGTAACGGCGATCTTCCGTAAGCTCGGAGTACGTACCCGCACCCAGGCTGCGTTGCTGCTGCAACAGCTTGAATCGGTTTCGTCGAGCTGAAGTTCCGATCTTCACGCTTTTTTGACTCAATCTGCACTAGGCTGCGCGCATTTTTCAGTGGATGAAGTGACCTCTATGTCATCGCCTTTCAAGGGCCAGACCGGCCTCAAACGTATTTTCAACGCTGCCGGCTATTCGTTTGACGGTCTGCGCGCAGCCTTCACCGGTGAAGCGGCTTTCCGCCAGTTGGTGCTGCTCAATGTAATATTGGTTCCGGTAGCGTTCTGGCTGGACGTCAGTCGCGCCGAACGGGCGATCCTCATCGCTGTGTGCCTGTTGGGCCTGATCGTCGAGTTGCTGAACTCGGCGATTGAGGCGGCAATCGATCGGATCTCCCTGGACCGTCATCCCCTGTCGAAGAACGCCAAGGACATGGGCAGCGCCGCTCAGCTCGTGGCCATGTCGATGGTGGGGCTGATCTGGGCGGTCATCCTGCTTTAGGCAATGTTGGGCAAGACGATCTCGTCACTGCGTTGCACGCCGGCGGTAAAGCTGCGGCATAGCTCAAGGAACTCTCGCATGGCAGAGGTTTGATACTTCTGCTTGTGCCAGATGAAGTAGAACTGCCGCGCCAAATCCAGTTCTGGCGTTTCCACCGCTACGAGGCTTCCGCGACGAAAAGCGTCGCGCAACGCCAGGCGAGATATGCAGCCGATTCCCAGCCCCGATTCCACCGCGCGCTTGATGGCTTCAGTATGTTCAAGTTCCAGGCGGATGTTCAGGCTGGAGCGATGGTGACGCATGGCCTGATCAAAGGTCAGGCGGGTGCCCGAGCCCTGCTCACGCAGGATCCAGGCTTCATGGGTCAGTTGTTCCAGGCTGGCCTGGCCGCGGCTCGCCAGCGGATGTTGCGGTGCGCAAAACACCACCAGTTCATCCTCCACCCAAGGCTGCACTTCTATATCGGGATGATTGCAGTCGCCCTCGATTAGACCCAGATCAATTTCATAATGGGCAACTTGTTGCACGATATGCGCAGTGTTTTGTACGTGCAGCTTTACCTGACTCTCCGGGTGAACCTGCATGAAGCTGCCGATCAGCAAGGTGGCCAGGTAGTTACCGATGGTCAAGGTAGCGCCGACTGCCAGGGAGCCGAAGCCAGACTTGCCGTTGAATAAGTCTTCTATTTCTTTGGCCTGATCGAGCAGTGCCACAGCCTGTGGCAACAGTTGTTGGCCGAGGGCATTGAGGCTCAATCGTTTACCGGCGCGGTCAAACAGCTTGCAGCTGGACTGGCGCTCAAGCTCGGTGATCGAAGTACTGGCGGCCGACTGCGATAACGCCAGTATTCCCGCGGCTCGCGAGACGCTTTGATACTGGGCTACGGCGACGAACACTTGGAGCTGACGGAGCGTAAATCGCATATCTATATAACCGATAAGACATATCTTGATAATTCAGTTAACAGATATTGTCGCTCGCACTAAACTATCGCGCAATCGCGCTCTAGGTTAGCGCTGCGTTTTATTTCAGGAGCCCGTACATGAGCAACATGAACCACGAACGTGTCCTCAGTGTTCATCACTGGAACGACACCCTGTTCAGCTTCAAGTGCACCCGCGATCCGGGCTTGCGCTTCGAGAACGGTCAGTTCGTGATGATCGGCCTGCAACAGCCCAACGGCCGCCCGCTCATGCGCGCCTACTCGATCGCCAGCCCGAACTGGGAAGAGCATCTGGAGTTCTTCAGCATCAAGGTGCAAGACGGCCCGCTGACCTCGCAGTTGCAACACCTGAAAGAAGGCGATGAGATCATCATCAGCAAGAAGCCTACCGGTACCCTGGTGCTGGACGACCTGAACCCGGGCAAGCACCTGTACCTGCTGAGCACCGGTACTGGCCTGGCGCCGTTCATGAGTGTCATCCAGGATCCGGAGACCTACGAGCGCTTTGAAAAAGTGATCCTCGTTCACGGTGTTCGTTACGTTAACGAAGTGGCTTACCGCGAGTTCATCACTGAGCACCTGCCACAGAACGAATTCTTCGGCGAAGCACTGCGTGACAAACTCATCTACTACCCAACCGTTACGCGCGAGCCGTTCGAGAACCAGGGGCGCCTGACTGACCTGATGCGTAGTGGCAAACTATTCAGTGATATTGGTTTGCCGCCGATCAATCCTCAGGATGACCGTGCGATGATCTGCGGTAGCCCGAGCATGCTGGATGAAACCAGTGAAGTGCTCGACAGCTTCGGTTTGAAGATATCGGCGCGTATGCGCGAGCCGGGCGACTACCTGATCGAGCGTGCATTCGTCGAGAAGTAAGCAGCGCGTGAACAAAAAACCGGCCTATTTGGCCGGTTTTTCATGTCTGTAGGAGCGGGCTTGGCCTGCGATTAAAAGGCACCGCGGGGCAAGCTCACGCCTACGCCGATATGTTCAAAGATCCAGGACCACTTCCAGCACCCGAATTTCATCCGGCTGCGGATAGTGCCAGCGCACTTGCACATCCCAGAATTTCACCCCGTACACACGCTCAGGTGGCGGGATCTGATACGCCGGGCGTGGGTCTTGGGCCAGGCATTGTTCGATCAGCTCCACCAGCGGCTCGGCAAGGCGCAAGGCGTGCTCGTGAGCCTGGGGCAGGGCTGTATCGCTCCAGGCGACCGCGATCGATGCGGGCGGCGCACTGGCCATCTGGTTGGTCGCGCTACTGACCGCATCGGCATAGGGTACATAGGGCTTGATGTCGAGCACCGGGGTGCCGTCGAGCAGATCGATGCCTGACAGCGTCAGACGCCCGGCTTCTACTTTCTCCAGGCGTACTACCGACTGGCCGATGCCATTGGGCCGATGCGTCGCCCGGGTGGCAAACACGCCCATTGAGGTATTGCCACCCAGGCGCGGCGGGCGCACCTTGAGTCTTGGCTTGTCTTCTAGTGCCTGGTGAAACAGGAACAACAGCCAGACATGGCTGACCTGCTCCAGTCCGGCTACTGCATCGCCACTATTGAACGGTGGCAGCAACTCCAGGACGCCACGCGCTGCCGGTGCCAGGTGAGGCTGGCGCGGAATGGCGAATTTTTCCTTGAAGCAGGAACGGACGAAACCGATCGGTGCGACGCTGTAGCTCATAGATGGCTCAGCCGCGGACCCGCAGGGTCAGGCCCTTGAGGAAGTTGCGCAACAACTGGTCGCCACAGGGACGGTAGTTATTGTGTCCAACTTTGCGGAACAAGGCGCTGAGCTCTGGTTTGGATACCGGGAAGTCGGCCGCCTTGAGAATTGCATGCAGGTCGTCTTCCTTCAGTTCGAAGGCGACCCGCAGCTTTTTCATGATGATGTTGTTGGTCACCGGCAGTTCGACTGGCTGGGCAGGACGACTTTCGTCCTTGCCGCGCTTGAAGATCACCAGGCCATCGAGAAAGTGCGCGATGACTTCGTCAGGGCAGCGTACGAAGCCTTCTTCTTCCTCTTTCTTGAGGTAGGAGACGATATCGGTCGTGGCAACGTCCAGGCCGCCGAGCTTGATGATGTCGGTCAGTTTGGCGTCGTTGACGTCGAGTAAATAGCGCAGGCTGCGCAGTACATCGTTGTGAATCATGGTGACAATCCTGTTCGGGGCGCAGCCTGGGTGGTTGCGCCGTGTTGCTAGAATTTTTCGGTGGCGGCCAGATAGCGCCATTGGCCCAGTGGCAGCTTGCTCATGGAGACGCCGCCAAGGCGAATCCGCCGCATGCTTACCGGCGTGACCCCGACACTGCTGCACAGCAGGGCAATCAGGCCTGGCTGCGGGTTCTTAAGCACCATGCGCAGGCGAGTCTCGTTCTGCCAACTGGCTTTGATCTTCGGCAGTTCCTTGCCTTTCCAGGTGAAGCCACGATTCAGCCGTTCCAGGCCGTGAGCGATCATCTCGCCAGTGACTTCAACGACATATTCCTGCTCCAGTTTGCCTAGATCAGATTCGAGCTTGCGGGTGACTCGCCAGTCCTGGGTGAACACCTGCAGGCCACTGGCGCCTTGTTGCAACGGCGCTACGCAGTTCAGGCGAGCGAAATGGCCCTTGAGTGGGCGACGGCCGTGGCTGTGATCCGCAGACAGGCTGGCAGCGTTGATGCTACTGCAAGCGCTGTCGACGTCCTGGTCGGCAGGTTGATGGAGCAGGAGGGTGACCGGCTCCAGCGCTTCGGCACGTGCGCCGTTCAGTAGTTCGACCTTTTGCTCGGACACCTTGAACTGCGGCTCATCGACCACAACGCCATCGACCGTCACCCAGCCGCCTTCGATATAGAGCTCGGCCTCCCGTCGGGAGCAACCGACCAGTTCGATAAGGCGTTTGGAAAGGCGAATGGGTTCAGACATGACGACAGCCGTAGGCATAGGGAAAGGTGCCCATTGTAACCGCCTGGGCGTGCCCTGGTCCGGCAACATTTGCCCATCGGGCTATTAATCTGCAATTTCGCTTATTTCAGAAGACTACGAGGCAGATTGTCAGCCCAATTGCGCAGCTTTTGCCTGAATAAGCCTCAGGTGCAGCAAGGGGTAGGGCTGGCCCATGCCGTCGGTCTCTGAGCGCCCGACAATCTCGAAGCCCTGGCGCAGGTAAAACCCCAGCGCCTGCGGGTTCTGCTCGTTGACATCAAGCTGGTAGGCATTGAGTTCGTTGATGGCGTATTGCAGCAGACGCTTGCCTACACCTTGGCCGCGGCTGCCGGGCTCAATGAAGAGCATCTCGACCCGCCCGGCGGCAACACCGGCAAACCCGATGATCCGTTGCCTGGCATCCTTGCAGCAGATCAGCATCACCGCATCGAGGTATTGATCGAGCAGCAACTCGCGCAGCAGGCATATATAGCTGTCCGGAAGGAAGTCATGTGTCGCACGTACCGAAGCCTCCCACACCCGCACCAGCTCCGAGTAGTCGCTGAAACTTGGGGTCTGCACGTTGCTGGGCCTGTACATCGATCCGTTCTCCATGGACAACAGAAACAACGATAGTTGTCTAGTCCTGAAGTAGGTTTACACCTTTTCAGGTAGGCCACCAGGCCTCAAAACGCCCGATGCACCGCATCGGGCGTTTTGTTTTTCAGGGCCATATGGGGCCGCTCTGTGTTGTAGATCTGCACTGCCTCGTCAACCAT
>NZ_JACOPV010000069.1 GCF_016881005.1 Pseudomonas arcuscaelestis | reverse complement strand
CTACCACTCGACAAGGATAGCCAGCTTGCGCATTTTTTCCCGTGCCTTACTCCTGATCCTCACGCTGATAGGCCTCGTTCTGGCCGTGGTGATCTACTTCATCATCAACCCCAAACTCCCGGACTACGTGCCCGTGGAACAGGTGCATTACCAAAACCAATGGAGTGCCGCCGACCGGCAGACTTACTACTTCACGCCCCAGGGCACCCAGGTAAAAGGCCTGCATTACGACTGGTTCACCGCCCTGGAATTGCCATTTTCCGAGCAGCGTTTCGCCACCCCCGAATACCTGGCGCGCTTTGGTTTTCTGGTAGACCCCAAGCAAGTACCCACCCCGCAAAACCCCGGCAACCTCCCCGTGGGCTTCGCCCGCCACAAGAACGCCGACAGCACAGCCGGAAACCTGGACAACACCAGCGCCGCCAGCCACACCGGCGATTTGCAATTAAAATGCCAGGCCATGCGTATCGACGGCGGCTCGGCCCAGCCCCTGCTTCCCACCAGCGTACCGACCCTGCGCGGTGGCAGCTTCGGCCAGGCCCTTGTCGCAAGCCTCGCCGCCACTTACTACAACCCGTGGAAATTCGAACGCTTCGCCCGCCAGGTATTGGGAGACCGCTATGACGCCCAGCACAGCCAACTGCGCCAGGACTTCAAGCAGTCGCTGAACACCTTCCTCAAGGTCGCCTGGAACGACACCCATCGCGGCCTCTACCCCACCGAAGAAGGCCCGGGCCGCACCGACGCCTTCGGGCGCATCGCCAATGCCAGCTTTGGCGACGCGATTTCCCCAGACAACTATCGCATCGCCAATGCGCCAGTGGACTACCCACAGCTGTGGGATATCTGGACCTTCGATTGGGTGCAATGGAACGGCTCGGCCCAGCAGCCCATGGCGCGCAATATCGGCGAAGCCCTTGGTGTAGGCGCCACACTGACCTTCTTCGACAGCGCTGGCCAACCGCTCCAGGGCGATGCCCGCTACCCCTCCAGCGTGCGGGTGCGCGACCTCAACCTGATCGAAGAAACCCTGCAACGTCTCAAGCCACCTACGTGGCCCGAAGCGTTGTTCGGCGCCATCGACAAGCCCCTCGCCGCCCAGG
>NZ_JACOPV010000068.1 GCF_016881005.1 Pseudomonas arcuscaelestis | reverse complement strand
GAGCTGGCTTGCCTGCGATAGCGCAATAACAGACGACAATGTAGTCGACTGACACGCCGCCATCGCAGGCAAGCCAGCTCCCACAAATTCGATTTACGCTTAAAAATGAAACCGGTTTCAGAGGTAAACAACAATGCACAAATACCCCGTCTCCATCAGCCTCTCCAGCTACGGCGCCGATTGGGTCCGCCTGCAAGGCCAGCTCAGTTTTGTCGAGTTGCTCAAAGCCGCCGGTGCTCAACGCATCGAATGGCGCGAAGAGTTACTGACCACTGAGCAACCTGCCGAGCTGGCCCAGGCCGCTGCGCAACATCACCTCGAATCGGTGTTTTCATCGCCTCTGGAGCTGTGGGTCGCCGGCCGCGCCCAGCCCAATGCCGAACTCGCCGCCACCCTCGACCGCGCCCAGGCCTTTGGTGCGCGCTGGCTCAAAGTCTCCCTCGGCTATTTCACCGACACCAACGACCTGGAAAGCCTGCACGCCCTGCTCGCCCGTCACCCGGTGCAATTGCTGGTAGAAAACGACCAGACCCTGCACGGCGGGCGCATCGAGCCGATGCAGCGTTTTTTCACCGAAGTTGAACGCCTGGGTTTGCCCGTGAAGATGACCTTTGACATCGGCAACTGGCAGTGGCAAGACCAATCCGCCCTCACCGCCGCGCGGCTGTTGGGCCGGCATGTGGACTACCTGCATTGCAAGGCCGTGGCCCGGCGTGCGGATGGCAAGCTGGTAGCGCTGCCGCCCGGCGCCACCGACCTGCATCTGTGGGAACAACTGCTCAAGCATATGACTCAAGGGATAACCCGGGCGGTGGAATTCCCGTTGCAGGGCGATGACCTGATCGCGGTCACTGCGCAACAAGTCGCCACCCTCGCCGTCCTTGGCCAACCTCGCGTGGAGAGTGCCCATGTCTGAAATCGATATTCTTTCGTTCGGTGAAACCATGGCGATGTTTGTCGCCGAGCAGACCGGTGATTTGGCCCAAGTGGCGCAGTTTCACAAGCGTATTGCAGGCGCCGACAGCAATGTCGCCATCGGTCTGTCGCGATTGGGTTTTAACGTCGCTTGGCTGAGCCGAGTGGGCAACGATTCGCTGGGGCGGTTCGTCGTC
>NZ_JACOPV010000067.1 GCF_016881005.1 Pseudomonas arcuscaelestis | reverse complement strand
AGCGCAAACAGCAACGCTGCGCACCTTCGCCAAGCCCGGAAGGAGAAACCCATGGGACAGCGTACGCCTCTGTATGACCTGCATCTCGCCCTCGGCGCGAAAATGGTCGATTTTGGCGGTTGGGATATGCCTCTGCACTACGGCTCGCAAGTTGAAGAGCACCACCAGGTGCGACGCGACTGCGGGGTGTTCGATGTATCTCATATGACCGTGATCGATATCACCGGCCCCCAGGCCAAGGAATGGTTGCAGCACCTGCTGGCCAATGATGTGGATCGTCTGCAAGGCTGCGGCCGTGCGTTGTACAGCGCCATGCTCAACGACAAGGGCGGCGTGGTGGATGACATGATCGTCTACCGCACCGACGCCGGGTATCGCCTGGTGGTCAACGCCGCCACCCGCGACCAGGACATGGCCTGGATGCAGGCCCAGTTGGGCCGTTTCCAGGTGCAACTTCAAGAGCGCCCCGAGTTGGCGATGCTGGCCATTCAAGGCCCCCATGCCCGACAGAAGATTGCCGAACTGGTCACCCAGTCGCGCAGCACTTTGATTCACCAGCTCAAGCCTTTCGAAGGCCAGGCCGACGGCGATTGGTTTATTGCTCGCACGGGTTATACCGGCGAAGACGGCCTTGAAATTGTCCTGCCTGCCGATCAGGCGCCGGGTTTTTTCAACGATCTGGTGGGCGCCGGTATTTCACCCATCGGCCTTGGCGCACGCGATACCTTGCGTCTGGAAGCCGGCATGAACCTGTACGGTCAGGATATCCACCAGGATGTGTCGCCCTTGGCTGCCAACATGGCCGGGAGCATCGCTTGGGAGCCAGCCACGCGCAATTTCATCGGCCGCGCGGCGCTGGAAGCCGAGTTGGCGGCGGGTGTGCAGTTCAAACTGGTGGGGTTGGTGCTGGAAGAACGCGGGGTTTTACGTGCTCATCAGGTGGTTCGTATCGCCAATGTTGGCGAAGGGGAGATCACCAGTGGTAGTTTCTCTCCTACGCTGAGCAAATCCATTGCCCTGGCGCGCGTACCGACGGCCACTGCCGACCGGGCCGAAGTGGAAATCCGCGGCAAGTGGTACCCGGTTCGAGTGGTCAAACCGACCTTTGTGCGCCATGGCAAAACCTT
>NZ_JACOPV010000066.1 GCF_016881005.1 Pseudomonas arcuscaelestis | reverse complement strand
ACCTGCACCGGCAGCGCTTGCACCGTGAGCGCGCAAGTATCGCCTGACAAGTAGCGCCTGCTGCTGGAGAACCTCATGAAGTCGCACACTGTGAAGGTCTTGGGCGGTCTGTTACTGGCTTTGGTCAGGAGCGCGCACGCCGAGGATATCGAGGGCATGAATGGGCTGCTGAACATAACAGGGTCCATGCATGAAACCCCTTGCAGCCTGGAGATGACATCGCTGCACCAAACCATTGACCTGGGTGCGGTGTCGGCCAGCCAGTTGCAACGGCCTGGTGATCAGGCAAAACCCATGTCGTTTCAACTGCGGTTTACCGATTGCCAGCGCACGGCTGGCAGCATCCGCAGTGAACGCACGGGCAACCTCACCTGGAGTGCCTTTCAACCCGGGTTGTCGGTGGCGTTTTTCGCGCCTGCCGATACCGATGCCCCACGGCTGGTGCAAGTGCAAGGCGTCAGTGGGATGGGCCTGCAAGTGACCGATGCGCTGGGGCGGGACGTACAGCTGGGCTCACGGGGCGAACCGGTGTTTTTGCCTCTGGGCAGTAACACCCAGACGTGGCTGGTGCAGCCCACACGCACCGCCGCACCGTTGACCAGCGGGGCGTTTCGGGCCGTGGTGGATTTCAGGCTCAATTATGAGTAAGGGCAGAACGATGGCAACGTTAACCGGCCCATGGGCCATGTTTATCGGCGGCGGCGTGTTGTGGGCTGTCTGCCAGGGCGTGCAGGCTGAAACCAGCCTGACCATCCGCGCGGTCATCATCGCGCCGCCGCCGTGCGTCATCAACAACGGCACCACGCTCGATGTGCCGTTTGGCAATGACCTGCTGACGTCACGGGTCGACGGGGTGAATTACCGTCGAGGCGTGCCTTATACCGTCACCTGTGATTCGCCCTTCAGCAACGCCTTGATCCTGGAGCTCAGGGGCACAGGGGCGTCGTTCGATAACCGCGTGCTCGTGACCCGCAAGCCGGACCTCGGGGTAAAGCTGTTCATGAATGGTGCCGACTGGCCGCTCAACACCGCAGTGAATTTTACCTATCCAAACTTTCCGGTGGTGCAGGCGGTGCCCGTTAAACGTGCCGGCAGCACACTGACGGGAGGGCTCTTTGATGCGACCGCCACCCTGGTGGTCGACTATCA
>NZ_JACOPV010000065.1 GCF_016881005.1 Pseudomonas arcuscaelestis | reverse complement strand
AACACGCCAATACTGGTGTGACAACGATGGGGGATAAAGCTACGGGTACTCAGCGCGCCGCCCTTCTGTGCCGGCGCGATCAGGCATATTTTCGGCACGTTGCGCTGGGCCACGTTCCCCAGGTTCATCAGTGGGCCGGCTTGCAGGCGGATCGACTCCAGGCGCGCTTTGAGCGGGGTGTTTGCCTCCAGTTCGGCGGGGCTTTCATCGCCGTTGCGACCCAGGTCTTCAGCGCGCAGCAACACCACCGGCATGCCGTTGTCGATGCAGGTCACTTCGATACCGTCGATCACGTCCAACGCATTGCCGGTCGGCAGCAGCGCGCCACAACTGGAGCCGGCGATGTCTTCAAACTCGACAATCAGTGGCGCGGCACACCCCGGCACGCCGTCGATACGTGCCTCACCGTCGTAGCGCACTGCGCCGTTGGCGGTGGGTACATGGGCCACCGCGATCTGCCCGGTGTTTTCCATGTAGATTCGCACCGCCGTAAGCGCCCCGGTCACCGCCACCAGGCCACGCTCGATGGCAAACGGGCCGACACCGGCGAGGATATTCCCGCAGTTCTGGCCATAATCGACACGGGGTTCGTCCACCAGTACTTGGGCAAACAGGTAGTCCACATCTGCCCCGGCGCGGGTGGACGGTTGGATGATCGCGACCTTGCTGGTCAGCGAGTCACCCCCACCAATGCCGTCGATCTGCCGCGCATCCGGTGAGCCCATGGCCGCCAGCAATAGGCGGTCACGCAGCGCAGGCTGTTCAGGCAAATCACTGGCCAAAAAATACGCGCCCTTGGACGTGCCACCGCGCATCAGCAGGCAGGGAATGCGGCTCTGGCTCATAGGTCGTCAAGGCTGTCGATGTAGCGCAAGCCTTTCTCCTCCAGGCGCCCGCGCATGGTGTAGATGTCCAGGCCGAGCTCGCCGTTGGCCAGGCGCACGGCCTTTTGCTCTTCCAGGTCGGCGCGTGCACGGCTGGCCTCGACCACCTGCGGCACCTCGGTACGGCGCACGATGACCACGCCATCGTCATCGGCCACCACCACGTCGCCGGGGTAGACCAACTGGCCGCCGCACACCAGCGGCACGTTCACCGAGCCAAGGGTCTCCCTGATCGTGCCTTGGGCGCTGACCGCCTGGGACCACACC
>NZ_JACOPV010000064.1 GCF_016881005.1 Pseudomonas arcuscaelestis | reverse complement strand
AGGCCCGGACGATGTGTTGAAGCACACATTACTGCGCTCTTACCGGGCGGATGAATGGAACCTCTGGTTCCAGGCCGCAGGCTTGCCCGCCGACACCCTGGTACCGCGCAGTATCGTGTTCGATTCGTCCCTGGCGATGATGGAAGCGGCGTTGCAGGGCAGTGGCGTGGCGCTGGCGCCGGCGATGATGTTCTCGCGGCAATTGGCCCAGGACGTGATCCGCCAGCCCTTCGATGTAGGCATCAGCACCGGCAGCTACTGGCTGACGCGCCTGCAGTCACGCGCCGAAACCCCGGCGATGCTGGCATTCAAGCAATGGCTGTTGGAGCAGGTGAAGGGCCTGTAGGCGCCTGGCTTGCTGGTGATGGTGGCTTCTCGGACGCCATCGCAGGCAAGCCAGCTCCCACATTTGAATTGTGATGCGGCGCAAATGTGTGCCCGATAAAAATCCCCTGTGGGAGCGGGCTTGCCCGCGATGGCGGTGGTTCAGGCGCTATTTTTGGCGGCTGGTATACCGCCATCGCAGGCAAGCCAGCTCCCACATTTGTTCTGCATGCAATCAGATAGAACTTCTCAAGTCTCACTCCCCTCATACCTGATAAGCCCATCGCCCCCGGCACGCCCATGGACCTTGTCATCGCCCGCCCCGAAGGCCTCTACTGCCCCGCCGGCGATTTCTATATCGACCCCTGGCGCCCGGTGGATCGTGCGGTCATCACCCACGCCCATGGCGATCACGCCCGCACCGGCAACCAGCACTACTTGGCCGCCGCCCCCGGCGAAGGCATCCTGCGCTCGCGACTGGGCCAGGACATCAACCTGCAAACCCTGGCCTACGGCGAACGGTTGGTGCATCACGGCGTCACCCTGAGTTTTCATCCCGCCGGGCATGTCCTGGGCTCGGCCCAAGTGCGCCTGGAATATCAAGGCGAGGTCTGGGTGGCCTCCGGCGACTACAAGGTCGAACCCGATGGCACCTGTGCGCCGTTCGAACCGGTGCGCTGCCACACCTTTATCACCGAATCCACCTTCGGCCTGCCGATCTATCGTTGGCAGCCTCAGGCGCAGATCTTTGCCGGGATCAACGATTGGTGGCAGGCCAATATCGCCGCCGGCAAGGCCAGCGTGTTGTTCTGTTATTCCTTCGGCAAG
>NZ_JACOPV010000063.1 GCF_016881005.1 Pseudomonas arcuscaelestis | reverse complement strand
CGGGCCTGGGCCGAGGCGCGGCCAACGGTCAGCCACGACCGCCCGGACGACGATTACTGGTCCGCACGCCTCGCCGCCTTGAGTGGCCGTGGCATGCCAAGCCTGCTCAATCAGGGCTTGATTCCTGACACGGCCAAGCTGCATTACAGCGGCCACCTGTCGGCGCAAACCCGCTACCCGGACGGCCTGAAGGCGATCCTCGGCGAGTATTTCGGCCTGCCGGTGGCCATCGAAGAATACGTCGGCCAATGGCTGGAACTGCCCGAGCGCAGCCGCGTCGGTGTCAGCGCCTACCAACTGGGCGTGGATTTTTGCCTGGGCAGCCACGTGTGGGACCGCCAGCATAAATTTCGCATCCGCCTGGGCCCGCTCACGCTGGACGACTACATGGGCATGCTGCCCGGCCAACAGCCGTTCAACGAGCTGGTGGCCTGGGTGGCCGAGTACCTGGGCCATGAATTGGACTGGGACCTGAACCTGGTTTTGCAACAACCCGAAGTCCCTGCGCTGCAACTCAACGGCCAGTTCCGCCTGGGCTTCAACACCTGGCTCGGCAAGCCCGAGCGAGACGCCAACGACCTAATCCTGGCCCGGCATTACGCCGATCACGCCACCACCTCAAGGAATCCAGAGCATGGGTGAAATCAGTCGCGCCGCACTGTTCGGCAAACTCAACAGCGTGGCCTACAAGGCCATCGAAGCCGCCACGGTGTTCTGCAAGTTGCGGGGCAACCCGTATGTGGAACTGGCCCACTGGTTTCACCAGTTGCTGCAACTGCAGGACTCGGACCTGCACCGCATCATCCGCCAGTTCAACGTGGAGCCCGCGCGCCTGGCCCGTGACCTGACCGAAGCGCTGGACCGCCTGCCACGCGGCTCGACGTCGATCACCGACCTGTCCTCCCATGTGGAAGAAGCCGTCGAGCGTGGCTGGGTCTACGGCAGCCTGATGTTTGGCGAAAGCCAGGTGCGCACCGGTTACCTGGTGCTGGGCATTCTGAAGACGCCGAGCCTGCGCCATGCGCTGCTGGGGTTGTCGGCGGAGTTCGACAAGATCAAGGCCGAAGCCTTGAGCGAGCGTTTTGATGAATACGTCGACGACTCGCCGGAAAACGCCCTGAGCGCCAGCGACGGTTTTAATGCCGGTGCAGTG
>NZ_JACOPV010000062.1 GCF_016881005.1 Pseudomonas arcuscaelestis | reverse complement strand
ACCATTGCTGTGCTGCGCCAGGCGCCCGAGGTTGCGATTGAGCTGCTGATACCAGTAAGGGAAAGCACCGAGCTGGGCCAAGTGCTCCACCTGATTGATGTAGCCGGAGCGCATGCTGCCGCCGTCGGCTTCCTGCAGGGCAACCAGGTCGAAGTCATTCAACAGGTTGCCGATTTTTTGCAGGTTGCCCGCACGACCGTTGTGGGGCAGCAGGTGCTGCCAGCCACGAGTGAGGTAGTGCCGGTACTTCTCGGTACTGATCCCCACCTGGATATTGAAGCTCAACAGGCGCAGGCGGCTGTCTGGCGGCAGGCCTGTTGATTCCAGGTGATGTTCGTTGACCTGCGCATCATGCAGGCCAACCACACGTTCGGTACCCCAGCGGCGCATGACAGGCCCCTTACTTGGCTGCCCGCTCTTTGGCGATCAGCTGGTCGGCAACATTGAGGGTTTGCTCAGGGCCGCCGGTGCTGCCCAGGTCGAAACGGTATTTGCCGTTGACGATCAGAGTAGGTACGCCTTGTACGCCGTACTTCTGCGCCAGTTCCTTGGCCTGTTTGATCTGGCCCTGGATCGCGAAGGAGTTGAAGGTGGCCAGGAACTTGTCCTTGTCGACGCCTTGAGTGGCAACGAATTCAGCCATTTCATCCGGCTTGGTCAGGCGCTTGCCTTCTTTTTGGATTGCATTGAACACGGCGTTGTGGACCTTGTGCTCCACACCCATGGCTTCGAGGGTCAGGAACAGTTGGCCGTGGGCATCCCATGGGCCGCCGAACATGGCCGGAATACGCTTGAAGTTCACGTCTTTAGGCAGCTTTTCGGCCCAAGGGTTGATGGTCGGTTCAAACGCGTAGCAATGCGGGCAGCCGTACCAAAACAGCTCCACCACTTCGATCTTGCCAGGCACCGCAACCGGTACCGGGTTTGCCAATTCAACGTAGGTCTTACCGGCTTCAAGCGGCACGTCGGCAGCTTGTGCGGTCATGCCGAAGAGGCTGACAGTGACGAGAGCGGCGCTGAGGATCAGATTACGCATGCTTTACTCCTGGACAAATAAAGTCGCCTCACGCGACCGTTGTTGTGACAGGTCTGCGCGGGCATGAGTTCGTTAGTGTAACGGCACCGGCCACAAAAAAGGGCGGCCCAGGCCACCCTTTTTAT
>NZ_JACOPV010000061.1 GCF_016881005.1 Pseudomonas arcuscaelestis | reverse complement strand
CTACGACTACCCGATCCTCGCCCACCCGTTGGTGCGCACCCACCCGGAAACCGGGGAGGACGGCCTGTTCATCAACTTCTCCCAGAACCCTTCGGTGATTGGCTGGACGCCCCAGCAAAGCAAGCAGCTGATCGACCGCCTGCTGTTGGAATTCAACAAGCCCGAACACCAGGTGCGCTTCAAATGGCGCCCCGGCTCCGTGGCGTTCTGGGACAACCGCTCGACCCTGCACTACCCGGTCTATAACTACGGCGACTACCCACGCCGCATGGAGCGCGTGCTGATTGCCTATGACGATATTCCCCATCGGGTAAGAGCCGCCAACGCCGCCTGACCTCTTTTACCAAACCCAACACAGATCCCCCTGTGCATGCGGTCCCCTGTGGGAGGGGGCTTGCCCCCGATAGCGGTACACCCGGCAGCCCATCAGCGCCTGACACTCCGCCATCGGGGCAAGTCGAATCGTCGCACCGCCCCTCCCACATTGACTGCATTCACAGGTAGCGATCTACGGCGTTCTTTCGTCCTCTGGAATCAGCCCCCATGCCTCCATCGCGCTTTCACTACTGCGCAGCAGCGCTGAGCCTGCTCGCCTTCAATACCCCGGCCCAGGCCGAAGATACGGATAAAACCCTCGGCACCGTGGTCGTCACCGGCAACCGTGGCAACCAGGCGCGCACCATCGCCGACAGCCCCTCGCCCATCGACGTGATCAGTGCCGAGCAACTGCAAGCCAGTGGCAAAGTCGGCCTCAAGGAATTGCTCGCACGCCTGCTGCCGTCCTTTAACCTACCGGCCATCAACGGCGGCGGCACCTCCTGGTCGGTGCGCGGGGTGACCATGCGCGGCCTGTCTGGCGACCAGGTGCTGGTGTTGGTCAACGGCAAGCGCCGCCACAACACGGCACTGATCAACAACCTGGCACGCATCGGCACGGCGGCGGTGCCGGTCAACCTGGACCTGATCCCGGTGTCGGCCATCGACCATATCGAAGTACTGCGCGACGGTGCCTCCGCCCAATATGGCTCGGACGCGATTGCCGGGGTGATCAATATCATCCTCAAGGAAAACGACAGCGGCGGCAGCGCCGAAACCTCGTTCGGCCGCTACGGCGCCGGTGACGGCGACACCGTGCACCAAACCGTAAACTACGGCCTGCCACTGCCCAACGACGGCTTCGCCAACCTG
>NZ_JACOPV010000060.1 GCF_016881005.1 Pseudomonas arcuscaelestis | reverse complement strand
CAGCCTGGGCCGTCATTACCTCGGTCTACCACTGCATTTCGATGAGTAGGGCCTGAAAGGATCGCGCATGTTTGAAAACTTGACTGACCGTCTCTCGCAGACGCTGCGCCACGTAACCGGCAAGGCCAAGCTGACCGAGGACAATATTAAAGACACCCTGCGTGAAGTGCGCATGGCGTTGCTCGAAGCCGACGTCGCTTTGCCGGTGGTGAAGGACTTCGTCAACTCGGTCAAAGAGCGCGCAGTGGGCACTGAAGTGTCCCGCAGCCTGACGCCTGGCCAGGCATTCGTGAAGATCGTCCAGGCCGAACTCGAAAGCCTGATGGGCGCGGCCAACGAAGACCTGAACCTCAGCGCCGTGCCACCGGCCGTCGTGCTGATGGCGGGTTTGCAAGGTGCGGGTAAAACCACCACCGCCGGCAAGCTGGCGCGCTTCCTTAAAGAGCGCAAGAAGAAGTCGGTGATGGTGGTGTCGGCCGACGTCTACCGTCCGGCGGCCATCAAGCAGCTGGAAATGCTCGCAGGCGAAGTCGGCGTGACCTTCTTCCCGTCCGACCTGAGCCAGAAGCCGGTCGACATTGCCAACGCGGCTATTAAAGAAGCCAAGCTCAAGTTCATTGACGTGGTCATCGTCGATACCGCCGGTCGCCTGCACATCGACGAAGAGATGATGGGCGAGATCAAGGCGTTGCATGCTGCGATCAACCCGGTCGAGACGCTGTTCGTGGTCGACGCCATGACCGGCCAGGATGCGGCCAACACCGCCAAGGCCTTCGGCGACGCACTGCCGCTCACCGGCGTGATCCTCACCAAGGTCGACGGTGACGCCCGTGGCGGTGCCGCGCTGTCGGTACGTGCCATTACTGGCAAGCCGATCAAGTTCATCGGTATGGGCGAGAAGAGCGAAGCGCTTGAGCCGTTCCACCCTGAGCGTATTGCCTCGCGCATCCTCGGCATGGGCGACGTACTCAGCCTGATCGAGCAAGCCGAAGCCACCCTCGACAAGGACAAGGCCGACAAACTGGCCAAGAAGCTGAAGAAGGGCAAGGGCTTCGATCTTGAAGACTTCCGCGACCAGCTGCAGCAGATGAAGAACATGGGCGGCCTCGGCGGCCTGATGGACAAACTGCCGAACATCGGCGGTGTGAACCTGGCGCAAATGGGCAATGCCCAGGGCGCGGCAGAGAAAC
>NZ_JACOPV010000006.1 GCF_016881005.1 Pseudomonas arcuscaelestis | reverse complement strand
TATCAGTCTGAGTCACAAGCACCCACACGAATTGCTTGATTCGATTGTTAAAGAGCGTTGGCTGAAGTCTTTCGCTTCAACCGAGGCGCGCATTCTACGCTTTCCTCAGAGTGTGTCAAGCGCTTATTTTGAAGTTTTTCAGAATTTCTCTTTCAACTTCAACCGCTTAACTCGCTGCGATCTCTCGTCAGCGGGAGGCGAATTCTACAGCGTTTCAATTCGCTGTCAACCACCTTTTTCACCACTGCCGATCTTTCGATCGAAGCACTTCCAGCACTACCTGAAACATCTAACTCATTGAATCTCAAGGAGTTTTCCGTTCCGACTACGCCGGAAGTGGGGCGAATTATAGAGAGATTAAATCGCACGTCAAGGGCTAATTTACGCTTTCGATGCAGACGTTGCTTTTCGGCCTATCAAGCGCGGAATTCGCCGGGCA
Organism: Pseudomonas arcuscaelestis; assembly: GCF_016881005.1. Taxonomy (GTDB): domain Bacteria; phylum Pseudomonadota; class Gammaproteobacteria; order Pseudomonadales; family Pseudomonadaceae; genus Aquipseudomonas; species Aquipseudomonas arcuscaelestis. The sequence goes on along the minus strand of NZ_JACOPV010000006.1, from coordinate 325,126 downwards.
ACAGCAGGGATACGTAACACCAACAATGCAGCGCCAATAGCCGCATAAACACTCCACTCCTTTAGATCCGCGCGCACAATCCAGAGAAAGTGCAATAAACCCAGAGCAAGAATCACATAGACCAATTTATGCAACTTCTTCCAGCGTGCGCCCAAGCGCCGCTGACTATAGCGATTGGAAGTCAGTGCCAAAGCGAGTAGGCCGATGAACCCCAGCGCCCCAACAATGATGTAGGGCCGTTTGCTCAGTTCCACGCCCAACTGCCCCCAGTCCAATCCCAAAACGAAAACCAGATAGGACGTGATGTGCAGCACTATATAAGCGAAGCACCACAACCCAAGCTGTCGACGCGAAACGATCCACCCCGCCCATCCTGTCAGACGCTGCAACGGCGTCATGCCCAAGGTGATCAGAAGGAAGATCAACGCCCCCAGCCCCAATCGATCAACCAGGATTTTTCCAGGGTCTGGCCCCAGCGCGTTCATGGCGGCCTCGTACAGCCACCAAAGTGGCCAAATACAGCCCAGGACAAAGATGCCGAGTCGAAACAGTGGGTAGCGCATCAATAGTTTTTCCGCAGATCGAGCCCACTGTACAGACCCGCCACTTCCTCGGCGTAACCGTTGAACATCTGCGTAGGTCGCACATTGGGACTGAACAATCCACTCGGCAAACGTCGCTCTCGCGCCTGAGTCCAGCGCGGGTGGTCGACCTCGGGATTGACGTTGGCATAGAAGCCATACTCTTCGGGCGCAATTGCTTGCCACGTTGTATGCGGCTGTTGCTCCACAAGGCTGATGCGCACAATGGACTTGATGCTCTTGAAGCCGTATTTCCACGGCACCACCAAGCGCAGCGGCGCACCATTCTGATTGGGCAGCTCTCGCCCATACATTCCCACTGCCAGAATTGCCAACGGATTCATCGCCTCATCCATACGCAAGCCTTCTATATAAGGCCAGTCGATCAGGGCAAAGTTGGAGCGCTGTCCAGGCATGCTTTTGGGATCCTGCAGCGTTTCAAACCGAATGAAGCGCGCCTTGGACGTTGGCTCCACCTGCTTGAGCAACGCCGAAAGTGGAAAACCGAGCCAAGGTATGACCATCGACCAGGCTTCAACGCAGCGCAAACGATAGATTCGCTCCTCGAGCTGGTAGGGCTTCATGAAGTCTTCCAGGGCGTATCGCCCAGGCTTACCTACTTCACCATCGACGACCACGGTCCAAGGCTCGGTTTTCAGGCTGCTGGCATTCGCAGCAGGGTCACCTTTATCCGTACCGAACTCGTAGAAGTTGTTGTAGTGAGTCGAGTCCTTGAATGGGGTAATGGCCTCCCCCGGCGCAGTGACGGCTTGCCATTGCGTTGCGGCAAGCTTTTCGTTGAACCAGCCGGGCGCCCTGCCCGCCTCGACGTCAGCGTATCGCGACATTTGCGCAGCTCCCGCCCAGCGCGGCAACGCAGTTACTGCCAGGGCAGCCAGCGACCCACCCAGCATGGCGCGGCGTGATACATAAAGAGATTCGGGAGTGACATCCGCCTCTTTGCAAGCAGATGCTTTGGACAGTTTGATAAGCATGAAGGCTCCGTAGAACTGGAGGACTGATGCACCAGTAGACTACGGAGCCCGAGCGAAATTACATCACTCGATGTTTTTCCGGCGACGAATACGCAGCAAGTACTGCACCGGCCCGGACGCCGCATAGCCAAGGAACACCAGCAGCAGAATGCGCGGTGGATCACTGAAGACTACAGCGAACACCAACACCACCGCCAGGATCGCTACGAACGGTACACGCCCCTTGAGATCCAGCTCCTTGAAGCTGTTGTACTTAATGTTGCTAACCATCAGCATGCCTGCCGCCGCAACCAGCAGTGCCACCAGGAACGACAACTTGGAGCCCTGAATACCGTAGTCGCTGAAAGCCCAGACAGTACCCGCAACCACGCCGGCTGCTGCCGGACTGGCCAGACCGATAAAGTAGCGTTTGTCGGCCTTGCCCACTTGGGTATTGAAGCGAGCCAGTCGAAGCGCCGCGCCCGCAACATAAATGAAGGCAACCATCCAGCCGACCTTGCCCATGTCGCCCAGCGCCCAGCCGAATGCCAGTAGCGCCGGAGCAACACCGAACGCGACCATGTCCGACAGCGAGTCGTACTCGGCGCCAAAGGCACTTTGGGTATTGGTCATACGGGCAACGCGACCATCAAGGCCGTCGAGCACCATGGCAACAAAGATTGCGATAGCGGCAAACGCAAAATACTTGCTCGCTTCGCGTGGGTCACCAGCACTCAGGGCAGCCTGGGCACTCATGGAGTTGATGATGGAGTAAAAACCGGCGAACAGGTTCGCGGTGGTGAACAGGTTGGGCAGTAGATAGATGCCGCGATGCCGAACCTTGCGTCCTTCGGCGTCATGCCCTTCTTCAACATGCTCATCGATCGGTAGCAGGCTTTCGGCGTCAGAGGCCTTGTTCGGCTCTTCGGGACGTTCGCTCATGGACATTACCTTGCAACGGTGTGGAAAGTTTCGACAGATGTCTGCGACGAGGGTTCGACAGCAGACGATGAAGCTTTATACCAGAAGCTGACCGTCTAAACGAAAAAACGCGGCCGAAGCCGCGTTTTCATCGCATCAGTACAAGATTAGTTCTTGGCCTTGTCGACGATTTTGTTAGCACCGATCCAAGGCATCATCGAGCGCAGTTGCTCGCCGATGACTTCGATGCCGTGAGCGGCGTTGTTACGGCGCTTGGCGGTCATCGATGGGTAGCCAGTAGCACCTTCGCTGATGAACATCTTGGCGTATTCGCCGTCCTGGATGCGCTTCAGAGCGTTGCGCATGGCCTGGCGGGATTCGGCGTTGATAACTTCAGGGCCGGTGACGTACTCGCCGTATTCGGCGTTGTTGGAGATCGAGTAGTTCATGTTGGCGATACCGCCTTCGTACATGAGGTCAACGATCAACTTCAGTTCGTGCAAGCACTCGAAGTAGGCCATTTCTGGCGCGTAGCCAGCTTCAACCAGCGTTTCGAAACCGGCTTTGACCAGCTCAACGGTACCGCCGCACAGTACGGCTTGTTCGCCGAACAGGTCGGTTTCAGTCTCGTCCTTGAAGGTGGTTTCGATGATGCCGGTACGACCGCCACCAACACCGGCAGCGTACGACAGCGCTACGTTCTTGGCGTTGCCCGAAGCATCCTGATAGATAGCGATCAGGTCAGGAATACCGCCACCTTTGACGAACTCGGAACGTACGGTGTGACCTGGCGCTTTTGGCGCGATCATGATCACGTCCAGGTCAGCACGCGGCACAACCTGGTTGTAGTGGATGGCGAAACCGTGGGAGAAGGCCAGGATGGCGCCCTTCTTGATGTTCGGCTCGACTTCGTTCTTGTACAGCTGGGATTGGAACTCGTCCGGGGTCAGAATCATGACCAGGTCGGCACCGGCAACAGCAGTTGCAACGTCAGCAACTTTCAGACCGTGGGCTTCGGCCTTGGCAACGGTAGCAGAGCCTTTACGCAGACCGACAGTGACATCCACACCGGAGTCTTTCAGGTTGCACGCTTGCGCGTGGCCTTGGGAGCCGTAACCGATGATGGCAACTTTTTTGCCCTGGATGATCGAAAGGTCGCAGTCTTTATCGTAATAAACTTTCATGAAATACCCCTGTTATCTCGGCCCGATAAGGCCATAGCTAATTTTTTGATTTAGATGCTGAGCACTTTGTCGCCACGGGCAATGCCGGTGACGCCACTGCGCACTGTTTCGAGAATGGACGCGGTACCGATGGCCTGAATGAAGCTGTCAAGCTTGTCGCTGGCGCCAGTCAACTGCACGGTGTAGACGCTGCTGCTGACATCGACGATCTGCCCACGATAGATATCGGTGGTGCGCTTGATCTCGGCGCGCTGTGCGCCCGTGGCCTTGATCTTTACCAGCATCAGTTCACGTTCGATGTGCGCGCTTTCCGAGAGGTCGACCAGCTTGACGACTTCAACCAGCTTGTTCAGGTTTTTGGTGATCTGCTCGATCACCTCATCATGACCGACTGTGGTCAACGTCAGACGCGACAAGGTCGGATCTTCGGTAGGCGCTACAGTCAGGCTTTCGATGTTGTAGTTACGCTGCGAGAACAGACCAACGACGCGAGACAGGGCACCGGGTTCGTTTTCCAACAGCAGGGAAATAATGTGCCGCATGATTAGGTACGCTCCGTCTTGCTCAGCCACATGTCGCGCATAGAGCCGTCTTTGATCTGCATCGGGTAGACGTGTTCGCTGTTGTCGACCTGGATGTCGATAAACACCAGGCGGTCTTTCATGGCGAACGCTTCTTCGAGCTTGGGCTTGAGATCCTTCAGGCTGGTGATGCGAATGCCCACGTGACCATAGGCTTCAGCCAGCTTGACGAAGTCAGGCAGCGATTCCATATAGGAGTGCGAGTGACGGCTGTTGTAGGCCATGTCCTGCCACTGGCGGACCATGCCCAAGACACCGTTGTTCAGGTTGACGATTTTTACCGGCAGGTCGTACTGCAGGCAGGTCGACAGCTCCTGAATGTTCATCTGGATACTGCCCTCACCGGTCACACAGGCAACGTCCTGATCCGGGAAGTTCAGCTTGATACCCATGGCCGCCGGGAAACCGAAGCCCATGGTGCCCAGGCCACCGGAGTTGATCCAGCGATTGGGTTTGTTGAAGCGGTAGTACTGCGCCGCGAACATCTGGTGCTGACCAACGTCCGAGGTAACGAAGGCATCGCCTTTGGTCACTTCACACAGGGTCTCGATTACAGTCTGCGGCTTGATGACATTACCGTCGCCCTTTTCATAAGGGAACATGTCGCGGTCACCACGCCACTCTTCGATCTGCTTCCACCAGGCATCCATGGCAGCTTTTTCTGGCTGTTCGCCAATTTCGCGCAAGATGGCGACCATTTCGGTCAGCACGCTATCGACCGGACCCACAATCGGCACGTCGGCCTTGATGGTCTTGGAGATCGACGCCGGGTCGATATCGATGTGGATAACCTTGGCGTTCGGGCAGAACTTGGCCGGGCCGTTGACGACGCGGTCGTCAAAGCGTGCACCCACCGCGAAAATCACATCGGCGTGGTGCATGGCCAGGTTCGCGGTGTAGCTGCCGTGCATACCCAGCATGCCGAGGAACTGGCGATCGGTACCCGGATAGCCACCCAGGCCCATCAAGGTATTGGTAACCGGCAGATTGAGCATTTGCGCGACTTCAGTCAGGGCAGCGGAGCCACCACCGAGAATCACGCCACCGCCGGCGTAAACCACTGGGCGCTTAGCAGCCAACAACATTTCCGCTGCCTTGCGGATTTGCCCCGAGTGACCGCGAACGGCTGGGCTGTAGGAGCGCAGCTTGACCTTTTTCGGGTAAACGTACTCGAACTTTTCTGCCGGATTGGTCATGTCTTTCGGGATATCGACGACCACCGGGCCTGGACGACCCGACTGGGCGAGATAAAACGCCTTTTTCATGATCTCCGGGATTTCCGAAGCATGCTTGATCATGAAACTGTGTTTCACGATCGGCCGGGAAATACCGATCATGTCGGTTTCCTGGAAGGCGTCGGTACCGACCATAGTGCTAGGCACCTGACCGGACAGAATGACCATCGGAATGGAGTCCATGTACGCGGTGGCAATACCGGTAATGGCATTGGTCGCGCCTGGGCCGGAAGTTACCAGTACCACGCCGGCCTTGCCGGTGGCACGGGCATAGCCGTCCGCCATATGGGTTGCTGCCTGCTCGTGACGAACCAGGATGTGATTCACTTCCGGCTCTTTGAACAGGGCATCGTAAACATGCAGGAGAGCACCACCAGGGTACCCATAGATGTGCTTAACGCCTTCGTCACGCAAAAAGCGGACGACCATCTCAGCGCCAGATAAAAGCTCCACGTTGTTCACCTCTAAAACGCCAGAATACCGCCCACGGTGGACGGGTCTTAATAGGTTTACTGCCAAGCAGAGCATGAGCGACGGAATCGCCGACTACGTCAGCACTGACTGAGCAAGTATTGGGAGCGCCCCAGAGTGTTGCGGGGTTTTCCCACCCAGCGCGAGGTAACGCGTTGCGGGGTGTAACAGGTCGGCGCGGGTGTGCGCCTCATGATCTGCTTAGCGGGTCTGCTTCTGGCAGTCCCTCTACAGCGGAATCTGGATTCTTATTTTTCGGCGCTCGCAAGTCAAGAAAAATTATTGCCAATTTTTAGCGAGGACTAATCACAGCCACCACTAATACAGGCAAGCGCAGCAGAAAAGCAAAGAATACAAACAAAAAGAGCCACAATCTGTGGCTCCAAGGGGGAAAAGAGGGAAATTCAGGCAGATGGACTGATCAATTGGTCAAACTCTGCTAGCAGCCTGCGTAGCTCGCGGCTTTCGTCCGGGCGATCGATATAAACCGTTTCAGCCATGACCAGAATGCCGGACGCACTGGGTAGCGCCAGGCCCTGCTCGAGGATTTCTTTCATTTTCGGCAGGAAAATCCATTGCAGCCACTGATCGAAGTTCATGCTATCGACGGCAAAAGGCACAGTGCTGGCCAACGCCTGAGCGCTAGGGGATACGTCGCTCCACCAGCCCTGATTGCGCAGTTCGTGTTCGATCAGCAGCAGGTGATCGGCAATATCGAGGATGCGCGGGTCCATTACAGATTCACCTGGGCTTTCTGCCGTGCCAATGCTGCACCGGCCGAATCCCCCTGTTTTTCACGCGCCTGCGCAATAATTCCCCAAAGCCCTGCTTGCAGGTCCGGGCGACCATTGGCGTAAGTCAGCGCCCTACGGGCCAATTGCTCGGACTGGGCAGCGTCTCCCTGCGCCAATCGCACCTGGGCCAGACGGTAAAGCACTTGCGGCTCGCGCGGGGCAATACGCTGGGCACGCTCAAGGCTCGAGGATGCACCATTGTAGTCACCACTACCCTGCTGTTGCTGGGCGGTGGTAAGCAGCGCTAGGACAGGGCCGTCAAGCTGCTCGTCAGCCGACAAGCCGCCGCTGGCAGCTGCGCTGCGCGGAATGCCGCTAGGAGCGCTGGGCGCCGTAGTGCTGGGCATAACATAGCTACCGGCATTGGTCGAACCGCTGTCGAAAGGTGCCGAGCTGCTTGGCCCCGGCGTGATCGGGCCGGTGCTGATCGAGGCCGGCGCTGTAGAGGCCGGGAATGTTTGAATCGGCGCTGCGCCAGCACCTTGCGGAACCATGACAGTAACGCCGGAATCCTGCGGCACGGCCTGGGCCTGGCGAGAGCCAGCATTGACCGGAGCGCCACGGTTAGCCGTGACCCGCTCGCTGTTGGAGACGCGCGTGCTCGAATCGACCACGGGAATTGAGCCGCGCTGTACGCTGGCACAACCGTTGAGCAAAGCCAGTGCCGTCAAGGCAGGAAACAACCACTTGTTCACTTCACACCCTCTTTGCCTAGTGCTTAATTCATCCAGCCTTTAACCCAGTCCATTACAGACTCGGCGGGGTCCTGCGTGCCGCCACAAGGGGCGCCAGCAGGCGGCTCACTGCCGCGAATATACGGCATCTGTACTGCGCCCGGGCAACTGCTGTCAGAGCCCTGCCCGGTATGTGGATCGATCCAGGCTTGCACCACGTTGTCAGGCAGCGGCATGTCCAGCGGCAAGGGGTCGGCCTTGCGCATGAAGCTGGTCCAGACCTGCAGTGCACCCGTGGCACCGGTGAACGGCGTCTTGCCATTGTCATCACGGCCAAGCCAGACCACCGCCAGCAGATCCTGGCTGAAACCTGCAAACCAGCTGTCACGTGAATCGTTACTGGTACCGGTCTTGCCCGCCAGATTCAGCGAACTTGGCAACACACTGTAGACCGACCGCCCGGTACCTTCGCGCATGACCCGCTGCATGGCGTTCTGGACCAGGTAGATGGCCCCCGGATCGAAGGTCTGCTGGATCTGGAACGGATAGCGCTTGAGCGGCTCGCCTTCGGCGGTCAGTACACTGCGAATGCCGCGCATCGGTGTATTGAAGCCACCGTTGGCAAGGGTCTGGTACATGGTTGCGACCTGCATTGGCGACATACCACCAGCGCCCAACATCATCGATGGATACGCCGGCCAATCGACATTTACACCCAGGCGCCCAATGGTTTTGAGCACATTGGGCACGCCCAGTTCCAGGCCGAGCTTGGCCGTCGACAAGTTGTAGGAGTTAGCCAGGCCCTGGTACAGATAAATGGTGCCATGAGAGCGCCGATCGTAGTTCTGCGGCCGCCACACCTGACCATCTGCGCCTTTCACCGAGAACGGCTCATCTTGAACCCAACTGGTAAGCGTGTACTTGCTCGGTTTTTCCAGGGCCGTCAGGTAAACCGCAGGTTTGACCAGCGAGCCGATCGGCCGCACGGCGTCAATGGCCCGGTTGAATCCGGCAAAACCTGCCTGGCGACTACCGATCAACGCCTGCACCTCACCGGTTTCAGGGTTGGTCACAACCATCGCGGCTTCGACCTCGTCGGCACCTTTGCGACCCGCCAGGCGCTTGAAGGTATCAGCCATGGCCGATTCGGACTTCATCTGCAGGATAGGGTCGAAACTGGTGAAGATGCGCAGGCCTTCTTCAGTCAAGTCTTCGTCTCGATAGTCCTGGCGCAACTGGCGCTTGACCAGATCGAGGAAACCCGGGAACGAACTGTCGGCCAGGCTTCCACGCTTGGTCACACCCAGTGGCATTTTCTTCGCAGCAGCGACGGCTTCAGGCGTGGCTACGCCCTGCTCGGCCAACAGATCCAGTACCAGGTTACGCCGTACCGTTGCACGCTCCGGGTAACGGCGCGGGTTGTAGTAGGAAGGCCCCTTGACCATGCCCACCAGCAACGCCACCTGATGCAACTTCAATTCGGACAGCGGCTGGCTGAAGAAGAACTGACTGGCCAAGCCGAAACCATGCACTGCCCGCTGACCATCCTGGCCGACGAACACCTCGTTGAGGTAGGCCTCGAGGATTTCGCGCTTGTCGTAGTGCAGCTCGAGCAGCAGGGCCATCATGGCCTCGGTAAGCTTGCGGCTCAGGCTGCGTTCGTTGGTCAGGTAAAAGTTCTTCACCAACTGTTGCGTGAGGGTACTGCCACCCTGGCGCATCGCACCTGACGAAGTGTTGACCCAGACCGCACGAGCGATCGACTTCGGCGATACGCCGAAGTGGCTATAGAAGTCGCGGTCTTCAACGGCAACCAGGGTTTCCAGAAGATACGGCGGCACCTGATCGAGCTTGATCAAGATGCGGTCTTCCAGGTTCTTGGGATACAGACCACCGATCATCAGCGGCTCTAGCCGAACCACGTCGAGCTTTGAGCCATTGATCGAGCTTAGCCCGGCAACATAGTCGCCAGAGAAACGCACACGCACCGCTTGAGCCTGTTCCATGCCTTCATAGAACTGGAAACCACGGGTGTTGAGGTCGACGGTGTTGCCATTGACCGCAGCAGCGCCTGGACCATTTGCCACGCTTTCGCGGCGATAGCCCAGGGCATCGAGTTCGATGAGAAAGTCGCTCTTGCTCAGCTTCTGTCCGACGAACAGCTCCAATGGCCGTGCGTAAACCTTGGCCGGGATGGTCCAGCGCTTGCCGGAGAACTTCTCCTGGACCACTGCATCGAGGTAAATCGCAACGCCGGCCAGCACCACGAGACCGACCAGGCTGAGCTTGATGGCCCAGCCCAGCCAGGCGCGGGAGCGGCCAGACGGACGTTTTTTCGGGGTACGGGGGGATCGGGTTCGAGTCATGGCGGCGGATTATACGCACTTTATTGATCATCGACAGACGCCCTCCGGCGGTTTGCACCAGCCTCGCTAGCCGCCATAATGGCCCACTCGAAATCACCAAGACCCAGAAGGATCGCCCGTGAGCCAAGCTTTGATCACCGCGCTACAGAACCCCGCCCTGTTCCCTCACCCGGTGAGAGAGTTCCAGCTCATCGAGACGCATATCTCCTGGGTGCTGCTGACTGGCGACTATGCCTACAAGATCAAGAAGCCAATGAACTTCGGCTTCCTCGATTTCACCGAGCTGTCCCAGCGCGCGCACTTTTGTGCCGAGGAGTTGCGCCTCAACCAGCGCCTGACCGAAGGTTTGTATCTGGACGTGTTGCCGATCTGCGGAAGTGCCGAGGCACCGCAACTGGGCGGCGAAGGCGAACCGATCGAGTACGCCCTGAAGATGCGCCAGTTCCCTCAGGAGCAGATGCTCAGCACTCTGCAAGCCAATGGTGAACTGACCGCCGCACACATCGACCAGATGGCCCGGCAGATCGCCGAGTTCCACCTGAACGCCCCCAAGGTTGCAGTGGAGCATCCGCTGGGCACGCCAGACAGCGTGATGATGCCGGTGGAACAGAACTTCGAGCAGATCCGGCCATTCCTGAGCGACAAGGCCGATCTGCTTCAACTCGACGCACTGCAAGCCTGGGCACAGGACAGCTTCAAGCGCCTGCACGGCCTGCTCGAAGCGCGCAAGGCTGAAGGGTTTATCCGCGAGTGTCACGGTGATATTCACTTGGGCAACGCCACCCTGATCGACGGCAAGGTGGTGATCTTCGACTGCATCGAGTTCAACGAGCCCTTCCGCCTGACCGATGTCTATGCCGATGCTGCTTTCCTGGCAATGGACCTGGAAGACCGTGGCCTGAAGTCACTGTCGCGCCGCTTTATCAGTCAGTATCTGGAACTGACCGGTGACTATGCCGGCCTGGAACTGCTGAACTTCTACAAAGCCTACCGTGCGCTGGTGCGGGCCAAGGTTGCCTTGTTCAGCATGCCAACCGGTGCCGATGCCGTGGCGCGCGCCACCACCCTGCGCACCTATCGCAACTACGCCAACCTGGCAGAAAGCTACAGTGCTATTCCTTCACGCTTCCTGGCTATCACCCATGGCGTTTCTGCCGTTGGCAAGAGCCACGTAGCCATGCGTCTAGTCGATGCACTGGGGGCGATTCGCCTGCGCTCGGATGTAGAGCGCAAACGCATGTACGGTGAGCAGGCTAGCGACAGTGCAGGCCAACTGAAGGCCGGCATTTACAGTGAAGACGCCAGCCAGGCCACCTACCAGCGCTTGCACCAGTTGGCCGAAACCGTGCTGCGCGCCGGCTTCCCGGTAGTCATTGACGCCACTTACCTCAAGCAGGAACAACGTCAGGCTGCGGCCCACGTGGCCAGCGAAACCGGCGTGCCATTCCTGATTATTGACTGCAACGCACCTCAGGCGGTGATCGCCAGCTGGTTGGCACAGCGCCAGGCTGACAACGACGACCCGTCCGATGCAACCCTGGACGTGGTGCAAGCCCAGCAAGCAAACCGCGACCCGCTAAGCGCCGAAGAGCTGCTGCAAAGCAAACGCGTCGAAACCAATGAAAGCGGAAGCCTCGACCTGCTGGTCGAGCAAATTCGCCAGCGCCTACCTGGGCTGTAATTCATTCGGGACGTGAAGCAGTCGACACTTCCCGCCTGAACCCAGGCGCCTCCGCAGTGATGGCACTATAGTGTCATCATAAGTCCAACAGGGAGGCGCCTTCATGAATCAGCCAAGGCAATTGGACAGCGCGCTGTATGCGCTGGTGCATGACGAACAGATCGCCAGTTTCAATCGCGAAAAACCCATGGACACCCACATCGATTTTCGCGGCGGTGATTTTCGCGGCCTCGACTTACGCGAGCTCGATACCACCGGCATCGATTTCACCGATGCCTATTTCCGCGCCGCCGATCTGCGTGGCCTGGACCTGCGAGAAAACCCGCTGGAAGGCGCAAGCCTGGCGCACGCACAAATCTCCGGTACTTATTTCCCGGTTGAGTTGAGCGCCGACGAAATTCTCATGTCGGTAAATTTCGGCACTCGCTTGCGCTACAAAACCCGCTAACGCCCCTGCTACAGCCCCCGCCAGCCAAGCGCTGGCGGGGGCGCACGGCTACCTGTCGGCCTACGGATGGCAAAACGCCGCGTATTTTCCAAGTGCCGCTACACTGCTCATTGACCCGCCAGCGATTCCTTCTGAAGACCCGTTCAGCCGTCGCAAGGAGGCTTGATGAACGATGAACTCCAGCATCTGAAAAACCTAGGCAAGACTTCTGCGCAGTGGTTGCATGCGGTCGGCATCCACAGTGCTTCGGATCTACGTCGTCTGGGTGCAGTGAATGCCTACAAGGCTGTACGTACTAGAGGCTTTAGAGCGTCGAAGGTGCTGCTCTACGCGATCGAGGGCGCCTTGCTTGGTGTGCATTGGAATGAAATTCCGGCCGACCGCAAGGAAGCCTTGAACCAGCAGCTCGATGCCAAGCCTGTTCAGAAAAATATTTGAGCATTTCGAAAGAGGACAGTTGACATCGTAATGAGAATCGTTATGATTATCACAACTGGTCGCGAGACTGGTTGGATAAGCTGAAAGCCCCTGGTTCGGACTCTCAGATTATCTCCTCATCAGGCTAATCACGGTTATTGACCCGGCACTTTGCCGGGTCTTTTTTTGCCTGGAATCAGCCAAGGCCACACGGTATAAAGCGTCCGGCACATTAAGCAAACGCGAACACTCCGATGATTGTTTGTGTTCAAGCACCACGCCGAGACTGATCCAGGTACCGCCCGTTATGCACTTTCTCTGTTTAACCGAGCAATTGAGCGAAGGTCAAAGCCGCGGCTTTACCGTCAACGGCAGCGCATTGTTTGCCGTGCGCCGCACAGGAAAGGTCTACCTGTATCGCAATCGTTGCCCGCACCGGGGAATAGCCCTGAACTGGGAGCCCGATCAGTTTCTCGACAGCAGTGGCAGCCTGGTGGCGTGCGGTCACCATGGTGCCCTGTTTCTGATCGAGTCCGGCGAATGTGTGGCCGGCCCCTGCGCTGGTGAGCACCTGGACGCCCTGGACTGCCTTGAAGACAACCAGGGCATCTGGCTTATCAAGTGAGCAAAACCGGTAATGCTCGATCGATGTAGATCTGTTCACCATCAATCCGCGTACCGTAGGCCAGCACCTCAACGCCTTCTGCTACCGCTGCACGTAATGCTTGCGTATAGGCATCATCAATTTCTTCGGCCGGCCTGACAGCCTCCACACCGCTGAGATTTACACAGTAAAGCTGTACGGCGCGAATCCCTTGTCGGGCCAACGCCGCCAGCTCGCGCAAATGCTTGGCGCCGCGCTGGGTCACGGCATCTGGAAAGGCTGCCACCGCTGAGCCGTCAAAACCGAGCGTCACACTCTTGACCTCGACATAAGCGGGCCCCTCGGCAAATTCCAGGCGAAAATCGATGCGGCTGCGTTCCTCGCCATAAGCAACTTCGCGCCTCAACCCGGTAAAGCCGGCCAGTTCACTTATAACCCCGGCACGCAGGGCCTCCTCAACCAACGCATTGGCCCGCCCGGTGTTCACACATGCCAGGCGCCCTTGCGGGGTTTCACTGATTTCCCAGGTGCCAGGCAATTTGCGCTTGGGGTCATTGGATCGGCTGAACCAGACTTGCCCCCCCTCCACCATGCAATTGAGCATTGAGCCGGTATTAGGACAGTGGATGGTGATCTGCTCACCACTGGCCAGCTCGATATCGGCCAGGAAGCGCTTATAGCGGCGCAGCAGTCGGGCAGTCTCGAGTGTTGGGGAAAATCGCATCAGCCTTGCCAGCTCCGCAATCCACGGGCTATTCGCTCTACAGCTTGCTGAAGGCGCGGCAGGCTTTGGGTGTAAGCAAAGCGAACATGATGTCCGGCTTGATAGCGACCAAAGTCCAGACCTGGCGTAAAGGCCACATGTTCTGTTTCCAGGAAGTGCTGGCAGAACGCGAAGGCATCACCCCCAAAGGCACTTATGTCGGCATACAGATAAAAGGCGCCTTGAGGCTCCACGGCAATCTTGAAGCCCAGTTCACGCAGCGCTGGCAACAGGTAGTCCCGACGGCGGGCAAATTCGCCACGGCGTTCTTCCAGAATGGCCAACGTTTGCGGCTCGAAACACGCCAGCGCGGCATGTTGGGCCATGCTCGGCGCGCTGATGTACAGGTTCTGCGCCAGCTTCTCCAGATCACCTACGGCTGCGGGCGGGGCGACCAACCAGCCGAGACGCCAGCCGGTCATCCCGAAATATTTGGAAAAGCTATTTAGGACAAAGGCATCATTGTCGACTTCCAGCACACTGGCAGCGTCCATGCCGTAGGTCAGACCGTGATAGATCTCATCGACCACCAAGTGGCCATTGTGGGCGCGGGTCGCCGCCGACAGGCCAGCAAGCTCGGTACGATCAAGCACGGTGCCGGTCGGGTTGGCTGGAGAAGCCACCAACGCGCCAACGCTGTCCTGATCCCAATAGCGCTCAACCAGGTCGGGCGTCAGTTGATAGTTGACCTCTGGCCCGACAGGCACCAACTGTGCGCCACCTTCGACCAGACGCAGAAAGTGCCGGTTGCACGGGTAACCAGGGTCCGCCAGCAACCAATGCTTGCCCGGGTCGACCAACAAGCTGCTAGCCAGCAGCAAAGCACCGGAGCCACCAGGGGTAACAAGGATTCGCTCTGGGTCGATGCTCAAACCATAACGCTGCTGGTAGAAGCCGGAAATGCCCTCACGCAAGGCCGGCAAGCCACGCGCAGCGGTATAGCGCGTATGTCCGGCAGCCAGGGCCGCCTGACCGGCCTCGACGATCGGTGCGGCAGTGGTGAAGTCCGGCTCGCCGATTTCAAGGTGGATCACGTCACGCCCGCTGGCTTGCAGTTCGTTGGCACGAGCCAGCAGGGCCATTACGTGAAAGGGTTCTATGGCGCGGCTGCGCGCACTGTAGGAGTGGGCCATCAACCTTCTCTCAAATAGGTCTAGAATAATGATTCTACCTGCGCACCGAGTCGAACGTGTGGCTAAACCTGCTGTCAACAACGAAGGCACCTGGGAGTAGCGCACCCCGATTCGATCTGGTAAGTTCGGCGGCTCGCAGTCGCAGGGCCGGCGGGCGCCGGAGATGGAGCAGCCTGCGCAATGGATTAGAAGAGTGAGAGGCGGTCTATTCATGTCCACCCAAGAAAAGCAACAAAGTAGTCAACTCGTTCGCGGCTTCGAACCCTATAAAGAAGCAAAGGGTGAGGAATACATGGGCGAACCCATGCGCCAGCATTTCACCAAGCTCCTTAAGAACTGGAAGCAGGAGCTGATGGAAGGCGTAGACAAGACTGTGGACCACATGAAAGACGAGGCAGCCAACTTCCCGGACCCGGCCGATCGCGCCAGCCAGGAAGAAGAGTTTGCCCTCGAGTTGCGTAACCGCGATCGTGAACGCAAGCTGATCAAGAAGATCGACAAAACCCTGCAACTGATCGAAGACAACGAATACGGCTGGTGTGAAAGCTGCGGTGTGGAAATCGGTATTCGCCGACTGGAAGCCCGCCCAACCGCAGACTTGTGCTACGACTGCAAGAGCCTGGCGGAAATCAAAGAGAAACAGGTCGGTAAGGCCTGATTTCACCAGAACGGGGCGCTTAAGGCGCCCCGCTTCATTCATGGCTGTATCGATTGCCTCATGAGCATGAACACTCCTCGCTACATCGGACGCTTTGCCCCCACTCCAAGCGGATTCCTGCACTTCGGCTCGCTGGTCGCTGCCCTCGCCTCCTGGCTCGATGCCCGAGCAGTCGGTGGCACCTGGCTATTGCGCATGGAAGATATCGATCCTCCCCGCGAAGCGCCCGGCGCCCAGGCAGCGATCCTGCACACCCTGGAAAGCTACGGCCTGGAATGGGACGGCCAAGTGGTTTATCAAAGCCTGCGCCACGACGCCTATGCCGAGGTGGTTGAGCGTTTGTTTCGCCAAGGTCTGGCTTATGCCTGCACCTGTTCGCGTAAACAGCTGGAAGGCTACAACGGCATATATCCAGGCTTGTGCCGCAACGCCGGCCACGGGCAGCAGGAGGCCGCGATTCGCGTGCGTGTTCCGGAGTTGATCTACCGGTTCGAAGATCGCGTCCAGGGGGCGTTCGAACAACACCTGGGGCAAGAGGTGGGTGACTTTGTCATACGCCGTCGCGACGGGCTGTATGCCTATCAACTGGCTGTCGTGCTCGATGACGCTTGGCAAGGGGTAACTGATATCGTGCGCGGCGCTGATCTGCTGGACAACACCCCGCGCCAGCTATACCTGCAGGAACTACTGGGTCTGTCGCAACCGCGTTACCTGCACGTACCGCTCATTACTCAGCCTGATGGCCACAAGCTTGGCAAAAGCTATCGCTCTGCACCACTGCCTACCGAGCAAGCCACACCGCTGATCCTGCGTGCCTTGCGCGCACTGGGCCAGCGCACCGATGCTGCGATGGAACAGGCCAAGCCAGCCGAAGTACTGGCTCACGCCGCCCGGCACTGGAACCCCGGCGCCATAGCCCGCCGCCAGAGCGTGCCGGAGGCAGACCTTCACTGACGCGTCCGTATTGTGAGTGACCCGCGATTGGGCACGCAGCGGCTGTAAAAGACCAATAAATTCAAAACTTTGGCTAAAACGCTCGAGGCCGTTTGCAGGCGCCAGCCCATCCGTTACCATCGGCTCAGCCATTTGCGCCAATAATAAGTCCAGCCCAAGCGCGCCCTAACCTTTGAGGCCAGCATGTATATCTATCGTTTGGTCCTGCTTCTGGTCGTGGGGATCTATCTGTTCTCCCCGGCCATCATGGACTGGTGGATCGAGCCAACCGGTGCCTGGTATCGCCCTTACCTGCTCTGGCTGATCCTGATCGTCGTGACCTTTATCCTGCAGAGCCAACGTGATGCCGATGAGCTTTAGTCTGACCCAGATGATCCTGATCAGCGCCGCGTACCTGTTGGTGCTGTTCGGCGTAGCGTGGGTCAGTGAACGCGGCATGATCCCGCGCTCAATCATTCGCCACCCCCTGACCTATACGCTGTCGCTGGGTGTCTATGCCAGTGCCTGGGCGTTTTATGGATCGGTGGGCCTCGCCTACCAGTACGGTTACGGTTTTCTCGCCTGCTACCTAGGCGTTTCTGGCGCCTTTCTGCTTGCGCCAGTATTGCTTTATCCCATTCTCAAGATCACCCGCACTTATCAGCTGTCGTCACTGGCTGATCTGATTGCCTTCCGCTTTCGCAGCACTTGGGCGGGGGCTCTGACCACGATTTTCATGTTGATTGGCGTGCTGCCTTTGTTGGCGTTGCAGATCCAGGCAGTAGCCGACTCCATCAGTATTCTTACCGGTGAGCCGGTCAAGGCCCGGGTGGCCATGGCTTTCTGCGCCTTGATCACCCTGTTCACCATCTTTTTTGGTTCTCGCCACATTGCCACGCGGGAAAAACACGAAGGCCTGGTTTTTGCCATTGCCTTCGAGTCGGTGATTAAACTCCTGGCGCTGGGCGGCATTGGCCTGTATGCGCTGTACGGGGTGTTTGGTGGTCCGCACCAGCTGGAAGTCTGGCTGCTGCAAAACCAGACCGCCCTGGCTGCTCTGCATACGCCGCTGCAAGAAGGTCCTTGGCGAACCCTACTGCTGGTGTTCTTCGCCTCGGCAATCGTTATGCCGCACATGTACCACATGGCCTTTACCGAGAACCTCAATCCTCGCTCGCTGGTCAGCGCCAGCTGGGGGCTGCCGCTATTTCTGCTGCTGATGAGTCTGGCTGTACCGCTGATCCTCTGGGCCGGTTTGAAGATGGGCGCCAGCACCAGCCCGGAATACTTCACCTTGGGTCTGGGTATTGCGGCCAACAACCAAGCGCTAGCGTTACTTGCCTATATCGGCGGGCTATCGGCCTCGAGTGGTTTAATCATCGTTACCACGCTGGCACTCTCGGGTATGGCCCTGAACCACTTGGTACTGCCACTGTACCAACCACCGGCCGAGGGCAACATCTATCGCTGGCTGAAGTGGACCCGCCGCGCACTGATCGTCGCCATCATCGCCGCAGGCTTCGGGTTCTACCTGACGTTGGGCAGCCAGCAAGACCTCGCCAACCTCGGTATCGTTGCCTTCGTCGCCACACTGCAGTTCTTGCCCGGCGTGCTGTCGGTACTTTACTGGCCGACCGCCAACCGCCGGGGCTTCATTGCCGGTTTGCTCGCCGGGATTCTGGTGTGGATGGTAACCATGCTGTTGCCGCTGGTGGGCAATCTGCAAGGTTTCTACATTCCGCTGCTGAACATGATCTATGTGCTCGACGACACCAGTTGGCACATGGCAGCTATTGCCTCGCTGGCAGCCAACGTGTTGCTGTTCACCCTGATTTCACTGTTCACCAACGCCAGCAGCGAAGAAGTCAGCGCTGCCGAGGCGTGCGCTGTGGATAACGTGCGGCGTCCGCAACGGCGTGAACTGCACGCCGCGTCCCCGCAGGAATTTGCCACCCAACTGGCCAAGCCTCTGGGTGCAAAGGCTGCGCAGAAGGAAGTGGAACAGGCGTTACGCGATCTTTACCTGCCATTCGACGAGCGCCGCCCCTACGCCTTGCGCCGTCTGCGCGATCGTATTGAAGCCAACCTCTCGGGCTTGATGGGGCCGAGCGTGGCCCAGGACATGGTCGAGACCTTTCTGCCCTACAAGTCCGGTAACGAAAACTATGTTACCGAAGACATTCACTTCATCGAAAGCCGACTGGAAGACTATCACTCGCGCCTGACCGGTCTTGCAGCCGAGCTCGACGCCCTGCGCCGCTACCATCGCCAAACATTGCAGGAACTGCCGATGGGCGTCTGCTCGCTGGCCAAGGATCAGGAGATCCTGATGTGGAACAAGGCCATGGAAGAGCTCACTGGCATTCCCGCCAAGCGTGTGGTGGGCTCGCGCCTGGCCACAATCGGTGAGCCCTGGCGTGGATTGTTGCTGGGTTTCACCAATATTCCCGATGAGCACTTGCACAAACAACGGCTGGGCCTGGATGGCCAGACCCGCTGGCTTAACCTGCACAAAGCGGCCATTGATGAACCTTTGGCGCCAGGTAACAGCGGCCTGGTGGTGCTGGTGGAAGACCTCACTGAAACCCAGGCCCTGGAAGACAAGCTGGTGCACTCGGAACGACTGGCCAGCATCGGTCGCCTGGCCGCCGGGGTGGCCCACGAAATTGGCAATCCGGTTACCGGAATCGCGTGCCTGGCGCAGAACCTGCGCGAAGAGCGCGAGGATGACGGCGAAATCACCGAATTGAGCAGCCAGATTCTTGAGCAAACCAAACGCATTTCACGCATCGTCCAATCGTTGATGAGTTTTGCCCATGCTGGCAGCCATCAACAAAGCGACGAGCCGGTGTGCCTGGCTGAAGTGGCCCAGGATGCCATTGGCTTGCTGGCCTTGAACCGGCGCAATTTCGAAGTGCAGTTCTTCAACCTGTGCGACCCCGAGCACTGGGTCGATGGCGACCCGCAACGCTTGGCCCAGGTCCTGATCAACTTGCTGTCCAACGCTCGCGACGCTTCACCGCCCGGCAGCGCCGTGCGCGTTAAGAGCGAAGCGAGCGAGCATACCGTTGACCTGATCGTCGAGGACGAAGGCAGCGGCATTCCGAAAAACATCATGGATCGTCTGTTCGAACCCTTCTTCACTACCAAGGACCCGGGCGAAGGTACCGGACTGGGGCTTGCTCTGGTCTATTCCATCGTGGAAGAGCATTATGGACAAATCACCATCGACAGCCCGGCCGATACCCAAAGCCAGCGTGGCACCCGGATCCGAGTGACCCTGCCACGTCATGTCGTAGCGACGTCCGCTGTGAACTGAGACCGTCGAGAGAATTGAATCAATGCCGCACATTCTGATCGTCGAAGACGAAACCATTATCCGCTCGGCCTTGCGCCGATTGTTGGAGCGCAACCAGTACCAGGTCAGCGAGGCCGGATCTGTGCAGGAAGCCCAGGAGCGCTTCAGCATTGCCACCTTCGACCTGATTGTCAGTGACCTGCGCCTGCCGGGTGCACCTGGTACCGAACTGATCAAGCTTGGCCAAGGTACACCGGTGCTGATCATGACCAGCTACGCCAGCCTGCGCTCTGCCGTCGATTCGATGAAGATGGGCGCAGTGGACTACATCGCCAAGCCTTTCGATCATGACGAAATGCTCCAGGCAGTAGCGCGTATCCTGCGGGACCGCCAGAACGCACCCGCCGCTGCCGTCGAAGCGCGTGCCAATGGCAAGCCTGCTACCGCGGACAAAGGCAGTAGCAACGCCGCCAATGGCGAGATCGGCATTATCGGTTCCTGCCCTCCCATGCAGGATCTGTACAGCAAGATCCGCAAGGTCGCACCTACAGACTCGAATGTGCTGATCCAGGGCGAGTCGGGCACCGGCAAGGAGTTGGTTGCGCGCGCCTTGCACAACCTCTCGCGGCGCGCCAAGGCGCCGATGATTTCGGTGAACTGCGCTGCCATTCCGGAAACCCTGATCGAGTCGGAACTGTTCGGCCACGAAAAAGGTGCCTTTACCGGTGCCAGTGCCGGACGTGCCGGCCTGGTCGAAGCAGCCGACGGCGGCACACTGTTCCTCGACGAGATTGGCGAGCTGCCACTTGAGGCACAGGCTCGTCTGCTACGCGTTCTGCAAGAAGGCGAGATTCGTCGGGTAGGTTCGGTGCAGTCGCAAAAGGTTGACGTGCGCCTCATTGCAGCAACCCACCGTGATTTGAAGAGCCTGGCCAAGATCGGCCAGTTCCGTGAAGACCTTTACTACCGCCTGCACGTAATCGCTCTCAAGCTGCCCGCCCTGCGTGAGCGCGGCGCCGACGTCAACGAAATCGCCAATGCTTTCCTCGCCCGCCAAAGTGCGCGCGTGGGCCGTACTGACTTGCGCTTCGGTCACGATGCCGAGCAGGCCATTCGTCACTATTCCTGGCCGGGTAACGTCCGCGAGCTGGAAAACGCCGTCGAGCGGGCGGTGATTCTCTGCGAGAGCCCGGAAATTTCCGCAGACCTGCTGGGCATCGATATCGAACTGAGCGATCTGGAAGACGACGATCCGTTCGCGCTGCCAGGAAACGGCAGCACGCCAAGCAGTACAAGTCATGAGCCCACCGAAGACCTGTCTCTGGAAGACTACTTCCAGCACTTCGTACTCGAGCATCAAGACCACATGACCGAAACCGAGCTGGCACGCAAACTGGGCGTCAGCCGCAAGTGTTTGTGGGAACGCCGGCAGCGCCTGGGTATCCCGCGGCGCAAGAGCGGAGCAACCAGCGACAGCTGATCCCTTTCAGCTGTCACCGAGGCGCAAGGCGGTAACACAGGCAAATGTGAAAAAACTGTTACCTTGACTCAATCTCGTAACAAAAGCCGGGGCTAAAGGTAACGAAGCCCCGGCTTTTTTTTGCCTGCTCGCTACCCCCAAAACCCTCTAACCCCTTGTTTTACTAGGCTTTGCAAAAGTTGGCACGGCACCTGCTATATGTTTGGTACAAGAACAATAACAAGCACTGCAAAATACAATAAAAATAAGACGAATCGGCTCACGCACAATAAGAACAAGACGGCGGAGGCGCAGCTAACTGATTCTTTTGGAGAGGAGTTGTTTTTGGGGCTTGCCCCACAACCAGGCAGAGAACAATAAAAACTGCACTCAAGCAGGGCCTGAACTGGTTGGATCACATGATCATTACAACGTCAGCGACCAAAGCAATCCGTTTGCTCTTGAATCCCGGTTAGGGAGATCGTCCACAAGCTTTGCGTTTTGTGGATAGGGCGCTCAACAAAAACAAAAAGCCCGGCAAAAAAATAATAAGAGCACGCAACTACTTCTTGGGGAGCTTCGGCTCCCCTTGTAGTTTCTCCCCCTCGCAACACCCCTATTTGCTACCGCCTACACCATCCCCCGAGTAAATGCTAGAATCCCCGCCCATCATGCGGCCATTCTTCGTTTTTGGCCGAACATTCCTTCAAACAGTGCATCCCATGCTGAAGAAGCTGTTCCAGTCGTTCCGTCCTCCCGTACGTGGTCCGCACCACAAGCGCACCACGCCTGAAGTGATCAATAGCGGTCAACACTCGCTGCAACGTGGCCAATTCAGTCGTCATGCGGTGAGCATCGTCGAGCGCCTGCAAAATGCTGGCTACCAGGCCTATCTGGTCGGCGGCTGCGTGCGCGACCAACTCCTGGGGATCACCCCCAAGGACTTCGATGTCGCTACCAGCGCCACCCCCGAGCAAGTTCGCGCAGAGTTTCGCAACGCGCGCATCATCGGTCGTCGATTCAAGCTGGTTCACATCCATTTCGGTCGCGAAATCATCGAGGTTGCCACCTTCCGCGCCAACCATCCGGACAGCGAAGCAGAAGACACCCATACCTCGTCGCGTAACGAGAGCGGGCGAATTTTGCGTGACAACGTCTATGGCACCCTGGAAGAAGACGCACAACGTCGCGACTTCACCATCAACGCCTTGTATTACGATCCGGTCAGCGAGCGCATTCTGGACTACGCCAACGGCGTACACGATATCCGCAACCGTCTGATCCGCCTGATCGGTGATCCTACCCAGCGTTACCAGGAAGACCCGGTACGGATGCTGCGCGCCGTGCGTTTCGCCGCCAAGCTCAATTTCGGCATCGAGAAACACACCGTACAGCCGATCCGCGACCTGGCGCCGATGCTGCGCGAAATTCCGGCAGCCCGGCTGTTTGAGGAAACACTCAAGTTGTTCCTCTCCGGATACGCCGCCGACACCTTTGAAATGCTGGTCGACCTGCATTTGTTCGATCCTCTGTTCCCTGCCAGCGCCGAAGCACTGGAAGAGAATCCAACCTACACCCACACCCTGATCAGCCAGGCGTTGGTGAACACCGACCTGCGCATCAAGCAGGGCAAACCGGTGACGCCAGCCTTCCTGTTCGCCGCCCTGCTGTGGCCCGCCTTGCCAGGTCGCGCCTTGCGCCTGCAAAGCCGTGGCATGCCGCCTATTCCGGCAATGAATGAAGCGGCGCACGAGCTGATCAGCGAGCAATGTCAGCGTATCGCGATTCCCAAACGTTTCACCTTGCCGATTCGCGAGATCTGGGACATGCAAGAGCGCCTGCCACGTCGTAGCGGCAAGCGCGCCGACCTGCTGCTCGATAACCCTCGCTTTCGTGCCGGTTATGACTTCCTGCTATTGCGCGAAAGCGCAGGCGAAGAAACCGATGGCCTCGGTCAATGGTGGACCGACTATCAAGACTGCAATGACAGCGAGCGGCGCGACATGATCCGTGACCTGGGCAGCCGTGATGAAGGCGCCGGTGCAGCCCCGCGCAAACGCAAGCGCAGCCCGAGCAAGCGCAAGCGTGTAGATGGCGGCGCAGGCGAATAAGCATGGAGCGCGTTTACATCGGCCTGGGTAGCAACCTGGACGAGCCCCTGGAGCAACTGCGCAGCGCTATCAACGCGCTGCGCGAGCTACCGGGCTCATCAGTGGCAGCTGTTTCTGCTTTCTATAGCAGCGAATCGCTGTCACCCGGCCAGCCACGCTACACCAATGCCGTAGCAGCCCTGGACAGCTCCATGGCGCCGCTGGAGCTGCTCGACGGGCTGCAGGCCATCGAAGCCGCCCAAGGCCGCGAACGCAAGGAGCGCTGGGGTCCGCGCACCCTGGACCTGGATATCTTGTTGTATGGCGATCAAATGATCGATATCCCGCGCCTCAAGGTTCCGCATTACCACATGCACGCACGACCATTCGTTCTCTACCCATTGGCAGAATTGGTCCCATCCGACTTCGTCCTGGCTGATCAGCGCAGCCTCGAGCAGTTGCTGGCAGATTGCCCGTTCGTCGGCCTGGAACGCTTGTAACCGGGCGTCCCCCCACAGGGTAACGCCCGTAACAGTGCATTCGTAACAATGCGGTAACAGGGTAATTGACTTAAGCCCCCTCCCTCACGACTATAGGCGTCCAATGGCGCGTGCGCGCCACAAAAAGGCGTATATAGGCCTGGAACAGGTCGTAACCCAAACACCACGATCGATGATGTGCTGTTCCAGAAGATGAATACACGCGTTGTACGCAGTCGTTTTTCACAGCGCCTGAATGAGGATTCCTTTTCATGCCAGATGTAACCCTGACCACCCTGCAGAGCCTCAAGGCCAAGGGTGAGAAAATAGCCATGCTGACCTGCTATGACGCGACCTTTGCCCAGGCCGCCAGCCGTGCCGGCGTGGACATATTGCTGGTGGGTGATTCGCTGGGCATGGTCCTGCAGGGTCATGACAGCACGTTGCCCGTGACCAACGCCGAGATGGCCTACCACACTGCCTGTGTAAAACGCGGCAATGAAGGCGCCTTGATTCTCGCTGACCTGCCCTTCATGGCCTGCGCCACCACCGAACAGGCGTTCGCCAACAGCGGCGCGCTGATGCAGGCAGGCGCCCATATGGTCAAGGTCGAGGGCGCAGCCTGGCTGGCGGAAACCATCCGCCTGCTGGCTGAACGCGGTGTGCCGGTTTGCGCCCACATGGGCCTGACCCCACAGACCGTCAATATCCTCGGTGGCTACAAGGTGCAGGGCCGCCAGGAAAACCAGGCGCGGCAAATGCGTGCCGACGCTATCGCGCTCGAACAAGCCGGTGCGGCAATGCTGCTGCTCGAATGTGTACCAAGCGAGTTGGCGGCTGAAATCACCCAGGCGGTCAGCATTCCTGTCATTGGCATCGGCGCCGGCAGCGCGACTGACGGGCAAGTACTGGTTTTGCATGACATGCTCGGTTTGTCGCTGACAGGTCGTGTACCGAAATTCGTGAAGAACTTCATGGCCGGCCAGAGCGATATCCAAAGTGCGCTCAGCGCCTATGTAGCAGCCGTCAAGGACGTCAGCTTCCCAGGCAGCGAACACGGGTTCAGTGCATGAATACAGTCAAGACCGTCCGGGAATTGCGTGCCGCCGTGGCGCGTGCGCGCAGCGAGGGTAAGCGCATCGGTTTCGTGCCGACCATGGGCAACCTGCACAGCGGGCATGCCGCGTTGGTGACCAAGGCGGCGCAGCGCGTCGATTTCGTCGTGGCGAGCATATTCGTCAACCCGTTGCAGTTCGGTCCCAGCGAAGACCTGGACAAATACCCGCGAACCCTCGCCGCCGACCAGGAGAAGCTGCTCCAGGCCGGTTGCCACTTGCTGTTCGCTCCCACTGTCGAGGAAATGTACCCCGATGGCATGAACGGCCAGACCCGCGTCAGCGTCCCACAACTCTCCGAAGGGCTATGCGGCGCCAGCCGCCCTGGCCACTTTGAAGGGGTGGCAACGGTGGTTTGCAAGCTATTCAATATGGTCCAGCCCGATCTGGCAGTGTTCGGCCAGAAGGACTTCCAGCAACTGGCGGTCATTCGCGCGCTGGTGCGTGACCTGAATATGCCGATCCAGATCATTGGCGAGCCTACCGTGCGCGCCGACGACGGCCTGGCATTGTCGTCACGCAATGGCTATCTGAACGAAACACAGCGTGAAACTGCGCCTGCGATTTATCGCCTGCTCAGTGAGATGGCCAAGGCTATCCAGCAAGGTCAACGTGATTACCCTGCTTTGATTGCCCAGGGCCAGGCGCATCTTGCGCAAGCCGGCTTTCGCCCGGACTACCTGGAAATCCGCCAGGCATTGACCCTGCACCCGGCCACAGTTGAAGACCGTGATCTGGTGATCCTGGTTGCCGCTGCTCTTGGCGCAACCCGCCTGATCGACAACCTGCATCTGAATCTCGACGCCGAGTAGCAATAAACTGGGATGCCCTTGCAACCAGGCTGCGTGCCTATAATGCGCAGCAGCCTGCAAACAGGTCGTTATCTCCAGTGTCCAACGCAGTTCACGCAATAAGGAAACCTGCAGCGATGGCGTATTACCGCACCCCTCATGATGTAACGACCTTGCCTGCGTGGCAGGCGCTCCAGCAGCACCGCGATGCCATGCAGGACTTCAGCATGCGCGATGCATTCAATGCTGATCCGCAGCGTTTCGACCAGCTGTCCCTGAGCACTTGCGGCCTGTTCCTCGACTACTCGAAGAACCTGATCAAAAGCGAAACTCGCGATCTGCTGGTCAAGCTGGCCAAAGAAGTGGGTTTGCAAGAAGCCATCACATCGCTGTTTGCCGGCGAGATCCTCAACGCCTCGGAAGACCGCCCGGCCCTGCATACAGCTTTGCGCCGACCCGTAGGCGACAAGCTGAACGTCAACGGCGTCAACGTGATGCCCGAGGTGCACAAAGTCCTCAATCAGGTGACTGAGCTGGTCGGCCGCATTCATGACGGCTTGTGGCGCGGTTACAGCGAAAAGCCGATCACCGATGTGGTGAACATCGGTATCGGTGGCTCGTTCCTCGGCCCCGAACTGGTTTCCGAAGCGCTGCTGCCCTACGCCCAGCGTGGCGTGCGTTGCCACTACCTGGCGAACATCGATGGCAGCGAGTTCCACGAACTGTCGGCGAAATTGCGCGCTGAAACCACGTTGTTCATTGTTTCGTCGAAGTCTTTCAATACCCTGGAAACCCTCAAGAACGCCCAGGCGGCCCGGGTTTGGTACCTGGCGCAGGGCGGCTCGGAAGCCGAGCTGTACAAGCATTTCATTGCCGTGTCGAGTAACAAGGCAGCTGCGGTGGCCTTCGGTATTCGCGAAGAGAACATCTTCCCGATGTGGGATTGGGTAGGCGGTCGTTATTCGTTGTGGTCGGCCATTGGTTTGCCCATTGCCCTGGCCATCGGCACCGCCAACTTCAAGGAACTGCTGTCGGGTGCCTACACCATGGACCAGCATTTCCAGAACGCGCCCTTCGAGCAGAACATGCCGGTGCTGCTGGCCCTGCTAGGCGTCTGGTACGGTAACTTCTGGGGTGCGCAAAGCCATGCGATCCTGCCGTACGATCACTATCTGCGTAACATCACCAAGCACCTGCAACAGCTGGACATGGAGTCCAATGGCAAGAGTGTTCGCCAGGACGGCACCCCGGTAAACCACGACACCGGACCGGTAATCTGGGGCGGCGTTGGTTGCAACGGCCAGCATGCTTACCATCAGTTGTTGCACCAAGGCACGCAATTGATTCCTGCCGACTTCATCGTCCCGGTGGTCAGCTTCAACCCGGTTGCCGACCACCACCAGTGGCTGTATGCCAACTGCCTGTCGCAAAGCCAGGCACTGATGCTCGGCAAGACCCGCGCCGAAGCAGAAGCCGAGCTACGCCAGAAAGGCTTGAGCGAAGCCGAAGTGCAAAAGCTGGCGCCGCACAAAGTGATTCCGGGCAATCGACCGAGCAACACCCTGGTCGTTGAACGTATCAGCCCGCGTCGTCTCGGCGCCCTGGTTGCGATGTACGAGCACAAGGTTTTCGTCCAGAGCGTGATCTGGGGCATCAACGCCTTCGACCAATGGGGCGTGGAGCTCGGCAAGGAGCTGGGCAAAGGCGTCTATCAGCGCCTCACCGGCGGCATCGAGGAGGCAGCTGAAGATGCCTCGACCCAAGGTCTGATCAACTTCTTCCGCAGCCGTCACCGCGGTTGATCGCCTGCGGTACCCCTGGCCGGACGAACACCGCCAGGGGTACCGGCTACACTGTCCTGACAAAAACATTCAGGACAGGACCCCGCCATGTTCGATATCAGCGCCTACCCCCACGCCGATGCCGTCAGCAAAGCGGCGCAACTGAACCAGGCCGACTATGAGCGCCTGTACCGCCAATCGATCGAAGACCCTGATAGCTTCTGGTCCGAACAAGCCAGCATCTTGGATTGGATCAGGCCTTGGAGTTGCATCCAGCAAAGCGACATGAAGACCGGTCAAGCGACATGGTTCAAGGACGCTCAACTCAACGTCAGCTACAACTGTATCGATCGTCACCTGGCTTCGCGCGGCGACCAGCCCGCAATTATCCGTGAAGGCGACAACCCTGCCGACTCCAGCGTCATCACCTACCGTGAACTGCACAGCCATGTGTGCCGCCTGGCCAATGTGCTCAAGCAGCGCGGCGTGAAGAAAGGGGATCGGGTATGTATTTATATGCCTATGGTCCCCGAGGCCGCTTACGCCATGCTCGCGTGCAGTCGCATCGGAGCGATCCATTCGGTCGTGTTTGGGGGGTTCTCGCCCGATGCACTGCGTGATCGTATTCTCGACGCCGACTGCCGCACGGTCATCACTGCCGATGAAGGTGTTCGCGGTGGCAAGACCGTGGCGCTGAAGAACAACGTCGACAAGGCCCTGCTCAGTTGCCCGGAGGTGAGCAGTGTGGTGGTGATCCAGCGTACCGCAGGCAAGATCGACTGGCGTGAGGGCCGCGACCTCTGGTATCACCAGGCGATCACCCACGTAGACGGGGATTGCCCTCCCGAGCCAATGGATGCAGAAGACCCGCTGTTCATCCTCTACACCTCCGGCAGCACCGGAAAACCCAAGGGCGTGCTGCACACCACGGGTGGTTACCTGTTACAGGCTGCACTGACCTTCAAGACAGTGTTCGACTACCGCGACGGCGAAGTGTTCTGGTGCACGGCGGATGTCGGCTGGGTGACCGGTCACAGTTACATCGTCTACGGTCCCCTGGCCAATGGCGCTATCACCTTGATGTTCGAGGGCGTGCCCAACTACCCCGATGCCTCGCGCTTCTGGCAGGTAGTGGATAAACACAACGTGAACATCTTCTATACCGCACCCACCGCCCTGCGCGCCCTGATGCGAGAAGGCGAAGCACCGCTCAAATCCACTTCACGCAAAAGCCTGCGCCTGCTTGGCAGTGTCGGTGAGCCCATCAACCCGGAAGCCTGGATTTGGTATTTCAATGCCGTGGGCGAGCAACGGTGCCCGATAGTCGACACCTGGTGGCAGACCGAAACGGGCGGCATCATGATTACTCCATTGGTTGGCACCCGACGCGTCAAGCCCGGCTGTGCTACCCAGCCGATGTTCGGTGTGCAACCGGTGTTGCTCGACGACAAGGGCAAACTGATCGATGGGCCCGGCAGTGGCCTACTGGCGATCAAAGCCAGTTGGCCTGGGCAGATCCGCAGCGTCTATGGCGATCACCAACGGATGATCGACACTTACTTCAAACCGCTACCCGGCTACTACTTCACCGGGGACGGTGCTCGCCGTGACGAAGATGGCGACCTGTGGATAACTGGCCGCGTCGATGATGTGATCAACGTGTCGGGACACCGGATAGGCACCGCTGAAGTCGAGAGCGCACTGGTCTTGCATGACGCCATCGCAGAAGCCGCCGTGGTCGGGTACCCTCATGATCTCAAGGGCCAGGGTATCTATGCGTTTGTTACCCCCATGAATGGCGTTGATTCGGACGACACGCTCAAGCAGGAGCTTCTAACTCTGGTCAGCAAGGAGATTGGCAGCTTTGCCAAACCCGACCTGATTCAATGGGCACCAACCTTGCCGAAAACCCGTTCAGGCAAGATCATGCGGCGGATCCTGCGCAAGATCGCCTGTAACGAACTGGAAAACCTCGGTGACACTTCGACACTGGCCGACCCCAGCGTGGTCCAGGGCCTGATCGACAAACGCCTAAACCAGTAAGCGGCAGTTCTACCGGCTGCCGTATCACAAGGTAGCTATGGAAATGATTCGCCGCCGTATCGAAACCCAGGTGATGAGCCTGACCGGCTTGTCCCTGGGACAGCTTGATCTGGAAACCCCCAAGGGTGATCCAGGGTTATTCGGCCCGCAAAGCATCAGTTGGCGTGTACACGGCGATTTTCCCAGCATGCTGGTCGGCGGTATCAGTGCCTTGCTTCTGCAGCTGTTACACCCCCTGGCCCTGGCCGGGGTCTGGGATCATTCCAACTTCCGCCAGGACTTGCTGGGGCGCCTGCGCCGTACCAGCCAGTTCATCTCTGGCACCACCTTCGGCTCCAGCCGCGATGCCAACTGGTTGATCGAAAAGGTCCGGACCATTCACTTGCAGGTAGTCGGCACCTCCGCTGACGGTCGCCCTTACGCTGCCAGTGACCCCGACCTGCTGACGTGGGTGCATGTGGCGGAGGTCAGCAGCTTTCTTGCCGCCCACCTGCGCTACCGCAACCCGCACCTGCCAGTTGCCGAGCAAGATGCCTATTACGCCGAGATTGCCCTGATTGCAGAGCGCCTGGGTGCTCGTGACGTACCACGCTCGTGCCAACAGGTAAGCGACTACCTGCAAGCAATGCGCCCTCACCTGCACTGCGATGAGCGCAGCCACGAGGTGGTACAAGTGCTGCTCGATGCCCCGGCCCCCAGCCGTCTGGCCAAGCCGGTAGGGCGTCTGATGCTGCATGCAGGCATTGACCTGCTACCGGAATGGGCCAGCGACATGCTGCAACTCCAGCAACCGACGTGGCAGCGCGGCGTGCTTCGCCTGGGGATAAAGACCACTGCCCCCGTCCTGCGCTGGGCCATGCGTGATGGCTCTGCGCATAGGGCACGGCGACGCATGGGTATCGACTGAAAGCCACCAGCCGGCTCGCCAATGGCCGTAAGCCGCGCATCTATGCCACCATGACGGCCGATCAAGGCCCGATGGGCTTGTGCTGTTCTGACACCAAAATGAATAAGAGTGAGGACCTGCGCCATGCAAGATGTCGTTATTGTTGCCGCCACCCGTACAGCTGTCGGTAGCTACCAAGGAGCGCTGGCCGCCATTCCCGCAGTGGATCTCGGCGCTGCCGTGATCCGCCAGTTGCTGACCCAAACCGGCATCGACGCCGAGCTGGTCGATGAGGTTATCCTCGGCCAGGTGCTGACTGCGGGCGCCGGGCAGAACCCTGCGCGCCAGGCCGCGATCAAGGCAGGCCTGCCCCACGCCGTGCCGGCCATGACCTTGAACAAAGTCTGCGGTTCCGGGCTCAAGGCCCTGCACCTGGCCACCCAGGCCATTCGCTGCGGCGATGCTGAAGTCATCATTGCTGGCGGCCAGGAAAACATGAGCCTGGCCAACTACGTAATGCCAGGCGCCCGCACAGGTTTGCGCATGGGCCACAGTAGCCTGATCGACAGCATGATCAGCGACGGCCTGTGGGATGCCTTCAACGACTACCACATGGGTATCACCGCCGAGAACCTGGTGGAAAAATACGGCATCAGCCGTGAAGAACAGGACGCCTTTGCTGCCGCTTCCCAGCAAAAGGCTGTCGCAGCCATCGAAGCGCAGCGCTTCGTCGACGAAATTACCCCGATCCTGATCCCGCAACGCAAAGGCGATCCGATTGCCTTTGCCACTGACGAACAACCGCGCGCCGGCACCACTGCCGAGTCCCTGAGCAAGCTCAAGCCTGCCTTCAAGAAAGATGGCAGCGTCACCGCCGGCAACGCCTCGTCCCTCAACGATGGCGCCGCTGCCGTGATGCTGATGAGTGCTGCCAAGGCCCAGCAACTGGGGCTGCCGATCCTGGCGCGAATCAAGGCCTACGCCAATGCCGGTGTCGACCCGGCAATCATGGGCATCGGCCCGGTCAGTGCCACACGTCGCTGCCTGGAAAAAGCCGGTTGGGCGCTAAGTGATCTGGACCTGATCGAAGCCAACGAAGCCTTCGCTGCCCAGGCATTGTCGGTGGGCAAGGAATTGGACTGGGATGCCAGCAAGGTCAACGTCAACGGCGGCGCGATAGCGCTGGGTCACCCGATTGGTGCCTCGGGGTGCCGCGTATTGGTGACGCTGCTGCACGAAATGATCAAGCGTGATGCGAGCAAGGGGCTGGCTACCCTGTGCATCGGCGGCGGTCAGGGTGTGGCACTGGCAATCGAGCGCTGAAATTAGAATGTAGCCGGGGCCGCAACGGCCCCGCCTATGGCATGAGCTGATAAACTGCACGTCCGCAAACCAAGGCCACGTGCATGTCCCTCTTGAATCAGGCGCTGCGCGCCGCCCTCGACGCCCGCCAGGGTCTTATCGCTGAACTGCATGCCCAAGGCACCGACTGCTATCGCCTTTTTCACGGCAGCCAGGAGGGCGCCAGCGGCCTGACCATTGACCGTTACGGCCCGCAACTATTGGTGCAGAGCTTCCACCAGACGCTGGAAACCAGCGCCTTGCTCGAACTTCACGCCTCGATTGAAACGCAACTGGGGCTCGAGCTTCTGCTGGTCTACAACGACCGCTCCCAAGGTAACAGCCGCATTGACCGCCGTGACCCGGTGTACCAGGCCAGCGAAGCGGCCCTGGCGGATCATGTCGGCCACGAGTGGGGCCTGAACTACCGTGTCCGTGGCCGCCATGGCGGGCAGGACCCTCTACTGTTTCTCGACCTGCGCAACGCTCGCGGCTGGGTAAAACAACACAGTGCCGGGAAACGCGTGCTCAATCTTTTTGCCTATACCTGTGGTGTAGGACTTAGTGCTGCAGCGGGTGGTGCCAGCGAGGTATGCAATCTGGACTTTGCCGAGGGCAATCTGGCGGTGGGCAAGGAAAACGCTGCGCTTAACCCACAGTTAGTGCCGATGAGTTTCATCCAATCCGATTACTTTCCAGCCATTCGCCAGTTCGCCGGTTTGCCCATCAGCCAGCGCCGTGGTCACAAGCTGCCAGCCTACCCGCGCCTGGAACAGCGCCAGTTCGACCTGGTGTTTCTCGATCCGCCTGCCTGGGCCAAGAGCGCGTTCGGGACCGTCGACTTGTTACGTGACTATCAAAGCCTGCTCAAGCCCGCGCTGCTTAGCACTGCCGAGGATGGCGTGCTGATCTGTTGTAACAACCTGGCCAGAGTCAGCCTCACCGATTGGCGCGAGCAAGTACTGCGTTGCGCCGAAAAAGCAGGCCGGCCGGTGCGCGACTGTCAGGTGCTGTCACCGGCCAGCGACTTTCCGTCACAGGACGCTCAGCCACCGCTCAAGACCTTGATTTTGCAGCTCTGAAAGAAAAAAGCGGATATTCCGCGCTACCTTCGGAACCGATTTTACGTGCCATACTCCAAGCACCTCCGTGACAGATAGACGACGCCGCACATGCCCAAAGGATTGAAACGCGCCATCGGCGCCATGTTGGCCGCCTTGGCCCTTTACAGCCTGCTTGGCTTTCTGATTCTCCCAGGTGTTGCCTTGCGCATCGCCAACCAGCAGTTGGCCAACTACGCCACGGTACCTGCCCATCTGCAGCGTATAGAGCTCAACCCGTTCAGCCTCGAGCTGACACTCTGGGGCCTGCAGATAGGCGAGCCGGGCAAGGAACAGGTCGGTTTCGAGCGACTGTACGCCAACCTGCAGCTCGACAGCGTGTGGACTGGCGCCCTGCACCTTGCTGGCGTGGAGCTGGACAAGCCCCACACCGAGTTGCTGTTCGCCAAAGATGGCACGCTGAATCTCACACAACTGTTCAAATTGCCGCCCAGCGAACCAAAAGCTGATGAGCCAGCCAGCGATCCTTTCCCATTGCGCATCGGCAGCATAAAGCTCCACGAAGGCTACCTGCACTTCCAGGACTTGCGCCCCAGCGAACCCATCGAGTTCTTGTACGACTCGATGAATCTGGAACTCAAGAACCTCAGCACGCTGCCTGATGACAGCAGTGATATGACCCTGGTTGCCATCGGGCCGGCAGGTGGTCGCATCGACTGGAGCGGCACCCTGAGCCTGGTACCCATCGCCTCTGAAGGTACCCTCAAGGTCACTGACGGCAAGATGAAAGCCTTCTGGCCGTATGTACGCGACGCCGTGCCGCTGGTGCTGGAAGAAGGCGTGGTAAGCCTCGACACCCACTACAAACTGAATCTCTCGAAAGAAACCGAACTGTTGCTGGACAACACCTCGGTGAGCATTGCGCCTTTTGCCATCAAGGCACCGGACGGTAGGCCGCTCGCGCGCCTGGCTCGCCTGGATGTCAGCGAAACGTCAATCGACCTCGCCAAGCAAGTTGTCACGATCGGCAAAATCCGCAGTGAACGGCTCGAAACCTGGGCAGCCCTGGAGGTAGATGGCCAACTTGATTGGCAAAAACTGTTCGCCAGTCAGCCGGCCAAGCCTACGGCAAAAGACAAAGCCGAACCCGCTGCTGCCGAACCTGACAGTCAGGAGAAAATCCCTGCCGAGCCCGCAAAGCCTTGGCAAGTACTGCTCAAGGACGTGCAACTGCGCAACTATAAAGTTCATCTGGCCGACCGCTCTCAAAAAGAGCCGGTAGCCCTGGATGTCGGGCCGCTGAACCTGGATCTGCAGAACTTCGACAGCCTCAATCAGTCGCCTTTCAACCTCAAGCTCGATACCGGCGTGGGCAAACAAGGCAAATTGCAGGCAGCCGGTGAGGTCAACCTGTCACCTGTCAGCGCGAAGCTCAAGGTCAACACCCAGGACATAGACCTGCGAATCGCCCAAGCCTATATCAGCCCGTTCATCCGCCTTGAACTACGTAGCGGCATGCTCGGCAGCGACCTCAATGTTGACCTCAAGAGTACCGAGCCACTGGCGTTCAACATTGATGGCAAGGCACAGGTCAACCAGTTGCACACGCTGGATACGATCAAGAATCGCGACTTCGTCAAATGGCAGCAACTGAACCTGGACGGCTTGTCCTATCGTCATGGCGATACGCTGAGCATTGGCAAAGTCAGCTTGAAGCAACCCTACGCACGCTTCATGATCAACGAAGACCGCACCACCAACGTCGATGACCTGTTGATTCCACAGCCAGCCACCGCGCAAAGCAATGCCCCGGCAAAAAGCCAAGCACCGGCCAGCAGCGACAAGCCGCTGGGTATTCGTATCGGCGCCATCGACATCAACGACGGCTCGGCGAACTTCGCCGACTTCAGCCTGACTCCCAACTTCGCGACTGCTATCCAGCAGTTGAACGGGCAAATCGGTACGATCGACAATCGCCAGCCCAAACCGGCCAAAGTCGACATCAAGGGCAAGGTCGATCGTTATGCGCCTGTGACCATCAAAGGTGCATTGAACCCCTTCGACCCGATGGCAAGCCTGGATATCGCTACCAGCTTCAAGCGTGTCGAGCTGACCACCCTGACACCTTACTCGGGTAAATTCGCCGGGTTCCGTATCCGCAAGGGCCGCCTGAACATCGATCTGCATTACATCATCACCCAGGGCAAGCTCAAGGCCGAAAACAAGGTGGTGGTCGAACAACTGCAACTCGGTGAAAAGGTCGACAGCCCGGATGCAGTCGACCTGCCTATTCGCCTGGCAGTGGCCTTGCTCAAGGATACCGACGGCAAGATTTCCATCGAGCTGCCCGTTACCGGCGATTTGAACGACCCGCAGTTCAGCGTGATGCCGATCGTCTGGCAAACCCTGCGTAACCTGGTGCTGCGTGCGGCCCAGGCGCCGTTCAAATTCATTGGTGGACTGATCAGCGGCGGTGATGCCCAGGACCTCGGTAACGTCGCCTTCGCCGCAGGCTCCAGCGACTTGGCACCCGACGCACAGAGCGCCCTGGACAAGCTGGCAGCGGCGCTCAAGGAACGCCCTGCCCTGCGCCTGGAGATTGAAGGCACCAGCGCCCAGAGCAGTGACGGGCCGTTGATTGCCCAGCAGCGCCTGGAACGTGAGTATCAGAGCACCTACTACAAGATTCTCCAACGTCGTGGCGACAAGGTTCCCGCCCAGGCATCGGACCTGACTGTTCCTGAGAGCGATAAGCCGGCCATGCTCGAAGGTATCTACCGCACCCGTATGAAACAGCAGCCACCGGCTGAGTGGGAGCAACTGGACCGTGAGCAACGCAGCAACCAGTTGCGCGACGCAGTGCTCAAATCCTGGGGCGAAAGCGCGCTGCTGCTGCGCCAACTGGGCCAGGCCCGGGCCAGCAGCATCAAGGACTACCTGGTCGATAAAGGTAAGCTTGAGGATGACCGGGTGTACTTTATCGATGCCAGCCTAGGTCAAGCTGAAGCCGATGGCCGAGTGATCACGCCACTGCATCTGGATGCCGAGTGAGCCACTAGGGTCAGGCCTGCGCCGCGATCAAAAAGAAGCCCCGGCAATAAGTGCCGGGGCTTTGAGTGACCAAGTCCTTTTGGTCTTTCGCATGAACCTTAAAAGCTCAGCGAGTCGGGACAAACCTTACTCGGCTTTCAGACCGTCAGCCGAAACGGCTTGAACACCTTTGATTTTCTTGGCAATTGCTACTGCCATTTCTTTCTGCGAAGCAGTGACAGCTACGTCCGAAGAGAGGGAGACAACGCCTTTGTTGGTCTCTACCTTGATATCGGTGCCTGGTACGCCTTTTTCAGTCATCAGATCAGCTTTGACCTTGGTGGTGATCCAGGTGTCAGAACCCGCTTCAGTTGCCTTGGTCATTTCACCGGCAGCTAGGGTCATCGGAGCCTGGGCGGTTTGTTGGGCAAACGCCGCGTTGGCCATGGTCAGCGTCAGAGCGGTGGCAGTAGCGGCAGCAATAGCGAACTTCTTCATACGAGACACTCCTGTTTTTCGAAAAATCTGCGCCGTGAATCCTGGCAGCAGGTGTATGAATACCGTTGCAGAGCTTGTGCCAGGTTTTTGAATTATTTTTTCTTTTATAAATCAATGATTTATAAAATCTCGCGAAAAATCCAATCGTGCAATTTGCAAGCCGTGGAAAAATCCTGCATGCAAGATGCAAGTCCGCAAGGTAATTTTCCGGGCATAAAAAAAGGACCCCGAAAGGTCCTTTTTCTTAAGCTACGTTCTTAAACGCCGGATGCCTTGGCAGCAGCAACGTCCTTGATCGACAGCTTGATACGGCCGCGGTTGTCCACGTCCAGTACCAGTACTTCAACTTCCTGACCTTCTTTGAGGATATCGGTCACTTTCTCGACGCGAGCATCGCTCAGCATAGAGATGTGAACCAGACCGTCCTTGCCCGGCAGGATGTTAACGAAGGCACCGAAGTCAACGATGCGCTCTACCTTACCGACGTAGATCTTGCCGATCTCGGCCTCAGCGGTAATACCCAGAACGCGCTGACGGGCAGCTTCAGCAGCTTCTTTGGTTTCGCCGAAGATCTTGATCGAGCCGTCGTCTTCGATATCGATCGAAGCCTTGGTCTCTTCGCAGATTGCACGAATGGTCGCGCCACCTTTACCGATGACGTCACGGATCTTGTCGGTGTCGATCTTCATGGCGATCATGGTCGGAGCATTTTCCGACAGCTCGCTACGGGACTGACCAATGATCTGGTTCATCTGGCCGAGGATGTTCAGGCGCGCTTCCAGGGCTTGGCCCAGGGCGATTTCCATGATCTCTTCGGTAATGCCGTTGATCTTGATGTCCATCTGCAGTGCGGTAACGCCTTTAGCGGTACCAGCAACCTTGAAGTCCATGTCGCCCAGGTGGTCTTCGTCACCGAGGATGTCGGTCAAAATAGCGAATTTCTCGCCTTCTTTAACCAGACCCATGGCGATACCGGCAACCGGTGCCTTCATCGGTACACCGGCATCCATCAGTGCCAGGGAAGCACCGCAGACCGAAGCCATGGAGCTGGAACCGTTGGACTCGGTGATTTCCGATACTACACGGATGGTGTACGGGAACACGTCGGCGGCAGGCAGCATAGCCTGAACCGAACGGCGAGCCAGACGACCGTGACCGATTTCACGGCGACCAGCACCGCCCATGCGACCACACTCACCTACCGAGAACGGTGGGAAGTTGTAGTGCAGCATGAAGGGGTCTTTTTTCTCGCCTTCGAGGGTGTCCAGCAGTTGGGCATCACGGGCAGTACCCAGGGTCGCAACGACCAGTGCCTGGGTTTCGCCACGGGTGAACAGGGCCGAACCGTGGGTTTTTGGCAGAACACCGACTTCGATGTTCAGCGGACGTACGGTCTTGGTGTCGCGACCGTCGATACGTGGCTTGCCGTTAACGATGTTTTCGCGAACGGTGCGGTATTCGATTTCACCGAAGATTTCTTTGACTTCGGAAGCCGCTGGCTGACCTTCTTCGCCGGAGAACTTGGCGATCGCCTGATCGCGCAGCTCGCCCAGACGAGCATAACGGTCGGCCTTGACGGTGATGGTGTAGGCGTCGGAAACCGCAGCACCGAACTCGCCACGGATGGCGCTCAGCAGTGGGGTGTTCTCGGCTTTGGCAGTCCAATCCCAAGTAGGCTTGGCAGCTTCGGCAGCCAGTTCTTTTACCGCCTGGATAACAGCCTGGAACTCGTCGTGAGCGAACAGTACGGCGCCCAGCATCTGGTCTTCGGTCAGCTCTTTGGCTTCCGATTCAACCATCAGTACGGCGTCGGAAGTACCGGCAACGACCATGTCCAGGCTAGAAGCAGCCAGTTGCTCGTAAGTTGGGTTCAGCAGGTAGCCGGTGCTTTCGTGGAAAGCAACGCGCGCAGCGCCAATCGGGCCTTCGAACGGAATGCCGGAGATTGCCAGGGCAGCCGAGGTACCGATCATCGCAGCGATGTCCGGATCGGTCTTCTTGCTGGTGGAAACGACGGTGCAGACAACCTGCACTTCGTTCATGAAACCTTCTGGGAACAGCGGACGGATCGGACGGTCGATCAGACGCGAGGTCAGGGTTTCTTTCTCGGAAGGACGGCCTTCACGCTTGAAGAAACCACCTGGGATCTTGCCGGCGGCGTAGGTCTTTTCCTGATAGTGAACGGACAGGGGGAAGAAGCCTTTGCCTGGATCAGCCTGTTTGGCACCGACCACGGTCACCAGCACGGTGACATCGTTATCGACAGTGACCAATACGGCGCCGGACGCTTGACGAGCAATACGGCCCGTCTCGAGGGTTACGGTCGACTGACCGAACTGAAATTTCTTGATTACCGGGTTCACGGTTTCCTACCTTCTTCAGTGGCTCTGGGGGAACTGGTTCTTGCGAATTCTTGGGCAGAACAGGGAATCGGCCCTGTTGGCAGTCCAGATAAAACTAGAGGCTGGAAGCCTGCCCTGCCCTTGCGGTAAACCGCTTAGGCGAGGCAAACAACC
The DNA here is from genome assembly GCF_016881005.1 of Pseudomonas arcuscaelestis. Lineage (GTDB taxonomy): Bacteria > Pseudomonadota > Gammaproteobacteria > Pseudomonadales > Pseudomonadaceae > Aquipseudomonas > Aquipseudomonas arcuscaelestis. Next base: position 286,320 of record NZ_JACOPV010000006.1, on the reverse strand, counting down.
AACCTCATAGATACGCGCGGCGTACTCATCGCTCCCGATGCCAGGCATCGGAAGCGATGAATACAGCACGCCGCGCACACCACTGGCCAGGCCGCTATTAGCGACGCAGACCCAGGCGACCGATCAGGGCGCTGTAACGAGTGGCGTCTTTGCCCTTCAGGTAGTCCAGCAGCTTACGACGCTGGTTAACCATACGGATCAGACCACGACGGGAGTGGTGATCTTTACCGTTGGCCTTGAAGTGGCCTTGCAGCTTGTTGATGTTGGCGGTCAGCAGTGCAACCTGCACTTCTGGCGAACCGGTGTCACCGGCTGCTTGCTGGTATTCGCCAACGATCTTTGCTTTTTCTTCAACGCTGAGTGCCATCTGGCTTCTCCAAATCAAGGGAAACCGAACAAACGGTTTCCAATAGGCCAGGGACAAATCCCTGTATTCATAAAGTGAGGCGTGACCATGCCTATTAACAGCCATCCTCTTTACCACCAGTTCCAGGCTAAGGCCTGAAACTGAAGGTTTCGATCATTCCGACCGAATCAAACGACGTGGCGCAATGCGCCCGTCTTCGCTCACTTCACCGATACCAATGAAGCGACCGTTTTGATCTTGCACCCGAACCATGCCGAACTTCGGCGCTTCGGGAGCCCTGACCGGTTGGCCATGCAACCAGTAAAAAGCACTATGCTCAGAGAACTGCAGCAAAGGCCAGTCTTGCAGACCGCTGTCCGAAGGCATCAAGAAGCGATCGACTGCTTCGTTGCCACCTTCAGCGTGAACCGCTTCAAGTTCTTCGAGGGTCACGGTCTGGGCCAGTTCAAAAGGCCCGGCGTGAGTGCGACGCAGTTCGGCGACATAGGCGCCACACCCCAACTGCTCGCCGATATCCTCGACCAGCGTGCGGATGTAGGTACCTTTGGTGCAACCGACCGAGAGGCGTACCCGGGTGCCTTCGCACTCGAGCAACTCCAAGCGCTTAATAGTAACAGAACGCGCCTCGCGCTCCACTACTTCCCCTGCACGAGCAAGCTTGTACAGCGGCTGGCCATCGCGTTTAAGGGCAGAGTACATCGGCGGTATCTGACTGATTTCACCACGAAATTGTGGCAAAACCGCTTCGACATCGGTGCGACCGACGGTCACGTCCCGTGTCTTCAGCACCTCGCCTTCAGCATCGCCGGTAGTGGTGGTCTGTCCCAGTTGCATCACCGTTTCGTACCCCTTGTCAGAGTCGAGCAGGTACTGGGAAAACTTGGTGGCCTCGCCGAAGCACAACGGCAGAACGCCACTGGCCAACGGGTCGAGGCTACCGGTGTGCCCGGCCTTTTCGGCATTGAGCAACCAGCGAACCTTCTGCAAGGCGGCATTGGAGGTGAACCCCAAAGGCTTGTCGAGCAGGATAATGCCACTGACGTTACGACGAATACGTTTGACCTGGGCCACCGCTTACTCCTTGGTGTCCGGGGTTTCGGCAGTCTGGTGCTGGCTGTCTTCGGCAACAGCACGCTCGATCAGCGCCGATAGATGGGCGCCACGCGTAACGCTCTCATCGTAGTGGAAATGCAATTGCGGCACGCTGCGCAGCTTCATTTCCTTGCCCAACTGCATACGCAGGAAACCTGCGGCTGAATTGAGCACTTTAACGCTTTGCTTGATGTCTTCAGCGCTGTCATCGCCCATGACGGTGATGTACACCTTGGCGTGACCGACATCGCGGCTGACGTCGACGGCGGTGATTGTCACCAGGCCGACGCGTGGGTCTTTGACTTCGCGACGAATCAGTTGAGCCAGCTCGCGCTGCATCTGATCGCCAATGCGTTGGGTACGGCTATATTCTTTGGCCATTTTTGCTACCTGTAACTAAAGCGGCAAACGCCCGGTCAGGCTTGAGCCTGACCGGGCGTTGCGTTCAGAACCGCTAACGAGCGCCTTGCGACGGGCGTTTCGCGCTTCCCATACTCGATGCTTAAAGCGTACGAGCGACTTGGACTTTTTCGAAGACTTCGATCTTGTCGCCGACTTTGACGTCGTTGTAGCTCTTCACGCCGATACCGCATTCCATGCCGGCACGCACTTCGGACGCATCGTCCTTGAAGCGACGCAGCGATTCCAGCTCGCCTTCGAAGATAACAACGTCTTCGCGCAGTACACGGATCGGACGGTTGCGGTAAACCACACCTTCCACGACCATGCAGCCTGCGATGGCGCCGAACTTAGGCGAACGGAACACGTCACGCACTTCGGCGATACCGAGGATGTTCTCGCGAACATCGCTGCCGAGCATACCGGTCAAGGCTTTCTTGACGTCTTCAATGATGTCGTAGATCACGTTGTAGTAACGCATATCCAGACCTTCCTGCTCGACGATCTTACGTGCGCCAGCATCGGCACGAACGTTGAAGCCGAACAGTACTGCATTGGAAGCCAGGGCCAGGTTGGCGTCGCTCTCGGTGATACCACCGACACCGCCACCAATCACGCGAACCTGTACTTCGTCGTTGCCAAGGCCGCTCAGGGAACCTTGCAGGGCTTCAAGAGAACCACGTACATCGGACTTGAGAACGATGTTGAGGGTTTTCTTCTCTTCCTGGCCCATGTTCTCGAAGATGTTTTCGAGCTTGCCAGCATGCGCGCGAGCCAGTTTGACTTCGCGGAACTTGCCTTGACGGAACAGGGCAACTTCACGGGCTTTCTTCTCGTCAGCCACTACCGACAGCTCGTCACCGGCATCCGGAGTGCCGTCCAGACCGAGGATCTCGACCGGGATAGCCGGACCGGCTTCCTTAACAGGCTTGCCGTTTTCGTCGAGCATGGCACGTACACGGCCGTAGTTCGAACCGCACAGGACCATGTCGCCCTGGCGCAGAGTACCGTCTTGAACCAGAACGGTAGCAACCGGACCGCGACCCTTGTCCAGACGCGACTCGACTACAACACCGCGACCTGGGGCCGACGGGGTAGCCTTGAGCTCGAGGATTTCGGCTTGCAGCAGAACGGCTTCGAGCAGCTCGTCGACACCGGTACCCATCTTCGCCGATACCTTGACGAAAGGAGTGTCACCACCCCACTCCTCGGAGGTAACGCCTTCGACAGACAGCTCGTTACGGATACGGTCGAGATCGGCGCCCGGCTTGTCAATCTTGTTCACCGCTACAACCAGTGGAACACCAGCGGCCTTGGCATGCTGGACGGCTTCACGGGTTTGCGGCATCACACCATCGTCCGCCGCGACCACGAGGATCACGATGTCGGTGGCCTTGGCACCACGGGCACGCATTGCAGTAAACGCGGCGTGACCTGGGGTGTCGAGGAAAGTAACCATACCGCGATCGGTTTCTACGTGGTATGCACCGATGTGCTGAGTAATACCACCGGCCTCGCCAGCAGCAACCTTGGCACGACGAATGTAGTCGAGCAGCGAGGTCTTACCGTGGTCAACGTGACCCATTACGGTCACAACAGGTGCACGGGCAGAAGTCTCGCCTTCGAACTTCAACGATTCGGCCAGGGAGTCTTCCAGGGCAGTATCACTGACCAGGGTAACTTTGTGGCCCAGTTCTTCAGCAACCAGTTGAGCGGTCTCGCGATCGAGCACCTGGTTGATGGTCACTGGGGTACCCAGCTTGAACATGAACTTGACGACTTCAGCGCCCTTAACGGACATCTGGTTAGCCAAATCGGAAACCGTAATGGTCTCGCCGATCTGTACGTCGCGGATAACCGGGCCGGTCGGGCTCTGGAAGCCGTGAGCATTACGCTTCTTCGGCTTGCCCTTGCCACGACCACCACGACGGAAACCATCGCTTTCTTCGTCGGTGGTACGCGGAGCAGCGCGCGGAGTTGGCGCCTTTTCCTTTTCCTTGACCTTTACCGAAACGCGTGGCGCTTCGTTACGGCGCTCACCACCACGACGATCGTCGTCACGCGACTTATCGTTGCGACGCACGTCGTCTTTCTTGCGGTCGGCAACCGGTGCCGGAGCGGCGTCTGCAGGCGCTGCAACCGGAGCAGGTGCCGGGGCAGCCGGAGCAGCAGCTGCCGGAGCAGGTGCAGCAGCGGCTGGCTGGCGACGAGCTTCTTCCGCTGCACGCTGACGTGCTTCGGACTCGGTTTTCTCGCGAGCAGCGTTCTCTACTGCGCGGCGCTCTTCCAGCTCACGCTTCTGCTCGGCCTGAATTTCTTCCGGGCTGCGCTGAACGAATACTTTCTTCTTGCGTACTTCTACGCTGATGCTCTTGCTACCGGCAACACGCAGGGTGCTGGTGGTCTTGCGCTGCAAGGTAATCTTGCGCGGCTCTTCCACCTTCGCCTTGTGGCTGCTCTTCAAATGAGCCAGCAGAGCCTGCTTCTCATTATCGGTCACTACCTGACCGGCGTCGGTGTGCGGCAGACCTGCCTCACGCATCTGCTGCAGCAGGCGCTCTACCGGTGCAGCGACCTCTTGGGCCAATTCTTTCACCGTGACTTGCGTCATGCACTTCTCTCCTCAGGCCGCGCCTAATTACTCGAACCAATGGGCTCGGGCGGCCATGATCAACTTGCCGGCACGCTCTTCGTCGATGCCGTCGATGTCGAGCAGGTCGTCAATCGACTGCTCGGCCAGGTCTTCGCGGGTAACTACGCCGCGCACCGCCAGTTCCATCGCCAAATCCTTGTCCATACCCTCAAGCGAGAGCAGGTCTTCGGCCGGATGGGCGTCTGCCAGCTTTTCCTCAGTAGCGATGGCTTTGGTCAACAAGCGATCCTTGGCGCGAGCACGAAGCTCGTTGACGATTTCTTCGTCAAAGCCGTCGATGTTGAGCATTTCTTCCAACGGTACGTAGGCAATCTCTTCCAGGCTGGTGAAGCCTTCATCGACCAGCACCTGGGCCAGCTCTTCGTCGACTTCCAGCTCGTCGATGAAGTTGCGCAGGATGTCACCGGTTTCAGCTTGCTGCTTGGCCTGGATGTCCGATTCGGTCATCACGTTCAGGGTCCAGCCGGTCAACTGGCTGGCAAGACGCACGTTCTGGCCGCCACGACCGATCGCCTGGGCCAGGTTGTCGGCACCCACTGCGATGTCCATGGCGTGGGCGTCTTCATCGACGATGATCGCCGCGACTTCAGCCGGCGACATTGCGTTGATGACGAACTGCGCAGGGTTATCATCCCACAGGACGATATCCACACGTTCGCCGCCCAGTTCACCGGACACTGCCTGGACCCGCGAACCACGCATGCCGATACAGGCACCTTGTGGATCAATGCGCTTGTCCTTGGAGCGTACGGCGATTTTGGCGCGCGAACCCGGATCACGGGACGCGGCCATAACTTCGATCAGGCCCTCGGCAATTTCCGGCACTTCGATGCGGAAAAGCTCGATCAGCATCTGTGGCGCAGTGCGCGACAGGATCAGCTGTGGACCACGGTTCTCGGTGCGAATTTCCTTGAGCAGGGCGCGCAGACGCACACCTACACGGAAAGTCTCGCGAGAGATGATGTCTTCGCGGGCCAACAGCGCTTCAGCGTTGTTGCCCAGGTCAACGATGACGTTGTCTCGAGTAACTTTTTTGACCGTGCCAGAGATGATCTCGCCCAGACGCTCGCGGTAGGCATCTACCACTTGAGCGCGCTCGGCTTCACGGACCTTCTGGACGATGACTTGCTTGGCGGTCTGGGCGGCAATGCGACCGAACTCGATCGACTCGATCTTCTCTTCGATTACGTCGCCGACTTTCGCTTCAGGATGAGAATCCTTGATCTTCGCCGGCCAGACTTCGATTGCTGGATCATCCAGATCCGCTTCTTCGACGACCGTCCAGCGACGGAAGGTTTCGTAGCTACCGGTGTGGCGGTTGATTTCCACACGCAGGTCTACTTCGTCGTCAAAACGCTTTTTGGTTGCAGTGGCCAGAGCCACTTCCAGCGCTTCAAAAATTACGCTGGCCGGTACGCCCTTTTCGTTGGATACCGACTCAACAACCAGCAGTACTTCTTTGCTCATCGTACGCCTCGCCTTTCGCAAGCCATTGGATCCACGCGGTCCGCGGGATCCGGCACGTCTCAGTCAAAACTGGGAATAATGTTGGCCTTGTCGATCGAATCGATCGGCAACAGGAACTCTTGGTCATCGACTTGAACGACCACATCCTGCTCCTCCACGCCACGGAGAAGGCCCTGAAAGTTACGACGACCTTCAAAGGGCGTACGCAGCTTGATCTTAACTTGTTCGCCGGCATGCGAAGCGTACTGTTCCAAAGTGAACAGTGGGCGTTCCATGCCAGGAGAGGACACTTCAAGGGTATATTCGGAACTGATCGGATCTTCGACATCAAGGACACCGCTGATCTGACGACTGACAATTGCGCAGTCATCAACCAGGATTCCATCCTCTTTATCGATATAAATACGCAGTACCGAATGTTTGCCTTGAGAGATGAATTCGATCCCCCAGCATTGATAGCCAAGAGCCTCGACCACCGGGGCCAACAAGGCCTGCAACTGTTCTAGCTTGCTCGACACCTGAACCCCCTCGTGCATGCTATGCAAATAAAAAATGGGCAAAGCGCCCATCCCTGATACGCCGTTGAATACCGGCGCTATGACTGTTCAGCCAAGAAAAAGCCCCTGAAAAAGGGGCTCCGCTGATACTGGTTGCGGGGGCTGGATTTGAACCAACGACCTTCGGGTTATGAGCCCGACGAGCTACCAGACTGCTCCACCCCGCGACAAAGCTGGGGCGAAAGTATAAGACCGAACCCTAACAGGGTCAATCTAACCTCCACCTACAAGAAAGCCCGCTGTAGCGGGCTATCTTGTTTCAATTGGTACCGAGAAGGGGACTCGAACCCCTACACCCTATGGGCACAACCACCTCAAGGTTGCGTGTCTACCAATTCCACCACCTCGGCAATACTACTTTGAAACCCGTTACTTCTGCTCTTGAGCGGGAGGAACATCGCCAGTGTTAGTGGCTGCGCCCTTTTGCTCTTGGAGCACCGGTACATCATCTGTTGCCGGTTTTTGCTGCTTCACTTCCAGAACCGCTGGATCTGGCAACCCTACTTGAGTCAGCTCATGAGCTTTCTCTTTAGCAAAGTATCCTAACCCAAGAGCAGTTAAGAAGAAAGAGGCAGCTAGTATAGCAGTAAACTTACTAAGAAAGGTAGCAGAACCTTGGCTTCCGAACACAGTATTTGAAGCACCTGCGCCGAAAGATGCACCCGCTTCCGCACCTTTACCCTGTTGCAACAGCACCAGCACTACCAAACCCAGTGCGCCCAACAGATGAAAAACTACAACGACTGTTTCCAGCATTTTTCAGTTTCCTGCGGCGCGACAAATTGCACCGAATTCGTCTGCGTTCAGGGACGCTCCACCTATGAGCCCCCCATCGATATCCGGCATGCCGAACAGCTCAGCCGCATTGGCCGCCTTCACGCTGCCGCCGTATAGAAGCTGCACATTCTGTGCTACTTCAGGATTCTCTGCCGCCAGTTGGGCGCGGATGGCTGCATGCACATCCTGCGCTTGCTGTGGCGTGGCTGTCAGCCCTGTACCAATGGCCCATACAGGCTCATAGGCAATCACCGCTTTGGCGAAGGCTTCAACACCGAACTCCTCGATGATGCTACCTAGCTGACGCCCTACAATCTCAAGCGTTCTTCCCGCTTCGCGCTCTTCGAGGGTTTCCCCTACACAGAGCACCGGCTTCAAACCACAAGCCTGTGCTGCAGCGAACTTGCGATTGAGAACTTCGTCATTCTCGCCAATGATCTGGCGGCGCTCCGAGTGCCCAATCAGTACCAGTTCGCAACCTGCCTCAGCTAACTGACTTGGTGAAATCTCACCGGTCAATGCGCCTTGCTCAGGCTGTACCGCAGAATTCTGAGCGCCAACGGTGATCGACTTACCTTGCAACCCATCAACCACTTGGCTGATGTACAGCGAGGGAGGAAACACCGCGACCTCAACACCGCTCGGCAGGGCCAAATTACTCAAGCCCTTGATCAGCTCAGCGACGCTGGCGCGGGTACCGTGCATCTTCCAGTTACCAGCTACCATACGGCGACGCATGCTGTACCTCGTCGGTCAAAGTGGGCGCAGATGTTACCCAACCCGATCACTGCTGGCAAGCGTATTTCAAACGCAAACGTCACTTACCAGTTTCGCCAGGGTTTCGGCGTGCGCGCGAACCTGATTTTCATCGTCGCCTTCGACCATGACACGCACCAATGGCTCTGTACCGGACTTGCGCAGCAACACGCGCCCACGCCCGGCCATTTCCTCGGTTGCCCGGGCACTGGCTTCTTTCACGGCAGGATGCTCCAGCGGATCGACCTTGCTTGCACCAAACCGCACATTGATCAACACCTGCGGGCACTTGCGCAGCGACTGGCGGGCCTGCGCGAGGGTCTCACCGCGACGCCTGAGGGCCAGCAGCACCTGCAACGCCGCAATGATCGCATCACCAGTGGTGGTGTGGCTGAAGCACACGACGTGCCCCGAATTTTCGCCACCGAGCACCCATTCACGCTCTTGTAGCTCGGCCATCACGTAACGGTCGCCAACCTTGGCACGCACGAAGGGGATATCCAGGTCCTTGAGCGCAAGCTCCAGGCCCAGGTTACTCATCAGGGTGCCAACTACGCCACCGTTGAGCTTGCCGCGCTCATGCAAGTCACGAGCAATGATATACAACAGGTCGTCGCCGTCGACAATTGCCCCGGTGTGATCGACCATCAACACCCGGTCACCATCACCGTCGAAGGCAATACCCAGGTCTGCATGCCCCACCAACACAGCCGCCTGCAGCGACTCGATATGGGTCGATCCGCAGTTCTCATTGATGTTCAGGCCGTCCGGCTGCGCCGACAGCACGGTGACATTTGCCCCAAGCTCACGAAACACACTTGGTGCAACCTTGTAGGTAGCGCCATGAGCACAGTCGACAACCAGCTTGAGGCCGGCAAAGTCGGTGCTGGTCGGGACACTGCTCTTGCAGAATTCGATATAGCGCCCGGCAGCATCGTTGATTCGCGAGACCTTGCCCAGCTTGCTCGACTCGACAACAGTCATCGGCTGATCGAGCAACTCTTCGATCATCAACTCAATATCGTCCGGTAGCTTGGTACCCTGCCCGGAGAAAAATTTGATGCCGTTATCGTCATGGGGATTGTGCGAGGCACTGATAACGATGCCCGCTTCGGCATGGAATGTGCGGGTCAGGTAGGCGATAGCCGGCGTTGGCATCGGCCCGAGCAGCATGACGTCTGCACCGGCGGCAGACAAACCGGCTTCCAGGGCGGATTCGAACATGTAGCCGGAAATGCGCGTGTCCTTGCCAACCAGCACCCGGCAAGCACCCTGTTTGCGAAAGGCCATGCCTGCCGCCCAACCGAGCTTGAGCATGAAATCCGGGGTGATCGGGTACTCACCAACGCGACCACGAATACCGTCGGTCCCAAAGTATTTTTTGCTCATAGATGCTCCATCACACTTATTCTGCGGCTTGCACCGCTGCAATCATTCGCACTACATCTGCGGTTTCGGCGACATCATGAACACGCAGGATGCTTGCACCCTTGGTCATCGCCAGCGCAGCCAGTGCAAGGCTGCCGTAAAGCCGCTGCTCGACCGGACGATCGAGGGCCTGCCCTATCATACTCTTGCGCGATACACCGACCAGCAATGGCCGCCCAAGGCGATAGAGGGCTTCCATGTGCTTGAACAGGCTGAGGTTGTGCGCAAGCGTCTTGGCAAAGCCAAAGCCGGGATCGAGGATGATCTTGTCGGCTTCGATACCCACCGCCGCGCAGGCCGCCATCCTTTGTTCAAGATAGCTCGCCACTTCAGCGGTGACATCCTGGTAATGCGGATTGTCCTGCATATCGCCGGGTTCGCCACGCATGTGCATGAGACAAACCGGCAAGCCGGTTGCCGCAGCTGCATCGAGGGCACCATCGCGACTGAGTGAGCGCACGTCATTGATCAATCCGGCACCGAGCCTGGCCGATTCGCGAATGACCGCAGGCGTCGAGGTATCGACCGAGATAATGACATCCAACTCGCGATTGATCGCTTCGACCATGGGCGCGACCCGCTCGAGCTCTTCAAGCGCAGAAACAGCACGGGCGCCAGGTCGAGTGGACTCACCACCGATATCGATCAGAGTGGCACCGGCAGCGACCATTGCTTCAGCATGACGCAAGGCTGCATCCCGCTGGTTGAAGCGGCCACCGTCGGAAAAGGAATCAGGCGTGATATTGAGAATACCCATGACATGGGTACGAGACAAATCAAGAACCCGGTTGCCGCAAGGCAACCGGGTTGGGTACTGCTGTGAGGTCATAAGAGCCCTTAGATTTGCGCCGCTGGGCCGCCGATCGGCGATTCCGGACGATCTCCCTGTTGCGCAGGGGTGCCCGAAGTGCCTGACCCACCTTCCCAATCTCGCGGCTCACGCGGCGTACGCCCGGCCATGATGTCGTCGATCTGCTCGGCATCAATGGTTTCGTACTTCATCAGGGCATCTGCCATGGCGTCGAGCTTGTCACGGTTGTCGGTGAGGATCTGCTTGGCGGTGGCATAGCACTGATCGATGATGCTGCGCACCTCGGAGTCAATCAGCTTGGCCGTTTCGCCGGAAACGCTGGTGTGCTGGGAACCGGCACTGCGACCCAGGAACACCTCGCCTTCTTCCTCGGCGTACATCAGCGGACCGAGCTTCTCGGAAAGCCCCCACTTGGTGACCATGTTCCGCGCTATCTGGCTGGCGCGCATGATGTCGTTGGAGGCACCGGTGGTTACACCATCGAAACCAAGTGTCATTTCCTCGGCGATACGGCCGCCATACAACGAGCAGATCTGACTGATCAAGGCACGCTTGGACAGGCTGTAACGATCTTCCTCAGGCAGGAACATGGTGACGCCCAAGGCACGCCCACGAGGAATGATCGAGACCTTGTAGACCGGATCATGCTCAGGCACGACACGACCGACAATGGCATGACCCGCTTCGTGGTAGGCAGTATTACGCTTCTCTTTCTCGGACATGACCATGGTCTTGCGCTCAGCGCCCATCATGATCTTGTCTTTGGCCAGCTCAAACTCTTTCATTTCGACGACGCGCTTACCACCACGCGCAGCGAACAGCGAAGCCTCGTTGACCAGGTTGGCCAGGTCGGCGCCGGAGAAACCAGGCGTACCACGCGCAATTACCGCTGGGTTGACGTTCTCGCCGACCGGCACCTTGCGCATATGTACCTTGAGGATTTGCTCACGACCGCGGATATCCGGCAGACCGACCACAACCTGACGGTCAAAACGGCCAGGACGCAGCAGCGCCGGGTCGAGTACGTCGGGACGGTTGGTTGCAGCGATAACGATAATGCCGTCGTTCATTTCAAAGCCGTCCATCTCAACCAGCAACTGGTTGAGGGTCTGCTCGCGCTCATCGTGACCACCGCCCATGCCAGCGCCACGGTGACGACCAACGGCATCGATCTCATCGATGAAGATGATGCAGGGGGCGTGCTTCTTGGCCTGTTCGAACATGTCGCGAACACGGCTGGCACCCACACCGACGAACATTTCGACGAAGTCCGAACCGGAGATGGTGAAGAACGGCACCTTGGCTTCGCCGGCGATTGCCTTGGCCAGCAAGGTTTTACCGGTACCCGGGGGACCGACCATCAAAACACCACGAGGAATACGGCCACCCAGGCGTTGGAACTTGCCCGGATCGCGCAGGAACTCGACCAGCTCACCGACTTCTTCCTTGGCTTCATCGCAACCTGCGACATCGGCCAGGGTGGTCTTGACCTGATCTTCCGACAACAGGCGCGCCTTGCTCTTGCCGAAACTCATCGGCCCGCCCTTGCCACCTGCACCACCTTGCATCTGGCGCATGAAAAACATGAATACAGCAATGATCACCAGGATCGGGAAGCTCGCCACCAGCAGTTGTGTCCAGATGGACTGCTGCTCAGGCTGCTTACCTTCGACCACAACGTGATTGTCGACCAGGTCACCGATCAGGCCATTGTCCTGAATTGCCGGACGGATGGTCTTGAAGCTGTCGCCATCGGTTCGCTTGCCAGTAATGACATAGCCGTCGACCGCAACGCGCTCGACCTTGCCATCCTTGACCTGCTGAATGAAGTCGGAATAGTTGAGGGTCTGCGGCTCATTCGGGCTGGAGAAGTTGTTCATCACCGTCACCAGGACGGCTGCGATGATCAACCACAGGATCAAGTTCTTTGCCATATCGTTCAATTAGCTACCCTCTGAAGCCGGCTGACGGCGCAGCCGTGCCTCGCATGATATTCACCGGCCTAACTTACTACATAACCTACACATCTGCAGGCGCCGTCTGTAACCCTTTGTGAAACCTAGACTACACGATGTTCATCCAGGTCAGGCAGGACAGCCGATTGGAAAAAACTATCGGACACCCTGGAAGTCACCGGCCTGAAGCCTTACTCGCCGCGATAACCTCTCGCCAGCATGTACTGCTCGCGAGAGCGATCCCGTGAGGAATCAGGTTTAAGCATTATGATCTTGTCGAATTTTTTACGCGCATCTTTCAGATACACGTCAAATCCTTCGCCCTGGAAGATCTTGATCACAAAATCACCACCAGGCTTGAGCACCCGGGTTGCCAGATCAAGGGCCAACTCGCACAGAAACATGGCTTTGGGCATGTCTACGGCAGGCGTACCACTCATATTGGGGGCCATATCGGAAATCACAAGGTCTACATGTGAATTACCGACGGCCTCAAGAATTTGGGCGAGCACTTCATCCTGGGTAAAATCGCCGCGAATGAAGGTAACATCCGGAATGCTGTCCATTTCCAGGATGTCAGACGCAATCAGGCGACCCTGACCGCCAATCAGACGACTGGTAACCTGCGACCAGCCCCCAGGCGCCGCCCCGAGGTCGATCACGCTCATTCCCGGGCGAATCAGGCGGTATTTTTCCTGGATTTCCAGCAATTTATAGCTCGCACGCGAGCGATATCCGTCCTTTTGCGCCTTTTTGACGTAAGGATCGTTGAAGTGTTCTTTTAGCCAGCCAAGGCTTGTCTTGGAACGCGCCATTGGGCACCTCGATGATTAGGGTCGTGATTAACTGGGCGGATCCACGGGCCCTCGGGTAAAATGGCCGCCATTTTTACAGAATCAGACACAAGGGTCAGATTATGCCGCTCAATAACGAGCAGAAGAAACAGTACAAATCCATTGGCCACGATCTGAAGCCAGTTCTGATTGTGGCAGGCAATGGGCTGACTGAGGGCGTTATCGCCGAACTCGAACGCGCTCTGGTTGATCATGAGTTGATCAAGGTAGAGATTCGTTCGGAAGATCGTGAAGAACGTGCTGCCGCAATCGCTGCACTGTGCAAGGCCGGTCGCGCCGAACTGGTACAGACCATCGGCAAAAAAGCGCTGATCTACCGCCGCAACCCACAGCCAAACAAGCAGCTTTCGAACATCCATCGCTACAAGTGATGTTCGCCCCGGTCAGTGGCGCGCCTGGCGCGCCCTGCCCGGCACGGGCTGCATGACCAGCAACAAGCCGGTCAGCCCCAATACCAGATAGCAGAACAATTGCCAGCGTAGCTCCTGGGGCAATCCCACGCGCACGGCGAAATACGCCACACACGCCAGCATCGCCATAAGCAGTAACTGACCTCGCACGTCCCGCCAAATACTGGACAAGCCCTGCGCCTGAACCAGCACCAAACTTTGTACGCCTGCGCAAAACGCCGCAAACGCCACCAGTAGTGATGCCATCAGGCTGCCGATATCTTCGATCAGCAATGGCGCCAGGCCTATCTTGCCCAACGCCGGCAGCAGACCGAAATGCAACATCCACAGGCCACCGACCCAGAATACCTGGGTCAGTTGCCAGATTACCGTGGCCGCGGCAAAGCCGCGGCGATGATCAGATATGTGCGACTTCGACAATCTCGTACTCAACCAGACCGCTAGGGGTTTTAACTGCTACCACGTCACCCTCTTCCTTGCCCATCAAGGCACGGGCGATGGGCGAGCCAACCGACAATTTGCCGGCCTTGATATCAGCTTCATCTTCGCCAACGATCTTGTACTTCACGCTTTCGTCAGTCTCAACGTTGGCGATTTCAACGGTGGTACCGAAGATTACCTTACCGGTATGAGCAATGGTGGTGACGTCAATCACCACCGAGTTCTGCAGACGACCTTCGATGTCACGGATACGCGCCTCGACCATGCCCTGCTCTTCACGAGCAGCATGGTATTCAGCGTTTTCCTTGAGGTCACCAAGCTCACGCGCCTCACCGATAGCCTGGCTCAAGCGTGGACGCTCGACCTTGCTCAGAAATGCGTGCTCCTCTTCCAGGGCCTTGAAGCCCTGGACGGTCATTGGGTATTTAGTCATGCCTTGAGTCCTGCATGGAGATCCTGCAAGCGGCGAACAGTCTTTTCCGGACCGAACTTCAGCGCTTCGCAGATAGCTTCACCGGCCGCAATGGTGGTGGTGCAGTAGATTTTGTGCTGCAACGCATTGCGACGAATTGAGTAGGAGTCAGCGATCGACTGACGACCTTCGGTGGTGTTGATGATCAGCGACACTTCGTCGTTCTTGATCATGTCGACCACGTGCGGACGACCTTCAGTCACTTTGTTCACACGACGCACTTTCAAGCCAGCCGCTTCGATCAGCTTGGCAGTGCCGACAGTGGCAACCACTTCGAAGCCCAGGGCGATCAGGTCACGAGCGACACCGGCCACTTGTGGCTTGTCGTCGTCACGCACGCTGATAAACGCAGTACCGCCAGTTGGCAGCACTTCACTGGCACCCATCTGGGCTTTGGCAAAGGCCTCACCGAAGCTGTCGCCCACGCCCATGACTTCACCCGTGGATTTCATCTCTGGGCCGAGGATCGGGTCAACACCCGGGAACTTGGCGAACGGGAACACCGCTTCTTTGACGCTGTAGAAGTTAGGAATGATTTCCTTGGTGAAGCCGATTTCCTTGAGCGATTTGCCAGCCATTACGCGGGCAGCGATCATCGCCAGGGACGTGCCAATGCACTTGGAAACGAATGGCACGGTACGCGAAGCACGCGGGTTGACTTCGATCACGTAGATCTTGTCACCCTGCAGGGCCAACTGCACGTTCATCAGGCCGACAACGCCCAGCTCCAGGGCCATTTTCTTGACCTGCTCACGGACTTCGTCCTGAACATGGGCCGGCAGCGAGTAAGGTGGCAGCGAGCACGCCGAGTCACCGGAGTGAACACCCGCCTGCTCGATGTGCTGCATGATCGCGCCGATAACCACATCGGTGCCGTCGCAGACCGCATCGACGTCCATTTCGATGGCGCAGTTGAGGAAGTGGTCAAGCAGCACCGGACTGTCGTTGGACACTTGCACCGCTTCACGCAGGTAGCGCTTGAGTTCGTCCAGTTCGTAGACGATCTCCATGGCACGACCACCCAGCACGTAGGAAGGACGAACCACCAGCGGGTAACCGATCACACCGGCAGCACGGATGGCTTCGTCTTCGCTGCGCACGGTGGCGTTTGGCGGCTGCAGCAGGTTCAGACGCTGAACCATCTGCTGGAAGCGCTCACGGTCTTCGGCGCGGTCGATGGAATCTGGGCTGGTACCGATGATCGGCACGCCGGCTTCTTCCAGGGCGCGAGCCAGTTTCAGCGGGGTCTGGCCGCCGTAGTGGACGATCACACCTTTTGGCTTCTCGACCCGCACCACTTCCAGCACGTCTTCCAGCGTCAGCGGCTCGAAGTACAGGCGGTCGGAGGTGTCGTAGTCGGTGGAGACGGTTTCCGGGTTGCAGTTGACCATGATGGTCTCGTACCCGTCTTCACGCAGAGCCAGTGCCGCGTGAACGCAGCAGTAGTCGAACTCGATACCCTGACCAATACGGTTAGGGCCGCCACCGAGGATCATGATCTTGTCACGGGTCGACGGATTGGCCTCGCACTCTTCCTCATAGGTCGAGTACAGGTAAGCGGTATCTGTGGCGAACTCGGCGGCGCAGGTGTCGACACGCTTATAGACCGGGAACACTTCCAGCTTGTGGCGGTGACGACGCAGGTTCTTGTCGGTGATGCCCAGCAGCTTGGCCAGACGCTGGTCGGAGAAGCCTTTACGCTTGAGGCGCAGCATCAGGTCTTTGTCGATAGACGACAGCGCCAGGGTCTTGACCTTCTCTTCTTCCTTGATCAGGTCTTCCATCTGTACCAGGAACCAGCGGTCGATCATGGTCAGGTCGAAGATCTCGTCGACAGTCATACCCGAACGCATGGCGTCAGCCACGTACCAGATACGCTCGGCGCCAGGAACTGTCAGCTCGCGCTTGAGAATGCTGCCAGCTTCCGGCGAGGCCAGGTCGACTTTCGGATCCAGGCCACATACACCGACTTCCAGGCCGCGCAGTGCTTTCTGCAGGGACTCCTGGAAGGTGCGGCCAATGGCCATGACTTCACCCACGGATTTCATCTGGGTGGTCAGGCGCGCATCGGCTTTCGGGAATTTTTCGAAGGCGAAACGCGGCAGCTTGGTAACTACGTAGTCGATGGACGGCTCGAAAGACGCTGGGGTGCGACCGCCAGTGATGTCGTTCTGCAGCTCATCCAGGGTGTAACCAATGGCCAGCTTGGCCGCGATCTTGGCGATCGGGAATCCGGTGGCTTTCGAGGCCAGGGCCGAGGAACGCGATACCCGCGGGTTCATCTCGATCACGACCATACGACCGGTGTCCGGGCAAATGCCGAACTGAACGTTGGAACCACCGGTTTCGACGCCGATCTCACGCAGCACCGCCAGCGAGGCGTTGCGCATGATCTGGTATTCCTTGTCGGTCAGGGTCTGCGCTGGAGCAACGGTGATCGAGTCACCGGTGTGCACGCCCATCGGGTCGAAGTTCTCGATGGAGCAGACGATGATGCAGTTGTCCTTTTTGTCGCGGACCACTTCCATCTCGTACTCTTTCCAGCCGATCAGCGACTCGTCGATCAGCAGCTCCTTGGTCGGCGACAGGTCCAGACCACGGGCGCAGATTTCTTCGAACTCTTCACGGTTGTAAGCAATACCGCCGCCGGTGCCGCCCATGGTGAAGGACGGACGGATGATGCACGGGAAGCCAAGCTTCTCGAGCACTGCGTTGGCTTCTTCCATGCTATGGGCGATGCCGGAGCGCGGGCACTCCAGGCCGATAGCCTTCATTGCCTTGTCGAAACGCGAGCGGTCTTCGGCCTTGTCGATGGTGTCAGCATTGGCACCGATCATTTCCACGCCGAACTTTTCCAGAACGCCTTCGCGCTCCAGGTCCAGTGCGCAGTTCAAGGCAGTCTGGCCACCCATGGTCGGCAGCAACGCGTCTGGACGCTCTTTTTCGATGATCTTGGCAACGGTCTGCCACTTGATCGGCTCGATGTAGGTGGCGTCGGCCATGGCCGGGTCGGTCATGATGGTGGCCGGGTTGGAGTTCACCAGGATGACGCGGTAACCCTCTTCACGCAGGGCTTTGCAAGCCTGGGCGCCGGAGTAGTCGAATTCACAGGCCTGGCCGATAACGATCGGGCCAGCGCCGAGAATCAGGATGCTTTTAATGTCTGTACGTTTTGGCATGGGTTGTCACTCAATTCCGCAGGTCAGTCGGCAAGCCGCATTGAACAATCTTGGGGGCGGCGCCTGAACGCGGCTTGCACCGGTCCAGGGCCTTCTCGCCAGATGCTCAGCGGCGCTTGGCCATGGCATCGATGAAACGGTCGAACAGTGGCGCGACGTCGGTCGGGCCTGGGCTTGCTTCAGGGTGACCCTGGAAGCTGAACGCGCTCTTGTCGGTGCGCTCGATACCTTGCAGGGTACCGTCGAACAGCGACTTGTGAATTGGGCGAACGTTGGCCGGCAGGGTTGCTTCGTCGACGGCAAAACCGTGGTTCTGGCTGGTGATCATGACCACACCGGTGTCCAGGTCCTGGACTGGGTGGTTGGCACCGTGGTGACCGTGGCCCATCTTCATGGTCTTGGCGCCGGAAGCCAGAGCCAGCAGTTGGTGGCCCAGGCAGATACCGAAAACCGGGATCTCGGTTTCCAGAATCTCTTTGATCGCCTGGATGGCGTAGTCGCATGGCTCCGGATCACCAGGGCCGTTGGACAGGAACACGCCATCCGGGTTGAGCGCCAATACTTCGCTGGCCGGGGTTTGCGCCGGCACGACGGTCAGGCGGCAACCGCGGGCAACCAGCATGCGCAAGATGTTCAGCTTGACGCCGTAGTCGTAGGCAACCACGTGGTAAGGCAGATCGGCAGCGTCGATGGTCGCGTGGCTGTCGGTTTTCAGCTCCCAGACGCTGGAGCGCCATTCGTAGCTGGACTTGGTGCTGACAACTTTGGCCAGGTCCATGCCCTTGAGGCCCGGGAAGCCACGAGCAGCGGCGATCGCCGCCTCTTCAGTGATGTTGTCGCCGGCCAGGATGCAGCCATTCTGCGCGCCCTTCTCACGCAGGATGCGGGTCAGGCGACGCGTGTCGATACCGGCAATGGCGACAACATTGTTGGCCTTGAGGTAGTCAGACAGCGACAGGGTGTTACGCCAGTTGCTGGCAATCAGCGGCAGGTCACGGATGACCAGACCAGCCGACCAGACCCGATCGGACTCGGCATCTTCCGGCGTAGTGCCGGTATTACCGATGTGCGGATAGGTCAGGGTAACGATCTGTTGGGAATACGAAGGGTCAGTCAGGATTTCCTGATAGCCGGTCATTGCGGTGTTAAACACCACCTCACCAACGGTCTGACCGTCGGCTCCAATAGCCTCACCGCGAAAAATGCTGCCATCGGCAAGGGCGAGTATGGCTGGCTTAGTCAAGAAGACCTCCCAAAAATAAAGCCTGAAGGGGCGATCGCAGGTTGCAAAAAAGCGGAATGACGTATAGACACGTCACCCCGCTTTCTTCGTCGAATTATCTGCGCGCTTTTAGTGGACACACTAAAGCTGTAGCTTACAGAAAAGCGCTTTTTTGGTCTACCACTGATGTGCCTGAAACGCGCAAGAATGCGACAGCAGGACTTCAAGACACCTGTAGGAGCGGGCTTGCCCCGCGACGCGACGTAACTGGACGGTCGCAATCACGGGGGCAAAACCACCCCACAGGGAGGGGCGGGGCTATCAACGCAGGTCGAGAACGTCCTGCATGTCGTACAAGCCAGGCTCGCGACCATCGAGCCAGAGTGCTGCACGCACCGCACCCTTGGCAAAGGTCATGCGACTGGAAGCCTTGTGGGTGATTTCCAGACGCTCACCGTCGGCAGCGAACAGCACGGTGTGATCACCGACCACATCACCAGCACGTACAGTGGCAAAGCCAATGGTCTTGCGGTCACGCGCACCGGTCTGGCCTTCACGGCCATAGACCGCCACTTCCTGCAGGTCACGCCCAAGCGCTTGAGCCACAACCTCACCCATGCGCAGCGCCGTACCCGAAGGTGCATCGACCTTGTGACGGTGATGGGCTTCGATGATCTCGATGTCCACATCATCACCCAGCACGCGAGCGGCCATATCCAGCAGCTTAAGGCTGAGATTGACGCCGACACTGAAGTTGGCAGCGAAGACGATTGGGATGTCTTTGCCCGCTTCCGCCAGCAGCTGCTTTTCTTCAACGCTGAAACCGGTGGTGCCGATAATCATGGCCTTGCCTGCCTTGCGACAGAACGCCAGGTTCTTCAGGGTTACTGAAGGGTGCGTGAAGTCGATCAGTACATCGAACTCCTCGGCAACCTTGGCCAGATCATCAGACAACAGCACACCGATTCGTCCCAGCGCCGCCAGCTCACCGGCGTCAGCGCCGACCAGCGTGCTGTCCGGGCGATCAATCGCCGCGGTCAGACCAGCGCCCGGCGTTTGCTGCACAGCCTCGATCAGGGTTTTACCCATGCGCCCTGCTGCACCCATTACTGCTATACGTCGCATGCCCTATTCCTTCTTACAAGTCGCCGAAGAAGCGCTTTACACCTTCGAACCAGCCGCTGGCCTTGGGCGAGTGGGAACTGTCACCTTCCAGCGAGTCGCGCAGTTCTTCAAGCAGTTCGCGTTGACGGCGACTGAGATTGACCGGCGTTTCGACCGCAACACGGCACATCAGGTCACCCGCACCACCACCACGAACCGGTGCTACACCCTTGCCACGCAAACGGAACTGCTTACCGGTTTGCGTGCCTTCCGGGATCTTCAGCTTGACCCGACCATCGAGCGTCGGCACTTCCAGCTCGCCACCCAGTGCAGCATCGGTGTAGCTGATCGGCACTTCGCAATACAGATGCTTGCCATCACGTTGGAAGA
Source organism: Pseudomonas arcuscaelestis (assembly GCF_016881005.1). Classification (GTDB taxonomy): domain Bacteria; phylum Pseudomonadota; class Gammaproteobacteria; order Pseudomonadales; family Pseudomonadaceae; genus Aquipseudomonas; species Aquipseudomonas arcuscaelestis. The sequence continues at coordinate 265,986 of NZ_JACOPV010000006.1, read as the reverse complement.
TATCGTGCTCACGCACGTTGATCACAACGTAAAGATCGCCAGTCGGGCCACCATGGGAACCCGCCTCGCCTTCGCCGGAAAGACGGATACGGTCGCCAGTATCGACGCCAGCCGGGACCTTGACCGAAAGGGTCTTGTACTCTTCGATACGACCTTCGCCGTGGCAGGCGTTGCAAGGATCGGTAATGATCTTGCCCTGGCCATGGCAACGCGGGCAGGTTTGCTGCACCGAGAAAAAGCCCTGCTGCATGCGCACCTGGCCAATACCACCACAGGTCGGACAGGTTGAAGGCGAAGAGCCTTTCTTGGCACCGGAACCATCACACGGCTCACAGTTGACCAGTGTCGGCACGCGAATATTGACCGTGGTACCGCGCACAGCCTCTTCGAGGTTCAGTTCCAGCGTATACCGCAGGTCGCTGCCACGCTGGGCGCCGCCACGCGAGCCGCCACGGCCGCCACCAAAGAAATCGCTGAACACGTCACCGAAAATGTCGGAGAAGTTCGCGCCGCCAAATCCGGCACCGCCACCGCCCATGCTCGGGTCGACACCGGCATGACCGTACTGGTCATACGCTGCGCGCTTACTGGCATCGGAAAGAACTTCATAGGCCTCGTTGGCCTCCTTGAATTTCTCTTCCGACTCTTTGTCATCAGGATTACGGTCCGGGTGATGCTTCATCGCCAAGCGGCGATAGGCCTTTTTCAGGTCCGCTTCACTGGAGCCGCGTTCAACTCCCAGAACTTCGTAATAGTCACGCTTTGCCATAAGTCTTTTCACTCTTGAGGACGTTCGGCAAACCTCTGCGCATTTCGCGCCGTGCCGCCAGCACCCGCCTCGTCTACCTCCAGGAGGCCTGACAGATGCTGTAAAAATTCGGGTATTCCAGACACGCCAACGCGGGAGCAAGCCCCCGCGCGGCGACATCCTACCAGCCAACCACTACAAAGCAGTCAACCGGCCGACAACCTGTAGTAATTACTTGTTGTCTTTGACTTCTTCGAACTCGGCATCGACGACGTCGTCGTGCTTAGGTTCTTCAGCCTGCTGCGCGCCAGCTTGTGGCTGTTCGGCCTGCTGCTCGGCGTACATTTTCTGAGCAACTGGAGCCGACACTTTCGACAGCTCTTCAACCTTGGCATCGATAGCAGCCTTGTCGTCGCCTTTGATGGCGGCTTCCAGGGCAACTACTGCAGCTTCGATTGCAGTTTTCTCTTCGGCAGTGACCTTGTCACCGGCGTCAGCGACCATTTTGCGAGTCGAGTGAACCAGTGCATCACCCTGGTTACGGGCAGCGGCCAGCTCTTCGAACTTGCGGTCTTCTTCCGAGTTCGCTTCGGCGTCGCGGATCATCTGTTGAATTTCTTCGTCAGACAGACCCGAGTTGGCCTTGATCACGATCGACTGAGTCTTGCCAGTAGCCTTGTCTTTGGCGCCTACGTGCAAGATGCCGTTGGCGTCGATGTCGAAGGTTACTTCGATCTGTGGCACGCCACGTGGTGCTGGTGGAATCTCGGCCAGGTCGAACTTGCCCAGGGACTTGTTCTGCGCAGCCTGTTTACGCTCACCTTGCAGCACGTGAATGGTCACAGCGCTCTGGTTGTCATCGGCAGTCGAGAACACTTGCGACTTTTTGGTCGGGATAGTGGTGTTCTTCTCGATCAGCGCGGTCATCACGCCACCCATGGTTTCGATACCCAGGGTCAGCGGGCTGACGTCCAGCAGCAGCACGTCTTTCACGTCACCGGCCAATACCGCACCCTGGATTGCAGCACCCATGGCAACAGCTTCGTCAGGGTTGACGTCTTTACGTGCTTCTTTACCGAAGAAATCGGTTACAGCTTTCTGCACCAGCGGCATACGAGTCTGACCGCCAACCAGGATAACGTCGTCGATCTTGCTGACGTCGATACCGGCATCTTTCATGGCGATGCGGCAAGGCTCGATAGTGCGCTGAACCAGATCTTCTACCAGCGACTCCAGCTTGGCGCGGGAGATCTTCACGTTCAGGTGCTTAGGACCGGTGGCATCTGCAGTGATGTACGGCAGGTTGACGTCGGTCTGCTGGCTCGAAGACAGCTCGATCTTGGCTTTTTCGGCAGCTTCTTTCAGGCGCTGCATTGCCAGCGGGTCACCTTTGAGGTTCATGCCGCTTTCTTTCTTGAACTCGTCGACGAGGTAGTCGATCAGGCGAATGTCGAAGTCTTCACCACCGAGGAACGTGTCACCGTTGGTGGCCAATACTTCGAACTGGTGCTCGCCATCGACTTCGGCGATTTCGATAACCGAAACGTCGAAGGTACCGCCACCCAGGTCGTAAACGATCACGGTGTGATCGCCTTTAGCCTTGTCCATACCGTAAGCCAGAGCAGCTGCGGTTGGCTCGTTGATGATACGTTTTACGTCCAGACCCGCGATGCGACCGGCATCCTTGGTAGCCTGACGCTGGCTGTCGTTGAAGTAGGCCGGAACGGTGATGACCGCTTCGGTAACAGGCTCGCCCAGGTAGTCTTCGGCGGTTTTCTTCATCTTTTTCAAGATTTCAGCCGAAATTTGTGGCGGTGCCATTTTCTGGCCGTTTACTTCAACCCACGCGTCGTTGTTGTCAGCCTTGACGATTTTGTACGGAACCATCTGGATGTCTTTCTGCACGACATCTTCGTCAAAACGACGACCGATCAGACGCTTTACTGCGTACAGAGTGTTGTGCGGGTTGGTAACAGCCTGACGCTTGGCCGACTGACCAACCAGAATCTCGCCATCGTTGGCGTAAGCGATGATCGACGGCGTGGTACGAGCGCCTTCAGCGTTCTCGATAACCTTTACGTTGCCGTTTTCCAGAATGGAGACACAGGAGTTGGTGGTCCCCAGGTCGATACCGATAATTTTGCCCATGTTAACTCTCCCGAAACTTGAATTTTGTTGCCGCAGCAGTGGTGGCTACCTGCGGTAATACTTGAATGCTTGACACCTAAATGGGGGCGCTCGAAACGATTTCAAGCCTGCTCGTCAATCGACGGCGAAACCGCTGCCGGTGCCTTGCTGACCACAACCATGGCCGGGCGCAGCAGGCGACCGTTGAGCTGGTAGCCCTTCTGGAACACCTTGAGCACACTGTTTGGCTCGACCTCGGCGCTTTCTTGCATGGCCATGGCCTGGTGCTGCTCGGCGTTGAACGGTTCGCCGTGCGGGTCAATAGCCTCAAGGTTGTAGCGCTTGAGCGTGTCGTGGAACATTTTCAGGGTCAGCTCAATGCCTTCGCGCATCGGGCGAATGCTTTCGTCGTCAGGGCTGGACAGTTCCAGACCGCGCTCGAGGCTGTCGATGACCGGCAACAGGTCACCGGCGAATTTTTCCAGTGCAAATTTGTGCGCTTTCTCGACGTCCTGCTCGGCACGACGACGCACGTTCTGCAGGTCGGCAGTGGTGCGCAGGGATTGATCCTGGGCCGCCGCCAGCTGCTCTTCGAGCACCTGCACACGGGCGCTCAGCTCTTGTGCGCCTGCATCTTCGGCGTTCAGATTCTGTTCATCCAGCTGTTCGTCAGCCATAAAATCTCTCCTCTCGAATAGTGTCAGCGAGCTCAACTCGCGCTTCTGCCGGCTATATGGGGTCGTAAAACCCAGGTTCAAGGGCTGCCATGCAGGAGCGGGTAGATTCGTTCATAACCCATCGCAATCAGAACGCCCCCCTGATAACCAAATCGAACTAAGCACAACCATTGTCAGCGGATTTAAAAACACTGTATAAATAACCAGACTTAACGCCTGGGAGCCGCCCCAATGCTGGTGCACCTGTCCGTACACAACTACGCCATCGTCGAACACCTTGACCTCGAACTCGCGCGCGGGATGAGCGTCATTACCGGTGAAACCGGGGCCGGCAAATCGATCATGCTCGATGCCCTGGGCCTGACCCTGGGTGATCGCGCCGACAGCGGCGTGGTGCGCCCCGGCGCCGACAAGGCTGACATCCTGGCCACCTTCGACCTCATCGATATCCCCGAAGCCCGCACGTGGCTGGCCGAACGCGACCTCGACCACGATGGCCCGTGCATCCTGCGCCGGGTAATCACTGCCGAAGGTCGCAGCCGTGGCTACATCAATGGCACGCCCTGCCCGCTCGGCGACCTCAAGGCCCTCGGCGAGCTGCTGATCGATATCCACAGCCAGCACGAGCACCAGTCGCTGCTCAAGGCCGACACCCATCGCCGCCTGCTGGACGAATACGCAGGCGCTACCGACCTCGCCCGCCAGGTACAGCTGGCAGCCCAACGCTGGCGGCAAACTCGCCAGGAGCTGGAGCGACTGTCCAACTCCGGTGACGAGCAACGAGCACAGCAGCAGTTGCTCAGCTACCAGCTCGAAGAGCTCGACAACCTCGGCCTGGGCGAGAATGAACTGGAGCAACTGGAGCAGGAACACAAGAACCTGACCAATGCCGAGGCGCTATTCGGCATTTGCCGCCAGGTGATCGACCACTGCAGCGAGAACGACTCAGGCAATGTGCTCAGCGCCCTGACCGCCAGCCTCAACCGCCTGACCGCGGTGCAAAATGCACCGAAGGCGCTCGGCGAGGCTGCCAATATGATTGCCAGCGCCCAAATTCAAGTCGAAGAAGCGGTCGGCGAGCTCAATCGCTTTCTTGATCACTTCGACGCCGACCCCGCGCGCCTGCAACAGCTCGAAGAGCGGCTCGACAGCATCTATACCCTTGCCCGCAAGCACCGCGTGCACCCCACCGAACTGGCCACCCTTCAGCAACAATTGATGGAAGAGCTTGAAGGCCTCAATGCCAGCGACGAATCGATCGAGCGCCTGGGCGAAGAACTGGCCGCTTTTGCGCGCCACTATCAGGACAAGGCCAGCGAGCTCAGCGCCCTGCGCGGTCAGGCTGCCGGTCAATTGTCCGCCGCGGTCGAGCAGGAGATTCAGCGCCTGGGCATGCCCGGCGGCCGTTTCCGCATCGAATTGCATGTAAATGCGGGCGATGAACTGTCGCCACATGGCCTGGAGCAGGTCGAGCTGCTGGTCAGCGCCAACCCCGGCCAACCCCTCAAAGGCCTGGCCAAGGTTGTCTCCGGGGGTGAATTGTCACGGATCAGCCTGGCCATCCAGGTTATTACCGCGCAAACCTCGCGCATTCCGACGCTGGTATTCGACGAAGTCGACGTGGGTATCGGTGGCCCAACCGCCGAAATCGTCGGGCAACTGCTGCGACGCCTGGGTGAGCGCGGCCAAGTGCTGACGGTAACGCACCTGCCGCAGGTCGCCGCTCAAGGCCACCACCACCTGTTTGTGCATAAAGTGCGCAACAGCGAAGCCACTCACACGGCCGTGGCCAGCCTGGGCAAACGTGAGCGCATAGAAGAGGTCGCCCGAATGCTCGGCGGCATCGATCTGACAAAGGAATCTCTGGCTCACGCTCGCAAAATGGTGGTCACCAGCAAAGCCTGAGCGCAGAAAGCACAAAGGCGACCCTTGGGTCGCCTTCGATGCTGTACGGCAAGAAGTGTTACTTATCTTTTCTTGCGCACGTACAGGACCAGATTATGGTCAACCAGTTCGAAGCCATGCTCGGCGACGATTTCTTTCTGGCGCTTTTCGATTTCGCTATCGAAGAACTCGATAACCTCGCCAGATTCCACGTTGACCATATGGTCGTGGTGGCCACCGTCGGCTAGCTCGAACACGGCATGACCGCCGTCGAAGTTGTGGCGCACGACCAGGCCAGCGGCTTCGAACTGGGTCAGAACACGGTAAACCGTGGCCAGACCGACATCCTCGCCCGCCTCCATCAGCGCCTTGTAGACATCCTCAGCACTCATGTGACGCTGCTCGGTAGAGTCGAGCATCTGTAGAATTTTAACTCGAGGCAGTGTCACCTTGAGACCGGCTTTGCGCAGTTCGCTATTTTCAACCATGGTCAGCTTTCTCGCCGATGCTGCTTCGCAGCTTCTCTGAATACGGGTATGATCGGGGTTTACGTTGTCCAGCCAAGATAGTGGAAGTCGCCCACCGATGCAAAACACCAAGCTCTTGCTAACCAGCCTCACCTTTGTGGGACTGCTCGCACTCGCCGGTTGCTCGTTCCCCGGGGTTTACAAAATCGACATCCAGCAGGGCAATGTCGTCACGCAAGACATGATAGACCAATTACGCCCCGGAATGACCCGTCGGCAAGTACGGTTTATCATGGGCAACCCCCTGATCCAGGATACATTCCATACCAATCGTTGGGATTACCTGTACAGCCTGCAGCCTGGCGGCGGTCAACGCCAGCAGGAACGCATGAGTATTTTCTTCAATGAAAGTGATCAGTTGGTGAGCTTGTCCGGCGACTTCATGCCGGGCGTCAGCCGCGACCAGGAAATCCTCGGCGGCAGCGGCGACACCAGTGTCAGCCCAGCACAGCCAGGTACCACCGAGCCTACAGAACAACCCGAGGAAACCCCGGCCAAGCCAGGCTCCCTGGAAGAAAAGATCCAGCGCGAAGTCGATACTATCGAAGCGATTCCAGTACCGACCCCAGCCCCGATCGAAACCTCGCCGCAATAACCCTATTGCAGGCAAAGAAAAGCCCGGATCTTCCGGGCTTTTTTGTGTTTCAGCGCTTGGCCTTCTTGAACACCCTTGCCACCTTGTCGGCCCGCTGCTTGCGCACCTCCTTGGGGTCGATCAGCAAGGGCCTGTACAGTTCGATTCGATCACCCGCCACAACCGCCTGTTGATCAGCATCGCGGACCACCTTGCCGAAGATGCCGAGCGGGCACGCGTTTATATCCAGTCCCGGCACCTGCTCGGCAACACCCGACAAGCGCACGGCTTCACGCAACGTGGTGCCGGGGGCAACGTCCACCGTCAGCAGCCACTGCTGCTCGGCCGTGGCGTAGACCACTTCAACCTGCAAGTTGCTTGGCTCGCTGACAGAATGCATCCACCAAGGTGTTGGCTGCCTGATTGAAGATCGGACCCAACGTTGCCCGCACCAATGGCCCGGCGTAATCGAAAGACAGATCCAGGCTGATTTTGCAGGCCTTTTCACCCAGTGGCTTGAAGACCCACAAGCCGTGCAACTGATTGAACGGCCCCTCTTCCAGGTTCATCTCAATCGATTGCCCCGGCACCAGCACATTGCGGGTGACGAACTTCTGGCTCATGCCACCCTTGGCCGCTTCCAGACTGGCACGCATCAGCGTGTCGCTCTCTTCCAGCACGGTGGTGGAGGAACACCACGGCAGAAACTCCGGATACCGCGCAACATCATTGACCAGGTCGTACAGCGCCTGGGCGGGATAGGGCAGTAAGGCCGAGCGTTGAATATGGGTAGTCATCCGAGCATCATTTCCAAAGCTGAGCGGCAAATACAATCAGAATGCCGAGGGGCGCCACATAGCGCATCAAGAAGAAGGTCAGAGCAAACAGCAGCGGGCTGCGCATCGCCAACTCATCGCGCACCGCGTCTCGCCCCATGATCCAACCTGCGAATACCACAAAGCACAAACCACCCAGCGGCAACATGATCCGCGAGGTGAAAAAGTCGATAACGCCGAAGAAGTCCAGCCCACCACTTACACCCCATTGGTAGAGCTGAAAACCGCTGTCGTCGTTCACGAAAAAGCGTGCCTGCTGCCAGATATTGAACGAAAACACTGTCCCCAGGCCAACCAGCCAGCAACTGAATGCCAGCCAAGTGGTGATCCAGCCGCGCCGAACTCCGGTACGTTCCACCAGGTAAGCCACCATGGGTTCGAGCAGAGAAATCGCCGAACTCCAGGCTGCCACTGCTACTAAAACAAAGAATACGACGCCCATCAATTGGCCAAAGGCCACATTTCCGAAGGCAAATGGCAAGGCAACAAACATCAAGCCAGGCCCTTCACTGGGGTTGAGCCCGGCCGCGAACACGATAGGAAACAAGGCCAGACCGGCAAGCAACGAAACGAAAGTATCCAGCAGTGCTACCGCGACGATGGTGCCACCGATAGACGCATCCTTGGGCATGTAGGCCCCATAGATCAACAGCGAACCGACACCGACACTCAGCGAGAAGAAGGCATGCCCCATGGCAGGCAGCAAGCCATCGAGCAGACGCGAGGTATCGAAGTCGAACATGAAATGCAGGCCCTGCATAAAGTGCCCGGTGGTCAGGCTATAGCCCAACAGGATCACCAGCAGCAGGAACAACAGCGGCATCATGATTCGCAGGCTTTTCTCCAGCCCCGCCACCACGCCACGGGCAATGACCAGGGCCGAAAGCAGCATGAACAGGGTGTGCCAGAGCACCAGCCGCCAAGGGTCGCTGATTACGTCTTTGAAGTAGCCGCCGACTTGATCAGCCGTAACGCCCTGAAAGTCGCCCTTGCCCATGCTGATGATGTAGTCGAACGACCAACCGCCCACCACACTGTAGAAAGACAAGATCAGCAGCGCCGTTACCATTCCGGCAAATGCCCACCACGACCAGCGCGGCGAATGCCCGGCCTCCAGCGCCAGATCGCGCAGGGCGTTGGCTGGACTTTGCCGGGTGCGACGACCAATCAGGGTCTCGGCCAGCATCACAGGTATGCCGATCAGGGCAATACAGGCGAGGAATACCAGAACAAAAGCACCGCCACCATAGACGCCGACCATGTAGGGGAACTTCCAGATACTCCCCAGACCTACCGCGGCGCCGGTTGCCGCCAGTACAAATACCCAGCGACTGGCCCAGCCACCATGGACAGAAACCTTGTCCGTCGACATCAACACGCTCAACTGTGGAAAAAAAGAGCGCGCATTGTCCGGGATTCAACTCGCAGGCTCAAGCGCACTGCTACCCCGTAGCCGACAGCGTCACGACTGCCTATAATGCCGCCCCTATGGCTAAACAAAAGAAACATCCGACAGGGACCATCGCGCAGAATAAAAAGGCGCGACACGATTACTTCATCGAACACAAGTTCGAGGCCGGATTGGTCCTGTCCGGTTGGGAAGTAAAAAGTCTGCGTGCCGGCAAGGCGCATCTGATTGACAGCTATGTGGTGCTCAAAGATGGCGAGGCCTGGCTGATGGGCAGCCATATCACGCCACTGACGGCTGCCAGTACGCACGTCATCGCCGACCCTACACGCACCCGAAAACTGCTGCTCAATCGACGCGAGCTGGAACGCCTGTATGCTGCCGTGCAGCAAAAGGGCTACACCTGCGTGGCCTTGTCGATCTACTGGAGCAAGCACCTGATCAAGTGCGAGATCGCACTGGGCAAGGGCAAGAAGGAATACGACAAGCGCGACACCCAGCGCGAGCGCGATTCCAACCGCGAACTGCAACGCGCGGTACGCAACAAAGGCAAGGAAGACTGATTTCAGTCTGAACCGGCCTTCTCATCGCGGGGCTAGCCCGCTCTCACCGGGGTTGTATGATTCTGGTAGGAGCAGGCTTGCCCCGCGATTGCTTCAACGTCCGCTACGCCGCTCCGCACGCGCCGTTCGCTGCACTTCCTGGCGCACCTCGTCGAGCACCTCCTGCACATACAAAATGTGCTGGCTGGAGACTTCTCGCGCATCATTGGCACGCCCTTCGACGATTGCCAGGTAAAGATCGCGGTGCTGATTGATCAACATGTCGCGCGTTTCCTCGCGCTGTTTGTACATGCCGCCGATGTTGGTCACCACGTTACGCTTGAGCAAATCGAAAAGACCACGAATGGTGTGGAGCAACACGGCATTGTGGCTGGCCTCGGCAATCGCTAGATGGAAGCGAGCATCGGCCGCCCCCTCCTCGGCCCGACTGACTTCATCCTGGCGGGTGTAGCAATCCTGCAGGGCATCAAACGCTGCCTTGAGCCGCTGACGATCGGGCTCGGTCGCACGCATCGCCGCGTAATACGCGCACGATGCCTCCAAGGTATGCCGAAACTCCAGCAAATCGCGCTGCGCTTCAGGGTTGCTTTCCAGCAGTTGCAGTAACGGATCGCTGAACGTGGCACCCAGGGAATCAGACACGTAGTTGCCACCACCCTGACGACTGACCAGCAGTCCCTTGGCCACCAGTTTCTGGATGGCCTCACGCAGCGAAGGCCGCGACACGCCGAACTGCTCGGCCAATGCCCGTTCAGCTGGCAGGCGCTGCCCGGCCGTCAGCGTGCCCTCAAGAATCATCCCCTCAAGCCGGTCGACAATATCGTCGGACAAACGGCGTTGGCGGACTTGATCAAAAACCATCACATGCTCTCCACAATCCCGAGTGCGTTCGGGGCTGTCTATTCTGGCCTATCCGCACCTTGCCGACACCCATCAGATGGCAACTTTCCGTGCCGCTCAGACCCGCTATCCACCCTTCAGGCTTACAAAAGATTTCTTGGGACAAATTGACACACCCACAGAGAGGCTTTTAACCTAGCGCCTCGACATTGTAAATTGGTCTTACCAATTATCCAATATCAATGCTGACCAACAACAATTAGGGGCCACCCCATATGCAAACCTGGCAACAGCTCTACAGTCCGCTTGGTAGTCTTGGCCTGTCCGCACTCGCGGCAGTCATCCCGATCGTATTCTTCTTCCTTGCCTTGGCAGTGTTCCGCCTCAAGGGTCACGTGGCTGGCAGCATCACGCTGGGCCTGTCGATCCTGGTAGCGATCTTCGCCTTCCAGATGCCCGCCGACATGGCGCTTGCCGCCGCCGGATACGGTTTTGCCTATGGCCTGTGGCCGATTGCCTGGATCATCGTTGCCGCGGTGTTCCTCTACAAACTGACGGTCAAGAGCGGTCAGTTCGAAGTCATCCGCAGCTCGGTACTGTCGATCACCGACGACCAACGCCTGCAGGTGCTGCTGATCGGCTTCTGCTTCGGTGCCTTCCTTGAAGGTGCAGCTGGGTTCGGTGCCCCTGTAGCCATTACCGCTGCCCTGCTGGTAGGCCTGGGTTTCAACCCGCTATACGCCGCAGGCCTGTGCCTGATTGCCAACACCGCGCCAGTGGCGTTCGGCGCCTTGGGCATTCCGATCATCGTTGCCGGCCAGGTAACGGGTATCGACGCGTTCAAGATCGGTGCGATGACCGGCCGCCAACTGCCGCTGCTTTCGCTGTTCGTACCGTTCTGGCTGGTATTCATGATGGACGGCCTGCGCGGGGTGAAAGAAACCTGGCCTGCCGCTCTGGTAGCCGGGCTGAGCTTTGCCGTTACCCAGTACTTCACCTCGAACTTCATTGGCCCGGAACTGCCGGACATCACCTCGGCCCTGGCCAGTCTGATTTCCCTGACCCTGTTCCTCAAGGTCTGGCAGCCTAAGCGCTCGTTCACCAGCGCTACCGGCAGCGTTGGCGCTGCGGTGGTCAATGGCGGTGGCAGCCAACCGTCGCCTTACAGCTTCGGCGAGATTTTCAAAGCCTGGTCACCGTTCCTGATTCTCACCGTATTGGTCACCATCTGGACCCTGAAACCGTTCAAGGCGGCCTTCGCGGCTGGCGGCTCGATGTACAGCTGGGTGTTCAACTTCGCGATTCCGCACCTTGACCAATTGGTGATCAAGACCGCGCCAATCGTCGCCACCCCTACGGCGATCCCTGCGGTATTCAAGCTTGACCCGATTTCTGCCACCGGCACCGCGATTTTCTTCTCGGCGCTGATCTCCATGCTGGTGTTGAAGATCAACTTCAAAACTGGTCTGACCACTTTTAAAGAAACCCTCTTTGAGCTGCGCTGGCCGATTCTGTCGATCGGCATGGTGCTGGCCTTCGCTTTTGTCACCAACTACTCGGGCATGTCGTCGACAATGGCCCTGGTACTGGCTGGTACTGGCGCAGCGTTCCCGTTCTTCTCGCCGTTCCTTGGCTGGCTGGGCGTATTCCTGACCGGTTCCGACACCTCGTCGAACGCACTGTTCAGCTCCTTGCAGGCAACGACTGCGCACCAGATCGGCGTCAACGACACCTTGCTGGTCGCGGCTAACACCAGCGGCGGCGTAACGGGCAAAATGATCTCGCCTCAATCGATCGCCGTCGCCTGCGCAGCCACCGGCCTGGTCGGCAAAGAATCGGACCTGTTCCGCTTCACGCTCAAGCACAGCCTGTTCTTCGCCACCATCGTCGGCCTGATTACCTTGATCCAGGCCTATTGGCTGACCGGCATGCTGGTTCACTAAAGTGACAGAGGTCGGGCGCACTGAAATGCGCCCGGCATCCGCTCCTTCAATCGACGCAGCGAGACCACATGATCATTTCTGCCTCTACCGACTACCGTGCAGCCGCCCAACGCAAGCTGCCGCCGTTCCTCTTCCACTACGCAGACGGCGGCGCCTACGCCGAATACACGCTGCGCCACAACGTTGAAGACCTGGCCAGCATTGCATTGCGTCAGCGCGTGCTGAAAAACATGTCCGAGCTGAGCCTTGAGACGCATCTGTTCAACGAGAAATTGAGCATGCCGGTGGCACTGGCACCGGTCGGCTTGACCGGCATGTACGCCCGCCGCGGCGAGGTGCAGGCAGCTCGCGCAGCGGCGGCCAAAGGCATCCCGTTTACCATGTCGACCGTGTCGGTCTGCCCGATCGAAGAAGTTGCCCCGGCCATCGACCGCCCGATGTGGTTCCAGCTGTACGTCCTCAAAGACCGCGGCTTCATGCGCAACGCCCTGGAGCGTGCCAAGGCTGCCGGTGTCACCACCCTGGTATTCACCGTAGACATGCCGGTGCCTGGCGCCCGCTACCGCGACGCACACTCCGGCATGAGCGGCCCGAACGCACCACTGCGTCGCGTCTGGCAGGCCATGACCCATCCGCAATGGGCCATCGACGTCGGCCTGCTGGGCAAGCCGCACGACCTGGGCAACATCTCCACCTACCGTGGCAGCCCGACGGGCCTTGCCGACTATATCGGTTGGCTGGGCAACAATTTTGACCCGTCGATTTCCTGGAAAGACCTGGAGTGGATCCGCGAGTTCTGGGATGGCCCAATGGTAATCAAGGGCATTCTTGACCCGCAAGATGCCAAGGATGCGGTGAAATTCGGTGCCGACGGTATCGTCGTCTCCAACCACGGCGGTCGCCAGCTCGACGGCGTACTGTCCAGCGCGCGCGCCCTGCCGGCAATCGCCGACGCGGTGAAAGGCGATCTGAAGATTCTTGCCGACTCTGGCATTCGCAGCGGCCTCGATGTGGTGCGCATGATTGCCCTGGGCGCAGACACCGTATTGATCGGCCGAGCATTCCTTTACGCCCTGGCCACCGCGGGTGAAGCCGGCGTGAAGAACCTGCTGGATCTGTTCGAGAAAGAAATGCGCGTGGCCATGGTGCTGACCGGCGCCAAAACCATCAGCGAGATCACCCGTGACTCGTTGGTACGCGAACTGGGCGCGTGATTCCACTCACGCCCGCACCAATCACCGCCTGATTGACCGAGGTATACGGCGCACCAGACGCCGTGGCCTCGCGAGGAGTTTGCATGAGTCTGCCCGCCGCGTTCCTCGACACGGTTGAACACCTGATCCCCCGCGAGCGACGCTTTGACGACCCGCTCTCGACCCTGGCTTTCGGCACCGACGCCAGTTTCTACCGGCTGATCCCAAAACTGGTGATTCGCGTCGAGAGCGAAGACGAAGTCGTAAGCCTGCTCAAGGCCGCACACGCCGAAAAAGTAGCGGTAACCTTCCGCGCGGCAGGCACCAGCTTGTCCGGCCAGGCGGTAAGTGACTCGGTGCTGTTGGTGCTGGGCGATAACTGGAATGGCCACGACATTCGCCACGGCGGCACGCAGATTCGCCTGCAACCAGGCGTCATCGGTGCCCAGGCCAACGCCTGGCTGGTACCGTTCGGGCGCAAGATCGGCCCGGACCCGGCCTCGATCAACGCCTGCAAGATCGGCGGCATCGTCGCCAACAACGCCAGCGGCATGTGCTGCGGCACTGCGCAAAACACCTATCACACCCTCGCCGGCATGCGCCTATTGCTGGCAGACGGCACCTTGCTCGACAGCGAAATACCAGAAAGCGTCAGCCGCTTGCGTGAGACCCACGCTGCCCTGCTTGAGCAGCTCGCTGAGCTTGGCCGGCAAACCCGCGCCAATACCGACCTGGCAGCAAAAATTCGCCACAAGTATCGCCTGAAGAACACCACTGGGCTGTCCCTGAATGCCTTGGTCGACTACGACGAACCGTTAGACATTCTCACCCACCTGATGGTCGGCTCCGAGGGCACACTCGGCTTTATCAGCGCCGTGACCTACGACACCGTGCCGGACCATCCGCACAAAGCCAGCGCGTTGATCGTCTTCCCGGATGTAGAGACCTGCTGCAAAGCAGTGCCGGTGCTCAAACAACAGCCAGTCTCGGCCGTTGAACTGCTTGACCGCCGCAGCCTGCGCTCGGTGGAAAACATGAAGGGCATGCCGACCTGGGTGAAAAGCCTGTCGCCGGGTGCTTGCGCGTTGCTCATCGAATCGCGTGCGGCAACCCAGACGCTGCTGCATGAACAACTGCAGCACATCAGCGCTTCCATCGCTGAATTCCCGGTCGAAAAGCAGGTCGATTTCAGCGAAGACCCCGTGGTTTACAACCAGCTCTGGCGGATTCGCAAGGACACCTTCCCAGCGGTCGGTGCAGTACGTGAGACCGGCACCACGGTGATCATCGAAGACGTAACCTTCCCCGTCGAAAAGCTCGCCGAAGGTGTGAACCGGCTGATTGAGTTGTTCGACAAACACAGCTACGACGAAGCGATCCTGTTCGGCCACGCCCTGGAAGGCAACTTGCATTTCGTCTTCACCCAGGGCTTTGACTCGCCTGAACAAGTGGCGCGCTACTCAGCGTTCATGGACGACGTCGCGCAACTGGTGGCGGTGGAATATGGTGGTTCGCTCAAAGCCGAACACGGCACCGGGCGCAACATGGCTCCCTTCGTTGAATTGGAATGGGGCAGTGATGCCTACCAATTGATGTGGCAGCTCAAGCGTTTGCTTGATCCGGCCGGCATCCTCAACCCTGGGGTGGTGCTGACCGACGACCCTCAATTGCACCTGAAAAACCTCAAGCCGCTGCCAGCCGCTGACGAAATCGTCGACAAATGCATTGAGTGTGGTTTCTGCGAGCCCGTGTGCCCTTCCAAAGGCCTGACGCTCAGCCCACGCCAGCGCATCGTCATGTGGCGCGATATCCAGGCCAAGAAACGGGCCGGCGAAGACACCCAGGAACTTGAGCGCGACTATCAGTACCAAGGCATCGACACCTGCGCCGCTACGGGACTCTGTGCCCAACGTTGCCCGGTAGGTATCAACACCGGCGAACTGGTAAAAAAGTTGCGCGGCCAAACCGCCGACCATGTGAAAACAGCCGATTGGCTGGCGGAGAACTTCCACACCGCCCTCAGCGGTGCTCGCCTGACCCTGCGCGCCGCCAACGGCGCACGCAAGCTACTCGGCGCGCCACGTCTGAGCCGCATGAGCGCAAGCTTGAGCAAGCTCAGCCACGGCCGTGTGCCGCAATGGACAGCGGCCATGCCACAGCCGCTGAAGTCGCTGCAACTGCCTACCGCCAGCAACGACGCACGCCCTCGCGTGGTCTACCTTGCCGCCTGCGTCTCACGGGTAATGGGCCCGGCAGCAGCCGACCACGAGCAAACCTCGCTGCTGGACAAAACCCGCGGCCTGCTGGAAAAAGCCGGCTACCAGGTGGTGTTCCCGGACAACGCCGACAGCCTCTGCTGTGGTCAGCCGTTCGCCTCCAAGGGCTATGCCGAACAGGCCGAACACAAACGCCAGGAAATGCTCAACGCCTTGCTGTTGGCCAGTCGTGGTGGTCTCGACCCGATCTACTGCGACACCAGCCCGTGCACCCTGCGCCTGGTTCAGGATCTGGCTGACACCCGCCTGGACCTCTACGACCCTGTACGTTTTATTCGCAGCCACCTGCTCGACAAACTGGAGTTCACCCCGCAGGACGAGCCGATCGCTGTACACGTGACCTGCAGCACCCAGCACCTGGGTGAAAGCCAGGCACTGATCGACCTGGCCCGGCGTTGCAGCAAAGAGGTGGTGATCCCGGAAGGCATTCATTGTTGCGGCTTTGCTGGCGACAAAGGCTTCACCACGCCGGAACTCAATGCCCACTCACTGCGCAGCCTCAAAGATGCCGTGCAATATTGCAGCGAAGGTATATCCACCAGCCGCACCTGTGAGATCGGCCTGTCGAACCATGGCGGGATTGATTATCACGGCCTGGTGTACCTGGTAGATCGCGTGACCCGTCCACGGATCGCCTAACGCCTACCCCGCAGCAACGCAGTTCAGGCGGCACATCCAGTGCAGCCTGAACTGCGCCCTCCAGGCAATATCGACCGATGACCACATTCACCTGAACCCCTGGCAAGCGGCGGAGTCCATCGAATAAGGCCTCCTCCCGAGACCCTTCCCGCCAAGGAGATTCACATGAAGCGTACTGCGATTTCCGGACTGTTCCTTACCGCCGCACTGCTTGCCTCACCTGTGTTTGCGGCTGAAGACCTGTGTGCACTGAACCTGCAGAAAATCGACGATGCCACCGCTACCACCGGCGCCATGGCCGAAAGCAGTGGTGATGAAATCAAGGATCAAGTCAAGGAAGCCAAGGCTGCACAGGCAGCGGGCAACACCAAAGACTGTATTGCCATCACCACCAAAGCCCTGGACACCCTGGAAAAAGCTGACAAAAGCAGCAACGGCGGCAGCAGCCAGTAACCTTGAGCCATGCGACGCCAGAGCAGCAGTCGACGTCGCCTGACCGATGGCGTATACTCGCCCACAAGCGTTGAAAAACGCTACAGCTAGAGCGCAACACATGGGGCCGATTAGGATTCGACGCCGGTAGTGAAACTCTAGGTGCATGCCGAGTTGGTAACAGAACTCGTAAATCCACTGTTGCAACTTTCTATAGTTGCCAATGACGAAAACTACGAGGGTTACGCTCTCGCTGCGTAAGCAGCTGAGCCCGCTCTCCTGGTAGCTTCGGCTCCAGCAATCACTAGGGGATGCCTGTAAACCCGAAGTGATTGTCATACAGAACAGGATCGCCGTGCAGTACGTTGTGGACGAATCGGCTAAAACTTACACAACTCGTCCAAAGCACCCTGCCCGTCGGGCGGCTGCGGATTAACTCAATAGACACGGCTAAGCATGTAGTACCGAAAGCGGAGCACTGGCGGACGGGGGTTCAAATCCCCCCGGCTCCACCACTTCAACATCTAAAGACGTCCACGGGCGTCTTTTTTTGTGCCTGAAATCCAGTAAACACAAGGGCTTAGGGTCCTAGAGCATCCATCAACGTCCGAGACCATCTACGATTTCGTGTATTCCAAGTGGTATTCCAGGCTCTCACCTGCTATTTTTTGGAATACATAAACAGCACTGGAATACACCATGGGGGCCCAAGCCACGCGCCTTTCAGACGTAAAAGTGAAAGCCGCAAAAGCTAAGGAAAAGGACTATATACTCACGGATGGCAACGGCCTACAGATGCGAGTGAGAATCAATGGCTCAAAACTATGGAATTTCAACTACATCCAACCCGTGACAAAAAAACGGGTCAACATGGGGCTGGGCACCTTTCCAGAGGTTAGCTTGGCGCAAGCCCGCAAGAGAACCGTTGAAGCAAGAGAGCTCGTTGCACAGGGGCTGGACCCCAAAGAGAAACGCGACGCGGAGCGACATGCGAAAAAAGCAGCCACGGAACATACTTTCGAAAATATCTCGACAGCGTGGTTCGAGCTCAAAAAGGATTCTGTCACCCCAGCGTACGCTGAAGATATTTGGCGCTCGCTCACGCTTCATGTTTTTCCTGATCTGGCCACCACCCCAATCTCTGCTATCACTGCCCCTAAAGTCATAAATTTGCTTCGCCCCCTCGAGACGAAGGGCAGCCTCGAAACCGTTAAACGTCTGACCCAACGCCTCAATGAAATCATGACCTACGGCGTCAACTCGGGATTGATTCACGCGAATCCGCTCAGTGGCATTCGAGCCGTCTTTAAAAAGCCCAAAAAGAAAAATATGGCGGCCCTTGCACCCGATGAGCTGAAAGAGCTCATGGTGGCAATTGCCAATGCCAGCATAAAAAGAACTACGCGCTGCCTAATTGAGTGGCAACTTCACACCATGACCCGTCCAGCCGAGGCAGCCACATCCCGTTGGGCTGATATCGACTTCGAAAAGAAGATCTGGACGATACCGGCCGAGCGCATGAAGAAACGTCGGATACACATCATTCCGCTCACTGAACAAGCTTTGGCGATCTTGGAAGCGATCAAGCCCTATAGTGGACATAGGGAGTACGTTTTCCCTGCAGACCGAGACCCTCGCACCCATTGCAACAGCCAGACCGCCAACATGGCGCTGAAACGTATGGGTTTCGAGGGGCGCCTGGTCAGTCACGGTATGCGCTCAATGGCGAGTACCATCCTCAATGAGCGCGGTTGGGATCCTGAGTTAATCGAGGTTGCGCTAGCCCACGTCGATAAAGATGAGGTACGCAGCGCCTACAACCGAGCCGACTACATTGAGCGCAGACGCCCGATGATGGCATGGTGGAGTGAGCACATCCAAGAGGCGGCAACTGGCAGCCTGTCGGTAGCAGCTATCAAAGAAAGTAGAGACAGAAAAGTCGTGTCAATACGCTGATCCACGGCTCAGTGTCGGAGAAAACCAGTGCTTCTCGGTCAGAGATAACAGCCATTGAACCTGGGCCATCCGCCATTTCATCAAACACTATGTTCATCCGAAAAGCATCATCTTAGAGAAAGTATTAGCTTTGAAACTCCGGAGCCGCTTGTCGACCTGTCAGATCCCTGGCAGGTCGACATAGAAGTCGCACACTACTTGAGTGAGAGTTTTCTCTTCAACTCATCACCGATCAAACTGATATTAAGTTCCTTGCCTGGGTTGTTATTGCAGAAATCCGTCAACACCGAGATGTAGGCCGCGCCCAAACCTTTCGTCAGCGTGGCTGCCGTTGTTGCGGCAATAGTGCCACCTACCGCACTTCCCACACCTGGAATCATCTTAAGCAAACCAGTCACGACCGCCCGCCCTAACAAGCTCGCTGCACTCGAACCCAGCGCCGATGCCACCAGGGTGGTCAACGCACTGGTGCTGACTTCCATACCAAACGTCACGCCAATCTTGGCCAGCATCCCGACCTGAATCGGTACCAGCACAAAAGAGTCGGAAAAGGGAATCGGCGTGGCGCCTGCCGCCGCTGCCAACCCGCTAGCAATAAGCACTTCCTTTTCGGCCTGCTCGATTTTTATTTTCATTGAAGATTGATGCCGCGAGCTCAATGCATTGGCGAATGCACGCTTTTTTGCCTCGGGAATGAGCCTCGCAGACTCATAAATCAGCTCATCAACACCCTTTTCCTTGAGCTTTATGAGGTTGCCATCATCATCCTCGAACTCCTGCGTCTGCGCACGAACCCGAACAACAGCGCGTGCGCCGGGCAACAACTCTTTGACTTTTTTATGGAACTCCATGTCCTTGCCAAACATGCTTTTGGTAACAACCGCCACCACAGGAATAGATTTTCCAATCAATAATTGACAGAGATCTATTTCTGCCTGCTCAATTCGGTCGCCACCCTCCTGAATGCAAATCCAAGCTGCATGTATATGCTTGTTTTCATCATGGTGATCAGCTCGCTCTACAAGAAAGCCATCAAGATCAGACAGAATCTGTTGGTAGTCCTTTAGCTCCAGACCTTTACTGTCGACAATCGTTATCGGATGGCCTTCCTTGGAAATTTCTTCAATCTGCTGAGTGACAGGTTGTCCTGAGCCTGTTTTTGCCAAGTGGCCACGAAATACACAGTTGATCAGTGTGCTTTTACCGACCCCCGTTTTACCGGCGACGATGATATTGACTTTTCCGGAGCCTCTTACAGCGTCCCGAATTACATCATCGATGGCATCTTGATGCCGATCCATTACTTCCACCATACCGCCTCCTTGAACACTCAAATGGTAAACACAACAAAGCTTTCACAGGGCAGCTAGAGCCCGACGTTAAAGAAGTGAAAGCTCGTTCTCATATCATTTACATCGACTGTAATTTCCTGCACGCCGCCTCATTGACCTCGACGAACACATCCCACGTCATCGTCCGCTGATAGTGCAATTCGTACTGCCTGTCCACCCGACAGATATCGGGCCGATTTTCATAAACAAGGCAGTCCCCGCTTACCTCATCCAAATACCTACACACCCCATCGCCACGGTCCATCATGGCAGTTTCGGAAAGTAGATTGACTCGTATGCAGCATTCCATGCAGCGGCTGCAGGAGAATGGCCGGCGGCTATAAGGCATAGCTACCCAGGGCTGCTTGACACTGAACGATCCGTTCCCGATCTTCGCTGAGCTTGCACTCCGCCTGATTGAGACTGCCACGCAATACCTTGAGCTTCTCGTTGACCAGAGCGAAGTTGTTTCGGATATTGTCCTCCACCGCCTGAGTCATCGCCCGCGAGAACTCCCAGGCAATCTCTTCGCCCAGACTACGGATCGCCTGGTCTCGACGTTCACGTTCCTGCTCTTCGTGGCGGGCCTGCGCCTCAAGGCGTTGCTGCTCCGGATCGCCGGCGAAGACCGAATAGAGCATCTTGCCAACCTGGAAAACGATGCCAATGGCGGGCAGGACTTTGCCGACAACTTGTTCGGCGAGCTTACCCATCGTTACTGGCCCAATACCCTTGAACAGCGTTGGCAGCCATTCCTTGCCCAACTTCATTGCGCTGACGAAGTGCTCCGCCTTGAGCATTGTGCCGGCCTGCCGGACACCCGTTTCCAGCATATCCAGGTCGATAGAATTGCGTGAAGCCTCGCCCTGTTCGGTTCCTGACAAGCCGGGCACATTCAGTTCCACCGTGACGCCCATGTCTTTCTGCTGAACACGGATTTCTTCGAGCATCTCTTCGAGCAATGCAGCAGCATCGAGTGCCAGACGCTTCAGTTCAGCGTCGAGCTCAGCACAAACCTGCTCGTTCGAATGTCTGATTAGAGCGTCGATCTTGCCTTGGGCCCCCTCGGGATTCTGGTTGATCGTCATCACAGCGGTCTTGGCGATATTGGCAGCCTTGGCTTCCACCAGGGCCTTCAGCACTGTGCGAACGTCAATCTCACGGCGAGCGATCTGAGCGTAGAACGCGTCGATGCGCGCACCCGAAGCGTGGTCGCGTCGCTTATCGAGAAGACTGAGCGTTTCATTAAGAAACGCGATCAGCTCGGTGGCAACCCCCGAAATTATCTCGCGGTGCTCTACCGATGCAAAGAAACTATTGAGTTCGCTCTCAAACTTCGGAAAACCCGAGTTCTGCAGCAGATTATCCTTACCTTCGAGTTTGGCCTTGAGTGCCGAGCGAGCATTGACCTCCAGCATGGGGATATGGCTCAGCACCTGCTGCAGGCCTCGTTCCGCTGCCAATTGCTGGATACGTTCGCGCAGTTGATCCTTGATTCGCGCAGCTTCTAGTGGATCGAGAGGATTCTTACGATTGAGTACCAGAAAGATTTTCTTGTTGCGAGCAACCAGCTCCAGCAGCGCCAATAGCGTACCTTGCTCCTCAACCACCCCCAATGGATTGACCACGAAGATCACCACATCGGCTCCATACAGCTGCTCACGCGTAACCTGCTGGTGAGCCTGCGGTGCATCGATGCCGGGTGTATCAAGAATTTCGAAGTCGCCCCAGCGGTAGCCCTGGATTCTGTCGGTTTCCGGAGTATCGGCTACCCTGGCCTTCTCAACCCCAAGCAACGCATTAATCAGCGTGCTCTTGCCGGCGTTGTAGACGCCATAGACCATAATGGTCGCTTCGGCACTGGCCTTCCTGGCGGCAACCATCTTGCGGATCGCCGGCACAGCCGAAGGGTTATACGTCTCGCAAAGTCCGTCCACATTTTCGTAGAGGGACAACACTTGGGACATCGGAGATTGCTGAGTCATTGCAGGGTATTCTCGCCAAGGGGGCCCAGTTGGTCGATCAAATTGGTCATCTCAGTGTCGAGCGCCTTACAGTAACGCAGCATACTGTCGCGCACGGGTTCATAGAGTCCCAGCACATGACCTGTCAACAAGGTAGGCACGGCGTTAGCGTAAGCGTCGAGAGCGGCCTGGCGTTGCTCCTCAAGGTTGTCGCCGATGACCACCTGATGTGTTTCATACCGGGCCTGTGCACTACGACCTACAGTGCTTGCTGCACTGCCGAGTGACGCCCCGACCGCAGCCCCCGCAGGGCCACCTACGAAGAAGCCGATCAAGCCACCCGCAATAGCCCCACCTACTCCCCAGGCAGTCTTGGTGCCGCTTTCGGTACCGGACATGTATTCCTTCTCCACCGTCACTTCGCGGTACTCGGGAAGGGCACTCAAACGGCTTGCATCGAAAGCGCTCTGCAATCCATCGCGCTGCTTCTCACCGATCCGGTTCATCGCCTCATCGGCAAGTTCACCTATGACTCGAACAAGTTTCTCTCGCAGTTTACCTTCCAGTTTGTCGCGGTTTCCGGCAGCAAATAGCTGATTGACGTAGCTGCGCATCTGGGCCGTGCCTTGCAGGCCCAGGTTCTGCAAATCCTGACCGATAGCCTTGTCTTGGCCTTGGATCTTGAGATCAAAGTCCTTTACCAGTTCCTCCACCAGGGAGAGATCTTGCGCCGTCTCACGAATGGCACTGCGCAAGTTGTTCATCGGAGTGGCCAGTTTGAGCGCCAGTGCTTCGCTACGGCAGATGTTCGCGAGCTTCTGGAACAGTATGTCCACGCCACTATCAGCGAAAGCCGACGGGTGTGTTTCGGCGAATCGCGTGGACAGAGGCACGATTTGGGTCAAATCGGTCGCACGGGTATGAAGGCAGGACAGCTCACGACTTACATAATCGACCTGCTTTTGCTGATCCAGCCGAGACTTCATGACGATCTCGCACACGCAGTTGCCGTCATCGTCCTCGTCTTCCTCGGTGGTGTCGCTGCCCGTCAGCAAAATCATCACTGATTTGTTGTCGTGCAGCAGCTCACCCACTTCGTCCATATCGGACGCCCGACCCGGTGCCTGGGAGTTCATGGTGTAGAGGATCAGGTCAGCATGCTCGACGTACTCCCTGGCCAGATCACCATTGACCTGGTTGACCGAATGCAAGCCGGGAGAATCGACCCAAGTCAACCCTGGCAAACGAAACCCCTGGATCGAACTGGTCGCCTCGGTCGCGCCAACGCGAAACTGCAAGTTATGTTCGGCTTCTTTCTGCTTGTCACCACCTTTAACCGATGTCTGTTCGGCTGAAAAGTACTGCGGTTGAACTCTCAGCGCCTTCATTTGCGGCGTAGGCTCACTGTGCCCCCAGGCCACGTAATTCCCCAATGAGCTCTTGCCGGATTTGACCTTGCCATAAACGAAAACAAGCAACGAATCGTTGAAGCCCTCACGGAATTTTGTTCCCTTGGCCCGGGCGTCGACTTGCTGTCGCCATACGTTGAACTGATCGGACAAACGCATCGACAGGCTTTCGGCCAGGTTGCGTAGCGGATTGTCATTGTTAACCGAACCAAGCATCGTCTCGGTGTGTTGAGTAATTTGCCCGACGAATGCCAGGCGCAATTCATCGAAGCGCCGCTCCTTCGCCTGGATGTCACTTTTCTGATGTTCGAACTGGACTTTCAGCCGTTCAAACGCACTCATCAGGTCGTCACGGGTAACCGTTGTCATGGACTCACTCATGCTTGTTGCTCGACCTCGGATTTAAGTTGCTGCAGACGTTTGATTCGCGCAGCCGAAACCTGGAGTTGAGTAAGCGTCTGCTGATCCGCCTCGTCGGTATCGATAGCCGACGTCAATTTCTCTAGGACGTTCAGGTGCATGAGGAATTGCTTAGATTCTTCGACAGAGACGCTCGAGTTGGCCCGTAGGATCACCTTCATAGCGGCACCGTAGGCGGAACTCGATAACTGCGTGCTGCTAATAGTCTGCTCCATCTGAGTGGCCGACTGGCCAATGAACGGATGCACGCCAAACGGACTGAAACCAAACCCAACGGTACTGGCCCCATCAGCCGTCATAGCGGCCGATATCGGTACCGATTTCTTGCCGAGGGCCTGTGCTGCATTTTTTACCTGCAGCTTCAACTGCTCGCGCCGATCCTTTTCCAGGTTCGAGACGCGGTCTTTCAAACCCTGCCGCTCACGTTCGCGCTGTGCTGCCCGCTCTTGCTTTCGTCGCTCGCTATCGGCAGAACTGGAACTCGAGGAGTTTGAAGATGGACTGTCATCCGACACTGACTTGACGATCGCCGTCACGGCGGCCGCCGCAGCGACGCCGATCAACCATGGTAGGGGCATTGTTAGTCTCCTTGACTTAAAGGCTATTAAGCTTTTCGCGCGCTTTTTTGATCTCGGCAGTCTTGTCGGCGAAGCTACCTATCATCCCACTCATAAGTCCGACAAAGGCATTGGCCTTGTTGGCATATGGCGCGTTCAGTGCTTGGATCAAACCCTGCTCACGCTCGATCGCCTCATCGAGCATTGCACTCAGCTGGAGGCTGCGCTGGTCCAGACGTTTTTGGCGCACGGCCATCAACGACGTACCCAGCTCGCGCGACAGCGCGTTCAGGTGCAATGCCAGGGCGGGAATGCCACTCTTGCCCTGCAAGCCTTCACGACCAATCTCTACACCTCGACGATAGCGGGTACTAGAAACCTCGAAACAAGCCGGTTTGATACCTAGACAACGCTGCACCTGCGCCTCGATACGCTCACGTACCTCAGCCATGGAGCCATTCTGATCCTTGTCCAGGTGACTGAGCACCAGCACCAGCCGCTGTTCGATAGCATCGCCGTAGGCATTACGCAGTTTCATCAGTAGATCGACTTCCTCCTCGTCCAGCTCACCCGGAGGCGCATGAACGAACAAGAGAACATCAGCTAAGTCGAGTCCCTCCATTGCTTCCTGGCTATCGTCGTGATCAATGCCCAGACCGGGTGTATCGATTAGTACGTAATGCTCGAGTTCCAACTCCTGGTTCACTCGCGTTGTGCGAACCACCCCCGTCTCGAAATGCTCCTGCAGCGCATGGCCACTCAACATGTTGAGCAATGAACTCTTGCCTGCCTTGACAACCCCCCAGGCAGCAATGCGCGGTTTTCGCGGCGCGACCTCCGCCCGCTGCTCAGTGAGCCGCCTGCACTCGACCTCCAGCTGATCGAGTTGCAGCTGTGCTTGATCCATAAACCGATACCCCTATCGCATAATCGTCCAAGGACAGCGCATCATTGCACTGCAACATTTCAAACACTCACAAATAATGCCATATAGCCATGATCAGCCACAGTACTACCTAGGTGCGTCAGCGCTCCTACTGGATAACGGGGCCAACCCTTTGTGATTTGACTTCGTTACTGCTCATGAGCACTCGACCTAATGTGGTAAGCCTTTCAATTCGCGACATGTCATCCACGATTCAGAATCGCTGTCGCGCCAAAAACTTTGCTACCGCCCCCTCAAACCACCCTGCACTGCGCATCTTCAGTGCCTTGCTCCCACACTTTGGGCACTGGTCAAACCACTCTCCGGGCCTCAGTGCATCACTTTGCGGCGCCACTGTTTTCGTCCAACCGCATCCTTCACATTCATAGGTGAAGGGCCTGGGTTTGATGGGCATTTTTTAAGCTCCTTAGTCCCTGTGCAAACTCATTACTTTCAGTGCGTTCAACTACCGGGATAATCCCGCTCGATCTGCTGATCGAAAGCGCCGCCAATCCCACAGTAATCACGCGGAATGCGCTCAAGATCCTCGGCGACTTGCACGATCACCTGGCGTAATTCCAAGCGCTCAAACCAGCGGGCAGGAATGGCAGCGGCACCATACTGCGCACCCAATAAGTGCCCGGCGACAAGCCCTATGCTGTTGCTGTCGCCACTGTGATTAACCGCAGTGATCACCCCCTCTTCGAGTGAGCGTGCTGTCAGCGCGCACCACAACCCAATCGCCAGCGCTTCTTCGGCGACCCAACCACCGCCAAGAGCGCCAATGCGTCGCGGGGTGGGTGTATAGCCCTCGTAGTAGAAAAACAGCACGCGCTCGATGAGGCTGCACGTTTCGTCCATACCAGGTACTTGCCCATATTTAGCCAAGCTTTGAGTTACCGCGTGTTCTAGGCTGTCTTGTCGATCGACAACACGTTGAAGAATGTCGGCGAATAGTCCAGCCGCCAAGTAGCCCGTCGGATGCCCATGCGTCAGGCGCCCAGACTGCGCTGCGTAGTCAAATGCGTTGGCAAAGAATGCGCAGGGTGCAACACGTACCAAGGCGCCGCAGCCCTTGCTGTTGTTTTCGGCAACCGCCCCAAGCCGCGCGCTGGCCTTGAGTGCACTCAGGCAGGTTGTGCTTGGGGCGCGACGAGACCAGAGCTCCACTTGCTTGATCAGCCAGCCATCTGTGACGACTGGTATCGCCGAAGGGTAATCCTGGGTCATCAGCCAGCGCAGCAGCGCGTGGTGAATAATACTGGGAACGTGGCATGCCTGCCGCGAACTGCCGAGCACATAAGCCCGCAGCAAGCCTTCTGCGGTGAACAGCATCATCTGCGTGTCGTCGCTGATGGCGCCGGTGATGCCGTAAGCCGCGGAAAAATCAATGATGCCCTGCGGACCGAACCTGGCCTCGATGGCTGGCCATTCAAAAAACTCCACGGGGGCACCAAGCGCGTCGCCGACAGCGCCCCCCAGCAGGCAGCCTTTGATACGTTCAAGTCTGTTCATATCCTTTCCCTTATCCCTCTGCAGGGATCAATTCCTGCAAAATCGCCAGTTTTCTTTGCAACTGCTCGATTTGCTCTCTCTCTGCTCGCAGTGCCGAACGCAGCTCCCGGTTTTCCATCTCCCAAATCCGCGCCCAACGCACGTCTTTTTGGAAGCCAAGCGCCATTTGCCAGAGCTCACGCAACCTCAGGTACTGCATCAGTAGCACCGCCAGGATCACCCCGATCAACACCAAAGCCCCTGTCGAAACCACTTCAGACATAGTCATGTCCACTTCCTTTCGTGACTTCAATTTATTTCGAAGACAGACACACGATATGTAGTGATTAACGACAGGTCTATAATGTAGACTTATACAGGTAAAGTATTCGCGCACATGGAGAGGGTATGAAACGCAAGCAATCCATCGAACAGGTACGCTGGGACCTGGCACTTCGCTATCGCTTGATCGAGACTGTCGCCTGGTGGGAAGGCAGGCTGACCACGGGGCACTTGATGCAGAGCTTTGGCATCAGCCGCCAGCAGGCGTCCAAGGACATCAATACCTATATCACTGAGCATGCGCCCAAAAACTTGACATATGACAAGCAGCTCAAGGGGTATGTGCCAAGCAAGCAGTTCAAACCCCTGTTCATCGACGACAGTGCCAGCGCCTATTTGCACCTGCTTTACCAGAACAATGAACGGGCACCTCATATCGACGGACTGGCACTGGCCTATGCGCACACCAAGGTGCTGGAAGTGCCGGATCGCCCCATCCGACCAGAGATTCTGCGCCCCTTGCTCAAGGCTTGCCGCGAAGGCCTGCGCCTGGAAACCGAGTACGTGTCGTTCAATACCCCAAACGTAGAGGTTCGCCTCATCGCCCCTCACACGCTGGTGTACACCGGTATGCGCTGGCATGTGCGGGCCTACTGCGAAAAGAACGGGCAGTACCGCGACTTCGTGCTCAGCCGTCTGCGCGGTCAGCCGGACCTGCTCGACGAATCGCCGAACACACGGGAGCTGGATGAAGACTGGAACGTCGAAGTTCCGGTGATCTTCAAACCCGATGGGCGATTGAACGAAGCGCAGAAGGCGATAATCGAAACCGACTTCGGCATGACCCAAGGGCAATTGCTGGTACCCAGCCGCAGGGCGTTGGTGAAGTATGTGTTGCAGCGTTATCAGATCGACCCGCGCAACCTGGCGACCAGCCCTGAGGCTCAGCAAATTGTGGTGAGCAACCTCAAGGAGTTGAGGCCGTGGCTGATGAATGACTGACGCACCTGGGCGCGGGTCCTGCCGTCATGCAGGCCGCCTTGCTAGCAGTATCAAATAGCCATAACCTAAGCAGGTTTTCAATACACATGTTGCCTGCTTACGGACCGCCCACGACCTCAAGGATTGGCCTTTCATGGACTATCAAACACTCAAGACCCGCCACCGCCAGGAACGTGAAGGCCATCATCCCAACCTCACCTTGCGCGTTCATCGAGCATTAAGCTGGCTGAATCGCGCCGAGCAGGCGGATGATCTTGATGGGCGCTTTATCTTTCTGTGGATCGCCTTCAACTCTGCCTACGCCACGGATATCGATGAGCAGTTCCGTCTTTCCGAGCAGTCCACGTTCAAGGCGTTCCTGGACAAACTCTGTGCGCTAGACACGGCCAACCTGATCGAAAACTTGGTCTGGTCCGAGTTCTCAGGCAGCATTCGCGCGTTGCTGGACAACCCCTTCGTGTTTCAGAGCTTCTGGGATAACCAGAACGGCAAGATCAGCGAGCAACAGTGGACTGAGCGCTTTGCCAGCGGTCGGCGAGCAGCGCAGCAAGCGTTGGCCAACCGCAATACCTCAGCAGTACTCGGTGTTCTATTCAATCGAATCTACACATTGCGTAACCAGGTAATGCACGGGGGCGCAACCTGGAACAGCAGCGTCAACCGGGATCAACTGCGTGACTGCGCTAACCTGCTCGGCAAGCTGGTGCCGGTGATTATTTTGCTGATGCTGGATAACCCGGAAACGCTATGGGGTGATGCTTGTTATCCGGTGGTTGCTTAGGCAGACCACATCCAAGCCCGCGATGACAAACCAAGTGATTCCGCTTGCAGCTTACACTGAGTTGAAGGCATTCACGCGCGTTTGAATATGCGCGAATGCTTTGCCTGTAGGAAGTCAAAGCAACAAGAGTCCACCATTTGCCGCCCACTGCTGCATCCCTGACACTCCTCAGAGCATGTACTACATACACCAATTTCGATTCAAAAAAATCTCAGCCACACATTACTGCAATGACATCCCCCCCAAGGAGATTCATCCCATGTCATTGCAATGCCCTCTCTGCCACTCCCCTAAAATCGCCTCGTTCCATCACGCCATGAAAGTCGGCGCCGCCATCGGCACCGTGGGCGGTGTTGCGCGTGGTGTCAGCGCCGCCCTAGCCAGTGGTCAGGCTGGCGCAGCGCTAGGCGCGCTCGCCGGGCCAGTCGGCATCACCCTCGGGTCCTTGTCGGGCACCATCCTTGGCGGCCTGGCAGGCGGTGCCGGAGGCTGCGCACTCGGCGCTCAGTTGGGCGAGTCGCTCGACCGACACGTCCTGGCCAACAACCTCTGCCTGCTCTGCGGCCACCGCTTCAACCTAGCCTGACCTAGCCCTACCACTTCTTTCTATCTATATCGTCGGAACGGTGCTGCGCAGTGCGCGGCGCGTTATGCCGGCTTGCACCCAAAGGAACCTCAACCATGGCTCATCTCGTCGAAACTATGGCCTACGCTGGCGCTGCTCCCTGGCATGGCCTGGGTAATCAGCTCACACAGAAGCAACCACTCGAAGTCTGGCAACGCGAAGCTGGCATGGACTGGCAGATCCAGGAAAGCCCCGTGCACTTCAAGTCGGATACGGTCGGCCACTTGGGTGCCATCCACTCCTTTCCGGAGCAGAAGGTGCTCTTCCGCTCCGACACCAAGGCACCACTGTCTGTAGTCTCCCAGCGCTACCACACCGTGCAACCCCGCGAGGTGCTGGAGTTTTACCGAGAGCTCACCGAAGTCTCTGGCTACGAGCTGGAAACGGCCGGCGTACTCAAGGGTGGGCGCAAGTTCTGGGCGCTGGCGCGTACCGGGCAAGGCGCTGCGCTCAAAGGCAACGACCAGGTGAATGGCTATCTGCTGCTGGCGACCTCCTGCGACGGTACCCTGGCCACCACCGCAACGCCGACCACCGTGCGCGTGGTGTGCAACAACACCCTGACCATCGCTCTGGACGGTACCAGCCGGGCGATCAAAGTGCCGCACAACACTCGTTTCGATCCGAAGGCAGTTAAGACGCAACTTGGCATCGCCGTCTCCCAGTGGGATGAGTTTATGTACCGTATGCGTGCACTGGCCGAGCGCAAGGTGCAATGGCATGAAGCGCTGGGCTTCTTCATGAACGTGCTGTGCGAAACCAATCCGACCTCCACATTACCGGAAGTACTGCCCAACGAACGTGCTCTGCGCAAGGTCCAAGAGCTGTACGAAGGCCGTGGCCGTGGTAGTCAGCTGGTCTCTGCCAGCGGCACCGTCTGGGGTCTTCTCAACGCGGTGACCGAGTACGTCGACCACGAACGCCGCGCCCGCAGCAATGAATACCGCATGGACTCGGCCTGGTTCGGTCAAGGGGCGCAGATCAAGCAACGCGCCCTGGACACAGCCCTGCAACTGGTCGCCTGATCGTTTAACGTCTTTCCCCCCCATAAAGCCCGATCAGCCTTGCCGCTGGTCGGGGGCTTTTATGTCCGCAAGGTGAACGCTATGAAAGCTACTCCGATGAGCAGCAACGGCAGGTCTCGCCCGGCACTGCGCCTGATCAGCACCAAAGAGTTACCTCATGTAGATTGGCTAGCGGTACGCAAACAGGGCATCGGCAGCTCGGATGCAGCCGCCGCGGTCGGCCTGAATCCCCACAAGTCGCAGTTGGAACTGTGGCTGGAGAAAACCGGCCGTGATACGTCACTGCCCAAGCTGGACCCGCAGGATGAAGAAGGCCCAGCCTACTGGGGCAATGTACTGGAGCCCATCGTCGCCTGGCATTACAGCAAGCGCAGCGGCAACCGAGTACGACGTATCAATGCCGTGCTGCAGCATCCAGATCCAAAACTGCCCTGGATGCTGGCCAACATCGACCGCGAGGTTATCGGCGCTGACGATGTGCAGATCATCGAATGTAAAACTGCTGGCATAAACGGTGCGCGCCTTTGGAAAGAGGGCGTGCCGGAGTATATACAGTTGCAGGTCATGCACCAGTTGGCCGTGACGGGCAAACAAGCGGCCGATGTCGCGGTGCTGCTTGGTGGTCAGCATCTGGAGATCCATCGCATCGAACGCGACGAGTCACTTATTGCTCGGCTGATCGACCTGGAGCGGCTGTTCTGGGATTACGTGGTCAGTGACACCCCGCCACCGGCCGATGGCACGGACTCGGCAGAGGCGGCATTGCGTTGCCTCTATCCCGAGGACAACGGTGAGACCCTGGACTTCAGTCAGCACACGGAGTTGGCCAGCACCTACCTGGAGCTAAAGGCTGTTCGCCAGAGCATTGCTCAGCAGGAGACGCGTGAGGCGCAGCTCAAACAAGTCCTGCAGCAGGCCATGGGGGCAGCCACCCGTGCGGAGTTTACCGAGGGCTACATCAGTTGGAAAAAGCCCAAGGACAGCATTGGTCTGGATGTCGAACAGATGCTCAAGGATAAACCCTACCTGCAGGCCCGCTACCCCAAGATCAAAACTGGCAGTCGCCGCTTTCTGATCAGTTGAACCATTCCTCGTCACCCAAGCCACTAGGACCATTTACGTCCTAGTGGCTTTTTTATTTCCAGACCAAGGAAAACCACCATGCTCAAAGGTTTAGTGATCACCCCTCCTCTACTCGGGCGTATTTCCATCGGCAAGGTCGTCGAGAAAAACGGCAAACGACTGCCGGAGAAAGATGATCAATTTACCATCACCTCGCAGGTACAAAGCCGCGACGGCTGGCTGCTGCACCCGCTCAATGAGGAACTGCGCAATGGCCAGGATGGTAAATTGCGCAGCATTCCGATCCGTTTACTGTTCAACGAGCCGGACCTGAACTTTCGCGCGGATTACAGCCTGTTCGACCGTAACACCGGCCGGCCGCTGTGCGTCGGCAATGGGGACACCTGCAAGCGTTTGACCAAGGACGGCATCCAGTCGCTGCCCTGCCCTTCACCGGATGGCTGCTCACTGGCCCAAGGCAATGCCTGCAAGCCTTACGGCCGGCTAAACGTGGTGATCGGCGACGATGATCCGCTGGGCAGCTTTGTATTTCGAACCACCGGTTTCAACAGCATCCGCACCCTGGTGGCACGCCTGCATTATTTCCAGGCTATCTCCGGCAATCGCCTGGCCTGCCTGCCACTGGAGCTACGCCTGCGCGGTAAGTCCACCCGGCAGAGCCATGGCACGCCGATCTTCTACGTGGACATCACGGTTCGCAACGGCCTGAGTATTGAAGATGCCTTACTGGCAGCCAATCAGCTGGAGGAAACCCGCCAAGCTTCGGGCTTTGATCAGAGCGCCTTGGATCACGCGGCCCAGCAGGGCTTTAACAATGGGGCCTTTGAAGACAGTGAGGAGGACAACGGCGCCATCGTCGAGGAATTCTTTCCCGCAACTGAAGGTCAGCCCGGCAAGGAAGAAGCAGCACTAAAACCAGCGGCCCCGGCCAAAACCTCACTGGCACAAAAGCTGGAATCTAAATCCCTCCAAAGCGGCAGTGACCACTCCGTTCGCGCCCACTGATCAAACTTCCAACATAACCCAAGGTCTTCCAACTCAGGAGAGTACCCATGAAATATCACAAGCTCAGAGCCGGTGAAGATACCGGTACCTATGTCATGGAATCCCCGGTCACCGAAGCTGACATCCTGCAGATGGCACAACAACTGGCGATGAGCCGGCTGTCTAAAGGCCGGGCCTTGACTGAGCCGAAGCAAGTATTCAGCCATCTACAAACACTGCTGCAATACCATGAGCACGAAGTCTTTGCTTTGCTCCTGCTCGATACCAAGCACCGAGTTATTGCTTTCAAAGAACTGTTCCGAGGCACGTTGGATGGTGCCAGCGTGTATCCACGGGAAGTGGTCAAGATCGCTCTGGAGCACAACGCTGCGGCCGTGATCCTGGTCCATAACCATCCCTCGGGCGATCCCGAACCCAGCCAAGCCGACCATACCCTGACTTCCACCCTCAAGAACGCTCTGAACATGGTCGGCACCCGACTATTGGATCATGTCGTCGTGGGCGTTGAAGGCTGCGTGTCATTGGCCGAACGGGGTTATCTGTAAATCTTAGGCTCACACCATCCGCTTGACTGCCCTTGGCTGATGCTAGGGCGGTCATCGCCCCCCTCCCAGCCACTTATTTTTTGTTTGCATTCAGCACTATTGCTCAGCGTCGGCTGCTACCGACACCATCGCCGCCATCACCAAAGTCCTTGGTGGTTGACGTCCACAGGTAACTGGTTAAGTGAGAAACGTGGCAGGTCCTTCCGATTTATAGCGATCCAAGAAAAAAAGAAGCGTTGGAGGTGGCTTTCGCTGACGGCTGTGGAGCGCTGGTTTGAGGGCTTAAGCAGCGTCACTCTTTCCAAACCTCCGCAGCCAGCGGCAACTCATTCAACTCGGCGCGGGCCTCGCGCCAGGTTGGAAAATGCTCCCCGAGGATGGAGATAAAGCGCTCATTGTGGGTGGGCTCAAGCAGGTGAACCATCTCGTGGACGATCACGTACTCAAGCAGGTCTTTCGGCTTCTTCACCAACTCGGTGTTCAGTCGAATGTTCCCTGCTTGATGGTTACAGCTACCCCATTTGGTTTTCATCCGCTGCAGGTAATAACCAGCCACCTTAACCTTCAGCTTGCGCTCCCACTTCCTGATCAACACTGGCACCACGGCGTGCAGTTGCAGCTTCTGCCATTCGTGTATCACTTCGGCGCGCTTATGCGCATCACTGCCGGGGCGAACAGTTAAGGTGATGCGTTTGTGGTCGAGCACCACCGATGGCTTGGCGTCTTGGTGGTTAACCACCATCAGGTAACGTCGGCCCCAAACATAGTGGCTTTCTCTTTCCACAAACTGACGCGGCGCTTCACGCGCCTGCGCCTCCAGTTTGCTCTGTTGCTCGCGAATCCAGCCCAGCCTGGAAATAGCATAAGCCCGAGCGACTTCAAGCCGCGTGCTTGTTGGGGCAACTAACGTTACCCGCCCCTCGGGCGGGTGCACACTCAGGTGGACATTCTTGATGTCTTTCCTGGTCACCGAAATTGAAATATCGCCCAGCTCAATAATCTCGCTCATCAATAGCCCTGTTGGTTCTTGATGATCTCGAATATTGCCGAGGTCGCTACACGGTCACGCCCCATCAAAGGGAACAGCGCGTTAAGAACCTGCGCTTCCCGCGCAGGGTCTCCTCGCCAGGATGAAGGGGCCGATCCGCGCATCGCCAGATCAATATCCAAAGCCAGTTTCACCTTTGCCTCTTCATCCATCGGGCACTGGAAGGTGGTCGTTGCAATTCTGTCGAGGTTGTTAAAAAGCACAGTAGCTTCCCTGTGGCCGTTAAGTGCTTCCGGAGAGTTTCCTGGTCCTTTCTGCCCCAACTGTCTGACCAGCGCCTCGGCCTTGCGCAAAAACTCCTCGTAAGCGGCAGCATCTTCACGACTCTGTTTGATCAGATCCTCAAGCAACTGCGACATACCCTCGTAGAACTTCGGATCTGTCAATTGTTCACGAATGATGGTCTTGCGCACGTTGTTGATAATGCCTTCGGCAATCGCCCCCTTGGAGAGGTTGCCTTTGGCGTTGAGCTTTTTGGCGATGGCATCGTGAACGCCAGTCTGAACGATCAATTCAACCAGCGAAAAATTATCGACCGTGCTCATCGGATCGGCGTGGTCTGCCTGAATATAAGTATTGAGCAGATGCCGCATGTCCGCTTCGAATGGCTTGATATCCAACTCTTCGCCGGAATGTTTCTTGATCGCCTCACGCAGGTCTGCATAGAACTGCACCTCAGTTTGCAGCCTTCCCGCTTCAGCAGCCGAGTAACCAGCTTCGGTGAGGTTCTGCGCCAAATCGGCAAACGCCCGCACAAATGAAGCCACCGTCTTGTAGAAGGACACCCGCAGTGCTTCGGTCTCATCCAGCCCATTGGCGTTAGCGGCAGAACCACAGAAGTAATGGATAAACTGCTCAACCTCCCGTGGCGGCGCCACGGGGGCGCACAAATAGCTCAATGCCTCTCGGGCAGCGTCCAGTTGCTTCTTCCCTTCGACCAGCCAATTCTTCAGCTCAACGTTGTTATTGCCCCCGCTACCTGCGTCGACATCTAACTCGTCAGAGGTGTACACCGAAATGGCATCTTGCACGTCGCCGAACAGCTCTTTGAAGTCGACGATATAGCCAAAGTCCTTATCATCGCCGTCGAGTCGGTTGGTGCGGCAAATTGCCTGGAACAGGTTATGGTCCCGCAGCTCGTTATCCAGATAGATGTAGGAGCAACTGGGTGCATCGAAGCCAGTCAGCAGCTTGCTGACCACGATGAGTAGCTTCAGGTTGGCCGGTTCCTCAATGAAGCGACGCTTGGTCTCTTCTTCATAAACGGTGGTGGTCTGACCGGGCTTCAGTACGTACTGCGTATAGGTATCAAACTTATAGCGCTCATCGCTTTGTGCGGGCTCGCGGGAGATCGCGTTGTGGTTCGGCTCATAGGACGTAATGATGCCGCAGTAAGGGCCAAACGATGTGGTCTCAAACAAGCGGAAGTAATGACAGGCATCGTAGATGCTGGCTGCCACCAGAATGGCGGTACCCCGGTCGTTATTCAGCCGCGGCTTCAGGCTGAAGTCCTCAATGATACTGGCGATGATGCGCTGCTTGCGCTCGCCGGCACTCATAAGCGCTTCCATGGTCGCCCAGCGCTTGCGCAAGATCGACTTCTGGTAGTTGTTCAATGCTTTGGTTTTCTGCTCGAACCAGGCATCGATGGCCTTTTGCGAGGTCAAACGCTGCGGTACGTCGCGTGCTTCATACTTAAGGTCCAGCACCACCTTGTCCGCCACGGCTTCGTGGAATTTGTAGGTGTGGATGTAAGTGCCGAACACATCGCGCGTAGTCTGTTTGTCCTTGCGCAGCAGCGGTGTACCAGTAAAGCCAATAAACAGGGCATTGGCCAGCCACTGCTTCATTTGCTTGTTCATGTCACCGCCTTGGGTGCGGTGGCATTCATCCACAAATACATAGAAGCGCCCATGCATGGGCGGTGGCGGCACGCTCAGATCTGGCTCAAACTTGTGCAACAGCGCACAGAGCAAGCGCGGCGAGGTAGCGGAAAGCTTCTGCACAAGATCGGCACGGGAGGTAATACGTGGCGAGGGCGAGTCGTTGCCGATTACCCCGGCATTACGCATCACCCCGGATATTTGCTTGTCCAGCTCATCGCGATCCGTGATGACCAGAATGCGCGCCTCAGGATCATGCTCCAGCAACCACTTGGCGATCAGCACCATCAGAATGCTCTTACCACTGCCTTGGGTATGCCAGATAACCCCACCCTCTTTACGCCGAACCCGCTCCTGCGCGGCCTTCACTGCAGCGTATTGATGAGGGCGCGGCACCTTCTTGATACCCGCATCGAAGATGATGAAGTTGCGAATCAGATCGAGTAAACGAGACTTCTCGCACATCTGCGCCAGCGGGTCGTCCAGCAAATAACCAGACTGTGGCACTTCTGCACCCGTTAGCACTTGGTAGCGAGCAGGCATCTCCCGCAGGGTATTCAGCTCTTCAGGCCCAGCGTTCAGGGAAGACGCCTTCCACTCGACAAAGAACTCGGCGCGAGTAGTCGCCGTGCCGTAGCGCAAGCCCTGAGAGTCACTGCCAGCGAAGACCAACTGCACTGTACTGAAGAAACCCTTGT
Source organism: Pseudomonas arcuscaelestis (assembly GCF_016881005.1). Classification (GTDB taxonomy): domain Bacteria; phylum Pseudomonadota; class Gammaproteobacteria; order Pseudomonadales; family Pseudomonadaceae; genus Aquipseudomonas; species Aquipseudomonas arcuscaelestis. The sequence goes on along the minus strand of NZ_JACOPV010000006.1, from coordinate 229,286 downwards.
TGAAGATTTCCTCCTGGTTGGTGATCAGCTGGTTAATGCCATCGGCCACCTCAACCGAACTGCGCTTGAGCTCAATCACGCCGATAGCGATACCGTTCAGGTAGATCACCAAATCAGGGCGGCGCTCATGGCCACCGCACAAGGTCACTTCCTCGGCAATGGCAAAGTCATTGCGTTCAGGATTCTCCCAATCAACCAGATGCACCGTCTCATGGGCCTGACCAACAGCCACCTGCACTGGCACGCCGTAACGAAGCAACTGGTAGGTACGCAAATTAGCCTGATAAAGCGTGATGCCAGTGGAATCAGCCGCAGTCATCAGCCTTTGCAACGCTGCTGATATTTGCGCACCGGAGTAGTCCCGCTGCTTCAGGTTTGCCTGCAACAGCTCGACTTCAATATTGCGATTTTGCCCACGCTTGCTCCACTCACCCAGGTAGTCGTATCCAAGACAATCAGGCCGCGACTTGTCCGTAAACAAGGCCACAATACGATTCTGGGTGCGACGTTCGGAGCGAGGTTGTTGAATCATCAGGTGCATCCTGCAGGGTTTACTCGGATTCGTGTTTGCTGACGAGGCTATTGAGCAACACGTTATTCATTTTTTCGGAGTGGGCGCGTATGGCGTCGGCATCCCAAGATTCTGTTTCCATCATCAAATACTGTTTAACGCTATCGATGGTGTTGTTCTTATAAAACTCTTTCTTGGCCGCGGGCATGAAATTGCTCAGTCGAGAATTCTTGCTGTGGCTGATCAGGCATAGATTGCCGAACGAATTGAGCGTGTCGGCATCGAGCTGCACCTGTCCGTCTAGCGGATGTTGAGGGTAGTAATGCTCCACCGAACTACGGAAGGTGAACTCATAGGATTTAACCTTGTCATTCGTCCCGAGCTCAAGCCAAAGCAGATAGTCCAGGAAGTTGAAAATCAGGTTGTTTTCGATATTGCCGAACGTCAACCGAGACTCCACCGTCTCTGCCGCAATGCTTTCGCGGCGTGTCTGACAGGCGCCCCGATTGGTATAGATCATCGCAAAGTAATCCAGGCCTGCCTCTTGGGCCAGAAAGCGATCAAAGACAAACGCCTTTGCTACCGACTCCATGTGCCGCAGATAAACCTGAGCCTCAATCTGCTCAGCGTAAAACAGGTGAAACAGCGCCGCATTCAGCCAGTGCTTGTAAACCAGCGTTGGCGTAGAAACATGAAATGCTGACAGCAACATCAGGATGCGGCGGTTGATGCCTTCATTGCCGTCCTCTTCGCCGAAGGTATTCACATAACTCCCCCGTCCGGCGCTACTGTGATCGCCACCTTTGTTCCACTTGAAGCGTTTGAGACTCCAACCATCCGAGCCCTTGATGAACTCGCGCTTGATCACATATTGGTCAAACAGATACTTGCAACGCAGCAGGCTAAAGGTAAAACGCTTCACTGCCGCAACAGGGTCTGGCTGCTTGAGCACATGAGCCTCAAAGGTATCGAGCAGGCGTTTGTCATCCAATGGGATGTCCGCTCGCGTTTGGACACGCAGTACATGCAACAGAAAGTTGGGAAAATTAATCACCGTGTTGAAGCGATCTGGCGCCTCCTCACCTGACTCACCCTGCTTCGCAGCGACCGGGACCTTGGCAATGATCTGATCAAGAGTCATGCGAGTGTCCTGCCGGGCAGTCACCTCCTGAGTTTTGTGCAGTGCAGCCCGAAGCGAATCGAAGTCAGCGAGTTGAAACTGTCCCCAGTCCCCTTCGCCAAAAATGCTGCCACGTTGGCCAGGCGTGAAGCCCATTTGCACATAGCGCTCCATGTTCGCGCAGGCTTCCCATACTGCATGCAGGCAATTCTGACTCTGCTCGCAGCCCTGCAACTGCTCCATCATCCGCGCCTTGAGCACCTCGTGCTTTTCCAGCTGCTCACCGCGATTATTCATGATCTCGAAGTAATGGTTCAGGTCCGTATCCGCCGGCACTTTCACCCGCATGATTTGCACGTAGCCAAACAAGTAGTCGGCGAATTGCTGAGGTGAAACTCCGTTCTCATTCAGCTTCTGCGGCAAGACTTTGTGGATAAGGCGATAGCCATTGAGGATGCCGGTATTGATCTGCTTCTTAGTCAAAACCTCTGCGGGGTCGTCATTGAACTTCTTCTCGAAGATAGCCGCAAAGGTTGCGCGCGAATGCTCGCGGCTATCGAAGTGGATACTCAGGTTTGAATACCAGGCAAGCTCGACAGCCTTGGTGTTTTTCAGATACGACGTCAGCAACGACAGGGTCGTCAGCCGCTGTTGGCCGTCAATGGTTTCAAACACCGGTGTTTTGCTATCCGGGCGCTCATACACCACCAAGGTGCCAATGTAATAATTGCGCGCGTTTTCGCCCTTCTTCGGCAGGTAATCGATCACGTCCTGAATCAGCTGCGTGATTTCGCCCTCCTCCCAGGCGTAATTGCGCTGATACATCGGGATGACGTACTCATCCCGACCGCTGAGCAGCGCCTTGATGGAGAGCTGACTGATTTCCCTACTCATAGTATTTCATCGCCTTGAACAGAGCTTCGATCTCACCGGTTCTGGTTGACTTCTGGCCACTCAATACCGGCAGGGTGCAGTTAATAAAGTCAGCGGGACGTGTGGCTTCCTTGATCAACCTGAAAAGATTGTTCTCCAACACATGGTTATCCATGCTGGCCAGCTGCACCACCTGCATCTTCAGGCGCAGGCTATACGCCCAGATGAAAATCTTCTCGATGGCGCGGGAAATATCCGCGTGACCGAACTTATCGATGTAGTAAATCAGCAGGCAATCGAACATCGCCCGTACGTAGCAATCGCCGGTGCGGGTTCTTGCCGGGTAGCTATTGAGGGTTTTCATGATGGTTTGCGCATAGCCATCGAGCCCTTCAGCACCCACCAGCTCATGTCCGTTCCAAGACTCGGCGCTGATCCGCGCCACTTTGCCCTGATAGTGGCTGATCAGCTCAAAGAAGCGCCGGCCATTGATGATGATCTGATCCAGGTGGAAGGGAAAACCAAGCTCGCGCGAGTCGATCTTGCGCTCGTACTGCCCGTTGTAGTTATCGACAAAATGGTGGGCGATACGCAGCTGCTCCACATAGGGGTAGCTGGTCACCGTGTCGATGTTTACGCCCTTGAATAAGTCACTGTCGTCCTTGCTGAAGTAACGCGCCGAAACCCCTTTCGACCAACTGCGGATGCGGTACAGGTACTGCGAAAACAGCGTGGCCAACTCATCGGTATCACTGTTTTCCCAGCGCGCCACCGTGGCCGCCTTCAACTGCTCGTCACGCGGGCTGAACTCACGCAGATGGTAAGCCTTGAGCAGATCATGGGGTTCCAGGTCCCGGCCCCGCGCATTCTGCGAGTCAAAGAACTGGAAGGCTTCCGACACATCGTTCAGCGCCACGGCAACGACCTGACACTTGTTCAGGAAGAAATCGATATGCGCCTCGGTGAAGTCCGCACGGGAAACAATGCGGGCCACCTCAAGGTAATTGCTGTGGATGTTCTTCTGCGAGATCTCGCTGGTAAAGCTTGGGTTCACCATCGCTTGTTCAAGTTTGAGCAAGCGCTCCTGCAGGTCTTTGCGTTTGAGCTTTTCTTCTTTGTTCCGCTGGATCAGCGCACGGACCGCCAGCAGCAGGCTTATGGTCCGCTGCTGGCCATCGACGATGTTCCTGGTCCCACCTTCGTGGTGAAACACAATAGTGCCCAGGCGGTAAGCCGACTTGTCCTTATGGATGGCGATATCGGAGAACAGTTGATTGATGTTCTTGCCGGTCCACTTGTAGGGGCGCTGGTACCGGGGAATATCCAGCGCAGAATCCATGAGCAGTTCGTAAACGCTGATGATCTTGCTGGAGAGCTCAGTGGTCCGCAGCAGTTTAGTCGCTTCCATGCTCAGGTTGGTCATAGCAGTCGGGTTCTTCCGGTTAGCAGCTCTTGCATCATGCCTTGCTTGAGGGTGCGGGTTTTGGTTAGGCGCTGTTCCAATACCTCCAGTTCGGCGTCCATATCGGACAGCACGGCGGCGATGGCGGTTTGTTCGCCTTTGTCGAGCGGGAGCCGAACTTCATATGTAACGAGCTGCCCTTTTCCGATTTCAAGAAATGTGCTGCCTCCACAGAGACTGATGAATCCCTGCTTTTGCGTCGTGAGCAGATAATAGAGAAAGTCTACGTCTACATAATGAAACGGAACGAAATTCTTAAACCCCTGATTCGTAGAAACCGGAACGGTATTGATAGCGCAGTCGCCGATTGTGGCTCGCGATGTCATAACGACTGAGTTAGCAGGAATTTTCTCTGCCGAGCTGAATTTCAGCCCAAGCTCAGTGATTCTGCGACTAGTCTCAAACAAATATCTACGTCCCTTGAGTGCCGTGATATCGGTCGGAGTACACCAGAGGACCTCTCCATCCCAAAATTTCGGCTCTGCAGTGCTTGGCGTGCCGCCGCTCCGAATATCTGCGAGGTCGCCAAGTGCCTTAAACTCCCACTCTCCGTGGAAACCGGGTAGTCGGGTTTGGCCGGTGAGGAGCTGTTGCATGGCGGCCTGTTTGAGGTCGCGCTTCTTGGCGAGAAGCTGCTCCAACGCGCTCAGCAGCGCATCCACATCGCTCAATGCCGTCGCGATGGCACGTTGTTCTGGGACGGGAGGAACAGGCATAGGTACTCCCATGAACTTCTCACGGGGAAGATGCGCGATGCTGGTCTGAGTTACATAATTCGCGAGCAGTCCACGATCAGACCACTGACGAAGTAACTCGACCATGAGCCGTGAATCGAAACCGCGAAGGGGTCGCAAACGGTGAAGGGCCTTCTGGTAATAACATTCCTCCAACGGCGAATTCCAAAGCGCAGCACGACCGACATCACCACCTTCGCACACCAGCAAATCACCATCTCGAAGGCGATATTTTTCAAGGTCTGCACGAGTCATCGGAACAGTTGGAAGGTCACTGAGGTCAATTCGCCCCCACTGAACCGATTTATTACCTAGGTAGGGCTTAGGTACTCCGACGTTCTTTTCCGAGTCAAGCATCTTGCCGAGTTTAATTTCGAATTCTGCTCCGACCGTAGAGACATCCCAATCATCTGGAATTACCCCCACTTCCGTTTTCTTATAGCCCGCCTTCACTGCCATACCGCCCCCATCTTTTTCAGATGTTCTTCCACACGACTGGCAAGCATGGCCACTTCATCGGTGAGCTGTGGCAGCGGTGTGGCGTAGCGCTCGCTCAGCTCGCGGATGCGTCCGGTCAGAGTCTGAGAGACTCGGTCGAGTTCGCCCTGTACGGCAGCGGCCAGGGTGGCGACCCACTTTTCATCCACCACCAAGCTTTTGATCTCGTCCTCGCCAAGCAGCGGGTATTTCGCGTGGATCTTGTTCTCGAGGTCTTCCTCAGCCTTTTTGAGCTTGGCCTTAAGGCTGCTTTGCTGATCAATCAAGGCGTCGTATTCGGCCAACACCTTGAACTCATCCTCATAATCCGGATCCATGCCAATCTCGCGTTGGCGTGTCTTGATCGCTTTGGCGGTGACCTTCTGCTTGTCACCCTCGCCTTCGACCACTTCGCTGAGCGAGCCATCTTCCCCGCTGTGCTCTTCAAGCATTTCACTCATGCTTTGCTCAACGCTGGCAAGCCGGGCTTCAAGGCCTTCAATAGCGTTGCGCTCGGCCATGAAATAGCGGGCAATCAGAATCTCGACCGGAATCAGGTCCGACTTGAAGCGGCGCTTGCCTTGGCAGTAGTCATGCTTCTCAGCCCAACCCAGCTTGTTGCTCTTATCCTTTACCTTGAGGATTTCACGCGCTTTAGCGGCGGCCTTCCAGCCGTCGGCACTGATCAGGTAGCAGTCGTCCTGCATGGTCTCGGCCCAGTAGTCCATCAGGTGCTGATAGATGTCGTAATGGTCGAGCAAGGGTGCTTTGGCGAAGGCAATGAGCAGGTCTTCGGACAGTGTGGCAATCAGCTCTTTAGGGTGGCTGTTGACTGCAAAGCTTTTCAACTGAGGGGTGCTGTCCGCCAGCCATTGGTTGAACAGCTTATCCACGCCTGCTTTGAAGGCATTGAACTGCGGATGGCCGAAAATGACCGATTTCACCTCAGGGCTGACCAGCTCAAAGTAACCGGGATGGCTGGCCGGCTTGAACAACGCCGCGCGCAGCGCTGGCATCACCTGCCAGTAGCTGTCAAAGGCGTCGATATCACGCTCGGGAATGCCACCGCGCAAATGGCCGTCGATGTCCTGAATATCCTCAGGTTCGGTACTGTCGATGTAACGCGGCAGGTTGAGGTTGAAGTCGTTCTTCGGGTCGCTGATTTCGTCGAAGGTCACCATGCGGGCATAGCGCGAGTCGCTTTCATCCAGCCGGATAAAGGTATCGACGATCTTGTGCACATCCTGATCGCGCAGGCGGTTCTTCGGGCCGTCCTTGATAAAGCCCTTGGCGGCATCGATCATGAAAATGCCTTTGCGCGCACTAGCGTTTTCCTTGTCCAACACCAGGATGCAAGCGGGAATACCCGTGCCGAAAAACAGGTTGGCCGGCAGGCCGATAATGGCTTTGAGGTAGCCGGAACGCACCAGTTGCTCACGGATCACTGCCTCGGCATTGCCGCGAAACAGTACACCGTGGGGCAGAATGCAGGCGCCTTTACCGGTACTTTTCAGCGAACGAATGATGTGCAGCAAAAAGGCATAATCGCCCTGTTTGGCCGGTGGCTCGCCCCAGGCAAAGCGCTGATAGGGGTCATTGGCTGGCGTCAACCCGACGCTCCAGCTCTTGACCGAGAACGGCGGATTGGCCACTACGTAGTCATAGGTACGCAGCTGCTCACCATCCTTGAACTTGGGCGTGGACAGTGTGTTGCCCTGCAGAATGTTGGCGGTCGGGAAGTCGTGCAGGATCATGTTCATGCGAGCGAGACCGGCGGTGGTCACGTCCATCTCCTGCCCTTCCAGGGTGATGTGCGTACCCGCCTGGTCGGCCACTTTCAGCAACAGCGAACCTGAGCCGCAAGTCGGGTCATAGACACTCGTCTTGGCCACGGCATTGGTCGGGCTGATGCCGATGACTTGGGCGATGACGCGGCTGACCTCGGACGGGGTGTAGAACTGCCCCTTGCTCTTGCCGCTTTCGCTGGCGAAATGACGCATCAGGTATTCGTAGGCATCGCCGAGAATGTCATCGTTCTCAGCGCGATTTTTCGAGAAATCCAACTCAGGCTTCTCGAAGATAGCCACCAGGTTGGTCAGACGCTGCACCATCGCATCGCCTTCGCCGAGCTTGTTTGGGTCGTTGAAGTCGGGGAAGTCACTGCGCGCAAGCCGGGCGTTGGCGTCGATCAGCGGTTGAATGATCTGCGTGTTGATCTTGTCGCCGATGTCGGCCTTACCCTTGAGGGCGATCATGTCTTTGAAGCTGGCTCCCGCCGGGATGTTGACCGGCGGCGCGAAGTCATCCGAATTGCCGTACTTGTCGGAGATGTACTTGATGAACAGCATGAACAGGACGTAGTCCTTGTACTGGCTGGCATCCATCCCACCGCGCAGCTCGTCACACGAGGCCCAGAGGGAAGAGTAAAGATCGGATTTCTTGATAGCCATTGGCAATCCTGACTGGGGTAAAGAGTAAGTGCGCAGGCGACGCCTGTTGCGCCCTCGGTAACTGCCAAGGGCACGAGCGCCAGACAGGGGGGCGACAGATATCTGTAGCGAAGCGGAAGCTTTACCTGCGGCTAATTAGCGAACCTTATCGACTTCGGTTTCATCGGGCCAGCATATCGACCCTATTTTTGGTCCCTGTCCCATATAACCAGTGAATGACCCATGGTGTCGTAGTCGGCGGGCGGTCGCTCTGGATTCCGCGCACAGTAAGCCGCTGAGCTTTCGGTGCCAACACTGGACGTGCGCACAGGTAAATAATCCACTCAGATGGTACTGACGCTAATGCGCGAGGCAAGCGCCAGCACGCTGTTTCTTGCATATTTGCAAACGCGCGGATGAACGTACCTGTACCCATAATCGACATATCGCCGAACATTGATTTCTACCAAATCGGGCCTCATCGCGTTTTCAGCAACGCCTCAAAATCCGAAGCCTGGATGTCCGAAGCCCCACTCAACATATCCCGCGCCAACGCTCGTCGCTTACTCAGCAACTCATCCAGCGTTGCTTCGAACGTCGGCATCGTCGCATCCCGAACCGTTGGATAGTACACATACACATCCTTCTCTTGCCCAATCCGATAGGCCCGATCCGTCGCTTGATCTTCCTTGGCCGGGTTCCAGCAACGGGTGAAGTGAATGACGTGGTTGGCCGCCTGCACGTTCACCCCAAACCCGACCGCAATAGTGGACAGGATAATGACGGCGAAGCCCGGCAGCTCCTGGAATTGGTCGATCAGCTTCTGTCGGCTATTGGCGCTCTGGCTGCTGGTACTGGTATCGCCGTTGATAACGGTTGCCCGAAAGCCGAAATGCTCCTGGATCGAGTGCTGCAACTCCCGCTGGATATCACGCAACTCGGTAAAGACGATGACCTTGTCACCGTTTCCAGCTCTTTTGATCGACTCAAGCGTCTGCATCAACCACTGCAGCTTCGGCGAGTTGTCACGCAATCGCTTGTCTGGCTGGACGCTATACGGGTGGGCGCAAATCAGCTTGAGCTTGTGCAGTAACCCAAGCATGCCGGAGGTCTTTTGATCGAGCTCTTCTTCGATCTGCTGCTTCTGGCTGTACGCGGATATTTCCGACAGGTACAGATTGCGCTGCAAGGCATGCATGCTAAGTGAACGACATGCCATGTCTTCGATTTTGGCAGGCAGGTCTTTGGCAATGTCTTGCTTGGTTCGGCGCAAAGTCTGCGGTTCGATAAGACCTCGGAGGCGCTCCAGTGCAACCGTATCGCGCTCCAATGCGGCTTCGATAGGGCGCTGATACTCGCGACCGAACTGGTTCAAACCGCCCAGAAAACCTGGCTGAATGAAATCGAACAGACACCAGAGATCGATCAGCGTGTTCTCGACGGGCGTACCGGTACACGCCACTCGAAATCTAGCCGGAATGGCTTTGATCGCCTGAGTCACCAGTGCAGCTGGGTTCTTCAGCTTCTGAGCTTCGTCACACACAACGATGGACCATTGCTGGCGCGCCAGGGAAAACTCCTGATCACGCAGTGTCTCGTAAGTCGTCAGGACGATTCGGGCATCGCCCATCCAACCTGGGCGCAGCAGGTTCTTAATGCCTTTTGCTTTCAAGTCCGCAGGGATTTCTTCCTTCTTGAACTTCACTGCACTCAAGGCTGAGCCATACAGCTTCAGCACTGGCAGTGCGTCAGCGAAGAAGAACCGGTGAAGCTCACGCTCCCAGTTATCAAGCAACGAAACCGGGGCGACGATCAGTGTCGGCTTGTCTTGTGGATACTTTTCCAGGTACCAGACCAGGAAGGTGAGCAACTGGATCGTTTTTCCAAGCCCCATGTCATCAGCGAGCAAGCAACCTGATACGTCCGTGGGGGACAAGCGGAACAAATGCTGCAACCACGCGACGCCTTGAAGCTGGTGCTCACGCAATACGACCTCAGGCTTGAGCAAGCCGGGCAACTCTGGCGTCGCGTCCAAAGCGGCGCGCAAGGCTGCCTGGCGAATCTGAACGTAGGTCGGCTCGTCAATGTTGTGGCCGATTTGCAGTACGGCGCGGCCAACCTTCTCCTGCTGCTGGACCAGGCTGGTCTCGACAGGGGCGATCTTCTTCGACCAGGCATCAAACAGTTGCTCGGCCGCGGCAATCGACAGCGGTGTTTCGGACTCTGGCAAACAGACTGTTTCATCACCGGCAGCGCGAGCTTCGTCCAGCCGCTGCTCAAACGCTTCAAATTGAGCACGGTCGGAAGGATCCCAGCGCCCAAGAATTTCTGCATCAATGCCCAGCGCCGCCACATCCTTCGGCAGCCAGTTCTCGGTCGCCTCTTTGACCAGGAATGGCGAAGTAATTTTTTCCGCTTCCCCGATGCCCGTCACTCGGTCGCCGTATAGCGACAGGTCCAGGACGGAGTCGAACTCGATACCCGCCGCTTCGTTTTGCCAACGCTTAAGCAGGTCGTTGATACCCGCCAGCTGGCGTAAATCAAAATCGCTAAGCTCCAGTTCATAGCCCTGCCAGAAACCGGCCGGCATGCCAGCGGCCAATTTCAGCTGCAACTCATGCACGAACGGCGCGAGTTCATAAGCCGCTTTGAATTCAACTTCGATGGGCGGCTGCGGGGTTGGCGAGATGGGTTCGAGCGTCAGGTTTACCTGCTCAATGTGCCGCCCCGCTTCATCCAGTTTGGGCTCCAGATGAAAGCGGTGAAAGAAAATCCCGGCCTCGGCCAGTTCGTCTTCATAGCTCTGCGCATCCAGCACTTGTGCGGCACTATCGCCGAGTGCGCTGTAAGGGTTGCGGACGAAGGAAAGAGCATCATCCCCAGCGACCCGACGCCCGGGCAACGAGCGCACATAGTCCAGTACAGATTTGACTTCAGGCTCAATCAGGACGTGGGTCAACGATCCATCATCACCGGTCACCCGATATCGGTCCTGAACCTGATTGGCACCGTCGAAACTCTCAAGCCAGTTTGCTGGCTGACCTTCGAAGCTAGGTTGCAGCTCAATAACCGGGGTATCACCTACGGTCGATTTCCGCGGATTGAGCCGCAGGCTTTCAGGTTTAACAACGACGGTCTTATCCAAGAAGCCATCCATACCGGCACCCGCCTTGCGCGCCAGCTTTCTGATGCTGGCCCAGCCGATCTGGTTGGTTACTTCACCTGGCTCATTTTGTTGTGCCAGATAAAGTTGTCGTACCGCACAGGTCAGTTTCCAGGACACCTCAGGCAGAATTTCCGTGTTTCCGTGATAATGAACGATGGCCCCCGTACGCTGCACTTGCACATTGGCATTGGACTGCGGGTCACGCCAGCCACTGACGGAGACTTTGAAATCGTCGGAGGCAAGGCTGCCTTGGCTGCTCAATTGAGGGATGAGGGCTGTCTGTGGCGGCAACCCCAATAGAGGCAAACTTGTTACGTGCTCTGGCTCATCCAGCAGCCGGTACAGCTCATCCCACGTCAGCAACCAGCGATCGCTGAGTTGAGAGACGAACTCCTCTTCTTCCAACTGGTCCAGATAACTTGCCAGCGGCCAGGACTCCGTATTCTCCGCCAAGCTCAGGGGATAACAAATGCCCTGCTCCTCAACGGAAAAAACAGGCTCAGTATTTTCTAACGCCGAATTCGGCTGCAGGCCAATGCCTTTGAGCAAACGCTTGAGCATTACTGTCTCCAGAACCGGAGTGGCTGGTGGTTGACGGGCTTGAAACCCAGGCGTTGGAGAGTAGCAACGGCCGCCAGATCATTGTCATCAAGCTGGACCTGAAACGCACCACCGCGCCCGCGCTGGTCATAGACCTTGTGCTTGACCGACTTCAAGGCGTCACGGACCTGGTCTTCAAAAGCGATCGGTTTGGTTGCTCCTGACGCTCCGGCCTGAGTTTGAACGCGAATGCCCAATTTTCCGAGCTTGTCATCGAACTTGCTTAGCCAACCCTCGATGCGGTCTGGGCGGCCAGGCGCAGGTGAATGAATCATCCACTCTATCGTTCGATGGCGCTGCTTGAGTTCTTTGGCGAGTTCAAGCTGGAATTTGTCTGGGTTAAACGGCGAATCGTCCGCTTTGTACACAAAGCAGGCATTACCCGTTCCAGAAAACTCCACGAAAAAGTAGTCCCCAATCTGCATGACAACGGCATTGTTGTGCCCAGGACCACCGACCAGCTTGCTCAAGCGCCCCTTGTTCTTCTCACGGAAATGGACAAAGTCCTGCCCGCGGTCATTCCAGGCATCCGAGCCCATGACGATCCGGGTGTAGCTCATTTGGTTGGCAAATCTTAGCCAGTAATACAATCGCGACTGATCAACCTCGGAGTCTCCCTTCAACAAGTTGAAGAAGTGCTCCAGATCTTCCTTCGCGAACCATGCCACGACCATCGCACAGACGTCTTTATCGACATACTGCAGCCAGCTGTTTTGTCTGGAGCGGATCTGTGGGCTGCCCCAATTGTCGAGCGCGCGTTGTTTGAGCAGCGACGACGGCTTCTCTCGATAAGCTGCCAAGTGGTAACGCGACAGGCATGCACTCAGGATGTCGTTCATGTACCGCGGGTGCTGCCGGCCGATGTCGATCAGGTCGGCCAAGCGCAGAGAGAACTCAGCGTCATCCAGCATGAAAATGCGAGAAATCAGTACGGTAAAAATCCTGCGCCACAGCCAACTGCTGTCAGGGATCTGCGCAATCGTCTGCAATGCCGAAAGGTCGCTGATTTCACCCTTGAACATCTGGTCACCCAGCCTGGCACCTGCCTGCTCGGAGAAAAGCTCCTGATGTTGCTGAACGATCTGTACCCATTCCTTCTCGCGCTTTTGCTGGTCTCTAACACATTCGAAACCGAGCTGGACATCTTCGCGCAACAGGCACCAATTGGCGTTCTGGGCAGGCGTAGCGGCGTCGTAACCAAAGTAGCTGAAGCACAGCGCCAACCAATCCCGGCGGCTCAGCCTTCGCTTTTCGATACGCTGATGCACTTCTTCGTGCACCCGGGCGTAAAGCTGATCATCGTCCAGTATTGGCCCGACTCGCTCACTCTTGTCTGAAAGACCGGCGAACACCAAGCGCCATTCCGAGGCGTTGAGTGGCAGTACATTGCGAAACTTGCTTATCGCAGCACGGCGCTTTTCTTCGGGGGGCGGCAAGGCCTTTTCAGCGCGCTCGAATCGCTCGTAAAGATCGCCCCCCGCAGCAGCCAGACGGGGGAAACGCTCCAACGGTTCTGGGGCCAGCGCCGTGCGATGAGCTGACAGACTGTGGCTAATGGCGGCGGAAAGCCTCACGATTGAGCTGGTCATCGATTCATCGCCAACTGACATTTTTCCACATCAGTGTTAGTGAACACCGGCACATCAGGCTTGAGATTGCCCTCCTTCTCCTTCAAGCCAAAGAACTGCATACGCAACTCCACTCGCCGGCTTTCTTCCTTGGTGTCCTTTGCGTTGTTGAACGACACGCCGCCCGCCAGAAACGTCGATCTGATCTGCTGTTGGTGCTCTGGCGACAAACCGACCTGGAGCGGGCTGCGACTATCGAGCAAGCTGCACATCACCCACTCCGAACGCTGCAGCGACAGGTGCAAGTTATAAAGGTAGGAGCCGTCGGTGTCGGTCGAGCCCTCGATCACAACCTGTTTGAACCACTTACGCCCCTCTTCACTGTTAGCCGCGTCCAGAATCATAGGCACGACCTCCTGAAGTGCCGATTGGCCATCGCTGCTCAGCGCGTACTGGTTATGCCCGAAACGGCCAGCATCGCCGAAACTGATCCGGTTGTCCTTGCAGTCCACGACGATGGTCTTGCTGGCAGTCTTCGCTTTGAGGCTCAGGTGCTCACAAATCTGACTGATGTCCTTGCTACGCTGCTTCTCCCCCTGCTCCGCCTGGTTGATACGCTGCGTCACGGAACTCAAAGCCGCCACCATGACCACAAGAAACAAAATCATCATCGCGGTCATCAAATCAGCGAAGGAAATCCAGAAAGGCTTCTCTCCCTCGTCCTTGGAACGGGCAACCGAAGGCATTTGCTTACCAAACATCGACTAGCCTCCGTTACCGCCTGATGCGTTCCATGATGTCGCTGAAGTCTTCGAGACTTTCCTTGACCCCTTCCACACCGCCAGCGAGGCTCTTGACTGCTTTATCGAGCTCGGTGTCGAGGCTACCCAAGGTTTGTCTCAACGCCCGGTCCATGCCTTCACCGAATTCCTTGAAGCCGTTACCCAGCACACCACTGATGTTTTCGAGGTATTCATACACTTCGCGGTTAAGCGCCTGCATCCGCTCGCTCTGAACCTTCAGGTCCTGGAGATATTGGCTGCGACCGCTGGCTTCCCCTTGCGCACTGGCAACGACCCCTTCGATGACAGCGAGCGTTTTCGCTACCGCTTCACGATTGTTCCGGTAGTCCGCGACAACGGTGTTCAGCTCACGCGACGCCTGCGCAAGCTCAGCCCCTGCGCCTTGGACTGTGCCCATCAGACCAGCAGTCGACTCACTGGCTCGAGCAACGCTTTGTCCGGCGGTTTCAAATCGCTCAGCCGCCGCCCGCATCTTATCCGCACCCAGCTGCATACTTTGCAGATGCTGCTCAGTCTGGGCACTCAATGCATTGACGGTGTCCTGGGCAGACTTCTGTTGCTCGGAAACCGTCTGCAGCAAAGCCTTGACCTGCTCGTCGAGGCCACCCACCAGGTCGCGGGTACCTTGGTGCAAGTCAGCCTGGGCGGCACGGGTGGATTTATCCATCTGCTGCTGACCATGCTCCAGTTGCTTGAAGACGGCCGAGAGCTGATCACCCAGCACCTCGACAGAGCCTGCAATCTTGGCCATGGTTTCCTGTTGGCCTTGGCCGATGCTCTGCTTGATCGACTCGACAAAAGCCTGGAGATTCTCAGCCATTGCCTGTTGGCGAGCCTCGCTTTGAGCGAACAGCTTCTCCAGTTGCTCGGCCATTCGAGCGCCAGCCCCCTCCCCTTCGTTGCCGATACGGGCAACCGAAGCCTGAAGATTGGCGAGCATCTCATTCATCCCCGCTTGCATGGCGTTTTGTCCTGCCTGCATATCGGCCAGTAGCTGGGCAATCATGGCCGAACTGCTTTGATTCGAGGACTCGCTAGCCGAACGCATATCCTGGATCAGGGTCGAGAAGCCTTGCTGCATCGACTGCATGGCAGCAACTGACTGGCCCATCAACTCGTGTAGGCCATTGAACTGTTGGCCGAACGTACCTTCCAGCTTGCTCATGAAGGCAACCAGAACATCCTGAAGCAGGTTCTGTACCTGCCCGGACTGATCGCCACTGGCGGCCTGCACTGCACCCGCGATGGCTTCAAGCGGCGACTTGAGGCTGTTCTCGATCGCACCGCTCACCTGATCGGCCAACAGCTGCCCAGAGTCACGGTACGTCGTTGACAAGGTATCTGCCAATTTGAGGCTTTCACGGACCTGGGTATCAACGAGGTTCTGTAACATTTCCCGCAGATCAGTAACCAGGCTGTCCTTTAGCTGACGTGTTTGCACCGAACTTTCAGCACTTGAACGCACGAGCTCAGCCAGGTATTCCTCACCAACACCACTGTCGAAAAGCCCATCGACTGTTTCGTTGAATGCCTCAAGCAGCTTGTAGCAGTGCCCCAGACGCCACTTTTCAGTGAGCGTGACGGCGATGGAGGCCATGATTGAAATGAAAGAGCCGATGAAGGCGAACAGCACGTCTTTCAAGAGCTTATCGACGCTGGCGTTAACCTGTTCAGGCGTGCTCGGGTCAAAGTGCTGAAGACCTAGCATCAAGCCGAAGAAAGTTCCGACAATCCCGATGCCGGTCAAAATACCAGGCAGGTGTTTATAGAATTCGGTCCCCAGCGGGGTATCAACCACACTTTGCGGTGAGAAGAAGTGCGCAGCTCCGGCGGTGGCTCGCGATCGGACAAGTACCTGTTCGCCTTCCTTGAGCTCGAACTGATCGTGCAGCGTTTCAGCGTACTCACGCCAGGAGTGCTCCAGCTTGGTGCCACTGAACAGACGCTCCAACTCAGAGCGCCGTTGAGACGGGCCGAGCGCTTTCACACCCTGCACGCGTTTAGTGAGACTTTTCAGCTGACTGCTAAGTTTGAAGGATCGACAAAAATAACGGACAAAGTACCAAGCGCATAAAATGAAAACGAAGCCAACTACCATTTTGGGTGCGATCAGCTGCTCGGAGCTTGCTGCACTCCATAGATGCAACAGCGTCGAAAAATCCATACTTTCCGCCTTCAATTTAGCAATTTTTTGATGTTCGGGACGCCTGCAACACCCACATTGATGCGTCAATTGCCAATCCTGCTGGCGATCTATGACAGCACCTTGCTCGGTACGCGTTTTTCAGGGCACAACAAATTCGGAATGGAAAGGCGGTAGTATCACTACAGCTGATCAAGAACCTTCCGTAGACAAATGCCAGAAACATCATGTCATTATGCTACCACCTTAGCCTGAGCCCTGATCGTCGTAAAGCTGGACGCGATCAGTGGATTCCTGATCTGAGATATCTGCCTGGCTTATCGGGTGCGCGCTCATAGACCACGTTACAAAGCCACCGACTCCCTCCAGCCCCTTACATTTGGATTAGAGTCGAAAACTCTGGCTCTACTCAGACAATTCTCGAACTATGATCCGATTATGATCGCCATCATCAAAGCCCTTGGTAGCCGATTTGCAGAGGCAGCTAGCTCTATAGAAGACCTCGGCCTGTACAGCCAGCTCGTCACTATGCGGGTATTAGCACGAATTACCGGGATGTCGACCAAGCCGCTGAATGACCGTTGCTACAGACAAGCCCATATACGGTTGTGAATATGTTGCCCCTGCTGAATACGAGCCTACCAGCGCGTTGAAGCGCTGTAGTTCGGCAGTATGTTGGGATTGGGGCAGTCACTATCCATCAACGTCTGCACCGATGTCTACGATCTCAATAGCTAAGCTCTGAATAATCTCGATACCTTCAGGGCACTCTACCAACTCGACAGCGTCGACGGTTGGAGTTGAGAAGCCGTAATCAGTCGTGACACGCCATACGACAGCCCCAGCCCGGGTAGTCCCGGTGAACAACGTTGCATAGGTTTCACCACCCCCCTTGAATCTGGGAGCCTCCACCAACTCAAATGAAGACTGAACAATCAAATCTGCCGGGATGTTTACCTTCTCGCCTGACAGCTCGTAAATCACATCCTTAGTCACTTCAATCACTGATGCCATGGTGCCCTCCTAGTAAAAGGGCACCACTGTAGTGGCAATCAGCCAGTCAGAAAATAGGAAATTTGCTCAGAAATGGGGAATAACCATCGACTGATCGATAGCACTCAAGCAGTTGCCCATCGAACGCGACCAGTGCGAAAGGTTCGTGCCCCTGCCGGCTTGATACGTAGATGCTGAGTGTCCTTGGCGAGATAGTGCATGGCCTTGGTAACCTTGCCACACGCCTGAGTGTCAACTCGCCTGATCGTCCCAATACCGACCTCATCGCCGTAACGGTCCTTGTCATCGTTGCAGCGGTAGCAGTACCCATGCCCACGGCTGATCTGCTTCCACAGCTCACCAATCTCCCTCGCTTTATTAAAGTCGCTACGTACCTCAGCACCATTGAAGAAGAAGGCTGCATGGACGTGAAACCCCTTGTCCTCTCCTTGCTCAACTGAACAGATATAGCCCGTCTCGTGCTTGAAGATCGGATTACGCTCCCTCGCTCGGACCAGAAAATCCAGATCTTCGAACACATGTTCGATACGCAGACGTGCTTGTGCTATCGCTTGGTAGTGCAGGTCAACCCGTACCACAACCGTACGGGAATAGCGATCCAGTACCCGCCCCACATACTCAGTAAGCATGGCCTGCTTCTGGGTGGCCTCATAGCGACGGTCATTCTCCTTACGCTTGAACTCCTTGCTTCGGATAATCTGACGAATCCGAGCGACCAGCACGTTCATAGAGTGGTGGAAATCTAGGTATCCCGTTCCTTGCTCATTCAGGCAGATCAGGCCTGCAGGACTACGCTCCAGGCCAATGTCCTGACAGGCTTGCCAGAAGGCTCGCAGGTGTTCGCTGTAGACGTAGGCGTGACGATCATCGAAGAGGTAAACCATCTGCTGCATGGAGTCGAAGTATTTGGAGAGCCTGGTCTTCTGTACCCGTTCGTATCCCGATGGAGACTGAATGATCTCGAAGGCAGGTCTGTCAGTACGCTCAATGGACTGAACGAGTCGCTCGATCAGGATCGAGGCTTGAGACTGTGACACGTGGGTGCAGGAGGTAGGGTTGAGTGAATGCATGGTTGAGTACCTGGTTGGGTGATGATCACACCAAGTACTCACTGAGTAATTTTTTACTGCTGAGACGTTCTCTGCTTGAGACTATTGGAAGGTAGTAGTTGATTGAATATGGCTATATCAATAAAACCAGCTTAACCAAGGAAGGCACTGCCCAGAAAAGCAGGCCTATTGGAAACCACATTCCCCCATCTATTGAGACTTTGGCTATGAGCCTACCGGGGGAGTTGTCTGAGGTGCCACCACGGCAACCGGCTGACGAGACATAAAGCGCCATGGCAGGGGCTTCCCCTGCCATGGCGTATTGAGATTGCTTGTAACAGGCACCCAAAGCTCACCCCAGATGCCTACGAGTCATACGGCTACCCCTCGGCCGAGTCGCGTGCCTTAATCCTAGCCAGAATCCAGTCGTGTACCTCACTTTCCACCCAGCCAACGCACCGATCACCCAGCGAGACCGGCTTTGGGAATGCTCCTTTGTCGATGTACTTATAGATCGTGGACCGGCCCAAGCCGGTGCAGTCTTTAACCTCTTCCAGACGGATGATCCTCATGAACGGGCTCCTCATATTCGTTCAGAGGATTCGCAAAGCCTGTAAAAAACTACTTAATCACCTCGCCATTGGCCGGCCCGGCCGGGCCCGGCCTGGTGCAGTCAGCAAGCCATAGTTGTATCGATGCTCAATGGGGATGTCAGATTCGATGGGGAAGTACCCTACCTCCCCCCCCGCAGCATCAGCAGCAACGACTAGGCAACCGCTCCACCCAGCTAATGAGCGGGGCAGAGCAAGCAACGCAATGCGAATATAGCCATCCTCTATCGGCTGAGGAATGATGACGAAATCCATACAATCGAACGGTACGTTGGGGATCTCCCCAAAAAACGTTTTGATCCAAAACGCCAATCTATAAGCCCAGTGACAGAGCTCATCTAACACATCGATGAACTGTTCCCTACCCGAACATGTGGTGCCGTCACCATCGAATTCTGGTGGTTGCGTTGAAGGCCGAAAGTCCATGCTGATCAACTCACGCAACCCCAGGTCGACAATCCGTTTATTTGTAAAGCCGGGGAGCAGGTCGGACCAATACCTTGAGAGCAGATATGCAGCGTACCGCTCCACCATGACCTGTAACAATTCAAATGCCGGCTCTTTCAAGGTCGCAAAGTGCCTAACAAACTGCTCGTATTTTGTGCCTTGATTAAGTGCACGGCTCGCCTCGTTGGGACAATAAACCTCCCTTCGAACGCGATATGCATGCATCACATCATCGATTTTATGCGCCCCATGCATGCACACCAGAATTGAAGTGGCACTTCCCACGCCCGCTAGCTCTGGATGGTCAAGATTCAGGTAGTAGATACTTTTCATTTTACGCGCGAAGATTGGATTCGTTGCCCCAGGCACGTAGGTCCTTATCAAGCCCTGGTCGATCAGCCGCCCGAGCCTGTGCCTAAGTCGCTCCTTATTGAGCCCAGTGAGCTTACAGAGCGTCGCGAAGCCCAGATCTTTGACCACCCCGAAACGGTCAGCGCGGCACAACAACACACTCAGCAACAGTCGATTCACGACAGTGAGCCGATCAGGCTGTTTTTTACTCCGTAGGTCAGTCAGCAGACCCACCTCGTCGTTCTGCTCCTCGGGTTTTTCGCTTGCTTGGCAGACCTTCTTGCTTTCGTGCCTAAGCAAACTGCCGATAGCTACCTCATGCTGCGTTTCTGTAAACGCGGTAATGCTTTCGAGCTTCTTGTAAAAATCCTCTTTGAGTTGGTAGCACCTTTTGGGGCGCCCCTTGCCCTCGGGAGTGGACGAGAAGCTCATTACATCGAGCGCCACCAAAGTGGTCAGCGCTCCTGACACCTGGCGATCTGAGAGCCCAAACTGCTTTGCCAAGGCCTTCACACCAAGGTCGACCGTCTCAGCTATTCCAAAGCGCTGGATGAAGCGCACCAGGAAATACTTCCCCTCGGGCCCAAGCCCTTTCACTTCACAAAATAATGCAGATAAAAACACGCTGACACCACCGTAATATCGGCTACAGCGGCCTATTATATCGCAATATTTACAGACTGTTTTTTTCCAAGTCGTGATGCAGTCACGTGACAGCATCACGTGATCAATCACAAGGTATAATGCTGCAGACTGGCATCAACAATTGGGGGAGGATGGGGGTATGGGTCAGAGGTCGCTTGGACTTACATGGCTAGATCGCAATGATCAAAAACAGCAGGAATGGGCTCACAAATATCTGCAAGGGAAAGGGGAAATAGACCAGCAACGTCACCCCTTAAGGAACGATCAGCTCCTTCGGATCGGGGAGGAGCTGGAGAGCACGAGAGAGGGCATATTGCTCATTGGGCAAATGAAGGACGCATGGAGGAAGTTTAAATCCAACGCCTCAGACAACGAGAAGGGCCGAAAGACATATGCCTTCAAGCTCAAAGTCGATGTGAAAAATCAGCTGGCGTGGCTAGCCAAGAAGAAAAAGGTCACTGCAGCCGAGATGCTCGGCAGGTTGATCTCTGGTGAGCTGGATGCCCATGTAAGATTTGAGACGACGCTCAACGAAGAAAAAAAGACGCACAAAGAGCTGCTGAGAAACTCAAAAAATAACACTGCCCAATACAAAGAGACCAACAAAACCCTGAGGGAGTTGCTGGATGTCAGCATTGCACGAGTGTGTCGATTGGAGATCCTGCTGCAAGATGTCGCGCCTTCAACAGAACCCGTCACCCAGGATCAGCAACGCAGGATCGACAAGCGGTGCAAGCAGATAATGGTCGATGCCGAAGCAATCGTGAAAGGCCAGAGCACCCTACTACCAAGCGAGCTCTTTAATCACGCCATACCAGTGGGCGATTCCACTCAGGCCCTAAAAGAGCCTGCCACAGAGAGCCCGTTTTGTTCGCAAAAGTCACCGACAGAGAATCAATCAAGCTCAACTGAATATACGTCTAGGATTGACTCGGAGCGCCTGCAGCTGCCAGAAGATTATTTGGAGTCCACCTTTGTGCTCGTAGCTGCCCCTCATGATCCGGCAACGAATAATCTCGCGGGTCTACGCCCAAAGGAGCTTCCGGAAGAGAAGAATTCTGTCTCCCTTGAAAAAAATACGAACGACCTTGAGTCTCGATCAGTACTACAAAGCCGGCCTGGCAGTGAAGCGATCACTGACATCTCCGCTGGGATTAAGAAAATACCTCTTCAGATAAAGAAGACCACGGCTCTCAGAGTTTCTCAGGGGAAGCCAGAAGAGAACTAATCCATTCGCCTTGAGCCAGACGCAGAGTGATCTGAGCGGGGGTATAGACATGCCATCAAGCAAAGCGACCTCCTCCACGCGATCCTTCAGCTCGACAAGAAGCATCACCTCGGCGGACCTAATTGTTATGAGTCTCTGACGAAGGTATTCCAAAAGGTATTCCAACAAAAAAACAAACCGGATATTAGCCTTATAAATCAATTAATTATGAAGCCTGTTCAGATTACCCCGGCCCACCAATTCCACACAAAGCCTCGATTATTCGAGGCTTTGTGCCTTCTGACTTTCCCAAAAATCACCATCAGTCACAACACACCTACAAACCACCCACACCACGCAAACTCACAATCAATCAGCCAACCTACCTACCCACGCCCCCCCCCCCGCAAGCAAAGCCCCCCCACAACCCTAATCAATCGCCGCAACGCATCAAAACGCCGCCCATACGCCTCATCATTCCCATAGATAAGCTCAACATGCAGACTATCAATCAACGCCAAATAAGCCTCAGCTACCAGCTCAACATTCTGCAATCCCATAGCCGGATAAGCCCCCTCAAGCGAAGCCTGAAAACGCTCACGAATCCCGGCCAAATACCCCTCAAAACCCGACTTAACGCGCTGTTCGATCGACGCCGGTGGGTAAAACGCTGCCCGCAGTAAAAAGCGCAACGCGCAACTTTCGCTGTAGCGACGTTGCAGGTTGTCGATGTACTGCTCGCCCGGCGTCTGGCCGTTTTCTGGCGTGGAAAATTGTGCGTCTACATAGTCCCGCTCACTTTTCAAAGCGCAATTGAGCACGGCGGTATACAGGTCATCCTTGCTGGTGAAGTGCGCGTACAGCGAGGCTTTTTTGATTCCGGCGCTGACGGCGATGTCGTTCAGTGAGGCTGCGTCGTAGCCGCGATCGGCGAAGTGTTGCAGGGCAAGTTGTACGATTCGTTCAGCGGCTGGTGTCAGGGTTGTCGTGGTCATCAATGGCTCTTGTCAGTGGCCGGCAAGGCTGAATGTGGCGTTTCTGCCTTTGGGTAGGCTTATCCAGGTCAGCAGGCACACGAGCAGTGCGCTGATTACCAGGAGGCTCGTCCAGGCGAGGGGGCCGTAGTTTAGAACGACTGCCGATAGCGGTGTGGCACTCGATGAGATGGACAGTTGAATGGCGCCCAACAAGGCGGCGGTGGAGCCCAGCGCGCGTTCCTGGGAGGACATTACCAGTGACATCAGTGTCGATTCGGCAATGCCCAGGCCAAACAGTGCCAAGGCCATGCCTGCCGCAATGCCGGGTAAGCCGACGTTGGTGGCGGTTGCCAGCAAGGTGATGAGGGCGCCGCTCGCCATGCAGCCTACACCCAGTAAGGTCAGCCGGTTCATGCCTAGGGTGGTGATGAGTCTGCCGGCGAGCATGGCGCCAAACAAGATGGCAAAGCCTGTCACGCCAAACAGGATGCCAAACGACTGCGCGCTCAGCCCGTAGGTTTCTTGATACACCAGCGTTGCGCCGCCGATGTAGGCAAAGAGGAAGAAGAACACTGCGGCCACCGCAAGGGCAGGCAACAGAAAGTGGCGATCCTTGGCGATCTTCACGTAAATGCGGCACGCCGAAGTCAGTTTCAGCGGCTCGCGCTTGTCCGTTGCTAGGGTTTCCGGGAGGTTCAGCCAGCTGTTCAGCAACACCGCTACGCCCAGAATCGCAAGGGTGAGCATTACCGCACGCCAGCCAAACCAGGTGTCGATAAAGCCACCCAGCGCCGGGGCCAGAATGGGTGCCACGCCCTCGATGGTCATCAGCAGCGCGAACAGTTTGGTCGCTGTCGCCCCCTGGCTAACATCTCGAACCATGCTCATGATCACCACCAATGTCAGCGCAGAGCCCAGGCCTTGTACAAAGCGAAAGCCAATCAAGGTGTTGAGTGTCGGTGCCCACGCCGAACCCAGCGAGCACAGGATGAACAACACAAGGCCAATCAGCAGGGGGCGTCTGCGTCCGTAGGCATCGACGAACGGCCCAAACAACAGTTGTCCTGCGCCCATGGCCAGGAGGAAAAACGTCAGGGTGAGCTGAGCGCCCGCAAAGCTTGCGTGGTAATCACGGGCAATTTCCGGAAGGCTTGAAAGGTACATGTCGACAGCCGAAGGGCCCAAGGCGCCCACTACTCCCAAGCCAATCGCCAACTTCAGTGGCACCTGTTCCGATTGCACGGTGTTCATCATTTCAATCCGTTAATTTAACTGCTACCTACCGGTCGGTAGGTTTGCGCATCATAGTTGCGCTCACTTCAGCGGTCAATGAACGCCGAGGCCCAACAGCCAACCACGAATTGGACCTACCCCTCCCCCCACGGGCGCCCGACCATAGTCTTGCGAGGCATTACTCCTGAACCCAACTTGGCCCCCGAGCGTGCAGAATGAAGTTCAGTTTTATAGACAACAGCAAGCCAAGCCGTCGACGTGTACTGCGCGACGCCATCACCCTAGCGTTTGCAGCCTCGCCGTTGGCGAATCTGGTTAACGCGGCCGGCAAAGCCGGATCATCCGCCTCCAATGCCGAAGAAGTGACCTTCGCCGCCGGCCCGCGGCCGCTGGTGCAGTACCCGCAGAAGCGACCCTTGACCTTGGTGACCACGCGTCCGCCGCATCTGGAAACGCCATTCGCCGTGTTCAACGAGGGGCCGATCACGCCCAATGATGCGTTTTTCGTGCGTTATCACCTGGCTAACTTCCCCACCAGCATCGATCCAGACACCTACCGCCTGACGATCAAGGGCTCGGTGCAAACGCCGCTGTCACTTTCTCTCGCTGAGCTCAAAGCACTCGCCGAGCCGGTGGAGGTGGTGGCCGTCAATCAGTGCTCGGGAAACAGCCGTGGTTTCTCGATGCCGCGGGTGTTCGGCGCGCAGTTGGGTAATGGCTCAATGGGCAATGCCCGCTGGCTTGGGGTTCCACTCAAGGCAGTGCTGGAGAAGGCCGGGGTCAAGGCCGACGCCAGGCAAGTGACCTTTCGCGGGCTGGATAAACCCGTGCTGGCGAGCACCCCGGAGTTCATCAAGGCCCTGGACATTGGTCATGCCCTCGGCGGTGAGCCGATGATCGCCTGGTCAATGAACGGCACCGACCTGCCCTTCCTCAACGGTTACCCGATCCGTCTGGTGGTGCCCGGTTATTTCGGCACCTACTGGGTCAAGCACCTGAGCGAGATCGAAGTGCTCGATCACACCTACGACGGTTTCTTCATGGCCAAAGGTTACCGCGTACCGGACAACGACTGTTTGTGCATTGCACCCGGTACCACGGCGGCGCAAACCAAGCCGATTTCGAAAATGCCGGTGCGCAGCTTTATTACCAGCGTAAAGCAAGGCGATGTGTTGCCGCTCGATACACCGGTGGTGCTCAAAGGCATAGCCTTTGATGGCGGCGACGGGATCAACACGGTGCAGCTTTCTGTCGACGGTGGCAAAAGCTGGCGTGAGGCTCAGCTGGGCCAGGACCTGGGCCGTTTTTCCTTTCGTGAATGGACGCTGCCCGTCACCCTCGCCCACAAGGGCGCCACCCAGTTGATGGTACGTGCCACTAACCGGGCAGGCGAGGTGCAGCCGCTGCGCGCCGACTGGAACCCCGGGGGCTACCGCCGCCACGTCGTCGAAACCAGCCACGTTACTGTCGCCTGAAGGAGCTTGCATGAAACGTCTGATCACTTTGCTGTGCACGGCGCAGATTTGTTTGGCTGGCGTTGCGAACGCGGCACCGCTGTCGATCACCTTGCCGCCAGAAACCGCTGCGCTCAAACCCAGTAGCCTGCCCGGTTATCCGTTGGCCCAGCAAAAATGCTCGACCTGCCATTCCGCCGATTACATCAATTTCCAGCCGCCCGGAATGACCTTGGCGCAGTGGACGGCAGAAGCCAGCAAGATGCAGCACGTGTACGGTGCGCCTATCAGCGATCAGGATGTGAGCATTATCGGTGCTTACCTGGCGGTGACCTACGGCAGTGCCCAGGCAAGCGATGCCGAGGTGCAGGCTGCCAGTTCGCCGAAGGTACAGGCGCCTGTTGCGAACGTCGACGCCACAGCGCTGTTGCAGAACAATGCGTGCCTGTCCTGCCACGCACTCGATCACAAGGTGGTAGGCCCGGCGTATCACCAAGTCGCCACCAAGTATGCAAACGATCCGCAGGCGATGACCAAGGTAGCCGCCAGCATTCAGCAGGGAGGTTCCGGGAAATGGGGGCAAACGCCCATGCCGCCTTACGCGCAGTTGAGCGCGGAAAACCTGCAGACCCTCGCCGCGTTCATACTGGCTCAGTAAGCCCTGCCGAGGTCAGTGTTTAGGCCGATGTCTGCGCCAAAAGCCCCGGTAGCGAACCCCAGATCAAGCTGATGCCTGCTAGCGCCATCAGCACAAAGACTATCCAGCGCACCGTCCTCGGCGACAACTTCGGCGGATAGCGCCGCACCAGCCAACTGACCAGCAGCACCAAGGGCAATGCTTCGGCGCTCAATAGCAGCGTGGACATGTGCATTTGTCCTTGGGCGACCACCAGGCCCAGACGCGCCGCCGCATTGGCGGCGAAAACGGTGACCAGGGTATTACGGATAATTTCGTAACCCAGGGGCTGGCGATACAGGTGGAAAACAATCGGCGGCCCGCCACTGGAAAACAAACCATTAAGCAGGCCGCATAGCCCCCCGGCTAGCCAGAACGAAGGCTGTCGCGACAGTCGTGTCTTCGGCTTGTTCTGCACCACCAGCATGAAGCTGGCGGCAACGATCAGTACCCCTAGCAGAACCCGCAGCCAGGTTATCTGGCTGCCGCTCAACGCACCCAGCCCCCATATCCCCAGGCTCACGCCGAGCAGGCTACTGATCAGTACCGGCATCAGCACTGCACGGTCCAGCTGCGGTTTCGGCCCGCCAAGCGTGGCCATGGCATTGCCCAGGGTGAGGATGCTGATCACCACCGCCACCTCTGTCAGCGGCACCATGTGCAACGAGGCAATCAACCCCATCAGAATCAGGCCAAAGGCAAAACCGGTCAGGCTCTGGGCAACCGTTGCCAGGGCCACACAACCCAGAAAAATCAGATGCACTTGCAGGCTCATACCGCCTCCACTGCTGGTTAAGCCAGACTGCCGCCGCACAGTTTCTGTGGCGGCGGCAGTCGGCAGATCAGGCGGGGGTGATGAGCATCACCCATGGTGCAGGCTTACGCCAGCCATTTGACCGCAATCAGAATCAAGGCCGCGAGAAACAACGTTTCACTGACCAGTAGGGTCGCTGGACGCCAACCGACTTCCAACAGTGCCTTCAATGAGGTTTTCATCCCCAGCGCGGCGATGGCGGTCACCAGGCACCAGCGCGACACATCGCCGGCAAAGGCCTGGATCTGCGCCGAGGCGATGCCGCTGCTGTTGATCGCCACGAACACGACAAAGAAGATGATGAACAACGGCAACGGCAGCGCCGGGCGCGGACCGCCATCGCCGCGCTTGCGCAACAGCAGCGACAGGCTGAACACGATCGGTACCAACATGGCCACGCGCAACAGTTTGACCACGGTTGCGGTGTCGCCGGTTTCCTCCGACATGCTGTAGCCAGCACCCACTACCTGGGCCACGTCATGAATAGTTGCGCCAAGAAATATCCCGGCCTGATGGGCGTCCAGGCCAAGCCATTGAGCAATAGGCGGGTAGGCAATCATGGCGATGGTGCTCAGTGCGGTCACACTGATCACCGTGAAAATAATATTGCGCTCGCTGTTCTTGTCCTGCGGCAATACCGCAGAAATGGCCAAGGCCGCCGACGCGCCGCAGATGCCGACACTGCCACCGCTGAGAATACCGAAATCACGCGACTGGCCGAGCAGTCGAGACAAGAGGATGCCGAAACTGATGGTCAGGAAAACGGCACCGATCACCACCGCCATCAACGTACCGCCCAGCGAGAGGATTTGCTCCACGGTAATGCGCATGCCCAGCAGCGCCACGCCACAGCGCAGGATGGTACTGGAGGTAAAGCGAATACCGGCGACTGCCCGCCCCTCCTCGGAGAGAAACCCCAGGGCCATGCCCAGCAACAGGGCCATCAACATGACCGGCGCACCGTAATGTTCAGAAAGGAAAGTGGCGCTGGCGGCAACAACAACCGAGGCAAGAATGCCCGGCAACAACAGGCTGAGTTTCTGCTGCCGACGTGCCAGCCACGACATCGAGGGCTGGGCCGTGTCGAGCGACGGGCTGGGCATAGGCGGGATTGTGTGATGCTGTTTTATTTTCATTGTGTCAGCTACACCCTGTGGTTATGAAATCACTGGGTTTGATGCTAGAGAAATCAACTTCTTCTCATTAGGACCACGTCGACACCGTCTTAGGGGCCAGTCGGCCGCTGCGCGCAACGCCCCGCGCTGCCTGGCTTTGCGCTGCCCATAGGCGCAGTTACCACGACTGCCATGCCTGATGCAGGCACGGTCAGTGGGTAACCGGGGAGACCTTTATAAAAGGCGTCAGATTGAAGCCTGCGACGCATTGAAGGGACGACAACTCAATCGGATAACTGCTGCAGGCGCTGGCGTGTTTCGGCACTGTATTGCACAGCGGCCACAGGAACCCGATCATCAATGGCACTGCGAATCTGCTCGACGTCGGCCTCGCTGAATGCACCGCACAATTCGATCAATTGCACATGCCGGGTCAATAACTCCTGGGCCACCAGCACCGCTTCCTCGATGCTGGCAACACCACACACGGTTGCCGCGAAGGCATCGGATTCCAGTTGCCCGTTGTGGGTGAGGAACTGCATGCCGGGTGCCTTGAAGATAAAGCCATAACGTTGCACAGCCATCATCGTTCTCCTGGTGAAATGAACTTGCTCAACTGGCAGCCTGCAGTTGGTTGCGCAACTGACGACGATAGTCGATAAAAATGGACGACAGCGCACAGGATGCCAAGCGCGCCTCCAGCGGGTCGGCACGCGAGGTGAGAATGATCGGCACCCGCGCCCCCAGCACCAAGCCAGCGGCCGTGGCGCTCATGAAGTAGACCATTTGCTTGAACAGAAAATTACCGGCTTCCAGGTTCGGCACCAACAAGATATCGGCATTACCCGCCACCTCACCGCCGATACCTTTGATTCGCGCAGCTTCCAGCGATACCGCGTTGTCGAAGGCCAGGGGACCTTCCACGCAGGCGTCGCCCAAGGCACCGATCGTCGCCAGTTTGGCAAGCTCTGCGGCATCCTTGCTGGACGGCATGCTAGCCACCACTTCTTCAGTACCCGACAACACCGCCATGCGCGGCTTTTCATAGCCCAGGGCATGCATCAGCTCGATGGCATTGCGGGCGATGTGAATCTTGTCGACGATCGTTGGCTGTACGTTGATTACCGCATCGGTGATCGACAATGCCTTGTTGCTGCCCGGCAATGTCATATGAAACACATGACTGAGACGGCTGGCCGAACGCAGCCCCACCTCGCGTTTGAGCACTGCACGCAGCAATACATCGGTGTGCAGATGCCCCTTCATCAGTGCTTGCGCAGTGCCTGATCCCGCCAGCATGCAGGCGGTTTCGGCGCACTGCACCTCGTCGCTGACATGCTGTATGCGCAGGTCGTGCAGGTCCCAGTCCAGTACATCGGCCAGGGCCCGAATGCGCCCCTGGTCCCCGACCAGCACAGGCTCGATAAGCCCTTCATCGCACGCCCGCTTGGCACCGCTGAGGCTGAGCAGGTTGACGGGATTGACCACCGCAGTGACCACGCGCGGCAGCGCCTTGGCGCGGTCAAGCAGGAATGCCGGGCATTCCGGAGGAATAGTGCTCAACATGCTTGGATTCCTGATTGTTCACAGTCGAAGCTGCAACAGCGCCCGAAGGCGCCGCGGCAGTGTTTCAGGTGTCCGGCATCATCCGGTCACTTTGGCGACTTAGACGTAGTCTTTGTACTTCTCGAGGAAACGCACCGGCTTGGACAGCGCATCGCGGCGGAACGGATCGCCCAGTTCACGTGTGCACATGATCTCGATCACCGTGGTCTTGCCAGCCTTCTGTGCCTCACAGGCGGCCTGCAGCGCCGGGCCGACGTCTTCAAGACGGTCGACGGTGACGCCTTCGGCGCCCATCGAGCGCGCAATGCCGGCAAAGCTCTGGTTTTCCAGCTCGCCCGCAACGAAGCGACGGTTGTAGAAGTCCACCTGGTTCTTCTTCTCCGCGCCCCACTGGCGGTTGTGGAAAACGATCGAGGTAACCGGGATGTTCTCGCGAACGCAGGTCATGATTTCCATCATCGACATGCCCCAGGCACCGTCGCCGGCGTAGGAGATGGCGGTGCGGTGCGGTGCCGCGACCTTGGCGCCGATGATGGTTGGCAGCGCGTAACCGCAGTTACCAAAGCTCATGGCAGCGAAGAACGAACGTGGCTTCTCGAAACGCAGGTAGCTGTTGGAGACCGAGTTGATGTTGCCAATGTCTGTAGACACCATGGCATCCGCCGGCATGGCTTTTTCCAGTTCGCGCAGCACTTGGCGCGGGTGCAGGTAGTTGCCTTCTTCGCCGCTTTGCTCCTTGATCATGTCCAGCGAGAACTCGTCCTTCTCGTGGATCCAGGCGCTCAGTTCGGTTTCCCAGTCATATTTTTCTTTGGCGATTTCCTCGGCGCGCGCCCCTTTGTTTTCCAGGCACAGCACGTCGAGGCTCTCCAGGCGACCGAGCAGGTTGACCGCTGCAGCCTTGGCGTCGCCGCAGATACCGACGTTGATTTTTTTCACCAGGCCGAGCATTTTCGAGTCGCAGTCGATCTGAATGACTTTCGCCTGCTTTGGCCAGTAATCCAGGCCGTGCTGCGGCAAGGTACCGAATGGGCCCAGGCGGGTACCCAGGGCCAGGACCACGTCAGCGCGCGACAGCAGTTTCATTGCTGCCTTGGAGCCCTGGTAGCCCAACGGGCCGCACCACAGCTGGTGGCTGGCCGGGAAGGAGTCATTGTGCAAGTAGCTGTTGACCACCGGTGCGCCGAGGTATTCGGCGAGCGCCTGGCAGGCTTCGACGGCATCACCCATAACCACACCGCCACCGGAGATGATCACCGGGAATTTTGCCGACGCCAGCAGTTGGGCGGCTTCGGCCAGGCTTTGCTCGCCACCGGCGCTACGCTCGATACGAATCGGCGTAGGGATTTCAACGTTGATATCGCCGTAGAAGAAATCCCGTGGAATGTTCAGTTGGGTCGGGCCATTTTCCTGCATCGCCCGATCGAAACAGCGGCCGGTCAGTTCAGCCATGCGCGCAGGGTTGGGCACATGGGCCTGGTACTTGGTGATGGTCTCGAAGAACGGCAGTTGCTGGGCTTCCTGGAAGCCGCCCAGGCCCTGACTCATGGAGCCGGTTTCTGGGGTAATGACGACTACCGGGCTGTGCGCCCAGTAGGCGGCAGCGATGGCGGTGACGAAGTTGGTGATCCCAGGACCGTTCTGCGCAATGCACACACCGTGACGCCCACTGACCCGCGAGAAGCCGTCAGCCATGTGCCCGGCACCTTGTTCGTGGACCACCGGGATAAAACGGATACCGGCGGGTGCGAAGATGTCCATCGCATCCATGAAGGCCGAACCCATGATGCCAAAGATATCGGTGACGCCATTGGCAACCAGTGTTTCTACCATTGCTTCGCTAGGGGTCATGCGTGGCATATCGATCTTCCTCTCGTTACTTAAGGTACGGCGGCTGCGCCGCCAATGACTCGGGGCTCAGCCTTTCAGCGCGACGGCTGCATAGGAATTGGTTTCAGGACAGGTGCGCTGTGCAGCCGGAATGCTCGGGCCGATGGCCAGGTACGAGGGGGCGGCGCGTAGTGCGTGGGGCTTGATGGGGTTAGCTCCGTTAAGCATGCCGATCTCTCCGATTGTTGTTGTGATGGAGTTTTGGGGCAGGTCGAGCGAGCCGCCCGTGCTTTGCGTTGAGGCAAGGACCGGCTGGCTTGGAGCTAGAGTAGGAGTCGGAAGTAAGCGGCAGATAGGACCAGTTGGGAGCCACCTGTTAAGCCAGTGGGTCCAGATGCGTGAGCAGGTAAAGCCAGTTTTGGCAGGGGCACAAAAAAACCGGGCACGCCACGCCCCCGCCGAACGGTGTTCGACGTGGCGTGATCAAGGACAGTGGCGGGCTTAGTGCTTAGCTGATCTGCTCGATGAGCTCGGCAAGCAGTTTGATCCCCGGACGAATGCGCTCGGCTGGAATCGACGAGTACCCGAGACGGAAGTAGTTGAGCGGCGGTTGCTCACCAAAGAAATGAATATCGCCGGGCTCAATCAAGATGTCGTGTTCAGCGGCGACTTTTTGCAGACGTCGTGCGTCGAGGTTATCGGGACCTTTGACCCAGTAGCAGGAGCCGCCGAAGCTCGGTTCCTTGGACGACTCCGGCAAGTACTCTCGCAAGGCCGCGCCCATCTGCTCATGACGTTCCTCGTACGCGCGCATCAGGCTCATGATCAACGCATCGTGGTAGCCGCGCTCCAGGAACAGAGCCACCGAACGCTGATTGTTCGCCGCCGGATGGCGCACCATCAGCCGCCGCAACGCCCGTGCCTCTCGGATCAGCGCTTCGGGCCCGACCAGATAGCCAACCCGCAGGCCGGGGGCCAGGGTTTTTGACAGGCTACCGACGTAGAGGACACGATCATTCTTGTCCAGGCTCTTGAGTGCCGGGATCGGATTGCCTTTGAAGTTGGTCTCGCTTTCGTAGTCGTCTTCAATGATCAGAAAATCGTGCTCATTGGCCCGCTCCAGCAACTCGTAGCGACGCTCCAGGGGCATGGTCACGGTGCTCGGGCACTGATGGCTGGGCGTGGTGTAGATAAGGTCGCAGTCATTGAGCTGATCGCTGAGCATCAGCCCCTGGTTGTCCACCGCCAGCGCCTGAACCCGCGAAGGGTTGAGCATGGCGATATTGCGCACGTCCACGTAACCGGGCTCTTCAATGCCCATCAAACTGTCGGGGCGCAACAGTAGACGCGCCAGCATGTACAGCGCGTGCTGGGCACCAACCGTGACCAGGATCTGCTCAGGCGAAACCCAGACGCCACGGCGTGGCAACAGCCGAGTTCTGATCTGCTCCATCAGCAACGGATCGTCGTTATCGAAGCGATCCGAGGCCCAATCACGAATCGCCGGAATGCTGACCGCATCACGACAACACTCACGCCAGTTGGCGGTCGGAAACAGCGCCGGATCGAACTGGCCGTAAATAAAGGGGTATTTATAATTCTGCCAATCCCGCGGCTTGCTCATATTGCGTTGCTGCGACGGTTGCATCACCAGGCGCTGTGACCAGTCCGGCTTGGTGGTCACCGACTCATCCTGCTGCACACGCGGCGTTTCCACCTTGCGCGCCAGAATGTCCGGATTCACATAGTAGCCGCTGCGCTCACGGGCCAGCAGGTAACCATCGTCGAGCAAGTGTTCGTAGGCGAGCACTACCGTGTTTCGGGCGATGTTCAACTGTTTGGCCAGCTTGCGACTGGAGGGTAAGGGACTGTCGAGCGGAATATTGCCGTTGAGAATGACTTGAGCGATCTGCTCGCGCAGTTGCTGCTGCAAGTTGGTGGTTTTATCGGCGGACAAATGGAACAGCTGGAACATAGCGGCCTCGACTGAACGGACGACAAGCACTGGTACCGCACACCACTCGGCCAGTCACTTCAGAATGCTCTTGCCAGCAAACCGCTGACGCAGCGATCGCAAAGCAGACTAGCAACAACATCTCGACAAGACTATCCGGCGCGCCACTATTAACGCCGCAGACACGCCAAAACCGGCCCGTCAATGTAACTCGGGGCCGGTTTGCTCAAGGTTCGAAGCGTTATGGATTAGCGGCAAGACGGCCAAAGGCAGCGTCTAGGGCGGCGATAATCACATCCAGGTCCTGCTGTGTGGCGATCAATGCCGGGCTGAAACATAGGGTATTGTTAAATTGCTCGAAGCTGCGGTTGGTACGCCCGATCATCACGCCCTGACGCATGCAGTCGGCAGCGATGGCAATGGCTACGCTTTCGGCCACCGGCTCCTTGGTCTTGCGGTCCTTCACCAGTTCCATGCCACAGAACAAGCCTTTGCCGCGCACATCGCCAATGATCGGATACTTGTCCTGCAGTTCGCGCAGGCGCCCCATGAAGTACTCGCCCATGTGGGTGACATTCTCCAGCAGGCCTTCATCTTCGATAATCCGCATGTTCTCCAGTGCGGCCGCCGGGCCTGCCGTGCAGCCACCGAAGGTGCTGATGTCACGGAAGTAGCCCATGCGATCGTCAGCGTCACCCTTGAAGGCTTCGAACACTTCCTCGGTGGTCACCGTGCAGGAGATTGCCGCGTAACCGCTGGCCACACCCTTGGCCATGGTGACGATGTCCGGCTTGATGCCGTAGTGCTGGTAGCCGAACCATTTGCCGGTACGCCCCAGACCACAGACCACTTCGTCGATGTGCAGGAGGATGTCGTACTTTTTGCAGATCGCCTGAATGGCCTCCCAGTAGCCTTCTGGCGGGGTGATGACGCCGCCCCCGGCGGTGATTGGCTCGAGCACTACGGCACCCACGGTATCCGGCCCTTCGGCAAGAATCACTCGCTCCATTTCCTGGGCTGCACGCAGGCCGTAGTCGGCTACCTCACCGAACTGCGAGCGGTATTCGCAGCAGTGTGGAAACTCGACGAAACCCGGGGTGAAGGGACCGTACTGGTTCTTGCGCTCAAACTGACCGGTAGAACTCAGCGCCGTGATGGTGGTGCCGTGGTAGTCACGTTCGCGAAATAGAATCTTGTGTTTTTTGCCGCCGTACTTTTTGTGCGCTATCTGCCGGACAATCTTGTAGGCCTTCTCGTTGGCCTCGGAACCTGAGTTGGAGTAGTACACCCGGCTCAGGCCCGGCATCTTCTCGATCAGTTTCTTGGCGAACAACGCACCAGGAACACTGCCTGCCGAGCCTGCGAAAAAATTCATCTTCGCCAACTGATCGCGCACGGCGTCAGCAATGCTCTCACGGCCATAACCAACGTTGACGGTCCACACCCCGCCAGACACCGCATCCAGGTATTCATTGCCCTTGATGTCCCAGACGCGTAGGCCTTTGCCTTCAACGATCATCAGCGGATCGTTCTGCTCCAGTGGTTTGTGCTGGGACAGGTGGTGCCAGACGTGAGCGCGGTCACTGGCCAGGGCTTCGACTGCATCGAATTCGTGCGCTGTTGTTTTCATGCTTACCTCTCGACTGGTGCATTTTTATTGTTGGTCACCGGGCAGCAGACACGCTCCAGGCAGCCGCATACGAGGGAGCAGTACTCGGCATCGCAACGCAGCACTGCCCGATCCACCCCTGGAGAAGAAACTAAGAACAAGCGGCGCGCGCAGTTAGATCCAGTTGTTGGCCATTCGTGATGCCAGCCCTCAATCACCGCACTGGACTAGCGCAGCAGCCGCGACTGGTTCTAAAAGCGTCGCGTCGATCCCCTCACCCTGCGAACACCAGAACCCTCATCGACAAGAGAACCTGAATGATTGAAGTGGAAATCAACGGGGTGGCCCAGTGGTTACCCGCGGACATCAATCTGGCGCAACTGCTCGTCCGCCTGCAGTTGCAGGAGCGGCGCCTGGCCATCGAGTACAACCTTGATGTGGTCCCACGCAGCGAGTACGCCGAGCTGCGCTTGAAACAAGGCGACCGCGTGGAAATCGTCCACGCCATTGGCGGCGGTTAGTTGCACGTCAACCCGCCATCCCTCCCCCAACTGGAGCCTCTATGACAAGCACTGGCACAGCCTCCGACCCCCTGATCATTGCCGGCCAGCCCTACGCCTCACGCTTACTGGTGGGCACAGGCCATTACGCAGACCTGAGCGAGACTGGCGTAGCCATCGAGACCAGTGCGGCGCAGATCGTTACCTTTGCGGTACGCCGCAGCAACCTTGGCCAGGCGGCCGATCAGCCCAATCTGCTCGACGTGGTTTCGCCGCAGCGCTACACCCTGCTGCCCAATACCGCCGGCTGCTACACGGCCAAGGATGCGGTGCGCACCTGCTTGCTGGCCCGTGAACTGCTCGACGGCCACAACCTGGTCAAACTCGAGGTGCTCGGTGACAGCCAAACCCTGTACCCCGATATCGGTGAAACCCTGATCGCCGCTCAGCAGTTGGTCGACCTGGGCTTCAAGGTGATGGTCTACACCAGCGACGACCCGCTGGTGGCACGGCGTCTCGAGGAAATCGGCTGCGTTGCGGTAATGCCCCTGGGCGCGCCAATCGGTTCCGGCCTGGGTATTCGTAATCCCTACAACATCCGCTTGATTGTGGAAAACGCCAAGGTTCCGGTGATCGTCGATGCCGGCGTCGGCACCGCCTCGGATGCCGCCATCGCCATGGAACTGGGCTGCGACGGGGTGCTGATGAATACCGCGATTGCCCGCGCCCGCGAGCCAATCCGCATGGCCTCGGCGATGCGCAAGGCGGTCGAAGCCGGCCGCGAAGCCTACCTGGCGGGACGGATGCCAAGGCGGCTCAGCGGCGACGCGTCCTCGCCCTTGAGCGGCCTGTTTCTATAAGCCCCCGACGACGCAGCTGGGCGCATAAGAGGCTCAGCTGCGAGAAGCATCCAGGGCCAGTGACAGCGCCAATTGTGCGGCGGCTGCCTGCAATTGCGGAATGTATTCGATCAGCTCGTTAAGACTTTTGCGTGCCGTGGGCGCATGGCAGGCCAATGCTGCCAGGCACTGGCCATCGGCAGCTCTGATTGGCACGGCGACCGCCACCATGCCTCTGACGAACTCCTCACTGTCTATCCCTACACCCCGGGCGCGAATTCGCTCCAGCTCGGATTCCAGCAGATCGTAATCGGTGATGCTGCGATCGGAGCTCGGCGTAAGCTCAAGCTGCTTGAGTATGCCTCTGCGCCGGTCCGCAGACATTTCGGCGAGGAATAACTTGCCACTGGCCGTGCAATGCAACGGCACATGGGTCCCAGGCTCCACATGCAGGCGCAAGGGTTCGTGGGTTTCCACACGGTCGACGTAAATTACACTGTCGCCATCCAATGCCGTCAGGTTGCAGGTTTCACCCAACTGCCGCACCAGTGCCTGCAAAATGCGGCGACTGCGCTGCAGTACCACTGGGTTGCCCAGCAGTGACAACCCCAGGCGGCTGGCGCGCGGGCCGAGCAGGTAGGTCTTCTCGTCCACTTCGCGCAGCAGAAAACCCAGCCGCTCCAACGCTACCAGCATGCGCAGCAGCGTGGCCTTCGGTGCTGTCAGCCGGTCGCACAACTGCGCCAGCGACACCGGTACATCCGCCTTGGCCAGTACTTCCAGCAACAGCAAGGCGCGCAGGCTGCGATCGGGGCTCTCGGCGTTGGCAGGCGCAGGCAGTTCCTCTGCCAATTTCGGTTTGATTTGTTCCATTATCAATTACCCGATGAAATGTCATGGCGAGTTAATTCATTAATTATTAATGAATTAACTCGCCCTTGAGTGGAAAAAACGCCAGTGGACTTATCAACGCGCTAAATCTGGCCCCATATAAGTGGAATGTATTGTTCTAATTTGCAAGTGCAATTCGGGTTCACAACTATAAAAAGAAGAGGATTTCGGATGTCACGTGCCTATGACTTCGTCATTGTCGGTGCCGGCTCAGCCGGCTGTGTGCTAGCCAATAGACTCAGCGAGAATGGACGATACAGCGTTTGCCTGCTCGAGGCGGGGCCTGCGGATCGCTATCCGTGGATCCACATCCCGATAGGCTATGCCAAAACCATGTTCCACCCGGTGTACAACTGGGGTTTCTACACCGATCCAGACCCCGGCATGAATGACCGGCGCATCTACTGGCCGCGCGGCAAGGTGTTCGGCGGCTGCAGCTCAATCAACGGGCTCATTTTCATTCGTGGTCAGCGTGCCGACTACGATGCCTGGGCCAGCGCCGGTAATGTCGGCTGGGGCTGGGACGATGTATTGCCCTACTTCCGACGTGCCGAGAACAACGACCTTGGCCCCGGCCCCACCCGCGGCACCGACGGGCCGTTATCGGCATCCAGCATCAAGGCGCGCCATCCACTCACCGAAGGCTTTATCGGCGCCGCCAAAGAACTCGGCGTACCCCATGTGCAGGATTTCAACAGCGGTGAGCAAGAAGGCGTCGGTTACTACCAACTGACCACCCGCAAGGGACTGCGCTGCAGTACTGCGGTGGCTTATCTGCACCCCGCCAAGCGGCGCGCAAACCTGACCATAGAGTCGCTTGCCCAAGCCGAGAAAATACTCTTCGACGGCACCCGTGCAGTTGGCGTTCAGTACCGTCAGAACGGCCAGTCACTGAGTGTAAAGGCTAGACGCGAAGTTATCCTCAGTGCCGGTGCGCTGCAATCGCCGCAGCTCTTGCAACTCTCCGGTATCGGCCCTGCGCAGTTGTTGAAAACATTCAATATCGCCGCCGTGCATAACCTGCCGGGCGTGGGTGAAAACCTGCAGGACCATCTGCAGATCCGCTTGATCTACGAGTGCACAAGGCCAATCACCACCAACGATGACCTGCGCTCCCCTTTGCGTAAACTGCGCATGGGCCTGCAGTGGTTATTGACCCGCAGCGGGCCGCTGGCCATCGGCATCAACCAGGGTGGCTTGTTCACGCGCGTACTGGAGCAAAGCGCCACCCCCGACATTCAGTATCACTTCGGTACGCTCAGTGCCGACTCTGCCGGCGGCAGCGTGCATCCTTTCTCCGGCTTCACCATGTCGGTTTGCCAATTGCGCCCCGAAAGCCGGGGCTACGTACGCATCACCTCCACCGACCCTATGCAACCACCGTCGATGCAACCCAATTACCTGTCCACCGAACTGGATCGCAAAACGGTAATTGCCGCGGTGCGCTACACCCGCAAGCTGGCCGAGACCGGGCCGCTCAAGCAACTGATTCGCCGTGAGTTCCGCCCCGGCAGCGAAACCCAGAGCGACGAGCAGATTCTCGAGTTCTGCCGTCAGTACGGGGCGACCATCTTTCATCCCTCCGGGACCTGCAAGATGGGTAACGATCCGCTCGCGGTGGTGGATTCACGCTTGCGTGTTCATGGCGTGCAGGGGCTGCGGGTGGTCGACTGCTCGATCATGCCGACCCTGGTCTCGGGCAATACCAATGTGCCGGTGGTAATGATCGCCGAGAAGGCCTCGACAATGATTCTTGAAGATTGTCTACGGCCCAGCGTCCGCACGCCGCATAGCGTGGCGCCGGCGCTGCCGGAACTGAGCACCTACGCATCCTGATGGAACATTCAAGGCAGCGCGCAAACGCGCTCACCTTCCTTATAAATACAACAATAGGAACAATGACATGTCCACGGCCAGCCCTGTGCGCAAGGTGGTTATTGCCAGTGTTATAGGCGCCACCATCGAATGGTACGACTTCTTCCTTTACGGAGTCGTCGCCGGCATTGTGTTCAATCAGTTGTACTTTCCGAGCGATGACCCGCTGGTATCCACCATGCTGGCCTACGGCACCTTTGCTGTCGGCTTTCTCAGCCGCCCGATCGGCGGGGTGATTTTCGGTCACTTCGGCGACAAGATCGGCCGAAAGAGCATGCTGATCATGACCATGATGATCATGGGCGTGGCCACCTTCCTCATTGGCCTGGTGCCCAGTTACAACACCATCGGCATCTGGGCGCCGATCCTGCTACTGGTGCTGCGCGTCGTCCAGGGCATCGGCCTGGGAGGCGAATGGGGTGGCGCGGTGCTGATGGCCTTCGAATACGCGCCAAAACACAAGCGCGGCTTCTACGCCAGCTTGCCGCAGATTGGCCTGGCCATCGGTTTGTGCCTGGCCTCCGGCGTGGTCGGGCTGCTGTCCTATGTACTGAGCGACACTCAGTTTCTCGACTGGGGCTGGCGTATCGCATTTCTGCTCAGCGCCTTGCTGGTGTTCGTCGGCACCTGGATCCGTCTGAACGTAATGGAAAGCCCCGAATTCGCCAAAGTCAAAGCCGCCAATGCCGAGGCCGCCATCCCGTTCGTGGACATGATGAAGCGGTACCCGAAAAACGTCCTGGCCGGTATGGGCGCACGTTACATCGATGGCGTATTTTTCAATGTTTTCGGGGTGTTTTCACTCAGCTACCTGACCCAGACCCTCAACCTGCCCCGCTCCCAGGCATTGATCGGGGTGATGGTGGCGGCGGTAGTGATGTGCTTCACCATCCCGATGTTCGGCGCCTTGTCCGATCGTATTGGCCGCACGCGCGTGTACTTCTGGGGCTCACTGATTACCGCCCTGTCTGCCTTCCCCGCCTTCTGGATGATGATGGTCAGCAATGGCGATATGTTCATGGTGTGGATTGCGATCGTGGTGCCCTTCGGCATTCTCTATGCGGCAATCTACGGCCCTGAAGCGGCTATGTTCTGTGAGCTGTTCGACGCCAAGGTACGCTACACCGGCATCTCGTTCGTCTATCAGTTCTCCGGCATCTTCGCCAGCGGCCTGACCCCGATGATCGCCACCGCATTGATGCGCAGCAGCGATGGGCAGCCATGGACGACCTGCTTGTATGTGCTGTTCGCAGGCGCGGTGAGCGCTTACTGCGCCTGGTGGATCGGCGCGCGCAAAGGTGAACAGATGAAGAGCGAATTCAGTCCTGCGCCAACCCCCACCTCCTGACTACAAGTTGATCCGCTACACTCGGCGCATCGCCCGACCCATCGCGGGAAGGGCTTTACGCTGACTTTTCTGCCGCAGGAGTCACTCATGTCAAAGCTTTATCCCAGCATCGATCCCGAGGGGCTGGTCGAGTACTCGGTGGTATACACCGACCGCTCGCTCAACCATATGTCGCAGACGTTCCAAGGGGTGATGAACAACATTTCCACGACCTTGAAGCAGGTGTACAACGCCCAGGCTGTTGCCGTGGTGCCCGGCAGCGGCACGTTCGGTATGGAAGCGGTGGCGCGCCAGTTTGCAAGCGGCCAGCAATGCCTGGTGATACGCAACGGCTGGTTCAGCTATCGCTGGAGCCAGATTCTGGAGATGGGCAATATTCCGGCCGCCACCACGGTGCTCAAGGCCCGACCTGTCGAACCCGGCCGCCAGGCCGCCTTCGCCCCACCACCACTGGAGGAAGTACTGGCAGCCATCGAGACGCACAAACCGCAGATTGTCTTCGCGCCTCACGTCGAGACATCGTCGGGAATCATTCTGCCCGATGACTACTTGCGCGCCGTCGGTGACGCAGTGCATGCCGTGGGCGGATTGTTCGTGGTGGACTGCATCGCCTCGGGCGCGCTCTGGCTCGATATGCACACGTGCGCGATCGACCTGCTGATCAGTGCGCCGCAAAAAGGCTGGAGTGCATCGCCATGCTGCGCCTTGGTGATGTTCAGCGCCCGGGCCCTCGAACGCATCGAGCATACCCAGAGCAGCAGCTTTGCCTGTGACCTGAAGAAATGGCTGCAGATCATGCAGGCCTACGAACAGGGCGGGCATGCCTACCACGCAACCATGCCCAGCGATGCCCTGGCGCACTTCAACGAAGTGATGAAAGAAACCCAAGCCTACGGCTTCGACAAGGTCCGCGACGAACAGCAGGCACTGGGTGACCGAGTTCGCGCCTTGTTGACCAGCAAGGGCATCAAGAGCGTGGCTGCAGACGGCTTCCAGGCCCCCGGCGTGGTGGTCAGCTACACCGACGATGCCGAGATAAAAACCGGCAAGAAGTTTGCCGCCCACGGTCTGCAGATTGCGGCCGGCGTGCCGCTGCA
The DNA here is from genome assembly GCF_016881005.1 of Pseudomonas arcuscaelestis. Classification (GTDB taxonomy): domain Bacteria; phylum Pseudomonadota; class Gammaproteobacteria; order Pseudomonadales; family Pseudomonadaceae; genus Aquipseudomonas; species Aquipseudomonas arcuscaelestis. The sequence continues at coordinate 188,298 of NZ_JACOPV010000006.1, read as the reverse complement.
ATGCGATGAACCGGCCGACTTCCAGACCTTTCGCATTGGTCTGTTCGGGCTCGAAAAGCTGCACAACATCGAACGCACGGTCAGCACCCTTGAACAGGCGCTGAACGAGATCATCGACAACTGACACTTCCCACGTCCTGAAGCTCGCAGAAGCCAAAACTTCTGCCGAGCCCAGGCTTCGCCCCCCCTTCAAACACGCGTCGGCTATTGGCTTTCAGGCACTGGCCTGATCACTCGACGGCTGCATCAGATTGGCCATCCTGCGACCAAACAGCTGGGCCAATGCTTCAGGGTCTCCAGCAGCTTCGTCCAATGCCTCGACCACCGCCTGCAGGGTTGGCCGGGTCCGGGCCAGCAGTTCGTCGATGTAATACTCCGGGGTGACCTGGGTGTGCGCCTGATAACGGCGAAACAGTTCAAGAAGCTGCGGATCCAGGGTGATCGTCAGGGTATCGGCGGACATCAGGTAGACCTCTCGAGGTTGTTCGGCGGCAACTGCCATGCGCTTGACTAACGGGACCATCCTTAGCCGACGTGCTCCCGGACCATAGGGCCAGTTATCACCTGAACATGGCGCCAGACAAGACTGGCCGCATTCAGTTGCGCTAACTGGCCCCTCCCCCGCCCCGGCGCCCCTCCTAGAATCAAGACTTCCTTTCCGGCCCTCAAAGGCGATATTCATGACCGACCTGAACTTCGAACCTGCCAGCCGCCTGGTCCCTGTCCGGGAGTTGTTCGGTATCGATTCCAACATGCGTGTGCCGACGTTCCTCACGCCCAACGAACATGTGCCGGAGATCGACACGGCCTATCGTTTCAACCCGGAAGTCACCCTGGCGATTCTCGCGGGTTTCACCCGTAATCGCCGGGTAATGCTGCAAGGCCTCCACGGCAGCGGCAAGTCGACCCATATCGAACAAGTCGCGGCGAGGCTTAACTGGCCGTGCACGCGCGTCAACCTGGACGGACACATCAGCCGCCTGGACCTAATCGGCAAAGACGGCATCGTCCTTCGCGACGGCAAGCAAGTCACCGAGTTCCAGGAAGGCATCCTGCCCTGGGCACTGCGCCGGCCCATGGCGCTGATCTTCGACGAATACGACGCCGGCCGCCCGGATGTCATGTTTGTTATTCAGCGCATTCTCGAGCGCGACGGAAAGCTCAATCTGCTCGACCAGAATCTGGTGATCCATCCGCACCCCTCGTTCCGCTTGTTCGCCACCGCCAACACCGTTGGCCTGGGCAACTTGAATGGGCTTTACAACGGCACCCAGGTGCTCAATCAGGCGCAGCTGGATCGCTGGAACATCGTCGCCACCCTGAACTACCTGCCGCAGGCCGAAGAAGTTGCCATTGTCGCCTCGCGGGTGCCGCATTTGCTCGCCCGCCATGGCGAAGGTTTGCTGACGCAAATGGTGGCAGTGGCCGACCTGACCCGCCAAGGCTTCGCCAGCGGTGACCTGTCGACCTTGATGTCGCCGCGCTGCGTTATTTCCTGGGCCGAGAACATGGAGATTTTCAGCGACCCGGCGCTGGCCTTCCGCCTGTCGTTCCTCAACAAATGCGATGAAGCAGAGCGGCCCATCGTCGCCGAATACTACCAACGCTGCTTCGACCAGGAGCTGGCCGAATCGGCGCTGCCCTTGCTGGCACTGGCCTGAACACAGGAAGACCACCATGACCCCACCGCTACGCCGCGAGAAACGTCAGCAACAACTCGAGGAACTCTGCGCAGCGACGCTGCGGGCGCTTTCCGGCGAGCGGCGCGTGCGCTATCGCGGCGGCCGCCTGGAAGTACAGGAACGCTACTTTCCGGTCCACGCCCCGCACCTGCACCCCAACCCGGAACACGACGAAAGCCTTGCCTGGCGCGGCGTGGCAGATAGCCTGGCGCTGCGCCTGAAACACAGTGACCAGGCGCTGGTGCGCCAGGTTCTTCCACAGCAGCCCATCGCCCGCCTGGTGTTCGAGTTACTTGAGCAACTGCGCGTCGAGTCGTTGGTAGCCGACTGTCATCCCGGTGCACGGCGAAACATGCTGCGGCGCTTCGAGCAGTGGAGCCAGCAGTTTCTCGACGCCGGGCACACCGAAGGGCACATTGGCTTGTTGCTGTTCACCCTGGCGCAAATGAGCTGGATTTTGCTGTGTGGCGGCCGCGCCGGTGAACAAACGGAGATGCTCATTGAAGCGCCTCGCCTGAGCCTGCTCGGCCACTTCGGCGCCGCCTTCGGTCTGATGCGCCGCTGTCGTCATGATCAACCGGCGTTCACTGAGCATGCCCTGCTGATTGCCGCCAAGGCACAGGCGCTGATCGAGGACCTGGACGCCGAACGGCTCGGCGACGACGAGAGCACCGTTTCGCAAGTCGTCGAAAAGGTGCATCTGGCCTTCGCGCTGTTATTGGATGTGGATCAGGATGGCGAGGGAGAATCCAGCAGCAGCGGCGATACCCACGGCAATCCACGCGGTAGCAACGACACTTTTTCCTATCAGGTATTCAGCCGCGAGCATGATTGCGAGCGTGAGGCCACCCGCCTGGTGCGCTCCGATCTGTTGCGCGAGCTGCGCCAGCGCCTGGACCGTCGCCTGGCGACGCAGGGCCTCAATCTGCCACGCTTGGCCAAGCGTCTTGGCGCCCTGCTGGCTGCGCCTCGTCGCGATGGCTGGGCGTTTGCCCAGACCGAAGGGCAGATCGATGCCGGTCGACTCAGTCGTCTGATCATCAGCCCTGAACAACGCGAGATTTTTCGCCATGAGCTGGAGCGCCCGCACAGTGATTGCCTGGTCACCCTGTTGATCAACAACTCCGGCTCCATGCGCAACCATATCGAAAGCATCGCCTTGCTGGCTGACGCCTTTTCTCGCGCATTGGAATTGGCGGGGGCTCGCAGTGAAATCCTGGGTTTCACCACTGGCCAATGGAACGGCGGACGTCCGTTGAAGCGCTGGCGCGCCCTGGGTCAGCCAGCCAATCCGGGCAGGCTCAACGAGCTGAGTCATGTGGTCTACAAGAATGCCGAAACGTCATGGCGTCGAGCCCGGCCGAGCATTGCCGCGCTGCTCAAGTCTGATCTTTTTCGCGAGGGCATCGATGGCGAAGCGCTTCTCTGGGCACGTCAGCGGCTGCTGCAGCGCGACGCCCGGCGGCGCATCCTGATCGTTATCTGCGATGGCTGCCCGATGGACAGCGCCACCCACCAAACCAATCAGCAAGACATCCTCGACCTGCACCTCAAGCAAGTGACGCGACAGATCGAACAAGAGGGGACTGTTGAGTTGTACGCCCTTGGCGTGGGTCTGGACCTGAGCGCTTATTATCACCGCAGCCTTGAGCTGGATTTATCGCGTAGCCTGGACAACGCGGTATTCGATGAAGTCCTGCGCTTGCTCAGCGGTCGCCCGTAACGCCCCATCACGAAACAGAACAGCACTGCTCTTGTGCGTTCGGCCAAAGCGTTCAATCACTGAACGGTTTGGCCGAACACACTTGAGCGGGGTGTGACGCTTAGCTACTCACCGGTACAACTGCCGGCAGGCCTTTGAGCCGCCGCCAGATGCTGCGACTGAGGAACGCCAACAACAGAATCGCCAGACTGACCACGCCCAGTGCCAGCGGCATGCGTTGCTCGGGTATGAACGCCATGCCGGTGACAATACCGAGCATGCCGATGATGGCAACATAGGTCAGATAGGGATAACACCACATCCGCACTTTGAGTTTCTCCGGTGCCTCACGCTCAAGCTTGGCCCGCAAGCGCAGCTGAGAGAGGGCGATCAGCACGTAGACGAAGATCGCTACAGTGCCGTAGGAGTTGACCAAAAAGGCGAAGATGGTGTCCGGCGATACGTACGACATGACCACCGACAAATAACCGAACAGCGTTCCGAAAAAGATCGCCCGGCGCGGCACGCCCTTCGAAGACAGCTTGGCCAGGCCCCGCGGTGCATCACCGCGTTTGGTCAACGCGAACAGCATGCGCGAAGACGCGTAGATGCCCGAATTGAGGCAAGACAACACTGCCGTCAGCACGATCGCATTCATCACGTGCGCGGTCCAACCGAAGCCCATGGCGGCAAGCGCACTGGAGTACGGCGTGAGCATCGCAGGTGAGTTCCAGGGCACCAGCGTGACCACCAGCAAGATCGACCCGACGTAGAAGAACAGCACGCGGGTAATCACCGAATTGGTTGCCCGCGCGACCGAGCGAACCGGGTCGGAGGACTCTGCAGCAGCCACGGTGACGATCTCGGCCCCGAAATAGAACCCGGTCGCGGCCACTGCACCGGTCAACACCGGCCCGATGCCGTTGGGCATGAAGCCGCCATTGCTCAACATCGAACTCAAGCCGTGATGGGTTTCGGTCGGCCACATGCCAAGCAGATACAACCCACCGAGCAAGAGAAAGACCAGGATTGCTGCGACCTTGATCGAAGAAAACCAGAACTCGAATTCACCGAAGGACGCAACCGAGCACAAGTTAGTGAATGTCAGAATTATCATCAGCACTAAGCTGATGGCCCAGGCCGGAACATCCGGCATCCAAAACTGAATGAGTGAAGCACCGGCCACCGCTTCGACAGCGACGACAATCACCCAGAAATACCAATACATCCAACCGGTGAGAAAACCGGCCAATTGGCTTGTCTGTGGACTGTCGGCCCAGGCCATGCGTGCATATTCGTAAAAGGACCCAACCGCCGGTAAAGCACAGGCCATTTCGCCGAGCATGCGCATGATCAGGATGACCAGTACGCCGGTGACCATGAATGAAATCAGCGCTGCAGGCCCTGCCGACTGGATGACCACACCGCTGCCGACAAACAGACCGGCACCAATGACACCACCCAGCGCGATCATGGCCATGTGACGTTGCTTGAGCCCGGATTGCAGGCCACCGTTGGAACTTTCTGATTGGGTTTGTTGAGGTACGGACATGCTGCTCACCCCATTCGTTATTATTTTTGGTTGAAAGGCATTTTTTGAAGCAGTCGGTCCTCGACCCCCTCGAATCGCGGGCGTCGAATTTGGCTGCTCACGCAGTGTCTTCCGGGTGTGCATAACTTTTTAGGGCCAATTACCAAGCGCGGCTGGAGCCACGCCGAGAGGTTTGGACCCAGGCGAAAAATGCGTTGAAATCCTGGTAACTCGCTAAGTAGGAATGTTCTGACGTCAAATTGAGAAGGTTCATGGATCGAAAATGCGAGTTTACCTGCAACGCAGGCAGCCCCTTCCTGCACACATAGGCGTATTGGCGACAGCAGAGTAAACTCCGCTCCACGTTTGTCGGAGCAATTTCTTTTTTACATCAGGAAACAACGTGCCTAAATCCAACGAGGAAAATGCATCTCTCGAGTCGTTCTCGCTCGAAAGCCCCTCGCCGCTGTACGCGCGGGTCAAGCAAATCATCATGCAGAAGATTCGCGCCGGCGTATGGCTGCCCAACTCCAAGCTGCCTTCGGAAAGCGAACTGCTGAATGTGCTGGGCGTGAGTCGCATGACCATCAATCGGGCACTGCGCGAGTTGACCATTGAGGGCGCATTGGTACGTACGCAGGGTGTCGGCACTTTCGTCGCGGAGCCCAAGGGCCGTGCGGCACTGTTTGAGATTCACAATATTGCCGATGAAATTGCTGCCCGTGGCCATCAGCATCGCAGCGAAGTGATCGTGCTCGAAGAAATGCCCGAGCGCGCTCGTGCTTCGATGCCCTTCCCGCTTGAAGGGATCACGCGCTTGTTCCACTCGGTGCTGGTGCATTTCGAAAACGAAGTGCCCGTACAAATAGAAGAACGCTTCGTGAACGCCGAGGTAGCGCCGGCTTATCTCGAGCAAGACTTTACCAAGGTCACCCCTTACGCCTACCTGATCCAATTGGCACCGCTGACTGAAGGCGAACATGTGGTCGAATCCATCCACGCCAAGTCTGCCGAATGCAAGTTGCTGCAAATCAAGCGCTACGAGCCGTGCCTGCTGATTCGTCGACGCACCTGGGCGGCGAAGGGCCAGGTTGGCTGTGCACGCCTGGTTTATCCAGGTTCGCGCTATCGCCTGGAAGGTAAGGTCGGCAACTGAAGCAACGTTCGAGCGACCCCCGCCTGTCGCTCGATGACCCGTCTCTGGTTATTAGCATTCGCGCTGTTACTGGCCCAGCCTGGGATGGCAGAAAAGTGACATTACGCTTTTTCTGCGCACAGAAATGTTACGAAATCTCCCCCACCTCTCTACGCTCACGCTGAAGTTGCAACAACTTTTTCAGTATCGCTTCGCGCACCATGAAAATTTTAAAAAATCTATCTACTTGTTTTATAACTGATTTTCATATTTTTATGCTTTTTTGCTCCTGACCAAATCCGGTTTTGGCCCCTTGCTTGCACCTACTTGTACATACAGGTTGGTATAAGCTCATACATACATCATGAGATTTACCACCATTCACCTACCGCTGAATGAGGCAATGACCATGACCACCCGTACTCGCAAGCGCGACGTCGAAATCCGCGCAGCACGCGGCAACACGCTCACCGCCAAAAGCTGGCTGACCGAAGCGCCCCTGCGCATGCTGATGAACAACCTTGACCCGGAAGTGGCCGAGAACCCGAAAGAGCTGGTGGTCTACGGTGGTATTGGCCGTGCCGCACGTAACTGGGAGTGCTACGACAAAATCGTCGAGAGCCTGACCCACCTCAACGATGACGAAACCCTGCTGGTGCAGTCGGGCAAGCCGGTTGGCGTGTTCAAGACCCACAGCAACGCCCCACGCGTGCTGATCGCCAACTCCAACCTGGTGCCACATTGGGCCAACTGGGAACACTTCAACGAACTGGATGCCAAGGGCCTGGCCATGTACGGCCAGATGACAGCCGGCAGCTGGATCTACATCGGTAGCCAGGGCATCGTCCAGGGCACCTACGAAACTTTCGTCGAAGCCGGCCGCCAGCACTACAACGGCAGCCTCCAGGGCAAGTGGGTACTGACCGCGGGCCTCGGCGGCATGGGCGGCGCCCAGCCACTGGCCGCGACCCTCGCCGGCGCCTGCTCGCTGAACATCGAATGCCAGCAGAGCCGTATCGATTTCCGCCTCAGCAGCCGTTATGTCGACGAGCAAGCCAAGGACCTCGACGATGCCCTGGCGCGCATCGCCCAGTACACCGCCGAAGGCAAGGCCATCTCCATTGCCCTGCTGGGCAACGCGGCAGAAATCCTGCCTGAATTGGTCAAGCGTGGCGTGCGCCCGGACATGGTCACCGACCAGACCAGCGCCCACGACCCGCTCAACGGCTACCTGCCAGCCGGCTGGACCTGGGAGCAGTACCGCGACCGCGCCCAGACCGAGCCTGCTGCCGTGGTCAAGGCGGCCAAACAGTCGATGGCCGTTCATGTCCAAGCCATGCTCGCGTTCCAGAAGCAAGGCGTGCCGACCTTCGACTACGGCAACAACATTCGCCAGATGGCCAAGGAAGAAGGCGTCAGCAATGCCTTCGACTTCCCAGGCTTCGTACCGGCCTACATCCGTCCACTGTTCTGCCGGGGTATCGGTCCGTTCCGCTGGGCCGCGCTGTCGGGCAACGCCGACGACATCTACAAGACCGACGCCAAGGTCAAGGAACTGATCCCCGACGATGCCCACCTGCACAACTGGCTGGACATGGCCCGCGAGCGCATCAGCTTCCAGGGTCTGCCCGCGCGTATCTGCTGGGTCGGCCTGGGCCTGCGCGCCAAGCTCGGCCTGGCGTTCAACGAAATGGTGCGCAGCGGCGAGCTGTCGGCGCCGATCGTCATCGGTCGCGACCACCTGGATTCGGGTTCGGTGGCCAGCCCTAACCGCGAAACCGAAGCCATGCAGGACGGCTCCGATGCGGTCTCCGACTGGCCGCTGCTCAACGCCCTGCTCAACACCGCCAGCGGCGCCACCTGGGTTTCGCTGCACCACGGCGGTGGCGTGGGCATGGGCTTCTCCCAGCACTCGGGCATGGTCATTGTCTGCGACGGTACCGACGAAGCGGCCGAGCGTATCGCTCGCGTCCTGCACAACGACCCGGCTACCGGTGTCATGCGTCACGCCGATGCCGGTTACCAGATCGCCATCGACTGCGCCAAGGAACAAGGCTTGAACCTGCCGATGATCAGCAAGGCCTGACCCCACTTTCGAGGAGCTTGCACCATGACCAGCAGCCCATTTACCCAACAGCTCCAAGGCGTTCGCGTGCTCGATCTGAGCCGCGTTCTGGCCGGCCCGCATTGCACCGCAATGCTTGCGGACCTTGGCGCCGAAGTGATCAAGTTCGAAGTGCCCGGGCACGGTGATGACAGCCGTCATCTGGGCCCGTTCAAAGACGGAGAGAGTGTCTACTTCGGCCTGATCAACCGAGGTAAACGCAGTGTCGAGATCGACTTCAAGGTCAGTGCCGAGCGTGCCCGCCTGTATGAGCTGGTGCGTGACGCCGACGTCGTCGTCGAGAACTTCCGTCCCGGCGTAACCCAACGCCTGGGCATCGATTTCGACACCCTCAAGCAATACAACCCGAAGCTGATTTACGCGAGCATCTCCGGCTTCGGTCAGCACGGCCCGCTGTCGAGCAACCCGGCCTACGACATTGTCGCCCAGGCAATGTCCGGACTGATGAGCGTCACCGGTTTTGCCGCAACAGGCCCGACCCGCAGCGGCGAGTCCATCGGTGACTTGTGCGCCGGCGTGTATGCCGCCTGGGCAATCAGCTCCGCCCTTTTTGCTCGCGAGCGTCATGCACCCGGGGCCCAATACATCGACGTCGCCATGTTCGACGTGCTGTTCAGCCTGCAGATGACCGGCCTGTCCGGGTTGTTCGCCAATGGCGTAACACCAGGGCTGGTGGGCAACCGCCATCCGGTCTCGACGCCCTTTGATACCTACAGCGCTGCCGACGGCCTGGTAGTGATCGCGGTCGCAAGCAACAAGCTGTTCCAACGCCTCTGCCAGTGCATGAACACCCCTGAACTCGCCAGCGATGAGCGCTTCGCCACAGACCCACAACGCACCTTGAACGAGCCAGCGCTGCGCCGTGCAATCGAAGCCTGGACCCGCCAACTGAGCGTCGAGCAGGTGTGCGACATTCTCCTCGATGCCGGTGTGCCGTCGTCTCCGGTGTGGACCCTGGCTCAAGCTGCCGAAAGCGAGCAGGCGCAGGTTCGCCAACTGCTGATTCGGCCTGAAGGTTCAGCGCTGCCGCTGGTACCACAACCGGTTTTCTTCAACGGCCACAAACCTCACGCCACCACCCTCGCCCCGCGCCTGGGTGCCGACAACCTGGCGTTCGGACTACAGAAACAGGAGCTCTCCCATGAACTTTGAACTGGACCAGGTCGAACAGGCGGTGGTCGAATCGGCTGAGAAGCTGGCGCGCGAAGTTATTCAACCACGCGCCCAACACTATGACGAAACCGAGACCTTCTGCGCCGAAAGCCTGCAGGCACTGGGCGAGCTCGGCGGCATGGGCATCAATTTGCCCGAGCAATATGGCGGCCTGGGAATTGGTAGCCTGGCCATGAGCCGTGTGGTCGAAGCGGTGGCCGGCGCGTGCGCCTCGACTGCATCAGCCTTGACCGCGCACTTTCTGGCCACCGACTCGATCCTGATCGGCGCCAGCGAGGCGCAGAAGCAGGAGTGGCTGCCACGCGCCGCCAGCGGCGAATTGCTCGGCGCATTTGCACTGACCGAGCCGGCTGCCGGTTCCAACCCCGCCGACATGCGTTGCCGTGCGCACCGCGAAGACGGCGGCTGGCGCATACGCGGCAGCAAGCACTACATCACCAACGCCCGTGAAGCTGGCTTTATCGTGCTGTACGCCAAGACCGACGCAGACGCCGGACACAAGGGCATCAGCGCCTTCATGATCCCCCAGGGCACTGCGGGCATCAGCTTTTCCAGCCCGGAAAAGACCATGGGCCTGCGCGGCAGCACGATCTACGAACTGGCACTGGATTGCTGGCTGCCCGAGTCGGCCCTGCTGGGCGAGGAAGGCGCTGGCTTCAGCACCGCGATGGCCGTGCTCGACCGCGGCCGAGTGGAAGTCGCAGCCATGTCGCTGGGCATCGCCAACGCGGCCCTGCAGGCGAGCTTGAACTGGGTGCGCGAACGCCAGATCGGGTCAAAACCACTGGCTGCCTACCAAGGCACCCAATGGCGTCTGGCGGATATGTACGCACAGCTGGAAGGCGCGCGCATGCTCACCTGGAAAGCCGCTGCCCGCCGTGACAGCGGTGAACGTTTCAGCCTGGATTCGGCTACCGCCAAACTGGTCGCCGCCGAATGTGCAGGCTTCGTCACCGACGCTGCGCTACAGCTGCACGGCGGCTACGGCTACATCCGTGACCTGCCGCTTGAGCGCTATGTTCGCGACGCCCGAATCCTGCGGATTTTCGAAGGGACCTCGGAAGTACAGAAAATCATCATTTCACGCAGTTTGCTCGACGCCCACCGCTAACCAAGCAAATAACCGGGGCCTGTCCTATAGGCCCCTTCCTTAATGTTGAAACTCCAGAAGGTTGTCGTATCGAACGACACCTGAGAGGAATCGCCATGTCCGCCTCCAAAGAAAGTGCGCAGCGCAAGACGTATATAGAACGGCGTTCCATCGATTACATCCCCGACGCCGAGCGCCACGGTCGGCTGCTCAGCCAGTTCACGCTCTGGTTCGGGGCCAACCTGCAAGTCACCGCTATCGTCACCGGGGCCCTGGCCGTGGTGCTCGGTGGTGATGTGTTCTGGTCATTGATCGGCTTGCTCATCGGGCAATTGCTCGGTGGCGCGATTATGGCCCTGCATGCGGCTCAAGGCCCGCAGCTGGGCCTGCCGCAAATGATCTCCAGCCGCGTACAGTTCGGGGTCTACGGGGCAGTGATCCCAATAGTACTGGTGTGCATGATGTACGTCGGTTTCTCCGCCAGTGGCTCGGTGCTGGCAGGTCAGGCCATCGGCCAGTTGGTCAACGTCAGTGACGCCACAGGTATCCTGATTTTTGCCGCACTGATCGTGGTGCTGACGGTGCTGGGTTATCGCACCATCCACTGGATCGGGCGGCTGTCGAGCGTGATCGGGGTGGTGGCGTTTTTCTACCTCTTTTACCGCCTGTTGTCTGCCCATGACATCAGCGAACTGCTCGCCAACCGGCACTTCTCCCTGAGCAGCTTTCTCCTGGCGATCTCGTTGTCTGCATCCTGGCAGATCGCTTTCGGCCCTTATGTGGCTGACTACTCCCGCTACCTGCCGAGAAACACTTCGACTTTGAAGACGTTCCTCGCCGTCGGCCTGGGTTCGGTGATCGGCACACAAATCTCGATGGTCTTCGGTGTATTCGTCGCCGCGCTTGCCGGCGATCAGTTTGCCGGCCATGAAGTCGCCTACATCGTCGGCATGGGCGCCAGCGGTGTCGTTGCTTCGCTGCTGTTCTTCAGCATCGTATTCGGCAAGGTGACCATCACCACGCTCAATGCCTATGGCAGCTTCATGTCATTGGCCACTATCGTCAGCGGCTTTCGCGGCAACCAGGAAATATCCCGCAGCCTGCGCACCGTCTACATTCTGTTCATGGTTGGACTGGCGACTGCATTGGCGCTGTTGGGACGGCATTCATTCCTGCACGACTTCTCTGCGTTCATCCTGTTTTTGCTGGCCTTCTTCACGCCGTGGAGTGCGATCAACCTGGTCGACTTCTATCTGGTGACCAAAGAGCGCTATGACATTCCGGCGCTATCTGATCCAGATGGACGATACGGACGATGGAACATCGCAGGTATCGTTATCTATGCCTTGGGGGTTTTGATTCAGCTGCCGTTCATCGCTACCAGCTTTTACACCGGCCCATTGGTCGAGGTATTGGGGGGTACCGATATTTCGTGGCTGATTGGTCTCACAGTGCCTGCCCTGGTGTACTACCTGGTGGCGCGAAGTGCTGTGCAGCGCATTCCCGAGCGACTGATTCTGCCACAGGAACACAGTCCGGGCTGAATCAGAATGACGCAAGGGTGGCCGGCAACAGCCCCCTTGCATTGAACGTTGTTGTTTACCGAGGGGCTCAACATGCTCGCAGCCGCCGTGTCAGCCAGTACGCCATTCAGCGCCCGCGACCGTTTGCTGGATGCGTCCATAGAGCTGTTCGCAACCCGTGGTTTTCAGGCAATTGGCCTGCGCGACCTGGCCAGCTACGTCGGCCTGCATGCCGGCTCGCTGTACCATCACATCGAAAACAAGCAGAGCCTGCTCTACGAGCTGATTGAAGCAGCCCTGGCAGACTTGCTGGCCGATACCAAGCGGCGCATGAAAGGTGCGAGCACGACGTCCGAGCGGGTACGGCGCTTTGTTCAAGCGTTCGTCGCCTTCAATTTGCATGAGCAGTACCGATTGATATTGGTGACGCGAGAGTTCGTGAACCTCAGCGAAGAACACAAGCAACAGGCCAACAGACTGCGCAATGACTACTACGCACTGCTGAGTGCAACGATTGCCACGGAGTACCAACAGCGCGGCAAGCCCGACGGCGAGATCACGCTCATCACCAATGCGGTTATCGGCATGCTCTACGGTCAATCTCAGTGGAACGATATTCAGGTAGGCGAACAACAGCTGACTGAGGTGCTCACGCGTTGCGCGATGAGCATCATTGCGAGCAGCAGCAATACCACTGCTCGCACATGAAGTATTACCAGCCGCCCGGCAACCAGCCCAGAGCGCTGGCAATCGCATAGGCCATGCTGCACAGGTACAGGACAACTACCATTACTTGAATCGCTGGGTGAGCGATCCAGCCACACTGCCAGGCCGGAACAATGTCACCATTCTTGCGCGCCGAGCGCAGCATCAGGATTGGCATGATCGACAGGATCACGCCACTGAACACACCGGCAAAGTACAACGCGTTCACAAAGCCGACCATGCCGCTGTAGGCCAGGATGAACGGTGGCACACAAACAATGGCAAGTACCAACAGGCGGTTTTTGGGATTGCTTTCCGAGCCCAGGCTTTTGAACTTGTCGAAGATGTTGGTCAGGAAGCTGCCGCCAAGGCCCCAGTAGGAGGTCATCATGGCGCACAGCGCAAAGGTGTTGGCGGTGTAGAACGCCCATTGCCCCAGCGCTTGGCCCCACGCCAGGGTGGCCACTTCGGTCTGGTTTTCCAGGCCATTGAGGGCAATTACCGACATCGGAACGATAGCCAGCAGGACAAAGGTGATCACCATTCCGGTAATCACCGCAACCGGCAAGCGCTTGGGTGCGTGGCTGAAACCGCGGGCCATTTCCGGTACCACGTACTGCGCCGAGAAGCAGAACACGGCAATGTTGAATACCGGGATCATGTAGATCCAGCTGCCTTCGAACAGATTGGCGAAGTCGGTTTTTTCATTGATCAGGGTGGCAATTACCAGCACCAGGGTCATCGACACCATGCCGATACTGATGAACTTCTCACCCTTGCCAATGGCCTTCAGGCCCAAGTACAGCACGAATGCTGCGGGAAGGAAGAACAGCAGACTACCCAGCGCCGGACTGATCCCGAAGAACTCGCTGAGGATCCTGCCGCTACCGCTCATATAAGCAGTCAGCGCACCAATACTGTTGACCGCCACCGACAGAAAAATCGCCCAGGCGCCGAAGGAGCCCACGTAGCGTTGCGCCAGGCCACTCAACTGGTGATGGCTGCGGGTACGCAGGGTGGTTTCGGAAACGTAAAGCATGGAAATGGTGGTGAAGACACCGGCAACGGCCAGCCACAGCAACAGTGGCAAGTAACCGGCCAAACGACTGGCGTAGGCCATCGACAGCACGCCAGCACCAATGTTGGTGCCCACAATCATGGCGACAGCCTCAACGAAGGTCAGACGCTTGACCTCCAGACCCGATGATTCAGCCACGGACGGGGCAGCACCGCCGATGGCGGTGTTGGGTTTTGCACTCATGATCACACTCACTGCGTATTTATATTTATTACCGGATGCACCTGAAGCGATGCGTCACAGGCTCAGCGATCAAGGCTGGGCACTGCGCCATGGAATTCTCGAGCGGCGGGCAAAATATCACACAAGGTGTTTGAAATAACATTCACCTCGTACGAAAGAGTGTGATACGAAGTTTCGTAAAAAGTCTTTTAAAGCAGAGAGTTAGCGATTACGAGCGGCACCTGCCGAAGGTCAAGCCCGACCAAGGTCGGGCCGCCTCGCTGAAAAAAGCGGTCAGAACTCCAGACAAATCTTGCCGAAATGCTGGTTACTTTCCTGGTAACGGAACGCATCGACGATCTGCTCCAAAGCAAACGTCTTGTCGATTATCGGGCGCAAGCCATTGGCATCGATTGCGCGCACCATTGCCTGTTGCTGCGCCCGGCTGCCAACCAATACCCCTTGCAGTCGAATCTGGCGCACCAACGCCTGTACCAACGGCAACTGCCCGGCGACGCCTGTGAGAATACCGATCAACGAAATATGCCCGCCGATACGCGCTGCGATCATCGACTGCTCAAGGGTGGCCGGGCCGCCCACTTCAATCACGTGATCAACACCCCGGTTGCCCGTGAGCTGGCGCACGGTTTCACCCCAGGCAGGCGTTTTGCGGTAGTTGATCAGGTGGTCGGCGCCCATCGCTTTGAGGCGCTCGAGCTTCTCGTCGCTGGACGACGTAGCAATTACAGTGGCTCCGGCCAGTTTGGCAAATTGCAGCGCGAAGATCGAAACACCGCCGGTGCCCTGCACCAACACGGTGTCGCCCGGCTTGAGCGAATCATCGGCCATCAGCGCCCGCCAGGCAGTCAGCCCTGCGGTGGTCAGCGTGGCCGCCTCGGCATGGCTGTAACCCTTGGGGGCATGGGTAAACGAGGTAGCGCGTGCGGTAACCAGTTCGCGGGCATAACCGTCAATGCCGTCACCCGGCACCGTGGCGAAACCTTCTATCAGGGGCTGGCCGTCCAGCCAGTCTGGAAAGAAGGTACTGACCACGCTGTCGCCCACGGCAAATTCACTGACCCCAACGCCGACCGCAGTTACCACACCGGCACCATCGGCCATTGGAATGCGCGATTCACTCGGCCCCCACATGCCACTGACAACGGCAAAGTCGTGATAGTTGAGCGAGTTGGCGTGCAACCGCACGGTAATCTCGCCAGCCGTGGGTGCTGGCGCCTCGCAGGTGCCGACCTGAACCTTGTCGTAGCCGCCGCCCGCCTGCACATAAATTGCCTTGCTGGTCATGCGAACCTCCTGATTGAACCCGGTAAGTAGCTGACCAGTCTTGGCCTGGACTGCACACCGGTCAAGCATCAGCTCTTGCGAAATATTCAGACAAACTACAATAATGCGAGTAATTATCAGTTACTGCGTTAGTTACCGTTTATGTCCGCTCCCGATCATGCTGCTTTGCATACGCTCTATAGCGAACACCATGGCTGGCTGAAAAGCTGGTTATGCTCACGCCTGGGCAACTCCAGCGATGCCGCAGACCTCGCTCAGGACACGTTCATCCGGGTGCTGACCGCGCGTAATGCCCAAACCATCCGCGAGCCGCGTAGCTATTTGGGCGCCATTGCCCATGCACTGATGATCGACAAGTTCCGACGCAAAGCCTTGGAACAGGCGTATCTTGCCGAGCTGGCCCACCGCCCGGAGCGCCTGGCCGACTCACCGGAAACCCGCTTGCTGATCCTTGAGACCCTGGTCGCCGTGGACACACTGCTCGATGGCATGGGCGAGCGTACTCGACGTATTTTCCTCGCGGTGCAACTTGAGGGCCTGAACTATGTGGCCACCGCCGAGCGTGTAGGCGTTTCGGTCACTACCGTCAAAAAGCACCTGATCCGCGCCATGACCCATTGCCTGCTGCTGACGGACGACTGAATGGCTCATTCCCTGGATTACCGCACCCTGGAAGCCGCTGCAACCTGGTACGTGCAGCTCAACGCCGGACAACCCAATGACGCCCAGCTGCAGGCCTGGCAAGACTGGCTGGGTAAAAGCCAGGCCCATGCCCAGGCCTGGGCGCGGGTAGAAAAACTGCAGCGCCAGTTCGGCAGCCTTCCCGCCGATATCGCCATGCCGACACTTAACGGTGTACGCGCACGTCGCCGCGCAGTCATTAAAACCCTGGCCATGCTCATGGCCGTTGGCGCTAGCGGTTGGGCCGTGCACGAAAGCACACCCGGCCAGGCACTGATGGCCGAACTGCGAACCGGAAAAGGACAACGCCGCCAAGTCAGGCTCAGTGATGGCAGCCAGTTGCATCTCAACAGCGACAGCGCGGTGGATATCCTCTACGACGGCCAACAGCGTCTGTTGCGTCTGCACCAAGGCGAGATCATGGTGCAAACAGCGAGCGATCCGGGTGCCCGCCCCTTCGCGGTACAAACCGCCGAAGGTCGCGTGCGCGCGCTGGGCACACGGTTCAGCGTGCGCAGCGACAATGGCAAAAGTGAAGTGAGCGTCCTCGAGCATGCAGTGGAAATCCGGCCAATGGATAGCCCCCTGCTCATGTTGCGCCTTGAAGCCGGGCAGGCAGCAAGCTTCGACCGCCAAAACCTCAGCGCAGCCCACCTGGCAGCCCCAGGCACTGGCGCCTGGACCCAGGGAATGCTGACGGTGATCGAGTGGCGGCTGGCCGACTTTGTCAGCGAGCTGCGGCGCTACCGACCGGGCGTGCTGCGCTGCGCCGACAGCATTGCCAACCTGCGTTTGTCCGGGGCCTTTCGCATCGACGACAGCGACACCATCCTGGAAAACCTCAGTGCCTCCCTGCCTGTTCAGGTGCGCTATTTGACGCGCTATTGGGTCAGCATTGAACCGGCCTGAAAAAAAACCTTTATCAGGGTTTCCGATTTTCATTCTCATTCGGCTACGCAGTTAAAGCAGCAAATTCAGCTGCCACTCTGCCCCGCCAATCGAAGGAAACCTGCATGTCCCGTACTTGCCCCCGGGCACCCCGCCCTCTGGTTCGCGCCGTCCACCTGGCGTTGTTTGGCCTGACCCTGGCGCCGCTGCCAATGTTGACGCTGATACCTACCCAAGCCATGGCACAGAGCGCCAGCAAGAACTTTCAGATTGCGCCGGGGGCGCTGGGCACAAACCTGAGTTTGTTCGCCACCTTCACCAACATCACCCTGTCGTTCGATGCGCGCCAGACACAGGGCAAGCAATCGGCTGGTCTGCAAGGCAACTACTCGGTGGAAGAAGGCCTGGCGCGCCTGCTTCAGGGCAGCGGGCTGCAGGCTCAACGTCAGAGCAACGGTGGTTATGTACTGGTGCCGGTCAGCAATGGCAATGCGCTGGAACTGGGGGCAACCAGTATCAACGGCCAACTGCTGGGTGAAACCACGGAAAACACCGGCTCCTACACCACTGCCGCCTCCCGTACCGCCACCAAGCTGCCGCTGTCGATTCGCGAAACGCCGCAGACAATCACCGTCGTCACCCGGCAAATGATGGATGACCAAGGTGCCCAGAGCATCGCCGACGTCCTCAACAACACCCCAGGCGTCTCCGCCCAGACCTACGACAGCGACCGGGTCGAGTTCACCAGCCGCGGCCTGGTGATCACCAACTATCAATACGACGGCGTCAACACCATTTACGACGGCGTGTATGGCGAAGGCACCGCGCATGTCGACATGGCTATCTACGACCGGGTCGAAGTACTCAAGGGCGCAACCGGCCTGATGACAGGCTCCGGCGACCCCTCTGCCACGGTCAACCTGATCCGTAAAAAGCCCACCGCAGCGTTTCAGGCCTCGATCACCGGCAGTGCTGGCAGCTGGGACAACTACCGCGGCGAAGGCGATGTTTCCGGTCCACTGAACAGCACTGGCACGCTGCGTGGCCGCTTCGTCGGGGCAAAGCAGGACAAGAACGGCTACCAGGATCACTACCAGCAAAAGAAAGAGGTGTATTACGGCATTCTTGAAGCCGACATTACGCCCGACACGCTGCTGACCGTTGGCATCGACCAGCAAACCACCACCCCGCGTGGCACATCATGGACCGGCAATCCGGTGTACTACACCGATGGCGGCCGGACTGATTTTCCGCGGTCGCTGAACACCGGTGCCGATTGGAGCCGTCGGGACTTCGACAACCGCACCTACTTCGCCTCCCTGGAACAGGCATTGGCCAACGACTGGTCGCTCAAGTTCAGTGTCAACCAGCTGCAGAGCGACCACGACACGCGCCTGGCATCCGCCTTCGGCTCTCCAGATCGCGCCGGCAACGGCATGGGTATTATCTGGGGGCGCTGGGAAGGCCACCGGGTGCAGAACAGCGCTGACGTGAACGTTTCCGGCCCCTTCTCACTGTTCGGGCGTCAACACGACCTGGTGGTCGGCTTCAGCACCTCCAACTCGCGCCAGACCGGCGCTACGTGGGATACCAGCGGCGGCGGTCTTGTACCGGGCAGTATCTTTGAATGGAACGGCGACCTCGCCGTGCCTGACTTCCCCAAGAACGGTAAGTACGAGCAGAAAAAGAGCCAGAACGGTGCTTACATCGCTACCCGCCTGCGCCCGACAGATGACCTTTCGGTAATCCTCGGCACCCGGGTCAGTACGTTCAAGTACAGCGACAACTATGACTACGATGGCTTGAATCCGATTTTCGCGGACAGTTCGACCAGCTACAAGCAACACGGCGTGGTCACACCTTACGCGGGCGTTGTGTATGACCTGGACGACACCTACTCGGTATACACCAGCTACACCTCGATCTATCAGCCGCAAAGCAACAAGGACAGCAACGGCGCAACTCTCGATCCGGTCGAAGGCGATAGTTATGAAGCGGGCCTGAAGGCGGCCTACTTCGACGGCAGGCTCAACGCCAGCCTGGCAGTGTTCCGTATTGAACAGGACAACATCGCCGAGTCCATCGGCACCAACCCACAAACCGGCGAAGGTATCTACAAGTCCACCAGCGGTGTTACTACCAAAGGTGTGGAACTGGAGCTGGCGGGCGAACTGATGGAGGGCTGGAACCTCTCGGCCGGCTACACCTATGCCCGCTCCCGGGACGCGGACGAGCAACACGTCTACGGCTTCCCGATGAGCACCAGCAAGCCTGAACACCTGGTGCGCGTGTTCAGCACCTACCGCCTGCCAGGCGTATTGGACAAAGTCACCGTGGGTGGCGGGGTGAACTGGCAAAGCGCGTTCTACGGCAAGATCTATAGCTATGCGGCCCAGGACTACACCTATATCAAACAAGGTGGCTACACCCTTGTCGACCTGATGACCCGCTACCAGTACGACGAACACCTGAGCTTTACCGTCAATGCCAACAACGTCTTTGACAAGCGCTACCTGAGTGGCCTGGGCAACTTCGACACCACCTACTATGGCGAGCCACGCAATGTAATGCTGACCACGCGCTGGGACTTCTGACCGGGCTTCAGCCCTGACGCAACAAGGCCTGCAGCGCCCGGCAATCCGCCGCATGCCAGTCGGTCAACTCCGGCCAGGGGTTGTCCGGCAGGTTGACCAGGATGGTTCGCGAACCCGCAGCCCGACCGCAATCGAGATCGAAACGGTAATCCCCCACCATGACCATCTCGGTTGGCGCCACATTCCAGGCCTCGGCCAGCTTCAGCAGGCCACCTGGATCTGGCTTGGGCGGCGCTTCGTCCCGCCCAAGCACATACTGCTCGGCAAAGCAGTCAGCCAGGCCAATGGCTTGCAGCGTTACATGGGCCAGTTCACGCGCATTGCGGGTGAGAATACCCAATTGGCAACCGCGCCCGGCAAGCTCACGCACCAGCTCCACGGCGCCGACCGCCGCCTGCGAACCGATGGCCAGATCGCGCTCGTGCTCAAGCAACCAGGCGTGCTTGGCCGCAGCTTCGGCGGCAGGCAGCGCCGCCAGGTGGGTGAGGATATCGTCGCTCGGCGGAATCTCCAGGGCCTCGCGAATCGCGGCGAAGTCATGCACGGCAACGGTCAAGGTGCCGTCCATGTCGAATACCCAATGGCGGATAGCTGTCAGGCTCATGCCCAGTCCTTGCGATGGCGAATCAAACCTTCCTGACAGGACGAGGCAACCAGTTGCCCAGCCTGATTGAAAATACTCCCGCGGGAAAAACCACGCGCATTGCCCGCCCAGGGACTGTCCATGGCATACAGCAGCCACTCGTCAGCCCTGAGGTTGCCGTGGAACCACAGCGAATGATCGAGGCTGGCGATCTGCATATCTTTCTGCCACACCGATTTGCCATGAGGCAGCAACGACGTCGTCAACAGTCCGAAATCCGAGGCATAGGCGAGCATGTATTTGTGCAGCGCCGGTACGTCCGGCAACGTGCCGTCGGCACGGAACCAGATGTACTTGACCGGGTCACCGGGTTTGGGATCGAACGGATCTTCTTCAGTAACCGGACGCATCTCGATGGGCTTGGCGCAGAGCATCTTGTCGCGAATCGACTCAGGCAGGCGATCGGCCATGCGCTTGAACAACTCCACCTCCGAGGGCAGATTCTCCGGGCCAACCACAGTCGGCATCGGTGTCTGATGCTCAAAGCCTTCTTCGTCATACTGGAACGAAGCGCTGCAGGTGAAAATCGGCTGACCTTTCTGAATAGCCGTCACCCGCCGAGTACTGAAGCTGCCGCCATCACGCACGCGATCTACCGAATAGACCACCGGCATCGCCGCATCCCCCGGACGCAAAAAATAGCCATGCAACGAGTGCACGTGACGTGCTTCTTCGACCGTCTGACTGGCCGCCGACAACGACTGACCCAGTACCTGGCCACCGTACAACTGACGAAAGCCCAAGTCCTGGCTCCGTCCGCGGAACAGGTTTTCCTCGATAGCTTCCAGACTCAACAGGTCGACCAGATCGTCCAACACGTGGCTCATTCAAGATTCTCCAAAGCAATGCGCAACTGCGACAAATGATACAGGGTTTGTCATAGCTGCCCCGTATGTTGTGCAATTCAGCCGCGCAGGGTCTGCTGCCACTGGGCACGACTGATGCGGTACAGCACATGGGGACGCAGTGGATGAAACTCCGGAAGCTTGGGGTGGAGGAAGTGGCCGCCGACGTCCTGCTGCATACCAATGGCTTGCATGACCTTTTGTGATGGCAAGTTACTTTCGGTGGTGAACGACACCACCTGCTCCAACCCCAGTTGGGCGAATGCACAGCGCAAGCTGGTCCAGGCTGCCTCACTGGCAAACCCCAAGCCCCAATGCCGCCGAGCCAGGCGCCAGCCGATTTCCACCGCCGGGGTGAAGTGAGCATCGAAACTGACATTGAGCAGGCCCGTCATGCCGATGAAGGCCCCCGAGTCCTTGCGTTCCAACGCCCACAAGCCGAAGCCGTACTCATTGAAATGCCCACGAATACGCCCAATAAGCGCCGCGCTTTCCACGCGCGTCAGCGGGGCAGGAAAATAGCGCATCACCTGAGGGTCGGCACACATGGCGGCGAACTCGGCGAGGTCATCGTCCTGCCATTGGCGCAGCACGAGTCGCGCGCTTTCCAGTTCGAGTATGGGGGTCATTGCCAGCTCCTGAATGCTTCACCTGCAGTTTACAGAGTAGGCAGATTCAAAAAAGCAGGGCGATCATGCAGAAAAAAATTCGCAGTCTCGACAGCCATGGCCTGAACCATCACTGTCGAGTCATTCAGGGCGGGAGTAATTAGAACTTGAAGTTTGCAGTCATCTCCGCTGACCGACCGGGTGCCACAGTGGCAAATAGTCCGACATGGGACGCGTCGTAGATGGTTTCGTCGGTCAGGTTAAGGACGTTGAGCTGCAGGTCGAGGTTTTTGTTCACTTTGTAGCCAACCATAGCATCGTAGCGCCAGTAGTCATCGATGGTGACCGTGTTGGCATCGTTCATGTAGCGCTCATCCATGTAGTTGGCTCCGGCCCCGACGGTCCACCGGTCAGTGATGTCGTAGGAGCTCCACACGCTAAAGCTGTTGGGTGCGATGAACTTGGACTGGTTGCCATCGTTGCTACCGTCACCGCCCGACTTCACCACTTCGGCATCCAGGTAGGTATACCCGGCCCAGACAGCCCAGGCATCGGTAATTCGCCCAGTTGCACCAAGCTCGATACCCGTTACCTTCTGGTCGCCATCAAGCGTCACGAAGCCAGTGATTGGGTCCGTGATGCGAGCGTTGGTTTTTTCGGTGCGGAACACTGCTGCGGTCAAGGACAGCTGTTCGTTGAACACATCCCACTTGGTACCCAGTTCTACACTGCGAGCTTTTTCCGGGTCCAGATTGGCCTTGTTACCGTTCAGGTTACCGGCACCCGCGCCATCAGCACCGCCAGACTGGGTGTTTTCGCCCGATGGATTGGACGACGTGCCGTAAGACAGGTAGATGCTGCCGTTAGGCAGCGGCTTGAACACCACGCCAACTTGATAGTTCCAAAGCTCACTGGACGACTCCGCACCACCAGCAACCCGATTTTTTACGTCATAGTCGTCATAGCGCAGGCCCAGGTTCAGGTCCCACTGCTCGTGCAGCCCCAAGGTGTCGAAGACATACAGCGACTTCACCTCAGTCTGGTTCTTGCTGGTGACCTCGCCGGTGCCAGGCAACAGTGTCCAGCCGCCATCATGGGGGTTGGGGTTTTCCAGATCCGCGGGAATGCCGTTATTTCCCTTGTGTTTGTCTTTGTCAGTGATGGTTTCGCGACTGAGTTCCAAGCCCGTGGCATAGGTGTGCTTGATATCGCCCGTTTGGAAAGTGCCAAACAGATCCGTCTGGTTGATCAGTGACGTATTGACCACGTTTCGCGGGCGGAAGCCACGCCCCACCAGTCCGCTTTCTTCTTGCCCGACGTTGGCAAAAACCGGACGGCTCATCACATAGTTCTGCATGCTACGACCACCCCGCAAGGTGTTTCGTACCGTCAGTTGCTCACTAAAGTCGTGCTCGACAATTAACGTCGCCAAATCAGCAGACGTTTTTCGGAAATCACGATCGACCAAACCGTAGAAGTTGTCGCGATCAACCTTAACCGGTTTGTTAGTGATCAACGAAATAGGATGGCCCTGATCGGGAATGTCATCGGTTTCAAGATGATAGTAACTGGCAGTGACGCGAGTAGGACCTTGCAAACCCCAAGTGATGGTTGGAGCGATGCCCCAGCGCTTTACTTCAACGTCATCACGACCCGGTGTATCGGCTTCGTGCTTCATTGCATTAAGACGCAGAGCCAGGTCCTGCTCAGGCAGGTACTGGTTGATATCAACCGTGTTGCGCCACAGTTGGTCGGTACCCATAGTAATGCTGCCGGCGACAAAATCTTCAGCCTTGGCCGTCTTGCTTACCAGGTTGATCGAGCCACCGGTTGAGCCCCGACCGCTATAGGCTGAGCCTGGCCCTTTGACGATTTCTACAGAATCGACGTTAAACGCTTCATGGGACATCCGCCCCAGGTCGCGCACGCCATCAATCTGAATATCGGTACTGGCTTCAAAACCACGGATAAACGGGCGATCCCCAAGTGGCGTACCGCCTTCACCCGCACCCAAGGTGATGCCGGGCGTAGTGCGCAATACATCTGTCAGCGACGTTGCAGCACGCTCTTTGATCAAGGCCTCATTAATAATAGTGATTGACTTGGGTGTTTCTCGAAGTGGCGCGGTGAACTTAGGCGATGACATTTCATCGACTTTAAAAGTTTCATGATGCGTACTGGTGATATCAGTGGCTTCCAACTCCACCGCTGCAGAGTTGCTCGCGTTGTTAGAAGTTTCAGCCAAGCTGACAGAAGACCAGGAAGCCACTGCCAAACCTAGTGCAGTGTAAAGATGACCTGTATCAGAACGACGTGTTGTTTCCGCTTTATGTGCCATTAGGATTGCCAGCATCAGAAAATGATGCGCAATGCTATTTACGAGCAATTATCAAATGAAGCAAATTTACGTTATTTACTCCGAGTAACAGGATATTTCTATTTACCGCCAAGTTACATATATCTAGTTACATATATTCAGTTACAGGCCGGCAACTTGCCCCCCCTTTGGGCACTTCGACAAACCCCTTGATAACGTTCATCACTTCAAGATTTTTTTCACATCCACTTCACCTGCTCACCACGGGCTGCCGCCTACAGTGCGGCCCTATCAGTGGTGCATACCCTACCCCGGCTATCACCCCATTCAGTTCCGCATTACGGAGTAGCCGCATGCTGTCAGACACCGCGCAGAAATCATTCAAGCGACGACGTTTACTCACTGTCAAAACGATGTTCATCGGCCTGAGCATCATGCTCGCGCTGGCCACCCTCACCACATGGGCATCAACGAGAACGCTTATTGTGGACTTAGGCAGTGACAATCAAATGCGCAGCAGCGGTGTTTACCGTGAATGGTCCAAGGGTGCGGTGATCGTGCTGATTCGACACGCCGAGCGCTGTGACCGCTCAAGCGATGCCTGCCTTGGTGATCCGAGCGGCATTACCGTGGCCGGCAGCAAGGCAGCCAGTGATGTTGGCGCGGGTCTAAAGCAACTCGGGCTTGCCGACGCCGAGGTACTCAGTAGCCCAGAGATCAGAACGCAACAGACCGCACACTTTATCTTCGGCAAGGCAATTGGCAGTGAAGACTGGGTTAAAGCGTGCGACCAGGACTTCGCCGACTCAGCGTTGGCACACAAGTCGCCAAATCACAATCTGGTGCTGGTGACCCATAGCGGTTGCATCGACCACGTGCAACGCCAACTGAAGGTTCCTGGCGGCCTGCGCTCCAGCGAATACGCCAGTGCACTGTTCGTCTCGGTCAGCGCGAACGGCACACCGAAAATCCTCGGCCAGATGAATGCCAGTGAATGGAAAAAACTCCTGAACAGCACACGGACGTAACCATGCACGCCCCCTCGCGAAAAGCCTTCTACCTGACAAACCTGGGCGTTCCGTTGTTACTCGCCGGGATGGTTTTTGTTCTGTTTGACCTGACCCAGCTGGATCGCCTGATCAGTAACCTGTTGCTGGACCCGACAACGGGTCAGTTCCCGCTCCTGCATAATCAGTGGTTTGAAAAAGTTACTCACAAGTGGCCGCGAATTCTGCCGAACTGGACCGGGGAAGCAGCCATTATCGGTGCGCTGTTGTCATTTATCTGGCCACTGCTGGCCAAATATCCTCGGGCAGCCAACAGCCGCGCGCTGCAAAGCTTGCGCATCACCCCTGTGCTGCGCTTGAGCGCCAAGCATCGGCGGGACTTTCTTTATGTGGTGGTGGCCTTTGCGCTGAGCACCACAGTGATCCATTACCTCAAAAGCCATACCAGCGTGTACTGTCCGGTAGAAACCACGTTGTATGGCGGTTCGCAGTTGCGTACCGAGTGGTATGAAAACTTCACCTGGTTCAGCAAGGCCGGTGAGGGACGATGCTGGCCGGGCGGACATGCTTCCAGCGGCTTTACCTTGCTGGCGCTGTACTTTGTCGCCCTGCGTTACCGCTGGCAGCAGGCTCGTAAACTTCTGGTGGCGATTCTGCTGGTGGGTTTCGTCTACGGCACCACCCGCGTATTGCAAGGCTGGCACTACATGTCGCACACCTTCTGGGCAGGCATTTTCGTTTGGCTCAGCTCATGGCTGACGGCCCTGTTTTTCTACGGCAGGCTCGCGCTTCAAGCGCCCGCTTTGCGCCCGCCGAAAATACTGCCGACCCTCAGCGTCAGCGCCATGCCAGCATCACTACGCCCAGAGTAATCAAGCTGATACCCGCCCATTGACGCAGGTCGAGCCTCTCACCGAGCAAGGTTACGCCCAGCACGGCGACCAGCACTACGCTGAGTTTATCCACAGGGGCAACCTGCGAGGCCTGCCCCAACTGCAAGGCTCGGAAATAACAAATCCACGAGGCGCCTGTCGCTAACCCCGACAACACCAGAAACGCGTAGCTGCGTGGGGAAATCGATCCCAGCGACTGGTACTGGCCCGTGGCGTAGAGAATCAATGCCAGGCTGATCAACACCACCACGGTGCGCAGCAGGGTGGCGAAATCGGAATTGATGCCGCTGATGCCGACCTTGGCAAAAATAGCCGTCAACGCCGCAAAAACAGCGGAGAGAATCGCCCAGAATGTCCAGGAAGCCAGCATGCAAGCGCCCTTTGTTGAAAGTTGTGCTTTCTACAAAGTAGCGCAAGGGCAACCGCAACTGGCAAGATCGGTCTCTACTCTGCTCAAGAATTTGTCATGCCGCTGCCGCTGATCTACCACGACGACTACAGTCCGGCATTTCCTGCCGAGCATCGCTTTCCGATGGACAAGTTCCGCCTGCTGCGCGATCACCTGATCGAAAGCGGCCTAACTACCGACCAGGCGCTGCTGCGCCCGCAGATCTGCCCCAACGATATTCTCGCCCTGGCCCACGACCGTGGTTACATCGAGCGCTACATGAATGGCGAGTTATCCCGCGAGGACCAGCGCCGCCTTGGCCTGCCCTGGAGCGAAGCCTTGGCGCAACGTACCGTAAGGGCAGTCGGTGGTTCTTTGCTGGCCGCCGAGCAGGCGTTGGAGCATGGCATCGCCTGTCATCTGGCCGGGGGCACTCATCATGCTCATTACGACCACCCTGCCGGCTTTTGCATTTTCAACGACCTGGCGGTTATCAGTCATTACCTACTCGAAGCCGGTCGCGTGCACAAGGTGCTGATCTTCGATTGTGACGTGCACCAAGGCGACGGCACCGCCCGCATTCTTCACGACACCCCAGACGCAATTACCGTGTCCCTGCACTGCGAACAGAATTTCCCGGCTCGCAAGGCGCAGAGTGATTGGGATATTCCGCTGCCGCGAGGCATGGGCGACCAAGCCTACTTGAAGGTGGTGGAAGACGCCCTGAACTACCTGCTGCCGCTGTACCGCCCGGACCTGGTGTTGTATGACGCTGGAGTCGATGTGCATAAGGACGATGCACTCGGGTACCTGCAACTGACTGACGAAGGTGTCGCCGCCCGCGATGAACAGGTACTGCGCCAGTGCCTGGGCCGCGATATTCCGGTCGTTGGGGTCATCGGTGGTGGCTACAGCAAAGACCGTCACGCCTTGGCGCGCCGCCACGGCATCCTTCACCACAGTGCAAGTCGGGTGCTGGGTTACTCACAATGACTGTGGAACCGCCTGTGGATAACCTGAGTGAAAGCCACTGGAACCCCTTGCCAGCTTGGGCTTGAAGCAACTGTACGTTTTTTGAACAGTGCTTCCCTCGGCCGCGCTGAGGTAGAATGCCGGCACTTTTTTCCAGCTTGCAGCCCACCATGACCGACACTTCCTGCGCCAATCGCCCACACGTTGCCATTATCGGAGGCGGGCCCGCCGGGTTGATGGCCGCCGAGGTACTCGCTCAGGCTGGCGTTGCAGTGGATGTCTACGACGCCATGCCATCGGTAGGAAGAAAGTTTCTCCTGGCCGGAGTGGGCGGCATGAACATCACTCACTCCGAGCCCTACCCGGCCTTTGTATCGCGTTACGCCGAACGCTCCAATGAAATCGCGACGCTGCTCGACGGTTTCAACGCCGATAACCTGCGCCAGTGGATTCACGACCTGGGTATCGAAACCTTTGTTGGCAGCTCTGGCCGGGTCTTTCCCCGTGAAATGAAAGCCGCGCCGCTACTGCGCGCCTGGCTCAAGCGTCTGCGTGACGGCGGGGTAGTTATCCACACCCGCCATCGCTGGCTTGGCTGGAATGGCGACGGCAGCTTGCGGATTTCTTATCCACAGGGAGAGCTGGCGCTCACCCCTACCGCCACCGTCCTGGCCCTGGGTGGCGGCAGTTGGGCACGCCTGGGTTCCGACGCTGCCTGGTTGCCGTGGCTTGTGGATAAAGGGGTGCAGGTTGCGCCCTTGCAGGCAGCCAACAGTGGCTTCGAGGTGCATGCCTGGAGTGACCTGCTCAAAAGCAAGTTTGCGGGCGCTCCGCTGAAAAACATCGCCCTCAGCCTCGCCGGCCATATTCCTCGCCTGGGCGAGTGCATTGTCACCGGCCAAGGCTTGGAAGGTAGCCTGGTGTACGCGTGGTCAGCGCAAATACGCGAAACGATCAACCGTACTGGCAGTGCCACCGTGCTCCTCGATCTGCTACCCAATCGCACTGTGGATAACATTCACCAGGCCCTGAGCAAACCCCGTGGCTCGCGCTCGATGGCCAAGCATCTGCACAGCCAGTTGGGCCTGGATGGGGTCAAGGCAGCGTTGTTGCGTGAACTGACCAATGCGCCAACGTTTGCCGATCCGATACTGCTGGCCCAGGCGATCAAGGCGCTGCCTATCGTGCTGGTACGCCCTCGCCCTCTTGACGAAGCCATCAGCACGGCTGGCGGCGTTGTCTTTGCAGCGATGGATGAGCAACTGATGCTCAAGGCGATGCCGGGGGTGTTCTGCGCCGGTGAGATGCTTGATTGGGAAGCACCCACTGGCGGCTATCTGCTGACGGCGTGCTTTGCCAGTGGGCGCAAGGCGGGACTTGGCGTGCTGGATTGGCTCAACACGACCCGCCCCCACAGCCGATAACTGTAGGAGCGGGCATGCCCCGCGATAACAATCTCAAGGCTTACGCTTACGCGGCCCGGTATTGAACGTCGGGACTTTGCGCACAGGCTTGGCTGCTGGCGCCGCTGCGGGTGTATCGCCGCTGTCCGTCCAGCGCCCTAGGCTGCGCTTGCTGCTGCTTTCCTTGGGTTTCTTCGGCTTCTTGGGCTTCTTCAACACCTGCCCACTGGCGTCAGTCATCGGCACCTTGTGATCAGGAATGAAGTCCGGCTCTTCGTGGCGCGGCAAGGTTTTACGCGTGAGCATCTCGATAGCCGAAAGCATTTGCACTTCATCGGCACATACCAATGAGATCGCCTCACCGGTATTGCCCGCCCGCCCCGTGCGGCCGATACGGTGGATGTAGTCTTCAGCCACGATCGGCAGATCGAAGTTGACCACCAGCGGCAGGTCTTCGATGTCCAGCCCACGTGCCGCTACGTCGGTCGCCACAAGAATCTGGATTTCGCGCGCTTTAAAGCTGTCGAGGGCACGCTGGCGAGTCGCTTGAGGTTTATCACCATGGATACCGTCAGCGTTCACACCCTGGCCGCGCAGGCGCTCAACCAGTTGATCGACGCCATTGCGGGTCTTGGCGAAAACCAGCACCTGCTTCCAGCGCTGCTTGCGCAGCAAGTGGCTGAACAGTTCCGGCTTGCGCTTTTTATCCACAGGCACGATCCACTGTTTCACGGAACTTGCAGCAACGTTGCGCGGGCTGACTTCGATGCTCAGCGGATCATTCAGGGTTTGCTCCGCCAGCAAGCGGATCTCATCAGAAAACGTGGCCGAAAACAGCAAGGTTTGACGGCGAGCCGGCAACGCGGCGTACACCGCGCGCAGCTCCTCGGCGAACCCCAGGTCAAGCATGCGATCCGCTTCGTCCAGGACCAACGCCTGGAGCTGGTTGAACTTCACCGCATTCTGACGGAACAGATCGAGCAAACGTCCCGGCGTGGCCACCAGCAGATCGATACCTTTACGCAGCTTCATCATTTGCGGGTTGATGCTGACCCCGCCGTACACCGCATAAGTGGTCAACGGCAAATGCTCGGCGTAGTCGCGGATGTTGCTGTGTACCTGCTCGGCCAGTTCGCGAGTGGGTACCAGCACCAGGGCGCGAACCGAATTGCTGCTGACCTTGGCACCTTCCAGGGTCAGGCGCTGCAACAGCGGCAGGGCGAAGCCTGCAGTCTTGCCAGTGCCTGTCTGGGCCGCAGCCATCAGGTCACGGCCGGCCAAAACGGCGGGAATGGCCTGGGCCTGGACGGGCGTCGGGGTGTTGTAGTCCAGGCGCTCAAGCGCGCGCAGCAAGGGTTCAATCAGGCCAAGTTTGGCGAATGTCATGGCAGTACCGTCAGGGAAATTCAGCAATGGCGCAAGTTTACCTTGTTCCGCCGACACCTTCCTGACAAACCTCGGTTACTTGCACAGCTCGCCGTCCACCTGCTCTGACGCCTTGCTGACCGCGATTTTCGGCTTGCGCCACTGCGGCAGACCGATCAGCACCACTGCACTGATGATGACCGCCATAGCCACACACTCCTCAAAGCCGATTTGCTCGCCGGCAAACAAAATCCCCAGCAACACCGCCACGGCCGGGTTGACGTAGGCGTAGCTGGTAGCGGCCGCCGGACGTACATGCTTGAGCAGATACATATAGGCGCTGAAAGCCAGGATCGAACCGAAGAACACCAGATACGCCAACGCCCCCCAACCGGCAGCGGTGGGCATTTGGGTCATGCGCTCACCGCTCAAGGCGCTACCCAGAAGCAGGGCTACACCACCCACGAGCATTTCGGCAGCACTGGCCATCGCCCCTTGAGGCAGCGGCAGGCTCTTGCTCCAGACCGAGCCGAACGCCCAGGAGGCGGCAGCGAACAGAATCAGCGCCGCGCCCATGGGGCTGGCCTGCAGGTTCGAACCCAGGTTGAGCATGGCAATACCCACCAGCCCAAGAAATATTCCAGCCCACTCCAAACGCGTGTTGCGTTGCCCCCAGAACAGGCCGAACACCAAGGTGAACAGTGGCACGGTGGCCACCGCCAGCGCTGCAACGCCGGATGCAACCCCGGCATGTTCAGCCAAGGTCACCCCGCCATTGCCGCAACTGAGCAAGAGAAAACCGATCACCCCTGCTGCGCGCCATTGCGGCCAGGTCGGCGCAGGCACACCGCGCCAGCGCAGAAAGCCATACAACAGGGTACCGGCAATCACAAAGCGTACACCCGCCATCAACAGCGGTGGCCAGGACTCCACACCAATTCGGATAACCAGATAGGTCGAGCCCCATACCAGGTACAGCGCAAGGAAGGCGCCTATTAGGACCAAGGGAAAGCGACGAGAGGCAGTCATGGGGGACTCGAAATCTGGTAGAGGGGGGATTAGTTTAGAAAGGCACGTGAATAAACTTAAGTTACAAAAGCTGTTTAAATGGGCCATACACTTTTGAAACAACGGTTCTTACAACCGCCTACCTTTGATTCGCTATTGGTTTCAGGAAACCCATGGACAAGTACGATCGAATGCTCCTCAGCGCCTTGCTGGAAAATGGCCGTGCCTCGTTTGCAGAGCTCGCACGCAAGGTCAATCTGTCCGCCCCGGCGGTCGCCGAAAGGGTTGCCAAACTGGAGAGCAGTGGCGTGATCACGGGTTATCAGGCCAAGGTGGATTTAGAGAAGATCGGCCTGCCGATCCGTTGCGTGATCGAGCTGCGCCTGGCCAATCACGGCAACCAGAAGACGTATGAAGAACTTACCCAGATTCCGCAACTGACCGAATGCCACCGGGTAACCGGCGACCCCTGCGTGATCATGCAGGCGGCCGTGGGCTCAATGCCGGAGCTTGAAGCATTGATCGACCGCATCGCCCAGTTCGGCTTCAGCAAGACCTCGATCATTCTTTCCAGTGCGGCAGATCGGCGTTTGCCGCTGGGCCATCTTGAGCACAACGGCAAAAAAAACTAACGGTAGGTTTTCAGCGCCTCAGCGATCTTTGCTGCCGGAACCTTCTGCAAGCTGCAGAACAATTGGTGGGAGACCGCATTCACCCCTTGTTCACGCAGTTGCCCGGCCAGGTGCTGGGCCAGGTTGGCGGCCATTTCCGCATCCGCCATGGCCCGGTGCGCAGTGCCGGTATCCGGCAGCCCCGCCCAGCGGGTCAACGTGCCAAGCTTATGGTTGGGCGCAGCGGGCATCAAGCGGCGCGCCAAAAGCATGGAACAGGCAAAACGCTGGCTGCTGCGACGCCCTACTTGGGTAAGCTCGTACTCCCAGAACTTCTGGTCGAACGAGGCATTGTGGGCAAGCATTGGGGTGTCACCGACAAATTCGGCCACTTCATTCATCACCCGCGCAATGGGTGGCGCGGTACGCAGCATGGCAGTGGTGATGCCCGTCAGCCCGGCAACAAAGGCGGGAACCGGGAGCCCTGCATTCATCAAGCTCTGGTAGCGCTCTACAATACGCCCGCGCTCAAGCATGACCACTGCCACTTCCGTGGCGCGGCAATTGGCACCGGGTGAAATCCCGGTGGTTTCAAAGTCGATGACAGCAATACGTTCCAAAACAAAACCTCTGTAAAACCTAGTGCCGAAGCAACAGACCGCCCTCGATGGGCACATAGCGGGTGGCAGCGCGGATCAATGAGTTGGCGGTAAGGCCAGGAACGCCGTAGGCAATAGCTTCGATACCGTGGCGGCTGATGACCCGCTCGAGCAGCAGGTCGAAGTCCCCGTCGCCAGAGGCCAGAACGACTTCGTCGACCCGTGCCGCAGCGTCGATCACATCCAGGGTGATACCCACGTCCCAATCGCCCTTTGCCGAGCCATCGCTACGTTGAATATAGGGTTTGAGTTTTACCGTAAAACCGAGGTTGCGCAGAATCTGCTGAAACTGCTGCTGCTTGCTGTCGCCGCGATCGATCGCATAGGCAACCGCCTCGACAATCTGCCCACGCTGGCTGATATCCGCCCACAGCGCCGCGTAGTTGAAATGACAGCCATAGGCCTGGCGCACGGTGTAGTAGAGGTTTTGCACGTCGGCGAACACCGCGATCTTCTTCACCGTTCTTCCTCATGGCGCCGTGGCGCTATCGCCGGCCTCCGCACACCGGGGCCGTTTCGGCGCCCAGTATGCCAGCCTGGAGGCGGTGCGGGTATGCAGAGTCAGACGAAGCTGTCATCACCGTCGAAGAATCCACCCTCATCGCTGCCGTAATCAGTGTCCATGAAACCACCCTGATCGTTGCCATAGTTGCCGTTGTCAGCGCTCAGGCGCTGATCGTCGTTACTCCCCCAACCGCCGCTATCGCTGGCAGGTTGTGGCTCTTCCTTGATCACCTCGGCCACCTCTTGTGGCTGCGAGTGACTGTTGAACAGGCTGCTGATTCCCTGCGCCAACATCACCCCACCAGCGACACCGGCAGCCGTTTGCAATGCCCCGCCGAGAAAACTGCTGGCCCCGCCACGAGCCGGCGCCTGGGCGGGTGCGGCATTGAAACCTTGCTGGGGAGCAACGCCTGGTTGGTTGAACGAGCGTGACGGCTCACGCCAGCCACCACCCGCCGAGCTACTTGCCGGGGCTTGAGACTGCTGAGGCTGAGGATCGCGTGTGCCACTGCCGAAGATATTCGACAGAAAACCGCTGTTGTTGCTTGGCGCGGCGGCCACCTGCGCCTTGGCCTGCTTCAGTTCGGCCTGCAATTGCTTGTTCTGCTCATCCAGGCGCTTGAGCGCAGCCTCCTGAACCAGAATCGCCTGGGCCATGTAGTAGGGTGCCGCCGGTTGCTGCTGCAGATGTTCAGCAATACGCGCCTGGGCCTGGCTATCACGTGGGACGGCCGGGTCTTCGGCTTGTCTGAGTCGGCCAAACAAGCCGTCGATCAGGGTTTGTTCTTCACTGTTCATGGGCAACCTCACGCAAGAGCCGGGGAATTCAAGTTCACTGAAAATGGGGTGCCAAGGCCGTGGAATCAACACAAGGCGCAATTAAACTTTTTTCAGGTTGGGTGCCGAGTGGGCTAAAGTTACGCCCTGCATTTTTTCCAACACGATTATCGACCGATGAATCCGCTAAGCGTTCTGCGTGACTCCCTGTATTTCTTCCGCCGCCACCTGCTGAGCATCGCCCAGCTTTGCTTGCCTCTGGTGGTGCTCGAAGCACTCTTCACCCAGCTGCTCTACCAGCAACTGGGTAAAGACGCATCACAGGCCTACGGCATGCTCGCCAGCCTGTTGTTCTATCCACTGTACAGCGCTGCGCTGATTCTTTACCTCGACACGCGCAGTAACGGTTACACCCCGCTCAAGCGCAACCTGCTGGCAATGGCCCTGCGCTTGTGGCCGTCGTTCGCGTTGATGGTCATGCTCAGCTCACTGTTGATCATGGCCGGCGCGGCGCTGTTCATCATTCCGGGCATCTGGGTGATGATCAATCTGGTGTTCGCCGAATACCTGCTGGTATTGCGCGGCCTGCCGCCGATTGCCGCCATGCGCGAAAGCTTTCAAATGGCCAACGGCAATTTCTGGCGCATCTTCACCTGCATTCTCGGTGTTCTCGCCCCGTTGTGGTTGATCGACGGCTTGAGCCAGATGCTGATTCCGGAACCTGCGCCCGTGCTCGAACTGGTGCTTGATAGCGCCAACAGTTTCCTGCAGCTGTTCAGCACCGTGGTGATGTTCCGCCTGTTCATGCTGGTTAGCGAACCTGAGGGCAAGCCCCCTACGCCCTGAACCCAAGCAGGCGGCAATCAAGAGCCGCCATTGCTAACCTTCGATTTTCATTGGCAAACCGAAAATCGCCTGCACTTCAACATTTCCAGATCCCGGTGGATTGATTTGCCGATGGCGCGACCATCGAGGGCCTCGATTTCTGATCAGGCGAATCGACTGATCAGACTCACTTGCGCGGCTTGGCTCGCGCCGTAGCCTCTGCCACCAGGGGATCGTCCGGCCAGTAGTGTTTGGGATAGCGCCCTTTCAAGTCCTTCTTCACTTCGGCATAGGTTGTACGCCAGAAATTGGCGAGGTCTTGAGTCACCTGGACTGGGCGCCGCGCGGGTGACAACAGGTGCAACAACACCTGCTGTCGACCCTGGGCGATGCGCGGGGTGTCAGCCAAGCCGAACAGCTCTTGCAGGCGCACAGCAAGAATCGGCGGGTGTGCGCTGTAATCCAGGCGGATATTCGAGCCAGAGGGGACACTCAAGTGTACCGGCGCCCACTCATCCAGGCGCTGAGGCAACGGCCAGGGCAGCAGGTTACGCAGTATTGACGACAAGTCGAGCTGGGAAAAATGGCTAAGCCGTGTAACTTTGCCCAAGTACGGTTGCAACCAGTCCTGCAACGTCGCCAGCAAGGCAGCGTCGCTCAAGTCCGGCCACTCGCTGCCATTGCCAGCCTGCATGTCCAGTTGGCGCAGCAGGGCAATGCGCGCCTGCCACTGCCGCAGTTCCGGGGTCCACGACAACAGCTCCAGGCCCTTGCGTCGAACAAGGTCGAGCAGCGCCCGGGCGCGGGCAGCCTCATCCAGCCCAGTCAGCGCTTCGCGACTGAGCACCAGCTCACCCACCTTGCGCTGACGCTCGGCGCGCAGCACATTTTCGCGCTCATCCCAATCGAGAATATCCAGGCTACGGACTTGCTCGGCCAGGACCCCGTCGAACAATGCCGGATCAAACTCGGCGGCCAGGTAGATTCGCTCTTCGCGCTGCCCCTGACGACTGCCCAAATCCGCTATCACCAACCAGGCACACTTCATCAATGCGTCCGGCTCGGCAAACAGTGCCGCACGGCCGTTGGCCAGACGATACTCACCGCCTCCGGCACGCCGCTGCTGGGCAACCCGGTCCGGGTAAGCCAGCGCCAACAAGGCGCCAAGCCAGCGTGAATGTTCGGGATCGGCAACTGCTGAACCGGGTTTGCCGCGCAGGTAGCCGCGGTATTGACGCGCCAGCTGCCGAGCACGCTGGACTGCGCCCTGCCCACCCTTTGTTGCGCGCGTTTCACCGCTGAGCAACGCCAGGCGACTGTGCAGGTCGGCGCCGCCACCGCGCAAGATGTCGCGCTCGCCAAGCAAGGCGGCCACGTCGCAAGCCATGTCCGCCAAGCCCATATCCTGGCCACGCAGTAGCAGATGAGCGATTCGCGGATGCGCAGGTAGCTCGGCCATGGCCTGACCATGAGTACTTAGACTGTCCGGGCTGTCGGCCCTGAATGCTCCCAGACGCTGCAACAAGTCCAGCGCTTGGGCATAAGCGGCAGGCGGCGGCTGATCAAGCCAACTCAACTGCTCCGGGGTAACGCCCCAACGGGCCAGTTGCAGGGCGAGCCCTGCAAGGTCGGCCTGCAGGATTTCGGCGCTGCCGTAGGCGGCCAGTTGATCGTGCTGGGCTTCGGACCACAGTGGGTAGCACACCCCCGGTTCAAGCCGCCCGGCACGACCGGCGCGCTGGATGGCACTGGCCCGGGAAATACGTTGGGTATCCAGACGAGTCATACCGCTGCCAGGATCGAAACGCGGCACCCGTGTCAGCCCGGCGTCGACCACCACCCGCACCCCATCGATAGTCAGGCTGGTTTCGGCAATATTTGTCGCCAGTACGATCTTGCGCTTGCCGGCGGGCGCAGCATCAATGGCGGCACGCTGTGCGTTGAGGTCCAACTCGCCGTACAAAGGACACAGCAGTATGTCTTCGCGCGCGCCCAAGGCATCGTGCAGAGACTGATGTACCCGGCGAATTTCCGCCTGGCCAGGCAGAAACACCAGAACACTGCCGTGTTCATCAGCAATGGCCTGCAATACAGCATCGAGGACCCGTGGCTCGATGAACTCGCCTGGCTGAAATGGCCGCCCCCAGCGTACATCCACCGGGTACATGCGCCCCTCGCTGCTGATCACCGGCGCATCATCCAGCAGGCTGGACAAGCGCTCGCCTTCCAGCGTCGCCGACATCAACAGGATTTTCAGCGGTGGCTCGTCGCGTAACAGCTCTCGGCCATTGAGACTCAAGGCGAGGGCCAGATCGGCATCCAGGCTGCGCTCGTGAAACTCGTCGAAAATCAGCAGGCCAACACCTTCAAGTGCCGGATCAGACTGCAAGCGGCGGGTGAGGATACCCTCGGTGACCACTTCGATACGGGTGTTGGGCCCAACCTTGCTGTCCAGACGAATCCGATAACCCACGGTCTGCCCAACCTGCTCACCCAACTCACTGGCAAGTCGCTCGGCCGCTGCCCGCGCCGCCAGGCGTCGAGGTTCGAGCATAAGAATGGTCTGGCCGCTCAACCACGCCTCATCAAGCAGCGCCAGCGGCACACGCGTGGTCTTGCCGGCGCCAGGTGGCGCCTCGAGTACGGCCTCATGGCGCTGGCTCAAGGCTTGGCGCAAAGCGGGGAGTACGGCATCGATCGGTAACGAAATCATGGTGGCCCTCAAACAATGCGCCGAGTATAACGGCGAACCGAGCCCGGCTTATCATGGTCTTAGCTGTAGATGCCGGCTGTTTGCCTGTATCGTTGTGGCCCTCATTCGGAGATTTCCATGCGTATTCCTTCTCGTGTCATTGGCGGCGTTCTGGTCGCCACCCTGCTGACTCAACTGACAGCCTGCGGCACGCTCTTCTACCCCGACCGTCGAGGTCAGATCGAAGGCAAGATCGACCCGGTAATCGCCGCCATGGACGCCATCGGTATCCTCTTCTATGTGTTGCCTGGGCTAATCGCCTTTGGTGTCGACTTCGCCACCGGCGCCATTTACCTGCCACACGGACGTACCGCACAGGTTGCTCCGGAAAAACTCCACGAGGCGGTCACAGCCGACGGCAAGGTCGACAACAGCAAGCTGCAGGCTATCCTCGAGAGCGAACTGGGCCAGCGCCTGCCGCTGAACGATCCGCGCCTGATCATGCACAAAGGTAGCGTTGAACAACTGGCGATGTACGGCCTCAAGCCCGCCGCCTGAATACTCAAAGGATGCCCACGGCAGCATGATTCCTTCGGCTGAACACCAACGCCTGCTACGCCTGGCCACCCGTGCATCACTGGCGGTGGCCAGTATTTTGATCCTGACCAAGGCCGTGGCCTGGTGGCTGAGCGGTTCGGTGAGCATGCTCGCCGGCTTGACCGATTCGGCGTTGGACGGCGTCGCCTCCTTCCTCAACCTGCTGGCGGTGCACTATGCCTTGCGCCCGGCCGATGACGACCACCGTTACGGACATGGCAAGGCCGAAGCGATGGCAGGAATGGCCCAGGCGCTTTTTATCGGCGTCAGTGCCGTGCTCATTGGTGTACAGGCGGTCGAGCGCCTGCAAAATCCGCAACCGCTGGGCGACACGACCATCAGCATCGCGGTAATGGTGCTGTCGCTGGTCCTGACCATGGCGTTGTTGATGCTTCAGGCAAAGGTAATTCGCGCAACCGGCTCAACCGCAGTTCGCGCCGACTCGCTGCACTACCGCTCCGACTTGCTGCTCAACGGCAGCATCCTCATCGCCCTGGTGCTGGCACGTTTTGGCTGGCCACAACTGGATGCCTTTTTCGGACTCGGCATCGCCCTGTACATTCTCTGGAGCGCATTGCAGATCGCTCGGGAAAGTTCGGCAATCCTCATGGACCAAGAGCTGCCCGGCGACATCAGTGAGCAAATGCTGACGTTGGTTTGCAACGTGCCCGGTGTACATGGAGCCCACGACCTGCGCACGCGGGTTTCGGGTAGTCATTGGTTCGTACAGGTGCACCTGGAGTTGCCGGGCGATTTACCCCTGACTGAGGCTCATGCACTGTGTGTCCAAGCCTCTGCAGCCATTCGAGGCAAGTACCCAAAGGCAGAAGTGTTGGTGCATGCTGATCCGGTGACGTGAGCGCCCACAGGTTGCACCTGTCTGCCAAGCGTCAGTTGACGCTATACCCACGCCCGCTCAAGCAAGCGCCCAACGCCCGTCGATACCCGTGGGCAACCTGGGCCGCGGGTGCATAGCTGGCCGTTGCCGGGTCAAAACCAGTCTGCTGCACTGCCCAGCGATGACACTCATAGCGGTCACGGTCGAGCTGCTCCGGGCGCTGACCGGCAGCCGGATAGGCAATAACATCGTAGCCATTACCGTTACCCGACGTCGGCGGATTGACCACCACATATTCGTTGCTGTCCTGCAAATATTGGTAGTAGGTGCCCGCCGCCAGAAAAAACTGCGCGTCGCCTACCCATACTTGACGGGCATAGTCCGGCAAGTAGTTGACCCGCGCCCCATACGGCGGTGTAACCACTACATAACGCGGCCCTTGGGGGCGATACCAATAGCCCCCGGAATAGAAATAGTCGTGGCCGCGATAAGGCACCTGCCAGTACTGCTCGGGAAACCGATCAATCACATGCCCCGGCCGATACTGCGGCCCTGGGCCCCAACCGTTACCCTGCCCATCCGGTCGCCCTGGCCAGCTTTGATCATGGGGACGCTGCCCGGGGCCGCCCGCCTGGTAGTGACGATTGCTATCGTTACGTCGAGGAATGTCCTGGTAGTACCCGGTACGCGGTTCCTGGGTTTGCCGCACCTCGTCCGGGCGCGATTGCAGCGGCGATCCGCCTTGCCCTTCAGCCAACACAGACAGGCTCGTGCCAAGCAAACCAATACCGGCCAGATGCCAGATGTACGACTTCATACAGTTCCTCGCGACGCCTTGAAAATGGACCTGAACACATCTATCAGTCCCTCTGGCATGAGATATCGGCTGGAAGATGAAAAATTGCAGGCAATAAAAAAGGGAGACCTGAGGCCTCCCTTTGAGAATTTTGTCCGTGCTCGACGCTTGTGACGTCGGCTCACCTCACGCTGTCTTGTGAACAGTGTGTAGCCCGGGGGCCGAGCACAACCCTGTTGGGTTGCTGGCCGCAGCTGCCCCGATAAGGCCAGCTGCACTGGACTAATGTCCGGGCAGTGATTCTGGGTGTAATCATAGGGTTAGCGCGGCGGCAGAGGATTGCGAAGATTGCTCATTCAAATAGCACTTGCGCAATTTTTACCTAAGGATTGATAATTCAACGCAATCGAAACAGAAAAGGCATGATCCATGAGCAAACTGGACCGCTACGACCTGAGTATTCTTGCCGAATTGCAGCGCGACGCACGCATCTCCAACCAGGAACTGGCCGAACGTATCGGCCTGTCACCCTCGCCTTGCTCGCGACGGGTCAAGCAATTGGAAGACGACGGCTACATCTCCCGCCAGGTAGCCCTGCTCGATCGAAAGAAACTGGGCTTGAGCCTCACGGCTTATGTGCTGATCGGTATGGACCGCCACACGCCAGAACGTTTCGAAGCCTTCGAAACAGCGATTCGCAGCCTGCCGCAGGTGCTGGAGTGCAGCCTGGTGACCGGGATGGACGCCGACTACCAACTCAAAGTAGTCGTCCCCGACATGGACCACTATCAAAAGCTACTTCTGGGGCACTTGACCCGAATTGAAGGCGTGACCAGCGTGCGCTCCAGTTTCGTGCTCAACCAGGTTCTGGCCAGCACCGAGCTACCGTTAACGCACCTGCGTTAGTCAGACTGGCGAGCGAGGCGTATAATTGCGCGCCTCAACTTGCCGGAGAGTACCGATGGATCCTGCGTTGTTCGAAGAGTGGATGATGACCATCCTGGTCACCATCCTGATTGGTTTCATGGGTTTTATCGTCTGGGACCTGGCGAAAAAATCCAAAGCCGGCAAGTTCGGCACGTTCATTCTGTTTTTCGTGCTTGGCCTGGGTATCCTCGCCTTCATCATCAAAAGCGTAGTGATCGGCTATATCGAAGGCGTCTAGCGCCTGGCAGGCACTTCCCGCCATTGCCCCTGATCCAGACCGTCCAGCGTCCAGTCGCCGATCCGCACGCGCACCAAGCGCAGGGTCGGCAGCCCGACCGCAGCGGTCATGCGCCGCACTTGGCGGTTGCGTCCTTCCTTGATCACCAACTCCAGCCAACTGGTCGGCACGCTTTTGCGAAAGCGCACCGGCGGGTTGCGCGGCCACAGCTGCGGCTCTTCGAGCGGGCGGGCCTCGGCGGGCAAGGTGGGGCCATCGTTGAGTTCGACACCTTCGCATAAACGCTGCAGCTGTTCTGCTGTTGGCTCGCCCTCGACTTGCACCCAGTAGGTTTTCGCCAGCTTGTGTTTCGGGTCGGCTATGCGCGCCTGTAGCTGGCCGTCATTGGTCAGCAACAGCAAACCTTCACTGTCGCGGTCTAGACGCCCAGCCGGGTAGACACCCGGAATATCGATGAAGTCCTTGAGGGTCGCGCGCCCCTCGCCGTCACTGAACTGGGTCAGCACGTCG
The DNA here is from genome assembly GCF_016881005.1 of Pseudomonas arcuscaelestis. Taxonomy (GTDB): domain Bacteria; phylum Pseudomonadota; class Gammaproteobacteria; order Pseudomonadales; family Pseudomonadaceae; genus Aquipseudomonas; species Aquipseudomonas arcuscaelestis. The sequence goes on along the minus strand of NZ_JACOPV010000006.1, from coordinate 147,501 downwards.
AAGGGCTTGTTGAACAGAATCAACCGCGGCTCGGCCGGCGGCGCCTTGGGCAGGCGACGCGGGCCGGTGGGTTTGGCCGCGGGTTTACGCGGCTTGGAGCGTGGGGGTAACGGCATGGGGCCTCAGCGGAACGGCGGCTCGTCGAAACTGCGCAGTTTACGCGAGTGCAGCGAATGCAGCTCGGTACGCAGCAGGTCCAGTGCGGCGATACCGATCTTCAAGTGCTGGCTGACGGCCCGGTTGTAGAAGGCGTTGGCCGAACCTGGCAATTTGATCTCACTGTGCAAAGGCTTGTCCGAAACACACAGCAAGGTGCCGTACGGCACTCGCAAGCGATAGCCCTGGGCGGCGATGGTGCCGCTTTCCATGTCCACTGCCACCGCCCGCGACAGGTTGATCAACGGTCGCTCCTGCGCCCAGCGCAGCTCCCAGTTACGGTCGTCATAGGTCAACACGGTGCCGGTTCGCAGGCGTTTTTTCAGCTCCTCTCCACGTTCACCGGTAACTTGTGCTGCGGCTTCCTGCAACGCCAGTTGCACCTCGGCCAGGGCCGGAATAGGAATGTGTGGCGGCACCACCCGATCAAGAATCCCGTCACGGCGCATGTAGGCATGAGCCAACACGTAATCGCCGATGGTCTGCGACTGACGCAGGCCGCCACAGTGGCCAATCATCAACCAGCAATGCGGACGCAGCACCGCCAAGTGATCGGTAATGTTCTTGGCGTTGGAGGGGCCGACGCCAATGTTGACCAGGGTAATGCCATCGCCATCAGCAGCAATCAGGTGATATGCCGGCATCTGGTAGCGGTGCCAGACCACGCCTGCGACCAGCGCCTGGGCCTCACCGTTGTCCATGCTCTTTTCAATGATCACGTTACCCGGCAGTACCATGCGCACAAAACGTGGGTCCTCGCGCAGGCGCTCCAGACCATGGGTAACGAACTGGTCAACATAGCGGTGATAGTTGGTCAGCAGGATCCACGGCTGCACATGGCGCCAGTCGCTGCCGGTGTAATGCACCAGGCGGCGCAAGGAGAAATCCACCCGCGCCGCATCGAATAGCGCCAGCGGCAACGGATCGACATTGGCCCAATCATAGAGACCATCGGCAATGCCATCGGTCGCCGCCGACAGGTCGGTACTGGGGAAAACCCGCGCCAGCGCAGCAGCGGTGATCCCGCTGCCAGCCAGCTCGTCGCCCTGCTCAACCACGTAGGGGTAAGGAATATTCTGTTGGCTAATGCCCACTTCGACGGTGACGGTGAAATCACGCATCAGCGGCTTCAGTTGCTCCAGCAAGTAGCTGCGAAAAGCAGCCGGCTGAGTCACGGTCACACTATAAGTGCCAGGCAACTGGACCTTGGCGTAGGCACGGGTTATCGCCGGAACCTCACCGTGGTACTCATAGGTCAGACGCAATTCCGGGTAGCGGAACAATGCGCGTTCCTGGGCGGTTGGCTCGGTGCGGTCCTTGAGATAGCGCTTGAGCGCCTGACTCAGGGCCCCTGTGGACTCTTCATGCAGGGCCGCCAAACGATCGACGGCCTGCTCGGCGGTTTCTACGACAACGAAGGCTTCATCAGTACGGCTCACAATGTACTTCCTGTCTGACATGCATGTGTCCATCTTGCCTTTATATTCTTACAAAGGCACGCATGTTAGAGCGGCCAGTTCGGGGTCGAGCGCGCCACTATTTCGCCAACATCCACACCCCGTGGCAGCCCCCCGTAAACGCGGCCACTGCCGCCCAGACGGCTGCCGATAAATGCATCGCTGACAGTAGCATTGCCGGCTTCAAGCAACAGCTTGGCCTGCAGGCCCAGGGCAATATCTTCGGTAAGCTGGCGAGCGCGGTACTGAACATCGCCAGTATCGGCGAACGCAGCCTTGAGGTTGCCAATGTGTACGGCCAGCCGTGGGTCGCCATGGCCATCGCCAAGCTCATCGAACAGGGCATCCAGCACACCGGGCTCCTTGGACAACGCGCGCAGCACATCCAGGCATTGGACGTTACCTGAGCCTTCCCAGGTGGAGTTCACCGGGGCCTCTCGGTACAAGCGTGGCAGGATGCTGTCTTCTACATAACCGGCACCGCCCATGCATTCAGCCGCTTCGTTGATCATTGATGGCGCACGTTTACATATCCAATACTTGCCCACGGCTGTAACCAGGCGCGAGAACCGCACTTGCTGCGGGTCATCCGGCTGATCCAGCGCGCGCCCCATGCGCAGGCTCAAGGCCAAGGCCGCTTCGCTTTCCAGGGCCAGGTCCGCGAGGACGTTTTGCATCAATGGCTGTTCGGCCAGCAAACGCCCGCCTACCTGGCGATGAGCGCAATGATGGGCTGCCTGGGTCAAGGCCTGACGCATCAAAGCGCTGGAGCCAACCATACAATCGAAGCGGGTCATGGCGACCATTTCGATAATGGTTGGCACCCCGCGCCCTTCCTCACCAATCATCCAGGCCAGGGCACCGCGAAACTCAACTTCACTGGAGGCGTTGGAGCAGTTGCCGAGCTTGTTTTTCAAGCGTTGAATATAGAACTGGTTACGACCGTCATCTGGGCGGTGACGCGGTAGCAGAAAACAACTCAAACCTTTTTCGGTCTGCGCCAGGGTCAGAAATGCGTCACACATCGGCGCTGAACAAAACCACTTATGACCGACCAACTCGTAGGCCTGACCAGGCCCTGGAGCCCCCACCGGGTAGGCACGTGTGGTGTTGGCACGCACATCGGTCCCCCCCTGCTTCTCGGTCATGGCCATGCCCAGCGTTACCCCGACCTTGTGCCGGTCGCCGATATTGCGCGGGTCGTATTCAGTGGCCAGCACCTTGGGTAGCCAATACTGCGCCAGCTCAGGCTGAAGCTTGAGCGCGGGTACGGCGGCGAAGGTCATGGTGAGCGGGCATCCGCTGCCCGCTTCGGCCTGGCTGTGCAGGTAGGTCATCGAGGCGCGGGCGACGTGAGCGCCCTGGCGTGGCTCGGTCCAGGGTAGCGATGGCAAGCCGTGCTCGATGGCGGTACGCATCAGGTCATGGTACGCCGGGTGAAATTCCACCAGATCGATACGATGACCATAGCGGTCGTGGCTATGGAATTGCGGCTTGTGCTGATTAGCCAGAAAGCCTGCAGCCATCAAAGGCCCACCGGCCAGTGCCCCGTATGCATCAATGCGGTCCTGCGCCCAGCCTGCCCCGAAGTGCCGCGACCATTGCTGCAAAGGCAGGTCGATCCGATACAGATTGGCGCCATCGAGCGATGGCGGCTGATTGGTGACTTCGTGGGTTTCAGCGTACTGGTGCAGGTTCATCAGGGGGGCTCCTGGATCTGGAGGTGACTGAAATTTCAGTGAATCACGCCCTCCCCTGCGGTCAAAGTGACAAATACGCCTAACTAGCCGCGATTTAACCCCATCCTGGCCAGTGCCTGCGGTTGGCTTAAGGCAACACTCAACCCCAACTCGAAACGGCTACCCACGCCAGGGCTTGACTCATGCTGCAGGCGCGCGCCGATCAACTCGGCCAGTTGCCGGCAGATCGCCAGACCGATGCCCAGACCGCCGTACTGGCGGCTCATCGAGCCATCGACCTGGAAGAATCGCTGATAGATGCCCGGCTCGGCCAAACGGTCAAAACCGATACCGGTGTCGCTGACACTGATGGCCAGGCCCAACAGTTCAGGGCCCTGCAAGCACCCGCGGACCTGCAACATAACGCCGCCCTGGTGGCTGAACTTGATCCCGTTATCCAAAAGATAGCTGATGCACAGGGCCAGTTTGTGGCGGTCGCCCACCAACATTTCAGGTAGATCGGCCGGTACATCCAGATTCAGGTACAAGCCCTTGCTCAACGCCGCCGCGGCATATTTGGCGCGCAGCTCCTGCAACATGTTGCGCAAGCCGAATGGCGCATTCTGCACACTCAAGCGTCCGGCCTGCAGCTCGGTAAGGATCAAGATGTCATCCACCATGCCCATCATGTCCTGGGCAGCTGAACTGGCGGTGTGCTGGTACTGGGCCAATGCGTGCCCCATGGGCTCTGTCTGCATCAACTCAAGCGACCCGATCACACCATTCATCGGCGTGCGCAGTTCATGGGTTACCGTCGCGAGGAACTCATCCTTCAAGCGGTTGCTGTCGGACAACTGCCGATTCAGTACCTCCAGCGCCCGGCCGGTATCACGCAGCGCTTGGGCCTGTTGGTCGCGCATACTGTTGATGCGGTCGGCCAATGCCAGCGACAACAGGCATACCTCAAGGGCTGAACCGATCTGGCTGGCATACATGGTCAGGAATACGTTGGGCAGGTAGCCCAGCACCATCAGGGTGTTGACCAGGCCGCCGAGCAAGAACGCCGTCCAGGCAATAATGAAGTAGCGCGCCACGCGCAAGCCGCGCCACCAGGCATACAGCCCGGCGGCAAAGATGCTCACGGTGAACAGCAGCGCCAGGGCAGTGGCCAGGCGCAAGGCAATGCCGTAGCTGCTGACCAGCGACAACAGCATCACCAACGCACCACCGGCCATCAATACCTTTAGCAGGCCATCGAAGGCTTTGCTGTGCTGGGCCATTTGCAGAAAGCTGCGGGCAAACTGGCACCCAAATAATCCGGCTGCACCAATGAACAAAGGCGTCGCGGCGTTCGCCCACCAGGGATTATCTGGCCAGAAGTAGGCGACGCCGGCACCATTGACCGATACCTGGTAGAGACCGAACGACGCAATGTAAAGGATGTAATAGAGGTAACTGGTATCGCGGACACTGAGGTAGATGAACAGGTTGTAGACCAACATCCCCAGCAGCACGCCGTAGATCAGGCCGAGTACATAAAGCCGCGTGGGTTGCGCCTCCAGATAAGCGTCGGTGGACCACAGCGTCAGTGGTGCCTGTACCGAACCCTGGCTATGCAGGCGCAGATAGACCGTAGTGGCCTGCCCCGGCGTGAAGGGTACTTCGAACAGATAGTCGTTCTGCTTGATCTGCCGGCTGTCATACGCCAGCGCATCACCCGTGCGTTGGGCCAGGCGAAAAGCACCGGTGCTATCAGCCAGGTACAGCTCCAGGTGGTCCAGCGGCGGGTAGGCCAGCTCCAGCAACCAGTTTCGCGGCGCGGCAGCGGGCGGGGCGGTATAACGCAGATCGAGTTTGATCCAGAACACCGACTTGGAGTAACCGGCATTCAATACGTCGGCGTAATGGGTACGAAAATGCTCACTGAACGCGGGGGCGCTCACCTGCGCAATGCTGGCGTTACCCTCGCGGTCCTCGAACACCTGCATCACTCTCCCCAAGGGCAGGCTGCGGGTTGAGTCATCAAAATCGATCGCTGCGGCCAACATTGGCAACCAGCCCAGCACAACAATCAGCAAATAGCGCATACAGCCCCAGCATGGTCTGTCCCGGTCATGTCGCAGCAGCCTCCTGTCCGTTTGAGGCGACGCGATCCGGCAGTAACCGTTATCGGTATATTCGAGCACTCTAGCATAGCTTTTCCAAGCTGCCAGATGCCACTTAAAAAACCACACAAAAGGCTCTAGCACGGCACTTTCAGAGCATTACACCCTAGAGCTTTGACCGCCTGGTCAAAAAAGCCCGGCACGGGGGCAGACCCGTCAAAAGCGATTGATGATAAGCTCGCGCACCATGAATACTACCTACAGCTCCCGCCCCGTTGTCCTCTGTCTTTCCGGCCACGACCCCAGTGGCGGCGCCGGCTTGCAGGCAGATATCGAAGCCCTGATCGCCCAAGGGTGTCACGCCGCTCCCGCCGTGACCGCCTTGACCGTGCAGGATACCGTCAATGTCACAGACTTTCGTGTCCTCGACCGCGAGTGGGTACTGGCCCAGGCCAATGCCGTGCTTGCCGACTCAACGGTAGCCGCGGTGAAGCTGGGTATGCTCGGCTCACTGGCGATGGTCGACACTGTTGTCGAGCTTCTCAGTGCCCACCCGCATCTACCGCTGGTCTGCGACCCGGTACTGCGTGCTGGCGGTGGTGGCCGCCTGGGCAAGGATGAGGTCGGCTACGCCATGCGCGAACGACTGTTGCCGCTGGCTACCATTGCTACACCAAACCTTCCCGAAGCGCGCATCCTTGCCGAACTGCCTGAGGGCACGGCGGATGAATGCGCCGAAAAACTGTTGCCCTACGTCAGACACCTGCTGATCACTGGCGGTCACGGTGACGAGCACGAAATCCATAACCGCCTGTACAGCCGCGACGGTCAGCAACACACCTGGACCTGCCAGCGCCTGCCAGGCAGCTATCACGGTTCGGGTTGCACCCTGGCCAGCGCCCTGGCCGGCCGCCTGGCCCTGGGCGAACAATTGCAAAGTGCCGTACGCTCGGCCCTCGACTACACCTGGCGAACCCTGCGTGACGCCGAACAACTGGGCAAGGGCCAATATGTGCCGCGCCGCTTACCCCTGGATTTCTGTTCCTGAGCTCGAGGCCTCGAAATGAAGCTACGCGGTCTGTATGCAATCACTGATAGTCAGCTGTTGGCCGGAAAGTTTCTGCCCTATGTCGAAGCAGCCCTCGAAGGCGGCGTGACCTTGCTTCAGTACCGCGACAAAAGCCAGGATGAGGCCCGCCGCCTGCGCGAAGCCGAGGCCTTGGCTGAACTCTGCGCCCGTTACAAAACCCACCTGATCATCAATGACGATGCTGAACTTGCAGCGCGCCTTGGGGTGGGTGTACACCTGGGCCAAACCGATGGCCCATTGACGCCGGCCCGGACCCTGCTCGGGCGCGAGGCGATCATCGGCTCTACCTGCCACGCCCAGCTGGACCTCGCCGAGCAAGCCGCTCGCGAAGGCGCCAGCTACGTCGCCTTCGGCCGCTTCTTCAATTCTGTGACCAAGCCGGGCGTTCCAGCCGCCGACAGCGCCCTGCTCGAGCAAGCGCACGCCCGACTCAAGCTGCCGATCTGTGCGATCGGCGGCATCAACCTGGACAACGCTGCCCCGTTGATCGCCCACGGCGTCGACCTGCTGGCAGTGATTCATGGCCTGTTCGGCGCTGACAGCACACAGGAAGTCACCCGCCGCGCACGTGCCTTCAACGCTTTGTTTGCATCTGCCTGATTGAGAGAGCCCATCATGTCTCGTTCCGAAACTCTATTTGCCAACGCTCAGAAACACATCCCCGGTGGCGTCAACTCACCGGTGCGGGCGTTCAAGAGCGTTGGCGGCACGCCATTGTTCTTCAAACATGCCGAAGGTGCCTACGTCACCGACGAAGACGACAAGCGCTACGTTGACTATGTCGGCTCCTGGGGCCCGATGATCCTCGGTCACAGCCACCCAGAAGTACTCGACTCCGTGCGCAAGCAACTGGAGCACGGCTTGTCCTATGGCGCTCCGACCGCCATGGAAACCGAGATGGCCGATCTGGTCTGCTCGATCGTGCCGTCGATGGAAATGGTGCGCATGGTCAGCTCCGGCACCGAAGCGACCATGAGTGCCATTCGCCTGGCCCGTGGCTTCACCGGCCGCGACAGCATCATCAAGTTCGAAGGCTGCTACCACGGGCACTCCGACAGCTTGCTGGTAAAAGCCGGCTCCGGCCTGCTGACCCAAGGTGTGCCAAGCTCCGCTGGCGTACCTGCAGCCTTCGCCAAGCACACCCTGACCCTGCCGTTCAACGATATCGACGCGGTCGAAACCATGCTCGCCGACGTCGGCGAAGAGGTAGCGTGCATCATCGTTGAGCCCGTGGCCGGCAACATGAATTGCGTACCACCGGCGCCAGGCTTCCTCGAAGGCCTGCGCACGCTGTGTGACAAACATGGCGTGGTACTGATTTTCGACGAAGTGATGACCGGTTTCCGTGTTGCCTTGGGCGGCGCCCAAGCGCATTACGGCGTCACTCCAGACCTGTCGACCTTCGGCAAGATCGTTGGCGGCGGCATGCCTGTAGGCTGCTTCGGCGGCAAGCGCAAAATTATGGAGCAGATTGCTCCGCTGGGCCCGGTCTACCAGGCCGGCACCCTGTCGGGTAACCCGTTGGCCATGGCTGCTGGCCTGACCACCCTGAGACTGATCAGTCGCCCGGGCTTTCACGCCGAGCTGAGCGACTACACCAGCCGCCTGCTTGACGGCCTTCAACAGCGTGCCGATGCTGCCGGTATTCCGTTCGTCACCACTCAGGCCGGCGGCATGTTCGGCCTGTATTTCAGTGGTGCCGACGACATCGTCACCTTCGATGATGTAATGGCCAGCGACGCCGAGCGTTTCAAGCGCTTCTTCCACTTGATGCTCGAAGGCGGCGTGTACCTGGCGCCAAGCGCCTTTGAGGCCGGTTTCACCTCGATCGCCCATGGCGAAGCAGAGCTGAAAATTACCCTGGATGCTGCTGAGCGCGCGTTCGCCAAGCTCAAGGACTAATCGGTTGGACTGGGCTGGCCCCGCGAACTGATGTGGCTGACAGAGCACAATCGCAGGGCCAGCCCGCTGCTACCGAGGGTTGCTCAGCAGAAAATCGAGTAAAGACTTTGTAAGGTAGGCGCTGCTTATCCCATAATGTGCCACCAGACACTTTGGCCGCAGCTTTGCAGAGGTAAGTCGATCCCCATGAACCGCACCGGCCGCGCCCTCGCCCTGGGCTGCCTGTTGCTTCTTCAGCCCCTGCTGGCCTTCGCAGGCGGTAACTCGTTGCTGATTCCGGCTACGGGTCGCTGCACCCTCAATTCCCAGCCTGAAGATCTGCCTCAAGCCCTGGCCACCTGCCAGCAGGCTGCGCACGACGGTGATGCTCAAGCTCAATACGAACTGGGCGAGTTCTATTACGAGGGCACCAACACGCCGCGCGACCTCAAGCAAGCCCTGAGCTACTTCGAGCAAGCCTCATTGCAAGGTCATGCCGAGGCCCAGTACCGCTTGGGCAGCATGTTTTTCAAAGGTGAAGGCGTTGCCGCCAACAACGTACAGGCGTACATCGTGCTGAAGATGGCGGCTGTCAACGGCGCAGAAGATGCACTGGACCTGGCCGACGAAGTCTCGGAGCAAATGCCCCGCGAGGATCTGGAAGTGGCAACCCAGGTGCTGGGCCAGATTTTCCGCAAGTACCTGCTGGAACTGCAGACTGCCGAAGGACGCACGCCCTTCTCGCCACTCCCCTGAAACCGGGTCTTACTTTTCCGGCATTGGCATCGGAAACGGCATCACATTGCTGACGCCACGGGCTTCGCTGATCTTCGGTGTACCCAGGCGCTCGACTTCATCAATGCGCACGATCGAGTGCATCGGCACAAAGCTGCGAACCACGCCTTCGAATTGGGCCTTGAGCTTTTCTTCGCTTGGATCGACCACGACCTGAGTACGCTCGCCGAAAACAAATTCCTCTATTTCCAGGAAACCCCACAGATCGCTCTGATAGATCTGCTTGGCATACATCTCGAATACCTGGCCCTGGTTGAGAAAGATCACTTTGTAGATAGGAGCTTCGCGCTTGGTCATTTAGGCGGGAACAGTCATAGGTTGTAAAGAATGGGCAAACTATAACATAGCCCCCAGACCGACAATGCTAGGAACCGCCACCCTACCCCCTTATAATGTGCGGTTCTTCGAATTACCTGATGATCTCCCATGGCCAAGAAGCTTTATATCGAAACCCACGGTTGCCAAATGAACGAGTACGACAGCTCGCGCATGATCGACCTGCTGGGTGAACATCAAGCCCTGGAGGTCACTGCACGCGCCGAAGATGCCGACGTGATCCTGCTCAATACCTGCTCGATTCGCGAGCGCGCCCAAGACCGGGTCTACTCTCAGCTGGGCCGCTGGCGCGAACTGAAAGAAGAAAAGCCGGACATGGTCATTGCCGTCGGCGGCTGCGTCGCCAGCCAGGAAGGCGAATCGATCCGCAAGCGTGCGCCGTATGTCGACGTGGTATTCGGCCCGCAAACCCTGCATCGCCTGCCAGAAATGATCGACGCCGCTCGCACTACGCGCCTGCCTCAGGTTGACGTGTCGTTCCCAGAGATCGAAAAATTCGACCATTTGCCCGAGCCCCGTATCGACGGCCCTACTGCCTATGTCTCGGTAATGGAAGGCTGCAGCAAGTACTGCACCTTCTGCGTGGTGCCGTACACACGCGGTGAAGAAGTCAGCCGACCATTCGACGATGTACTGTCCGAAGTGATTCACCTGGCCGAGAACGGCGTTCGCGAAGTCACGCTGCTGGGGCAAAACGTCAATGGCTACCGCGGCCAGACCCACGACGGTCGCCTGGCAGACCTGGCTGAGCTGATCAGGGTGGTGGCAGCTGTCGATGGCATCGACCGCATCCGCTACACCACCTCCCATCCGCTGGAATTTTCCGACAGCCTGATCCAGGCCCACGCCGAAGTACCTGAACTGGTCAAGCACCTGCACCTGCCTGTGCAATCAGGTGCCGACCGCGTATTGGCGGCAATGAAGCGCAACCACACGGTGCTTGAGTACAAGTCCAAGCTGCGCAAGCTCAAGGCCGCCGTACCCGGTATTTGCATCAGCTCCGACTTCATCGTCGGCTTCCCAGGCGAAACCGAGAAAGAATTCGAGCAGACCATGAAACTGGTCGCCGATGTCGGCTTCGATTTCTCCTACTCCTTTGTCTACAGCCCGCGCCCAGGAACCCCGGCATCGGACTTGCCCGACGAAACACCGGAAGAGGTGAAAAAGGAACGGCTCAAAGCCTTGCAGCATCGCCTCGACACCCAAGGCTTCGAAATCAGCCGACAAATGGTCGGCACCGTACAGCGCATTCTGGTTACCGATTACTCCCGTCGCGACCCGGGCCAACTGCAGGGGCGCACCGAGAATAACCGCATCGTCAACTTCCGCTGCGACAATCCCAAGCTGATCGGCCAGTTCGTTGACATCCACATCGACGACGCTCGCCCGCATTCGCTGTTCGGCTCGCTGGCGCAATAAGCTGTCCTGCCGGGCCTGAATACAGGCCCGGTGACCCTTGATCGTTTCAGCGCTTTCGCCCTGCAGCGGCTAAGGTTATCCTTGAGTTCATCTCCATTGCCGTTGGGCGGCTAAAAAACGACCTTGAACGCACCCATAGAACCTCATCGTTTCATCCTCGAACCTTTCGAGGCCCATCGCTTCGCCAATTTGTGCGGGCAGTTCGACGAGCATTTGCGCTTGATTGAACAGCGCCTGGCCATCGAGATCCGCAACCGCGGCAATCAATTTGAATTGATCGGCGAGCCTAAACACACCTCCTCGGCTGAACAGCTGCTGCGCCGTCTCTATCGCGAGACCAAGGCCACTGAGCTGTCTCCAGAAATGGTTCACCTGTTCCTGCAGGAATCTGCGGTGCAGGAGCTGGAAAACCCGGCCGTCAACGAAGTCAGTGTTTCCCTGCGCACGCGCAAGGGCATGATTCGTCCACGCGGGCTCAATCAGCAGCTCTATGTGAAGGAAATTCTCGGCAACGACATCAACTTCGGCATTGGCCCTGCAGGTACCGGCAAAACCTACCTGGCAGTAGCCTGCGCAGTCGATGCCCTGGAGCGCGAGCAAGTACGTCGCATCCTGCTGGTACGCCCAGCGGTCGAGGCGGGCGAAAAGCTTGGCTTCCTGCCTGGCGATCTGGCGCAAAAAATCGACCCGTACCTGCGCCCGCTCTACGATGCACTCTACGAAATGCTCGGCTTCGAGCATGTCGCCAAGTTGATTGAGCGCCAGGTAATCGAAATTGCCCCGCTGGCCTACATGCGCGGCCGCACCCTGAATAACAGTTTCATCATTCTCGACGAAAGCCAGAACACCACCGTCGAGCAGATGAAAATGTTCCTCACGCGTATCGGTTTCGGCTCCACGGCGGTAATCACCGGTGACATCACCCAAGTCGACCTGCCTCGTGGCACCAAGTCGGGCCTGTCGCATGTAATCGACGTGCTCAAGGGCGTTCCGGGTATCAGTTTCACCCACTTCCAGCCCAAAGATGTGGTTCGCCACCCATTGGTGCAGCGTATCGTTGAAGCCTACGAGCGCTTTGACAGCCGTCAACAGGACATCAGCGAAGGCAACAAACGCGATGCTTGAGCTCGATCTTCAGCTGGCAAGCGATGCTCCACACCCGAGCGAAGAACAGTTCCGGCGTTGGTGCGAACTGGCCCTGCGCCAGCGTACTGCCGATTCGGAAATGACCATTCGCCTGGTGGACGAAACCGAAGCGCGTGAGCTTAATCACACCTATCGGCATAAGGACTACGCCACTAACGTACTGTCCTTCCCCGCCGATGTTCCTGATGACATGCTCGACATTCCTCTGCTCGGCGACCTGGTGATCTGTATCGCCGTGGTCGAGCGCGAGGCCAGCGAGCAAGGTAAATCCCTCGAGGCCCACTGGGCGCACCTGGTTATCCATGGTTGCCTGCACCTGCTGGGCTACGACCACATCGATGACGATGAGGCCGAGGAAATGGAAGCACTGGAACGAGAGTTGCTTGCGCAATTGGGTCATCCGGACCCCTACGCCGACGACGAACACGACGCACCCCACACTGATATCTGCAAGGATCACGAGTAACCGCCATGAGCGAAGATCGATCGAGCAACGGGCAAAAGTCCTGGCTGGGCAAACTGACCCAGGCTTTTGCCCATGAGCCGAAAAACCGCCAGGAGCTGCTTGAGCTGCTGCGCGAAGCCCACCAGAACAAACTGCTAGACAGCGAGGCACTGACCATCGTTGAGGGCGCCATTCAGGTGGCCGACCTGCAAGTTCGCGACATTATGGTTCCGCGCTCGCAGATGATCAGCATCAAGGCCACTCAGTCGCCCCGCGAGTTTCTTCCGGCGATCATCGACGCCGCGCACTCGCGCTACCCGGTTGTGGGTGAGAGCCATGATGACGTCCTTGGCGTACTGCTGGCCAAAGACTTGCTGCCGTTGATCCTCAAGGAAAACGGCGACAGCTTCAACATCAAGGATCTCCTGCGCCCGGCCACCTTCGTGCCCGAGTCCAAGCGCCTAAACGTGCTGCTGCGCGAGTTCCGCGCCAACCATAACCACATGGCCATCGTCATCGACGAATACGGTGGTGTGGCAGGCCTGGTCACCATCGAAGACGTGCTTGAGCAAATCGTCGGCGACATCGAAGACGAGCACGACGTCGAGGAAGACAGCTACATCAAGCCGCTGCCCAGTGGCGACTTCCTGATCAAGGCGCTGACCCCGATCGAGAACTTCAACGAGTTTTTCGACAGCCAGTTTTCCGACGATGAGTTCGACACCGTGGGCGGCTTGGTGATGAGCGCTTTCGGCCACTTGCCCAAACGCAACGAAACCACCGAAATCGGGCCGTACCGCTTCCGCATTCTCAATGCCGATAGCCGCCGGATACACCTGCTGCGACTGACACCTATCACCCGTTAAGGACAACCATGCGCTGGATCACCCGCCCCGGCTGGCCCGGTAACCTGCTGGCCGTGGCGGCCGGTGCAATCACCACACTGGCCTTGGCGCCGTTCGATATCTGGGCGCTGGCACTGCTGGCGGCCGGACTCTTCTACCTCGGCTTGCGCGAGCTGACGCCACGTCAGGCCCTGGGCCGTGGTTGGTGCTTCGGCTTCGGCCTGTACGCCGCCGGAACCAGCTGGATCTATGTCAGCATCAACACCTACGGGGGTGCGACGCCAATTCTGGCGATCGGCCTACTCGTAGCATTCTTTGCTGCAATAGCCTGGTTTTTCGCCCTGCCAGCCTGGATCTGGGCGCGCTGGCTGCGCCGCAATGAAGCCCCCCTGGCCGATGCTTTGTGCTTCGCCGCTTTGTGGGTGGGCCAGGAAGCGTTTCGCGGCTGGTTCCTTACCGGTTTCCCATGGCTCTATTCCGGTTACAGCCAACTCGACGGACCGTTGTCTGGCCTGGCGCCAGTAGGTGGCATGTGGCTGATTTCCTTCTGCCTGGCGCTGACCGCTGCACTGCTTTGCAACCTGCCGCGCTTGCGTGCACGCAAATCGTTCCTGGCGGTGGCCATCGTTCTGCTGCTAGCACCTTGGGGTGCGGGCCTGGCGCTCAAAGACCACGCCTGGACTCAGCCGGCCGGCAAGCCCCTGACGGTTGCGGCCCTGCAAGGTAATGTCGAGCAAGAACTGAAATGGAACCCCGAGCACGTCAACGCCCAATTGGCGCTGTACCGGGACATGAGCTTCAGCTCCAAGCCTGTCGATTTGCTGGTCTGGCCGGAAACCGCCGTACCGATTCTCAAGGACCAGGCCCAGGGCTACCTGGACATGATGGGCAGCTTCGCAGCCGACCGTCACTCAGCGCTGATCACCGGCGTGCCGATAAGGGAAGTGGTGCATCAGCAGCGCCGCTACTACAACGGCATCACCGTTACCGGTGAAGGCGACGGTACCTACCTCAAGCAGAAGTTGGTGCCGTTCGGTGAGTACGTGCCGCTGCAGGACATGCTTCGTGGTGTGATCGCTTTCTTCGACCTGCCCATGTCGGACTTCGCCCGCGGCCCTGAAGACCAGCCACTGCTACAGGCCAAGGGTTATCAGATCGCACCGTACATTTGCTACGAAGTGGTCTACCCGGAGTTCGCCGCAAGCCTTGCAGCCCGTAGCGATATCCTCCTGACCATCAGCAACGACACCTGGTTCGGCACCTCGATCGGCCCGCTGCAGCATTTACAGATGGCGCAGATGCGCGCGCTGGAGGCAGGCCGCTGGATGATTCGTGCCACCAACAACGGCGTCACCGGCCTGATCGATCCATTCGGGCGCATCACCGCGCAGATTCCGCAGTTTGAACGCGGCATCCTCTACGGTGAAGTGGTTCCAATGCAGCAACTTACGCCGTATCTGCAGTGGCGCTCATGGCCCCTGGTGATAGTCAGCGTGCTGCTGCTGGGCTGGGCCCTGCTGGCCAGCCGGATCGCCAAGACCGTCTAGTAGAACAGCCGATACCCGAGCAGGCCGACTGCTTCATTAAGCAGTTGGCCGTTCTGCCACATCGCCTTGCTTTCCGGCAGCCAACCGCCAAATGGTCGGGCATGATCGCGCCCCAGGAAGCCGACCGGTGCCGGCACCACCGCAAACCCCGCCTGCTCGAAACTCCAGCGCGAACGCTGCATGTGCCAGGCCTGGGTCACGACAACCACCCGTTTTATACCTTGGGGCAACAGAATCCCTGCGCTCATCTGCGCATTCTCCCACGTAGTACGGCTGCCCTCCTCCTTCCAGCGCACACTCACGCCCAGGTCGCGCTGCAGCGCCTCGGCCATCAGTTGCGCCTCGCTGGGCGGGGTGCCGTAGTGCAAACCACCGCTGGTCAGCAATG
This sequence comes from Pseudomonas arcuscaelestis, assembly GCF_016881005.1. Lineage (GTDB taxonomy): Bacteria > Pseudomonadota > Gammaproteobacteria > Pseudomonadales > Pseudomonadaceae > Aquipseudomonas > Aquipseudomonas arcuscaelestis. The sequence goes on along the minus strand of NZ_JACOPV010000006.1, from coordinate 132,212 downwards.
GCAAACCCGACGCCTTGGCCAACTGCGCGGCATAGCGCATACGCTCCATGGCAACCCCAGTAGGCTGGTCACTGCCCCAGGCGGGATCGCCACGCTCTCGTCCCGCGCCAAGAACGACAATGGCATCGGCATGCTCAGCCAGGCTCGCCCACTGCTCCTGGCTCAAGGCAGGCTCGGTTTCCAGTAGACGCGCGGAACGCTCGACGACGATCGGCAGGCTCATGACCCACAAGCCACCCAACCCCAGAACAAAGCACAGCGCAGACAACCGCGGCCAGGACCGGCGCAGCCACCAGGCTGCGATCAGCAACAGGAACAGTACGCCGGGCGGCAGGATCAATTGTTTGATCAAGTATCGAATAGGCACAGGTCACCTCCATGGAGGTGCGCAGCCTAAGAGGATCGGCACCTGGCAACAATAGCCAGATGCCGATCATCCTGGTTTTCGAAGGGGCGCACTCCGTATTGCGCCTGGGAATCCGAACGGCTATTTGAACTGCGCCGCCCTGGATTTTGCCGTCGTGGTGGAGCGGGTCTTGTCCTTGAGCCAGACAACTCTGGCCGAAGACGGCGGCTCCGCTGGTAGCTGTGCGCCAGCGCATCCATGCCTAGCCCCTGGAAGGGAGTCCAGATAGGCTTTGATCACATCGAATTCAGCGCGGCTAAGGCCACGCAATTCCAATTCAGCAGGCATTTCATCGCGTAACCGAACGGAGGTTCTGGCGACATCCAGAGCAAGCCCTAAACGATCGATCAGCCGTTCGTAAAGCTCAGGTTTCGCTGCTTGTAACTGCGACTCTCCCATCCGTTCACCTCATTGAAGATAAAATATCTCCCCCCACAAGTGAGCTTAGCGTCACTCGCAAAAGCAGCCGATCGCTGCGACCAACGGCCCGCAGCGGCTCTGGCAGTGCAATCAGGGTTTCCCTCGGTGGACGGCGGTCATGTATGCTAGGTCGTTCACCCTTTTGACACCGGATTGCCGATGCAGCGGTTTTCCCGCTGCCTGGATAAGGTCTCCCATCTCTAAGCGCAAAGTAGCCATGCACGAACTCTATCAGCCCCGTGAAATCGAAGCCGCCGCCCAATCGTACTGGGACGAGCAAAAGTCTTTTGAAGTCAGTGAACAGCTAGGCAAGGAGTCGTACTACTGCCTATCGATGTTCCCGTACCCAAGCGGCAAGCTACACATGGGCCACGTGCGCAACTACACCATTGGCGACGTTATTGCCCGTTACCAGCGCATGCTGGGCAAGAACGTCCTGCAACCAATGGGCTGGGACGCCTTCGGCATGCCGGCTGAAAACGCCGCGATGAAAAACAACGTCGCGCCGGCCAAGTGGACTTACGAAAACATCGACTACATGAAGACCCAGCTCAAGAGCCTGGGCCTGGCCTTCGACTGGTCGCGCGAAGTCACCACCTGCAAACCTGATTACTACCGCTGGGAACAGTGGCTGTTCACCCGCCTGTTCGAAAAAGGCGTTATCTACCGTAAAAACGGTACCGTGAACTGGGATCCGGCTGACCAGACCGTACTGGCCAACGAGCAGGTAATCGATGGCCGCGGCTGGCGTTCGGGCGCGCTGATCGAGAAGCGCGAAATCCCGATGTACTACTTCAAGATCACCGACTACGCCGACGAGCTGCTGGAAAGCCTCGACGAGCTGCCGGGCTGGCCTGAACAGGTCAAGACCATGCAGCGTAACTGGATCGGCAAGTCCCGCGGCATGGAAGTACAGTTCCCGTACGATCAGGCCAGCATCGGCCACGCCGGGGCACTGAAGGTTTTCACCACCCGTCCGGACACCCTGATGGGCGCCACCTACGTGGCCGTTGCCGCCGAGCACCCTCTGGCTACCCAAGCTGCTCAGGGCAACCCGCAGTTGCAAGCCTTCATCGATGAATGCAAAAGCGGCAGCGTCGCCGAAGCCGACGTCGCCACCCAAGAGAAGAAGGGCCTGGCCACTTCGCTGTTCGTCGAGCACCCTTTGACCGGCGAAAAACTGCCGGTATGGGTCGCCAACTACGTACTCATGCACTACGGCGACGGCGCAGTAATGGCTGTTCCCGCCCACGACGAGCGTGATTTCGAGTTCGCCAAAAAGTACAACCTGCCGCTCAAGGCCGTGGTTCGCACCAGCCTGGGCGATGAAGTGGCTGCCGAGTGGGATGCCGCCTGTGGTGAACACGGCGTGCTGATCAATTCCGGCGAGTTTGACGGCCTGGACTTCCCGGGCGCGTTCGACGCCATCGAAGTAGCACTGATCAAGAAAGAGCTGGGCAAGTCGCGCACCCAGTTCCGCCTGCGCGACTGGGGCATCAGCCGCCAGCGCTACTGGGGCTGCCCGATCCCGATTGTCCACTGCCCATCCTGCGGTGATGTACCGGTGCCTGAAGACCAGTTGCCGGTCATCCTCCCGGAAAACGTGGTACCGGACGGTGCAGGCTCGCCATTGGCACGCATGCCGGAGTTCTACGAGTGCAGCTGCCCGAAATGCGGCACGCCAGCCAAGCGCGAAACCGACACCATGGACACCTTTGTCGAGTCGTCCTGGTACTTCGCTCGCTACGCCTCGCCAAACTACGAGGGCGGCCTGGTCGATCCAAAAGCAGCCAACCACTGGCTTCCGGTAGACCAGTACATCGGTGGTATCGAACACGCCATCCTGCACCTGCTCTATGCACGCTTCTTCCACAAGCTCATGCGTGATGAAGGCCTGGTTACTTCCAACGAGCCATTCAAGAACCTGTTGACCCAGGGCATGGTCGTCGCCGATACCTACTACCGCGTCGCCAGCAACGGCGGCAAGGACTGGTTCAACCCGGCTGACGTAGAAGTAGAACGTGACGCCAAGGCCAAGATCATCGGCGCCCGCCTGAAAACCGACGGCCTGCCTGTCGAGATCGGCGGCACCGAGAAGATGTCCAAGTCCAAGAACAACGGCGTTGACCCGCAGGCGATGATCGAAGCCTACGGCGCCGACACTTGCCGACTGTTCATGATGTTCGCGTCGCCACCCGACATGAGCCTGGAATGGTCCGACTCCGGCGTCGAAGGCTCCAACCGCTTCCTGCGCCGCGTCTGGCGCCTGGCTCAGGCCCATGTCACTCAAGGCCTGCCGGACAAGCTGGATATCGCTGCGCTGGACGACGACCAAAAAGTGATTCGCCGTGCCATTCACGCGGCCATCAAGCAGGCCAGCACCGATGTCGGTCAATTCCACAAGTTCAACACCGCCATCGCCCAGGTGATGACCCTGATGAACGTGCTGGAAAAAGCCCCGCGAGCCAGCGAACAGGACCGCGCCCTGGTACAGGAAGGTCTGGAAACCGTCGCCTTGCTGCTGGCGCCGATCACCCCGCACATCAGCCATGAGCTGTGGCACCGCCTGGGCCACCAGGGTGCAGTCATTGACGCTGGCTGGCCAGCAGTGGATGAAAGCGCCTTGGTCCAGGACAGCATCGTGCTGGTCATCCAGGTCAACGGCAAGCTGCGTGGTCAAATCGAAATGCCGGCTGCGGCAAGCCGCGAAGAAGTCGAAGCCGCTGCCCGCAGCAACGAAAACGTGCTGCGCTTCACCGAAGGCCTGAGCATCCGCAAGGTCATCGTGGTACCGGGTAAGCTGGTTAACATCGTCGCCAACTGACAGGACAACCGGCCCGCATGAACAGCGGGCCGGTACACAGAATCGGCCCACAAGGGAGCAACAAGATGATCAAACGCAATTTGCTGGTAATAGGCCTGGCGGTAATGCTCAGCGCCTGCGGTTTCCAGCTGCGTGGTACTGGCACCAGTGAACTGACCATCAAGGAACTGGACGTAAGCGCGCGTAACGCCTATGGCGAAACCGTGACCCAACTGCGTCAGGCCCTGAAAAACAGCGGCGTGAACGTCTACGCTGGCGCACCGTACAAGCTGGTCTTGACCAACGAAGCCGAAACTCAGCGCGCAGCCACCTACACGGGCGGTTCGGGAAGTGCCGAGTATGAGCTGACAACAGTACTCAGCTACAGCATCAATGGTCTCAATGACACCAACTTGCTCAACGACAAGCTCGAAGTGCGCAAGATCTACGTGTATGACGGCAACAACATCACCGGTGGTGACCAGGAAGCTTCGCAAACCCGCGAAGAAATGCGCCGCGACCTGGTGCAGAACATGCTGGTACGCCTGCAACTGTTGACCCCAGCCCAGCTGGACCAACTGCAAGTGGAAGCCGACGCACGCGCCAAGGCTGAAGCCGATGCCCTGGAAGCGGCCCGCCGCGCCCAGGACGAAACGCCCCAGCAGTCGCCACTGCAACTGCCCGTCAACTGAGTCTGAACGGGGCACTTCGGTGCCCCGCCTGCCGCCATGAAACTCGCCCCAGCCCAGCTCAACAAACACCTGCAAGGTAACCTCGCACCGGTCTATGTGATCAGTGGCGATGATCCTTTGCTGTGCCAGGAAGCCGCAGATGCCGTGCGTGCTGCTGCGCGCCAGCAAGGGTTCGATGAGCGCCAGGTGTTCAGTGCCGACGCCAACTTCGACTGGGGCACCCTGCTCCAGGCCGGTGCCAGCTTGTCGTTGTTCGCCCAGCGCCGTCTTCTGGAGCTGCGCCTGCCTTCGGGCAAGCCCGGAGACAAGGGCGCCGCAGCACTGATCGAGTATTGCTCACGCCCCGCAGAAGACACCTTGCTGCTGATCAGCCTGCCCAAGCTTGATGGCAGCGCGCAGAAAACCAAGTGGGGCAAGGCGCTGGTCGAGGGTCAGCAGGTTCAGTTCATCCAGATCTGGCCTGTAGACACCCAGCAGTTACCTCAATGGATCAATCAGCGCCTGGCGCAGGCTGGACTGTCAGCCCAGCGTGATGCCGTGGACCTGATTGCGGCGCGGGTGGAAGGCAACCTGCTGGCAGCGGCGCAGGAAATCGAAAAGCTCAAGCTGCTGGCCGAAGGCAACCAGATCACCGTCGAGACCGTCCAAGCCGCGGTGGCCGACAGTGCTCGCTTTGACGTTTTCGGTCTTGTCGATGCCATTCTCAATGGCGAAGCCGCGCATGCCCTGCGCATGCTCGAAGGCCTGCGCGGCGAAGGTGTCGAACCACCGGTGATTCTCTGGGCCCTGGCCCGGGAACTGCGCCTGCTGGCGGGTCTGTCCCAGCAATACAGCCAGGGCGTGCCACTGGACAAAGCGTTCAGCCAGGCTCGACCGCCGGTCTGGGACAAGCGCAAACCGCTCATGAGCAAAGCACTGCAACGCCACTCGGCGCAACGCTGGAGCCAACTGCTGCAAGATGCCCAGCGCATCGATGCGCAAATCAAAGGCCAGGCCCAAGGCTCCCCCTGGACCAGCCTGAGTCGATTGTCGCTACTGATGGCCGGGCAGCGCTTGCCACTACCAGCAGAGTGACATCATTCCTGCCCTGCAGGAGCAGGCTTGCCCCGCAACACGTTCGCCCCTATATTGCCCCCAAGCCCACCCCCAAAGGATTTCTGCCATGAGCAAAAAGTCCCGGCCCAACAAGGCCAAATCAATCATCGCCCAGCCTCTGTTCCGCAGCCGCCAGGAACGACCAGGCAAAGGCAAAGGCAGCTACCGCCGCGAAGCCTTCCAATCGAGAGATTGGGAGGCTTCTTACTTTTTGGTTGCATAAAAGCAAGATTTCGACAGGCATGGTATGGTCGGCACCTGACCTGAAATACCTGGAACTGTGCATGCCCTTTTGTCTTTCCCGTCGCTGGCAGCCTCGCCAGCTGATTGCTGCCTCCAGCCTCATCCTGCTTGTCGCCTGCGCGGAAAAACCCACCGCCGCCGATGCGCTACCGCTGGCCCCTGCCCAGCCGGCACCGGTTGTGACCGTGCCGAATCCGGCTGTCGACACCAGCACCGAAATTCAACCGTTACAAACCTTTGCCCAATGGCAAGCGGGCTTCCGTCAGCAAGCCCTGCAGGCGGGTATCAACCCCAGCACATTTGACCGCGCCTTCCTCGGCGTCACGCCCGACATGGACGTGATCAAGGCCGACCGCAGTCAGCCAGAATTTACCCGGCCCGTGTGGGAATACCTCGACGGCGCGTTGTCGCCCCTGCGCGTACGCAACGGCAAAAGCCTGCTGGGTAAAAACGACGAGCTGCTGGGCCAGATCGAACAACGCTATGGCGTAGACCGCAACGTACTGGTCTCGGTATGGGGAATGGAAAGCAACTTCGGCCAGTTCCAAGGCAGCAAATCGGTGATCCGATCCCTGGCAACCCTGGCCTACGAAGGCCGGCGCCCCGCCTTTGCCCAGGCGCAGCTGATTGCCGCACTGCAGATTCTGCAGAACGGCGACATCCAGCCTGACGCGATGAAAGGCTCATGGGCCGGTGCCATGGGACAAACCCAGTTCATCCCAACCACCTATAACACCCATGCCGTGGACTTTGACGGCGACGGGCGCCGCGATATCTGGAGCAGCTCTGCCGACGCCCTGGCCTCCACCGCGCACTACCTGCAAAGCTCGGGCTGGAAACGTGGTGAGCCCTGGGGCTTTGAAGTGCAGTTGGCGCCGGGCTTCGACTACTGGTTGGCCGATGGGGCACAACGCAAAACCGTTTCAGAGTGGATGCAACTGGGGCTGAAGCTACCTGTAGGCACTACCCTGCCAGCCGGTAGCGAACAGTTGTCGGCCGCCCTCCTGCTTCCGGCGGGCTATCGCGGCCCGGCGTTCCTGGTGCTGGATAACTTCCGCGCCATCCTCAAGTACAACAACTCGTCTTCGTACGCCATGGCGGTCGGCCTGCTTAGCCAGCGCTTCGATGGCTCCGGCTACATTGCGGGCAGTTGGCCCAAGGATGACCTGCCTCTAAGCCGTAGCGAGCGCGTCGACTTACAGACGCTGCTTAGCGCCAAAGGCTACGACGCCGGTAGCGCCGACGGTATCATCGGCGCCAATACCCGCAAGGCCATCCGCAACGCTCAGCAGGCAATGGGCTGGCCGGCCGATGGCTACCCGACGCATAAGCTGCTGGAAAGCCTGCATCAGCGTTGAGTCATGAGCGCGGGGCAAGCCCACTCCTATAGAGGTTATCTACCTCTACGGGAGCAGGCTTAGCCCGCGATGGCATTCAAGCGAACAAATCCTGCTTCAGACGCAAGCAGCGCTGATCCGCGTCCAGATACACCTGCGCCCCCAGCGGCAGGGTGATATTGGGGTCGCAATGACCACTGTGCCATCCCGCCAACACAGGAACCTGCAAAGGCTCGAATATTTCCCGCAATAGCGGTGTGAGCATCTGCACGGTCAACCCGGCAAAGTCCCCGACCAGCACCCCGCGCAGCCCTTCGAACTTGCCCGCCAGGCGCAATTGGGTGAGCAGCCGGTCGATGCGGTACAAGGGCTCGTTGACGTCCTCGATGAACAGAATTCCATCCCGGCAATCAAATTCAGCCGGGGTGTTCAAGGTTGCGCTAAGCATCGCCAGATTACCGCCCACCAAGCGCCCTGACGCCGCGCCTGGGAGGACTGCGGTCAAAGGATGGCTCTGTGGATGCTCCAGCTTGTCACCCCGCCTCAAACGCCCGGTGAGCTGTTCGAAAAGTGAGGACACCGTCGGCGCCTGTTTGTTTGCCAACAGTTCAGACTTGAGCATCGCCCCGTGAAAGGTCACGAAGCCGGCATGCCGGGCAATTGCACTGTGTAATGCAGTAATGTCGCTATAACCGACAAAGGGCTTGGGGTGCTTGCGCAGCAATGCGTAATCGAGCTTATCGAGCAAGCGCATGCATCCGTAGCCACCGCGCAGGCAGATGATTGCATCGACATCATCGGCAGCAAAGGCCGCATGCAGGTCCGCCAGGCGCACGGCATCGTCGCCGGCAAGATAACCTTGTGCCTCAGTCACGCCGGGATAAATACGACACTGATAGCCGCGTGCTTCGAACCATAGAATGGCTTTCAACGTGTCGATCTGGGCCGGCCCCGCCGGGGCAATGATCGCGATACGGCCATTGCTCGCCAGTGCTGCAGGCAGCCTGGAATCAGCCCTACACGCATCCGCTTGATGATCTAAAACAGCGTTCACCCAGACAGCTCCTTATCTGAATTTGGCCTTCGACTCTAGCGCGGTTCACTCATGAGTTTAAGGCGCAAAAGTCCCACAAACAAAAATGCCGATGCCGCTCGCAAGCAGGCATCGGCATTGTTCAAAGCCGGGATCAGAGCTTGATCTTGGCCTCATGCGCCTGCTGGTCGGCATGGTACGAAGAACGTACCAAAGGACCGGAAGCGACGTTCTTGAAGCCCATCTTCAGGCCTTCTTCGGCGAACCAGGCGAAGGTGTCTGGATGGACGAAACGCTGTACCGGCAGGTGGCTGCGCGATGGCTGCAGATACTGGCCCAGCGTCAGCATGTCGATGTTGTGCTCGCGCATGCGCTGCATCACTTCGATCACTTCTTCGTCGGTTTCGCCCAGGCCCAGCATCAAGCCAGACTTGGTCGGCACATGCGGTACCAGTTCCTTGAACTTCTGCAGCAGGGTCAGCGACCACTGGTAGTCGGAGCCAGGACGTGCCGCTTTGTACAAACGTGGCACGGTTTCCAGGTTGTGGTTGAACACATCCGGTGGCGTCTCGGCGGTGATCGCCAGGGCTACGTCCATGCGACCACGATAGTCCGGCACCAGGGTTTCCAACTGGACACCCGGCGACAGCGCGCGAATTTCACGGATGCAGTCGGCAAAGTGTTGGGCCCCACCGTCACGCAGGTCGTCGCGGTCCACCGAAGTGATAACCACGTACTTCAAGCGCAGGTCGGCAATGGCGACGGCGAGGTTTTTCGGCTCATCCACATCCAAAGGCTTCGGGCGACCATGGCCAACGTCGCAGAACGGGCAGCGACGGGTGCAGATGTCACCCATGATCATGAAGGTGGCGGTGCCGCCGGAGAAACACTCACCCAAGTTCGGGCAAGACGCTTCTTCGCAGACGCTGTGCAGCTTGTGCTTGCGAAGCAATTGCTTGATGCGGTCGACTTCCGGCGAAACCGGGATACGCACGCGGATCCAGTCAGGTTTCTTCGGCAATTCGTCAGTAGGGATGATCTTTACCGGGATACGCGCGACTTTTTCCGCGCCACGCAGTTTGACGCCTGCCTCGACCTTCGGCCGGGGCGCTGGAGTCACGCTTTGCACTGGTTCTTGCACAACAGTAGTCATATTCAGAAGATTCCGCCCGTAAGGGTCGTCTGCTCAGCATAGTCGAGGTGCTTGACCAGCTGCCCGCGCAGCCTTGCCCTTACCTCAGAGAGTTCGATCGAGCCTGCCTGGTCGCGCAGCTGGGTCATTGCCAGCCCCGCATACCCGCAGGGGTTAATCCGGCGGAATGGCGCAAGGTCCATGTCCACGTTCAAGGCAAGGCCATGAAAAGAACAGCCATTGCGAATCCGCAGGCCGAGGGAGGCGATCTTGGCTCCATCGACGTAGACACCCGGGGCGTCGGCCTTGGCCGCTGCCACGACGTCGTAACTGGCCAGCAACTCGATCAGGCAGCGTTCCATCCGGGAAACCAGATCACGCACGCCAAACCCGAGCCGGCGAACATCCAACAATAAATAAGCCACCAGCTGGCCAGGGCCATGATAAGTCACCTGGCCACCACGATCGGTCTGCACAACCGGGATATCCCCCGGCACCAACAGGTGCTCGGACTTGCCTGCCTGGCCCTGGGTAAACACCGCCGGATGCTCTACCAGCCAGACTTCGTCACCGGTTTGCGGGCCACGCTGATCGGTAAACCGGCGCATGGCCTCAAGCACCGGCTCGTATGGCAACAATCCCAAATCGCGAAAGCCGAGGCTTTTCGACATCAGAGCACCATTTTCACGATGCCGGTGGCACGCAGGGCGCTATTGATGTTGTGTAACTGGTCTTCGCCAGTGGCAACAATGTGCAGTTGCACAGTGGTGTACTTGCCTTCCTTGCTCTGACGTTCAGCCAGGGTCTTGAGATCGACCTCGGCGTACTTTTTCAGGATTTCAATTACCGTGTCTTTGAAATTGACCACGGTGTCACCGATAACCTTGATCGGGTAATCGGCGCAAGGGAATTCGATTTTGTGCGATTTGTCAGCTTCAGTCATGGCAGTAACGGCCTCGTAAGCCGTGGCAACAACAACGCCCCCGCGTGAGTTGGCGGGGGCGTGGCAGGTCACGATATCAGTTGAACAGCCCGTAGAAGAATAGACGAATGCTATCCCACACACGGCCGAAGAAACCAGCTTCCTCAACAGCGTCCAGCGCGATCAGATCAGCGCTGTGTACAACGTTGTCATCCAGTTTGACTTCCACTTTACCGATCACGTCACCTTTGGCGATGGGCGCGGTCAATTGTGGGTTCATGGTCATGCTTGCAGCCAGTTTCTTCAATTGGCCTTTAGGCAAAGTCATGGTCAGGTCTTGAGCCAGACCGGCTTTGACCTGGTTGGCAGCACCCTTCCACACCTGCGCCTGGGCAAGCTCGGTGCCCTTCTGGTAGAAGGTCTGGGTTTCGAAGAAACGGAAGCCATAGGTCAGCAGCTTCTGGGTTTCGGCAGCACGAGCCTGCTCGCTGTTGGTACCGAAGACCACGGCGATCAAACGCATGCCATCACGTACCGCCGAAGACACCATGCAATAGCCGGCTTCGTCGGTGTGGCCGGTTTTCAAGCCGTCGACGGTCTTGTCGCGCCACAGCAGCAGGTTACGGTTAGGCTGCTTGATGTTGTTCCAGAAGAACTCCTTCTGCGAGTAGATCGCATAGTGGGCTGGGTCTTCGTGGATGATTGCGCGCGCCAATACGGCCATGTCGTGTGCCGACGAGTAGTGCTCCGGGTTTGGCAGGCCAGTCGGGTTCATGAAGTGGCTGTTGGTCATGCCCAGATCAGCCGCTGTCTTGTTCATCATGTCGGCGAAGGCGTCTTCGCTGCCGGCGATGTGCTCGGCCAGCGCAACACTGGCGTCGTTACCCGACTGAATGATGATGCCGTGCAGCAGGTCGCTGACGCTAACCTGGGTGCCGACCTTGATGAACATACGCGAACCACCGGTACGCCAAGCGTTTTCGCTGACGGTAACCGGGTCGTTCTCGCCGATCTGCCCGCGACGGATATCCAGGGTCGCGATGTAGGCAGTCATCAGCTTGGTCAGGCTGGCCGGCGGCAAACGCTCGTCACCATTGTTCTCGACCAGGATATTACCGCTGGAAGCTTCCATGAGCACGTAGGACTTGGCTGCCAGTTGCGGCGGCGACGGCATCATCTGCTCTGCCGCGAAGGCGGCAGGTGTGATCATCAGCGGTACAAGCAGGCAAAGGCGTTTGGCAAAGCTGGTTATGTTCATCCGTCTCTCGAAATGGCTAATGAGCTCATGCCCATACGGGCAAAATGTCTTCAGGCGCTGGGCCTTGCGAGCAAAACGACCATTGTACATGGCTGTTCTGCCCGCTTGCATGACAAACCGACCAGTCCCCCCGGTCAGTCTGCCGTCACAACTTTCGGCTGGCCAAGGTTGGCCAGACGCACACTGTCCTGCATCTGCTGGGCTTCGCCCTGGCTATTGATCGGCCCCAGGCGTACCCGGTGCAGGGTCTGCTGATTGCGCACAATCGAGCTGATGAAAACCGGCGCACTGACCATGCCGCTCAACTTGGAGCGCAACAACTCGGCTGCATCCGGGTTGGCAAAAGCGCCGACCTGCAAGTAAAGACCATTACTGGCCTGGGCGCTGTTGCTGGCTACCTGCAACGGCACCACCGCCGCGGCATGTTGTTGCGGCGGTGGCGTCCATTGTTCGACGGTGCCCGTGCTGGCCGACAATGCCTGGGTTTGCGCAACCTGCGGCTGGTCCAGCACCATTGGCGCTTGCTGGCCACGCTGGGCCCACCATTGTTTCGGGTCGATGCCCTCGACGCGCACTCGCGCTGTGCCGGTTTCGGCATAACCGAGCTTTTTCGCGGCGGCATACGACAGGTCGATGATCCGGTCCGAATAGAACGGCCCACGATCGTTGACGCGCAAAACCACACTGCGGTGGTTATCGAGGTTGGTAACCTTGACGTATGCAGGCAGTGGCAAGGTCTTGTGTGCAGCGCTCATACCGTAGAGGTCGTAGACCTCGCCGTTGGCGGTGTTCTGCCCGTGGAACTTGGTGCCGTACCACGAAGCGGTACCTTCGGCGCGGTAATTGCGCGACTCCTGAATCGGGAAGTAAGTCTTGCCCAGCACCGTGTACGGGTTGGCTTTGTAGTTACCGGTGTGCACAGTCGGCGTGGCATCCGGGATCTTGGAGACATCGACATCCCACCACGGTGCGCCATCCTTGTGGGCACGGTTGATGTCCAGGCCCGGCTTGGCGCGCACCACATTATTGGTGCTTTGCGGTGCAGGCTTGCTCGAAGAACAGCTGGCCAGCATCAGGCCCAGGGCCGCACAACCGATCAGTTTGAGAGATGTATCAGAAAACAATACGCGCATTACTTGGCGCCCCGTGCTTGAACCAGCAGGTCCGATAGCTGATGTACCGCCATCGCGTACATTACGCTGCGGTTGTAGCGAGTGATCGCGTAGAAGTTTTTCAGGCCCAGCCAGTATTCAGGGCCGTTCTCACCTTCAAGCCGGAAAGCGGTGACCGGCAGATCATCGCGCAGCGCATCATGACTTGACCAGCCCAGTGCCCGCAACTCTGCAACTGTCTTGACCGCCTCGATTCCGGGAGTCAGCCCCTCATCGACACGCGAACCACTGGCGGTGGCACGGCTTACAACCTGCTCACCGGCAACCCATCCATGGCGCTTGAAGTAGCTGGCAACACTGCCGATGGCGTCGTCCGGGTTGTTCCAGATATTAATGTGACCGTCGCCATCAAAGTCCACGGCGTAGGCGCGAAAGCTGCTCGGCATAAATTGCGGCAAGCCCATGGCACCGGCGTAAGAGCCCTTCAGGGTCAGCGGATCGACCTGCTCTTCACGGGCCAGCAACAGGTACTCACGCAATTCTTTGCGGAAGAAGTCGGCACGCGGTGGGTAATCGAAGCCCAAGGTGGAGAGCGCGTCGATTACGCGGTAATTGCCGGTGTTTCGACCAAAAAAGGTTTCAACGCCAATAATCGAAACAATCACCTGGGCCGGAACACCGTATTCCTGTTCGGCACGCGCCAGCGTCGCCTCGTGCTGACGCCAGAAGTCCACTCCACGCGCCACACGGGCATCGGTGAGGAACATCGGGCGATAGTCTTTCCAGGGTTTTACCCGCTCGGCCGGACGAGAGATGGCATCAAGGATCGACTGCTTACGCTTGACCTCGCGAAACACGTCGATCAATTGTTCATCGGCAAAACCATAGTCGCGAGTCATCTGGGCGACAAACTCGGCTACCTGAGGCGATCCGTCATAGTCCCCGGCCGACGCTTGCTGGACACCACCGAGTAGACCTACCAGGCCAACCCAGGGCATACAACGAGCAGCCCAGCCACGCATTGCTTGCATTTAATTCTTCACCTTATTCAAACCTGCGCAATCCATTTGCGATGCGTATGGATCGACATTAAAACTCCAAACGCTGACAGCAGCGTCACCAACGAAGTTCCACCATAACTAATGAAGGGCAGCGGCACGCCCACAACCGGCAACAGGCCACTGACCATACCGATATTGACGAATACATAAACGAAAAAAGTCATCGTCAAGCTGCCAGCCAGCAGCTTGCCGTAGAGGGTTTGCGCCTGGGCGGTAATAACCAGGCCACGACCGATCAGCAACAGGTAGATGAGCAGCAGCGCACAGATACCCACCAAACCAAACTCTTCACCCAACACGGCGATGATGAAGTCGGTGTGGCTTTCCGGGAGAAAGTCCAGGTGCGACTGGGTACCCAGCAGCCAACCTTTGCCAAACACCCCACCCGAGCCGATGGCCGCTTTCGACTGAATAATGTTCCAGCCAGTGCCCAGGGGATCGCTTTCCGGATCGAGGAACGTCAGCACCCGCTGCTTCTGGTAGTCGTGCATGACGAAAAACCACATTGCCACCGCCACCGGTACCGCTGCAGCGATTACGCTGACAATCCAGCGCCAGCGCAGCCCCCCCATGAACAGTACAAAAGCGCCTGAAGCGAGAATCAGCAAGGCGGTGCCCAGATCAGGCTGACGCACGATGAGAATGAACGGCACGCCAATCATGATCAGGCTGATCATGACGTGCTTCAGGTGCGGCGGCAGTGAGCGCTTGGCCAGGTACCAGGCAATGGTCGCCGGCATGATGATCTTCATGAACTCCGAGGGCTGGAAGCGGATTACCCCGGGAATGTTGATCCAGCGCGTAGCGCCCATGGCGTTATGGCCCATGACGTCGACAACCACCAGCAGGATCACCCCGCAGATGTACGCCAGCGGCACCCAACGTGCCATGAATCGTGGCTCCAACTGGGCGATAACGAACATCGAGACCAGGCCGATGCCAAAAGAGCTGGCCTGTTTGAGTAGCAAATCCCAGTTTTTGCCGCTGGCCGAATAAAGGACGAACAGGCTGCCAGCCGCCAAGGTCAGCAGCAGGATCAGCAAGGGGCCGTCGATATGGATGCGCTGAAGGAAGCTGGCGCGACGGCGCATCACATCCTCACTGGAGAGCATGCGATCGAAATTACTCATCACGGGGCCGGTTCCTGGACAATGGTCGGGTTGGCGTATTCAGGTTTCAGGCGGCCATCGGGGCCAAGCAGCCATGCGTCCAGAACCTGGCGAACCACAGGCGCGGCGACCCCGGAACCGGACTCACCGTTCTCAACCATCACCGATACCACGATCTTGGGGTTTTCCGCCGGAGCGAAGCCGACAAACAGCGCGTGGTCGCGGTGACGTTCCTGCAGCTTGTTGCGGTCGTACTTCTCACCTTGCTTGATCGCTACCACCTGGGCGGTACCACTCTTGCCGGCAATCCGGTACTGCGCACCGATCGCAGCCTTGCGCGCAGTGCCTCGGGCACCGTGCATCACCTGCTCCATGCCGTGGGTGACCTTGTTCCAATCGGACTTGTCGCGCAGGACAATGTCTTCCATCGGGTTTTCATCCACAGGCGGCAAACCCTCGATGGTCTTGGCCAGGTGTGGACGGTGCCACTTGCCCTTGCTGGCGATCAGCGCAGTCGCCTGGGCCAATTGCAACGGAGTGGTCTGCATGTAGCCCTGGCCGATACCAAGAATCAGGGTTTCGCCCGGGAACCAGGCCTGACGACGGGTCGCACGCTTCCACTCGCGCGAAGGCATCAGCCCCGGTGATTCTTCGAACATGTCCAGCGAGACCTTCTGACCAATACCGAAGCGATTCATGTAGGCCGACAGGCGATCGATGCCCATCTTGTGCGCCAGGTCGTAGAAGTAGGTGTCGTTGGAGCGCATGATCGCGGTGTCGAGATCGACCCAGCCGTCACCGCTACGGTTCCAGTTACGATACTTGTGATCGTAATTGGGCAATTGGTAGTAGCCAGGGTCGAACACCCGGCTCGATGCTGTGACCACGCCGCTGTCGAGCCCGGCGATGGCCACTGCCGGCTTGATCGTCGAGCCCGGTGGATACAGTCCGCGCAGCACACGGTTGAACAGCGGTCGATCGATCGAGTCGCGCAGTTCGGCATAGGCCTTGAAGCTGATGCCAGTCACGAACAGGTTTGGATCGAAGCTTGGCTGGCTGACCATCGCCAGGACCTCACCGGTATTCGGATCGAGGGCCACGATGGCACCACGACGACCGGCCAGTGCAGCTTCGGCGGCTTCCTGCAACTTGATGTCCAGGCTCAGAACGATGTCTTTGCCAGGAATTGGGTCCGTGCGTTTGAGCACTCGCAACACGCGGCCGCGGGCGTTGGTTTCGACCTCTTCATAGCCGACCTGACCATGCAGCTCAGACTCGTAGAAGCGCTCCACCCCAGTCTTGCCGATGTGATGAGTGCCGCTGTAGTTGACCGGATCAAGGGTCTTGAGCTCTTTCTCGTTGATTCGCCCGACATAACCGACCGAGTGAGCGAAGTGCGCACCCTGAGGGTAATGCCGCACCAACTGGGCCACCACCTCAACCCCAGGCAGGCGGAACTGGTTGACCGCAATGCGGGCAATCTGCTCCTCGGTGAGTTCGAACAGGATAGGTACCGGCTCGAACGGCCGACGCCCCTGACGCATGCGCTTCTCGAAGAGGGCACGGTCGTCCGGGGTCAATTCCAGCACTTCGACAATCACATCGAGTACCTGCTGCCAATCGCCGGAACGCTCGCGGGTCATGCTCAAGCTGAAGCTTGGTCGGTTATCGGCGATGATCACCCCGTTACGGTCGAAAATCAGCCCGCGCGTGGGCGGAATCGGCTGCACATGCACCCGATTGTTTTCCGACAGGGTCGAGTGATACTCGTACTGGATGACCTGCAGGTAATACAGGCGAGCGATCAGTACGCAGATCAGCAGGACGATTGCCACGGCACCGACCACGACGCGACTGCGCACCATACGGGCGTCTTTCTCGTGATCCTTGAGGCGAATCGGCTGCGTCATTGAAAGGCTTACAGGTCTATTTGTGGTAAGGGTGCCCGGACAACACGGTCCAGGCGCGGTACAGCTGTTCGCCGATCAGTATCCTTACCAATGGGTGCGGCAGGGTCAGCGGCGACAGCGACCAGCGCTGTTCGGCCCGCGCACAGACTTCCGGCGCCAGCCCTTCCGGGCCACCGACCATAAAGTTCACCGTGCGTGAGTCCAGCCGCCAACGGTCGAGCTCGACCGCCAGTTGCTCGGTACTCCAGGGCTTGCCATGGACCTCCAGGGTGACAATCCGTTCCCCTGGCTGGACCTTGGCGAGCATAGCCTCACCCTCCTGACGAATCAGGCGAGCGACATCGGCATTTTTGCCCCGGGTATTGAGCGCAATTTCCACCAGCTCAAGCGAAAGCTCCGAGGGCAGGCGCTTGGCATATTCATGCCAACCGTCCTCGACCCACTTGGGCATGCGCGAGCCGACCGCGATAAGTCGCAGACGCACGAGCCTTCCTTATTCCCGGTCTTTGAGATTGTCGGAGTAGGCGTGGGTGTTTTCCGGGCTGTGGTGCTTGCCATCGGCGGCGCGGCTTTGTTCGGCACCCATCCACAGACGCTCAAGGTCATAGAACTGACGGGCAGCGGCAGTCATCATGTGCACGATAACGTCGTTGAGGTCGAGTAGAACCCAGTCGCTGTCGCCCTTGCCTTCTTCGCCCAGCGGCTGGACGCCCTTGGCCTTGACCTGCTCGCGGACCTTTTCCAGCATCGCCGAGATCTGGCGGTTGGAGGTACCAGTAGCAATGATCATGTAGTCGGTCAGGCTGTGCTTGTCACGCACGTCGATAACCTGAACATCCTGGGCCTTCACATCTTCCAGGGCGGCCTTGGTCAGTTCGACCAGTTCTTCGGCACTTACGGCGCTGTGTTTTTGCTTGGTCATATAAAACTCTTTCAACTCAATAGTGTGAGGCGCTTCGCAGCACCTTCAGTTCGGCGCACGGTACAGGTTGTGCGCATCGATGTAGGCCAGTACTGCGTCCGGCACCAGAAACCGCACCGACTTGCCGCTGGCCAGCAGCTGTCGGATCTGCGTGGCTGACACCGCAAGCGGCGTCTGCCAGACGAATGCAATATTTCCCGCAGGCCCAACCAGGGCCTGCGGATCACTGACTGAGCGTGCGGCCAACAGGTTGCGCAGGGCATCCGGTGGCTCGACGTCGGCATCCGGGCGTTGCAGTACCAGGATGTGACAGTGTTGCAGCAATTCTTCCCAACGATGCCAACTGGGCAGGCCGCAAAATGCATCCCAACCCAGTAGCAGAAACAGTTGATCCGTAGCGGCCAGTTCAGCACGCATCAGCTCGAGTGTCTCGATGGTATACGACGGCGTGTCGCGCGCCAGTTCGCGTGCATCCACCGACAATGTCGGCACGCCTTTCACCGCACAGCGGACCATAGCCAAACGGTCCTGCGCCGATACCTGCGGCGTGTTGCGGTGCGGCGGGCGGGCATTGGGCATCAGCCGCAGCTCGTCCAGCGCCAGTCCTTCGGCCACCTCAAGCGCACTGCGCAGGTGACCGATGTGCACCGGGTCGAATGTCCCGCCGAGCACGCCAATGCGCCGGGCGGTCGACATCGTCATGACTGGGGCGAGCGGTTTGCGCTCAGCCAAGTCAGATCGACTCCTGTCCACGCAGTTGACCGTCTCCGATCACTACGTATTTTTCGCAAGTCAGGCCTTCCAGGCCGACCGGGCCGCGAGCATGCAGTTTATCGGTGGAAATACCGATCTCTGCGCCCAGGCCGTACTCGAAACCGTCTGCAAAGCAGGTTGGGGTGTTGATCATTACCGAAGACGAATCGACCTCGGCAGTGAAACGCCGGGCCTGCCCCTGGTGTTCGGTAACGATGGAATCGGTGTGGTGCGATCCGTAGCGGTTGATGTGCTCGATCGCCTGGTCCAGGCCGTCTACTACGCGGATCGACAAGATCGCGGCGAGGTATTCAGTGTTCCAGTCTTCTTCAGTGGCCGGCAGCGCTTCGATGATTTCGCGCGTGCGCTCGCAACCGCGAAGTTCGACGCCTTTTTCCCGAAATTGACTCGCCATTTCCGGCAAAAAGTTCGCGGCGACACGCTGATCGACCAGCAAGGTTTCCATCGCACCGCAAATACCATAACGGTAGGTCTTGGCGTTGAAAGCGATGCGCCGGGCCTTGTCCAGCTCGGCATGTTCGGCGACGTAGACGTGGCAGATACCGTCCAGATGCTTGATTACCGGCACACGCGCGTCACGGCTGACCCGCTCGATCAGGCCTTTGCCGCCTCGCGGTACGATCACATCGATGTACTCAGGCATGCTGATCAGCGCACCTACTGCTTCACGGTCGGTAGTTTCTACCACCTGCACAACCGCTGCGGGCAGGCCGGCTTCGGCCAGGCCGCGCTGGATGCAGGCAGCAATGGCACGGTTGGAATGAATCGCTTCGGAACCGCCGCGCAGAATAGTGGCATTGCCCGACTTCAAGCACAGGCTGGCCGCATCGATGGTCACATTTGGCCGTGATTCGTAGATGATCCCGATCACCCCCAGCGGTACGCGCATCTTGCCGACCTGGATACCCGATGGCCGGTAGCTCATGTCACGAATAGCACCGACTGGATCTGGAAGACTTGCAACCTGACGCAAGCCGACGATCATGCTGTCGATACGCGCAGGGGTGAGCGCCAGGCGCTCGAGCATGGCAGCTTCCAAACCGTTGGCGCGACCAGCGGCCAGATCCAGTTCGTTGGCAGCGGACAATTCGTCGCGAGCAGCGTCCAGCGCATTGGCAGCGGCCTGCAAGGCGCGATTTTTCTGCGCGGTGCTGGCACGGCCAATGACGCGAGAAGCCTCGCGGGCAGCGCGACCCAGGCGGGTCATGTAGTCAAGAACGGACTCAGTCATGGGCTCAGTGGTCTTGGCGAAGGGGAAAATCGGCTGAGTATAACTGTCACGCCGCCTGACGCCCAGCGGTGACAGGCGGATGGTCGAAAACACTTATACAAAACCTGTAGAAGCCAGCCTGCCCCTGAGATCACTCCGAGGGGTCAGACGTACGAGCGCTGCGCAGTTGATCGCGGGGCAAGCCCGCTCCAAGCCGGGAAGAAATTGCTATTATCGGCCCCTGACTACTGCGAAACCGCCAGCATGCCTGACTCCGCCCCCTGCCCGCCCCGGGCCTTGCCCGACAGCTTCTTCGACCGCGACCCGCAGGATTTGGCCAAGGCGCTGCTGGGCAAGGTTATCCGCCACCGTCATGGCCCTTACTGGCTGTCGGCGCGAATCATTGAAACCGAGGCCTACTACCTCAGCGACAAAGGCAGCCACGCCTCGCTTGGCTACACCGAGAAGCGCAAGGCACTGTTCCTCAATGGCGGGCACATCTACATGTACTATGCCCGCGGCGGTGACTCGCTGAACTTCAGCGCTCACGGGCCCGGCAATGCTGTGTTGATCAAATCAGCCTTTCCATTTGTCGACGCCATCTCCGACGACAACAGCCTGGCACAAATGCAACTGAACAACCCCGACGCCAGCGGTGAGCCCCGCCCAGTCGAACGCCTGTGCGCCGGGCAGACCCTGTTGTGCAAGGCTCTGGGCCTGAAGGTACCGAACTGGGATGCCAAACGCTTCGATCCTGAACAGCTGTTCGTCGAAGACTGCGGTATCAATGTGAAACACATTATCCAGACAACCCGCCTAGGCATTCCCACGGGCCGCGATGAACATCTGCTGTTTCGTTTCGTCGACGCCGACTTTGCCCGCCAGTGCACACGGAACCCGCTGCGTCGGGGGCAAGTCGAAGGCCGGGACTATTTTTTACTGACACAAGGAAACTGACACGATGGGCCAATGGCTCGACAGCCTTACCGGTTGGCTAGGCGCCAACCCGCAATGGCTTGGATTGGCGATTTTTCTGGTGGCCTGCGTGGAGTGCCTGGCCATTGCCGGCATCATCGTGCCCGGCACGGTGTTGCTGTTCGCTGTGGCTGTATTGGCCGGCAGTGGCGCCCTGTCGCTAGGCGAAACCCTGCTGCTGGGATTCTTTGGCGGCCTGCTGGGTGACGCCATTTCCTACACGCTGGGGCGCAAGTTTCATCAGAACATCCGCCGACTGCCGCTACTGCGCCATCACCCGGAATGGATCGGCGGCGCTGAAAGCTACTTCCAGCGCTATGGCATCGCCAGCTTGTTGGTTGGTCGCTTTATCGGACCGCTACGACCCATGCTGCCGATGGTCGCCGGCATGTTCGACATGCCCCTGCCACGCTTTATTGCCGTCAGTCTGCTAGCCGGCGCCGGCTGGTCGGTGGCCTACCTGCTACCTGGCTGGGCGACAGGCGCGGCGATGCGCTTGCCACTGCCTGAAGGCTTCTGGCTCGATGCCGGGATGATTTCCGCCGGCCTGGCGTTGCTGCTGGGTGTGAGTATCAACTGCAGTTTGCGCAGCATGCGCTACGGCACCCGGGTAATTGCCGGGCTGAGCCTGGCGGCACTGGCAGCCTTGTTTCTCGGTTGGCCGTACCTGCACGAATTCGACCAGGGCCTGATGACACTGATCCAGGAGCATCGCAGCACCTTCCTCGACGGCAGCGTGGTACTGATTACGCGCATGGGCGATTTTCGCACCCAGTTCATTCTTGGCGGGCTGTTGACCGGGCTGTTGCTGTTGGCACGGCAATGGCGACCGGCGATTTTTGCCGGCGCTACGCTGATAGGTACGGCGCTGGCCAATGGCAGCTTGAAATGGCTGTTTGCCCGCGCCCGCCCAGAGGTTCTGAGCGATCCGCTGACAACCTACAGCATGCCCAGTGGCCACAGCTCGGCAGCCTTTGCATTCTTTCTGGTACTGGCGGTACTGGCAGGGCGCGGCCAACCGGCGCGCATGCGCCTGACCTGGATTTTGCTCGGCTGCCTGCCAGCATTGGCGATTGCGCTTTCGAGGGTGTATCTGGGTGCGCATTGGCCAACCGATATTCTCGCTGGCGCCATGCTTGCCTGCTGCATCTGCGCTACCAGCCTGACCCTGATCCAGCGTCGCGAGCCCCTCACCGCCCTGCCACTGAAGGTCTGGTGGCTGATTCTGCCGGCGTGTGTCGCCTTACTGGCGTTCTTCAGTCTGCATTCGCTGCCACATGCCCTGCTGCGTTACCAATACTGACGAATCAGGCGAACAGTTCACCTTGTAGTCGATCAAGCAATGCCTGGATGGCGTCCAGGCGTTGCTGCGGGGAATCGATCTCGAGCAGTTCGAGTTTGTCTTCCTCGACAAAGGGCAGCAAATAGGCCAGCTGGTTGGCCAATGCCTGCTGACCGGCGACCGTCACCGGCATGCCCAAGGCCTCGACCATGGGGTGCTCACCCAAGGCTTGCAGCAGTGCGAGCAGATCGTGGTGATCATCTTCCAGGGGACTGTCCTCCTGCTCTGGCAGCCAGGACACATCGGCCATCAACAGTTGGTCCTTCTGTACCTCGAACGGCCCCACGCGAAAACGTCGGGTGCCCTCGACCCGAATGCCGAGCAAGCCGTTGTCCTGCTGCTGGAAATCGCGAATAACCGCCTCACAGCCGACCTGCGAAAAGCCTGTGGGCGCGGTGCCAACCTGCTGACCCTCGAGAATGCACACCACCCCGAAGCCGCCACCCTGCTTCATGATGCGGCCGATCATGTCGAGATAGCGTGCTTCAAAGATCTGTAAATCAAGGAAGCATCCCGGGAACAGCACGGTATTTAGCGGAAACAGGGGTAACGTCATTGCAAGTCCTCAAGCTACCAGGCTGACTGCCAACGGCAGGAACACCGCGGTGGCAACCCCCATCAGGCTCATCGCCAGTGCCGCAAAGGCACCACATTCATCACTTTCCTGCAGGGCCACCGAAGTGCCCACTGCATGAGCGGTGACACCCAACGCCATACCCCGCGCTTCGGGACTGTGCACGCCACATCGTGACAACAGGCCTGGGCCGAAGATAGCGCCGATAACACCGGTAATCAGCACGAACACCGCCGCCAAAGCCGCCACGCCGCCGATCTGCTCAGCCACCAGCATGGCAATTGGCGAGGTGACCGACTTGGGTGCCATGGTCATCAGGATCATGTGCTCGGCGCCAAACCACCAGCCGAGCAAAACGCAAGCGCCCGTGGCCACCACCCCTCCGATTACCAGCGTAGTAAAGGTAGGCCAGAACAGCTGACGAATCCGCCGCAGATTGAGATACAGCGGCACGGCCAGCGCAACGGTCGCAGGACCGAGGAGAATGCTCATGATCTCGGTACTTTTTCGATACTCATTGTAAGAAAGGCCACAAACGAGCAGTACGCCAATGACTACAAGCATCGAGACCAACACCGGCTGCAAGAAGATCCAGCGGGTTTTCTCATAGGCTGCCAACACCAGTTGGTACGCCCCGAGGGTAATACCGATGCCGAACAGTGGGTGGTGAATAACAGCGTTGACGGCGCCGCTCCAGTCCAGGCTCATGGCTGCCCCTCACGCTTGCCCTGACGGGCAATAAGCTTTTGCATCAGCACGCCGACAAAGGCCAGGGTAATCAAGGCAGACAGCACCAGTGCGCCGACAATGGCCCAGAAGTCCGCGGCGATGTCCGCGGCATACACCATCACGCCCACCGCTGGCGGCACCAGCAGCAATGGCAGGTAGCGCAGCAAGCTGTTGGCCGCCTCGCTCAGGGGCGCACCAACTTCACCGCGCATCATCAGAAACACCAGTAGCAGCAAAAGACCGATGATCGGCCCAGGCAAAATGGGCACAAACAAATGGTTGATCGCCGTTCCCACCAACTGAAACAGCACCAGCCAGGTCAAACCACGCAACAGCATAACTTTCTCCTTCGGGCCTGGCGGCCATTATAAGCACGCTAACGAGCTGCCTATGTCCTGATATTCGTCAAAACATAGCGACTTGACCGCTATGTTCAGGCGTGATGATCTTAGACTTTTGAATCTGCCAAAGTCATAAGAAAACCAACAACAATCTGGAGAGTCACGATGCCCCATGTACCTGTTGCAGAGCTTTCGCAGTACGTTGGTAAGGAACTGGGACGTTCCGAATGGCTGACCATCGATCAAGACCGCATCAACCTGTTCGCCGAAGCCACCGGCGACTTTCAGTTCATCCACGTAGACCCCGAGAAGGCAGCGAAAACGCCATTTGGCAGCACTATCGCCCACGGTTTTCTCACCCTGTCGCTGATCCCCAAACTGATGGAAGGCATTCTTGTGCTTCCTGAGGGCCTGAAAATGGTGGTCAACTATGGCCTCGACAGCGTGCGTTTCATCCAGCCCGTGAAAGTAAACAGCAATGTAAGGCTGAAGGTCGACCTGGCCGAGGCCATCGAAAAGAAGCCCGGCCAATGGTTGCTGAAGATTACCGCAACCCTGGAAATCGAAGGCCAGGAAAAGCCCGCCTATATCGCCGAACCGTTGACGCTCTGCTTCGTCTGAAGCTGCCTTATGCTGAAACAGCTCTGTGGCTGTTTCAGCCAGCACATTGTGCGGCATACTCGGGGCCTTACTCGTCCGGACCCCGTCATGCGCCCACTCGTTCCGCTTGCCCTGATCCTATTGCTCACTGCCTGTGGCGAAGGCGAGCCGCTGCTCCCACCCGACGCCCGGTTGCCCGATGGCGGGCGCTATCGCGGGCAAATGGTCGATGGCCTGCTTCAGGGCGAGGGCCGCATCGATTACCCCAACGGCAGTTGGTATGCGGGTAATTTCAAGGCTGGCCAATGGCATGGCCAGGGTGAGTGGCACGGCAGCAATGGCGAGGTTTACCGCGGCCAGTTCCAGCAAGGTCTGTTCCACGGCCAAGGCACTCTGAAAACCACGGGAAGCAGCTACACCGGCGGTTTCAAGATGGGGCGTCGCGATGGCGAAGGCACCCTCAAAGAAAACGGCCTGCTGTATCGCGGCCAATTCAAGGACGATCAATACAATGGCGCCGGACAGCTTGAGCTGGCCGACGGCAGCCAGTACCAGGGCCTGTTCGCCCACGGCAAACCCAATGGCGAGGGCATTCGCAGCGACATCAGCGGCAACCAGTTCAGCGGTCACTTCAAGGACGGCCTGCTCGAAGGCAGCGGAACCTTCAATAGCGCCGAAGGCGACCAGTACATCGGGGCCTTTCGCGACAACCACCTGGAAGGACGTGGCCGTTATGAAAGTACTGACGGTGACGTCTGGATCGGCCAGTTCAAGGACGGTACCCTCAATGGCAAGGGCGAGTTGATCGGCGCCGACGGCAGCCATTACAAGGGCGGCTTCGACGACTGGCGCTTCTCGGGCCAGGGACGCTTGCAACTGGCCGACGGTAGCCAGTATGTCGGGGCTTTCGAAAACGATACTTATCACGGTCATGGCCGCCTGACCTCAGCCGATGGCAGCAGCCAAAGTGGCTACTGGATCAACGGCCAACGCGTACGTGACGAACAGGGCCGGCTGCTTCCCGACCCACTGGAGCTGGCGTTACTCAATCAAGGTCACTTGCTGGAACAGGCACTGACCAAGGTGCCCGCCTCGACGCCTGAGATCGAGCTGTACAGCCTGGCTTTGGCCGGTGACGGCAAGCAAAGCGTGTTTCTGCGAGAAGCCAATTATGTCAGCGCGCTGCTGAAAAGCCGTTTTGGCGCAGTGGGCCAGATAAACCTGCTCAACCACCGCGATCATCTCGATGACAAGCCGCTGGCTACCCGTGAGAATCTTGCCCGAGCGGCACGCACGCTGGCCGAGCGAACCGGCCCTGAAGACCTGGTATTTATCTACCTGACCAGCCATGGCAGCCCTGACCACGAACTGGTACTCGACATCCCACGTCTGCAATTGGCCGACCTGCCGGCCGACGCGCTCGCCAATTCGCTGGCGCCACTGAAGGATCGCGACAAGATCATCGTGATCTCCGCCTGCTACTCCGGTGGATACATCGATTCGCTCAAAGATAGCAAGACGCTGATCATGACGGCATCGCGCGCCGACCGCGTGTCCTTTGGCTGTTCTGAAGAAGCCGACTTCACCTATTTCGGCGACGCGCTGTTCGCCCAGGCCCTGAACCAGACAGACGATCTGCGCCAGGCCTTTGAACTGGCCAAGGCCAGCGTTGCCGAACGTGAGGCAGCGGAAGGTTTTGACCCTTCCGAACCGCAAATCTGGGCGCCCAGCGAGGTGCTCGAACACTGGCAACGGCTGCGCCAGCAACAGGCGCGCAAGGCGTTGCAAAGCAATGCAGGCAAAGAGACAGTGCATGCAAAAAGTGTCAGCAACCACTAAGCTGACTGTATCAAGGGAGAGACATCATGTACTTGACGCCTCAGCACATTCTGCTTGCCGGAGCCACCGGACTTACCGGTGAACATTTACTCGACCGGTTGCTCAACGAGCCTACCGTCAGCCGCGTGCTGGCCCCTACACGGCGCCCCCTGGCCGAACACCCGCACCTGGAAAACCCGGTCGGCGATCCTGCCATTTTCTTGCCGCAGCTGGCCGGTCGCGTCGATATCGCCTTTTGCTGCCTGGGAACCACGATCAAGCAGGCAGGTTCGGAACCGGCCTTCCGTGCGGTCGACCTGGACATGGTGGTCGCCTTCGGCAAACGTGCTCGCGAAATGGGCGCCCGTCATCTGCTGGTGGTGAGCGCGCTGGGTGCTGACTCGAAATCCTCGGTGTTCTACAACCGGGTCAAGGGTGAGATGGAAGAAGCCCTGAAAGCGCAGGACTGGCCACAACTGACCATTGCCCGACCTTCGTTGCTGCTTGGCGACCGGGTAGAACCACGCCTGGCCGAGCGCGTGGCCGGCCCGTTGTCAAAACTGATTCCCGGCAAATACCGCGGCATCGAAGCCTGCCAACTGGCCCGGGCGCTGTGGCGCCTGGCGTTGGAAGAGCAAGATGGAATTCGCGTTGTCGAATCGGACGAGCTGCGTAAGCTCGGGAAATAATTGCGGGGCTTGCCCCGCGTTACAACCACCCGCTACAACCCTCCAGTCGCCTGAAACCCCACGCCCAACGCGGTCAAAACCGACAACGGCAACAACAAGGTATCAAGCAAGGCGCTACCTGGCAGATCCAGCCCCGGATAACTCGGGGCCTCGGCGCCAAAGCGGTCCATGGCACAACAACCACCCTGCATCGCGTACAAGTCCAGCCGCGTGCCGCTGTACACCAGCGGCGCGCCCGGTTTGGCCGCATCCAGCGTACGCACGGTAGCGCAGCCGCTAACCAGCAAGCCCAGCAACGCTACAACCAGCAGTCGCCTCATTCATCTGCGCCGAGGTGATACTCGCCCCAACGTGGCAGCATGTCCTGGGGAATGTTCAGCAGGTTGAGAATTCTGGCCACCACAAAGTCGATCAGGTCATCGATCGTCTGCGGCTGGTGATAGAACCCAGGCGCCGCTGGCAGGATCACCGCCCCCATGTTCGACAACTTGAGCATGTTCTCGAGGTGGATGGTCGAAAATGGCGCCTCACGCGGCACCAGAATCAATTGCCGACGCTCCTTGAGGGTGACGTCGGCAGCACGCTCGATCAGGTTGTTGCAGGCGCCAGTGGCAATTGCCGACAACGTACCGGTAGAGCACGGCACCACCACCATCGCTGCCGGCGCCCCGGAGCCGGAAGCCACCGGAGACATCCAGTCTTCTTTGCCATACACCCGGATCTGCCCATCGGCAGCGCCGGTGTACTCAGTAAGAAACGCCTGTATCGCCTGAGGCTTGGCCGGAAGCACCACATCGGTCTCGGTGGACATCACCAGTTGCGCCGCCTTGGAGATCAAAAAATGCACCTCTCGGTCTTCGCGCACCAGGCAATCGAGCAGGCGCAGACCATACTGCGCCCCCGACGCCCCGGTCATCGCCAGGGTGATGCGTTCCGGCCCGCTCATTTCAGCGCCTCGGCCAACTTGCCGTGCAGGCCGCCAAAGCCACCGTTGCTCATGATCACCACTTGGGTGCCGGGCTTGGCCTGGCTCTTGACCCGCTCGATGATCGCTTCCAGGCTGTCGGCAACCACGGCAGGCACCTTGCACTGCGCGGCAGTGGCGGCCAAATCCCAACCCAGGTTCGGCGGCGCGTACCAGATCACCTGATCGGCGTCGTTGACGCTTTCTGGCAAACCATCGCGGTGCGCACCCAGCTTCATCGAGTTGGAGCGCGGCTCGATCACCGCAATCAGCGGGGCATCGCCAATGCGCTTGCGCAAACCGTCGAGGGTGGTGGCAATGGCCGTAGGGTGATGGGCAAAGTCGTCATAGATAGTAACGCCTTGCACTTCGGCGACTTTCTCCATGCGCCGCTTCACGCTTTTGAAAGCGCTGAGCGCAGCAATACCCATGGCTGGCACTACGCCAACATGACGGGCTGCCGCCAGGGTGGCCAAAGCGTTGGCCACGTTGTGCTGACCGGTCAACTCCCACTCGACAACACCCTGCGGCTCGCCGTCAAAGCTGACTTCGAAACGCGAGCCGTCTGCGCTGAGCAACTTGACCTGCCACTGCCCGCCTTCACCGGTGGTATGCACCGGGGTCCAGCAACCCATCTTGATCACGCGATCGAGGGCAGGTTCGGTAGTTGGATGAATGACCAGGCCTTCACTCGGGATAGTCCGCACCAAATGGTGGAACTGTCGCTCGATGGAAGCCAGGTCTGGGAAAATGTCCGCATGATCAAACTCAAGGTTATTGAGGATCGCGGTACGCGGGCGGTAGTGAACAAATTTTGAGCGCTTGTCGAAGAAGGCGCTGTCGTATTCATCGGCCTCGACCACGAAAAACGGCGTACCGCCCAACCGCGCAGACACCGAGAAATTCTGTGGCACACCACCGATCAAGAAGCCGGGGCTCATGCCCGCATGCTCCAGCACCCAGGCCAGCATGCTGCTGGTGGTGGTTTTGCCGTGAGTACCGGCCACTGCCAACACCCAACGCCCCTGCAAAACGTGATCAGCCAGCCACTGCGGGCCCGACACATAAGGCAGGCCCTTGTTGAGCACATACTCAACCGCAGGGTTGCCGCGTGAGAGGGCATTGCCGATTACCACCAGGTCTGGTGCCGGGTCCAGTTGGGCGGCGTCATAACCCTGGGTCAGTTCGATGCCCTGGGCTTGAAGCTGAGTGCTCATGGGTGGATAGACATTGGCGTCGGAGCCCGTAACCCGATGCCCCAGTTCTTTGGCCAGCACTGCCAGAGAACCCATGAAAGTGCCGCAGATACCAAGAATATGAATGTGCATTATCGACCTCGCAAAACGTCGAGGCAGGGTAGCCCAGGGCGCAGGAATTCGCATCCTGTGTTTCGCTCAAAGGCGCCTGGCGATGCCGTGCTTGCGAAGTTTTCGATACAAGGTATTGCGACTAACACCCAACTGCGCCGCCACATGCGTCATGTGCCAGCGCTGTTGTTCCAGCGCCGCCAACAAAGCCCCGCGCTCGGCATCCTCCAACGGCGCACCCGCCCCTACACCCTGAGGGACCGGGCTAGCCCCGCGAAGGCCTCCTTGCGCTCGAACAACGGCCGGAAGCTGCTCGTACTCGATGCAACCATCATCACAAAGCGCCACCAACGTTCGTAGAACAGTACGCAACTGACGCACGTTTCCCGGCCAGGCAAACGCCAGCAACGCGCGCCGTGCGTCTGATGCCAGGCTAACCGCCTGCTCACCCGCTTCCTGGACCAGAATGAAATCCAGCAATTGCGACTTGTCACTGCGCTCACGCAATGCCGGCAGCGCGATCTCCAGGCCATTGAGGCGGTAGTAAAGGTCTTCGCGAAAACTGCCATCCGCAACCCGCTCCAGCAGGTTGCGGTGAGTGGCGCTGATAATGCGCACGTTGACGGCCTGGGGTTCGCCCCCAAGCGGCACCACCATGCGGTCCTCCAGCACCCGCAATAACCGGGTTTGCAGGGCCAAAGGCATGTCGCCAATCTCATCGAGCAACAAGGTGCCGCCGTCCGCCTGCTGGAGTTTGCCGCGCATGCCCTCCTTGCGCGCACCGGTAAAACTGCCACCGCGATAACCAAACAGCTCGCTCTCGATCAGGCTTTCTGGAATGGAGGCGCAGTTCAGGGCGACAAACGCCTGGTCGCGGCGCTCACTGGCTTGATGCACCGCTTTGGCAAAGGCTTCCTTGCCGCTACCGGTTTCACCATTGATCAGCAGCGGCACATCGCGCTCGAACACCCGTATCGCTCGACGAAACTCGGTTTGCAGCAACGGGTCGAGCAAGCAGATGCTCTCAGCTTTTTCTACCTTTTTTCCCGGCAACGGCGTCGGCACCAACGGCCGCGCCGGGGCACGCACCTGCCCACGCAAACTGGCGAACAACAGACGACCATCACGGGTACGCAGCGGCCAACTGGTGCTCGCCTGCGCCGTGGCACGGCTGAACAGTTCATCCAGGGCGCAATCGAAAAACATTTCTACCGGCTTGCCCAGCACACCGCCACGAATGGCCCCAAGCAGATTCAATGCACTCTGGTTGACGGCACAGATACGTCCGTCACCATCGAAGGCCAGCAAACCCTCGCTGAACAAGCCTACCGACTCGGCCTGCAGATGAAAGCGCAGCAGCCACTGGTTTTCGAAGTAACGCAGGAAGTAACAACTCTCGATCATCTTCGCCGAGAGATTGACCAAGGCCATGGTATGGAACTGGCTTTGGCGCGATACATCCGGGCGAGCCGATGAAACATCCAACACCGCCAGGAGTTCGCCATGAGGGTCGAACACCGGGCTGGCCGAGCACGTGAGGCCGGTGTGACGACCGCGAAAATGTTCGTCCTGATGGATGGTCAGGGCCTGGCGCTCCACCAGGCACGTGCCAATACCGTTGGTACCTTCGCAAGCCTCGCTCCAGTCAGCGCCAAGCCATAGTCCGGCACGCTCAAAGATACGTCGCTCGGTGGGGGCGGTGACGCAATTGAGGATCACCCCACGGGCGTCGGTGAGCAACACCGCATGCCCAGCTCCGGACAACTGCTGATGCAAACTGCTCATCTCGGTGCCCGCGATCTGCAACACCTGTTGCAAGCGCTCGCGACTTTCGAGCACGCGGCCATGCTCAAGAACGGTCGGCGCAACGCTTAGGGCTGGATCGAGATGGTAGTCCTCAACGCAACGCAACCACGAACGGGCAATAGAAGGATCACTGCCTGGGCCTTGGGTCTGAGCCTTGCCCTGCGTCACCGTAAGCACTTGCCGGGCGTGCCGGCTGAGATGATTGTTCTGCACTTTTTATTGTTCTCCGCAGACGAGATTGACCCAGCATCCTCCACCCGCCCGCGCATTGCAATGTTGGGGTGACCACCAGGTCAGCGCCTGTGCCATAAGCGGTACAAACTGTCACTCAGCCTGTACCGGCCCTGCTACAGCAACAACCTGAGCCGTCATAAAAAAGCACGCAACCCCTTGATTTTACTAGGCCTGAAAACACTGGCCCAAGCCTTGCTCTATGCTCTATGTATCCTCCCAACAAACACAATAGCCAGGAGACACACCATGCGTTATGCACATCCCGGTACCGAAGGTTCCAAGGTTTCCTTCAAGAGCCGTTATGGGAACTACATCGGTGGCGAGTTCGTTGCTCCGGTCAAAGGGCAGTACTTCGAAAACATCTCGCCAGTAAACGGCCAGCTGATTGCTGAATTCCCCCGCTCCACTGCCGAAGACGTTGAAAAGGCACTGGACGCAGCCCACGCTGCTGCTGACGCCTGGGGCACCACCTCGGTCCAGGCGCGCTCGCTGATCCTGCTGAAAATCGCCGACCGCATCGAGCAGAACCTCGAACTGCTGGCTATTACCGAAACCTGGGACAACGGCAAAGCCATTCGCGAAACCCTCAACGCCGACATTCCCCTGGCCGCCGACCACTTCCGTTACTTCGCTGGCTGCCTGCGCGCCCAGGAAGGCGGCGCCGCAGAAATCGACGGCAACACCGTTGCCTACCACCTGCACGAACCACTGGGCGTAGTCGGGCAGATCATTCCATGGAACTTCCCCATCCTGATGGCGGCCTGGAAGCTCGCCCCTGCCCTGGCGGCCGGTAACTGCGTCGTGCTCAAGCCCGCCGAGCAAACCCCGCTGGGCATCAGCGTGCTGATGGAAGTGATCGGCGACCTGCTGCCAGCCGGCGTGCTCAACGTGGTGCAAGGCTATGGCCGTGAAGCCGGTGAAGCCCTGGCCACCAGCAAGCGCATCGCCAAGATCGCGTTTACCGGCTCTACCCCGGTTGGCTCGCACATCATGAAATGTGCCGCCGAGAACATCATTCCTTCCACTGTCGAGCTGGGCGGCAAATCGCCGAACATCTTCTTCGAAGACATCATGCAGGCCGAGCCTTCCTTTATCGAAAAAGCTGCCGAAGGCCTGGTGCTGGCGTTCTTCAACCAGGGTGAAGTGTGCACCTGCCCGTCACGCGCACTGGTTCAAGAGTCCATCTACCCGGCGTTCATGCAGGAGGTAATGAAGAAGATCAAACAGATCAAGCGCGGTGACCCGCTGGATACCGACACCATGGTCGGCGCCCAGGCCTCCGAGCAGCAGTTCGACAAGATTCTCTCGTACCTGGAAATTGCCGAGAAGGAAGGCGCCGAACTGCTGACCGGCGGCAAGGTAGAAAAACTCGAAGGCAGCCTGGCGACGGGTTACTACATCCAGCCAACCCTGCTCAAAGGCACCAACGAGATGCGTGTGTTCCAGGAAGAAATCTTTGGCCCGGTAGTGAGCGTCACCACCTTCAAGGACGAAGCCGAAGCCCTGGCAATCGCCAACGACACCGAGTTCGGCCTGGGTGCTGGGGTTTGGACCCGCGATATCAACCGCGCCTACCGCATGGGCCGCGGCATAAAGGCTGGCCGTGTCTGGACCAACTGCTACCACCTGTACCCGGCACACGCCGCGTTCGGTGGCTACAAGAAGTCCGGCGTCGGTCGGGAAACGCACAAAATGATGCTCGACCATTACCAGCAAACCAAAAACCTGCTGGTGAGCTACGACATCAATCCTCTGGGCTTCTTCTAACCCGAAAAAACAGAGCGGTTTCACCCCGGAACCGCTCTGGCTCGCTTCATGCAAGACCATCACCATAGAAACCGGCATCCGCCGGTGACGATAAAAAAAACAGGTGAATCCTATGCCAAGCGATCACTCCGGCAGCGTGCCGGCTGGTTCTTCTGTCGACTTCGAAAAGGTCGGCACCGACTACTTCCAACAACGTGAACTGAAAAAAGGCGCGGCAGGCTGGGTACTGCTGGTGGGCCTCGGCGTTGCCTACGTGATTTCCGGCGACTACGCCGGCTGGAACTTTGGCTTGGCCCAGGGCGGCTGGGGCGGGATGTTTCTCGCCACCCTGCTGATGGCCACCATGTACCTGTGCATGTGCTTTTCGCTGGCCGAATTGTCTTCGATGATTCCCACCGCCGGCGGCGGCTACGGCTTTGCCCGCAGCGCATTCGGCCCCTGGGGTGGCTTTTTGACCGGCACGGCGATCCTGATTGAATACGCCATCGCTCCCGCGGCCATTGCTGTGTTCATCGGCGCCTATTGCCAGTCACTGTTCGGCATCGGCGGCTGGATGATCTATCTGGCCTTTTACATCATCTTTATCGGCATCCACATCTTCGGAGTCGGTGAAGCGCTGAAGCTGATGTTCATCATCACCGCCGTAGCGGCCATTGCTCTGGGGGTGTTCCTGGTCGCCATGGTGCCGCACTTTGATGTGAACAACCTGTTCGACATTGCCCAGACCGATGCCGTTGGTGCCAGCAGCTTCCTGCCGTTCGGCTATGTCGGCGTATGGGCAGCAATCCCCTATGCGATCTGGTTTTTCCTTGCGGTAGAGGGCGTACCACTGGCCGCGGAAGAAACCAAGAACCCCAAGCGCGACCTGCCACGCGGGCTGATCGGCGCCATGCTGGTGCTGCTGGCGTTCGCCTTGTTGATTCTGGTGGTGGGCCCTGGCGGTGCGGGTGCCGAAGCCCTGAAAAGCTCGGGCAACCCGCTGGTCGAAGCACTGGCCAAAGCCTACGGCGGCTCGACCTGGATGGGCAGCTTCGTCAACCTGGTGGGCCTGGCCGGTCTTATCGCCAGCTTCTTCTCGATCATCTACGCCTACTCGCGGCAGATTTTCGCCCTGTCCCGCGCCGGCTACCTGCCACGCAAACTCTCGCAAACCAACAAGAGCAAGGCGCCGGTACTGGCCCTGGTAATTCCCGGCATCATCGGTTTCGGCCTGTCGCTGACCGGCCAGGGAGACCTGCTGATCCTGGTTGCCGTGTTCGGCGCTACGCTGTCTTATGTACTGATGATGGCTGCACACATCACCCTGCGCATCAAACGCCCTAAAATGGAGCGCCCGTATCGCACACCGGGCGGGATCTTCACTTCAGGCGTGGCGCTGGTGCTGGCTTGCATCGCCGTAGTCGCCGGCTTCCTGGTTGATCCTCGGGTTGTGATTGGCGCCGCTGTCATCTATGGCGTACTGATTGCGTACTTTGCGTTTTACAGCCGGCACCACCTGGTAGCCGGAACACCGGAAGAAGAGTTCGCCGCGATCCAAAAGGCCGAAGAGGCCTTGCACTGATCAACGCCACCCGCGCCGCAGGCCAGACCTGCGGCGTTCTGGAGATTCTGTATGGCAAGTTTTGTACACACGGCAGGTCAACAGACTTACCGTTTTGAAAGCCTGAAAGAAGTCATGGCCAAGGCCAGCCCGGCACGTTCGGGTGATTTTCTCGCTGGGGTCGCCGCCAGCAACGATGGTGAACGGGTGGCGGCACAGATGGCACTGGCCGACATACCGCTCAAACACTTTCTCAGCGAAGCGCTGATTCCCTACGAAGAAGATGAAGTCACCCGGCTGATCATCGACACCCATGATGCCAACGCCTTTGCCGTGGTCAGCCATCTGACTGTGGGTGGCCTGCGCGATTGGCTACTGAGTGATCAAGCCGATGAACACAGCCTGCGCGCCCTGGCCCCTGGGCTGACGCCGGAAATGGCCGCCGCTGTATCCAAAATCATGCGCGTGCAGGACCTGGTGCTGGTGGCGCAGAAAATCCGCGTGGTCACCCGTTTTCGCGGCACCATGGGTCTGCGCGGACGCCTGTCCACCCGCCTGCAACCCAACCACCCCACCGATGAGCCGGCCGGGATTGCCGCAAGCATCCTCGACGGTCTGCTGTACGGCAACGGCGATGCCATGATCGGCATTAACCCGGCCACCGACAGCATCGCGTCCATCTGCGCCATGCTGGAAATGCTCGACGCGATCATCCAGCGCTACGACATCCCCACCCAAGCCTGCGTACTGACCCACGTAACCACCTCGATCGAGGCGATCAACCGTGGCGTACCGCTAGACCTGGTGTTCCAATCGATTGCTGGCACCGAAGCAGCCAACGCCAGCTTTGGCATCAACCTCAATGTGTTGAAGGAAGGCTACGAAGCCGGGCTGAGCCTCAATCGCGGTACCCTGGGGCAGAACTTGATGTACTTCGAAACCGGCCAGGGCAGCGCACTGTCGGCCAACGCCCACCATGGCGTCGACCAACAAACCTGTGAAACCCGCGCCTATGCCGTGGCCCGGCATTTCAAGCCATTTCTGGTCAATACCGTGGTGGGCTTCATTGGCCCGGAATACCTGTACAACGGCAAGCAGATCATCCGCGCCGGCCTTGAAGACCACTTCTGCGGCAAGCTGCTTGGCGTGCCCATGGGCTGCGATATCTGCTACACCAACCATGCCGAAGCCGATCAGGACGACATGGACACGCTACTCACCCTGCTGGGCGTTGCCGGGATCAACTTCATCATGGGCATCCCAGGCTCCGATGACATCATGCTCAACTACCAAACCACCTCGTTCCACGATGCGCTCTATGCCCGCCAAACCCTGGGCCTTAAACCGGCGCCGGAATTCGAAAGCTGGCTGGCACGCATGGGCATCTTCACCCAAGCCGATGGCCGCGTGCGATTTGGCGACAACCTGC
This sequence comes from Pseudomonas arcuscaelestis, assembly GCF_016881005.1. GTDB lineage: Bacteria > Pseudomonadota > Gammaproteobacteria > Pseudomonadales > Pseudomonadaceae > Aquipseudomonas > Aquipseudomonas arcuscaelestis. Next base: position 96,658 of record NZ_JACOPV010000006.1, on the reverse strand, counting down.
CGCCGGCCTTCCGCCAGGCCTTGGCACAATTGGGATAAGCGAGGCGATCATGGCCAACACCCCACAGGACAACAGCAGCAATCCCTGGTTGGAACTGCGCCGACTGACCCCGGCGCGCATTGCCCTCGGTCGCACCGGCACCAGCCTGCCGACCGGCGCCCAATTGGACTTTCAATTTGCCCACGCCCAAGCCCGCGACGCCGTGCACCTGGCGTTCGATCATCAAGGGTTGCGCTCACAGTTGAGTGAGCGCCAGCGCGACAGCCTGCTATTGCACAGCGCCGCGGCTGACCGCCACAGCTACTTGCAACGACCCGACCTGGGTCGACGCCTGCATCCAGACTCGGCCCAGCAGCTGCGCGAATACGCCGAGGCCAACCCGGGGGGTGTCGATCTAGCGATCGTCGTCGCCGATGGTTTGTCGGCCTTGGCGGTACATCGTCACACCCTGCCGTTTCTCGCCCGTTTCGAAGAACAGTCCACTGCCGATGGCTGGTCGCTGGCGCCAGTGATTCTGGTGGAACAAGGTCGAGTGGCGGTGGCCGACGAAGTGGGTGAACTGCTCGGGGCCAAAATGACCGTGATTTTGATCGGCGAACGCCCGGGTTTGAGTTCCCCTGACAGCCTCGGCCTGTATTTCACCTACAACCCCAAAGTAGGTCTGACCGACGCCTATCGCAACTGCATTTCCAACGTGCGCCTGGAAGGGCTCAGCTACGGCATGGCCGCGCACCGCCTGTTGTACCTGATGCGCGAAGCCTGTCGGCGGCAACTGTCTGGGGTTAACCTGAAGGACGAAGCACAGGTGCATACCCTTGAGTCAGACACCGACACGCCAAAGCAAGGAAACTTCCTGCTAAGTAAACCTTGAGAGGCAAACGTTTCGTAGATTGCACTTTCTAATTATCTTCAGGCAGCATCTGCCGAGGCGGCCGGCGATTAGCCGCGAATTCCCATGGACCCTGAGGCCTGCTAATGCGGATTATCAAAGCAACCCTGGAACATCTGGACCTGCTCGCCCCGCTGTTCGTCAAATACCGCGAATTTTACGGTCAGTTGCCCTACCCGGACTCTTCCCGTTCGTTTCTGGAAAAACGCCTGGACCGGGGCGAATCGATCATCTACCTGGCCCTGCCCGACGATGACGACAACAAACTGATGGGTTTCTGCCAGCTCTACCCAAGCTTCTCTTCACTGTCGCTCAAGCGCGTGTGGATTCTCAACGACATCTACGTTGCTGAAGACTCCCGCCGCATGTTGGTGGCCGACAACCTGATGCGCGCAGCAAAAAAGCTGGCAAAAGAAACCAACGCCGTACGCCTGCGGGCCTCCACCAGCCGCGACAACGATGTTGCGATGAAAACCTACGAATCCATCGGTTTTCGCGAAGATCAGGAATTCAAAAGCTACATTCTGCCGATCAGCTCAGACTGACTCAGTAGGCAGTGGGCTTGCCCCGCGATTGCAGGTGTCAGTCATGTTGCAATCGCGGGGCAAGCCCGCTCCAACAGAATTTGTGTCACTACCTTCCCATCTTGGTAACCCGCCGCTACAAACTGCCCAGGCACAATCTTGTCGCCTCCGTATAATGCGCCCTCTTAAATGTGTGAAACTTTACCCATCACTCGGGTAGCGGCTGATCGCATCCGCACTGCCAGCCATCGCAAGCCCTCGACCGGGTTCAAAGAACACAGGTGCTGTACATGGATTTCAACCCGCTAGACCTCATTCTGCATCTCGACGCCTACCTCGATTTACTGGTCAACAACTATGGCCCATGGATCTACGCGATTCTGTTCCTGGTTATTTTCTGCGAAACCGGCCTGGTAGTTATGCCATTCCTGCCCGGTGATTCCCTGCTGTTCATTGCCGGTGCAGTGGCTGCTGGCGGCGGCATGGACCCGGTACTGCTAGGCGGCTTGCTGATGGTGGCGGCAATTCTTGGCGACAGCACCAACTACGTCATCGGCCGAACAGCCGGGGAACGATTGTTCCGTAATCCCAACTCGAAAATCTTCCGCCGCGACTACCTGCAGCAAACGCACGATTTCTACGACCGCCATGGCGGCAAAACCGTAACCCTGGCGCGGTTCCTGCCAATTCTGCGTACCTTTGCCCCCTTCGTGGCGGGTATCGCGAAAATGCATTACCCACGCTTCCTTGGGTTTAGCGTTGCTGGCACCGTGCTCTGGGTTGGCGGCCTGGTAACCCTCGGCTACTTCTTTGGCAACGTCCCGTTCATCAAACAGAACCTGTCGTTGATGATCGTCGCCATCATCCTGCTTTCCCTGGTGCCGATGATCATTGGCATCGTGCGCAGCCGCATGCACCGCCCCGCCAAGGTCAACTAAGCCCTGGCCATGTGGTCTTTGAGCGCCTGGCGCCGTCGCCGCACCCTGGCACGCCATCCCATCGACCCGCAGCGCTGGCAGCGGGTTCGTGAGCGCTTGCCGATGCTCGACGGCCTGACAGCCGACGAAGACCACTGGCTGCGTGAAGCCTGCGTACTGTTTCTGCATGAAAAGCACCTGAGCGCCCTACCCGGTGTAGAACTGGACGGCGAACAGCGGTTGTTTCTGGCTGCCCAGGCCCAACTGCCGTTGCTGCACCTGGGTGAACTGAACTGGTACCAGGGCTTTCACGAAATAGTGCTCTACCCCGACGACTTCATCAGCCCACAGCGCCATCGCGATGCCAGCGGCGTTGAGCATGAGTGGAACGGCGAGCACAGCGGTGAAGCCTGGCAACAGGGCCCGGTCATCCTGGCCTGGCCGGGGGTGCTTTCCAGCGGCGGCTGGGAAGGCTACAACCTGGTCATCCACGAATTGGCGCACAAGCTCGACATGCTCAACGGCGACGCCAACGGCCTGCCGCCGCTGCACAACGACATGCGCGTAAGCGACTGGGCCAAGGCCATGCAAGACGCGTTTGACGACCTCAACCACCAACTGGACCGCAACCCCGACGCCGAGACCGCCATCGACCCGTACGCGGCGGAAAACCCTGCGGAGTTCTTCGCCGTCACCAGCGAATACTTCTTCAGCGCCCCCGACCTGCTCGATGCTGCCTACCCCGCGGTGTACCAACAGCTGCGCGGTTTTTACCGCCAAGACCCACTGGCGCGCCTGCAGCAATTGCAGCACAACCACCCTCACTACCAGCAGCGCCAAGACTGACACTGCCGGACATCAGGGCGGACGTGGCAAGCACGGCGGAATGTGCCTATAATCGCGACCAATTTTTGGCCAAACATGGGGGCACTGCCCAATGAGCTACAGCAAGATTCCGGCTGGCAAAGACCTGCCGAACGACATCTACGTCGCCATCGAGATTCCAGCCAACCACGCCCCGATCAAGTACGAGATCGACAAGGACAGCGACTGCCTGTTCGTTGACCGTTTCATGGCCACCCCGATGTTCTACCCGGCCAACTACGGTTACATCCCGAACACCCTGGCTGACGACGGTGATCCCCTCGACGTGCTGGTTGTTACCCCGTACCCAGTAGCCCCAGGTTCGGTTATCCGTGCCCGTCCGGTCGGCATCCTGAACATGACCGACGACGGCGGCGGCGACGCCAAAGTTATCGCTGTACCGCACGACAAACTGTCGCAGCTGTACGTCGACATCAAAGAATACACCGACCTGCCAGCCCTGCTGCTGGAGCAAATCAAGCACTTCTTCGAGAACTACAAAGACCTCGAAAAAGGCAAGTGGGTCAAGATCGAAGGCTGGGAAGGCGCTGACGCCGCCCGCGCCGCAATCACCAAGTCGGTCGCTGCCTACAAAGGCTAAGCAACCCACTTATCAAAGAGCCCCGCCAATGCGGGGCTTTTTGTTGGCCGCTGGTCTCGGTTGACGCGAGTTCAAGCCTGGTTAATCCCCAACCCCACATCATCAACAAGCGCCTTGGCGAATTCGCTCAGAAAATAAGCGGCCCACATCATCTCGCCGTCTTCATCCAGCAGCCCTGCCTGAATCAGCTTATGCACGCATCCAAGCACGGTTGAAGCCTGCTCCAGCGCGTAGTCACAGGGCACCCCCGGGCGGATGCGAAACAGCCCCATAGGTACTTGCTCGCTGCAGATGAAATTAACAACGCCTACTGTTTCACCCGTCTGCGTGCTCATGGCTCTCCCCTCGCGTCCATGGCTTGCAGGGTGCTCAGCGCGTGCTCGACCAACGCTCTGGCCATCTCGGCCGAATGCAGCACGCTCATCAGCATGCCTTGGTCCGGTTCATTGGCGTGGGCTCGGCAGAATTGGTCGGTAGTTTCGTGGATGCCGCGCAGCAGTTCGCTGGCGAAAGCCAGGGAGTCAGGCGGGATAAGGTCGCTGTGGATGGAAAAATAGGGGGTGGTGATGAGGGAGGCAGGTGGATCTGGGACTATTTTTTTCATGGCGTAACTCCTCGTTCCATTAAGGAGCCACCACCTCAATCCTTCTCACGGGATTTAAGGGTGGCAGCCGTACGCAGGGTGAGAAACCGAGGGAACATAGGAAAACTCGGCCAGACCGAAGTCTGCCCGCGCACGGCCGCCATAACATGCTCGCCGCTATATTCATCAACGGGTTCTCACGCCCGGCCATCCAAAAAGACGACCCGAGGAAATTAGCCCTGATGCACTGTCCTAACAACAGCGAAAAGGCGGCAGCGGACGTAGGATAGATCCGAACGCAATCCAAGTTGAATATTTTTACAAAGAAAACTCCTACGCCACCCACGGCAATGCCTGTAAACCCGGCCCATTTGCAGGCTAAAAAATGAACCTCGCGTTTATAGCCCCACCCTTTGAAGGCCTTTAGACTCAGGCCTCATGAATACATCCGGTGATCGACTCAAAAACCTTCTGCACGAGTGCAGCCTGTCGCCTTCCGACTTCGCGGCGCAGCGCCAGGTAACTCCGCAGCACGTCAACAACTGGTTCAAACGAGGCGTGCCCTTGGCGCGTCTCGATGAAATTGCCGACCTACTGTGCGTTTGCAGCAAGTGGCTACGTAGCGGCGAAGGCCCCAAACATCCAACCCCCTTACCGCGCAACAATGCCGCGCTGCGCAAACCGGGCACCGAACCGACAGACCCAAGCCTGCTTGCCGCTAACACCGCAGAAGACATCCACCTACCGTTCTACAGCGTCCAATCCAAGCAACTACGGCCCATTACCAGCCGCTACCTGCGCCTGCCCGTACGTGCGCTGAGTGCCGTTGGCGTCGACCCCGCCCAAGCGATATGCGTCACCATGCCCGCCAGCAACATGAGCCCCTTGCTGCCACGCGGCAGCACCCTGGCCATCGACAAGGGCATGACCGACATCGTCGAAGGTGAACTCTACGCCCTCCTGCACAACGGCCGCCTGCGCATCCACAGCATCAGCCAACGCGCTAACGGCACCCTGCGCTTGCACAGCCACGACAGCGACGAACACCCCACAGAGACCTACAGCCAGACTCAACTGAAAAATCAGCGGCTGATCATCCTTGGCTGGGTATTCTGGTGGTCAAGCCTGCGCGACAGCCGCCCGACTTGAGCGGTTGCAGGTGATTTTTTGCTGGGCAACGGCAGCGATACTCAGTATGCTACGCCGCACATTTAGCCCCGGCTGCTCAGCACGCCAGCGGGCCTGGCGCGGCACACACTGCCCGCAGCCAACTCCCGGCCCCAGCGCCGGAGCAACGATTTTAAGGCGGTTGCGGCTTACCATAAATTAGCCAAGACCGTCCCCTAGGAGCCGGCCACAAGCCGGCTTTTTAATGCCTACGCGCCGACGATTGTGGCTGCAAGAATGACTAGGTGAACAGGTAAAGGCTTGTCAGCCTGGACTTTGCCAAGTGCAACAAGCTCTAGCTACTTCAACAAGTCCGCCTATACCTGACAGCTCCCCTCAGAATCCACCCTCCTGAAAGTCCTTGCAATAAAACCCCTCCATGTCTCGCTTTACGCCATGCGGCGAGCCGGGATGTTTGTGGCCACAGGGGCCCTTGGTATCGTGTTTCACATACCACTCCCGCGTCACCGGATGGGGCGTGCGCTCACCGCGCCAATGGGTGCAGCTGGCGCAGCGATGTTGCGTCGTCAGTGGGCCGACTTTGCGATGTTTGAGCGTAAACGTGCCCAGGTCCACAGGCTTTGATCTGCTAATACGCTCTGTGCTTTGACTAGGCGGGTCTCGCTGGTCGGATGTAGGGCTGTAGCTGTAACCACCCCCGGTACTGTGACCGTAGTTGTCTCGTGAAGACCCGGTGCTGGATGCAGGCGCATTGAGAAATGCCCGCCAAAGCGCGTAAAGACCACCGATTGCCAACAGGGCAACCACTATCTTGCCCAGCAGCGCCTTGATCAAACTAGGCCAGGATTCGGCCTCTTCCTTCGCCAGGCGAACCCGCTCGGCTTCTTCGGCCTTGCTTTGCTGCGCAGCAATCACTTGCCAACCTTGGGCAGTTATTGCCTGGAACGTCTCAGGCTGGAAAATCGCGTTTGAGCCGTCAAGGTTGAAACGGGAGATCTCCTGAAGGCATTGACGTGCCTGGTTGTCGAAGTTCGTTTTGGTAATGCTCAGGCTGCCAGGTGCGTTGACCACCTTTTCCAGGCAGGTAATAAATTGCTGCTTCTCTTTTTGCTGTACCTGCTCCAGGGTTAGCCCCTGAGCGGTTCGATACGGTGCTTTTTTCGCGGGGTACCAACTGAAGGGCGCAGCTTCAAGTTCGCTGAAACGTGCATCCAGCGCCCGCGACAATTTGTCGAAGGAATAAGCGGTCGTAACGTTGGCTGAAGCGAACTGTTCGGCCAACCCTTTTGACAAGATCTGCACACGAACCGCTTTGTCGAAATCAATCCAACGCTGGCGTGCTTGCTCATAGAGACGGTTCTGTTCGCCGGTAAAAGTCACGGCAACGTAATCACCTTGGCGTAGGGATTGAACTGCCGGGAACTGTGTTCGGCATTCATCAATCGTTCGGCTGTGCCAGCGGTCGGCGTTGTAAGCGTCCTGCACACACTGCATGTAACTGCGCACATCGCTTTGCGCCTGTTCGATCGGAGGGGTGCTGGCATGGGCGGGTGAAAAAATCATCCACACGCTGATGAAGGTGACGAATCGTCCTGGATTCAGTCGCGGAAGGTGCATGTAGAGGCTCCGGTAAAACAAGCTGTAGATGGCGGGGCTGCGGGTGAACACTCAGGAAAGGTTATCGCCTAGGTTCCATTTTTCCTTAGTACTCAATCGCATTTTGCCAGTATCACTTTCGATCCGATCTATTCTTGGCCGGATGAGTCTTTGCGCGAGCTCACACCGTGCTGTCCTGTAAGTCGCTCAACGCTTCCTCAAGCTCTACCCGGCGCTTTTGCTCAGCCCGCAGACTACGCTTCAGTTCCCGATTCTCGCTCTCCCAAATCCGTGCCCAGCGCAATGCTTCACGACAGTTACTGAGCCCCTGCCAAATCACTCGAAGGCGCAGGTATTGCAACAGCAGCACCAACAGAATCACTCCGATCAGCCCCAGCGCTCCTGCCGCAATCCATTCATTCATGCCCATCTCCTATAGCTCCTCGCATGGTCAATTTCGCCCTGATGTCAGCCACACGATATGTAGAGTTTAATTACAGATCTAGATTGTAGACTTATACAGGTAAAGTTATGGGTCATATGGAGGGGTCATGAAACGCACACAATCCATTGCCCAGGTTCGCTGGGACCTGGCACTTCGCTATCGTTTGATTGAAACAGTAGCCTGGTGGGAGGGTCGACTGACCACGGGGCACTTGATGCAGAGCTTCGGCATCAGTCGGCAGCAGGCGTCGAAGGACATCAACACCTACATAACCGATCATGCGCCCCGAAACTTGACATATGACAAACAGCTCAAGGGCTACGTGCCGGCGAAAGCCTTCAAGCCACGCTTTATCGACGACAGCGCCAGCGCCTATTTGCAATTGTTGTTTCAAAACAATGAACGCGCCGAACATATCGAAGGGCTGAAACTCGCCTATGCCCACACGCAAGTGTTGGAGGTTCCAGACCGTTCGATTCGCCCAGAGGTATTGCGGCCGTTGCTCAAGGCATGCCGTGAGGGGCTCAGACTGGAAACCGAGTATGTTTCGCTGAAAAATCCTGAGCCAGAAGTTCGCCTGATTGCCCCACATACCCTGGTAAACACAGGGATGCGCTGGCATGTGCGCGCCTATTGCGAAAAGAACCGTGAGTATCGCGATTTTGTACTTAGTCGCTTTCGCGGGGTACCGGATCTACTCGACAAGACTGAGCATGGGATTGCGCTGGATGAAGTGTGGAACACTGAGGTGTCAGTGATTATTCAGCCAGATCAACGCCTGAATACCGCGCAGAAGGCGATCATTCAGACCGACTTCGGCATGGTCGACGGCCAGATGCAAATTCCAAGCCGGCGTGCGCTGGTGAAATATGTGCTGCAGCGTTATCAGATCGACCACAAAAACATGGACCCCAAACCTGAGGCCCAGCAGATTGTGGTGAAAAACCTGGCGGCGCTTAAGCCTTGGTTATATGACTGAGACGATTAATACCTCTTGCCCGGCTTTGCCGGGCATCGCCTGCAAGGCTGACTCCCACATCAAGGGATGTCACTCCCCGTCAAACACCACCGGTTTCATCGCCGCCGTGTTGACCTTAAGGCTGAACACATCCGGCCGCGCGTAATGCCCGCAGACGTCGAAATCGAGGTTACTGGCCTGCCCTACAGTCAAGTCGATCTCGGCATACAAAATCGTCTCCTGATCGAACACCGGTCCGGCAAGCACCTGCCCGGTCGCACTGACGATCATGCTGCCGCCGTGCATGATGTAGTCCCCTTCCGCAGCGTCCAGGCCAAAGTCTTCCCGGTAGGCTGCCGGGTATTCGCTGAGGGTAATCGCCTGGCACGCCGAAAGCACCGGCACCCGCCCTTCCAAAGCAATGTGGACCATAGTCGCCGCCCAGGTCGGACGGTCATCAGCCGTAGGCGCACAGTAGATTTCCGTACCCTGTGCATACATTGCCTGACGCAGCGCCGGCATGTAGTTCTCCCAGCAGATTACGGTGCCCAGTCGGCCAAAAGGTGTATCAACGGGTGCGATGGTCGAACCATCACCAAAGCCCCAAATGATGCGTTCTTGACCCGTCGGCATGAGCTTTCGGTGATAACCGGCCACTCCCTGGCCCGGCGCCAGTGTCACGGCGGTGCAGTACAGGGTGCGACCCAGGCGCTCGATAATACCCATGACCACATGGACACCGGTTTCGTTGACCGCTTCGCAAAGCCGGGCCAGTTCGGGCCCCTCCAGGCTGACAGAGCCTTGTACATAGCGCAGGTATTGAGCGCGGCCAACGTCGCTGCGGCTGCCTACCACTGTGCCGAATGCAGCACCTTTGGGATAACCGCCAAGAAACGCTTCGGGAAACACTGCAAGTTCACTGCCTTGCCCCGCAGCCTCGCGAATCAGCCCTACCGCTTTCTCGGCGCTGAGCTGAGGTTCGAATGGAATGGATGAAGCTTGAACTACCGCTACCTTGATCATGAGCCTTCCCTTGATGAATATTGAAGAGCGTCTTAACCGCGCGTGATGTCCCGGTCCTTGGTTTCCGGAAGCAGGAACCACAAAACGATGAAACAGATCAGCGACACTGCCGCCAGGTAGGCAGCGGGAATGTTCGGGTTGTGGGTGGCCTGGATCAGTGCCACGGCAATGAAGGGACCTGGTCCGGCCAGCAGCGCCAAGGCGACGTTGTGACCAACAGCGGCACCTGTGGAACGAATCGACGCAGGAAACACTTCGACTAGCAGCACCACATCCATCACCGCGGTGATTGCCACCAATACGGCCATAATCACCAACCCCAGCATGATCGCGGCAAAGCTGCCGGTGTTCATCAGCAAGAACACTGGGTACGCCAGCAGGGTCAGGCCCGCAGCCGCGGCCAACACAAAAGGACGGCGACCGTAGCGATCGCTCAGACGTCCAACCAACGGGTTGAACAGGGTGTAGAGCACCAGGGCAAGACTACAGAGCACCAAGGCCGTCGATTTGCTCAGCCCAACCGTTTGGGTCAAGTGCGTGTTGGCGTAGGTGATGAAGTAGTACAGCGACACGCCGAACAGGGCCGAGAACGCAAACGAAATCACAAAGGCACGTTGTTTGGCCCCCCGTGACACCGGCTCCAAAGCATTGCTAGCGCGCTTGTGCTGTAGCGCTTCGTAAACCGGTGTATCGCCCAGTTTGCGACGGATGTACATGGCAACACCGGCCATGACGATCGAGGCAACGAATGGCACACGCCAGCCCCATTGCATCAGGTCTTCGTCAGAAAGTGTCGCGGTGATAATGGCCGCGATGGCCGTACCACACAGAAACGCAGCCCCCGCGGTACCCGTAATAACACTGGCTGCAGTGGCCCGACGGTTGGCCGGAGCACTTTCGACGATGTAGATACCGGCGCTGGACCACTCCCCCCCAACCATCATGCCCTGCAGAAAACGCAGTGCAACCAACAGGATCGGTGCGGCGATTCCGATGGCGGCGTAACCGGGCAACAAACCGATCAGCGTTGTGGCCAGCCCCATACCGAACACGGTAATGATCAGTACTGCGCGCCGCCCCAGCTTGTCGCCAATCGGCCCAAGTACTACAGCGCCAAGCGGCCTTGAAAGAAAGCCCACCGCAAACACCGCCAGGGAAGACAGCAGCGAAACGCCAGGGGCTGTGGAAGGAAAGAACAGTTGCCCGATAACGGCGGCGAAGTAGCCGTAGATCGCGAAATCGAACCATTCCATGAAGTTGCCGATACCGACGGCAATAGCGCGTTTGCGCAGCTCTGCCGCATCGTTTGGTGAGGCTACGTGCTCACTCTGTTGCGTTTGCACTATTGATTCTTGCATCCCCAGCCACCCGTTTATTGTTGTGTTTGTGCAGGTCGAGATTAAGAATGTCAGGGCAAATTAATCAAACGAATATAAGAGATAGCCATGATTAGCGTTGCTAATATCAGCAGGATCGATCTCAACCTACTCATTGTTTTTCAATGCCTGATGAATGAGCGCAGCGTGACCCGCGCAGCTGCGGTCTTACATGTAACTCAAGGGGCAGTCAGTTCTTCACTCAAGCGCCTTCGTGAACAGTTTCAAGACGAACTGTTCATCCGCACCGGCACCGGCATGGTGCCAACCCGGCGGGCGCTGGAGATCGCGCCGAAAATCACCGAGGCCCTGACAGCCGTCGCCACCATCGTGGAAAAACGCCCGCAATTTTCTGCCGAGTCTTCTAATCGGGTGTTCAACATTGCGCTATCGGACGATATCGAGAGTTACATTTCGCCAAAACTGGTCAACGAGGCGAAGGCACGCGGTCTCTCAGTGAAGTTTGCCTTTCACCAGAGCAATAGCTCGCTGTGGAAAACGTCGTTGGCTGACCCCGACATTGACCTGGTCTTGTGCTCCGAACCCAAAGAGCTGACTTCGCACTACAGCTCGCAAGTACTGTTCTCTTCGTCTTACTCATGCTTGTACGACGGCCCGCGACTCAACCTGAAAAGCCCGCTTACCCGCGACGAATACCTGATGCATGAGCATGTAAGGATTTCCTTCGATGGCCGTCGAGGGTTTGTTGACGACCTGCTGGAAAGCGAAGGTGTCGCCCGCCGGGTGTCCGCCTCTTTCACCCACTTCAGTGGCGCCCTGGCGACCTTGGTGCACAGCGATGTCATCGCCACGTTGCCCACTTTTGCAGCGCTGTCTTATGCCCGCATTGCGCGCTTGACCGTAAGCCCCGTGCCAATTTTCGTTCCGGCCTTTCGCGTATTCATGGTCTGGGATGTGGAGCACAACGACGACGCACACAATCGCTGGCTACGCAGTTTCGTCATCGACACCACACAAGCGTTGCAGCGTGGGTCCCTGGCGCCCACCTGAATAAAAGTACTCGCTCCGCTGACGCCACTACATTGACATCACTTCACCAAGCATCGAGACTCCCCGCCTTTCCACTCTCCAGAATGCTCATCGATATGGAACGCAACATGAGAAATCTACTTGCAGTCGCTCTGGCCGCCGTCTTGCTTACTGGCTGCAGCGCCGAAATCGACAACGCGCAAGTCGTGACTAAAAATGGCCTGATGTACAAGAGCGGAGATTCCGATCCTTTCACCGGTCGCATCGTTAATTTGCCAATCGGTCTGCCAGGCCTTACAGCGCTGTGTAACACGCAAGTGGAAAAGGGCCGCTTCAGCGGCAAGGGCGAATGTTTCTACGACGCTAAAAAAGTCTACGAAGTTGAATACGCCGCCGGCAGCAAGAACGGCACCGAGACGGTGTTCGACGCCAAGTCAGGCACCACGATTTCGGTGAAGAACTGGAAGAACGGTCGTCAGGACGGTGTAACCGAGGAGTACCAGAATGGCGTGCTGACTCATCAGCAGACGTTCAAGGAGGGCAAGCCGGATGCCCAGGAAACTCGCTGGAATGCCGATGGCAGTAAAGTGATCACGCAACTGGTGTGGAGCAATGGCACTAAGTTCAGCGGTTTTGAGACCGACTCCAACGGCAAGCACAACTACGCAAACGGCCAACTGCACGGCCCGCAGATCACGTTCGATTACTTCGCCGGTAGCCTTAAGAATTTCGTCGGCGCCGAAGAAAACTACAAAGACGGCAAGCTCGATGGTGTGCAGAAAAAGTACAAGAACATCCTGCACACCGACATCGTGCTGCAAGAGTCGGAACTTATCTATGACAACGGTGTTGCCGTTTCAGGCTGGGTTCGCAAATTCGACCTGCTAGACGGTGCGTTGCTTGAGGAAGTTCAACTGGTGCGCACGCCGCAAGCAGAAGATGAAGACTTTGAAAGTGACTATCCGGGCAACCTTGTGCCCGTCGTTGCAACAACCTCTACCGAAAGCTGCGAAGACGCGTGGATGAACGCGTATCGTGCAGAAGTTGGCGAAGATGCCCTGATCAACAGTGAGCAGATCGGCGAGTGGGAATCCTGGTGCGCCGAAGGCAAACGCCCCTAATCGACGAACGCTTGGCACACTACCAACAAGGGCAGCTCAACAGCTGCCCTTGTTGTTTAAGCACAGCCTGAATGTTCAGCCCTTCACGCAAACCACTTGCCGCAAGGTGTGCACCACTTCTACCAGTTCCCGCTGAGCCTGCATTACCGCATCGATGTTCTTGTAGGCCATGGGGATTTCATCGATGACGTCTTTGTCCTTGCGGCATTCGACATGCGCGGTGGCGCGCACCTGATCGTTGAGGGTGAACTGTTTTTTTGCCTGGGTGCGGCTCATCGTGCGCCCAGCACCGTGGCTGCATGAGCAGAACGACTCTTCATTGCCCAAGCCACGAACGATGAAGCTCTTGGCGCCCATGGAGCCTGGAATGATGCCTAATTGGCCTTTCTGCGCCGACACCGCGCCTTTGCGCGTAACCAGGATGTCCTCGCCGAAGTGGCGTTCGCGTTGCACGTAGTTATGGTGGCAGTTGACCGCTTCAAGGTTGGCCTCGAATGGCTTTTTCAGCACCTGGCGAGCGGCAGCAATCACCGCCTGCATCATCAATGCGCGGTTTTGTCGGGCGAAGTCCTGGGCCCACTCAACCGCCTCGACATAATCGGCAAAGTGACGACTACCTTCTTCGAAGTAGGCCAGGTCCTTGTCTGGCAAGTTGGCCAGATGTTGGCGCATGTCGGCCTGGGCCAGTTCGATGAACAGGTTGCCAATGGCGTTGCCGACCCCGCGTGAGCCACTGTGCAGCATGAACCAGACGCGGTCGGCTTCATCCAGACAGACTTCGATGAAGTGGTTGCCGCCACCCAGCGTGCCCAGGTGCTGACGGTTATTGGTTTTCTCCAGTCGCGGGTACTTGCCGGTGATCACGTTGAAGCGCCCTGCCAAGGCCTTCCAGGCGTGGTCGGCCTGCGCCGGCACCTGGTCCCAGGCGCCCTGATCGTGACGGCCGAAGGTTTTGCCATGGGGTACGGCTTTTTCGATGGCGCTGCGCAGGCGATGGAGGTTTTCGGGTAGGTCGCTGGCTACCAGCGAGGTGCTGGCAGCGATCATGCCGCAGCCAATATCCACACCTACTGCTGCGGGAATTATCGCGCCAAGGGTGGGGATCACGCTGCCGATGGTCGAGCCCTTGCCCAGGTGCACATCCGGCATGACCGCGAGATGCTTGAAGATAAACGGCATCTTCGCGGTGTTGATCAGTTGCTTGCGTGCCTCGTCTTCTACCGGTACGCCCTGGGTCCAGAGTTTGATCGGTTTGCCACCGGCCACTTCAAGCAGGTTCATGTCACCCCCTGGATATACGCACGTGTACTTACAACTAGACACATAATGCGTTCGGAAAATTTTACAGTACACCAGACAGCAACTAAGGTGTATTTCAGAGGACCGAATCACGACTGGCCGGATGCCAGTCGGCACTTGCTGAGCAGGTGCTCTCGGGCATCTGGATTGGCCTCTTCTTTTTGAGGGCCGGGTCGACGACTTCATGGGACGCCGCAAGCCACCCCGAAGTCGTCCCCGCCTCTCCTTTTCCCTGTCTTACTTCAGCTTCAACTGCGTGCGCAGGTAGTCATACAAGCCGGTTGCGCTCTTGCGATAGCCATCGGCTGTCAGGTGTACCAGATCCCCGCGCGCCAAACCTTGTGCCTGCCAGGCGACAACCGAACACTGCCCGCCCATGTACGCCTGCCAATCCCAGAACAGGGCATTGGCTTGCTGGGCAGCCTGGCGCTGGATGGCAATGATCGCTGCCAACTTTTGCGGCTGACGCGCGGCGCAGCCGTGGGCCTTGCGTTGCTTGATCGAATCCGGTGGCCCGACGATTAGCACCACTGCTCGCGGCAGGTCACGACGCAGACGCTCAAGGGTCTGCTTGAGCTGCGCTTGGTACAGGTTGAGGTCAAGGGTGTCGTCGAAGGCCTCGTTGGTGCCATAGGCGAGAATAACCAGATCGGGGCGCAACGACTTGAGGGTGTCTTGCCAGCCGGGCTGCCATTTGTCTTGGACTTCAAGGCGGGCGCCGTTAATACCCAGGGCCGAGAAGATGACACCGGCATTTTTCTGGTTCTGTAGGTACCAGCCGCCCAAAACCGTACCTGGGCGCGTGTCGAGGGTCAGGTCCAGCGGCAAACCAACATTGTTCACCACCGGGCCGAATCGCCATTGTCCACCGGTGGCCGCCAGCAGCCGACGGTTCTGGCCGCGATTGTCGCGCAATAGTAGGCTGGTGCTCGTTTGCGCCTGGTACAGCGCCGAAACCCGGTAACGCTGGGCGCTGGGTGTACGCGCTTCGATACGCACGCTGGGTTTCGCCACCAAGGGCACCGACAAGTAGCCGCCAAGCGGAAACTGCGAGCTCTGCTGGTTGCGCGCCGACACCAGCTCCCATTGCCGCTTGGCAGTTTTGAGAATGACCTGCTCATAGCGGGTGCCAGGCACTGGGGTTGCAGAAATCAGACCGATCCCGCCATCGCCATATTGCCCTTGAAGCAAGCGGCGCATTTCACCGGTGAAGAGATCGGCCGCCGTGTGCGAGTCGCCGAATTGGACGATAGTAACCGGCGCACGATTCGCGCCCTTGAACTTGTTGGCCAGCACCATCAGGTTGCTGTTGCCCTGGCTTGCCTGCGGTCTGGCCGCAGCATTGCCCGCCGGCGTCGAGCCGCTGACTGCCGCCACCGGGCTGCAGCCCGGCAACGCACAGATCAGCAGGGCCAACCCCAGAATGTTATGCAGTCGACGCATCAGTGTCCCGTTACAGTGAGCCCCGGGAAGGCGATCATCGACAGTATCTGTTCGGCGATCAGCTTCTGCCCGGTAATGGTGAAATGAATGCCGTCATCGACACGTGTCTTGACCCGTTTGCCTTGACTGTTCTGCAAGGTATAGGAGAACGCTTCATCCTGGTAACCCAGCACAGGGTTGGCAGAGAGGTAGTGCTGTTGATACAGCCCGGTCTGCTCTCGATACAAGTTGCTGAGGTAGGCCATGGCGGTGGAGAGCTTGGGTTTTTGCATGTTTGGCGGCCCTACCCAGATCACCTGGACCTGATGTTCACGCGCCTCCTGCAAAATCGTATCGATGCGCTGGCGATAGGCGGTTTCCCAATCCGGCGACTTGAAGCGCAGGAACGGTTTGCCCTTGCCCTGCGGCATGTCCCACGGGTCATTAGGCCCGAGAAAAATGACCATCAAGCGAATATTGGGAGAGCTGTCGAGGGTTTGCGCCACGGTGCGCGGCCAGTTGAAAAACCCTGGATATGCCAGCCCGGTACTCTGCCGACTGAGGTTGACGCTTTTGATCTGGTGGCGCTTGCGCAGGCTGTTGGCCAGATGCGGCGCAACGCCTTGCATCAGCGAGTCACCAACAAGAAAAACCTCATCACCTGCCGCCAGTGACACGACTGTGGCCGACGGCAATACGCTGGCAGCAACGGACGCTGCCGGTTTGACCGGCGCCACAGTGACCGCTGGCGTGGTCACTTTGACGGCCACAGGCTTGCTCACCGGTGCCGGTGCCGGTGCCGGCTGATGCACAGCGATGAGGTTGACCGATACCACCGGCATCGGCGCAGGCAGCTCGACGGTTTTCACTTCAACCACCGCCGTGGGGCCAGGCTCTAGGCTTTTTTCCAGGCTGGCCACAAAGCTGTCGCGCGCCGCACCCAGCGCTTGGGTCAGGTTGCCGCCCAGGCGCCATGCCGGACTTTGTCCAAGCACTGGCAGCTCGCAGCTCTGATGGTGTTTCTGCTGGCAATAGAGGCTGATCGAGTCCTGGTTCAACCAGAACAGCAGCAGCGTGGTCAGGACAATTGCGTAGAAGGCTTTGGCCGCATCCAGTTGCACGCGCAACAGCTGGCCAGAACTAGAAACTTGCATAGATAAACCCCGGCACGCCTGACTGCGAAGCGAAGATAACCAGTGACACGAAGATCCCCAGGGGCACCGGGTACAACTGCCAGGGTAAACGGGTGGTTGCCGCAAAGAACTGGCGCAGCAACACTAGCAACTGCGGATACACCGCCACATATGCAACGCTGGCCAACAGCAGCAGACCGGTCGACGAGAACACGCCGTCCACGCTCATGCCGGCAATGCCAGACAGCATGTCCATGGCCTCATCCAGGCTCGCGCTGCGGAAAAAGATCCAGGCAAAGGCCACGTAGTGGAATGTCAGCAAACGCGCTGCCACCCCCGCTCCCGGCCAACGCATCGGTTGCGGCAGGAAGTAGGTCGATGCTTTATAGAGCGCCAGGCCCACACCGTGCAACGCGCCCCAAATGACGAAGTTGAGGCTCGCCCCGTGCCACAGGCCGGAAATCAGCATGGCCAGGAGCATGTTCAGATTGCCGCGCCATACGCCGCGACGATTGCCACCCAGGGGGATGTACACGTAATCACGAATGAACAGCGACAGGCTGATATGCCAGCGTGCCCAGAACTCCTTGAGGTTGTGAGCGGCATAGGGGGCATTGAAGTTATCGGGCAAACGAAAGCCCAGTAGCAGCGCGATGCCGGTTACCAGGTTGGTGTAGCCACTGAAGTTGAAATAGATCAGAAAGCTGTAGCCATACACACTCAGGAGTATCTGCTCTGCCGTGTAACTGCCTGGGGTTTCAAACACCGGATCGACCCATTGGCTCGCCAGCCAGGCACTGCAGAAGAACAGCTTGACCACCGCCAGAGCGATCAGCCCGAGCGCGCGCTGAGGCTCCAGTACCTGGCGCATGCCCTGCGGGCGGATCTGCGGCAGCATATGCGCAGCGCGGTTGACCGGGCCGGCGATCAGGCTGGGGAAAAACGCCAGGTACAGGGCCAGATCCTGCGGGCTCGCGCTGGGCATTTCGCGCCGATTGATCGACACCAGGTAGCTGACCGAGTGAAAGGTATAAAACGACAAGCCAATCGGTACCAACAGCTCCAGCACCGGTAACGACACATCAATACCGGCACTGAGCAACGCGCCCTGCACACTGGCGACGAAGAACTCTTGATACTTGAACAGATAAAAGCAGCCCAGCACCAACAGCAGCACCAGTAAGTAACTGAAGCGCCGCCCCGGATAACGCTCGCCCACCAGGCCCAAGAGGTAGACCAGGGCACTGTAACCGAGCAATACGTACAGGGAATTGAGGCTGAAACTGGCGACCAGCGCGTAGCTTGCCCCTAGCAGTAGTAGGTTCTGAAGGCGAACGCTCCAGCACAAACTCCAGTAAATGACAAAAAACAGGGTGAAGCTAAGGCCGAACTCGATAGAAAGGAAGCTCACAACGTAGTCCATTACGTGACGTCAGATAGAGGAGGCCCACCTGCGCGAATGCCGCGAGATAAAGCGGTCGCGATTATGGCAGAGAGCTGCAAGCACCCACAACGCGAGCCCTTGAGTAAAATCAAGTATTGGCCGTCGGTCTTTATGCAACAGAATGCGACGAAAGATCCGCCCTACCGATTTGCTCCCCCCGCCCCGCTCTGCTAGTGTCGCGCCGTTTATACCGCCACCGAGACAGCCGCCATGGCCCGAAAAAAAGCCTCTATTGATTTCGAGCAATCCCTCGCCGACTTGCAAGCGCTGGTCGAGCGCCTGGAGAACGGTGAGCTGTCGCTGGAAGACTCACTGACCGCGTTCGAACAAGGCATCAGCCTGACCCGTGATTGTCAGAGCGCGCTTGTCCAGGCCGAGCAGAAGGTCCAGGTTTTACTGGAGCGCGACGGCGAACTGAAAGCCGAACCTTTCGACGCGGAACAGGCCGAATGATCACCACTTATCAGGCCAGTTGCCAGGTACGGGTCGATGCGGCCCTCGAGCAGTTGTTTGTTCCTCCTTCGGTAGAGCTGACCCGCTTGTACGCCGCCATGCGCTACAGCGTGATGAACGGCGGCAAGCGTGTGCGACCGTTGCTCGCCTATGCCGCTTGCGAAGCGCTTGGCGCCGCACCTGAGCAAGCCAATGGCGCCGCCTGCGCGGTCGAACTGATCCATGCCTATTCGCTGGTGCATGACGATTTGCCAGCCATGGACGACGACGATCTGCGCCGTGGCCAGCCCACTACTCACAAGGCGTTTGACGAAGCCTGTGCGATTCTTGCTGGCGACGGGCTGCAGAGCCTGGCGTTCAACGCCCTGCTCGATCCCGCGTTGAGCCCGCAGGCTGACGCAACCCGCCTGGCGATGGTGCGCACCCTGGCTTCGGCTGCAGGCCCAGCCGGTATGGTCGGCGGTCAGGCCATCGACCTCGGCTCGGTTGGGCTCAAGCTTGACCAGACAGCCCTTGAGTTCATGCACCGGCACAAAACCGGCGCCCTGATTGAAGCCAGTGTCCGACTGGGCGCCCTGGCCAGTGCGCGTGCCGACGAAGCACAGCTCAAGGCCCTGCAGACCTACGCCCAGGCCATTGGCCTGGCGTTCCAGGTGCAGGACGACATTCTTGATGTCGAGAGCGACACCGAAACCCTGGGCAAACGCCAGGGTGCCGATATTGCCCGGGATAAACCGACCTACCCGGCGTTGCTCGGGCTTCAAGCCGCCAAGGCTTATGCCATTGAGCTGCGCGACCAGGCCCTGAACGCCCTGCGGCCATTCGACGCAGCGGCCGAACCGTTGCGTGAACTGGCGCGCTATATCGTAGAGCGTCGTAACTAAGCACCGACTGCATCGCGGAACAAGCCCGCTCCTACTGTATTTAAGGGAGTAGACTTGCCCCGCGATTAGCGCAAATGGGCAGCTATTACCGCAATAAGGTAAACTGCCGCCACTTCATATCTATAACGATTCGCCTGATGCCCACGACGTTTCAAGAGATCCCCCGCGAACGCCCGGTCACGCCGCTGCTCGACCGTGCCGATACGCCTGCCGGCTTGCGTCGGCTGGCTGAAGCCGACCTGGAGAACCTGGCTGACGAACTGCGCCAGGAATTGCTCTATACCGTTGGTCAAACCGGCGGGCATTTCGGTGCCGGCCTGGGCGTAATCGAGCTTACGATTGCCCTGCACTACGTTTTCGACACCCCGGACGACCGGTTGGTGTGGGACGTGGGTCATCAGGCCTATCCGCACAAGATCCTCACCGGTCGCCGCCAGCGCATGAACACCCTGCGCCAGAAGGACGGCCTGGCCGCCTTCCCGCGACGCGCCGAGAGCGAGTACGACACCTTTGGCGTCGGTCACTCCAGCACCTCGATCAGCGCAGCGCTGGGCATGGCCATTGCCGCCCGCCTGCAAAATGATCCGCGCAAGTCGATTGCCGTGATCGGCGACGGCGCGCTGACTGCCGGCATGGCATTCGAGGCGTTGAACCACGCCCAGGAAGTCGATGCCGACATGCTGGTGATCCTCAACGACAACGACATGTCGATTTCGCGCAACGTGGGTGGCTTGTCCAACTATTTGGCCAAGATTCTCTCGAGCCGCACCTATTCGAGCATGCGTGAAGGCAGCAAGAAGGTACTTTCGCGACTGCCCGGCGCCTGGGAAATTGCCCGCCGCACCGAAGAGTATGCCAAGGGCATGCTGGTGCCTGGCACCCTGTTCGAAGAGCTGGGCTGGAACTACATCGGCCCCATTGACGGTCACGACCTGCCAACGCTGATCACTACCCTGCGCAACATGCGTGACCTCAAAGGCCCGCAGTTCCTGCATGTAGTCACCAAAAAAGGCAAAGGCTTCGCCCCGGCAGAGGTCGACCCGATTGGCTACCACGCCATCACCAAGCTCGAGCCCGTCGATGCACCGGCTGCCGCCCCTAAAAAAGCGGGCGGACCGAAGTATTCGGCAGTCTTTGGCCAGTGGCTTTGCGACATGGCTGCTGCTGATCAGCGCTTGGTCGGCATTACCCCAGCCATGAAGGAAGGCTCTGATCTGGTGGCGTTCAGCGAACGTTACCCAGAGCGCTACTTCGACGTGGCGATTGCCGAACAGCACGCGGTTACCCTGGCGGCCGGAATGGCCTGCGAAGGTGCAAAACCGGTGGTGGCGATTTATTCGACGTTCCTGCAGCGCGCCTACGATCAGCTGATTCACGACGTTGCGGTGCAGAACCTCGACGTGTTGTTCGCCATCGACCGTGCAGGTCTGGTTGGCGAAGACGGCCCGACTCACGCGGGCAGTTACGATCTATCGTTCTTGCGTTGCATCCCCGGCATGCTGGTGATGACGCCTAGCGACGAGAACGAACTGCGCAAAATGCTCAGCACCGGTCACCTGTACAACGGCCCAGCGGCCGTTCGCTACCCGCGTGGCAACGGCCCGAATGCAACCATCGACAGCAGCCTGGAGCCGCTGGAAATCGGCAAGGGCGTAGTTCGTCGCCAAGGCAGCAAGGTCGCCATGCTGGTGTTCGGCGTGCAGCTTGCCGAGGCCTTGAAGGTCGCCGAAAGCCTCGACGCAACCGTGGTCGACATGCGTTTTGTCAAACCAATGGACGAAGCCTTGGTACGTGAAATGGCCGCCAGCCATGAGCTGCTGGTGACCATTGAAGAAAACGCCATCATGGGTGGTGCCGGTGCGGCGGTAAGCGAGTTTCTTGCCCGCGAAGCCATACTCAAACCGGTACTGCATCTGGGCTTGCCAGACGTCTATGTAGAACATGCAAAGCCTGCCCAGATGCTGGCCGAGTGTGGCCTGGACGCAGCCGGAATCGAAACCTCGGTGCGTCAGAGGATGCAACTGCTCGGTCTTTGATGCCTGATTGCGGGGCAGCTCGCTTCCACCGTGGGAGCGAGCTTGACCCGCGATTGCCACGGAACTGCCATGAAACTCTCGCGCCTGACCCCGCTCCTGCTGTGCCTGCCCACCTCGCTACTTGCCGACCCCATTGATCGCGACAGCGCCCTGAAGCTGCCCAACACCCTGATCAGCGCCAATCGCCAGGTGGAAGACCGCACGCAAACCAGTGCCGCCAACACAGTGTTCACACGCGATGATATCGACCGCTTGCAGCCTTCCAGCGTCACTGACCTGCTAACCCGTGTGCCGGGTGTGCAAGTGTCGCGAACGGGCGGACGCGGCAGCCTGCCGGGTATTTATATTCGCGGCACCAAGTCAGCGCAGAGCCTGGTTCTGGTTGATGGCGTTCGCATCGCCAATACGTCCTCCGGCGACAGCGGTCTGCAGTTTCTGAACATCGACCAGGTTGAACGTGTCGAGGTGCTTCGCGGTTCGCGCTCGGCGATCTACGGCAGCGACGCTATTGGCGGCGTGATTCAGATATTTACGCGCCGCGCCAACAAACCCGGATTGCAGCCTCGCCTGCACTTGGGCGCAGGGAGCAACCAAACCTGGCAACGTGATATCGGCCTATCGGGGGGAGATGAACGCACCCGCTTCAACCTTGCTGCTGGCCTTGAAGAAAGCGCCGGCATCAACGCAACCCGCGAGTCTTATCCAGCCAACGCCGATCACGATGCGTATCGCAACAAAAGCGTAAGCTTGAGCCTCAGTCATGTTGCCAGCGAGTCCCTGGAACTGGGCTTGAACCTGCTCGACAGCTGGGGCCGTAGCGAATACGACAATCTTTTCATCGACGCCAGCCAGCCTTATACCGATTTCAACGTCAGCAGCATCGGCACCTACGCCGACGCGCAGCTCAGCGACGCCTGGCATTCGCGACTGGAGCTGGGCCACAGCGAGAACCGCGACACCAAGCGCGATTCGTTGCAGCCCGGCGGTAGCGAATTCAATACCTATCGCGACTCAATCAATTGGCAGAACGATTTCAGCCTGGATGAGCGCAATAACCTGTTACTGGGCGGTGATTGGTACCAGGACCGATTGCATACCAGCTCGCCGCTCAACGAGGACAGTCGCTGGAACCGCGCAGCCTTCATTCAACATCGGTACAAGGGCGACAGCTTTTCTACCGAGGTTGGCATGCGCCGCGATCAGAACCAGCAGTTTGGTAGCCAAAACAGCTGGAGCGCCAGCTTGAGTCTGCCGCTGAACGCGAATAACGACGTTCTGCTGTCCTACAGCGAAGGTTTCCGGGCGCCTAACTTCAACGACCTTTACTACCCGGATTTCAGCGACCCCAACCTTAAGCCCGAACGCTCGAAAAGCTACGAGTTGCAATGGCGCAGCCAGCTGAGCGAGAGCACTCGCTTGGAAACGTCGTTGTATCGCACGGACCTTCGCAACGCGATTGTCTATGGCAGCAGCTTCATCCCGCACAACGTGGGTTCGGCCCGGGTCAATGGGTTTGAGGCCAGTCTGCATCAGGAGTGGTTCGGCTGGCAAAGCAGCCTGGGACTGTCGCTGATCGATCCTCGCGACCGCGATTCCGGGCACACCCTGGAGCGTCGCGCACGCCGCACGCTCAGCCTGGATGTGGACCGTCAGTTTGATCGCCTGGGGCTGGGCGCTAGCTGGCAAGCGGTCAGCAGTAGCTATGCCGACGCAGACAACACCAGGACACTGAGCGGCTACGGTCTGTTCGGTTTGCGCAGCAGTTGGAACCTCAGCAACGAACTGCGCCTGGAACTGAAGGCAGATAATCTGCTGGATAAAACCTACAGCCGAGCTCAGTACGACTATCGCTCAGGCTTCGCCGATTACCGCGAAGAAGGCCGCACCTGGCTTCTAGGCATCACTTGGACACCGGCGCTTTAGTCTCCAGCAACTCACACAACCGCGCCGTAGCCTCGATCATCTGCCCGCTGGGCCGCTCCAGGCCTTTGTCCGGTACCTGCAGCAAGCGATCATGGCGTACGGCATCCACCTGCGGCCAAGCCTTCCAGGCGTCGAGCTGGGCCTGATCACTGGCGATGATCACCTGCGGATCCCTCAATAGCACTGACTCCAGGTTGACCTGCGGCGCCGGTATCGTTAGTTCGGCAAACACATTGCGTGCGCCACACACCGCCAGGGCATCGCTGACAATTTGCCCGCCGCCCACGGTGTACAAGGGTTTGTCCCAGACTTGGTAGAACACCCGCAGCGGCTGCTCGCGGTGATAACGCGCTCGCAGCCCCTGCAACTGCACACGCAGTTGCTGCGCCCGCTCGCGCCCTTGCTCGGCTCGCCCCAGTTGCGCGCCGATAGCTTCGATCTGCTCGATCAGTTCGTCGATACCATGAGGTTCAGCCGTGTAGGTGGCGATACCCAGCCGCCGCAGCTGGTCGCGTTGGGCTGCCGGTACACTCCCCGGCCAGAGCAACAACAAATCCGGCTTGAGGCTGAGCAGACGCTCCATATCGATCTGGCCATAACGCCCTATTGAAGGCACGTGGGCCAACGCAGTCGGACGCTCGCCACCATCGAGCATACCCACCAGCAGGTCAGTAGCCTGCAGTTCGACAACGATTTCCGATAGCGAAGGCGCCAGGCTGACCACCCGCTGGGCTGCAGCGAGCGGTGCGGCCAGTATCAGCAATACCAGCAGCAGAATGCCGCGCATCAGCCCAACTGACGCGGAATACGATAAAGGTAGAGCAGTACCAGACTGGAAACAGCCAGGAGTATCCGCGGCACACCTTCCAGGCCCACGAACACCGACAAGGCGGAGATCCAAGCTGGCAGGCAGGCGAACAGCATGCCCTTGCGCAGCACTCGCGCCAGCTCGATCCAGGCTGCAGGCTCGGCGTCGCTGTCGAGGGACTTTTGGGTGGCAATCAGCGCATGCTTGTAGGCGCCGAAGCGCGACAGGCTGAGGAACATCGACGCCACGCCGGCAATGAACATCGGCATGGCCAGGACCGGAATCAAGTCCTGGCCGTCAGCAAAGGCCCAGCTAAACACCAGCAAAGGCGCCAATGCGACAGCAAGATATTGCCACCACGACAGTTGCAAACGGCGGCGAACCTGAGCCCGGGTCACGCCTGGCCGGCCTCGCTCTGGTGCTCGTTGCCCATCATGTGGCCAAGCTTGCCAGCCTTGGTGGCCAGGTAGTGTTTGTTGTGCGGATTGTGACCGGTATGCAACGGCACGCGCTCAGCCACCGGGATACCCATGCTGGTCAAAGCCTTGACCTTACGCGGGTTGTTGGTCATCAGCCGCAGCGACTTGACGCCCAGGTGCTCAAGCATCGGTTGGCACATGCCGTAGTCGCGTTGATCAGCCGCGAAACCGAGGCGCTCGTTGGCCTCGACGGTATCGGCGCCGCCGTCTTGCAATTCGTAGGCGCGAATCTTGTTCAGCAAGCCAATGCCACGACCTTCCTGACGCAGGTACAGCAATACACCGCGACCCTCGCGCGCAATGGCCTGCAACGCAGCTTCAAGCTGCGAGCCACAGTCGCAACGCTGACTGAACAGCGCATCGCCGGTAAGGCATTCGGAATGCAGGCGCCCCAACACCGGTTGCCCATCCGCTATATCACCCAGACTGAGCACAACGTGCTCGCGGCCCGTGGCCTCATCAAGAAAGCCATGCATGGTGAAAGTCGCAAACGGGGTAGGCAGCTTGGAAGCGGCAACAAAGACGACGGGCACTTTGTGCTCCTGAATTGAAAGCTTGAAGTGGGCCGATTGTACCAGCATGTGAGCAGGCTGCTCAGGTCGAATGTTTGCTCAAACCCATCGACAGGTACGATTTGAGCTACTTCTGGCCCTTCACCTTGTCGAAGGGATAGGGCTGGGACCAATGACTGAAGATCGCCCGCAACTCACCACTGGCGACCAGTACATCCATGCGCTGATCGAACAATTCCTTGAGCGCCCGCCCCTCTTCGGTGTTGCCAAACGCCAGGTACATCGGCAATTCGGCAATGTGAACGCTGCGGAATTTGTCACGCTCATTCTCGCTAGCCTGATTCAGCACGTAATCGACTTCAGTTTGCGCATCGATATAGAAATCCACCCGCCCACGCTCGAGCATCGGCAGGATCCCTTCGCGCCGCTGCACCTCACGGTATTCGCCAACCTTTGGCAGGTAACTCTGATAGTCGTAGCCGCGAACCCAGGAAAGCTTGAACTGGCTGAGGTTATCCAAGGTAGGCAGTGGCTTGCTGGCAAGGCTCAGGGCGTAAATATGGTCGGTATCGAAATGCCAGCGCGGATAGAGGTTGTCCGCGCTTTCTTCATAATAGGAACCCACCCAGGCATCGGCTTCGCCGCGTTTGACCAGGCCAATTGCCCTGCTGTACGGGACACTGACGCTCTTGACCTTGACCCCAGCCGGCTCGAATACCTTGCGCAGAATATCCCAGGCAATGCCGCTACCGTCGGCGTTGGTGTAGTCCTCCCAGATCTCGCTGGCCAGTCGCACCTGCTTGGGAACTGTGATTGTCTCGCTGGCATGAACACCGCTGGCAACCAGCGCCAGGATCAACAGGATTACTCGCCATCCACGCATTGCACCACTCCCTTAAGTGACACTCCATACAAGCACTTGCATACCCAACCAAGCGAAGACGCCAGCTAGCACATCGTCAAGCATGATTCCGACGCCGCCATGCACATGACGGTCAATCCAGCGAATCGGCCAGGGCTTGAGGATGTCGAAGAAACGGAACATCAAAAAGCCCGCCAGTAGCCATTGCCAACCTTCCGGAACCAGCCAGAGGGTGATCCACATGCCGACCATTTCGTCCCAGACAATGCCTTCGTGGTCGTGAACACGCAAGTCATCGGCAACTTTGCCGCACAGCCAGAAGCCGAACAGCATGGTCAGGCCCAGCATCAACCAGTAACCCCAGTCGGGCAGCATTTGCCACAACGGGATGAAGGGCAACGCTACCAGCGAGCCCCAGGTTCCCGGCGCCTTGGGCAAGGTCCCGGAGCCGAAGCCGAATGCGAGAAAGTGCCACGGATTGCGCCAGACCGAAGGCGGAACGTTCTCCGCAGGCACCTGATTGGGGTGATCGGTCACGGTTGCTCCCTAAAATGTTGATAACCCCGGGTTGTCGGGGTGATGTCCTTGCCCTGGTCATCGACCAGGGAAACGCCTGTGCCAGTGCCTACACGCCCCACCACATGGATCGGCCAACCGGCCTCCAGCAGAGGGGCAACCTCCACCTCAGGCAAGGTGAACGCCAATACGTAATCGTCACCACCAGTCAATGCGGCTTGCAGAGCCCCTTGATGCCCGAGGAACGTTTGCAGCGCTGCCGAGATGGGCAGTCTGCTCAGTTGCACCTGCACAGACACCTGCGAAGCCTTGGCGATATGCCCGCAATCGGCCAATAGCCCATCGGAAATATCCAACGCCGAAGTGGCCTTGCCGCGTAGCGCCTGCCCCAGAGCAAATTGCGGCTGGGGCGACCAGTAATGGGCCAGCAACGGGTCAGCCAACGCCGAGTCAGCCTGCTGCTCGCCAAGCACCAGCGGCAAGGCACCTGCAGCATTGCCAAGTTCGCCGCCCACGCACAGCAAGTCTCCAGCACGGGCGCCGCTGCGGGTCAGGGCCAGGCCAGCGGGCACCCGCCCGAACACGGTCATGGTCAAGCTCAGCGGGCCACGGGTGGTATCACCACCAATAAGGCTGAGCTGGCAGGCTTGCGCCATCTGGTTCAGGCCATGGGCATAGGCCTGCAGCCAGTCGGCACGCACTTCTGGCAGGGTCAGGGCAAGGGTAAAGCCAATGGGCCTGGCGCCCATGGCAGCCAAATCACTGGCGGCAACGGCCAGCGAACGCTGACCGAGCAAAAAAGGGTCGCAGACAGCCGGGAAATGCACCCCGGCCACCAGCGTATCGGTGGAGATCGCCACCTGTTCACCCGGCGCCAGGCTGAGCAAGGCGCAATCGTCGCCAATGCCCAGCGCTACCGCTTCGCCGCCCTGCGCGCAAGGCGCGGCGGCGAAGAAATGGCGAATCAGCTCGAACTCACCCATTGGCAATCAGCGCCGAAATCAGCGCTTGAACGCCTTTACTTCGGCTTCACGCAGCCGTGGTGCCAATTTGTCGAGCACACCGTTGACGAACTTGTGGCCGTCGGTGGCGCCGTAGACCTTAGCCAACTCGACACCTTCGTTGATGACTACACGGTATGGCACGTCAACGCGCTTGATGAACTCCCAGGTAGACAGGCGCAGAACCGCCAGCTCAACCGGGTCAAGTTCTTCAAGGGCCAGATCCAGGCAAGGGACCAGGGCCTTGTCGATTTCTTCCTTGATTGCCGGAACCCCATGCAGGATTTCACGGAAATAAGCACCATCGACATCGGTGAAATCGTTATCGACCCGGAACTGCGCTTCGATCTCGTTCAGCGAGTGCTTGGCCATGTGCCATTGGTACAGCGCTTGAGTCGCAAGCTGACGAGCTTCGCGACGCTTGGCGCTTTTCGATGGTTTGCCAGCATCCGCAGGTTTTGGATCGCGCGGGTTGAAACGATCGCTTTCGTCGCTAATCACTTGGCCTCCAACTGCGCCAGCAGGCTGACCATTTCCAGGGCGGACAGAGCAGCTTCGGCACCCTTGTTGCCGGCTTTGGTGCCAGAACGTTCAATGGCCTGTTCAATCGAGTCGACAGTCAGGACACCGAATGCCACCGGTACGCCGAACTCCATGGACACCTGGGCCAGGCCCTTGGTGCATTCGCCCGCCACGTATTCAAAGTGCGGGGTACCGCCACGAATCACTGCGCCCAGGGCGATGATTGCGGCATATTCGCTTTGTTGGGCGACTTTCTGTGCAACCAGCGGGATCTCGAACGCACCCGGGGCACGAATGATGGTGATGTCGCTTTCGCTCACGCCATGGCGAACCAGGGCATCAACAGCACCGCTTACCAGGCTTTCGACTACGAAGCTGTTAAAGCGGCCAACCACCAAAGCATAGCGACCTTTGGGGGCAATGAAGGTACCTTCGATGGTCTTCAGGGACATTGCGGGGTTCTCATCTTAAAGAGCCAGGCCGCAACGGTGCGGCCTGTGGGAGTTTTGTTCCGAATCAACAGTGGGAATAGCCCCTGCTTTATTCGGAGGGCACGTATTCTACAACTTCCAGATCGAATCCGGATATCGCATTGAACTTCATTGGTGAGCTCATCAGGCGCATTTTGCGTACGCCCAGGTCACGCAGAATCTGCGAACCGGCACCGACGGTGCTGTAAGTGGTCGGCGTTTTCGCTGGAGACGCATCAGCACTTTCACGGATATGCGCCAGCAGTACATCGCCTTCCAGCGGGTGGCCAAGCAGTAACACCACACCGCTGCCGGCCTCGGCGACCGCGCTCATGGCGGCGCGCAGGCTCCAGCGACCTGGCTGCTTGACCATCAACAGGTCGCGCAGCGGATCCATGTTGTGTACCCGCACCAGGGTCGGTTCTTCTGCACAGATGTTGCCCAGGGTCAGGGCCATGTGCACATCGCCTTCAACCGAATCGCGGTAAGTCACCAGGTTGAAGCTGCCCAGTTCGCTGTCCAACGGCTGCTCGGAAATCCGCTGAACGGTACGTTCGTGGATCATGCGGTAGTGAATCAGGTCGGCAATGGTGCCGATCTTGATGCCGTGCTCGGCGGCAAATGCCTCCAGCTCCGGGCGACGGGACATGGTGCCGTCATCGTTCATCACTTCACAGATCACACCGCTTGGCTCGAAACCAGCCATGCGCGCCAGATCGCAAGCCGCTTCGGTATGGCCGGCACGGGCCAGGGTTCCGCCAGGTTGCGCCATCAGCGGAAAGATGTGCCCCGGGCTGACGATGTCTTCGGCCTTGGCATCACGAGCGGCGGCAGCCTGCACAGTGCGGGCGCGATCAGCAGCGGATATACCGGTGGTGACGCCGGTTGCGGCTTCGATCGAGACGGTGAATTTGGTGCCAAAGCCGGAACCGTTGCGCGGCGCCATCAGTGGCAGCTTGAGCGTTTCGCAGCGTTCACGCGACATCGGCATGCAGATCAGACCACGGGCATGCTTGGCCATGAAGTTGATGTGCTCGGCCTGGCAGCACTCGGCCGCCATGATCACATCGCCTTCGTTCTCGCGGTCTTCGTCATCCATCAGAATGACCATTTTGCCTTGGCGGATGTCTTCAACCAGTTCTTCGATGCTGTTGAGCGCCACGCGGCACCCCCTTTCAAATCAGGATTTCAGGTAGCCGTTGGCGGCCAGGAAACTTTCGGTAATGCCGCTGCCGTTGCTCGGCTCTGCAGCTTTGTCACCCAGCAGCAAACGCTCCAGGTAACGCGCCAGCAGGTCGACCTCAAGGTTGACCCGACGACCTGGACGGTAGTCGGCCATGATGGTTTCGGCCAGGGTATGCGGAACGATGGTCAGCTCGAACTCGGCGCCATCGACAACGTTCACCGTCAGACTGGTGCCATCGACAGTGATCGAGCCTTTGTGGGCAATGTACTTGGCCAGCTCCTTGGGCGCACGAATGCGGAACTGGATGGCTCGGGCGTTATCGCTGCGCGAGACCACTTCGCCAACACCGTCGACATGGCCGCTGACCAGATGGCCGCCCAGGCGGGTGGTTGGCGTCAGCGCTTTTTCCAGATTGACCCGACTGCCGCTCTTGAGCTCATTAAAGGCGGTGCAGTCCAGGGTTTCGCGACTGACGTCGGCCCAGAAGCCATCGCCAGGCAGCTCGACCGCCGTCAGGCAGACACCGTTGACGGCGATACTGTCGCCCAGTTTGACGTCGCCCAGGTCGAGCTTGCCGGTTTCGACATATACCCGTACGTCTCCGCCTTTGGGGGTCAGGGTGCGGATACTGCCGATGGATTCGATGATGCCGGTGAACATGAGTCCTCCTCGAGAACAGGGCTGCGCGTAGCTAGCCTGGAATTATACGCCGGGTGTCGGCACAGGGACTGCAGTGACTCGCCAGTCATCGCCTACTGCGCGCATTTCAGTAATTTTCAACTGCACCGCCTCACGCATGTGGTTCAGCGGCAAATCCAGCAAAGGCCGGGCGTTGGAGCCCAGGAACTTGCCGGCAATGAATATCTGATATTCGTCGATCAAACCAAGCTGGGCAAAAGCGCCCACCAGGCGGGCTCCAGCTTCGAGCAACACTTCACTGCTTCCGCGCGCCGCCAACTCGCGCAGCAGCGCAGACAGATCCACTTGACCGTTGGCACCCGGCAGGTGCAGTAGTTCATGGCCGGCTTCGGCATAGGCTGGATCAACAGCCGCTGCGGTAACCACCAATGCCGGCCCGGCCTTGAAAAACGGCGCGTCGAGGGGTAAGCGCAAGCGGCCATCAACCAGCACACGCAAGGGAGGGCGCTCAAGAGCAAGGGCTGTGGTTTGCGGATCAAGGCCCAGCTCGTTACCACGCACGGTCATTCGCGCATTGTCGGCCAGCACACTTTCGGCACTGGTCAGTACCACGCTGGAGCGGGCACGCAGACGCTGTACCGCTGAGCGCGCGGCGGGGCCTGTTATCCACTGGCTCTCGCCGTTGGCCATGGCCGTGCGGCCATCCAGGCTCATGGCAAGTTTTGCCCGTACAAACGGCAGGCCGCACTCCATGCGCTTGAGAAAACCTGGGTTGAGTGTACGCGCCTCGGCTTCGAGCACACCGCTGGCAACATCGATACCAACGTCGGCCAAGCGTTTGAGCCCCTGCCCCGCCACTTGTGGGTTGGGGTCCTGCATGGCCGCGACCACACGCGCTACGCCCGCCTTGACTAGCGCCTCGGCACAAGGCGGTGTCCGCCCGTGGTGGCTGCACGGTTCAAGGGTGACATAAGCGCAGCCGCCACGCGCCAGTTCGCCCGCTTCACGCAACGCGTGTACTTCGGCGTGAGGCTCACCCGCTCTTACATGCCAGCCTTCGCCGACAATCTGGCCATCGCGCACGATCACACACCCGACGCGCGGGTTGGGATGGGTTGAATACAAGCCCTTGCGAGCCAGTTCCAGGGCACGGGCCATGTAATGAGCGTCGAGTACTGCGCGTTCGTTTGCCATGCCTACTCTTTAGCCGGCTCACGTGCCAGGCGATCGATTTCTTCACGAAACTCGTTGAGATCCTGGAAGCGCCGATAAACCGAAGCGAACCGGATGTAGGCGACTTCATCGAGCTTTTGCAGCTCGTTCATCACCAGTTCACCGACTACCAGGGATTTGACCTCGCGCTCGCCGGTCGCTCGCAGCTTGTGCTTGATATGCGCCAACGCCGCTTCCAGGCGCTCAACGCTTACCGGTCGTTTTTCCAGGGCGCGCTGCATGCCAGCACGCAGTTTTTCTTCGTCGAAGGGTTGGCGACTGCCGTCCTGCTTGATCAGGCGGGGCAGAACCAGCTCGGCTGTTTCGAAGGTGGTGAAACGTTCGCCGCAGGCAACGCATTCGCGTCGACGGCGCACTTGCTCGCCCTCGGCTACAAGTCGCGAGTCGATGACCTTGGTGTCGTTGGCACCGCAGAAGGGACAGTGCATGGTGGCAGGCAACAAAAAAAGGGAGGGCCATGGTAGCGCATCCCACTGGCAAGACAAGCCAAAGGGGTTACCATCCACTGAGGAAATATGCCGCGAAGGAATTCCCCATGCCATTTCGAGCGCTCGTTGTGCTCAGTTTTGCCGCCTTGTTAACCGCCTGCAGCAGTGATCAACTCGCGTCTGCACCGGCGCCCAAGGCACCGGTCGCCAGTAAAACGCCGAAAGGTCTCGGCCCGCTGCCAGCCTACCAACGTGAATTGAGCGGAACCCTGCTCAATATTCCCGCAGGGGCCGAAGTCGAGCTCGCCCTGTTGGTTATTGATGAACGCGGTCGCCCCCAGAACCTGCTGGCCAGCAGCACCTTAAGTGGTAACGGTCTCGATCTGCCGTATCAACTGCGGTTTAACCCGCAGGCCTTTCCAGCAGGTGCCCGCGTTGAGCTACGCGGTCGCGCCAGCAAGTCCGGCCAATTGATTCTGCACCTGCCGCCCGTGCGGATTGCCCAGGCGCAAAGCCAGGCAACCGGCCCGCTGCGCTTCGAAAAGGCGCCATGATGGCCCCGGCGCCCCTGCAGCAGGCCCTGGGTGAACTACTCGGGGACGCTCGGCTGGTGGTAAGTGACCTGCCGGAGTGCTCACTCAAGCTCTGGCTGATTGACGCCGAGAACATGGACCGTGAGTTCAGCTCCGAGGAAACCCAGCGCATCCTCCACGAGCCACCCTACTGGAGCTTCTGCTGGGCCAGTGGCCTGGCCATGGCGCGCTATCTGGATGAGTACCGGCACTGGGTACATGGCAAGCGTGTGCTGGATTTTGGTGCAGGTTCCGGCATTGCCGGCATCGCTGCCGCGCGGGCGGGCGCCCTCGAGGTGGTGGCTTGCGACCTCGACCCACTGGCGCTGCAGGCCTGCCGGGCCAACGCGAAACTCAATGGCGTGGAGCTGAACTATTCGGGGGATTTCTTTCAGGAGAAGGATCGCTTTGATCTGATTCTGGTCGCCGATGTGCTCTATGACCGGGCCAACCTGCCGTTGCTGGACAGTTTTCTCAGTCGAGGCCAACAAGCCCTGGTTGCTGACTCGCGTGTACGAGACTTCAGCCACCCGCTGTACCAACCTTTGGGCGTGCTTGAGGCGCTGACCTTGCCGGACCTTGCCGAGCCCCACGAATTCCGTAGGGTCAGCCTGTACCACGCCAGCCGCCAGCCTTTATAGTGATGTCATTCACGGATTTTCGAGAGTCGCGATGAGCCAAGACACCCCTTATGTTTTCGACACCAGCGCTGCCGATTTCGATCAGCTGGTAATCGCCAACTCCCATCACAAACCGGTGCTGGTCGATTTCTGGGCCGAGTGGTGCGCTCCCTGCAAAGCGCTGATGCCACTGCTCGCGCAAATTACCGAGAGCTACCAAGGCGAACTGTTGCTGGCCAAGGTCAATTGCGATATCGAGCAAGACATCGTCGCCCGCTTCGGTATTCGCAGCCTGCCAACCGTGGTGCTGTTCAAAGATGGCCAGCCGGTCGATGGTTTTGCCGGTGCCCAGCCAGAATCAGCAATACGCGCCCTGCTTGAGCCTCATGTGCAAATGCCAGCGCCGACGGCGGCTGATCCTCTGGAACTTGCTCAGGTACAGTTTGGCGAAGGTCGCTTCAGCGAGGCCGAAGCCACCCTCAAGGCGTTGCTGAGCGAAGATAACAGCAATGCCGGTGCGTTGATTCTGTACGCCCGCTGCCTGGCAGAGCGCGGCGAATTGGATGAAGCCCAGACTGTGCTCGATGCAGTCAAAAGCGACGAGCACAAAGCGGCGTTGGCCGGTGCCAAGGCGCAACTGACCTTCCTGCGCCAGGCTGCAAACCTGCCCGAAGTCGCCGACCTCAAAGCGCGCCTGGCGCAAAACGGTGAAGACGACGAGGCGGCCTATCAACTGTGCATCCAGCAGTTGTCGCGCCAGCAGTACGAAGCCGCTCTGGATGGCATGCTCAAGTTGTTCATGCGTAACCGCGGCTATGAAGGCGGCCTCCCGCACAAGACGCTGCTGCAGGTATTCGATCTACTGGGCAATGATCATCCGCTGGTGGGTACCTACCGTCGCAAGTTGTTCGCGGCGTTGTACTAGTCACTCAGCGACTGGCGGGGGCAGGTGTCGTGTGACGTCTGCTCCCGCTGGCTGTGTTCACGGTCTTTTGAGTCATCCCAGCCAGTGATAAATTGGCGCATCCACCCCGCTTTCAACTTTCACCTCGGCGCTGTGGCGCAGGCGCACCAGTAAGCGCTTGCCTGCTGCGGTATTGCCCGCCAAACCCTCCAGGCGCTCAAGCAACTGCGGCCCATTGAGCTGCCCTGCATTACGCAGCACTTCCCGGGCAGCTTGCCAGAGGGCGTCATCCGGTCTGCTGCTTGGCGCCGTAGACGCTGTCGCCGCCCCCGCTTGCGGTGCTGCTGGCGTGAGATGCCCAGCCAGTTGCGCCCACTCCGCAGGGTCCAGCTCCAGGGTCAAATCCACCGGCCAGTCGCCGATATGTCCACGAATTCGCACGGTCGTCTCCTCTGCTCAGTGATGGGCACCATGCTCCCATGCCAAAGATCTATCGCCAAGCAGGCTGGTAACGCTGCAATAAGTTGTTATAACATAACCATATCAACCCCTGTGCCCTCGCGGAGTCTTGCCCATGCGTCGCCTGTTCCTTGCGTTGCCGTTCGCCTTGTTGCCTTTGGCCGTTGCTCAAGCCCATGAGGATCACGACCATGATCATGACCACGCCCATGCCAGCCTGAGTGCCCATGAGCACGGTGTTGCCCGTCTCAATATTGCACTCGATGGCAAGTCGCTGGAGCTGGAACTGGAGAGCCCGGCCATGAATCTGGTCGGCTTCGAGCATGCTGCCAGCAGCGACAGCGACAAAGCCAAGGTTGCCGCCGTACGCGCACAACTGGAAAAACCACTTGTGTTGTTCACTGTGGATAAAGCCGCCAACTGCAGCGAATCGGCCCTGGATCTGCAAAGCCCATTGTTTGGTGACGCGCCGGAGGCTGCGAAAGATGACCATGACCACAGCGAGATCCACGCTCACTACAGGTTCGATTGCGCCAAACCCGAGCAGCTCGGCAAGCTGGACCTGAGCCCACTGTTCAAGGCGTTCCCCGCCACCCAGAAAATTCAGGTACAACTGATCGGACCCAATGGCCAGCAGGGCATCGAAGCCACTGCAGCCAACGCCTCAATTCCTTTGTAAAAGCCCCTTTGCTATGAGCCAGGCATTGATTGAACTGACCGACCTGGGCTTTGCCTGGCCGGGCCAAGCCCCACTGTTGGATATCCCCACCTTGCGCCTTGAGGCGGGTGAATCCTTGTTTCTCAAAGGCCCCAGCGGCAGTGGCAAAACCACCCTGCTCGGTCTGCTTGGCGGTGTACAGCAACCTGATCGTGGCAGCGTTCGTCTGCTCGGCCAGGACTTGAGCGAGCTGAGTATGGCCGCCCGCGACCGCTTTCGAGTCGACCACACCGGCTACATTTTCCAGCAGTTCAACTTGCTGCCATTTCTTTCGGTGCGCGAAAACGTCGAACTGCCTTGCCGCTTTTCACGCAACCGCGCTCAACGCGCCGCATCGCGTCATGGCAGTGTCAATCAGGCCGCTGCCAGCCTGCTTGCACATCTGGGTCTCAAAGACCCGGGCTTGCTCGCACGGCGCGCCGACAGCCTGTCCATCGGCCAGCAACAACGGGTTGCGGCGGCCCGCGCCTTGATCGGCCAGCCGGAACTGGTAATCGCCGACGAACCGACCTCGGCGCTCGACGCTGATACCCGCGAAGCCTTCATCCGCTTGCTGTTTGCCGAATGCCGCGATGCAGGCTCCAGCTTGCTGTTCGTCAGCCATGACCAGAGCCTGGCAGCCCTGTTCGATCGTCAGGTATCACTGGCCGACCTCAACCGCGCGGCTCAACCAGCCACCGACCTGGAGGTCTGATGTACCTGCTTCGTCTTGCCCTGGCGAGCCTCGCCAATCGACGCTTCACCGCTTTTCTCACCGCGTTTGCGATCGCCTTGTCGGTGTGCCTGCTGCTGGCGGTGGAGCGGGTGCGCACCGAAGCCCGTGCCAGTTTCGCCAGCACCATCAGTGGCACCGACCTGATTGTCGGTGCTCGTTCCGGGTCGGTGAATCTGCTGCTGTATTCAGTGTTTCGCATCGGCAATGCCACCAACAATATTCGCTGGGACAGCTACGGGCACTACGCCAGCGATAAACGCGTGAAATGGGCGATTCCAATTTCGCTCGGTGACTCCCACCGCGGTTACCGTGTGATGGGCACCACCGCCAGCTACTTCGAACATTATCAATACGGCCGCAAGCAGAACCTGCAACTGGCTCAAGGTCGCGCCTTCGCCAGCGACCCCTTTGAAGTGGTCCTGGGAGCCGAGGTGGCGCAGGCCCTGCACTATTCGCTGGGTGACAAATTGGTGCTGGCCCACGGTGTAGCCGCCATCAGCCTGGTCAAGCATGACGACAAACCCTTCACCGTCGTGGGCGTACTCAAACGTACCGGCACCCCGGTAGACCGCACGCTGCACATCAGCCTCGGCGGCATGGAGGCGATGCACATCGACTGGCACAACGGCGTACCCGCCCGTGGCGCTGGCCGCATCAGCGCCGACCAGGCGCGCAACATGGACCTGACGCCCGCCGCGATAACCGCAGTCATGCTCGGTCTGAACAACAAGATTTCCACCTTCAGCCTGCAACGTGAAATCAATGAATACCGCACCGAGCCACTGCTGGCGATTTTGCCGGGTGTGGCCCTGCAAGAGCTATGGAGCCTGATGGGCACCGCCGAGCAGGCCTTGTTCGTGGTGTCTCTGTTTGTGGTACTGACCGGGCTGATCGGCATGCTCACCGCCATCCTTACCAGCCTCAACGAACGTCGCCGGGAGATGGCCATCCTGCGCTCGGTTGGTGCCCGCCCTTGGCACATTGCGGGCCTGCTGGTGCTTGAAGCAATGGCATTGGCAGTGGTTGGTATTGCCGCGGGGCTAGGCTTGCTGTATCTCGGTATAGCGCTGGCCCAGGGCTATGTTCAAGCCAACTATGGCCTGTTTCTGCCATTGGCCTGGCCAAGTGCGCATGAATGGAACCTGCTGGCGCTGATCCTCGGCGCCGCCTTACTGATGGGCAGCGTCCCAGCCTGGCGAGCCTATCGGCAGTCCCTGGCCGATGGCCTGTCCATTCACCTGTGAGAGTCTTGATGTCACGCGTTCTGCTTTTGATACTGCTGCTGGTGACGACTCCGCTGTGGGCCGATGAGCCTCGCACCCTGGAATGGCCGCAACTGATTCCAGCGGGTGCACCGATCATCCAACCGCAAATGGCGCCACTTCACGACCTGTCGCAGTT
The DNA here is from genome assembly GCF_016881005.1 of Pseudomonas arcuscaelestis. Taxonomy (GTDB): domain Bacteria; phylum Pseudomonadota; class Gammaproteobacteria; order Pseudomonadales; family Pseudomonadaceae; genus Aquipseudomonas; species Aquipseudomonas arcuscaelestis. The sequence continues at coordinate 59,004 of NZ_JACOPV010000006.1, read as the reverse complement.
GAGTGATGCGCTGGCCGCCGAGTCAGCGCCAGCCGCCCTTCAGCAAGCGCCCAACGCCCCAGTGGTCAAGGCGCTCGATGGCCAGTTCGTGAAGTTGCCAGGCTATATCGTGCCGTTGGAAGTCAGCGAGGAAGGTCGTACCACCGAGTTTCTATTGGTGCCCTACTACGGTGCCTGCATCCATGTTCCACCACCACCCTCAAACCAGATCGTGCACATCGTCAGTGAAATGGGCGTAAGGATCGAAGACCTCTATCAGCCTTACTGGATCGAAGGCCGTATGCAGGTGAAAAACACCAGCAGCGAGCTGGCCGATGCCGGGTATCAAATGGAGGCAGAAAAAATCTACGCCTACGAACTGCAATGATTACCCAGCAACTTCGGCTTCCACGCTTTCATTGAGCTGGGTCAAATTGCCAGTCTGGCGTCTCTTTACCATTGGTCGTACTTAATTCTAAACGTCCTTTGGGAGCTTCCATGAACAAGACCTTGCTCAGCGCCTCGCTCATTACCCTGGCGCTCGCAGCCCCTGTTGCCCAAGCCCACCAGGCAGGTGACTTCATTCTGCGTGCCGGCGCAATCACTACTGCTCCCAACGAAAACAGCGGTGACATCAAGCTCGACGGCACCAAGGTCTCTGGCACCAAAGCGACGCTGGACAGCGACACCCAACTGGGCCTGGCCTTCGCCTACATGCTGACCGACCACATCGGTCTGGAACTGTTGGCGGCCACTCCGTTTCAACACACCGTAGGTGTAAAAGGTCTGGGCGCAGGCCTGGATGGCAAGCTGGGCGACATCAAACAACTGCCACCGACCTTGTCGCTGCAGTACTACCCGATGGAACCCTCTTCCAAGTTCCAGCCTTACGCGGGTATCGGCCTGAACTACACCATGTTCTTTGACGAAGACCTGAGCAGCAACCGCAAGGCTCAAGGCTTCAGCAACCTGAAGCTGAAAGACTCGGTGGGCCTCGCAGGTCAGCTGGGCATGGACTACATGATCAACGAGCACTTCCTGGTCAACGCCGCAGTCTGGTACGTGGACATCGACACCAAGGCAACCATCGACGGTCCGAGCGCCTTGGGCGTCGGCAAGACCAAGGTCGACGTAGATGTCGATCCATGGGTCTACATGGTAGGTGTAGGTTACAAGTTCTGATTTAGCGTCTGATACAAATCGCGGGGCAAGTCCGCTTCCACAGGATCAGGAGATCGGTGTGGAAGCGGACTTGCCCCGCGATGCATTCTGGCTTCAGCGCCCCAACAGTCGTGCCAGCCCTTCGGCAATCGATGTCGGCTCAGGAAAGTTGAAGCGCGCCAGCAATCGCTGATTGTTCGCGCGCGAATGGCGAATATCGCCAGAACGTGCCGGCCCATAAGTGATGCTTGGCAGATCACCCACCACCGATTTAAGCGCTGCCAGCAACTGGTTTAGCGAGGTGGCCTGGTTCAAACCGATATTCACCGCCCCGTCCTCAACCTGCGCCTGCTCCAGGGCCTGGACCATTACGTTGACCAGATCGCCGACGTAGAGAAAATCCCGGGTCTGCTCGCCGTCCCCGAACAGCGTGATTGGCTGGCCGCTGAGCGCCCGCTCGCAGAAAATACTGATCACGCCCGAATACGGCGAGGAAGGGTCCTGGCGCGGTCCGAAAATATTGAAGAAGCGGAACACTACCGGCTCCAGACCATGCTGGCGACGATAGAAATCCAGGTATTGCTCGCTGGCCAGCTTGTCTACCGCATAAGGCGTAAGCGGTGCCTTGGGCGCGTCTTCTTCAATAGCCAGACCTTCGCCGTTGTTACCGTAGACAGCTGCGCTTGAGGCAAACAGCACCCGTTTGATGCCATTGAGGCGCATGGCCTCGCATACATTCAGCGTGCCGATGAAATTGCTTTGATGGGTTTTAACCGGGTCATCCACCGAGGCCTGCACCGAGGCAACTGCCGCCAGGTGAACCACAGCCCGACATCCCGCTGCCGCTCGCTTGACCAACTCGCCGTCGGCGACATCACCTTCGATCAGCTCAAGCCTGGGGTTGTCCATTTGCAGGTTGCCAGGTTTGCCTGTCGACAAATCGTCGAGGATGCGCACCGCGTAGCCTTGCTCCAGCAATGCATCACTGAGGTGAGAACCGATGAAACCCGCGCCACCGGTGATCAGAATTGGAGAATCAGCCATTTCGATAGAATCGATCCAGTAAAGGCGGCAAACCCGAGCGCCAGGCGCGAGGCTTGATGCCGAAAGTATGCAGGATTTTCTTGCAGGCCAGCACCGCGTACTGCGGCTCATCGCTGGCATCGGGGCGCGCCGCATGGGCCTGCGCCGTGGGTGCGGTGACGGCCAGTTTGTGCAGTTGCGCTGCCTCGGAGAGAATAGCTTGGCCCAGCACCAATGGTGTTGTCGCTTCGTTGCCGGCGTAGTGGTACGTCCCCCACAACGGCGCTGCACAGTCGAGTTGCTTGAGCACCGAGAGGATAACCCGCGCGGCATCGTCCACCGGGGTCGGATTGCCTCGACGGTCATCGGCCAACTGCAACTCCTGAGGCTGTTCGGCGCGGGTCAAAAAGCGCCCGAGCACGCCGTCGATACTTTCGTCGAGCAACCAGCCAAAGCGCAACAACACGTGCTGCGGGCAGGTGGAGCGCACGCTTTGCTCGATTCGCCACAGTGCCTGACCACGCAGCCCCAAAGGCACCGGCTCATCCTTTTCGCTGTAGGCCGTGGCGCGCGAACCATCGAATACCCGGTAGCTCGAAGGCTGAATCAAAATTATGTTGTGGTGCTGACACAGCTCCGCCAGGCGCTCCACCGAGCGCTCTTGCTGAGCCAAGCGCTTTTCGCTGACCGACTCAGCCTGAAACCAGTCAAAGTAATAGGCCAGATTCACCAACGCGTCGGGGCGAGTGTCATCCAGCAACTGGGTCAAGCTGGCCGGATCCCAGCCGTTATCTGGCGGACGCGGTGCCAGAAAGCCGATATCTTCCTCGGCCCCGAGTCGAATCAGCGCTTGCCCGAGGGCATTTCCACCACCCAACAGCATCAGGCGCATTCGCATAGAGTCAGCAGATCCGAGCAGAGTGATTGAGATAAAGGACACATTTTGCGTTCTCCGGCAAGGGAAGTCCAACGCCAGCCTAGGTTACACAGCGTTTACGTGCCGATTTGCGGTCATTGGGTTGGCGCCGACACAAATCCGCAAACGGCATATAATCGGCCAGATACGCGCATTCTTCGCTTCTCAAGGCGGTGTCCATGGAACTTGAAGCAGCTTCGAAGCAACGCTCTACCTGGCAATTCAACGAGCCCAGCCCCGGTGCGGAACGCTTCATCACCGAACACTTCGATCACTATCAGCAACAGGCTCGACTGTTGCTGCCCGAGGTCGAGCGGGCGCCGGCGCTGTTCGTCGTCGGTGGTGCGCAATCGGACTTCACCCGTCTCAACCCCTTGCTGTACCGGTTACAGGCGATGGGTATTGGCTCGTTGACTGCCAATCTGTCCGGCCACAGCGTGGCCAGCGAGCCGGGGGCGGGCAACCCGTCACTGCTTACCAACCGTGAAGAAGCGCTGCGTTTTCACCGCCATATTGCTGCGCGCTGCCAGACCATCATTGGCCACAGCCTCGGGGCTTCCATCGCCTTGAAGCTGGCAGCTCGGCAACCTGCTGTGGATAAGTTGGTGCTGATCTGCCCTGCCGTCTATCCCGACAACGCGCATGACGCCCCTTTCGGCCCGGCATTCAAGGCCGCCATCAGCAAGCCCTATGGTTTTCTCGATTGCGACAGTTTCGAGTTTCTACGCCAGTTCCAGGGCCGGGTGCTGCTGGTGATGGGTGAGTTCGACGGTCTGAATTCACAAACTTTCGGGCAAGGCGCCGGTACTTCGGCAGGAACCCAATGGCTGGCGGGCGCGCAACGCTACAGCCCCATCCCGGAAGAAGTCACCCGCACGTTGCTCAAGTCGGTGCCTCCACCGCACCTGGAATGCCTGTTACTGTCGAACTGCGATCACGGGATTGCGGCACATTTACGCGCCGCACCGATGGTCGCGGATCAGGTGGCTCAGACAATCGCAGAATTCATCGGCGTCGCCTGATCACTCGATCTCGAACAGGCCATTGCTGATCGGCCCGACACTGAGGCGTTCACGCACATCATCATCGATACGCGGATCGTCAGGTCGGTACAGTTTCACCTGGCGATACGCGTTGATGCGGTTGATCTCTGTACCGAGAAATTCCCAGACCACCCGGGTACAGGCCGGGGTGCGCCGATCGCCGCTGGACACGCCGGTCTTCAAGCCGTTCAGGCGGGTGATGCGACTCTTGAAGCTGGGAATCAGGATGGTCTGGCTCATCTCGTTTACGGTCAACGACTCGTAATCCATGAGAAACAGGCGGTCCTGCAATTGGAATGCCGCGCCCAGATAACGACACCGCACCCAGTCTTCGGCCTGCACATCGGTGCTGCTGGAACGCTCCTGACGCTCCTGGCGCTCGAACAGGAACGTGCCTCGCTCCTCGCGCAGATGAACCAGCGATAGCAGGATCGTGCCTGGCACCGACATGCAATTGGAGTATTCGAAGTAGTAACCGCAATAGCGCGACAGATTGCCGCTTTGCTCGCGTAACGGTCGCAGCAGTTCGCTCAGCGGGTCTTCCTGGATTGCGGTGACGGTGGCCGGATTGCGCACCCCGATCAAACGCGCGAACTGTTCGGGCGGCAGGCCCAGCTCATAACCCTCCACACCGAAGAAATCACCGATGCGCTTGAGGTTGAAGGATGTCGGCTGGCTTTGGCCGCTCAGGTATTTATTGAACTGCGCCCTGTTGATCGAAAGCTGGCGGCAAACCTCCGAGATAGAGCGGTAATGACTGCAGGCCAGTTTCAGGTTGATGCCGAGATTTTCGCTCATTCGAGCCATTCCAGGTGATGCGCTAGATGCCAGTTTAGCATCAAGTCGCATCAATTCAGAGCAACCAGCGAAATTGTAACCATATTTATCTTGGCCAACCATGCGCGCCAAGGATGCGGCTCATCGACGTCGCGTCAGTTGTCTTTCATGCAAAGAATAAGAATCGAGGTTACTCCATGCTCGAAGCGCTCAATGATTTCCTCTCGGGGAAACTGCTCATCGTACTCATCGTCGGACTGGGCAGTTATTTCACCATCCGCTCCCGGTTCGTTCAGTTTCGCCATTTCGTCCACATGTTCAGCGTGTTCAAGGAATCCTTGCATGGCCAGGCTGGCCAGCTGAGTTCGTTCCAGGCGCTGATGTTGAGCCTGGCCGGCCGCGTCGGCGCCGGTAACATTGCAGGTGTTGGTATTGCCGTGACCCTCGGTGGCCCTGGCGCAGTGTTCTGGATGTGGGTGACGGCGCTGGTCGGTATGTCCAGCAGCTTCTTTGAATGCACCCTGGCCCAGGTCTACAAGCGCAGTGATGGCGACGGCCTGTATCGCGGCGGCCCGGCCTACTACATCCAGCACGGCCTGAAACTCAAGACCATGGCGGTGGTGTTCTCGCCTGCTGCTGGTGACCTACGGCTTTGCCTTCAACGGCCTGCAGTCCTATACCGTGACTCACTCGCTGCAGAACGCTTTCGGCTTTGCCCCTGAGCGTACCGGTATTGCTCTGGCAGTGTTGCTGGCCATCGTATTCATTGGCGGCATCAAGCGTATCGCCGCGGTTTCCGACCTGCTGGTGCCGGTCAAGACCTTGGCTTACATCGGTGTCACCTTGTATGTGATCGGCAGCCAGATCGAACACGTGCCGGCGATGCTGGAAACCATCTTCAAAAGCGCTTTCGGTCTTGATCCCGCCTTCGGCGGCTTGCTCGGCAGTGCGATTGTTATGGGCGTGAAGCGTGGTGTGTTTGCCAACGAAGCGGGCCTGGGCAGTGCGCCCAACGTCGCCGCCGTGGCAGCCGTGCGTCACCCGGGCGCACAAGGCGTGGTCCAGGCGTTCAGTGTGTTCCTCGATACCTTCGTTATCTGCACCTGCACCGCACTGCTGATTCTGCTTTCTGGCTTCTACACTCCAGGTTTTGAAGGCGATGGCATCGTCCTGACCCAGAACTCCCTGGCTGCTGTTGTCGGTGACTGGGGCCGTTTGTTCGTCAGTGTGGCGCTGTCTCTGTTTGTGTTCACCTGCATCCTCTACAACTACTACCTGGGCGAAACCAGCCTGCAGTTCCTGACCCGTAACCGTCTGGTGCTGCTGGCTTACCGCGGCCTGGTCCTGGCGCTGATTGTCTGGGGCTCGGTGCAAAACCTGTCCACAGTGTTTGCCTTCGCCGACATCACCATGACATGTCTTGCCTTCGTTAACCTGATCGCCCTGGCGCTGTTGTTCAAGGTCGGCCTGCGAGTGATGCGCGACTACGACGCGCAGCGCAAAGCGGGGATCAAGCAGCCGGTGTTCGATGCCTCGAAGTTCAGTGACCTGGACCTTGACCTGCAAGCATGGCCTGCAAAGCCCGCGGTCAAGGATGAAGTCATCACTGCCGTTGCGCAGCCGCAGAACTGAAATGCGCAGCGTCAACAATCTGCTGGTGCTCTACACCGGAGGCACCATTGGCATGCTCGAAACACCGAACGGCCTGGCGCCCGCCGGTGGCTTCGAGGCGCGCATGCGCGACTACCTGGCCGCTCATCCACAATCGCCCACTATCGGCTGGACCCTGCGCGAGCTGTCGCCTTTGCTCGACAGCGCAAACATGCAGCAGGCCAACTGGCTGTCGATGTGCGAAACAATCGCTCGTGCAGTGAAACAGGACGGCCACGATGGCGTCCTGGTCTTGCATGGCACCGACACCCTCGCCTATAGCGCAGCGGCGTTATCGTTTCTGTTGCTTGGGCTGCAGGTGCCGGTGGTTCTGACCGGTTCGATGCTGCCTGCCGGAGCCCCAGGCAGCGATGCCTGGGGCAACCTGTGCGCAGCCTTGAGCTTGTTCGAAGAGGGCGTCGAGAACGGCGTGCATCTGTTTTTTGCAGGGCAGCTGTTGCACGGCGCCCGCGCCAGCAAGTTGCGTAGCGAAGCGTTCGACGCCTTTATCGCATTCCCGCGGCATCGCAGCGGCCCCCAGGCAAAACAGATACCTGCGGTGCTCACTTACTGTCAGCCTCGTATTGCGGTGAACCTTGCTGTGCTCCCGGTTTTTCCGGGGCTGCAGGCTGCGCATGTGCGCGCACTGATCGACAGCGGCGTCAAAGGCTTGTTGCTGGAGTGCTACGGCAGCGGAACCGGGCCATCCGACGACGAAGCCTTGCTCGACGTGCTGGCGAATGCGCGCCGACGCGGTGTGTTGATCGTTGCTATCAGCCAATGCCCGCAAGGCAGCGTGGTGTTCGATACCTACGCCGCAGGCAGTCGATTGCGCGATGCCGGGCTGGTGTCTGCAGGCGGCATGACCCGCGAGGCGGCGCTGGGCAAGCTGTTTGCACTTCTGGGTGCCGGGCTGGATGCCGAGACAGCACAGCACTGGTTTGCTCTGGACCTGTGCGGCGAGCGCGCATAGGCGAAAATGGCGGAAGGCAGCGGGAGTCGAACCTGCCCGGGAACGGCTGCCGTCCCCAACCGGGTTTGAAGCCCGGCCGCGCCACCGGGCGCGATTGCCTTCCTTGAAATCAGTGCCCGGATGATTGTGCCAGGGCATTGTCGGCACGTACCTGACGCCGGTCACCCATGCGCCTGGTCAGGCCTATCCGATCAAAATACTCCAGCACCTGAATACTGCGCTTGCGGCCAATGCCCAATACATCCCGAAAGGCGGTTACCTGCACCACTGGATCGTCACTGGCCAGCTGCAAGAGCATAGCTGCCATTTGTCGGATTGTGCCCTCAGGATAGAACAGATCACGCACCACTTGATGCACTTGCCCCAAACGCGCCAGCTTGCGCAGTAACAAACGCACCTGCGCCTCCTCTTGCCCCACCACCCTTGCCAGGTCACGCACCCAGGGCGGGTCGAATTGCCCTTGTGCCAGCAACGGCTGCAGCTGGTGCCACAGTGCGTCATCGGCTTCGCTCAGGCGAATCTGATGTTCGGGTAAATGCAACCATGGACCGCTGCCGATGATCGCCGTATTGGCCAACAACTCGTCGAGCAGACTGATAAAGGCCGGACGCTCCAGCGCCAGGGCGGCGAAACGACGCAGGCGGTCACGGTCAGGGCCAAGTTGATCAGGCTCTTGTTCATGAAAAAGCGCCAGCTGAGTCAACACCGTCTTTTTCAAGGCCTGCCATCGTAGTGCGGTGAACATCAGCGGCCCCTGACGCGTCGCGATCACCTGCACATCTGTGGGTAACGTCCAGCTACTGCGCAAGCGGTTGAACTGACGCTCCAAACGTTGTGGGTCGAGGCCGACTTCGTCGTTGGCCAACAAAGCAGGCAAGGCTTGCTCCAGGCTGGAGGCACTGGCCAAAGCCTGCAACTGTGCCAGGCGTGTCTCGCTACGACGCTGCCGGGCCGGGGCATAAGGGTCCAGTACCCGTCCACCGCCGAGGGTGCGTTGCGCACTGTGATCGCGCAGTACCAGGCAGTCACCGTGTACCGCCTGCAAAGGCGCGTTGAGTTGCAGCTGGGCGAACATGCGTGCGCCGGGAAGCAGTTGTTCCCCCTGCAACAAAGCGACTCGAGCGCTGACATCCTGGGTGCCCAAGTGCACATGAACCGGACTGAAATGGGAGAAACTGCGGATCTCGCTGGCAAGCAACTGCAGTTCGATATCTACCCGTTGCGTGGGTCCATGCAGCCACTCGGCGAGCAGCCAGTCACCCCGATGAATCTGCGCCAGCTCCAGACGCTCGGCGCTGATATTCAAGGCCACCCGCTGACCCGCCCACGCCTCGGTCACTGCTTGATTCTGCGCGTGCAGCCCCCGTACCCGCACCGCTTTACCGAGCTTGCCCAGCGCCAAGGTATCGCCCAACTGAACCTGGCCATCGAGGGCCGTACCGGTAACGACAATACCCGCGCCCGGGACTGCGAAGGCGCGGTCGATGGCCAGTCGAAAACCACCGCGACGACCACGTTCGCGAATTTCTCCTTGAGCCTCGATCAAGGCTTGGCACAACGCATCGACTCCGTCACCGGTCACGCTCGACAGCGGATATTGTGCGGCGCCAGCATAGGGCCCGGCTGCCAGCAACACCTTGATCTGCGCTTGCACTTCGCGAACCCTGTTCGCCTCTACCCGGTCGCACTTGCTGATCGCCACCAACGCTCGGGGAATACCCAGCAGTTGCACAATGGCGAGGTGCTCACGAGTTTGCGGCATGACCCCATCATCAGCAGCCACCACCAGCAATACCAGATCGATGCCTTGCGCCCCGGCCAGCATATTGTGGATAAACCGCTCATGGCCGGGCACATCGATGAAACCCGTTAACGGCGCGCCCGGTTCCAGGCTCGCGTAGCGATAACCCAGGTCGATGGTCATGCCCCGTTCACGTTCTTCCCGGCGCTGATCGCCCGCCTGCCCGGTAAGCGCCTCAAGCAACGACGTCTTGCCATGATCAATGTGCCCTGCCGTCCCGACAATCACCTCACCGTCTCCATCCGTTGCAGCTCGGGCAGTTGCGCCAGCCAACCAGCCTCGTCATCCAATTGGCGCAAGTCCAACCACAGGGCATCGTCATCAATACGCCCAAGCACAGGAATCGGCAGCTTGCGCAGGGCCTCCTCCAAGCCGAGCAGGCTGCGTCCGCGCAAACGCTTGGATAACTGCGGACGCAAGCACAAGGCGGCGCTGGGCAAACGGGCAACGGGCTGACTGCCGCTGCCAATCATGCTCAATGCAGGTACCGCAACAACCTCCCAGTGATCGCCCATGACCTTTCTGAGTTGGGGTGCAAGGCGTTCGGCCTGGGCAAGGATTTCTGTCTGCGCGCGCGTCAGTAAGCGCAGGCTGGGCAAACGCTCGGCCAGCAGGTCCGGGTTACGGTACAGCCCTAAAACCGCTTCCAGCGCGGCGAGTGTCAGCTTGTCGACCCTGAGCGCTCGCTTCAGTGGGTTCTTCTTGATTCTGGAAATCAGCGCTTTGCTACCAACGATAATCCCGGCCTGCGGACCGCCAAGCAACTTGTCGCCACTGAACGTGACAATGTCCGCTCCCTCGGCTAATGCCTGGCGCACTGTAGGCTCTGCAGGCAGCCCCCAGCGGGTCAGGTCGAGCAAGCTGCCACTGCCCAGGTCTTCGAGCAGCGGCAGGTTATGTTTGTGCGCCAGTTGCGCAAGCTCTGCGGTGGGCACCTGCGTGGTGAAGCCTTGGATGCTGTAATTGCTGCAATGCACCCGCATCAAGAGTCCACTGCGCGGTCCGATGGCCGCTTCATAGTCGCGGGCGTGAGTGCGATTGGTGGTGCCCACCTCATGCAATTTGACCCCTGCCCTGGCCATGATGTCGGGGATCCGAAAGGCCCCGCCGATCTCGATCAGTTCGCCCCGGGAAATAATGCCTTCCTTGCGCGCCCCCAGGCTGTTGAGCGCCAGCAACACCGCAGCGGCATTGTTGTTGACCACCGTGACTGCCTCGGCTCCCGTCAACTCACGAATGAGGCCTTCAATCAGGTCATCGCGATCGCCACGCTTGCCGGTGGCCAGATCAAATTCAAGGTTCAGCGGGTAGCGCGCAGCGCGTTGCACAGCCTCGATCGCTTCTTCGGGCAACAGCGCCCTCCCCAGGTTGGTATGCAACACCGTGCCGGTGAGATTGAACACCCGCCGTACCTGGCTTTGGTGCTGGGCAACCAGGCGTTCCCCGGCGCGGCCAGCGAGCACTGCAGGCGCCATTTCTACCGCATCAAGCTGACCGTGCCTGGCCGGGTCGCGCAGATCATCGAGCAACTGGCGCAAGGTGGCTAATACAGCATCACGGCCATATCGATCGATCAAGGCTTGGCAGGCGGGATGACGAAGCAAGGTGTCGATGGAAGGCAGGCGATTCGGGAGCTGGGCAAGATTCGAGGGCATTGAAGAGGTTACCTTCGGCAGTGTGGGCCACATCGCGGAACATGCCTGCTCCTAAAGTGAAGGAGCAGACTTACCCCGCGCTGGCGGCGACGCAAAACCTGAGTGTAGACGCTAGGCTCACTCGCCTCCGGGTGCCAGCATCAGGTTCGGCGCCAGCCGCTGGTACCCCTCCTGATCCAGACGCAGATCCAGGGCCAGGCTTGCCAGATCTGCCGACAATGCTTCGGCATCAGGCGCGCACTCCAGATAAACCTGCTTCAGATAACTCTTGCACCCAGGGCAGCATTCCGCACGTAGCGGTTCCTTGCCCGGCGCATGGCGATCATCTTCAAGGTTGAAGTAGGTCAACCCCTTGGTTTGCTCGCAGTAGACACACTTGACCCGCACCACATGCCACTCACATGCGCAGAGCGAACACACCAGATAGCGCAGGCCGTTGTACTTGCCGCGATGGCGAATCACGCCCGCCATTGGCGGCGATCCGCAGGCAGGGCATTGGCAAAGGCTGTCGCCACCTTTGAGACCGGTGCTCGGCAAATTCAGCAACCAATGGCTCCAGGCAGCCTGTAACGCAGCGCCAAGAAACGGCACCAGCGCTGCCGGCACGGCACTGAACTGACCGGTCAGCAAGGCGATACCCCACAGCTTGCGCTGCTCGGCACTGGATGCACCCAAAGTACTAAGCGCGGCGTTTAGCTCGGCGCTGCCAGGGCTCTGATAACGCTGCAGCAAGGCATCGAGATACGCCAGCCAATGCCCCTCGCGCACCAGACTGTCGGCAGCCAGCGGTGGCAATCCATGCTCCACACACAAGCGCTGGCGCTCGGTCTCGGCAGGCGCGGCAACAGGTGGTTGGTCAAGCAGGCTTTGCTGGGTTCGGCACAACCCAGCGATCAGGCGTAGGTAATCACCTAGCGCGTTCCCCTCGGCGAGCGCATCCAGGCGGGCGGCACGCAAGGCGAAGATATTGGCAGGTGGCAGGTAGAGAAACGGCGGCGTGGTGGCCGCCGCTTCAATCTGCCCAGGTTCAAGAATGGTGCTCAAGTGGTCATCCTTTTTTACTGATCTGCGAGTCCGGCGGATCCTCGCGCGTCACTTCCCGATACCATAGCTCATGGTGTTTTTTCGCCCAGGCGCGACTGACCCAACCATGCAACATGGCACTGACCGAGCCTTTGATCCAGATCCCGGCATAGATATGCACAATGATGCTCAGCACCAGCACAAAAGCCGCCAGTGCGTGCAACAAGGTGGCCAGGCGAATTGCGCCAATGTCGAAGTATTGGCTGAACCAGGCTCGCCAGATCACCACGCCACTGATCAGCAGCACCAACATGCATAACAGCAGGGTCCAGAACAGCAGTTTCTGCCCGGGGTTGTACTTGCCTATCGGTGGAACACCCTCCTCCTCGTTTAGCATTACCCGGTCTATACGCCTGAGCCACAGGCGGTCATTGGCAATGAAGTAGTTGGCCCGCCAGAAACGCAGCACCAGACCAAGAAAGAACACGAACATTAATACACCCATGAATGGATGCAGGATGCGCGTCCACGGCCCGCCACCGAACAAATGACTAAGCCAGAACAGCGCCGGGTGGAACAGCGCCAGCCCCGACAGCGCAGCCATGACGAACAGGATCGCCACCAGCCAATGGTTGGTCCGCTCGTTGGCGTTGTAGCGCAGGATGGGTTTGTCTTTCATGGCCGTTCCTCCCCTTGCGCACCCGGTTTATTCGGGTCATACACATGCACTGCTGGGTCGACGACGTGCACGCTGGCATCCGGCACAGTCGGATGCTCATCCTCCTCGACGCGTTGCGGGCCGATACGCACATAGTGGAAAAAGCCGGCCAGCACCGCAGCCCCCATTGCCAGTAGCGCCAGCGGCTTGCTCACGCCTTTCCACAGCCCCACCAGCGAGCTGATCACCGGCTGGTCCGGTAGGCCGGCATACAGCTTCGGTTGATCGGCATGGTGCAGCACATACATCACATGGGTGCCGCCGACACCATCGGGGTCATACAAACCAGCCTTGTCGAAGCCCCGCGACTTGAGGTCGACGATGCGCTCGGCGGCATGCTCTTTCATGTCTTCCTTGGTGCCGAACACAATCGCCCCGGTCGGACAGGTTTTCACGCAGGCCGGCTCCAGCCCTACCGACACCCGGTCCGAACACAGCGTGCATTTGTAGGCCTTGTGGTCCTTCTGCGAAATACGCGGGATGTTGAACGGGCAACCCGTAATGCAATAGCCGCAACCGATGCAATGATCCTGGTTGAAGTCGACGATGCCATTGGCGTGTTTAATGATCGCGCCCGGGCTCGGACACGCCTTCAAGCAGCCAGGATCGGCGCAGTGCATACAGCCATCCTTGCGGATGAGCCACTCCAGATTGCCCTCGGTGTTTTCATGCTCGGTGAAGCGCATCAACGTCCAGGTCTGTGCGCTGAGGTCATGGGGGTTATCGTAAGTGCCATAGCTGTGACCTACCTCGTCACGCAGCTCGTTCCACTCCGAGCATGCCACTTGGCAGGCCTTGCAGCCGATGCACTTGGTGGTATCGATGAGCTTGGCCACTTCCTCCTGGTGGCGGATCGAAGAAGGCGTTGTGGTAGTGGCCGAACGGGCGATGATGTCTTGGCTAGCCATCAGATTTTCTCCACGTTGACCAGGAACGACTTCGATTCCGGCGTTTGGGTGTTGCCGTCACCGAGGAACGGCACCAGGGTGTTGGTCAAGTAACCGTGCCGGGTGACCCCGGTAAAACCCCAGTGCAACGGAATGCCGATCTGGTGCACGGTCTGGTTGTTGACCTGTAGCGGACGAATCCGCTTGGTCACCACGGCCACAGCCTCAATGTGGCCACGCTTGCAGGTGACACGCACCCGGTCTCCAGCGGCGATGCCCTTCTCTTTGGCCAGCACCTCACCGATCTCGACGAACTGCTCCGGCTGAGTCACCGCGTTAATCGGACAGTGCTTGGTCCAGAAGTGGAAGTGCTCGGTCAGTCGGTAGGTCGTGGCGGCATAAGGGAATTCCTTGGCCTGCCCCAGCGTGTCCCATACCGAATCGAACACCCGAGCGGCCGGATTGCTGGTCGCCTTTTTGTTGGTGGGGTGCAACGGGTTGACCCCAATCGGCGTCTCGAACGGTTCGTAATGCTCCGGGAACGGCCCTTCGGCCATCTTGTCGAGGGCGAAGAATCGCGCCACACCTTCAGGGTTCATGATGAACGGGTTCATCCCCATTTCCGGTGCAACATCTGCCTTGAAGTCCGGCACGTCGGTACCGCCCCACGCCTTGCCGTTCCACCAGACCAGGCGCTTGTTTGGCGACCAGGGATTACCCTGTACGTCTGCCGAGGCACGGTTGTAGAGAATCCGCCGATTGGCCGGCCAGGCCCAGGCCCAACCCAGGTTCTGCTTCATACCAAACGGATCGGCATTATCGCGCCGGGCCATCTGGTTGCCCTGCTCGGTCCAACTGCCGCAGAAAATCCAGCAACCGGAAGCGGTGCTGCCATCGTCCTTGAGCTGGGCGAAGGCGGATAGCTGTTGCCCAGCCTTGATCGTCGCCCCGGTGGCATCCGTCACATCTGTGACGGCATAGCCATTGAACTCCTTGGCGATCTCTTCCGGCGATGGTTCGTGAGGCACCTTGTACGGCCAACTGAGTTTCAGGATCGACTCGGCCCAGGCGCCGCCCTCGCGCTGGTAGCGCTCGCGCAGACGCAGGAACAGCGCGCTCATGATCCACACGTCGGTACGCGCCTGCCCTGGGCCTTCAGCGCCCTTCCAGTGCCATTGCAGCCAGCGGCTACTGTTGACCAACGAGCCGTCTTCTTCGGCAAAGCAGGTGGTGGGCAAGCGAATGACTTCAGTTTGCACATTCGCAGAATCGACATCGTTGAACGGCCCGGCATTGCGCCAGAACTCTGAAGTTTCGGTAGCCAGAGGGTCCATCACCACCAGCCATTTGAGCTTGCTCAGTGCGGCGGTGACGCGGTTTTTGTCAGGCAAGGCAGCAATTGGGTTGAAGCCCTGACAGAAGTAACCGTTGACCTCTTCCTTGGCCATCATGTCGAACATCTTCAACACGTCGTAGCCGGGGATGTCCAGCTTGGGCAGGTAATCATAAGCCCAGTTGTTCTCGGCCGTGGCGTTAGCGCCATACCAGGCCTTCATCAAGCTGACATGGAACTTGCCGTAGTTCTGCCAATAGGACAACTGCCCAGGTCGCAGTGGCTTGGGCGCACGTTTGGCAATGTAGGTGGCGTAATCCTGCTCGGCATCCCCTGGCAGGGTCAGGTAACCCGGCAGCAGGTTGGACAGCAGTCCCAGATCCGTCAGCCCTTGAATGTTGGAGTGACCGCGCAAGGCATTGACACCACCTCCGGGCATACCGACGTTACCCAGCAGCAACTGCACCATGGCGGCACTGCGAATAATTTGCGAGCCTATCGAGTGCTGGGTCCAGCCCAGGGCATAGAGGATCGTCATGGTCTTGCCCGGTTGCGAGCAGGTGGCGATCTCTTCCCAGACCTTGCGCATATTCTCGAGCGGCATCCCGCAGATCTGACTGGCCAACTCTGGCGTGTAGCGGCTGTAATGCTGCTTCATCAACTGGAACACGCAGCGCGGGTCTTGCAGGGTCGGGTCGACCTTGGCAAAGCCGTCTTCACCCAGCTCGTAGCCCCAACCGGACTTGTCGGTGTAGCTGCGCTTGTCCGCGTCATAGCCACTGAACAGGCCATCTTCAAAGCCATAACCGGCTTTTACGATGAACGACACGTCGGTGTAGTTACGCACGTACTCGTGCTGAATCTTGTCTTCAGTCAGCAGGTAATTGATCAGCCCGCCCATAAAGGCGATATCGGTACCGGTGCGGATAGGCGCGTAATAGTCAGCCACCGACGCGGTTCGGGTAAAACGCGGGTCGACCACAATCAGCCGTGCCTTGTTATGGGCCTTGGCCTCGGTTACCCATTTGAAGCCACATGGATGGGCTTCTGCAGCGTTGCCACCCATCACCAGAACCAGATTCGCGTTAGCGATATCAGTCCAGTGGTTGGTCATGGCTCCACGGCCGTACGTCGGGGCAAGACTTGCCACCGTCGGGCCATGTCAGACACGTGCCTGGTTATCGAACCCCAGCATGCCAAGACTGCGAATAACTTTGTGGGTCATGTAGCCCGCTTCGTTGGACGACGCCGACGCGGCCAAAAAGCCTACGCTCAACCAGCGATTGACGGTCTGGCCTTGGGCGTTCTTCTCGATGAAGTTGGCGTCACGATCGGTTTTCATCAGATCTGCGATGCGATCCAGCGCCTCATCCCACGACACCCGGGTCCATTCCTGGCTGCCCGGCTTGCGCACTTGTGGATACTGCAGCCGATTGGGGCTGTGGATAAAGTCGAGCAGGCCGGCACCTTTCGGGCACAACGTGCCGCGGTTCACCGGATGGTCGGCGTCGCCTTCGATGTGGATGATGTTCTGGGCCACGTTCTTGGCCGCGTCCCCTTGGCTGTACATAATCAAGCCACAGCCGACGGAACAATAGGGACAGGTGTTACGGGCTTCTTTGGTATGCGCCAGTTTGAAGTGACGCACCTGCTCGGCGAAAGCCGGTGTCGGGGCCATGCCCAACGCAGCCAAGCTCGAGCCTCCAAGGCCAATCGCGGCGACCTTGAAGAACTGCCGACGGTTGAGATCCATCGTGCGCTCCTGATCAGGTGGTGGACGCACGGGACGTTGCCGGCGCCTCTTGAACGATCACGGTGGCGACATATGTAGCAGTCACCAGTTGATACTGTAGTCAAGATTTCAGGATGTACGATGAAAGCGGACTACCGGCACATAGCCATATCTGATCAGGCATAAAAAAACGCCCGGTGCATTGCGCCGGGCGTTTTGAAGATACAGCGCTCTGCGCTACGAATCAGAACGGAATATCGTCATCGAAGCTGTCGAAGTCTGGAGCTGGCTGCGGCGCGGCCTGTTGCGGCGCTGGACGCTGCTGAGGGGCCGACTGCTGAGGGCGCTGAGCCTGCTGGCGTGGCGCCTGGTTGTAGTTGCCACCCTGGTTGCCGCCTTGATTGCCACCCTGGTTGTACTGGTTGCCACCGTCCTGATTCTGTGGACGACCGCCCAGCAGTTGCATGGTGCCCTGCATGTCGACAACGATTTCAGTGGTGTAGCGCTTGATACCGTCTTTTTCCCACTCGCGGGTCTGCAGCTTGCCTTCGATGTAGACTTGCGAACCTTTACGCAGGTACTCGCCAGCGATTTCCGCGACCTTGCCGAACATCGACACGCGGTGCCACTCGGTTTTCTCTACCTTCTGACCGGTCTGCTTGTCGGTCCACTGCTCACTGGTAGCCAGGCTCAGGTTGGTCACGGCATTACCGTTGGGCAGGTAGCGGACTTCTGGATCCTGACCGCAAGTACCGACCAGAATGACTTTGTTAACCCCACGGGCCATAACGTTCTCCTAGGCTTCGCACGCTGCGGAGGTCGGGTTTACCAGACGCTCCAGGGTCGTGCGATCCAAAATTTGTGTATCAAGTTTGATATAGATGGCGGCTTCATCGACCACCACCACTGCGTCGGTCACACCCGGTACGGCCAACAGCCTTTCGGTCAGTCCCGCCTCGCGGACCGCCTCGGCCGACAACGGCATGCGCAGGCTGGTCACGTACGGCGGCTCACGCATGCTCAGCGCAACGATCCACCACACTGCACACAATACTGCGCAGCCCAGGAACACCGTACTCAAGCCACCGTGCTGGAACAACCAGCCACCGAGAATTCCTCCCATCGCGGCCCCAAGGAATTGGCTGGTGGAATAAACCCCCATGGCCGTGCCCTTGCCGCCGGCGGGCGATACCTTGCTCACCAGCGAAGGCAAGGATGCCTCCAGCAGGTTGAAGGCAGTAAAGAATATCACGGTGCCGATCACCAGTTCGCGCAAGTTGTCTGCTGACAGCCAGAAGTACAGCTCGGTAAGCACCAAAACACTGACCGCGCCAAGCAGAACACGTTTCATCTTGCGCTTTTTTTCGCCGTAGATGATGAACGGGATCATTGCAAAAAATGAGATCAGCAAAGCAGTGAGATATACCCACCAGTGCTCTTCCTTGGGCAACCCGCCACGCTCGACGAAAGCCAGTGGTAAGGCAACGAAGCTGGCCATCAGGATTGCATGCAGGACGAAAATACCCACATCCAGACGCAACAGGTCCGGGTGACGCAAGGTCGGACCCAGGGCCTGCTTGGCGACGCCTGACTCACGATGCTGCAAAGCACCGTGGGACGCCGGCACGAGGAAAGCGATCAGCGCGATACCGACTACCGCCATGGCGGCAGTGGCCAGGAAAAGCCCGGACAAGCCAAAAGCACGCGTCAGCAACGGGCCAACGACCATGGCCACGGCGAACGACAAACCAATGCTCATGCCGATCATGGCCATGGCCTTGGTGCGGTGCTGCTCACGGGTCAGGTCCGACAACAGCGCCATCACCGCTGCGGAAATCGCTCCGGCACCTTGCAGGATACGGCCGGCGATCACGCCCCAGATCGAATCAGCCTGCGCCGCGAGCACGCTGCCCAGGGCAAAGATCACCAGGCCCAGGTAAATCACCGGACGACGACCAATGCGATCGGAAATGATCCCGAACGGTATCTGCAGAAAAGCCTGGGTCAGGCCGTAGGCACCAATGGCCAGACCGATCAGCGCCGGTGTGGCGCCCGCCAGGTCCATGCCATAGGTCGCCAGTACCGGCAAAACCATGAACATGCCTAGCATACGGAAGGCGAACACCAGAGCCAGGCCACCTGCGGCGCGGGTTTCGCTAGCACTCATGCGTTCGCTGTGGGGATCGTGCATGGATAAACCTCGTGTGAACCGGCGGCGATTCTACCAGTCCCATCGCTTAACGGCATATACGTGACGCTTTGCCGCGTAATGGCATGGAGCCGTATACTCAACCGTTTATGTTACGCCCGCCAAGCGAGGCCGCAGTGGACAAGATCCTGATTCGTGGGGCACGGACCCACAACCTGAAAAACATCGACCTGACCCTGCCCCGGGACAAGCTGATCGTTATCACCGGCTTGTCCGGTTCCGGCAAGTCTTCGCTAGCGTTCGACACTCTTTACGCCGAAGGCCAGCGCCGCTACGTCGAATCGTTGTCGGCGTATGCGCGACAGTTCCTGTCGATGATGGAAAAACCTGATGTCGACACCATCGAAGGCCTTTCTCCGGCCATCTCCATCGAACAGAAATCAACCTCGCACAACCCGCGCTCGACCGTCGGCACCATTACCGAAATCTACGATTACCTGCGGTTGCTCTACGCCCGCGTAGGTATGCCGCGCTGCCCGGACCACGATATTCCCCTGGAAGCGCAAACGGTCAGTCAGATGGTTGACCTGGTGCTGGCGCAGTCCGAGGGCAGCAAGCTGATGCTGCTGGCCCCGGTGATTCGTGAGCGTAAAGGGGAACACCTGGCTGTATTCGAAGAGCTACGCGCCCAAGGCTTCGTGCGTGCCCGGGTCAATGGCAAGTTGTTCGAGCTCGATGAGCTGCCAAAACTGGATAAGCAGAAAAAGCACACCATCGAAGTAGTGGTCGATCGCTTCAAGGTTCGCGACGATCTTCAGCAGCGCCTGGCCGAATCCTTCGAGACCGCGCTGAAACTGGCCGACGGTATCGCTCTGGTTGCTTCGATGGACGACGAGCCATTTGAAGAGATGATTTTCTCGGCTCGCTTTGCTTGTCCGATCTGCGGGCATGCCATCAGTGAACTGGAACCCAAGCTGTTTTCTTTCAACAACCCAGCCGGTGCATGTCCGACGTGTGACGGGCTGGGCGTTAAACAGTTCTTCGACATAAAACGCTTGGTCAATAGCGAACTGACCCTCGCGGAAGGAGCAATCCGCGGCTGGGACCGGCGCAACGTTTATTATTTCCAGATGCTCGGTTCACTGGCCGCGCACTACGACTTCAGCCTCGAAGTGCCCTTCGGCGAGCTGCCTGCCGATCAACAGAAAGTCATCCTGCACGGCAGTGGCAAGCAAAACGTCGACTTCAAGTACCTGAACGATCGGGGCGATATCGTTAAACGTTCGCACCCGTTCGAAGGCATAGTGCCGAACCTGGAGCGTCGCTACCGCGAGACCGAATCGGCAACCGTACGCGAAGAGCTGGCCAAATTTCTCAGCACCCAACCATGCCCGGACTGCCGCGGCACGCGCTTGCGCCGTGAAGCGCGCCACGTGTGGGTTGGCGAGAAAACCCTGCCTGCAGTGACCAACCTGCCCATCGGTGATGCCAGCACTTATTTTGGTAGCCTGAAACTGACGGGGCGCCGTGGCGAAATTGCCGACAAGATTCTCAAGGAAATTTGTGAGCGCTTGCAGTTTCTGGTCAATGTCGGCCTCGATTACCTGACCTTGGACCGTAGCGCCGACACTTTGTCGGGTGGCGAAGCCCAGCGCATCCGCCTGGCCAGCCAGATCGGTGCCGGCTTGGTAGGGGTGATGTATATCCTCGACGAGCCGTCCATCGGCCTGCATCAGCGTGATAATGACCGCTTGCTGGCAACCCTTAATCACCTGCGTGATATTGGTAATACGGTCATCGTGGTAGAGCACGACGAGGACGCTATCCGCCTTGCCGACTACGTGGTCGACATCGGCCCGGGTGCTGGCGTGCATGGTGGCCAGATTGTCGCTGAGGGTACTCCCGCCGAGGTCATGGCCCATCCGGACTCACTGACGGGCAAGTACCTGTCGGGGCGCGTGAAGATCGCCGTACCGGCCAAACGCACACCGCGCAACAAGAAGCTTTCGCTCAAACTTAAAGGTGCACGCGGCAACAATCTGCAGAATGTCGATCTGGAGATCCCGATCGGCCTGCTGACCTGTGTGACCGGCGTGTCCGGCTCGGGCAAGTCGACCCTGATCAACAACACCTTGTTCCCCCTCAGTGCTACCGCCCTCAACGGCGCCAGTACCCTGGAGGCAGCAGCACACGACAGTTGTGATGGTTTGCAGCATCTGGACAAAGTGGTGGATATCGATCAGAGCCCGATCGGCCGCACCCCGCGCTCGAACCCCGCAACCTACACAGGTCTGTTCACCCCCATCCGCGAACTGTTCTCTGGGGTGCCAGAGTCCCGTTCCCGTGGCTACGGCCCTGGCCGCTTCTCGTTCAACGTCAAAGGTGGGCGCTGCGAGGCCTGCCAGGGTGACGGGCTGATCAAGGTTGAAATGCACTTCTTGCCGGATATCTACGTACCCTGCGACGTGTGCAAGAGTAAGCGCTACAACCGCGAAACCCTGGAGATCAAATACAAGGGCAAGAATATCCACGAAGTGCTGGAAATGACCATCGAGGAAGCCCGCGAGTTCTTCGACGCGGTGCCGGCCCTGGCGCGCAAACTACAGACCTTGATGGATGTCGGCCTGTCTTATATCAAGCTGGGGCAATCGGCAACGACGCTCTCCGGCGGCGAAGCGCAGCGGGTGAAGCTTTCCCGTGAGCTATCCAAGCGCGATACCGGCAAAACTCTGTATATCCTCGACGAGCCGACCACTGGCCTACACTTCGCCGATATCCAGCAGTTGCTTGACGTCCTTCACCGCCTGCGCGACCACGGCAACACTGTGGTGGTGATCGAGCACAACCTGGACGTGATCAAGACAGCCGACTGGATCGTCGACCTGGGGCCCGAGGGAGGCTCCAAAGGCGGCCAGATTATCGCCTTCGGTACACCTGAAGAGGTGGCTGGGATGAAACAGTCTCACACCGGTCACTACCTCAAGCCACTGCTGGAGCGTGATCGCGCCTGAAACCTGTCTGCCGGAACGGCGAATCCATAGCGATTCGCCGACCCTGCAGATGCAAAAAGCCCCGCACTGGCGGGGCTTTTTTATACGCAGGAAAATTACATCTGCGATTGCAGGTAATTCTCCAGACCGATCGACTTGATCAGACCCTGCTGCTTCTCCAGCCAGTAGGTGTGATCTTCCTCGGTGTCGGCCAGTTGCACGCGCAGAATATCGCGGCTGATGTAATCCTTATGCAGTTCGCACAGCTCGATGCCTTTGCACAGCGCAGCACGGACCTTGTACTCAAGGCGAAGATCGGCAGCGATCATTTCCGGAACAGTCGTGCCCACGTCCAAATCTTCAGGACGCATGCGCGGAGTACCTTCGAGCATGAGGATACGACGCATCAGGGCATCAGCGTGTTGGGTCTCTTCCTCCATCTCGTGGTTAATACGCTCGTAGAGCTTGCTCAAGCCCCAGTCTTCGTACATCCGCGAGTGAATGAAGTACTGATCACGCGCCGCCAGTTCGCCCGTCAGCAACGTGTTGAGATAATCGATTACGTCGGGGTGACCTTGCATCGTCCTGCCTCTCCCTGTGTGAAAGTCATAGTTTGAACCAGGATCGCCGACAGGTCACTTGGAATTAGGCAAAAAAGTGCAAAAAAGCCCGTAAACGGTAGTGATATTCATTGAAAAACCGCCCAAATGAGGGCGGTTCTTCTTATCACTTCGACTTAAGCGAGATTTATGCCCAAAGCCTTGGCTATGCCCTCTCCATAGGCCTGATCAGCCTTAAAGAAGTGCTGCAGTTGCCGCTGTACGACCTCTTCTGATACGCCCGCCATCGCACCGGCGATGTTGCTGATGAGCAACGCCTTCTGGTCGCCATTCATCAAGCGGAACAGCGCGCCGGCATGACTGTAGTAGTCAGTGTCTTCACGATGGTCGTAACGATCAGCCACACCATCAAGGGCCAATGCCGGTTCGGCAAACGCCGGCGCCTGCTTTGGAGCACTGCCGTAGCTGTTAGGCTCATAGTTAGGCGCCGCTCCACCGTTGCTGCCAAATGCCATGGCGCCATCACGCTGGTAGGTGTTTACCGGGCTGCGTGGCGCATTTACCGGCAAGTGTTGATGGTTGGTCCCGACTCGATACCGATGAGCGTCTGCGTAAGCGAATACGCGCCCCTGGAGCATACGGTCAGGCGAAAGCCCTACGCCTGGAACCATGTTGCTCGGACCAAACGCAGCTTGCTCAACTTCGGCGAAGTAGTTGAGTGGGTTGCGGTTGAGCTCCAGTTCGCCAATTTCAATCAACGGATAATCTTTCTGCGACCAGGTCTTGGTCACATCAAAAGGGTTCTCGTCGCGGCTTGCCGCTTCTTCTTCGCTCATTACCTGAATGCACACCGCCCATTTAGGGAAGTCACCACGCTCGATGGCCTCGAACAGGTCACGCTGGGCGTAGTCAGGATCGGTACCGGCCAGGCGAGCTGCATCGGCGGGCGCCAGGTTCTTGATGCCTTGCTTGGTCTTGAAGTGCCACTTCACCCACGTACGCTGGCCTTGGGCGTTGATCAGGCTGTAGGTATGACTGCCGAAGCCGTGCATATGACGGTAGCCATCAGGAATACCGCGGTCGGAGAACAGGATGGTCACTTGGTGCAGTGCTTCAGGCGAATGCGACCAGAAGTCCCACATCGCTTGCGCACTTTTCAGGTTGCTTTGCGGCAGACGTTTTTGGGTGTGGATAAAGTCAGGAAACTTCAGTGGGTCACGGATGAAGAACACCGGAGTGTTGTTGCCGACGATGTCCCAGTTGCCCTCTTCGGTGTAGAACTTCAGGGCGAAACCGCGCGGGTCGCGCTCGGTGTCAGCCGAACCACGCTCGCCACCGACAGTTGAAAAGCGCAGGAAGGTCTCGGTCTGCTTGCCAATGGTGTTGAACAGCTTGGCACAGCTGTACTGCGAGACATCCTTGGATACAGTAAAAGTACCGTAGGCACCCGAGCCCTTGGCATGCACGCGCCGCTCAGGAATGTTCTCGCGATTGAAGTGAGCGAGTTTCTCAATCAGGTGAAAGTCATCCAGCAACAACGGCCCTCGCGGCCCAGCAGAGCGTGAGTTCTGGTTGTCTGCTACTGGTGCACCGCTGGCGGTGGTCAGTATTTTAGTCTGGCTCATGCGCTATCTCCCTATCGGTCTCAAACTGCCGGCTAATCGGCTTGGAGTGAGTATCGACCAGAACTATGACAGCAACAAATTCATTAACTGACTCAGATCAATAGATTGTTTCAATGTATGAAGACACAAAAAACCGGGCACGAGGCCCGGTTTCTTGTTTCAGACTGTCGCCTTACTCAGCAGCTTCTACCGAGCCACCGACAGGACGATCAACCAGCTCGACGTACGCCATTGGTGCGTTATCGCCAGCGCGGAAGCCGCACTTGAGGATACGCAGGTAGCCGCCCTGACGGGTGGCATAGCGCTTGCCCAGATCGTTGAACAGCTTACCGACGATTTCTTTCGAACGAGTACGGTCGAAAGCCAGACGACGGTTAGCTACGCTGTCTTCCTTGGCCAGGGTGATCAGCGGCTCGGCAACGCGGCGCAGTTCCTTGGCTTTCGGCAGGGTAGTTTTGATCAGCTCGTGCTCGAACAGCGACACCGCCATGTTCTGGAACATGGCCTTGCGGTGAGAGCTGGTACGGCTCAGGTGACGTCCACTTTTACGATGACGCATGATTCATTCCTTACCAAACACTACGTTCGGTGATTACGACGATCAGGCAGTCGCCTTGTCGTCTTTCTTAAGACTTGCAGGCGGCCAGTTGTCGAGGCGCATGCCGAGGGACAGACCACGGGAGGCCAGAACGTCCTTGATTTCAGTCAGGGACTTCTTGCCCAGGTTCGGAGTCTTCAACAGTTCTACTTCGGTGCGCTGAATCAGATCGCCGATGTAGTAAATGTTCTCCGCCTTAAGGCAGTTGGCCGAACGCACGGTCAATTCCAGATCGTCAACCGGACGAAGCAGGATCGGATCGATCTCGTCTTCCTGTTCGACTACCACTGGCTCACTGTCACCTTTGAGGTCGACGAACGCAGCCAACTGCTGTTGCAGAATGGTTGCGGCACGACGGATAGCCTCTTCAGGATCCAGGGTACCGTTGGTTTCCAGATCAATAACCAGCTTGTCCAGGTTGGTACGCTGCTCGACACGGGCGTTTTCCACCACGTATGCGATACGGCGAACCGGGCTGAACGAAGAGTCAAGCTGCAAGCGACCAATGCTGCGGCTTTCGTCTTCATCGCTCTGACGCGAATCGGCCGGTTCATAACCACGACCACGAGCTACGGTGAGCTTCATGTTCAGGGCGCCGTTAGACGCCAGGTTAGCGATTACGTGATCGGGATTAACGATCTCGACATCATGATCCAGCTGAATATCGGCAGCGGTAACCACCCCCGAACCCTTTTTCGACAAGGTCAGCGTAACTTCGTCACGACCGTGCAGTTTGATAGCCAGGCCTTTCAGGTTCAACAGGATTTCAATGACGTCTTCCTGTACACCTTCGATTGCCGAGTACTCATGGAGTACACCGTCAATCTCGGCCTCGACTACTGCACAGCCGGGCATTGAGGACAACAGGATGCGTCGCAGCGCGTTGCCCAGGGTATGGCCAAAGCCACGCTCGAGAGGCTCGAGCGTGATTTTAGCGCGGGTTGGACTGACGACCTGCACATCAATATGGCGGGGCGTCAGGAACTCATTTACCGAAATCTGCATGGATGCACCTATTTTCTAGCCCTTACTTGGAGTAGAGCTCGACAATCAGGCTTTCGTTGATGTCGGCGGAGAGGTCACTGCGAGCTGGAACGTTCTTGAAAACGCCCGACTTCTTGGCAGTATCCACATCTACCCACTCAACGCGGCCACGCTGGGCGCAAAGTTCAAGGGCTTGAACAATGCGCAGCTGGTTCAGCGACTTCTCGCGAACCGCGACCACGTCACCCGGACGAACTTGGTAGGACGGAATGTTTACAGTCTTGCCGTTAACGCTGATCGCTTTATGCGAAACCAGCTGACGGGATTCGGCACGAGTAGCGCCAAAGCCCATACGATAAACGACGTTATCCAGACGGCACTCGAGCAGTTGCAGCAGGTTCTCGCCGGTAGCACCCTTCTTGGAGGCTGCTTCCTTGTAGTAACCGCTGAACTGACGTTCGAGAACGCCATAGATGCGACGTACTTTTTGTTTCTCACGCAGCTGGGTGCCGTAGTCGGACTGACGGCCACGGCGCTGGCCGTGGATACCTGGGGCTGCTTCGATGTTGCACTTCGATTCCAGAGCGCGAACGCCGCTCTTCAGGAACAGATCGGTGCCTTCACGACGAGACAGTTTGCATTTTGGACCAATGTAACGTGCCATTTATCTGTCTCCTGATTACACGCGGCGCTTCTTCGGCGGACGGCACCCGTTATGCGGGATTGGCGTCACGTCGGTGATGCTGGCGATCTTATAGCCACAACCGTTCAAAGCACGAACAGCGGACTCACGACCTGGACCTGGACCCTTGACGTTAACGTCGAGGTTCTTCAGACCATATTCCAGCGCAGCTTGACCAGCACGCTCAGCAGCTACTTGAGCAGCGAACGGGGTGGACTTGCGAGAACCGCGGAAACCCGAACCGCCGGAGGTAGCCCAGGACAGAGCGTTACCTTGACGATCGGTGATGGTCACGATGGTGTTGTTAAAAGACGCATGGATGTGGGCGATGCCATCAACCACTGTCTTTTTGACTTTTTTACGAGGACGAGCAGCAGGTTTTGCCATTTCTAAATTCCTGTCGATTCGCTGGTGCGATTACTTGCGGATCGGCTTACGCGGGCCCTTTCGGGTACGCGCATTGGTCTTGGTACGCTGACCGCGTACTGGCAGACCCCGACGATGACGCAGGCCGCGGTAGCAACCCAGGTCCATCAACCGCTTGATTTTCATGTTGACGTCACGACGCAGATCACCTTCGGTGATGTACTTCGCAACTTCAGTACGCAGCGATTCAACCTGCTCGTCGCTCAGATCCTTGATCTTTGCGGCTGGGTTTACCCCAGTCTCTACACAGATTTTCTGTGCAGTAGTGCGACCAACACCATAGATGTAGGTCAGCGAGATAACAGTGTGCTTGTTATCTGGAATGTTGACGCCTGCAATACGGGCCATTCAGTGGGACTCCAATTGACAGCTACCTACGCCCCGGAAGCCAAGAAATAGGGCGCGAGATAATATCGCTGTAGAAACAATTAATCAACCCAGCAGCGCACTAGCTGCTGGGCTTGTAGCGCAGATCACACTCAGCCTTGGCGCTGCTTGTGACGTGGTTCCGCGCTGCAAATTACTCGAACGACACCTTCGCGGCGAATAATTTTGCAGTTACGGCACAGCTTTTTCACCGATGCACGAACTTTCATCACCAACTCCTCGAACCTTAAGGGTCTATCAGCGCAGCAAACCGCTGCCGCCGTAGCCTTTCAGGTTGGCTTTCTTCATCAGGGATTCGTACTGGTGCGAAACGAGGTGCGATTGTACTTGGGACATGAAGTCCATCACAACCACTACCACAATCAGCAACGAGGTCCCGCCAAGGTAGAACGGAACGTTTGCCGCAACCACCAGGAACTGGGGAAGCAGACAGACGGCCGTCATATAAAGAGCACCGAACATGGTCAAACGAGTCAGAACGCCATCAATGTAGCGCGCAGACTGCTCACCAGGACGGATACCCGGAATAAAGGCACCGGACTTCTTCAGGTTCTCCGCTACGTCTTTCGGATTGAACATCAACGCCGTATAGAAGAAGCAGAAGAAAATAATCCCTGCACTAAACAGCAGAATATTCAACGGCTGACCAGGAGCGATCGACTGCGAGATGTCCTGCAACCAGCCCATACCTTCGGACTGACCGAACCAGGCACCCAGCGAAGCCGGGAACAGCAAGATGCTGCTCGCGAAAATGGCAGGAATAACGCCCGCCATGTTCACTTTCAGCGGCAAGTGGCTGGTCTGCGCAGCAAAAACCTTACGGCCCTGCTGACGCTTGGCGTAGTGAACGGCGATACGACGCTGACCACGCTCAATGAACACCACAAAACCGATAATCGCTACTGCCAGCAAACCGATAGCAACCAGAGCGAAAATATTGATATCGCCCGTACGTGCAGACTCGAAAGACTGTCCGATTGCTCTCGGAAGACCGGCGACGATACCTGCGAAGATCAACATCGAGATACCGTTGCCTACACCGCGCTCAGTGATCTGCTCACCCAGCCACATCATGAACATCGCACCGGCCACAAAAGTGGACACTGCAACGAAATGGAAGCCAAAGTCAGCAGAAAACGCAACGCCCTGACCGGCCAGACCAATGGACATGCCAATGGCCTGGACCAGCGCCAGGACTACGGTGCCGTAGCGGGTGTACTGGCTAATCTTACGACGGCCAGCTTCACCTTCCTTCTTCAACTGCTCCAGCTGCGGGCTTACGGCGGTCATCAGTTGCATGATGATCGATGCCGAAATGTACGGCATGATCCCCAGTGCAAAGATGCTCATCCGTTCCAGCGCGCCGCCGGAAAACATGTTGAACAAGCTAAGAATGGTCCCCTCATTCTGTCGAAACAGTTCCGCCAGCCGGTCCGGGTTGATACCTGGAACTGGGATGTGTGCGCCTATCCGATAGACGATGATCGCCAGGAACAGAAAACGCAGACGAGCCCAAAGTTCAGACATCCCGCCTTTGCCGAGCGAAGAGAGAGCACCTTGCTTAGCCATTTATTCCTCGAACTTGCCGCCAGCTGCTTCGATAGCCGCACGCGCACCTTTGGTGGCTGCGATACCCTTGATGGTGACTGCGCGAGTAACTTCGCCCG
Organism: Pseudomonas arcuscaelestis; assembly: GCF_016881005.1. GTDB lineage: Bacteria > Pseudomonadota > Gammaproteobacteria > Pseudomonadales > Pseudomonadaceae > Aquipseudomonas > Aquipseudomonas arcuscaelestis. The sequence continues at coordinate 30,265 of NZ_JACOPV010000006.1, read as the reverse complement.
ACAGCATGATTTTCACACGCTGAACGTTCTGGTTAATCACGTTGGCATCCTTCAAGGATTGCACGGTGACAACGTCGCCTTCCACTTTAGCCAGCTCGGACAGACGCACTTCGGCGCGATCCATGGCTTTCAGCGAAACGAAGCCGAACTTCGGCAGACGACGGTGCAGCGGCTGTTGACCGCCTTCAAAGCCTGGAGCGATGGTGCCACCGGAGCGGGAGGTTTGACCTTTGTGACCACGGCCACCAGTCTTACCCAAACCACTACCGATACCACGACCCGGACGATGCTTCTCGCGACGGGAACCCGGCGCTGGACTCAGATCATTGAGTTTCATCGATTAACCCTCGACGCGCAGCATGTAGTAAGCCTTGTTGATCATCCCGCGATTCTCGGGAGTATCCAGGACTTCTACAGTGTGACCGATGCGGCGCAGACCCAGACCCTTAACACACAGTTTGTGGTTAGGGAGACGGCCGGCGGTGCTTTTGATCAGCGTTACTTTAACGGTAGCCATGATCAGCGGATCTCCTCGACGCTCTTGCCGCGCTTGGCAGCAATGGATTCAGGAGATTGCATAGCCTTCAGACCCTTGAAAGTGGCGTGAACCACGTTTACAGGGTTAGTCGAGCCGTAGCACTTGGCCAGGACGTTCTGAACACCAGCAACTTCCAGGACAGCACGCATTGCGCCACCAGCGATGATACCGGTACCTTCAGAGGCAGGCTGCATGTACACCTTCGACGCGCCATGGGCGGACTTGGTGGCGTACTGCAGAGTGGTGCCGTTCAGGTCAACCTGAATCATGTTGCGACGAGCAGCTTCCATGGCTTTCTGGATCGCGGCTGGTACTTCGCGCGACTTGCCGCGGCCGAAACCAACACGACCTTTACCATCACCAACCACGGTCAACGCGGTGAAGGTGAAGATACGGCCGCCTTTTACGGTTTTGGCAACGCGGTTAACTTGAACCAGCTTCTCGATGTAACCTTCGTCGCGCTTTTGATCGTTATTTGACATAACTTAGAACTCCAGTCCGCCTTCACGAGCAGCATCAGCCAGCGCCTTGACGCGGCCGTGATACTTGAAGCCAGAACGGTCAAAGGCAACTTGAGATACACCGGCGGCTTTCGCGCGCTCAGCTACCAGCTTGCCAACCTTAGTTGCCGCGTCGATGTTGCCAGTGGCGCCATCACGCAGTTCTTTGTCCAAAGTCGAGGCGCTGGCCAGGACTTTGCTGCCGTCGGCCGAAAGGACCTGGGCATAGATGTGCTGCGAGGAGCGATACACGCAGAGACGCACGACTTCGAGTTCGTGCATTTTCAGGCGTGCTTTGCGAGCGCGACGCAGTCGAGTAACTTTTTTGTCGGTCATTTGCTAGGCCCTACTTCTTCTTGGCTTCTTTACGACGGACGACTTCGTCCGCGTAACGCACACCCTTGCCTTTGTACGGCTCTGGTGGACGGAAGTCGCGGATTTCAGCGGCCACCTGACCTACCAGCTGCTTATCGATACCCTTGATCAGGATATCGGTCTGGCTTGGGGTCTCAGCGGTGATGCCCTCAGGCAATTCGTAATCCACTGGATGCGAGAAGCCCAGCGCCAGGTTCAGCACAGTGCCTTTAGCCTGAGCTTTGTAACCAACACCGACCAGCTGGAGCTTACGCTCGAAGCCTTGGCTTACGCCTTGGACCATGTTGTTAACCAGGGCACGGGTAGTACCGGCCATAGCGCGAGTTTGTTGATCGCCATTGCGAGCAGCAAAACGCAGCTCACCAGCTTCTTCAACGACTTCTACGGACGAGTGAACGTTCAGTTCGAGAGTGCCCTTGGCACCCTTCACCGAAAGCTGTTGGCCGACGAATTTAACTTCGACGCCAGCTGGCAGCTTAACGGGGTTCTTAGCGACGCGAGACATGCTTATCCCCCCTTAGAACACTGTGCAGAGAACTTCGCCGCCGACACCGGCAGCGCGCGCAGCACGATCAGTCATCACACCTTTGTTGGTGGAGACGATAGACACGCCCAGACCGCCACGTACTTTCGGCAGTTCTTCGACGGACTTGTACTGACGCAGGCCTGGACGACTTACGCGCTTGACTTCCTCGATGACCGGACGGCCTTCGAAGTATTTAAGCTCGATAGAAAGCGATGGTTTCACTTCGCTGCTGACTTGGTAGCCAGCGATGTAACCTTCGTCTTTCAGAACTTTGGCAACCGCAACCTTCAAAGTCGACGAAGGCATGCTTACGACGGACTTTTCAGCCATCTGGGCATTACGGATGCGAGTTAGCATGTCCGCTAACGGGTCCTGCATACTCATGGGCTAGACGCTCCTGATACAAGAAAAATTAGCCTCTCGGCTACTACAGTCTCCCAAGCGATCCAGGCGAAAAAACCCGGGCTCAGGAGAGCCGGTCATTCTAGACAGATCCCGGAAACGAAACAAGCCCCAGAAGGGGCTTGTTTCGATGCAATGTCACCGGTGGTCGGAAGATTGCTCTTCCGCCACCTGGACGCTGCCGGTACGTCTTACCAGCTGGCTTTAACCAGACCTGGAACGTCACCGCGCATTGCTGCTTCACGCAGCTTGTTACGGCCGAGGCCGAACTTGCGGTAAACGCCGTGTGGACGACCGGTGATGCGGCAGCGGTTACGCATGCGCGAGGCGCTAGCGTCACGTGGCTGCTTCTGCAGAGCTACGACAGCGGCAAAACGCTCTTCTGGAGTTGCTTCCAGATTAACGATGATCGCTTTCAGCTCAGCACGCTTCTTGGCGTACTTGGCAACAGTGAGCTGACGCTTCAGCTCACGGTTTTTCATGCTCTTCTTGGCCATTTTCCTACTCCAATCAGTTGCGGAACGGGAATTTGAAAGCACGCAGCAGAGCGCGGCCTTCGTCATCGTTCTTGGCAGTGGTGGTCAGGGTAATGTCCAGACCGCGCAGAGCATCGATCTTGTCGTAGTCGATTTCCGGGAAGATGATCTGCTCTTTCACGCCCATGCTGTAGTTACCACGACCATCGAAGGACTTGGCATTCAGGCCGCGGAAGTCGCGAACCCGAGGCAGGGAGATCGCCAGCAGGCGGTCCAGGAATTCATACATACGATCACGGCGCAGAGTAACTTTAACGCCGATCGGCCAGCCCTCACGGACTTTAAAGCCCGCGATGGATTTCCGAGCGAAAGTCACAACGGCTTTCTGACCGGTGATTTTCTCCAGGTCAGCAACAGCGTGTTCGATGACTTTTTTGTCGCCGACAGCTTCGCCCAGACCCATGTTCAGGGTGATCTTGGTAACGCGCGGAACTTCCATCACGTTCGCAAGCTTAAGTTCTTCCTTAAGCTTAGGAGCAATTTCCTTCCGATAAATCTCTTTCAGTCGTGCCATGGTCTTCTACCTAGCAGTGTTCAAGCATCAACCGCTTTTTGGGTCGACTTGAAGACACGAATTTTTTTGCCTTCTTCTACTTTGAAACCAACGCGGTCAGCCTTGTTGGTTTCGCCGTTGAAAATGGCGACGTTGGAAGCGTGCAGTGGCGCTTCTTTCTCGACGATACCGCCTTGTACGCCCGACATCGGGTTAGGCTTGGTATGACGCTTCACCAGGTTGATCCCACCAACGACCAGACGGTCGTCAGCGAGAACCTTGAGCACCTTACCGCGCTTACCTTTGTCTTTGCCGGCGATCACGATGATCTCGTCGTCACGACGAATCTTTTGCATGTCGGATCTCCTTACAGCACTTCTGGGGCGAGCGAGACGATCTTCATGAACTTCTCAGTACGAAGTTCACGGGTCACTGGCCCAAAGATACGGGTGCCGATCGGCTCTTGCTTGTTGTTCAGCAGAACAGCAGCATTGCCATCAAAGCGGATGATGGAGCCGTCAGCGCGACGGACACCGTGGCGAGTGCGGACTACAACAGCAGTCATCACTTGGCCTTTCTTCACTTTACCGCGAGGAATTGCTTCCTTAACGGTTACCTTGATGATGTCACCGATACCGGCGTAACGGCGGTGGGAACCGCCGAGCACCTTGATACACATGACGCGACGAGCGCCGCTGTTATCGGCCACATCGAGCATGGATTGAGTCTGAATCATAAAATTTCTCCGACCCCTAGCCCTTAGACTTCAACAGCGCGTTCGAGAACTTCAACCAGTGCCCAAGCTTTGGTCTTGGCCAGCGGACGAGTCTCGCGGATGGAGACCTTGTCGCCGATGTGGCACTGATTGGTTTCGTCGTGCGCGTGCAGCTTAGTCGAACGCTTAACGTATTTACCGTAGATCGGGTGCTTTACGCGACGCTCGATCAATACGGTGATGGTTTTGTCCATCTTGTCGCTGACGACACGGCCAGTCAGCGTACGGACAGTTTTTTCAACTTCAGCCATGATTACTTACCTGCCTGCTGGTTGAGCACAGTTTTCACGCGAGCGATGTCACGCTTAACTTGCGAGAGCAGGTGCGACTGCCCCAACTGGCCAGTTGCTTTCTGCATACGCAGATTGAACTGGTCGCGCAGCAGGCCGAGCAGTTGCTCGTTCAGCTGCTGTGCTGATTTTTCACGAAGTTCATTCGCTTTCATCACATCACCGTCCGCTTAACAAAGGAGGTGGCGAGAGGCAGCTTTGCAGCCGCCAAGGCGAAAGCCTCACGCGCCAGCTCTTCAGAAACACCCTCGATCTCATACAGGACTTTGCCTGGCTGGATCTGGGCAACCCAGTACTCCACGGAACCCTTACCTTTACCCATCCGCACTTCGAGAGGCTTCTTGGAGATCGGCTTGTCCGGGAATACACGGATCCAGATCTTGCCGCCACGTTTTACGTGACGAGTCAGGGCACGACGTGCCGATTCGATCTGGCGAGCGGTGAGACGACCGCGAGCAACAGCTTTAAGAGCAAACTCGCCGAAGCTGACTTTGCTACCGCGCAGTGCCAGACCACGGTTGTGGCCAGTCATCTGCTTACGGAATTTTGTACGCTTTGGTTGCAACATTTGGCGTACCCCTTACTTAGCAGCTTTTTTACGAGGCGCTGGTGCTTGTGGTTTCAGTTCTTCTTGGCGACCACCAATAACTTCGCCTTTGAAAATCCAAACCTTCACACCGATCACACCGTAAGTGGTGTGAGCTTCGTAAGTGGCATAGTCGATGTCAGCACGCAGGGTGTGCAGTGGCACACGACCTTCGCGATACCATTCAGTACGTGCGATTTCAGCACCGCCGAGACGACCGCTCACCTGGATCTTGATGCCCTTGGCACCAATACGCATGGCGTTCTGTACGGCGCGCTTCATGGCGCGACGGAACATAACACGACGCTCCAGCTGCTGAGCTACGCTCTGAGCTACCAGCATACCGTCGAGTTCCGGCTTGCGGATCTCTTCGATATTGATGTGCACAGGCACACCCATTTGCTTGGTCAGGTCCTGACGCAGTTTCTCAACATCTTCACCTTTCTTCCCGATAACGATACCTGGACGAGCGGTGTGGATGGTGATGCGTGCAGTTTGAGCCGGACGATGGATATCGATACGGCTAACGGACGCGCTTTTTAGTTTGTCTTGGAGGTACTCACGCACATTCAGATCTGCGAGCAAATAGTCCGCATAAGTCCGACCGTCTGCGTACCAGACGGAGGTGTGCTCCTTGACGATTCCCAGGCGAATGCCAGTGGGATGTACTTTCTGACCCATCTGATCGACTCCGTTACTTGTCCGCAACCTTGACAGTGATATGGCAAGACCGCTTGACGATGCGATCAGCGCGGCCTTTGGCACGCGGCATGATGCGCTTCAGCGAACGCCCTTCGTTGACGAAAACGGTGGAGACCTTCAGGTCATCAACGTCTGCGCCTTCGTTATGCTCGGCGTTGGCTACGGCCGACTCGAGGACTTTCTTCATGATTTCAGCGGCTTTTTTGCTGCTGAAAGCCAACAGGTTGAGCGCTTCGCCCACCTTCTTCCCGCGGATCTGGTCGGCGACCAAGCGGGCTTTCTGGGCGGAGATTCGAGCGCCCGACAACTTAGCGGCTACTTCCATTTCCTTACCCCTTAACGCTTGGCTTTCTTGTCAGCCACGTGCCCACGATAAGTGCGGGTACCGGCAAACTCGCCCAGTTTATGGCCGACCATGTCTTCGTTCACGAGAACTGGGACGTGTTGGCGACCGTTATGTACCGCGATGGTCAGACCGACCATTTGTGGCAGGATCATCGAACGACGCGACCAGGTTTTAACTGGTTTGCGATCGTTCTTCTCCGCCGCCACTTCGATCTTCTTCAGTAGGTGAAGATCGATAAAAGGACCTTTTTTCAGAGAACGTGGCACTGTCGTATCCCTCTATTTACTTGCGACGACGGACGATCATATTGTCGGTACGCTTATTACCACGAGTCTTCGCGCCCTTAGTCGGGAAGCCCCATGGCGATACCGGATGACGACCACCGGAGGTACGACCTTCACCACCACCATGTGGGTGGTCAACCGGGTTCATGGCAACACCACGAACGGTTGGGCGAACGCCACGCCAGCGTTTAGCACCAGCTTTACCCAGCGAACGCAGGCTGTGCTCGGAGTTCGAGACTTCACCCAGGGTCGCACGGCATTCAGCCAGGACTTTACGCATCTCACCAGAGCGCAGACGCACGGTCACGTAGACACCTTCGCGAGCGATCAGCTGAGCCGAAGCACCAGCGGAACGAGCGATTTGTGCACCTTTGCCCGGCTTCAGTTCGATGCCGTGAATGGTGCTACCCACTGGGATGTTGCGCAGTTGCAGGGAGTTGCCTGGCTTGATTGGAGCCAGTGCGCCTGCGATCAGCTGGTCGCCAGCACTCACGCCTTTAGGGGCAATGATGTAGCGGCGCTCGCCGTCTGCGTAGCACAGCAGTGCGATGTGAGCAGTACGGTTTGGATCGTATTCAATGCGCTCGACAGTGGCGATGATGCCATCTTTGTCGTTGCGACGGAAATCGACCATACGGTAATGCTGCTTATGACCACCACCTACGTGACGAGTAGTGATGCGGCCATTGTTGTTACGACCACCAGACTTCGATTTTTTCTCGAGCAGCGGTGCGTGAGGAGCGCCTTTATGCAGCTCCTTGTTGACCACCTTGACCACGAAACGGCGGCCAGGGGAAGTCGGTTTGCATTTAACGATTGCCATGATGCACCCCTTCCTTACTCAGCACTGCTGCTGAAATCGAGATCTTGGCCTGGCTGAAGCGAAACGATCGCTTTCTTCCAGTCATTACGCTTGCCCAGACCACGTGCGGTACGCTTGGTTTTACCCAGAACGTTTACGGTCGACACGTTTTCGACTTTTACGCCGAACAGGCCTTCGACAGCTTTCTTGATTTCCAGCTTGGTTGCATCAGTAGCAACCTTGAATACGAACTGGCCTTTTTTCTCAGCCAGAACGGTAGCCTTCTCGGAAACGTGCGGGCCAAGGAGGACTTTAAATACGCGTTCCTGGTTCATCCCAGCAGCTCCTCGAATTTCTTCACGGCCGACACAGTGATCAACACTTTGTCGTATGCGATCAGACTGACCGGATCGGAACCCTGTACGTCACGTACGTCGACGTGCGGCAGGTTACGAGCAGCCAGGTACAGATTCTGATCAACAGCGTCAGAAACGATCAGTACGTCGCTCAGACCCATGCCATTCAGCTTGTTCAGCAGATCTTTGGTTTTCGGCGCTTCGACAGCGAAGTCCTGAACCACGACCAGACGGTCGGTACGCACCAGCTCAGCGAGGATGGAACGCATTGCTGCGCGGTACATCTTCTTGTTGAGCTTCTGCGAGTGATCCTGCGGACGAGCTGCGAAAGTGGTACCGCCGCCACGCCAGATTGGGCTACGGATAGTACCGGCACGAGCACGACCAGTACCTTTCTGACGCCATGGGCGCTTACCGCCACCAGCAACGTCGGAGCGGGTTTTCTGCTGCTTGGTGCCCTGACGGCCGCCGGCCATGTAGGCCACGACTGCTTGGTGAACCAGCGTCTCGTTGAATTCGCCGCCGAAAGTCAGTTCGGAAACTTCGATCGCTTGAGCGTCATTTACATTTAGTTGCATGTCAGCTTCCCCTTAACCGCGAGCCTTGGCAGCCGGACGCACAACCAGATTGCCGCCAGTAGCGCCAGGAACGGCACCCTTGACCAGCAACAGATTGCGTTCAGCGTCGACGCGCACTACTTCCAGGGACTGAACGGTCACGCGCTCGGCGCCCATGTGACCGGACATTTTCTTGCCCTTGAATACACGACCAGGAGTCTGGCACTGGCCGATAGAGCCCGGGACGCGGTGGGAGACGGAGTTACCGTGGGTGTTATCTTGACCGCGGAAATTCCAACGCTTGATGGTACCGGCAAAGCCTTTACCCTTGGACTGGCCGGTAACATCTACCATTTGGCCAGCAGCGAAGATTTCAGCGTTGATCAAGTCGCCAGCCTGGTACTCGCCTTCTTCAAGACGGAATTCCCAGACACCGCGACCCGCGGCAACGTTCGCTTTAGCGAAGTGACCTGCTTGAGCAGCAGTCACACGCGAAGCACGACGCTCGCCGACAGTGACTTGCACTGCACGATAGCCATCGGTTTCTTCAGTTTTGAACTGGGTGACGCGATTCGGCTCGATCTCAATGACCGTGACCGGAATGGAGACACCTTCTTCGGTGAAAATACGGGTCATACCGCATTTACGACCGACTACACCAATAGTCATGTTGTAAACCTCATGAGTGTACGGGGCTTTCACCCGCTATGGCCGCCCATTTCAGAGCGTTACACGACTAAGACCGTGTCTTAGCCGAGGCTGATCTGCACTTCCACACCGGCCGCAAGATCAAGCTTCATAAGAGCATCAACGGTTTTATCCGTTGGCTGGACGATGTCCAGAACGCGCTTATGAGTACGGATCTCGTACTGGTCACGCGCGTCTTTGTTGACGTGCGGGGAGACCAGAACGGTGAACCGCTCTTTACGGGTAGGCAGTGGAATTGGACCACGCACTTGAGCACCAGTACGTTTCGCGGTTTCCACGATTTCCTGGGTGGATTGGTCGATCAGGCGATGGTCAAAAGCCTTCAACCTGATACGGATTTGCTGATTTTGCATTGGATTTCAGACTCCAGGCTGCTATTCCCACCGGGCGCACTACGCCCGTTAAAAGGAGGCGTGATTCTATAGAGGCCCCCACTGAGTGTCAACCCAATAAAAAAGCCCCCGCTGAGCGGGGGCCTTTTTAAGCGATCAACGATTACTCGATGATTTTGGCTACGACGCCGGCGCCGACGGTACGACCGCCTTCACGGATAGCGAAACGCAGACCGTCTTCCATCGCGATGGTCTTGATCAGGGTAACTTCCATCTGGATGTTGTCACCTGGCATTACCATTTCTACGCCTTCTGGCAGCTGGCAGTTACCAGTCACGTCAGTAGTACGGAAGTAGAACTGTGGACGGTAGCCTTTGAAGAACGGAGTATGACGGCCGCCTTCTTCCTTGCTCAGAACGTAAACTTCTGCGGTGAACTTGGTGTGCGGCTTAACCGAACCTGGCTTAACCAGAACCTGACCACGCTCAACGTCGTCACGCTTGGTACCACGCAGCAGAACGCCGCAGTTCTCGCCAGCACGGCCTTCGTCCAGCAGCTTACGGAACATCTCAACACCAGTACAGGTAGTGGTGGTGGTGTCACGCAGACCAACGATTTCCAGTGGATCCTGAACGCGGACGATACCACGCTCGATACGACCGGTAACAACGGTACCACGACCCGAGATCGAGAATACGTCTTCGATTGGCATCAGGAACGGCTTGTCGATAGCGCGCTCTGGCTCTGGGATGTAGCTGTCCAGAGTTTCAACCAGTTTCTTGACGGCAGTGGTGCCCATCTCGTTGTCGTCTTTGCCTTCCAGAGCCATACGAGCAGAACCGATGATGATCGGAGTGTCGTCGCCTGGGAAGTCGTAGGTGGACAGCAGGTCGCGAACTTCCATCTCAACCAGTTCCAGCAGCTCAGCGTCGTCTACCAGGTCAGCCTTGTTCAGGAAGACCACGATGTACGGAACGCCAACCTGACGGGACAGCAGGATGTGCTCACGGGTTTGTGGCATCGGACCATCAGCGGCCGAACAAACCAGGATTGCGCCGTCCATCTGGGCAGCACCGGTGATCATGTTCTTCACATAGTCAGCGTGACCTGGGCAGTCAACGTGAGCGTAGTGACGGATCTTCGAGTTGTACTCGACGTGCGCGGTGTTGATGGTAATACCACGAGCTTTCTCTTCTGGAGCGCTGTCGATCTTGTCGAAGTCAACAACGGCCGAACCGAAAACTTCGGAGCAGACGCGAGTCAGAGCTGCAGTCAGAGTGGTTTTACCGTGGTCAACGTGACCGATGGTGCCAACGTTGACGTGCGGGAGGGAACGATCAAATTTTTCTTTAGCCACGACAGTGAACTCCTAGCCTAAAGGGGCTGAATCAGCCTTGTTTTTTAACGAGCGCTTCGACGATATTCGACGGAGCTTCGGCGTATTTGGAGAATTCCATGGAGTAGCTCGCGCGACCCTGAGACATGGAACGAACGTCGGTCGCATAACCGAACATTTCTCCGAGCGGAACTTCAGCACGGACAACCTTGCCGGACACCGAATCTTCCATACCCTGGATCAGACCACGACGACGGTTCAGGTCACCCATCACGTCACCCATGTAGTCCTCAGGGGTCACAACTTCTACCTTCATGATCGGCTCAAGCACTTTACCGCCGCCTTTGGCAGCCAGTTGCTTAGTCGCCATGGAGGCCGCCACCTTGAACGCCATCTCGTTGGAGTCGACGTCGTGGTAAGAACCATCAAACACGGTAGCCTTCAGGCCGATCAGCGGATAGCCGGCAACAATGCCGTTCTTCATCTGCTCTTCGATACCCTTCTGGATCGCCGGGATGTATTCCTTAGGAACCACACCACCAACAACTTCGTTGGTGAATTCCAGACCTTCGGTGATGTTGCCTTGCGCATCCACGGACGGCTGCGAGAAGCGAATCCAGCAGTGACCGAACTGACCACGACCACCAGACTGACGAACGAACTTACCTTCGATTTCGACGTTGTCTTTGGTGATCTGCTCGCGGTAGGAAACCTGCGGCTTACCGATGTTGGCTTCGACGTTGAACTCTCGCTTCATACGGTCAACGAGGATGTCCAGGTGAAGCTCACCCATACCGGAGATGATGGTCTGGCCGGTTTCTTCGTCGGTCTTGACGCGGAACGACGGGTCTTCCTGAGCGAGTTTGCCCAGTGCGATACCCATCTTTTCCTGGTCTTGCTTGGTCTTCGGCTCAACAGCTACCGAGATCACAGGCTCCGGGAAGTCCATACGCTCAAGGATGATCGGCTTGTCGGCGTTGCACAGGGTGTCACCGGTGGTGACGTCCTTCATGCCGATCAGAGCAGCGATATCGCCTGCCAGTACTTCTTTGATTTCTTCACGCTGGTTGGCGTGCATCTGCACCATACGACCAACGCGCTCTTTCTTGCCCTTGACCGAGTTGATCACGGAGTCGCCAGACTGCAGCATGCCCGAGTAAACGCGCACGAAAGTCAGGGTACCCACGAACGGGTCAGTAGCAATTTTGAACGCCAGAGCCGAGAACGGCTCATTGTCGTCAGCATGACGCTCGTCGTAGTCGCCTTCGGTCAGCTCTTCCTTCGGCTTCTCGATCAAGTCAGGGTGGATACCCTTGATCGCAGGAATCTCGGTAGGAGCAGGCAGGAAGTCGATAACAGCATCGAGAACCAGTGGAACGCCCTTGTTCTTGAAGGAAGAACCGCAGACAGCCGGAACGATCTCGCTGGCCAGGGTGCGCGCGCGCAGGCCTGCCTTGATTTCGTCGACGCTCAGCTCACCTTCTTCAAGGTACTTGTTCATCAGCTCTTCGTTGGCTTCTGCAGCGGCTTCGACCATATTGGCGCGCCACTCTTCAGCCAGGCTCAGCATTTCAGCAGGAATTTCTTCCTCGCGATATGTTGTGCCCTTGTCGTCGTCGTTCCAGTAGATAGCCTTCATCTTGATCAGGTCGACCTGACCCTGGAAGTTATCTTCCGAACCGATGGCCAGCTGAACAGGAACCGGGGTGTGACCCAGGCGGTTCTTGATCTGACCAACAACGCGCAGGAAGTCAGCGCCAGCACGGTCCATCTTGTTCACGTAGACAACACGTGGAACACCGTACTTGTTGGCTTGACGCCATACGGTTTCGGACTGCGGCTCAACGCCAGAAGTACCGCAGAATACAACGACAGCGCCATCGAGTACGCGCAGCGAACGTTCTACTTCAATGGTGAAGTCAACGTGGCCCGGAGTATCGATGACGTTTACGCGGTATTTGCCATACTGGCCACGGGAGCCTTCCCAGAAGGTAGTAACAGCAGCGGAGGTAATGGTAATACCCCGCTCCTGCTCCTGCACCATCCAGTCGGTGGTCGCGGCGCCGTCATGCACCTCGCCCATTTTGTGGCTCAGGCCTGTGTAAAACAGGATCCGCTCGGTAGTGGTAGTTTTGCCCGCGTCAACGTGCGCGCAAATACCGATGTTACGGTAGCGGTTGATTGGTGTAGTACGAGCCATAGAGCCCTCGCAAAAAGATTGATGCTTGAATTAGAAGCGGTAGTGCGAGAACGCTTTGTTGGCTTCGGCCATACGGTGTACGTCTTCACGCTTCTTGACTGCAGCACCTTTGCCTTCAGCGGCATCCAGCAGCTCGCCAGCCAGGCGCAGAGCCATGGACTTCTCGCCACGCTTACGGGCGTAGTCTACCAACCAGCGCATTGCCAGGGCGTTACGACGGGATGGACGAACTTCAACAGGAACCTGGTAAGTGGCACCGCCAACACGGCGCGACTTAACTTCGACCAGCGGAGCGATGGCGTCGAGAGCTTTCTCGAAGATTTCCAGGGGGTCGCTGTTCTTGCGTTCTTTGACCTTGTCCAGCGCACCGTAAACGATACGCTCGGCAACGGCCTTCTTGCCGCTTTCCATCACGTGGTTCATGAACTTGGCGAGGATCTGGCTTCCGTATTTTGGATCGTCCAGAATCTCACGCTTGGCTGCTACACGACGTCTTGGCATTGATAAGCCCTCAAACGGTCTTCAGGTTAGCCCGGGACAGTGAACCCACAGGGTTCGTGCCCGACCTTACTCTTATCGACTCAATAAAATGAATAACTGCAAACTGCTACAAACGACCGATTACTTCGGACGCTTGGTACCGTACTTCGAACGACCTTGGTTACGACCTTTAACGCCGGAGGTATCCAGGGAACCGCGAACGGTGTGGTAACGAACACCTGGCAAGTCTTTTACACGACCGCCACGGATCAGTACGACGCTGTGCTCTTGCAGGTTGTGGCCTTCACCACCGATGTACGAGGAAACCTCGAAACCGTTGGTCAGACGCACACGGCATACTTTACGCAGTGCCGAGTTAGGTTTTTTCGGCGTAGTAGTGTACACACGGGTGCACACGCCACGACGTTGCGGGCAGTTCTGCAGCGCAGGAACGTCGGATTTCTCGACGATACGCTTACGCGGCTGACGTACCAGCTGGTTGATAGTTGCCATCTACTAGCTCCACTGTTGTCTTGCGACGCTATTGTCTTGCAAGAAAAGCAAAAATTGGCAGGACGAAGTCCCACCAAATTTAGGGGTACAAGAGTCTAAAGAGGATCTTGCCCCCAGTCAAGACGAGGCCCCAGCCTCCCCTCTCCAGTCATCGGCAACAATGTATGTCGCCAATGATCAGATCGGGTCAGCCGGGGCCCTGCCCTACTTTCAGTTACCGCTGGAATTCAGCGCTTCAGTCAGTGCGGCTTCCACCTCACTGGCACTTACGCGCAGCGGCTTGTCTGCATCACGGCGACGCTTGCGCTCGCTGTGGTATGCCAGACCAGTACCGGCTGGGATCAGACGACCCACAACCACGTTTTCTTTCAGGCCGCGCAAGTAATCGCGCTTGCCGGTTACCGCCGCCTCGGTCAGTACTCGAGTGGTTTCCTGGAAGGAAGCCGCCGAGATGAACGATTCGGTGGACAGCGAGGCCTTGGTGATACCCAGCAATACACGAGTGAACTTGGAGACAAACTTGTCTTCAGCGCCCAGGCGCTCGTTCTCTACCAGTACGTGGGTCAGTTCCATCTGGTCGCCCTTGATGAAGCTGGAATCGCCCGACTCGGAGATCTCAACCTTACGCAGCATCTGACGCAGAATGGTTTCGATGTGCTTGTCGTTGATCTTCACGCCTTGCAGACGGTAAACGTCTTGAATCTCGTTGACGATGTACTTGGCCAATGCGCTTACACCCAGCAGACGCAGGATGTCGTGCGGATCGCTTGGACCGTCAGAGATAACTTCGCCGCGGTTCACTTGTTCGCCTTCGAAGACGTTCAGGTGACGCCACTTCGGAATCAGCTCCTCGTACGGGTCAGTACCGTCGTTCGGGGTAATGACCAAGCGACGCTTGCCTTTGGTCTCTTTACCGAACGCGATGGTGCCGCTGACTTCAGCCAGAATCGAGGCTTCTTTCGGACGACGGGCTTCGAACAAGTCAGCAACCCGCGGCAGACCACCGGTGATGTCGCGAGTCTTCGACGTTTCTTGCGGAATACGTGCGATAACGTCACCAACACCGATCTGCGCACCGTCAGCCACGCCAACCAGGGCGTTAGCCGGCAGGAAGTACTGAGCAGGTACGTCGGTACCTGGCAGCAACAGATCCTTGCCACTGGCATCGACCATCTTGATTGCAGGACGGATTTCCTTGCCTGCAGCCGGACGATCTTTGACGTCCAGAACCTCAATGTTGGTCAGGCCGGTCAATTCGTCGGTTTGACGCTTGATCGTGATGCCTTCTTCCATGCCCACGAAGGTCACGGTACCTTTCATTTCGGTAACGATCGGGTGGGTGTGCGGATCCCACTTGGCCACGATAGCGCCAGCGTCGACCTTGTCACCTTCTTTCACCGAAATCACGGCGCCGTACGGCAGCTTGTAGCGCTCACGCTCACGACCGAATTCGTCGGCAATAGCCAATTCACCGGAACGCGACACGGCAACCAGGTTACCGTCGGCACGTACAACCTGCTTCAGGTTGTGCAGACGGACCATACCGCCGTTCTTCACCTGGACACTGTCGGCGGCCGAAGTACGGCTTGCAGCACCACCAATGTGGAACGTACGCATGGTCAGCTGGGTACCCGGCTCACCGATGGACTGAGCCGCGATAACGCCAACTGCCTCACCGATGTTCACCTGGTGACCACGAGCCAGGTCACGGCCGTAGCACTTGGCGCAGATACCGAAGCGAGTTTCACAGCTGATCGGCGAACGCACGATAACTTCGTCGATGCTGTTCAGCTCGATGAACTCAACCCACTTCTCGTCGACCAGGGTGCCAGCCGGCACGATAACGTCGTCGGTGCCTGGCTTGAATACGTCACGGGCAATAACTCGACCCAGAACACGCTCACCCAGCGGCTCAACAACATCGCCACCTTCAATGTGCGGCGTCATCAGCAGGCCTTGCTCGGTGCCACAGTCGATCTCGGTCACAACCAGATCTTGGGCAACGTCTACCAGACGACGAGTCAGGTAACCGGAGTTCGCAGTTTTCAACGCGGTATCCGCAAGACCCTTACGAGCACCGTGAGTCGAGATGAAGTACTGCAGTACGCTCAGACCTTCACGGAAGTTCGCGGTGATCGGCGTCTCGATGATCGAGCCGTCCGGCTTGGCCATCAGACCACGCATACCGGCCAACTGACGAATCTGAGCTGCCGAACCCCGAGCACCGGAGTCAGCCATCATGTACATCGAGTTGAAGGACTCTTGCTCGACTTCGTTACCATCGCGGTCAATGACCTTCTCTTTCGAGAGGTTGGTCATCATCGCCTTGGAAACTTCGTCGTTCGCCTTGGACCACAAGTCGATAACTTTGTTGTACTTCTCGCCCTGGGTTACCAGGCCGGAGGCGTACTGGCTCTCGATCTCTTTCACTTCGTCGGTAGCAGTACCGATGATGCGGGCTTTCTCGTCCGGGATAACGAAGTCGTTAACACCGATGGAAACACCAGAGATGGTCGAGTAGGCAAAACCGGTGTACATCAGCTGGTCAGCGAAGATCACGGTCTCTTTCAAACCAACCACGCGATAGCACTGGTTGATCAGCTTGGAGATCGCCTTTTTCTTCATTGGCTGGTTGACCACGTCGTACGACAGACCTGGTGGAACAACCTGGAACAGCAACGCACGTCCGACAGTGGTGTCGACGATACGGGTATTCTTGACGCTGCCACCATCACGATCGTTAACGGTTTCGTTGATACGAACCTTGATCTTGGCATGCAGTGCAGCCTCGCCAGCGCGGAACACGCGGTCGACTTCCTGCAGGTCGGCAAATACACGACCCTCACCCTTAGCATTGATGGCTTCACGGGTCATGTAGTACAGACCCAGTACAACGTCCTGCGACGGAACGATGATTGGCTCACCGTTGGCTGGCGACAGAATGTTGTTGGTCGACATCATCAGCGCGCGCGCTTCGAGCTGGGCTTCCAGCGTCAGCGGCACGTGAACGGCCATTTGGTCACCGTCAAAGTCGGCGTTGTACGCAGCACAGACCAGCGGGTGCAGCTGAATAGCTTTACCTTCGATCAGTACCGGTTCAAAAGCCTGGATACCCAGACGGTGAAGGGTCGGTGCACGGTTGAGCAGCACTGGGTGTTCGCGAATTACTTCGGCGAGAACGTCCCAAACCTCTGGCAGCTCGCGCTCGACCATCTTCTTGGCAGCCTTGATGGTGGTCGCCAGACCACGCATTTCCAGCTTGCCGAAAATGAACGGCTTGAACAATTCGAGAGCCATCTTCTTCGGCAGACCGCACTGGTGCAGACGCAGGGTCGGACCTACGGTAATTACCGAACGGCCAGAATAGTCAACACGCTTACCGAGCAAGTTCTGACGGAAACGACCCTGCTTACCCTTGATCATATCGGCCAAGGATTTCAGAGGACGCTTGTTCGAGCCAGTGATGGCACGTCCGCGACGGCCGTTGTCCAGCAAGGCGTCGACCGCTTCTTGCAGCATGCGCTTTTCGTTGCGCACGATGATGTCCGGAGCGGACAGATCGAGCAGGCGCTTCAGACGGTTGTTACGGTTGATTACCCGACGATACAGATCGTTCAGGTCGGAAGTCGCGAAGCGACCACCATCCAGCGGAACCAATGGACGCAGATCTGGCGGCAGAACCGGCAGAACCGTCAGAACCATCCACTCAGGCAGGTTGCCCGAGCCCTGGAAGGCTTCCATCAACTTCAGACGCTTGGACAGCTTCTTGATCTTGGTTTCCGAGTTGGTCTGCGGAATTTCTTCACGCAGGCGACCGATCTCGTGCTCCAGGTCGATAGCGTGCAGCAGCTCACGGACAGCCTCGGCACCCATACGGGCATCAAAGTCATCACCGAACTCTTCCAGCGCTTCGAAGTACTGTTCGTCGTTGAGCAGCTGGCCTTTTTCCAGAGTGGTCATGCCCGGATCGATAACGACATAGCTCTCGAAATAGAGAACACGTTCGATATCACGCAGGGTCATGTCCATCAGCAGGCCGATACGGGACGGCAGCGATTTCAGGAACCAGATGTGGGCAACCGGAGAGGCCAGTTCAATGTGCGCCATGCGCTCACGACGAACCTTGGCCAGGGCGACTTCAACGCCACACTTCTCGCAGATGACACCACGGTGCTTCAGGCGCTTGTACTTACCGCACAGGCACTCGTAATCCTTGACTGGGCCAAAGATTTTGGCGCAGAACAGGCCGTCACGCTCAGGCTTGAACGTACGGTAGTTGATGGTTTCCGGCTTTTTTACTTCACCGAACGACCACGAACGGATCATCTCAGGCGAGGCCAGTCCGATACGGATGGCGTCGAACTCTTCGACTTGACCCTGGTTTTTCAGCAAATTCAGTAGGTCTTTCAAGGCCTTTCCTCCTGGCGGAGCAGGGAGCGGGCTTTTCAGCCACGCTCCCGATTCGCGTCACGTGTTATTCGGTTTCCAGATCGATATCGATACCGAGCGAACGAATCTCTTTGATCAACACGTTGAAGGACTCGGGCATGCCCGGCTCCATACGGTGATCGCCGTCCACGATGTTTTTGTACATCTTGGTCCGACCGTTCACATCGTCCGACTTCACTGTGAGCATTTCTTGCAGGGTGTATGCCGCGCCGTATGCTTCCAGCGCCCACACTTCCATCTCCCCGAAACGCTGACCACCGAACTGCGCCTTACCACCCAGCGGCTGCTGGGTAACCAGGCTGTAAGAACCAGTGGAACGCGCGTGCATCTTGTCGTCCACCAAGTGGTTCAGCTTGAGCATGTACATGTAACCAACGGTCACTGGACGCTCGAACTTGTTACCGGTACGGCCGTCGAACAGCTGCATCTGACCGCTTTCTGGCATGTCTGCCAGTTTCAGCATGGCCTTGATCTCGCTTTCCTTGGCACCATCGAAGACTGGAGTAGCCATTGGCACACCACCTTTGAGGTTCTTCGCCAAATCCAGAATTTCCTGGTCGGAGAAGTCTTCCAGGCTCTCCTGGCGGCCACCAATCTCGTTGTAGATCTCAGTGAGGAACTTGCGCAGCTCGATGACTTTGCGCTGCTCTTCGAGCATGCGGTTGATCTTCTCACCCAAACCTTTGGCCGCGAGGCCCAGGTGGGTTTCGAGGATCTGACCAACGTTCATACGCGATGGTACGCCCAGCGGGTTGAGCACTACGTCGACCGGAGTACCGTTGGCGTCGTGCGGCATGTCTTCAACCGGCATGATTACCGAGACGACACCTTTGTTACCGTGACGACCGGCCATCTTGTCGCCCGGCTGGATGCGACGACGGATTGCCAGGTAAACCTTGACGATTTTCAGTACGCCCGGTGCCAGGTCATCGCCCTGCTGCAGCTTGCGCTTCTTATCTTCGAACTTGTCGTCCAGCAGACGGCGACGATCAACGATGTAGGCCTGAGCCTTCTCAAGTTGCTCGTTCAGCGCGTCCTCGGCCATGCGCAGCTTGAACCACTGACCGTGCTCCAGACCGTCCAGTACTTCGTTGGTGATTACAGTGCCTTTCTTCAGGCCTGCACCACCATCGACGACCTGGCCGTTCAAGGCAGAACGCAGACGCTCGAAGGTTGCGCCTTCAACGATACGGAACTCTTCGTTCAGATCCTTACGGATCTCGTCGAGCTGCATTTTCTCGATGGACAGAGCACGGCTGTCGCGCTCAACGCCGTCACGAGTGAAGACTTGTACGTCGATGACAGTACCCTTGGTGCCGGTAGGCACGCGCAGGGAGGTGTCTTTGACGTCGCTCGCCTTCTCACCGAAGATCGCACGCAACAGTTTCTCTTCTGGAGTGAGCTGGGTTTCGCCTTTTGGCGTGACCTTGCCGACCAGAATGTCACCCGCACAGACTTCAGCGCCTACATAGACAATACCTGCCTCGTCCAGCTTGTTCAGCGCAGCTTCACCGACGTTCGGGATGTCCGCGGTGATTTCCTCTGGGCCAAGCTTGGTGTCACGAGCCACACAGGTCAGTTCCTGAATGTGGATCGTGGTGAAACGATCTTCCTGAACTACACGCTCAGACAGGCAGATGGAGTCTTCGAAGTTGAAGCCGTTCCACGCCATGAACGCGATGCGCATGTTCTGACCCAGCGCCAATTCACCCATGTCGGTGGACGGGCCGTCAGCCATGATGTCACTACGTTGAACCACATCACCTTTGCTCACCAGCGGACGCTGGTTAATGCAGGTGTTCTGGTTCGAACGGGTGTATTTGGTCAGGTTGTAGATGTCGACACCGGCTTCGCCAGTTTCAACTTCGTCATCAGCAACACGAACAACGATACGGCTGGCATCGACGGAATCGATCACACCGCCACGACGAGCCACGACGCAAACGCCGGAGTCACGCGCTACGTTGCGCTCCATACCAGTACCGACCAGCGGCTTATCAGCACGCAGGGTTGGTACAGCCTGACGCTGCATGTTCGAACCCATCAACGCACGGTTGGCGTCGTCGTGCTCGAGGAACGGAATCAGCGACGCTGCAACCGAAACTACCTGCTTCGGCGATACGTCCATCAAGGTGACGTCTTCTGGCGCCTTGACGGTGAATTCGTTCAGATGACGAACAGCTACCAATTCGTCGATCAGGTGCTTTTTCTCGTCCATCGTGGCCGAAGCCTGAGCGATGACGTGATCAGCTTCTTCGATCGCAGAAAGGAATACGATATCGTCGGTAACCACACCCTCTTTCACTACTCGGTACGGGCTTTCCAGGAAGCCGTACTGGTTAGTGCGAGCGTATGCAGCAAGGGAGTTGATCAGACCGATGTTCGGACCTTCAGGCGTCTCGATCGGGCACACACGGCCGTAATGGGTCGGGTGTACGTCACGGACTTCGAAGCCGGCACGCTCACGAGTCAAACCACCAGGGCCAAGTGCAGAAACACGGCGCTTGTGGGTAATCTCGGACAGCGGGTTGTTCTGGTCCATGAACTGCGAAAGCTGGCTGGAACCGAAGAACTCTTTCACCGCCGCCGCAACCGGCTTGGCGTTGATCAGGTCCTGAGGCATCAGGCCTTCGCTTTCCGCCATCGACAGACGCTCTTTGACCGCGCGCTCAACACGCACCAGGCCCACACGGAACTGGTTTTCGGCCATTTCACCGACGCAACGTACACGGCGGTTACCCAAGTGGTCGATGTCGTCGACGATGCCTTTGCCGTTACGGATATCCACGAGGGTCTTCAGAACCTCGACGATATCTTCCTTGCTCAGCACACCCGAACCTTCGATTTCGGTACGACCGATACGACGGTTGAACTTCATACGGCCTACAGCGGACAGATCGTAGCGCTCGGCACTGAAGAACAGGTTGTTGAACAGGGTCTCAGCGGCATCCTTGGTTGGCGGCTCGCCAGGACGCATCATGCGATAGATCTCGACCAGCGCTTCCAGTTGGTTGCTGGTGGAATCGATCTTCAGGGTATCCGAAATGAACGGACCGCAGTCGATGTCGTTGGTGTACAGCGTCTCGATGCGAACAACTTGAGCCTTGGCGATCTTGACCAGGACATCGGTAGTCAGCTCAGTGTTGCATTCAGCCAGGATTTCACCAGTGGCCGGGTGCACAATCGCCTTGGCGGTAGTGCGACCCAGGACGTATTCCAGCGGAACGTCCAGTTGCTTGACGCCGGCTTTTTCCAGCTGATTGATATGACGAGCGGTGATACGACGACCCTGCTCGACAATAACCTTGCCGGTTTCGTCATGGATATCCATGACCGCGATCTCACCACGCAGGCGCTGAGGCACCAGCTCCAGACTGAGGCTCTCGCCCGAGACATGGAATACGTTGGTGGTATAGAAAGCGTTCAGTACTTCTTCTGTGCTGTAACCAAGCGCACGCAGCAATACCGATGCAGGCAGCTTGCGACGACGGTCGATACGGACGAATACACAGTCTTTCGGATCGAATTCGAAGTCCAACCACGAGCCACGGTAAGGAATGATCCGCGCCGAGTACAACAGTTTGCCAGAGCTGTGCGTCTTGCCACGGTCGTGATCGAAGAACACGCCCGGCGAACGGTGCAGTTGGGAAACGATAACACGCTCGGTACCGTTGATTACGAAGGTACCGTTTTCCGTCATCAGGGGAATTTCACCCATGTAGACTTCTTGCTCTTTGATGTCCTTGATCGCTTTATTCGACGATTCTTTGTCGAAAATGATCAGGCGGACCTTTACCCGCAGCGGAACCGCATAGGTCACGCCACGCAATACGCATTCTTTGACATCAAAAGCCGGTTCGCCCAGACGATAGCCAACGTACTCCAAGGCAGCATTGCCGGAGTAGCTGATGATCGGGAAAACCGATTTGAAGGCCGCATGCAGGCCCACGTCGCGGAACTGATCTTTGGTCGCTCCCGCTTGCAAGAATTCACGATACGAATCCAGCTGGATGGCCAGGAGGTAAGGCACATCCATGACGTCCGGCAACTTGCTAAAGTCCTTGCGGATACGTTTTTTCTCAGTGTATGAGTAAGCCATCAGCGTTCCCCAGCTTGGTCACCTGCTTGTTTGGCTTCTCCCGACGGGAGCAGCCAGAAAATCGTGCAAACCCCTTGGTTTGCGCCACCGTCATCGGTGGTTACCGCTCGTCACTGGCCCCGACCTGGTCGGCAACCAATAACGGAAAAAGGCCGGTGGCAAGAGCCACCAGCCATCAGCCTTTCGCTTATCGCTCGGGCTGGAGACGCACAGTCGAAATTACTTCAGTTCGACAGTAGCGCCTGCTGCTTCCAGGTCAGCCTTGGCTTTGTCAGCAGCTTCTTTCGAAACGCCTTCAGCAACGACTTGAGGAGCGGTATCAACCTTTTCCTTGGCTTCTTTCAGGCCCAGGCCGGTCAGTTCACGAACAGCCTTGATCACGTTTACTTTCTTGTCGCCAGCAGCAACCAGAACAACGTTGAACTCGGTTTGTTCTTCAACAACGGCAGCAGCAGCAGCTGGGCCAGCAGCGGCAACAGCAGCGGTAACGCCGAAGGTTTCTTCCATTGCTTTGATCAGCTCAACAACTTCCAGAACGGTTTTCTGGCCGATTGCTTCGATGATTTGCTCGTTAGTCAGAGACATGACTTAAATCCTGTATTGGGGTGACAGCCTACGCAGCCATCAAATTAAACATATGATTTCGAAAGAGCTTTCTGTGCCTTAGGCAGCAGCGGCTTCTTTCTGGTCGCGAACGGCTGCCAAAGTACGAGCCAGCTTGCTGGTAGCGCCTTGGATCACGCTCATCAGCTTCGCAATGGCCTCGTCGCGGGTCGGCAGAGAAGCCAACACGTCGATCTGGTTTGCGGCAAGGAACTTGCCGTCGAACGCAGCTGCCTTGATCTCGAACTTGCTCTGACCCTTGGCGAATTCAGCGAACAGACGGGCAGCAGCGCCCGGGTGTTCGTTAGAGAACGCGATCAGGGTAGGGCCGGTGAACACGTCGTTGAGAACACTGAATTCAGTGTCAGCAACGGCGCGCTTGAGCAGGGTGTTACGTACAACACGTACGTAAACGCCAGCTTCACGAGCCTCTTTACGGAGTCCGGTCATTGCGCCTACAGTCACGCCACGGGCATCAGCCACGACAGCAGACAGAGCGACTTTGGCAGCCTCGTTGACTTCAGCGACGATGGCCTTCTTGTCTTCGAGTTTAATTGCCACGGGTAAAACTCCTGCTTGTTACCGTTTCATTCAGCCGAGACTGAATGTCGTTTTGGTGTCTGGTTCGGTGAAGAACCAGGGGCACCATCTGCGTAGGCTTGTGGTTTAAGACTTTCGTCGCCTACGGTCTTGGATAGCCCCCGCCAGGCAGGGACCCCAATTTTTTTAAACCGACGCGATCGCTCGCGTCGATTTTTGTCTTACGCGTTCAGCGAGCCTTGGTCGATGACCAGACCTGGACCCATGGTGGTGCTCAGGGTAACGCGCTTAACGTAGATACCTTTCGAAGAAGCTGGCTTGATACGCTTCAGATCAGCGATCAGGGCTTCAACGTTTTCCTTCAGCTTGCCGGCTTCAAAGCCGATTTTGCCAACGGAGGTGTGAATGATGCCGTTTTTGTCGGTGCGATAACGAACCTGACCAGCCTTGGCGTTTTTCACCGCGGTGGCTACGTCTGGAGTTACGGTACCAACTTTCGGGTTAGGCATAAGGCCGCGAGGACCCAGAACCTGACCCAACTGACCTACAACACGCATTGCATCCGGGGAAGCAATAACGACGTCATAGTTCAGGTCGCCGGCTTTCATTTCAGCAGCCAGGTCGTCCATACCAACACGGTCAGCGCCGGCAGCCAGAGCGGCCTCAGCAGCTGGGCCCTGGGTGAAGACAGCAACACGTACGGTCTTGCCAGTGCCGTGTGGCAGCACGGTAGCGCTACGAACAACCTGGTCAGATTTACGTGGGTCAACGCCGAGGTTGACAGCAACGTCGAAGGATTCGCTGAACTTCACGGTGGACAGTTCGGCCAGCAGCACTGCTGCTTCTTCGAAGTTGTAGACTTTGCCAGCTTCAATTTTCGAAGCAATGGCCTTTTGGCGCTTGGTCAGCTTAGCCATTACACACCCTCCACGTTGAGGCCCATGCTGCGAGCAGAACCGGCGATGGTACGCACGGCTGCATCCATGTCAGCAGCGGTCAGATCAGCATTTTTGGTTTTTGCGATCTCTTCCAGCTGAGCACGAGTCACAGTACCGACTTTAACGGTGTTCGGACGCGCAGAACCGCTGGTCAGGCCAGCTGCTTTCTTCAGCAGAACCGAAGCTGGGGTGCTTTTGGTTTCGAAGGTGAAGCTGCGGTCACTGTAAACAGTGATGATCACAGGAGTCGGCAGGCCGGCTTCTTGACCCTGAGTACGGGCGTTGAAGGCCTTGCAGAATTCCATGATGTTCACACCATGTTGACCCAGAGCTGGACCAACGGGTGGGCTTGGGTTGGCCTGGCCGGCCTTTACTTGCAGCTTGATGTAAGCCTGAATCTTCTTAGCCATGAGCTACTCCAATATCGGGTACGAACGCCAAAAAGGCTCCCCGGATTACTTGCGTTTTATCCCAGTGACGACAAAACCCCGCAGCACATAGGGCTGCGGGGTAATGGGATGCGTTGTTCGGCTAGACCTTTTCGACCTGGCTGAACTCGAGCTCCACCGGAGTAGAGCGACCGAAAATGAGCACGGCCACTTGGATCCGACTCTTCTCGTAGTTAACTTCTTCGACAGTGCCGTTGAAATCAGCAAACGGACCATCTGTAACACGGACGACTTCGCCCGGCTCGAATAGAGTTTTTGGCTTGGGCTTATCACTGCCATCAGCAACGCGACGCAGGATAGCCTCGGCTTCTTTGTCAGTGATAGGCGCAGGCTTATCTGCGGTACCACCAATGAAGCCCATGACGCGAGGGGTATCCTTGACTAAGTGCCAAGTCCCTTCGTTCATTTCCATCTGCACCAGCACATAGCCTGGAAAGAACTTGCGTTCGCTTTTGCGCTTCTGGCCATTGCGCATCTCAACCACTTCTTCAGTGGGGACCAGAATCTCGCCGAACCCGTCTTCCATGCCAGCCAGCTTTACGCGCTCGATCAGCGAGCGCATTACATGCTTCTCGTAACCCGAGTAAGCATGCACAACGTACCAACGCTTAGCCACGGGACACCCTTAGCCAACAATCAAGGAAATCAACCAACCGAGCAGGGAGTCGAGACCCCACAGCAGCAACGCCATAACCAGAACAACCGCCACTACGATGAGCGTGGTCTGCATGGTTTCTTGGCGGGTTGGCCATACGACTTTACGAATCTCAGTGCGCGCTTCCTTTACCAGCGTAAAGAACGACTTGCCTTTAGCAGTTTGCAGAGCGATAAAGCCAGCAACTGCAGCAAGAGCAAGCAATGCGAGTACGCGATACAGAATCGGCGAAGCAGAGTAATAAAGATTACCTACAACACCTACAACCACCAAAGCGACAACAGCCAGCCACTTGAGCAGATCAAAACGAGAGTCTTGGGCTTCAGCCTTGGGAGTCATCTAGGAAGATCCTGTGAAAAGAAAGCCAGACACACGAGGTGAATCTGGCAGGTCAGGAGGGAATCGAACCCCCAACCTACGGTTTTGGAGACCGTCGCTCTGCCAATTGAGCTACTGACCTAAAAGCTTATCAGGCCGGCCATTATGCCGGCCTGATCGAGAAAAATCAACTACTTATTCGATAATCTTCGCTACTACACCGGCGCCGACGGTACGACCGCCTTCACGGATAGCGAAACGCAGACCGTCTTCCATCGCGATGGTCTTGATCAGGGTAACTTCCATCTGGATGTTGTCACCTGGCATTACCATTTCTACGCCTTCTGGCAGCTGGCAGTTACCAGTCACGTCAGTAGTACGGAAGTAGAACTGTGGACGATAGCCTTTGAAGAACGGAGTATGACGGCCGCCTTCTTCCTTGCTCAGAACGTAAACTTCTGCGGTGAACTTGGTGTGCGGCTTAACCGAACCTGGCTTAACCAGAACCTGACCACGCTCAACGTCGTCACGCTTGGTACCACGCAGCAGAACGCCGCAGTTCTCGCCAGCACGGCCTTCGTCG
The DNA here is from genome assembly GCF_016881005.1 of Pseudomonas arcuscaelestis. Lineage (GTDB taxonomy): Bacteria > Pseudomonadota > Gammaproteobacteria > Pseudomonadales > Pseudomonadaceae > Aquipseudomonas > Aquipseudomonas arcuscaelestis. The sequence continues at coordinate 3,994 of NZ_JACOPV010000006.1, read as the reverse complement.
AGCAGCTTACGGAACATCTCAACACCAGTACAGGTAGTGGTGGTGGTGTCACGCAGACCAACGATTTCCAGTGGATCCTGAACGCGGACGATACCACGCTCGATACGACCGGTAACAACGGTACCACGACCCGAGATCGAGAATACGTCTTCGATTGGCATCAGGAACGGCTTGTCGATAGCGCGCTCCGGCTCTGGGATGTAGCTGTCCAGAGTTTCAACCAGTTTCTTGACGGCAGTGGTGCCCATCTCGTTGTCGTCTTTGCCTTCCAGAGCCATACGAGCAGAACCGATGATGATCGGAGTGTCGTCGCCTGGGAAATCGTAGGTGGACAGCAGGTCGCGAACTTCCATCTCAACCAGTTCCAGCAGCTCAGCGTCGTCTACCAGGTCAGCCTTGTTCAGGAAGACCACAATGTACGGAACGCCAACCTGACGGGACAGCAGGATGTGCTCACGGGTTTGTGGCATCGGACCATCAGCGGCCGAACAAACCAGGATTGCGCCGTCCATCTGGGCAGCACCGGTGATCATGTTCTTCACATAGTCAGCGTGACCTGGGCAGTCAACGTGAGCGTAGTGACGGATCTTCGAGTTGTACTCGACGTGTGCGGTATTAATGGTGATACCACGAGCCTTTTCTTCCGGGGCGCTGTCGATCTTGTCGAAGTCAACAACAGCCGAACCGAACACTTCGGAACAGACGCGAGTCAGAGCAGCAGTCAGAGTGGTCTTACCATGGTCAACGTGACCAATGGTGCCGACGTTAACGTGCGGCAGACTACGATCGAACTTTTCCTTAGCCATCGAGACAATCCTCAGCAAGAAGAAACAAGCAAGTTAATACGACCATTAAAACAAAGGCAGATATTTTCATATCTGCCTTGTTATATGGAGCTCTTGAGCGGATTTGAACCGCTGACCTCACCCTTACCAAGGGTGTGCTCTACCAACTGAGCTACAAGAGCGTAACACCGTGCAACAACAGCAAACTTGGAGCGGGTAGCGGGAATCGAACCCGCATCATCAGCTTGGAAGGCTGAGGTTCTACCACTAAACTATACCCGCGGAGCTTGCAGCTCTCGCTAAAATGGTGGAGGGGGAAGGATTCGAACCTTCGAAGTCGTAGACGTCAGATTTACAGTCTGATCCCTTTGGCCGCTCGGGAACCCCTCCTGAGCTGGGCGGCATTTTCAACTCTTGCCGTCCTACTGTCAAGCTTTTTCTCATTAAAATCTTGAGGTTAGCTAATTTGACAGCTACTTCACAGTGTCGCCACTTAGTGGTCATCCCTGTGAAGCGGGCGCCATTCTATCAAGCTATTCACCAGTTGCAATACCCTCGCACAACTTTATTTTATGTTTTAAGTCTTTGAAATCTCGAGAAAGTGCTCCAAGCAGGGATTGATCAAGCAAACGCTGGCTATCAGGCTGAATTTGCAACCAAAGCCCAGTTTCATCCCCAAGTCTGCCAGTCACAGGAACCGAGGCTACGTCCAAACTCAAGAGCCGTTGACGCAAGGCGCCGAGCTGCTCTTGACCGCTCAGCCCGCCTACGTAAAGACATTCACGACCACCCGATGGAACCTGCGCATTCTGATGCGACTCTCTCAACAGTCGTATGCCTTGCTGGTTGCCCTTATAAAGCGAAAGTGGCGCGACCTCCTTGACCCTTAAAGGAGCCTCCTGCTGATGCCACACGTAATAGACACCATTTAGCACCACCAACAACAGAAACAACCAACGCATAGTCACCTCAGTCCAGGGGGCAGGCCATCGCCAGGCCGACAAACACCAAATCAGGCACTACCCGTGCAGTTGGCGCAGCTTCCTGCACCAGCGGTGCATCACCGCCGGTCAGCAACACCGAAAAATCTTCACCCCACAATTCTTTTGCATGGTCGAGCTGGGAACGCACGAAACCTTGAAGCATATGCACACACCCACGCTCAACCGCTTCGACCGTAGAGCGACCAGGAGACATGCTCGACAGCGCTCGTTCTGCCGACACATCGTCGTATCGAATCCTGCGAGTGTGGGTACGCAACTGGCTGCGCATCAATGGCATTCCCGGACAGATAAAGCCACCCAGGTGCTCTCCATCCGCCGCCACAAAGTCCGCCTTGGCCGCAGTACCGAAGTCCATGACCAGACACGCTCCACCCGACAGACGATATGCACCCAATACAGCGAGCCAGCGATCCAAGCCGAGACGCTGATAGTCTTCATACCCGTTGCGCACACCTGCAACCTCTTTGGCCGGCTGCGCGACTAGCACCTGAAGCCCGAAGTGCTGATGCAACAGTGCGGACAAACTTATCGTTTCCTCCTCACTACGCACACTGACCAAACGACACTGCTTAGGCGGCACTGCAAGCGCACTGACCGCATTGACCAGGGCCATGTCGGAATCGACCACGCCGCTACCGACAATAAACAAGTCTGTGTCACGAATTACGCGCCACTTGATAAAGCTGTTACCGCAATCGAGCTCAAGAATCATCACGCAACCTCAAACTGAGCTCACCACCACTGAAGCTCTTCTCTACTCCATCGACCTCAAGGCGCAATGCACCTTGGCCATCGACCCCCAAAACAGTACCGTCGACCTTGTTGGCCCCGGCAATCAGCGATACAGCCCGACCTTGCCACAGGTGCGCTTGCTCCCACTGGGCCTGAAATCCTGCGAAGCCGGTTTCACGGTGGCGCTCCATGTCTACCTGCAGATTGTGGTTCAACCTGGCCACTAGCAAGTTGCGGTCAATTGAACCCCCTACCTCACGGCGTACGGAGGTCCACGGCTGATCAACCTCCTTGGCCGCCTGCATGTTGACGTTGATACCTATACCCAGCACCACATGACAGACATCAGCTGGGTCACCAACCAACTCCAACAAAATCCCGGCAATTTTCTGATTATTGACCAGCACATCGTTTGGCCACTTCAAACCGGCATTCGAAACACCAAATGACTGCAGCGCCCGCATGACCGCAAGCCCTACGACCAGGCTCAAGCCCTCGAGCTGGCGCATGCCACCCTCGATACGTAAAACCAGGCTGTAGTAGAGGTTGTCTGCAAATGGACTTACCCACTGGCGCCCGCGTCTACCCCGCCCTGCAGTTTGACGCTCGGCGACCACCAGGAAGGGCGCTCGTCGCCCTACAGCAATTGCACGCAAGGCTTCAGCATTTGTTGAGTCGATGGACTCATAGACCATCACTGGCCACGGTTCGCCCTGCGAGTGCTCAGCTATCGCTTGCTCTTGCAGTAGAACCAGGGGCGAGGCTAACTGATAGCCACGGCCGCGCACCTTATGAATAGGTAGATTCAACTCGGCCTCAAGGTGCTGTAACTGTTTCCAGACAGCACTGCGACTTATGCCAAGGGCAACCCCCAGATCCTGCCCGGAATGGAATCGGCCATCCTTGAGGAGCTCTAACAACTTCAGCATGCCAATCTCGACTCGTGATGAGGCTGGCATGATAGCCATGCAGGTGGGGATTGCATAGAAAACAGATGAGGTTAGAGGCGCTGATTTGGTGGGTATCGCGGGCACGCCCGCCGCCACAGTGGCGGGACTTTCGATCGCGGAAAAGACAAAACCCCTACCTGCATGCGCAGATAGGGGTTTCGGAATTTAATCTTGACGATGACCTACTCTCACATGGGGAAACCCCACACTACCATCGGCGATGCATCGTTTCACTACTGAGTTCGGGATGGGATCAGGTGGTTCCAATGCTCTATGGTCGTCAAGAAATTCTGTTGCCAGAAGGTCTTGTTAGACACTCCAGCGAATCGGGTATGTGATGTTTGTGAGTTGCAAACTTTCGGTTCGTTTCGTCTTCACAACACCGCAATCTGGTCATTCGACGCAAATTGCTTGGGTGTTATATGGTCAAGCCTCACGGGCAATTAGTATTGGTTAGCTCAACGCCTCACAGCGCTTACACACCCAACCTATCAACGTCGTAGTCTTCGACGGCCCTTCAGGG
>NZ_JACOPV010000059.1 GCF_016881005.1 Pseudomonas arcuscaelestis | reverse complement strand
TGCTCAGGCCGTGCCAGGCTTCGTTGGCTTGGCTGTTCGCCACCTTGATCAAGGTGCGCAGGGCATGTTTGGCTTCCGTGCTCATGGCTTGGTAGAGCGTGCTGTCACGCACCGCTTTCAGGTCGAGTACGCCTTTCAGTTCGCTGAGGCGGCTGCCGAGGTTGGTGGCGTCGGCGGCGGAGCCGGGGGTAAGCGCCGGGGAGCTGCCATCCCCTTCGCGACCCTGATCATCCAGGGTGCCGTAGGTGCTGAAGTTGTGCGTCACGGTGTTGATCAGGCTGGCGATTTCAGGGTTGAAGTTGAACAGGGCCAGGCCGAACAGGGTGCTGGGTTGTTCAGCCTGCTCGATCAGCCACTGCTGGCCCTGCTCGCCATTGCCCAGCAGGGTGTAGAGGGCGTGGGCGGTTTCCAGCAGTTGACTGGCCTGCTGCTCATCAATGGTGTCGTGGTAGACACTTTCGCCGCCAGGCCGCAGTTGGTTCAACCAGGTGAGCAGGTCGGCTTCGCTGAGTTGGCAGTGCGCTTGCAACTGCTGCGCCTCGACCGTGGTCTGCCTGAGGTACTGCAGCACGTCATCGAAGCGTACGTCTTCGCGCCAACTGCGCTTGTCGTGCCACTGCTCAAGGGCTTGCTGCCATTTCTGCTGATCAGGCAGGTGCCCCCACACGCCCTTGAAAGCCGATTGGGCGGCAGCGACGGTGCGGGCCGAGGCCAGGTCCACCATGCCTTCCTGGCCGAAAGACACCAGCTCCTTGCCTCGCTCGACTTGATCAAAGGTTTTCAGCAGGGTGTACAGGTCGTCGGTATAGGCCTGGCGCTGGAGCGGGTCTTTGATCCGTTCGGGTATGAAGGCTTCGGTATCGAAGCCGCACAGGTGCTGTACGGCGAGAGCACTCTCCAGGTTGGCTTGGTGCAGGCGGGAAAACTGGTCTTGCTCCATGAGCCGACCCGCCAGGTTCATGCTCAGGTCATCGACCAGCGCCAGGGGATCATCCAGGGCGATGAACAGCGAGGTGTCCTGTTCCGGAACTAGCCCGCGGACCAGCGCCTCTTCGAACGCAGGCTTGTAGGGCGCACCTGTTTCGCTCTGTTGGGTCGGTAACAGGGTGCTGGTGAAGCTTGGTGCTTGTTCACCCTCGACGAGAATGTCGGCGACGCTGTTGCCCAGTTCGGTAATCCAGCCGCCATGTTCGGCTTTGCCGC
>NZ_JACOPV010000058.1 GCF_016881005.1 Pseudomonas arcuscaelestis | reverse complement strand
ATACCGTCACCACTTCGATCCAATCAGTTATTCGATACACCACCAAGTAGTTAGGGTGCACAACAATTTCTCGAGTACCTGGAATCCTACCCATGCGGTACAGATATGGATGATCAGGAAGCGCAGTTGTGGCAGCCTCAATGGCTTCGTTCAAATCGCTGGCTGCAGCAACATTACGTTCAATTATGTATTCAAGAATTACCCTGAGTTCAGCACGGGCCTCGGGCCGCCACTCAACCCGCATCGTGCGTTTTTCTCTTCGATTCAATCAAAGCGCGCATTTCAGCCATTACCCGATCATGCGGGATATTTGGACGAGGATCATCAATCGACGCCTGCACCTTGGCACGAAACCAACGGTCATAGCTGGCAGCCTGCTCTTCTGTTTCAAACTCTGAAACGATTGGAGAAAGTGGGATGCTCATAAAGACCTCCGTAGTGGACGCCTGCAAGTCTAATCGGTCCATGGTTTGCTGTCGTTCCTCTCAGATGTATGGCCTTATCAGTGAGCGCCGAAGATTAGTGACCTCACCGCAGGACGCACAAGTGCTGGCAAACTGAACAACTGTTACCAAAAAACAAGAATCGAGGGCCGCAAAAAACAGGTGGCACATTTCGCATTCTTGCGCAGCGAGTAGCAAGACAGTCTGTTGCCCATTGCATTGGCATGACTTCAAAACGGCCAATTAACGCCAGACACCCTTGGGATTTGCCTCAACCTGCGCTTCAATACCCAACCTAGATCCAGAACCCAAGGACGTTGAGCCTATGGCCTCGCCAAACAAGCAGCAAAAACGCGCCCAACGGGCCAAGACCAAGGCCAAGCAGAACCGTACCCAGCGTGCCGTCGCCACCAAGCCGGATGCATTCGCCGGCGATGACAGCCGTATCGACCTTGAGTCGGTGGATTTGATCGACCTGTTTATCGAGATGCGTGCCGCCGGCGAGACCAGCCAGCAGGCGCTGTGTGCGGTATTCCTGGCGCACCCGTTGCTGGCATTGGTGCTGGAGCAGGAAGGTGAAGAGGAAGCCACTGACTTTATCTTTGCGGTGCTGATCGAGTATCACCAGTGGGCAACCGATACCGACGATGAAGCGAGCGCACTGGCGTGGATCGAATCGCCGCAGTTCCAGGCCGATTACGTGGCAGCCTCCCAGGCACTGGCCAGCGCTGAAGACTGTTACAAATCCAGTGTGGGAGGGGGGGTGGCCCC
>NZ_JACOPV010000057.1 GCF_016881005.1 Pseudomonas arcuscaelestis | reverse complement strand
CAATGGCTCAATGCCCACAGCGAACACCAGCGTGCCTGGGACCACATGCAGCGCGTCAACCAACGCCTACGCGGCATGCCCTCGCCCCTGGCCCACGCCGCCTTGAACGCGCCGACCTCCACCAGCCGTCGCCAGGCGCTCAAGCTGCTGTTGATCCTGGGGGCCGGTTCTGCCGCCGCGTGGAGCCTGCGCCAGCACCATATCCTGCCGCCACTGACCGCCGATTACCGCAGCCCGGTGGGCCAACGCCGCAAGGTGCAATTGGCGGATGGCAGCCAGTTGCAGCTCAATACCGGCAGTGCGGTGGATGTGCATTTCGATGGCCAGCAGCGGCTGATCCGCCTGCTTGAAGGCGAAATACTGCTGACCGGCGCCAAAGGCAGCACACCGCTCAACGTATTGACCGGCCAAGGCCTGCTCACCAGCCAGACGGCGCGGTTCAACGTGCGCCAATTCAACGACCACGCCCAACTGGCAGTGCTCGACGGCCAGGTCGAGGTGATGCCCAACACCTACAGCGGGCTGCCGCTGACGGTGCAGGCCGCGCACCAAGTCAACTTCACCCGCAAGGGCTGGGACACCCCGCGCCCTACTGATGCCAACAGCGGCGCCTGGGCCGACGGCATGCTAGTGGCTGCCCACATGCGCCTGGAAGATTTCCTCGGCGAACTGGGCCGTTATCGCCGGGGCCAGGTTAACTGCGACCCGCAGGTAGCCAACCTGCTCATCTCGGGCAGCTACCCACTGGACGACAGCGAGCGCATTCTCGACCTGCTGGAAGTCAGCCTGCCGGTCAAGGTGCGGCGCTTTACCCGCTATTGGGTCACCGTGCAGGCACGGGTTTAAATTCATTTGATAAAAGTGTGAGCCGTTTTCCACACCTCGCGTGACAGAGAAGGAAAGCCACCTTGATCCTTCCTTCTCAGGACCGCTCTTCATGCCCCAGCAACCGACGTTTCTTGCCCGTACTGTGCGCCAACTCCTACTCGGCGCCAGCCTGAGTCTTACTGTGCTGCCCGCAGCAATGGCCGCTGACGCCAAGCCCTATCACATCGCACCGTCGTCGCTGGAAGCCGCGCTGAATCAATTTGGCCGCGAAGCCGGCGTGTTGATTTCCTTCGGTTCCGAGGTGACTGCGGGCATGCAGAGCCGTGGTCTGTCGGGCAATTTCAGCACCGCCGAAGGCCTGCAAAAACTGCTGGAAGGCACCGGCC
>NZ_JACOPV010000056.1 GCF_016881005.1 Pseudomonas arcuscaelestis | reverse complement strand
TAAATACCTGCTGGAACAACTGGTGCCGCTGATGCACGACTTCACCGTGACGGTGGAAGTGGGCGTCAGCCAACAGAACATTCCATACCCGTATGTGGTGGAGCAGGGCGACGAACTGGCCGGCTCCGGCGTGACCGCCGCCACCCTGGCCCGCGTATTCCCGAGCACCGACCTGTCGGCCGCCACCGATGGCATCGCCGATGGCCTGTACGACTGGGAAAACACCGACCCGCTGCCCCTGGCATTGTTTGATGCCGCTCGTGTGGACTTCTCCCTGCGCCGCCTGGTGCACTACACCGGCAGCGACTGGCGCCATGTGCAGCCGTGGATTCTGCTGACCAACTACCACCGTTATGTCGACCAGTTCATCCTGCATGGCCTTGAACAACTGCGCAGCGACCCGCGCTTTATCCGCATGGTGCTGCCGGGCAACGTGGTGATCGACAAGAGCATGGACCACGGCGAAGCGTCGGCCATTGCCGCAGGCGTGGTGTGGCATCGTTACCAGATGCCGGCGTATCACTTGCAAGCCACCGACGGCCACGGCGTGACGCTGGTAAACATTGGCGTCGGCCCGTCCAACGCCAAGAACATCACCGACCACCTGGCCGTGCTGCGTCCGCATTGCTGGTTGATGATTGGCCACTGCGGCGGCCTGCGCCAATCCCAGACCATCGGCGACTACGTACTGGCCCACGCCTATATGCGCCGCGACGGGATTCTCGACCGCGTGGTGCCGCCGAACATCCCGATCCCGGCCCTGGCGGAAGTGCAGATGGCGCTCCAGCAAGCGGCGGCCAACGTCACCGGCGAAAAAGGCGAAGAGCTGAAAAAGCGCCTGCGCACCGGCACCGTGCTGACCTACGACGACCGCAACTGGGAGCTGCGCTGGGCCCAGGAACGACCGCTGATCAACCTCTCTCGCGCCGTGGCCGTGGACATGGAAAGCGGCACCATCGCGGCCCAAGGTTATCGACTGCGCGTGCCGTATGGCACCTTGTTGTGTGTGTCGGACAAACCGCTGCACAGCGAAATCAAGCTGCCCGGCTCGGCTAACGCGTTCTATGAGCGTGCGGTCAGCCAGCACTTGAAGATCGGCATCGAGGCAGTGGATCTGTTGCGCACCGAGCTCAACTCGCTGCACTCGCGCAAACTGCGCAGCTTCGACGAGCCGCCGTTCCGCTAAGCGGTTGGGATGGTTATTTAACGGTCAGGCCACTAGCATTGTC
>NZ_JACOPV010000055.1 GCF_016881005.1 Pseudomonas arcuscaelestis | reverse complement strand
CTCCGGGTTTCCTGGCGCCTGAACGGGCCTGGATGGACGAGATTGTCGGCAACATGGGCTATGTTGACGCCCTGCGCGAAGTAAGCCGCGAAGGCGACCAGTACAGCTGGTGGCCAGACAACGAACAGGCTGAGATGCTCAACCTGGGCTGGCGTTTCGACTACCAGTTGCTGACCCCAGGTCTGCGCCGGTTCGTTCGCAGCGCCCGCTTGCCGCGCCAACCGCGCTTCTCGCAGCACGCGCCGCTGATCGTGGACTACGACTGGACACTGACCATCTAAGGTCTTTTTCCAGGCACAAAAAAACCGACATCGCTGTCGGTTTTTTTGTGGGCGCTCATTATTTGACCAACCGCCAGGTCAAGGGGTATCGGTAGGCAGCCCCCTGGTTAGCCTTGATACCACCAATGATCGTCAACACAAGGGTGGCGATCACCAGCACGATCATCAAGAAAAACCCAATCACCGCGAATGCCAGCACCATGGAAGCGATCCAGGCAATGGCCACGGTGATCTGGAAGTTCAAGGCCTCCTTGCCCTGATCATCGATGAACGCATCTTTCTCTTTCTTGAGCTGCCACAGAATCAACGGCCCGATAACGCTGCCGAAGGGGAACACAAACCCCAGAAACGCCGCGAAGTGACACAACATCGCACCCTGGCGCGCTTCGTATGAAGGCGTAGGCACAGGCAATTGGCTGTCACTCATGGCGTTTCTCCTTGAAACCGGCTCAGTCAGCCAGTGCGGCGTTCTGCAGTTCGAAGATTTCGGTCATGCCCTTCTGAGCCAAGGCCAGCATGGCGTTCAGCTCGGCCGGCTGGAATGGCGCGCCTTCGGCGGTGCCCTGCACTTCGATGAAACCACCGGTGCTGGTCATCACCACGTTCAGGTCGGTCTCGGCGGCCGAGTCTTCCAGGTAGTCCAGGTCCAGCACAGGCTCGCCCTGGTACATGCCCACCGATACAGCAGCGATCATCTGCTTGAGCGGGTCGCCGCCTTTGAGGCCGCCGCGCTTCTTGATGACTTTGAGTGCGTCAACCAGGGCCACCATCGCGCCGGTAATGGATGCGGTGCGAGTGCCGCCGTCAGCCTGGATCACATCACAGTCGACGTACAGGGTCACGTCGCCCAGCTTGGACATGTCCAGCGCGGCGCGCAGCGAACGGCCGATCAGGCGCTGGATTTCCAGGGTACGCCCGCCTTGCTTGCCACGGCTGGCTTCACGCTGGTTACGCTCGCCGGTCGCAC
>NZ_JACOPV010000054.1 GCF_016881005.1 Pseudomonas arcuscaelestis | reverse complement strand
TTTTATGAGGAATTACCATACCGACTGAATACTTTCAGGGAAGAAGTAGCATGGCATTTCGCGCCTTAACTCCGTTTGCGCTCGCGGCCGTCACCTTGCTCTCCGGCTGCTCGATGTTCCGCAGCTACGACACCGAGCTGCAAGCCACCAACCAGCAATTGGCCACCGGCAATGTCGACGCCGCCTTGACCCTGCTGGAAAAAAACAACACCGGCGATGACAAAGACCTGCTCTATTTCTTCGAAAAGGGCGAGTTGCTGCGAGCCAAGGGTGATCTGACCGGCAGCCAGACCGCCTGGCGCAGTGCCGACCTGCAAGTTTACAAGTGGGAAGAGTCGGTCAAGTTCGACAGCGCAAAGTACCTCGCCCAGTTCGGCAGTTTCCTGGCCAACGACAAGGTGCGTCGCTACGAAGGCTACGACTACGAAAAAGTCATGCTGACCACTCAGATGGCCTTGAACCTGTTGGCGCTCAACGACTTCGACGGCGCGCGCACCGAGATCAAGAAAACCCACGAGCGTGAAGCCGTCATCGCCGACCTGCGCGACAAGGAATACCTCAAGCGCGAGGACGAAGCCGAGCGCGAAGGTGTAACCACCCAGATAAAAGACCTGCGCGGCTACCCGATTGAAGCCCTGGACGCGCCGGAAGTCGTCGGCCTGAAAAACAGCTACCAAAGTGCGTTCAGCCATTACCTGGCCGGCTTCGTCTACGAAGCCCTGGGTGAAAAAGACCTGGCCGCCCCCGGCTACCGCAAGGCCGCCGAGTTGCGCCCAAACACCCCGTTGCTTGAGCAGGCGTTGCTGAACCTGGACAAATCCAAGGTTGGTGCCGACGAAAGTGAAGTGCTGATCGTGGTCCAGAGCGGCCTGGCACCAGCCCGCGACTCCATCCGACTGCCGCTGCCGATCCCGATCAACGGCAACCTGGTGATCACCCCACTGTCGTTCCCGGTGATCAAGGCCGACACCTCCACGGCAACCTTTGCCCAGATCGGTGTCGATGGTCAGCAACAGAATCTCACCCCGCTCAACAGCACCACCGCCATGTCCCGCCGCGCCCTGCGCGATGACATGCCAGGGATCATTCTGCGCACCACCGTGCGTGCGGTCACCCGTGGCGTGGCGCAAAACAACCTGAACAAAACCCACCCCATGGCGGGCCTGGTTCTGGGCATCGCCTCTGCTGTCACAGAAGGCGCCGACACCCGTACCTGGCGCACCCTGCCAGACATGACCCAAGTGACTCG
>NZ_JACOPV010000053.1 GCF_016881005.1 Pseudomonas arcuscaelestis | reverse complement strand
TAGGTTTACACCTTTTCAGGTAGGCCACCAGGCCTCAAAACGCCCGATGCACCGCATCGGGCGTTTTGTTTTTCAGGGCCATATGGGGCCGCTCTGTGTTGTAGATCTGCACTGCCTCGTCAACCATCCGCCTCGCTTGCTCAAGATCTTCAGGGTTGCTCAACAGCAGCTCCATCTTGAGGATTCCGTTGATTCGCTCGGCCAGCGCGTTCTGGTAGCAGTCATACCCATCAGTCATGGAGCACTGAACATCGTGCCGTTGGTGCAGTGACTGGTATAGCGCCGAGCAATATTGGATGCCTCGATCCGAATGGTGGACTAATGGCTGGCGACGACGTCGCTTTCGTAATGCCTGCTTGAAGGCTTGCGCCACTGACTCGGCATGCAGGCTTTCATGGACGTGGTGACCAACAATTTTCCTGGAGTACGCATCCGTTACCAGGCTTAGGTACAGCGGGCCGTTACGTGCGGGCAGGTAAGTAATGTCGGCAACCCAGACGTGCTCCGGCCTTGTCGGAACGACTTGGCTTGGGCCGGGCTTGAGTAAGTTGGGATGGCGGTAGAAGCGATGAAAGCTCTGTGTTGTCTTGTGGTAGGCCCGCTTAGGCAGCACTAGCAAACGGCGCTCTCCCAAGACCTGAAACAGCTTGTCTCGGCCGACCTGGACTCGTTTGTCAGGTTGGCAATGCAGCAGGTAGTGCAGCTTACGAGTACCGAGCCGAGGCTGGCGCATTCGGACTTGCTGAACGAACTCAACTACCCGGTCTGCCTGACTCTCTTTGCTATCAGCGGCCCGGTTGCGCTTGTAGTAAGCCTGTCGACTAATGCCTAGAAACTGACAAGCCCTGGCAATGCTCAGTCCTGCGACTTGACCTTGCGAGAGGACTTGCCGGATCGCTTTTTTACGACCGAGACACCATAGTCATTTTTCAGAACATCAACGACAGTTTCAAAGAACTGGGCCTTCTGGCTCATCAGCTCAAGCTGCTGTTCAAGCTCTTTGATCCGCTGCTCTGGAGTGAGCGTTTTGGGGTCAGACATCGCGCAGTTCCTCTCGTCGCGGATCGAGGCCCCCTGGCTCCAATCCTGCCGACCGTGCTTACGCAACCATACCAGAACCGTCGACCGACCCTGGATGCCATACCGCACCTGGGCCTGCTTATAGGTCAGTTCGCCTTTTTCAATCTGATCAACCACCGCCAATTTAAAAGACAGTGAGTAATCACGCTGTGTGCGCTTTACACCTTGCTCCATCTGACTCTCCGGAAATTCGGGATGGGAGGTGTAAACCTTATTCAGGACGGGACA
>NZ_JACOPV010000052.1 GCF_016881005.1 Pseudomonas arcuscaelestis | reverse complement strand
GTTATTGATTTCCGGCAGCCGACCATTGAGGAGCAAGAGTGATGGAAACCCGCACGCCAAACACGTTGCCGTTCCATCGCTTGGCCGTTTTTCCGGTTTTATTGGCTCAATTTGTCATCTTGCTGATCGCCGCGTTGGCGCTTTGGTACGGGCATGGAGTCGTAGCCGGATATTCAGGACTCTGCGGAGGCCTGATAGCCTTGCTGCCCAATATGTATTTTGCTCATAGGGCCTTTCGGTTTTCCGGCGCCCGAGCAGCCCAGGCTATCGTCCGGTCATTTTATGCCGGCGAAGCAGGGAAACTGATTTTGACGGCAGTGCTGTTTGCACTGACCTTTGCAGGTGTGAAGCCATTGGCGCCGCTGGCTGTATTCGGCGTCTTCGTGTTGACCCAACTGGTCAGCTGGTTCGCTCCCCTGCTAATGAAAACAAGACTTTCGAAACCTTAGGGCGTTTGAGGCAACCATGGCAGAAACAACCGCTTCGGGCTATATCCAGCACCACTTGCAGAACCTGACCTTCGGTCAGCTTCCTAATGGCGGCTGGGGCTTTGCCCACTCCGCAGCAGAGGCCAAAGAAATGGGCTTCTGGGCTTTCCACCTGGACACTCTGGGTTGGTCGGTCGCATTGGGTCTGATCTTCGTTCTGATTTTCCGCATGGCGGCAAAGAAGGCGACTTCCGGTCAGCCAGGTGCTTTGCAGAACTTCGTTGAAGTATTGGTCGAATTCGTCGATGGCAGCGTGAAAGACAGCTTCCATGGCCGTAGCCCGGTGATTGCACCGTTGGCACTGACCATCTTCGTCTGGGTGTTCCTGATGAACGCCGTCGACCTGATCCCGGTTGACTGGATTCCTCAGCTCGCCATGGCGATCAGCGGCGATCCGCACATTCCATTCCGTGCCGTATCGACCACTGACCCTAACGCTACCCTGGGCATGGCCCTGTCGGTATTCGCGATGATCATTTTCTACAGCATCAAGATCAAGGGCATCGGCGGCTTCATCGGCGAACTGACCCTGCACCCGTACGGCAGCAAGAACATCTTCGTTCAAGCCCTGCTGATCCCGGTGAACTTCCTGCTGGAATTCGTCACCCTGATCGCCAAGCCGATTTCCCTGGCTCTGCGACTGTTCGGCAACATGTATGCCGGCGAGTTGGTGTTCATTCTGATCGCTGTGATGTTCGGCAGCGGCCTGCTCTGGCTTAGCGGCCTGGGCATTGTTCTGCAGTGGGCGTGGGCTGTGTTCCACATCCTGATCATCACCCTGCAGGCCTTTATCTTCATGATGCTGACCATCGTCTACCTGTCGATGGCGCACG
>NZ_JACOPV010000051.1 GCF_016881005.1 Pseudomonas arcuscaelestis | reverse complement strand
AGCGGCTTTTCATCCCGCTCTGGGTGGCGTTTTCCGGCAGGTCGTAGGGCACCGTCTGTTCGGCGTTGTACACCCGCCCGGTAATGATCGGCCGGTCCGGGTCGCCCTCAAGGAAGCTCACAATCACTTCCTGGCCGATGCGCGGGATCTGCATCGAACCCCAGTTTTTGCCGGCCCAGGATTGCGACACGCGAATCCAGCAGGAGCTGTTTTCGTTGGACTGATCGTGGCGGTCCCAATAGAAATGCACCTTTACCCGGCCATACTGGTCGGTCCAGATTTCCTCGCCCTTGGGCCCGACCACCAGTGCGGTCTGCGGGCCTTTGACGATAGGCCGGTGGGTGCTGGCCAGCGGGCGGAAGCTTGGTTGGGCGTCAATGCAGTTAAGGCTGCTTTCAAACTGCGCCGAGCCTGACCCGCCGCCGCTTTCGAGGCTTTCCTGGGTGATGTAGTAGCTAATGCAGACGATCAGGTATTCGCGGTTATGGTCCTGGCGGCTTAAGCCGGTAAGGCTGAACAAGTGGCCGGTGCCCAGGCCCCTGGCATTGCCGCTGAAGTCCACTTGTTGATGCTGGGTTTGCAGGGCTTCGATGCGGGTGCGCGCGTAGTGTTCACCGTCTTCGCTTTGCACGTAGGTGCCGGGGTAGTCGTACAGCGGGTAGTCGCCGGCAGTGTGCGGGCGCGGCATGGCCGAGCGTACGTTGATGCTGGCGCTGGGGCGCTGGAAGTCGTAGTCGTTGAGCTCCAGCGAACCTGGCTGCACTTCGTGCGCCAGGTGCCAGTCGTGCATGTGGTCGCGCTCGCGCTGCTGCTCGTCCTTGGGGTAGTACGGGATCGACGCGTAGCCGGGCACGGTGGTGTGGGCGCCATACGCGTCGGCCAGCACCAGCACATGGCGGTCTTGTTCGTGGCGGAAGAAGTAGTAGATGCCTTCCTGTTCCATCAGGCGGCTGACGAAATCGAAGCTGGTCTCGCGATACTGCACGCAGTATTCCCACTCGCGGTACGGCCGGCTCAGGGCGTCTTCGAAGTCAGAGAAACCCAGGTCGCGGAACACCTGCTTGATGATCTGCGGGATGCTCAGGTTCTGGAAAATCCGGCAATCGGAGGTGCGGCTCAGCAGCCAGAACCAGGGGCGTAGCGTCACCTGGTAACTGGCAAACTGGCCCTGGTCGATGTTCTGGCTGCAACGGGCGACGATGCCATGGAAGTGCCGCTCGCCACCGTCCGCCAGTTGCACGCCCACGCTCATGGGTTTGCCGAGCAGCTGGTTGAGGTCGATGTTGGCGTCCAGTGACGTCAGTTGCAGCTCATAAGTGAACAGCCTGCCCA
>NZ_JACOPV010000050.1 GCF_016881005.1 Pseudomonas arcuscaelestis | reverse complement strand
CGAGACCGAACACAGCCGCATCGATGCCACGGTGGAAACCCGCATCAGCCAAATCATGGCCAAACTGCTGGACCAGGTTCACGAGCAAGTGCTGAACCCGGCCGAACCTGACCTGAGCGTCGACCTGGACGCCCCCGATGCGCCTTGATCGCACCAGCTTCGCCAAGCGCCTGGGCAGCTACGCCGAGGCCACTGAGTTGCCGGGCCAGCCGATTCTCGAAGGGCGCCTGTTGCGCATGGTCGGCCTGACCCTCGAAGCCGAAGGCCTGCGGGCATCGGCGATCCTGACGGCCGAGGGCAAGAAACAGGCGCAGATCCTTGAAGCCGAGGGTAGCCGCCAGGCGGCGTTCCTTGAATCCGAAGCCCGTGAGCGCCAGGCCGAAGCCGAGGCCCGTGCAACACAGGTGGTGTCGGAAGCGATCGCGTCGGGCAACGTGCAGGCGGTCAACTATTTCGTGGCGCAGAAATACATCGACGCCCTGGGCAAACTCGCTTCGGCCAACAACAGCAAAGTAATTCTGATGCCGCTGGAAGCCAGCCAGGTGATCGGTGCGGTCGGCGGTATTGGCGAGATCGTCAAGGCCACCTTCGACAGCAAGAAAGGCTGAGGCCATGTGGGACTTCTTGCAGCACCTGTCATTTTGGGACTGGCTGGCACTGGGCACCGTGCTGCTGATTCTTGAAGTATTCGGCGCCGGCGGCTATCTGTTGTGGATGGGTATCGCCGCAGCGGCAGTGGGCGTAATCAAGTTCCTGGTGCCGCCCTTGGGCCTGGAATGGCAACTGCTGCTGTTTGCCGTGTTGTCGATACTAACGGCGGTGTACTGGTGGAAGCGCCAACGCAGCAGTGCCAAGGCCAGCGACCAGCCGGGGCTGAATGAACGGGGTTCGGAGTTGATTGGGCGCACCTTCATGGTGCACCAAGCCATTGTGGATGGCCGGGGCAAGGTAAAAGTCGGTGATGGCGTATGGATGGTGACCGGCCCGGACACCCCTGTAGGCGCTCAAGTACGGGTGGTTGGCCAAGCAGGCGTCATTCTGAAGGTTGAAACTGTTTAGTCGGTGATGGAACTCGATTGGGTTAACTACAATCATAAAGTACAGATCACCCACCCGGAGTCACCCATCATGCGTCTCAAATATGCTGTCGCTACCCTTGCTGTGCTTTCCCTCCCTGTCGGTTCAGCCATGGCCGACAGTTTCTGGCGCAATGTCATCTCGTCGGGCGCCACTACTGGCTCGACGTACCTGACGTTCAAGGACCACAAGCTGGTGGTCGCCGCACAAGACGACGCCGGCAGTTTTGTTGCCAGCGACGGCGGCATCCGTGGCCCTTACCTGGAGGCCGCCATGCAGAGGGTCCGCGCCGACAACCCTGGCC